>NZ_JAKSXV010000118.1 GCF_022829345.1 Methylobacterium sp. J-090 | reverse complement strand
TGGGCGGCGCGGCGACTGCGCCTTCCGACGCGGTGCCCGACAAGGTTGGTGCGACGCTCGGGGATGCCGTCTCTCCGGTGACCAAGGTCTTGGGCGGCGCGGCGACCGCGCCCTCCGATGCGGTGTCCGACAAGGGGGGGGCGGCGCTCGACGATGCGGTCTCCCCGGTGACCAAGGCCTTGGGCGGCGCGGCGTCCGCTTCCTCTGACGCGGTGCCCGACAAGGGTGGTGCGGCGCTCGGCGATGCCGTCTCCCCGGTGACCAAGGTCGTGGACGGCCCGGCGACCGCGACTGCGCCCTCCGATGCGGTGCCCGACAAGGTCCACGCGGCGCTCGGCGATACCGTTTCCCCGGTGACGCAGACCGTGGGCGGCGCGGCGACTGCGCCCTCCGATGCGGTGCCCGACAAGGTCGGTGCGGCGCTCGGCGATGCCGTCTCTCCGGTGACCAAGGCCGTGGGCGGCGCGGCGACTGCGCCTTCCGACGCGGTGCCCGACAAGGTTGGTGCGACGCTCGGGGATGCCGTCTCTCCGGTGACCAAGGTCTTGGGCGGCGCGGCGACCGCGCCCTCCGATGCGGTGTCCGACAAGGGGGGGG
>NZ_JAKSXV010000096.1 GCF_022829345.1 Methylobacterium sp. J-090 | reverse complement strand
CGCCGGCCTCAGATGCCGTGATCGCGATGGAGGCCGGGTGCCGGCACGTCGCCCAGGGAACCGCCCCGGACCGGAACCTCACGGGGCTCGTAGTCGCGTACGGCCGACATGCTCGACGACTTGATGAATCGAGCCACCACGGCGCATCTCAATGCCGTTTGACTGACCTGAAACGCCGCGCAACACGCAACGTTTCAGTCCTCAACATGCCGACATCACGTCCGGGGCGTGGTTACGAGCAGCCCGTGGTCGAACCGCAGGTGTCGCACTTCAGGCAGGTTCCGTTGCGGACCAGCGTGAAGTTCGCGCATTCGGGGCAGGCTTCGCCGACGTAGCCCTTCATCTTCGCCTCGGCGCGGCGGTCGGAGACCGTGCGCTCGGGTTTGGCGAAAGGCAGGGACTCGACCAGGGTCTCGGCGATCCCGGCCGGGACCGGCTCCGACTTCAACGCCGTGGCGCCGCGCAGGGCGTGGACCACGCCGCCGGCCGGGGCCGAGACGCCGGCACTCGGCGCTCCGACGCCCACCGTGCCGCCGGCCGGGCCGCCCTGGATCAGGGTGAGGCGGTCGGCCGAGCCGCGCAGGAGGCCGCGCGAGACCACGTTGGCGGCCACCGGATCGGGCTTGTCGCCGCGCGCGCCCTCGCCCTCGCCCTTGCCCATCACCGTGTTGCCGATCTCGGACGGGTCGACATGGGCGAGATCCATGCGGCCGAGATACGAGATGGCGAGTTCGCGGAACACGTAGTCGAGGATCGAGGTGGCGTTCTTGATGGCGTCGTTGCCCTGCACGAAGCCCGCCGGCTCGAAGCGGGTGAAGGTGAAGGCGTCGACGTACTCCTCCATGGGCACGCCGTACTGGAGGCCGATGGAGATCGCGATGGCGAAGTTGTTCATCAGGCTTCGGAAGGCGGCGCCCTCCTTGTGCATGTCGATGAAGATCTCGCCGATGCGGCCGTCATGGTACTCGCCGGTGCGGAGATACACCTTGTGGCCGCCGACCACGGCCTTCTGGGTGTAGCCCTTGCGCCGGTCGGGCAGCTTTTCGCGAGACCGGATGCGCTCGACGCGCTCGATGACCCGCTCGACGATCTTTTCCGCGAGCTGGGCGGCCTTCGCCGTTGCCGGCTGGGCGGTGAGCGCCTCGATCACCTCCTCGGCATCCTCCTCCTCGTCGGCGATGAGGGCCGAGTTCAGGGGCTGCGACAGCTTGGAGCCGTCGCGGTAGAGGGCGTTGGCCTTGAGCGCCAGGGTCCAGGACAGCTTGTAGGCGTTCTTGCAATCCTCGACGGTGGCGTCGTTCGGCATGTTGATGGTCTTGGAGATGGCGCCCGAGATGAAGGGCTGGGCCGCCGCCATCATGCGGATGTGGCTCTCGACGGACAGGTAGCGCTTGCCGATGCGGCCGCACGGGTTGGCGCAGTCGAACACCGCGTAGTGCTCGAGCTTGAGGAACGGAGCGCCCTCGAGGGTCATCGCCCCGCAGATGTGGGTGTTGGCCGCCTCGATGTCCTTCTTCGAGTAGCCGAGGAACGGCAGGATCTCGAAGGCCGGATCGGAGAGCTTTTCGGCAGGAACCTTCAGCACATCCGTGAGAAAGGCATCGCCCAGCGTCCAGCGGTTGAACACGAACTTGATGTCGAAGGCCTGCTTCAGTCCGGCCTCGATGGCCGCGATCTTGTCGTCGGTGAAGCCCTTGGCCCGCAGGCTCCCGGCGTTGATGGCCGGGGACTGGCCCATGGAGCCGTGACCCACGGCGTAGGCCTCGATCTCGGCGATCTCGGATTCGCGGTAGCCGAGCGTCCGGAGCGCATCCGGCACGGCGCGGTTGATGATCTTGAAGTAACCGCCACCGGCGAGCTTCTTGAATTTCACGAGGGCGAAGTCGGGCTCGATGCCCGTCGTGTCGCAATCCATCACCAGGCCGATGGTGCCGGTGGGCGCGATGACGGTCGCCTGGGCATTGCGGAACCCGTGCTCCTCGCCGAGCTGGAGGGCGCGGTCCCAGGCGTGGCGGGCCCGCTCCGCCAGATCGGCCTGCGGGATGTTGGCGAGGTCCAGCGGCACCGGGTTGATCGAGAGGAACTCGTAGCCCTCCGCCTCGCCGTGGGCGGCGCGGCGATGGTTGCGGATCACCTTGAGCATGGCGTCGGCATTCTCCTCGTAGGCCGGGAAGGCCCCGAGTTCGCCGGCCATCTCGGCCGAGGTGGCGTAGGACACGCCGGTCATGATCGCGGTGAGCGATCCGGCGAGCGCCCGGCCCTGATCGGAATCGTAGGGCAGGCCCATGCTCATCAGGAGGCCGCCGATATTGGCGTAGCCGAGACCCAGCGTGCGGTAGCGGAACGAGAGCTCGGCGATCTCCTTCGACGGGAACTGCGCCATCATCACCGAGATCTCGAGGACCACGGTCCAGAGGCGGTTGAGGTGCTCGAAGGCGGCGACGTCGAAGCGGTTGGTGGCGCGGTCGTACATGGTCAGCAGGTTGGCGCTGGCCAGGTTGCAGGCGGTGTCGTCGAGGAACATGTATTCCGAGCACGGATTCGAGGCGCGGATGCGCCCGCCCGCCGGGCAGGTGTGCCAGTCGTTCATGGTGGTGTTGAAGTGCAGGCCCGGATCGGCCGAGGCCCAGGCGGCCTCGCCGATCTTGTCCCACAGCTCACGCGCCGGCAGGGTTTTCGTGGTTTTGCCGGTTGTCCGGGCCTTGAGCTCCCAGTCCGAATCGGCCTCGACGGCGCGCAAAAAATCGTCGGTGAGGGAGACGGAATTGTTGGAGTTCTGGCCGGCGACCGTGAGGTAGGCCTCCGAATCCCAGTCGGTGTCGTAGACGGGGAACTCGATCTTGGTGAAGCCCTGACGGGCGAACTGGATCACACGCTTGGTGTAGGAATCCGGCACCATGTCCTTGCGGGCGGCCTTCACGGCCTTCTTCAGGGCCGGGTTGCGCTCGGGGTCGAAGCAGGCGTCGCCCTCGGCCTCGCACTGGGTGCAGGCCTTCATCACGGCGGTGAGGTGCTTGGAGACGATCTTGGAGCCGGTCACCAGGGCGGCGACCTTCTGCTCCTCCTTCACCTTCCAATCGATGTAGGTCTCGATATCCGGGTGATCGATGTCGACGATGACCATCTTGGCCGCGCGGCGCGTCGTGCCGCCGGACTTGATGGCGCCGGCCGCCCGGTCGCCGATCTTGAGGAAGCTCATCAGGCCCGACGACTTGCCGCCGCCGCCGAGCTTCTCGTTTTCTCCACGCAGCATCGAGAAGTTGGAGCCGGTGCCGGAGCCGTACTTGAACAGGCGGGCCTCGCGGACCCACAGGTCCATGATGCCGCCCTCGTTGACGAGGTCGTCCTGCACGCCCTGGATGAAGCAGGCGTGGGGCTGCGGGTGCTCGTAGGAGGACGCCGACTTCGTCAGCTCACCGGTGCGGTAATCGACGTAGTAGTGGCCCTGCGCCGGACCATCGATGCCGTAGGCCCAGTGCAGGCCGGTGTTGAACCATTGCGGCGAGTTCGGCGCCACCATCTGGCGGGCGAGCATGAAGCGCAGCTCGTCGAGGAACGCGGAGGCGTCCTCCTCGGACGTGAAGTAGCCACCCTTCCAGCCCCAGTAGGTCCAGCAGCCGGCGAGCCGGTCGAACACCTGCGTCGAGGAGATCTCCGAGACGTAGCGCTCGGCCTCCGGCACCTCGGCCAAAGCCGCCTCGTCGGCCACCGAGCGCCACAGGAACGACGGGACGTCGTTCTCTTCCACCTTCTTCAAGCGGGCGGGGACGCCGGCCTTGCGGAAATACTTCTGGGCCAGCACGTCGCTGGCGACCTGGCTCCAGCTCTCGGGGACCTCGATGCCCTCCAGGCGGAACACCACCGAGCCGTCCGGATTGCGGATCTCGCTCAGGGTCTTGCGGAAGGGAATCGTGGCGTAGGGGGATTGCCCAGCCGTGGTGAGGCGACGCTCGAACCGCATGAAACCTGTCTCCCGCCCATGGCGCGATGGCGCCGGCGCTGTGATGCTGGACTGGTGCGGACACGCGACCGCGAACGCCCGCGCCGCGCTGTTCGAACCAGACAAAATCGATGAACCGCCGAGGGACCGGATCGCTTCGGCGACATCCGAAAGCTAGCGCGTCGAGGGCCCTCGCGTCAACAACTTGTGTGCGTCGGCTATGTTCCTGACTAGATGTTGTGTCGGCATCCTAAATCCTGTGGATATCCGAGGCTTTCGGATAAGTGCTCTTTGGCGCTCGCGGAATCGCCGCGAAGATTTTTGGAGCCCACAGGTTGGAGCCGATCGGACCCGGTCCGCCGCATGGTTAACGTCGGCGGGGTGTGACAATCCGGGCGCAGGCGGGCACCCCGACTGGACTTGGGGGCAGCGCCTCACCATAGTCCCGCGCGAATGACGGACCGGCGGCCGTGACGGCCCCTTTCAGGCGAACGCGATGGCTCTCAAGGACACGCTCCTGCGCATCTTCACCTGGTGGAACGGGCAGACCATGTCGCTCGCCCTCTACACGGCGCGCAAGGGCCAGCTCGTCGGCACGGATGACGGCGGCAACACCTATTACCGGGCGCTCGGGCCCCTCATCGACCGGTCGGTCGGGCCGGAGCGGCGCTGGGTCGTCTATAACGGCTACGCCGACGCCTCGAAGGTGCCGCCCGGCTGGCGCTCCTGGCTGTGCCACAACGGCGACGTGCCGCCGAGCGAGGAGGCCTACACCCCGCGCGCCTGGCAGAAGCCCCATGTCGAGAACCTGACGGGGACGCTCGGCGCCTACCGCCCCAAGGGCTCGCAGCTCAGCACCGGCCAGCGCCCGGCCGCCACGGGCGACTACGCGCCGTGGACTCCCGGAGACTGAACTCCTGGCGACTGAACTTTTGGCGACTCAACTCCCGGCGGCGGAATCGCCGGGCGCGGCCCTTTTTCCACCAAGGTTGCGCCCTTAAACGCAGGGCGCGCCGCCCCTGCCCGGCCGCGCCTTGTCCAAGGGAGCGAGCCGTGAGCCGCAGCACCGCACGCGTTTCGCGCGCCCGCCTTCTCGCCGCCCTGGTCGCCGTTCCGGCCCTGGCCGCGACGGCGTTCCCGGCCCAGGCCGACAAGATCAAGAACCCCACGGCCGTGTTCTCCGGCCTCGACAAGATCACCGGCCGGATCGTGTCGTTCGAGGTCGCCGTCGACGAGACGGTGCAGTTCGGCGCCCTCCAGCTCACCCCGCGCGTGTGCTACAGCCGCCCGCCCACGGAGAGCCCGAAGACCACCGGCTTCCTCGAGGTCGACGAGGTCACCCTCGACTCGAAGTACCGCCGCATCTTCACCGGATGGATGTTCGCGGCGAGCCCGGGCCTGCATGCCATCGAGCACCCGATCTACGACGTCTGGCTCGTCGACTGTAAGGGTGGCTCCGACGTGATCGCGGAGGCGAAGGAGCAGGAGGACGTGCCGGTCATGGCCTCCAAGCCCGAGAAGACCCGGCGCCAGCGCGGCGGGCAGGACGCGACCCGCACGGCCCAGCAGGTCAACCCCAACGGCCAGGTCGACGTCGAGGCGCCGCGCGGCGTGCCGGTGCAGCCCAAGCAGAAGCCCTCGCGCAAATTCTTCCCGACGAACGAGGGCCCGGCCCCGGCCCCGCCGCCCCAGCAGCCGCAGAACCTGTTCGACGCGCTGTTCCGGTAGGCTGACGGGCGGTCCGAACGGCGTTGCCAACCGCAGCGGTCGAAGCGCGCTTCCCCTCACGCCGACTGGATTCACCGATCGGTTCGGCAGTGGATTTCGAGAGGCATGCTGCGTCGGCGTCGGGCGCAATGGTGCTCCCTCTCCTGTCTGGGAGAGGGTTGGGGTGAGGGTCGTGGACGCTCCGGAAAGCTCGCACACCTCACCCTGTCCCTCTCCTTCCAGGAGAGGAGACCCGCGCTGCTCGCACGATGTCCGAACCCGGTCGCCACGATGGAGCCACCGGACCCGCGCGCGCCCTGCGTCATCCTTAGAACTTTTTCCTCAAGGCGCCGCGAGCGCCGCCAGCGCGGTTTGTCCGTCGATGATCACGCCGCGCGGCCACACGTCCCAATCGGCCGAATGGGTGATCGCGTCGGCCAGACGCCGCTTGTAGACGTGGCGCGGCACCTCCTCGGCGCCGAACTGCAGCAGGTGGTCGGTGACGAACTGGGTGTCGGCGAGGCGGTAGCCGCCGGCCCGCAGGCGGGCGACGAGGTGGACCAGGGCCACCTTCGAGGCGTCCCGGACGGTGTGGAACATGCTCTCGCCGAAGAAGGCCGCGCCGAGGGACACGCCGTAGAGGCCGCCGACGAGGCGGCCCTCGGCGTAGACCTCCACCGTGTGGGCGTGGCCGGCGTCGAACAGGGCGCCGTAGAGGTCGCGGATGCGGGCGTTGATCCAGGTCTTCTCGGCGTCCCGGCGCGGGGCGGCGCAGCCCCCGATCACCGCGTCGAAATCGTGATCGACCCGGACCTCGAACCCATCCGCCCGCACGGTGCGGGCGAGGCGCTTGGCGACGTGGAAACCGTCCAGCGGCAGGATACCGCGCGCCTTGGGCTCGACCCAGTAGATCGCCGGATCGTCCGCATCCTCCGCCATGGGGAAGATGCCCGCCGCGTAGGCCTTGAGCAGGATCTCGGGCGTGATGTCCACGCGGTCTGCGTCGTGCATGCCGGGACTGTGGCGTGGCCGACGCCGGAACGCCAGGGCGGAAGCACCGCTCCCGACGCAAAACGGCGAAGCCCGAAGGCTTCGCCGCTGCGCGAATCGGGTCCTGCAGGAGGCCTTAGAACTCCGGGCCGCCCGAGGTGGTGCCGAGGTTCGGCACGGTGCGGTTGATCTGCTCGGCGTTGCCGCCCTTGGCCGAGTCGACGATGATCGCCTCGCTGTTCGACGGCAGCGGACGGGGTCCGACGCTGCCGGTGGCGTCGAGATCGAGGAGGCCGGTATCGGCGTTGCGGTAGGCGCCGGTGACGGACGGATTGTCGAGGGGACCGCGGGTGGTGTTGCCGGCCTGCGGGAACGCCCGCTCGGGCTGGCCGACATTGCCGGAGGGGGACTGGGCCAGGGCGCCGGTGACGGACAGGGCGAGGGCGGCGACGGCGAGGGTCACGGAACGCATGGATGTCTTTCGGGATGTCTTGAGCGGGATGTTTTGGGATGTGTCCGGGTGGCGCGGAGCGTTTGCCCCGGCTGGAGGAACGATCGTCTTCCGTCCGGTGTGATTGGGCAATTCAATTGCGCGCAATCAGTTCCCAGAAAAACTGCGTCGGCAAAATGTCACGCGAAATCGGGTTTGCGGCGGGTGGCTGACAGGCACCGGGCGGGCGCCTATGTTCGATGGCGAACCGAGGCGCAAGATGCCCCCACCTCCCCACCCAGGTCCGTCCACGCGATCCACGCTCCGTAAGAGTGGCGCCTCCGACGTTGCCCGGACGCCCATGCCGGAATTCAGCATGGTGACGCTGTCCGCTCCCGTCGACTTGGACGATGGGCGGACCCTTCCCGTCGGCGCGGAGGGCGCCATCGTCGCCGTCTGGGCGGACGGGGAAGCCTACATGGTCGAGTTCGTCGCCCCGTTCCCGGCCGTGGTGACGGTTCCGGCACCGAGCCTGTCGCGGGCCCCGGCCGACGCGTGAGCGCGACGGTCCCGCCGCGCGCCGTCGCACAGGCGAAAATCACTCGCTATCTGCTCAACCCCACCCACAAGCTCGGTGGTCCGAAATCGGTGTTCTTCCGGGCGTTCGGTTTCTCGGTCGACCGGTGGGAGATCATGGCGGCCGCCCTCGCGCAGCACCCGGATCGCAACCCCGTCGAGAAAACCATCTCCGATCGATGGGGCCTGACGTTCGTCGTCCGATGCAACATCAAGACCCCGGACAGACGCAATCCGTGCATCCTGTCCGTCTGGATCGTCCGCCCCGGTCGGCCGGACGCCGAGTTCGTCACAGCGTATCCCGCGGCTTCGTAGGCACGAAAAAGGCCGGCCCCGCGGGACCGGCCTTCGCGCCGTCGAGGACGCTGTCGCGAGAAGGCTAGCGCGCCGGGCCGCCCGCGGTGCCGCCGGTGTTCGGCACCGGGCGGTTGTTCTCGTCGGCATTGCCGCCCTTGGCCGAATCGACGGCGCCCACGCCCGGCGACATGCCGTTCTCGCCGGACGGCATCGATCCGGTCCGGGCCGGCGCCATGTCGCGGGTCGAGGGCTTGTCGATGGGACCGCCCGCCGTGTTGCCGGCCTGCGGCACGCCGCGCTCGGGCTGGCCGACATTGCCGGACGGCGACTGGGCCAGGGCCGGGGTGGCGAGCAGCGCGGACGCGATCAGAAGGTGGGACAGGCGCATGACAAAATTCCTCGGGACGCTCGGGTACGGTACCGGCCGGCGGGTCGCGCGGGTGGCGCGGCCGGTCCGGCGGTCTGCCGAATGAACGAAGTCCGCCGCGTCCCGTTCCCGTTCCGAAAGATCGGCCCACATCATCGGTGCCCGGGCAAGGTATCGGCACTCGGGCAAGTCATCGGCGCCCGGCGCCGATGATGTCGCGGCCCTACGGCTCGTCGAGGCCGCCCGCCGCCAGGAAGTTCTCCAGCCAGTGGATGTCGTAGGCGCCGTTCAGGACGTCGGCGTTGCGCACCAGGGTGCGGAACAGGGGCAGCGTGGTGTCGACGCCGTCGACCACGAACTCGTCGAGTGCCCGGCGCAGGCGCATGAGGCACTCGTTGCGGGTGCGCCCGTGCACGATGAGCTTGCCGATGAGCGAATCGTAGTGCGGCGGGATGCGATACCCCTGGAACACCGCCGAATCGACGCGCACGCCGAGGCCGCCCGGCGGGTGGAAGTAGGTGATGAGGCCCGGCGACGGCCGGAAGGTCGCCGGGTGCTCGGCGTTGATCCGGCACTCGATGGCGTGGCCCGAAACCTTGATCTCGTCCTGGGTGACCGACAGCGGCAGGCCGGCGGCGACCCGGATCTGCTCGTTGACGAGGTCGATCCCGGTGATCATCTCGGTGACCGGATGCTCGACCTGGATGCGGGTGTTCATCTCGATGAAGTAGAACCGGCCGTCCTCGTAGAGGAACTCCACCGTGCCGGCGCCGAGGTACTTCAGCTCCTGCATGGCCCGGGCGCAGATGCCGCCGATCTCGGCCCGCGTCGCCTCGTCGATGACGGGCGAACCGCCCTCCTCCCACACCTTCTGGTGCCGGCGCTGGAGCGAGCAGTCGCGCTCGGCCAGATGCACGGCGTTGCCCTGCCCGTCGCCCAGCACCTGCACCTCGATGTGGCGCGGCTTCTCTAGGTACTTTTCGAGGTAGACGGCGTCGTCGCCGAAGGCGGCCTTCGCCTCCTGGCGCGCCATGCCGAGGGCTTCCTCGAGGTCGGCCTCCGTGCGCGCCACCTTCATGCCGCGGCCGCCGCCGCCGGAGGCCGCCTTCACCAGCACCGGATAGCCGATCTCGGCGGCGATGCGCCTGGCCTCCACCGGGTCCTCGACGCCGCCCTCGGACCCCGGAACGCACGGGATGCCGAGGCGTTTCGCCGTGCGCTTGGCCTCGATCTTGTCGCCCATGATGCGGATATGCTCGGCCTTGGGGCCGATGAACCCGATCTCGTGGTGCGCCAGCACCTCGGCGAAGCGCGCGTTCTCCGACAGGAAGCCGTAGCCGGGGTGCACCGCGTCCGCCCCGGTGATCTCGCAGGCGGCGATGATGGAGGGGATGTTGAGGTAGCTGTCGCGGGCGGCCGGGGGGCCGATGCACACGCTCTCGTCGGCGAGCCGCACGTGCATGGCGTCGGCGTCCGCCGTGGAATGGACGGCGACGGTCGCGATCCCGAGTTCCTTGGCCGCGCGCAGGATGCGCAGGGCGATCTCGCCGCGATTGGCGATCAGGATCTTGTCGAACATGATGCCTCGCGCCTCACTCGATGACGAGGAGGGGTTCGCCGAACTCGACGGGCTGGCCGTCCTCGACGAAGACGGCCGTGACGGTGCCGGCCCGGGGGGCCACGATCTCGTTGAAGGTCTTCATCGCCTCGATGAGGAGGACCTTCTCGCCCGCCTCGACCTTCGAGCCGACATCGACGAACACCTTGGCGTCCGGCGACGGCCGGCGGTAGGCGGTGCCGACCATGGGCGAGGGCACGGCGCCGGGATGGCCCGCGCCCGCCCGCGCCCGCTCGGGGACCGCGCCCGGACCAGCCGCGGGCTGGGGCGCCGGGGCCAGGGCGGCCAGCGCCGGGGCGGGGGCCGCCACCTGGACGTGGACGGGCTCGATACGGCGGGCGACGCGGATGCGCAGGTCGCCCTTCTCGACCTCGATCTCGGTGAGATCCGTCTCGGTGATGAGCTTGGCGAGCTCGCGCACGAGCTCCGGATCGAAGGGATCGTTCTTGGACATCGGCTCCTTGGGCATCGGCTCGGTCGTCGTCAGGCTGGAAGTTTCTTCGTCGGGAGGCCAGCGGTCTCCCGGGTTCGGGACCCGTGCGGGTTCGGGCGGTTCAGCAGCTGGCGTGGCCGCACTGCCGGACGTCGCTGATGGTCTTGCGGATCGGGTCGACGCCGACGGCGCCGGGGATGATCTCGTCGCCGATGATGAAGGCCGGGGTGCCGGACAGGCCGAGCTTGTCGCCGAGACTCACGTTCTCGGAGAGCGCCGTCTTCACTTCGGGGCCCTGGGCATCCTTGGCGAGACGCGCCGTATCGAGGCCCATCTCCTTGGCCACCGCCAGGGCGCGCTCGCCCGTGACCCGGCCCTTGGTCTCCAGGAGCTTCACGTGGAATTCGAACATCCGATCGGCCTTGAGCTGCTGCTTGGCCGCGAGCGCCAGCTTGCTGGCCTCGAGCGATTCGGCCCCGAGCACGGGGAAGTCGCGCAGGACCACGCGCAGCTTCGGATCGGACTTGATCAGGGTCTGGATGTCGCCGAGGGCCTTGCGGCAATAGCCGCAATTGTAGTCGAAGAACTCCACCACGGTGACGTCGCCCGCCGGGTTGCCGACGACGACGCCGTGGGGCGAATTGGTCAGGGTCTCGCGGGATTCCTTCACGGCGGCGGCCTGGGCGAGCTTCTGGGTCTCCTGGGCGCGCTTCTCGCCCTCGGCGATGGCCTCCTGCAGCACGTCCGGATTCTTGACGAGGTAATCCTTGACGATGGCCTCGATGGCCTGGCGCTGGGTGTCGGAGAAGACCGGGGCCGCCGCCGGAGCCGTCTGCGGGGTGGTCTGGGCCCAGGCGGCGGAGGCGCCGAACAGGACGACGGAGGTGAGTAGGGACCGGAGCAGGGGCATGCGTCCTCGCGGGGGGCGACCGGATGGGAAACGCGGCCGGCCTGGAGAGGATCGGACACGAGATCGGGTGCGTCTATCGGCGGGGTTAGGCGTTTTCGCGGCGGCCGGTCAATCGCGCACGGCCGCGCGGCGCGGTTTCCGTCTCGTGGCGCGGTTTCCGTCCCGGGGCGAACGGCTTTACGGAGGGAGGATGACGGTTCTGCTTTCCCCCTCCGCCGGCTTGTCCTCCAGCTCCCCCTTGCCCTCGCAACGCGCCGCCCGCGTCGCGCCGTTCCTCGCCATGGACGTGATGTCGGCCGCCGCCGCCCGGGAGGCGCGCGGCGACGCCGTGATCCACATGGAGGTCGGCCAGCCCTCGGCGCCGGCCCCGCGCGCCGTGATCGCGGCGGCGCAGGGCGCGCTCGCCGGCGGCGCCCTGCCCTACACCCAGGCCCTGGGCCTCCCGGCGCTGCGCGCCCGCATCGCCCGGCACTACGCCGACACCCACGGCATCGACGTGGCGCCCGGGCGCATCGTCGTCACCACGGGCTCGTCCGCCGGCTTCATCCTGGCCTTCCTCGGGCTGTTCGACGCCGGCGCCCGGATCGCCGTGCCGCAGCCGGGCTATCCCGCCTATCGCAGCATCCTGCACGCCCTCGACCTCGTGCCGGCCCCCCTGCCGCTCGCGGACACGGACCGCTACGCCCCGACGAGCGCGGGCCTGCGCGCGCTCCACGCGGCGGACCCGCTTGCCGGCGTGCTGGTGATGAGCCCGGCCAACCCCTCCGGCACGGTCATCGCGCCCGAGCGCCTCGCCGACCTCTGCGCCACGGCCCGCGCCCTCGGCCCCCGCTTCATCTCCGACGAGATCTACCACGGGCTGAGCTACGGCGTGCCGACGGACACGGCGCTCCGCTACGACCCCGACGCCGTCGTCATCAACTCGTTCTCGAAGACCTGGTGCATGACCGGCTGGCGCATCGGCTGGATGGTGGTGCCCGAATGGCTGGTGCGCGCGATCGAGCGGCTGGCCCAGAACCTGTTCATCTCGGCGCCCTACCTGTCGCAGGTGGCGGCCATGGCGGCCTTCGACGCCGTGGAGGAGGTCGAGGCCGTGCGCGCCGGCTACGCCGCCAACCGCGCCCTGCTCCTCGACGCGTTCCCGGGCCTCGGCCTCGGCCGCACCCACCCCGCCGACGGGGCGTTCTACCTCTACGCCGATGTCTCGAACCTCACCGACGACGCGGCCGGCTTCTGCCGTCGCATGCTCGACGAGGCCGGAATCGCCGCGACCCCGGGGCTCGATTTCGACGCGACGGAGGGACACCACCACGTCCGGTTCTCCTTCGCCGGCTCCCACGCGGACTGCGCCGACGCCGTGCGGCGCCTTCGGGGCTGGCTCCGCTGAGCGGGCTGGCCCTCTTCCTGCATGGGACTTCGGCCTGAAGGAGGCTCGGACCCGAATGGGTTTCGGACGATCGACGCCGATGGCAACGTCCGAACAATCCTGCACCGGCAAAACGCGGCGCCGCCTTGCCACCCGGTGTCGGGCTCTGCATCCTGGCCGGATATACGATGGTGCCTGTGTTCGGATCAGTCTCCGGCCGATCCATAATTCATAGGCTTCGGTGCAACGACGATCTGTTGCGGGCGTTGTCTGTTTTATCCCCGATTTCGACAGGTCCAGCTTGGGCTTGCACTGGAGCATAGCCGCCATCATGAAGATCCGGACCGGTTATGCCATCACGTACGAGACGTTCCAGCCGACTCCGATGATGTTCCTCCTGAGCGTCCATCCCTCGCGGGCGGCGGACATCCTCACGCCGGAGGTGATGACGTTCGATCCGCCGGTGGACGCGCACCAGTACCGCGACGCCTTCGGCAACGTCACCACCCGCATCCTGGCGCCCGCCGGCCGCATCACCGTGGCGACGGACTTCCTCGTCCACGATTCCGGCGAGCTCGACCCGGTGGTGCCGGACGCGGTCCAGCATCCGGTGCAGGACTTGCCCGACGAGGCCATGCGGTTCCTCCTCGGCAGCCGCTACTGCGACACCGACAAGCTCTCGAACATCGCCTGGGAGCTGTTCGGGGCCGGGCCGGAGGGCTGGGCCCGGGTCCAGGCCGTGTGCGACTTCGTCAATCAACACATCAAGTTCAACTATCAGGACGCCGACGCCACCCGCTCGGCCTACGACGCCTACACCCAGCAGCGCGGCGTCTGCCGCGACTACGCGCATCTCGCCGTCGCGTTCTGCCGCTGCCTCAACATCCCGGCGCGCTACTGCACGGGCTACCTCGGCGATATCGGCGTGCCCGTGGTGCCGCCGCCGGACTTCTCGGCGTGGTTCGAGGTCTATCTCGGCGGCGCCTGGCACACCTTCGACGCGCGCAACAACCGCCGCCGCATCGGCCGCATCGTCATCGCCCGGGGCCGCGACGCCACGGATGTGGCGATCTCGACGAGCTTCGCCACGGCCCTGCTGATCCGCTTCGACGTGCACACGGACGAGGTTCTGGAGGCGGGCCAGAAGCCGACGCCGATCCTCACGAAAGAGCAGGCCGCCGCGGTCCCCGGACAGGTGGACAAGCCGAAGGCCGCCGCGCCGGCCCGTGCGGTGGAGAAAGCCGCCGTTCCGCCCGGCGCTGCCGTGGCGGAGTCGCCCGGGAGTCCCAAGGCGTCCGAGGCGCAGAAGACGCCCGAGAGTCCCAAGGCGTCCGAGACGCAGACGGCCCCGAAAACGGCCGCCGGCCTGACGAAGGTCGCCTGACCGGCCGGCGCGACGGCGCGATGTCCACCGGCCTGACCTACGCCATCGGCGACATCCACGGATGCGCCGAGGCCCTGCGGCGACTCCTGGCCGCCATCGACACCCACCGGGCCGGCGCCCCGCGCCGCCTCGTCTTCCTCGGCGATGCCATCGATCGCGGCCCCGACAGTGCCGGCGTCGTCGCGACCTTGCGCGCCCTCCAGACCGCCGAGCCCGACGCCGTCACCTGCCTCATGGGCAACCACGAGAGCCTAATGCTGACGGCCTACCGCGATGGCTTCGGCACCGCGCCCTGGCTCGAGAACGGCGGGGTGGCGACCCTCAAATCCTACGGCACCCGCGACCCGCAGGCCCTGCCCCACGACGTGCTGAACTGGATGTCGGCCCTGCCGACGGTCTGGGAGGATGCGCGGCGCTACTACGTCCATGCCGGCTTCCGCCCCGGCCGGCCCGGCATCGACCCGGACGTGCCGACCCGCCTGTGGATTCGCGAGCCGTTCCTGTCCGCGGATTACGATTTCGGCCGCCACGTCGTCCACGGCCACACGCCGCAACTGACCGGCCGGCCCGACCTGCGCCGGCACCGGACCAACCTCGACACCGCCTGCGTCTTCGGCGGCACCCTCACGGCCGGCGTGTTTTCGGACGCGCAGGACGGGCCGGTGGACATGTTGCAGGTGGCCGCGGAGGGGTGAGTCCGCGCCGTCGCCTGCCCCGGACGGGTGCAGCGCGAAGTCCCGGATCCCCGTCCGCTGCGCTTCAGGCGTCCGGGACAGGACGGCGGCTCCGCTCGTTCGAGTGATCCAAATCCAACGCTTGGTCCCGTCCGCTTGCGACCCTACACAGACCCTCAGAGGGTCCGCTTCGGGGCAGCTTGGTGGAGGATGATCTACATCCGGGTCGGGTGGAAAACATATTGCTCTGGTCGTGCCCCGAGAACTCTCGGCCAGTCATTACGCCACACCCTTGCCAGATAGGCCGCGCGGCCCTGGGCCTGATGGCGCGGTCGAGCCGAGAGTTTGCGATACCCCATCGCCCGCAAGACCCGGCTCAAGGTCTGCTCAGAAACCGACACCCTGTGATCCTCGCACAGGATCTGCGCCAAGATCTGCGCCAAGTCGCACAAGCGCCAGCGCACCACGCCGTGGGCGGCGGGCGTCGGCTCCCGTTCGACGAGCCCCTTGAGGACCTCGCGCTGATCGGCGTTCAGGCGCGGGCGGGCACCGGGGGCCTTACCGTCGATCAGTCCGTCCGGACCGTCCGAGTTGAAGGCCACCACCCAGTCGCGCACCGTCTGCAACCCGACCCCGCCGATCTCGGCCGCGTCCGAACGCAACCCGCCCGCCGAGATCGCCGACAGCGCCAAAAGGCGGCGGGTCTGGGCCGGATCGCGCGAACCCCTGGCCAAAGCACGCAAGGCTTGCGCATCGAAATCCGACCGCAGCGGCACAGGAGCAGCCATCGCATCCTCCTCAGGCTTCAAACCCGAGGACTGAATCACAGCCCGCTCCGTACCGCTACTCAGTGTGAGTCCTTATCAACGAGGCTTGGTATGAGAGCGCAAATTCTTCTGCTGTCCTGCGAACGCCAATCATTGTTCGCTGCCGTACAAGTTTAAGTGTCTTCTGTATATATCGCATGGGTAAATAAGGTAATTTAAATAGAAGCATAAATAATACATAGTCTAAGATACGGACGTGACATAGGCACTTGTGCAAATTGCTGCAATGCAGTATTCGTGCATCTGTACCCTAATATCGGATCTAAACTAAAAGTTGCAATGCAAACCATTTTCTCGACAGACGGGGTGCTACCGAAAAATCGGTTTCGCCATGGGAAAGATATTTGCGAAGATCGAATTGTCTCGCTGAATCAAAGTTGCCTCGACGATGAGCCCTTCAACGCCTCTATTAAGGGCGCAAATATTGGTGGCTTGGACTTCACATGGTTCGCGTTGAGTAATCTTAGAGTCTCGACGACACCGCGGACACTTCGGAACGAAAATCACAAGACCGATCAGCTCTTCTTAAACATAGTGTTGACCGGCACCGTATGCTCACACCAGAACGACCGATCGAGCACTGACGAGGCCGGTGACTTCGCCATACGCGACACGAACACACCCTGGGCTAACGAGCACAACGGTTACAGCGAAGTAGTGGCCATCTCAATCCCGCGGAGGCGGCTTGAGGGCGTCCTGGGGTCAGCCCGAATTTTCGCTGGTCTGACGGTCGATAGCCACCAGCCGGTGGCGACCCTGACCCGCTCTTTCCTGTGCAACCTTATGCGCGAAGGCGATCGGCTGCCGCCTTCTGCTGCTGAAAGAATGGCTGAGGTAGGGATCGACCTTGTCATCGCCAGCCTTGCTGAGCGCCTCGCAAAGGAGGTTCCTGGACCAATTTCAGGAGTTTTGGTGATCCAACGCGCCAAAGCGTACGTTGAGGCAAATCTCAACAACGTAAGCCTGGATCCGCCGCTACTCGCAGCAGCAGTTGGCGTTTCGCTGCGGCGACTTCAGCAGCTGTTCCACAATCACGGACAGCATATATCCGACTGGATCTGGCAGCGGCGGCTGCTGGCGGCGTCCAGACATTTGAAGAATCCCGGATGCCGCCACATATCGATCGGTATACTTGCATATGAGTGTGGTTTCGCAAGCCAACCGCACTTCTCCCGCCGCTTCAAGGCACACTTCGGAATGACGCCGAGCGAATACCGACATGCGTCGAGGATGCGAGATCTGTAACAGCGCCTACGCGTCCAGAATTCCCTAAGCTGCAGCGCAGTCAAACGTCCGTCTTCGCAGCGGCACGAGGGTCGCGATACAGCCGTGAAGGGTCGAACACCGAACATCCGCTTCCGGGCGGAGGGCTAAAGCCCGCTCCCCACCCATCACGGACGCACGCGGCGGGTACCAAGCGTCAGAGTTCCCCCACTAGCCCCGCCCGGCGGGCTTGGCCTTCGCGTCCGACGCCTTGATGGCCTTCCAGGTGTTCGGCTGGGCGACGACGGCGCGCAGGGCCGCCGTGTTGGCGGCGGCCTCGTCGGGGGACAGGTCCTGGCGGGACACCGCCTCCGCGTCCGAGAACTTGCCCTTGAGGCCGTAGACCAGGGCGAGGTTCTGGCGCACCCGGGCATCGGCGCGCGGCTGGGCGGCGGCGCGCTGCAGGGTCGCCTCGGCCGCGTCGAGGCGCTTGGCCAGGGCGTAGGACAGGCCGAGATTGGACAGGATCACCGGATCGTCGGGCTGGATCTTGAGGGCGGCCTCGTAGAGTCCCTGGGCGCGGGCATGGTCGCCGAGCTGGTCGGCCACCGCCCCCTGCGCCGAGAGCACGCGCCAGTCCGGCTGGGCCGCCGTGTGGGCGTTCTGGAGCACGTCGGCCGCTTCGGCGAAGCGGCCGGCTTCGGCCAGACTCTTGCCGTAGGCGGCGAGCACGGCGGTGTTCTTGGGGTTGCGCAGGGCGATCTGCTGCAGCACGGCCACGGCCTGGGCGCGCTGGCCCGTGGCGCGCAGGGCCTGGGCGTAGCGCAGGGCCATGGCGACGTCGCCGGGGTCGGCGGTGTAGCGCTCGCCGAGCGCCTCGACGTCGCGGCGGGACACCACGTTGGACGGCTTGCGGCCGAAACCCGGCAAGCCCAAGCCTGCGAAGGAATTCGTGCCGCCGGAAGACTCCGTGCCGCCGATGGAGCCCGTGGTCTCGGGGCCGCTCGAGCGGTTGCAGGCGCTGGCGAGGACGGCCAGCCCGACGACGGCGCCGAACCGCAGGGCCCTGCGAGACGCTTCCAAACGCGGCCTGACCATCTCGCGACTCCGCTATCCCACGGCCGGCGCGCTTCCCGCCACCGGTCGGCCGGTGATAGACCGTTAACCCTAAGCGGCGGTTAACCCGCCGCCGCGTCCGAGGAGCCCCGCCCTGTCCCAGCTGATCGCCCGCGCGCCGGATTTCACGCCCCTCATCCCGATCACCTGCGTCGGCGGTCCCGACTGGCCCGCGGTCGAGGCCGGCCTCGCGTCCCGCGAGGCGGCCTATGCAAGGGCGACGGAGTTCGCGCCGACGGCCGGGCGCATCGCCCTGCTGCCGGGGCCGGAGGGCGGGCTCGCCCGGGTGCTGTTCGGCCTCGGCGAACCGGGACCGGCCCGGGACCGGCTGCTCGTCGGCAAGCTGCCCGGGTCACTCCCCGCCGGCACCTACCGCCTCGAAGGACCCGTCGACGGCGCCGAGGCGAGCCTCGCGTGGCTGCTCGGCAGCTACCGCTTCACCCGCTACCGCGCGGCCGTTCCGGCCGGCGCGGCCGGCGCCGCCCTGCCCGGCCTCGTCGCCCCCGAAGGCGTCGATGCGGACGCGGTGGCGCGCATCGCCGCCGCCGTGGCCATGGGGCGCGACCTCGTCAACACGCCGGCCAACGATCTCGGCCCCGCCGAGATCGAGGCGGCGGCCCGCACCCTCGCCGAGAAACACGGCGCCTCCCTCACGGTGGTGTCGGGCGACGCCCTCGCGAAGGACTTTCCCCTGGTCCACGCGGTGGGCGCCGCCTCCCCGCGTGGCCCCCGCCTCATCGACCTCGCCTGGGGCGATCCGGCGGCCCCCCGCGTCATCCTCGTGGGCAAGGGGGTGGCCTTCGACACGGGCGGCCTCGACATCAAGCCGTCGGCCGGCATGCTGCTGATGAAGAAGGACATGGGCGGGGCCGCCGCGGCGCTGGCCGCCGCCGACATGGTGATGGGGGCGGGTCTCCGGCTGCGCCTGCGCGTCCTCATTCCGGCGGTGGAGAATTCCATCTCGGGCGCGGCCTTCCGCCCCGGCGACGTGATCCGCAGCCGCGCCGGCCTCACGGTGGAGATCGGCAACACCGACGCGGAGGGCCGCCTCATCCTCGCCGACGCCCTGGCGCTGGCGGATGCGGAGAAGCCCGACCTCCTCATCGATTTCGCCACCCTGACGGGGGCGGCCCGCGTGGCCCTCGGGCCCGACCTCCCGGCCTTCTTCACCGAAGACGAGGATCTCGCCGGGGCCGTCACGGCGGCGGGCCGGGCCGTCGCCGATCCCGTGTGGCGCCTGCCGCTGCACGCACCCTATGCGGGCCTGCTCGACTCGAAGGTGGCCGACCTCAACAACGCGCCGGGCGGCCCCTTCGCCGGGGCGATCACCGCCGCCCTGTTCCTGCGCCGCTTCGCCCCCGGGACGACGGCGCATGTGCATTTCGATCTCTACGGCTGGAACCCGTCGACCAAGCCCGGCCGGCCGGAGGGGGGCGAGGTCCAGACCGCGCGCCTCGTCCACGCGCTCCTGGCGGCCCGGTATCCGGCGGCCTGACCCGCCACCGGCTCAGGCGGCGGTCGCGGCCTTCTCGGCCTCGTAGGCCGTGCGCACGAGGGCGGCGCCGTAGGTCCGCTCCAGGCGGCGCACGGTGAAGTGCGCCCGGGCCATGGCCTGGAAGTGGTCCATGAAGGCGGCGTTCACGGCGGCGCCGCCGACGGCGCCGAGGATCGGCACCGCCTGCGCCGCCACCTTCTGCGAGACGACGATGCCAAAACGCGCGGCGATCTGCGCCGAGAAGCGGATGAGCGCAGGGGCCGCCTCGTCGAGGAGCGCCCGGTTGCCGGCGTAGCGCGCCGCCTCCGCCATGGTCTTGGCGAGCGCCGCGCGCACGGCGAAGTAGCCGCTCTCGGTGAGCGGGGTCTCGCTGCCACGTCCGCCCAGCGCGAACACCTGCACGCAGGCGAGCGCGTTCTCCGGGTCGGCCAGATCCTCGCCCTCCTCGCGGGCGATTCCCGCGATGGAGCGCAGCATCAGGGTGGTGGAGAGGGGCAGCTCCACCGCCAGCGTCGCGAGGCCGAAGGCGCCGCCCACGGCGCCCGAGACGGCCGCCATGGCCTTGTGGGCGAAATCGCTCGACGGCAGCATCCGACCGAGCCGACTCGCCGTGCTCACGGGTGCGGCCGCGACGGTCTCCACGAGATCGGTGCCGGCGGGCACCAGGGTCTTCTGCGCCTCCGGCAGGGTGGCGAGCGCCACCCGCAGGGCCGTGTGCATGGCGCTCTCGGTGGCGCGCGACACCGCGCCGGTGACGGCCTCCGGCAGGGCGCGGCCGATCATGTCGAGGGGCGCGCCGGCGGCGGCCGACAGGCGCGCGGCCAGCCCCGGATTCTCCAGGGTGCGCACGGCCCGGCGCAGGGCGGCGGCGTCCGCGTCGCTCAGGGCGGCGCCGCCGGCGGGCACGGGCGCGGTGTCGGAAGAGGTGTCGACGAGGGAAATGTTGCTCACGTCTGCGGTCTCATGCCTGGGCCGGGCGCCGGAACGCCGCGGCGGTCGGGAGAAGCAAGCCCGGGGCCGCCGGGATGGTTCCCGCCGGACGCGTCGGGGTCGGTTGCATCCGGCAGAACCGCCGCGGTCGCGGTGGCCTCGGCCGCCCGCGCGGCGCTGCGCTCGCCGGCCCGCCCGACGAACAGGCACAGCACCACCACGGGGATGCCGACCGCCGCCGTGATGGCGAAGAACACCGGGTAGCCGTAGGCCGCCACGATGTAGCCGGAGGTGCCGGCGACGAGCTTGCCCGGCAGGGCGTAGAGCGAGGAGAACAGGGCGTACTGGGTCGCGGCGAAGCCCGGTGCGGTCAGGCTCGACATGTAGGCGATGAGGGCCATGCCGGCGAAGGAGCCGCAGAAATTGTCGATGGAGATCGCCGCCGCCAGGCGCCACACCTCCGGCCCGCCGAAGGACAGCCACGAGAATGAGAGGTTCGAGGCGGCGCCGAGGAAGGCCCCGACCATGAGGGTCGGGAACAGGCCGAACCGGGTCATCGCCCAGCCGCCGACGAAGGCGCCGGCGATGCCGACCCAGATGCCGTAGAGCTTCGAGACCGCGCCGATCTCCGTGAGGGTGAAGCCGACCTGGCGGTAGAGCGGGCTCGCCATCACGCCGGAGATGAAGTCCGGCATCCGGTAGAACGCCACGAGGACGAGGATCGCCCACAGGCCGACGCCGAGGCGGCGGTGGAGCTCGGCCAGGGGCTCCAGCACGGCGCCCCTGAAGGTCCAGACCTTGGCCGGACGCCCGGCGGCTTCCTCGACGGCCGCCGCCGCGCGGGCCGCGTCCCCCGTCCGGTCGAAGGCGGGGGCCAGCAGGGCGGCCACGAGCCCGACGACCATGAGGGCCGCCATGGCAAGGTAGGCCACCTTCCAGCCGTAGGCGTCGGCGACGAACAGGGCGCCGGCCCCCGCCGACATCAGGCCGAAGCGGTAGCCGAGGTTCGAGGTCGCGGCGAGCACGCCCTGGAGGTCGGTGCCGGCGGCATCGATGCGCCAGCCGTCGATGACCACGTCCTGGGTGGCGGCGCAGAACGCCAGGAGGAAGGCGCCGAGCCCGAGGAGGGCGAGGCTGGTCGCGGGGTCGGCGAACGCCATCAGGGCGAGGGCGGCGGCCACCGCGCCCTGCGTCGTGACCATCCAGGCGCGCCGGCGCCCGAGGCGGCGGGTCAGCCCCGGCACGTCGAACCGGTCGATGAGCGGCGCCCACAGGAACTTCAGGGTGTAGGGTAGCGCGAGGTAGCTGAAGAGGCCGATGGCCTTGATGTCCACGTCCGAGTAGGCGAGCCGCGTCGAGAAGGTGCCGAGCACGAGGAGCAGCGGCAGGCCCGACGAGAAGCCGAGTGCCAGCATCAGCGGGATGCGCGGGTCCTCGGCGAGATCGCGCAGGCGCGGGCGGCTACGCACTCGGCTTGTCGCCATGGGATGGAACTCCTCTCAGGCCCGACGCTTACTTCGGACGAGCGTCGCGGATGGCGACCATGACCCGCCGCCCGGTCGCGCGGCCACTCCGGCCGCGGCCGCCGGACCAACCTCAGAAATGGCCGATAACTTGTTAACAGGGTGCGTTCAAACTGCTCGTCTGCCAATCGGGACCTTGCGCCACGGTCCGTCCGTAGGGTGCAGTCCGATCGTCGGCGGTGCGACGCCGTGCTCAATCGGGATGCCCCACGTGACGAACCGTCTCATGCATCCCCGAACCCTTCGGCCCCATTCGAGCCGGCCATGACCGACAGGATCAGTCCCGACGCGCAGGTTTCGTCCCAGAAGCGATTTCTTCCCCCGATGCAGACGCAGCTCGAGGGCACGACCCTTGTCTCGGCCTTCGCCGAGAGTCCGACGCCGATGGTGCTCACGGAAGCCCGCGGTAGCGACCATGCCATCGTCTGGACCAATGCGGCGTTCCTGGCGATGACGGGCTACGCGTGGGACGAGGTCGCGGGCCGCGACTGCCGGATGCTCCAGGGGCCGCTGACGGACCGGGAGACGGTGGCGCGCATCCGCGACGCCCTCGCGGCGGGACGCACCTTCGAGGCCGAACTCGTGAACTACCGCAAGGACGGGTCGTCGTTCTGGAACGGCATGACCCTCTCGCCCGTGCGCGATGCCGCCGGCACCATCACCCACTACTACGCGGCGCAGGCCGACATGACGGGCAAGCACAGCCTCGAAGTCGCCATGACGCACGCCAACCTCGATCTGGAGCGCCGCGTCGCTGAGCAGACCGCGGACCTGCGCGCCGCCCTGGAGCAGAAGACTGCCCTGCTCCACGAGGTCGATCACCGGGTCAAGAACAACCTCCAGGTGATCTCGTCCCTGATGCTGCTCAAGGCGCGGCGCACCCCCGAGGGCGAGGCCCGCGCGGCCCTCAACGGCATGGCCGAGCGCATCGGCGCCCTGTCGACGGTGCACCGCATGCTCTACTCGGCCGGCGACGTGACCCGGTTCAACCTGCAGGAATTCGCCGACGACTTTCTGGCTGACCTCGTGGCCGGCCTCGACGGCGAGCGCACGGCCGTGAGCGCGGCCATCGATCCCATGGCGGTCTCCGCCGCCATGGCGGCGCCCCTGGCCCTGATGCTGCATGAGCTGGCGACCAACGCCGTGCGCCACGCCTTCCCGGACAACCGGGCCGGCCGGGTCAGCATCACGGCGCGGCGCCGGGACGGGGCGCTCCACATGCTCATCGAGGATGACGGCGTCGGCCTGTCCGCCACCGTCCCGAACCCGGCCGGCTTCGGGCGCTCCCTCGTCGAGATGGTGGTGCGCCAGCTGCGCGGCACCATCGCGTGGAGCGAGACCGCCCCGGGCACCCGGGTCGAGATCAACGTGCCCCTCGACGCGGTCTCCCTCAGCGAGGCCGTACCCGATCCAGACGTCGAGGTTCCCCGATGGGCCACGTGATCCCGCCCCTGCGAATCCTCGTGGTCGAGGACGAGGTCCTCATCGCCCTCGAGCTCGAATGCCTGCTCGACGACCTCGGCCACGTCACCGTGGGGGTCGCCGGCTCGTCGCAGGAGGCCATCGCGCTGGGCCTCGCGACCCATCCGGACGTCGCCCTGGTGGATATCCACCTCATCGACGGGCCGACCGGCGTCGCCGTGGCGCGGGCGCTCAGTGCCGACCCGCGCACCACGGTGGTGTTCATGACCGCCAACGCCAAGCGCATCCCGGACGATTTCGCCGGGGCCCTCGGGGTGATCGCCAAGCCCTATTCCGAGCGGGTGGTGGCCGGGGCCCTGCGCTACGTCGCCGACCACCGTGCCGGCCACCCCGCGAGCCTCGAAGGCCTCGACGGGTTTCGGCTGGCCGCCGACGGGTCCGAGCGGCTGCACCACTGAGGGCGTGCCGGGTGCCGGTTTTCGGAGTTCGGCTCGGGCCTACGGCCGATGATCGGCCCATCGTGCGTAGCGGAGGGCACCGTAGCCCAGGGCCAGGGCGGCGGCCGGCACGAGGGCGAGGGCGAGGAAATCCAGAATGCTCATCCGATCAGCTCCCCGAGATACCGGCGTGCAGAGATATGTAGGGCCCCGCTGGCGATCCAGCAAACCAGCGAAATGCTGACGATTGCCCAGACGGGGATCACAGGTTGAGTGCTGGTATAGAGCACTGCAAAGATCTGTGCCAAGCCGCCAACTGTAAAAACTGACCCGGCGATGGTGTTGACGTATCCGGCAGTCAGCTTTGCTCGTTCGTTCGCAACGAGAATCGTTCGAGAATTGGGTTTTGACCGAAAGAGTGCCCTGTCCATTGCCGAGGGCCTCTCTTCGCGAATTCCGATCACCCCTTCGAGATGAGGGGGCCGCATTTCCCATATCCAGGCTACCCAATGCATGCAACCTGAAAGATAGCTTACGAGAAAAACAACTCAGAGATTCACCCGTCCCGCGCCGCCTTCAGGCGATACAGCGCCTCCAGCGCCTCGCGCGGGGTGAGCGCGTCTGGGTCGATCTCGTCGAGCACGCGGCGCAGGCCGTCCGCGCGCTCCGGGGGGGCTTCCTCCATCGGCGGCGCCGAGAGGGCGGCGAAGAGCGGCAGGTCGTCGATGCGCGGGCGGGTCGGGCGGTCGCGCTCGGGTTTCTCGAGGTTCTTCAGGATGGCGCCGGCCCGCGCGATGACGCCCGGCGGCAGGCCGGCGAGGCGCGCGACCTGGAGCCCGTAGGAGCGGTCGGCGACGCCCGGCACCACCTCGTGCAGGAACACCACCGTGCCCTTGTGCTCGGCGACCTTCAGGGTGGCGTTGTCGAGGTGCGACAGGCGCTGGCCCAGCGCCGTCAGCTCGTGGAAGTGGGTGGCGAACAGGGCGCGGCAGGCGTTCTTCTCGTGCAGGTGTTCGAGGCAGGCCCAGGCGATGGACAGGCCGTCGAAGGTCGCCGTGCCGCGCCCGATCTCGTCGAGGATCACGAGGGAGCGCCGCGTCGCCTGGTTCAGGATCGCGGCGGTCTCGACCATCTCGACCATGAAGGTCGATTGCCCGCGCGCCAGATCGTCGGCGGCCCCGACGCGGGAGAACAGGCGGTCGACGAGGCCGAGATGGGCCGACGCCGCCGGCACGAAGGCGCCGATCTGCGCCAGCACGGCGATGAGGGCGTTCTGGCGCAGGAACGTCGACTTGCCGCCCATGTTCGGGCCGGTGATGAGGCGGATGCGGCCGCGCCCCTCCCCCGACAGGTCGCAATCGTTGGCGATGAACGGCGCGCCCGAGAGCTTGAGCGCCACCTCGACCACGGGATGGCGCCCGCCCGTGACGGTGAATCCGTAGCCGTCATCGACCACCGGGCGGCGCCAGTCGCGCTCCACGGCGAGATCGGCGTGGGAGGCGGCGACGTCGAGGGCGGCCAGGGCGTCGGCGACGGACGCGATGGCCGCGGCCTCGGCCAGGACCTCGCCCGAAAGGGCGTCGAACACCGCCGATTCGAGCCTCAGCCCCCGGTCGGAGGCGCCGGAGATGCGGGTTTCGAGGTCACCGAGCTCGACGCTGGTGAAGCGCATGGCGTCCACCATGGTCTGGCGGTGGATGAAGGTCTCGCGCATCACCCCCTTGAGGCAGCCCTCCCCCACGGCCTGGGGCACCTCGATGTAGTAGCCGAGCATGTTGTTGTGCTTGATCCGCAGCGTCCGGCAGCCGGTCTCCTCGGCGTAACGCGCCTGGAGCGCCGCGATCACCTTGCGGGAATCCTGGCCGAGCACGCGGCACTCGTCGATCTCGGGCGCGTAGCCCTCGCGGACGAAGCCGCCATCCGTGCGCTTGAGGGGCAGGTCGTCGGCGAGCGCGGCGCTCAAGTGAGCCACGAGGCCGGCATCGACCTGCGCCAAGCGCTCGCCCAGGGCGGCGAGGTCGTCGGGCAGATCATCGAGGGCGGAAAGATGCGCTGCCAAGCCCTGCGCGGCGTCGAGTCCGTCGCGGAGCGCGGCGAGGTCGCGCGGACCGCCGCGCCCGAGGCCGAGGCGCGACAGGGCGCGGGCGAGGTCGGGCGCCCGCGCCAGGATCTCGCGAAAGGCCTTTCGCGAGACGCCCTGCTCGGCCAGCCACGCCACGACCGCATGCCGCCGTTGAATCGCGAAAAGGTCGGTGAGCGGTCCCGCGAGGTGCTCGGCCAGCAGCCGCGCCCCGCTCGCCGACACCGTGCGGTCGATGGCGTCGAGGAGGCTGCCCCGGCGCTCGCCGGCCAGGGTGCGGGTGAGTTCCAGGTTGGCCCTGGTCGACGCGTCGATGGCGAGCGTCGCCCCGGCGGTCTCGCGGGTCGGCGGCGACAGGGTCGGGCGCGCGCCGATCTGGGTGCGCTCGATGTAGAGCAGGGCCGCGCCCGCCGCCGCGAGTTCGGCCCGGCCGAACTGGCCGAATCCGTCCAGCGTCGAGACGCCGAACTGCGCCTTGATCCGCCGCTCGGCCGCTGCCGGCTCGAGCTCGGCCTGGGCCAGCGGCGTCACGGGGGCCGGGATCTCGCGCCACAGGCGGGCGAGGGCCGGATCGGCGTGGATCGTCTCCGACAGGACGATCTCGCGCGGCTCGTGCCGGGCGATGGACGAGGCGAGCTCAGAGGCCGGCACCTCGCTCAGATTGAACCGCCCCGTGGAGATGTCGAGGGCGGCCAGACCGTAGACGTGATCCGCCTCCCCCTTGCCGGTCCCGCCCCTGGTCCGGCCGATGGCGAGCAGGACGTTGGCGCGGGCCGGATCGAGGAGCCGGTCCTCCGTGATGGTGCCGGGGGTGACGAGGCGCACGACCTCGCGCCGGACCACGGATTTCGGCCCGCGCTTCTTGGCCTCCGCCGGGTCCTCCGTCTGGGCGCAGACGGCGACGCGGTGGCCGAGCGCGATGAGGCGGCTGAGGTAGTCGTCGGAGCGCTCCACCGGAACGCCGCACATGGGGATGTCGGCGCCGCCGTGCTTGCCGCGCTTCGTCAGGACGATTCCCAGCGCCCGCGAGGCGATCTCGGCATCCTCGAAGAACAGCTCGTAGAAGTCCCCCATCCGGTAGAACAGCAGGCAATCGGTGTTGGCGGCCTTGATCTCGATGTACTGCGCCATCATCGGCGTGGCGCCGGCTGTGTCGAGAATCGCCGCGCTGGTGGTGTAGTCCGACGGGGCGGAGCCGGTCTTCGGCACGGAGCGGGCGGGGCGCTGTTGCATGGCGCCAGCCTAGCAGACCCGGGCGGGCCTGATCAGCGCGGGCGCCCATCTGCCCTGGGGAGAAGGGTGGACAAGGGGGCCGCCCACGAAAAAGGCCGGCGCTCGCGCACCGGCCTCCTCCGTCGGCCGACCTGAACGGTCGGCGTCCTGCGAAAAGCTCAGTAGCGCGGGCCGCCCGTGGTCTGGCCCTTCTGCTGCATGAAGCCCGGCTGCTGCGGGTTGCGCGAATTCGGGTTGCTGCCCATGCGCGAGGCCGGCATGCGGCGCATGTGGCGGCCGTGGCCCATGCCGCGGTGGCGCATGCCCTGGTAGTGGCGGTGACGGTAGGCGGCCTCGTCCACCGAGTGATCGCCGGCGACGATGGGGGCGCCGACCGGCATGGCCGGGGCAGCGGAGGCGGCGGTCATTCCGAAGGCGCCGAGCAGGGTGCTGGCGGCGAGGGCAATGGCGATCTTGGTCATGCGGTTCGTCTTTCGTCGATGCACCCGGCGGGCGTCGGGGCATCAAGTCGCCGCTCCGGATTCCGTTCCCGGAAATTCGTCCGGGAATCGCCGCCAACGGCCTGAAACCACTGATAATTTTCGTAACCTGAACGGGATTAAGTACTCCACCCCGGTTTGACCGCCGAATCCCGGCGGCGCGGGGGCGGGATCGCTGCCCCCGGACCGCCCTGGTCGCGGCGCGGGCCGTGTGCGTGCCGGGCCGATACGGCCGCCGGGATGGTCGTTTCCCCGGAACATCACCGGATCGACGGTCGCCACCGAGCAAGGCGACCGGCCGGAAGGCTCTCGACGGTCGCGAATGCGGACACGCGACTGACGAGGACTGTTTCGCGCGGCGGGACGGGACGGGAAAAGCTTGCCGGCGTCGGCAGGACCGGATGGCGATAGCGTTTTTCGGTGAAAAGTCTTCTTCGTCTCCGCATCGTCTTCTATTGTACAAGATATCGAGACCCTTGAGCTTTCGGGATCGGGACAAGAGGGGGCGTTTCAGCGGAATATTAATTGTTACCCGTCTAATGTTCCGACGGTTTCAGGGATGTGTCGCCGCTATGAGATTGCCCGTGCTCCGGTTCGACCTGCGGTTCCAGATCGCCGCGCTCGGTGTCGGCGGCGTGCTGACCCTCGGAATCGTGTCGTTCGCGGCCGGGCAGATGCAGGCGCATTACCAGCGGGTCGCCGATGCGAGCCTGCACCTGCAGGAGCAGATTTCCGCCGTCGCCGACGACCTGCTCGCCGCCCGTCAGATCGAGACCGAGTTCCTGCTTCGCCGCCGGGACGCGCTCATCGCCCAACGGCAGGCGTTGATCACCCGGGCGGGGGAGCGCCTCGGCGCCGTCGAGGGCCTCGTCGCGTCGCTCCCCGCCGACGATCCCCTGCGCAAGGCCGAGGTGATCCGCGCCGGGCTCAACATCTACGCCATCCGGTTCCAGAACGTCGCCGCCGCCCAGCGGACCCTCGGCTTCACCGAGCGGGACGGCCTGCAGAACGGCCTCCGCACGGCGGTGCACGCCGTGGAGCAGCGCCTCTTCGAATTCGACCAGCCGCGCCTGTCCGTGCTGATGCTGATGATGCGCCGGCACGAGAAGGATTTCATGCTGCGCGGCGAGGACAAATACGGCGACGAGCTGCGCGAGCGCGTGTCGGAGTTCGAGACCGCGCTTCCGGCCTCGTCCCTGGCGCCGTCCGTCAAATCCGAGATCGCGGGCCTGATCAGGGCGTATGAGAGCCGCTTCCTCGCCTATTCGGCGGGCGCCTCGAGCCTGAGGGAAGAGGCGGACGATCTCGCGGCGATCTACGGGCGCCTGGAGCCGCTCGTCGCCGAGGTGAAGCGGGCGGGGCAAGCCAATTACGGGCGGGCGCAGGCCGAGAGCGCGACGTCCCGGGCCCGGTTCGCCGAACTGCTCTGGGCGATCGTCGGCCTGACGATCCTGTGCGCCGCGTCCCTGTCCTGGTGGGTCGGGCAGCGCACGTCCGGGCCGCTCCGGACGATGGAGCGACTGGCCGGGGGCGACCTTTCCGTGACCGTGCCGCGCCTGGAGCGGCGCGACGAGATCGGGGCCATCTCGCGGGCCTTCGCGATCTTCCAGGCGAAGATGGCCGAGAACGACAGTCTGACCCGCGCGCAGGCGGCGGCCCGGACGCGGGGCGAGGCCGAGCGGAAGGCGGCCCTGCGGGCGATGGCCGATGGCTTCGAGCGCGCGGTGAGCGGCATCGTCGGCCTCGTGGCGTCGGCGGCCACCGAACTCCAGGCCACCGCGCAGGGCATGGCCGGCACGGCGACCGAGACGGCCCGGCAATCCGGCACCGTGGCGACGGCGGCCGAGGAAGCCGCCGCCAACGTCGATTCGGTGGCCGCCGCCGCCGGGGCGTTGGGCGCGTCGGTCCAGGAGATCGGCCGCCGGGTCCAGGGATCGGCCTCGTTGACGCAAATCGCGGTGAGCGAGGCGGCCCAGACGGCGCGGCTGATGCAGGACCTCGACGGCGCGGCGACGCGGATCGGCGACGTGGTGACCCTCATCGCCGCCATCGCGGGGCAGACCAACCTGCTGGCGCTGAACGCGACCATCGAGGCGGCCCGCGCCGGAGAGGCGGGACGGGGCTTCGCCGTGGTCGCGGCGGAAGTGAAGGAACTGGCCGGCCAGACGGCCCGCGCCACCGCGGAGATCAACGGCCAGATCGGCCGGATGCAAGGTTCGACGACCCGGGCGGTCTCGGCCATCGACGGCATCGCGGCCCGCATCCGGGAGATCGACGGGGTCGCGAGCGCGATCGCGGCGGCGGTCGAGGAACAGGGGGTCGTCACGCGTGAGATCGGGTCCAACGTCACCCAGGCGTCCATGGGCACGAGCGCGGTGACCGGCACCATCGTGGGTGTGGCCCGCGCCGCCGGGGAAACCGGTGCGGCGGCGAGCGAGGTGCTGTCGGCGGCGTCCGAACTCTCGCGCCAGTCCGAGCATCTCGCCGGTGAGGTCGAACGCTTCCTCGCCACCGTGCGGGCGGCCTGAACCGGGGCGCGTCCGGGGCCGATTCGCGCGGTCGTCCGATCCGCCGGCTTGCGGCAACGCCCGGTTCGCGGCACCAGCATGGGCGATGCCGTCCGTGCCCCCCCTCCCCGATCTGCCCATCGAAGCGGTGCTGCCCGCCCTCGGGGATGCCCTCGCGGCGCGCGCTTCCTGCGTCCTCGTGGCCCCGCCCGGCGCCGGCAAGACCACCCGTGTCCCCCTCGCCCTGCTCGACGCGCCATGGCTCGCGGGCCGAAACATCATCCTGCTCGAACCGCGCCGCCTCGCCGCCCGGGGCGCGGCCGAGCGCATGGCCCGGACCCTCGGCGAGCGCGTCGGCGACACGGTGGGCCTGCGCGTGCGCCTCGGCTCGAAGATCTCCGCCCGCACCCGCATCGAGGTGGTGACCGAGGGCGTCTTCACCCGGATGATCCTCGACGATCCCGAACTCACCGGCATCGGCGCCGTGCTGTTCGACGAGTTCCACGAGCGCTCCCTCGACGCCGATCTCGGCCTCGCCTTGGCGCTCGATGCACAAGCCGGCCTGCGCGAGGACCTGCGCATCCTCGTGATGTCGGCGACCCTCGACGGGGCCCGCGTCGCCCGCCTGCTCGCCGACGCGCCGGTGATCGAGTCGGAGGGCCGCGCCTTTTCCGTCGAGACCCGCCATATCGAGCGCGACCCCAACCGGCGCATCGAGGACGCGATGGCGGACGCGATCCTGCGGGCGCTCAGGGCCGATCCGGGCTCGGTCCTCGCCTTCCTCCCCGGCCAGGGCGAGATCCGCCGGGTCGCGACCCTGCTCGCCGAACGGGTCGACGGGACCACGGACATCGCCCCCCTGTACGGCGCCCTGACGCCGGCCGAGCAGGACCGCGCCATCGCGCCCGCCACGCCCGGCCGGCGCAAGGTGGTGCTCGCCACCAGCATCGCCGAGACCTCCCTCACCATCGAGGGCGTGCGCATCGTGGTCGATTCCGGCCTGTCGCGGGTGCCGGTCTACGAGCCCGGCCTCGGCCTGACCCGCCTCGTCACCGCCCGGGCCTCGCGCGCCTCCGTCGATCAGCGCCGGGGCCGCGCCGGCCGCACGGAACCGGGTGTCTGCCACCGCCTGTGGTCGGAGGCGGCGACGAACGCCCTCGAGCCGTTCGGGCGCCCCGAGATCCTCGCCGCCGACCTCGCGGGCCTGCTCCTCGACTGCGCCGCCTGGGGGGTGGCCGACCCGACCACCCTCGCCTTCCTCGATGCCCCGCCCGCCCCCGCGCTCGCGGAAGCCCGCGCCATGCTGCGCGAACTCGACGCCCTCGACGCCGACGGCCGCCTCACCCCCATGGGCGAGGCCCTGCGCGCCCTCCCCCTCCCCCCGCGCCTCGCCCGGATGGTGGTGGCCGCCGCCGCGCACGGCCGCGCCCGCGCGGCCGCCGATCTCGCCGCCGTCCTGGTGGAGCGGGGCCTCGGCGGCGACGCCGTCGACCTCGGCGACCGGGTCGACCGCTACGGCCGGGATCGCGGTCCCCGCGCGCAGGACATGCGCCGCCTCGCGCAAGGATGGGCCAGGCAGGCCGAGACCTTCGCGTCGAAGGCGCGGCCCGCCGCGCAAGCCCCCGTCGATCTCTCCGCGCCCGGTCCCCTCCTGGCGCTGGCCTATCCCGACCGGGTGGCGCGGGCGCGGGGCCGCGACGGCGAGTTCGTCATGGCCAATGGCCGCGCCGGGCGCCTCGATCCGGCCCTGGCGCTCGCCCGCGAACTGTTCCTCGTCATCGCCGACATCACCGGCACCGCCGCCCAGGCCCGCATCCTCGCCGCCGCGCCGATCTCCCTCGAGGCCATCGAGGCGCTGTTTCCCGAGCGCATCGCGTCCGCGACCCAAGTGGCGTTCGACCGGGGCGCGCGGGCCCTGCGCGCCCGGGCGCTCCGCCGCCTCGGCCCGATGATCCTCGGCGAGCGCATCCTGCCCGTGCCGCCGGACGCCGACTCCGCCGCGATCCTGGCCAGGGGCATCGCGGAGATCGGCCTTGCCGCCCTGCCCTGGACGCCGGCCCTTTCGCAATGGCTCGCCCGCCTGCGCTTCCTGCGCGCGGCGGACGCCTCCTGGCCCGACCTGTCCGACGAGGCCCTCACGGCGACGGTGGACGCGTGGCTCGCCCCCGAGATCGTCGGGCGCCTGAACGTGGACGCGATTCACCCCGACGATCTCGGCCGGGCGCTCCACGCCCTCGTGCCGTGGGACCTCCGCGCCCGCCTCGACGCGGAGGCGCCGACCCATATCGCGGTGCCGACGGGCTCGCGCATCGCCCTCGACTACGCCGCCGAGGGCGGTCCGGTGCTGGCGGTCAGGGTGCAGGAGCTGTTCGGCCTCGAACGCCACCCGTCCATCGCGGGCGGGCGGATACCGCTGGTGCTGCACCTGCTGTCCCCGGCCTCGCGGCCGATCCAGATCACCCGCGACCTGCCGGGTTTCTGGCGCGGCTCGTGGAGCGCCGTGCGCGCCGAGATGCGCGGGCGCTATCCGCGCCATCCCTGGCCCGAGGACCCCGTCGCCGAGCCGCCGACCCGGCGGGTGAAGCCGCGCGGCACGTGATACGAGTTCTGGTCGATCCGCTCGATCGATCGCACGTTCCGCCTGAGGCAGAGACAAAGCCTGGGTCCCCTCTCCGTCCCGGCAGGGCGATCGCAGATGAACCGCGACGGGCCCCCTCTCCTGTTTGGGAGAGGGTTGGGGTGAGGGTCGTGGACTGTCCGGAAAAGTCACACACCTCACCCCCGCCCTCTCCTTCCAGGAGAGGGGGCCTGTCGCGACCGTTCGAAGCGCTTTGCCTCGCCGTTCGAACGCCGGGAAAACTCATCTGCGATCGCCCTCCCTGGAAGGAGAGGGGGCCTGTCGCGACAGCGCGATCCGAAGCGATCGAATGGGAACCGCATGAGTCTTTCGATGGCCCTCGGGTGCGTGGCGGGCGCCTTCGATCCGCGCGGGCGGATGTCGGCGGGCGCCTATCGTCGGTTCATCGTGCGGACGATCCTGTCCGGGGCCGTCCTGCTCTGCCTCGGCATCTGGCTCGGCTCGCTCGGCGCGCGCTGGGCGGCGATCCTCACGATCGCGGCCCTTCCCGCGGTCGGGCTCGTGGCGCTGGCCGCGACGGCCCGCCGCCTGCACGACCGCGACCGCTCCGCCGGATGGCTCGCCGTCTGGGTCCTCGCCCAGGCCCTGGGCTTCGCGCCCCTCGACCGGTTCGTGGACACGCAGCCCCTCCCGGTGATCGGCCTGCTGCTGGCCATGCTCGGCTATTCGGTGTGGTTCTTCCTGGAGACCGTCCTGCGGCGGGGCACGCCCGGCCCCAATCGCTTCGGTGCGGCGGAGGAGTGAGGGACCTCGGATCGGCCCCTTCGCCACCGTTCATCGGACGGGCGAAGGCCCTGCGCGCAGGCCCTCGCCCCGCTTGCGGGGAAAGGGGGATGCGCGCAGCCGTTCGGTCTTGTGAAAAGAAAGACTAATGCGGCCGCACGCGGTCGATCACGTCGCGCGCCGCTGCGAAGGCGGCGTCGGCGTCGAGATCCGTGGTGTCGAGCAATACGGCGTCGGCCGCCGCCTTGAGGGGGGCGGTGGAGCGCTGGGCGTCGCGGGCGTCGCGGGCGACGATGTCGTCGAGGATCGCCCCGAGGGACGTGGTCTCGCCCCGGCGCTGGAATTCGAGGTGGCGCCGGCGCGCCCGCTCCTCGGGCGCCGCCGTGATGAACAGTTTGACCCGCGCGTTGGGGCATACCACCGTGCCGATGTCGCGCCCGTCGAGGACCGCGCCGGTGCTGTTGCCGGCAAAGCGCTGCTGCCACGCGAGCAGGGCCGAACGCACGGCCGGCACCGCCGAGATGCGGGACGCCGCCTCGCCCATGGCGCGGTCGCGCAGGCGCGGGTCGGCGAGCCGGTCGGCGATGAGGCCGGCGGCGGCCCGGGCGGCGGCCTGATGGTCGTCGAGGTTGTAGCCGGCGTCGATGACGGTGAGCGCCACGGCCCGGTAGAGCAGGCCGGTGTCGAGGTGGGGCAGGCCGTAATGGGCGGCGATGCGCTTGGCCAGCGTCCCCTTGCCGGAGGCCGCCGGCCCGTCGATGGCGATGACCAGGGGGATAGTGCTCATGGGGCGATCCGCCCGCCCAGCGCCTGCATGGTCGGCAGGAAGCTCGGGAAGCTCGTGGCGATCATGGCGCCGTCATCCACGGTGACGGGCTCGTGGGTGGCCAGACCCAGCACGAGGAACGCCATGGCGATGCGGTGGTCGAGATGGGTCGCCACCGTGCCGCCGCCCCGGGGCGCCGTGCCGTCGCCGTGGACCACGAGGTCGTCGCCCTCGACGACGTGGGCGATGCCGTTGGCCTTGAGGCCGTCGGCCACCGCCGCGAGGCGGTCGGATTCCTTCACCCGCAGCTCGTGCAGGCCGTTCATCCGGGTGGTGCCCTCGGCGAAGGCGGCGGCGACGGCCAGGATCGGGTACTCGTCGATCATCGCGGGCGCCCGCTCGGGCGGCACGTCGACACCCTTGAGGCGGCTCGCGCGCACGCGCAGGTCCGCCACGGTCTCGCCGCCCTCGTCGCGCTCGCGCAGGCGCTCGATGTCGGCGCCCATCTCGATGAGTGTCGTGATGAGGCCGGTGCGGAGCGGGTTCATCATCACGCCCTCGATGACGACCTCCGAGCCCGGCACGATGAGGGCCGCCACCAGGGGGAAGGCCGCCGAGGACGGATCGGCCGGCACCACCACGTCGGTGCCGCGCAAGGTCGGCTGGCCCGTGAGCGCGATGGTGCGGCCGTGGCCCTCCGGCCCGTGGGCGGTGACCTCGACATGGGCGCCGAACAGCCGCAGCATCCGCTCCGTGTGGTCGCGGGTGGCCGCCGCCTCGATCACCGTGGTGGTGCCGGGCGCGTTGAGGCCGGCGAGCAGCACCGCCGACTTGATCTGTGCCGAGGCCACCGGCGTCTCGTACGTGATGGGGATCGCCTCGCGCGGGCCCCGCAGGGTCAGGGGCACGCGCCCGCCCTCCTGCTCGCCGACCACCTCGGCGCCCATCCGCACCAGGGGATCGAGGATGCGGCGCATGGGGCGCTTGCGTAAGGACGCGTCGCCGTCGAACGTCGCGGTCACCGGCTGGCCGCCGACGACGCCCATCATCAGGCGCGAGCCCGTGCCGGCATTGCCGAAATCGAGCACGTCCGCCGGATCGGCGAGGCCGCCGAGCCCGACGCCGACGATGCGCCAGCGACCCTCGCCGAGGCGCTCCACCGTGGCACCCAGCGCCTCCGCCGCCGCGGCGGTGCGCAGGACGTCGTCGCCTTCGAGCAGGCCCTCGACCCGGGTCTCGCCGATGCTGAGCAGGCCGAGGATCATCGCCCGGTGCGAGATCGACTTGTCGCCGGGCGGCCGCAGCGCCCCCCGGAGGGCGAGGCCGGCGGTGGCGGTGAGGGGCTGGGGCGGGAGGTCGTGTGACACGGGCAGCGACTTTTCGGCGTCTGGGTCACGTCACCGTCCCGGACGAGGGTCCGGGCCGGTTCGTGCCGCGAGGGGGCCGGGATCGGTGATCCGGCTCTATGACAGGCCGGTTATCACGCAGGCGGGGCCGCGTCATCCGAGCCGGCCCGACCCGGAACGATCGCCGCAGGAAAAGCCGGCCCCGCCGCGGGCCGGGACCCGTATTTGACAGGAGCGTCGTGCGCGACTAACGGGGCCCCTCCCCGAAAAATGACTCTAGAGGTTGCCCGTGGCCAGACCGGAACTCGGCTTGAAGCGTCAATGCATGAGCTGCGGCGCCAAGTTCTACGACCTCGACAAGGACCCGGCCACCTGCCCGAAATGCGGGACGATCTATCAGGCCATCGCGTCCACCAGCCGCGTCGCCGCCCCGGCGCTGGCTGCCCGCGCCGCCGCCGTGCCGGCCGATGACGACGAGGATGCCGACGCCGAGAAGGGCGGTCCCGAGATCGTCTCCCTCGACGAGGTCGAGGCGGCCGAGGACGAGGCCGACACCGCCACCGACGACAGCGAGTCCGATACGGCCGATGCCGACGACACCTTCCTCGAGGAGGAGGATGCCGGCGACGACGACGTCGCCGACCTCATCGACGGCGACATCGAGAACGACGAGGAGAGCTGAGCCTCCTTCCTCGGGCTCCCTTCCCCCGGGCTCCTTCCCCCGGGCTCCCATCGGACGAGGCCGGCAAAAAACTTTGCCGGCCGGCGAGAAAGGGGGTTGAGGCCCGCGCGGGGGCCGAATATAGAACCGCCATCGCCGGCCGCCACCGCGGAGGCCGGTCGAGACGCTCCCGGAGATGGCCCCCCAGGCCGGTTTCGGGGCGAAAGTGGGGCCTTAGCTCAGCTGGGAGAGCGCTTCCATGGCATGGAAGAGGTCATCGGTTCGATCCCGTTAGGCTCCACCAATCAGGTTTTCCCGAACCTGACCCGAGACGACCAGACGCGACAATGTGGGGCCTTAGCTCAGCTGGGAGAGCGCTTCCATGGCATGGAAGAGGTCATCGGTTCGATCCCGTTAGGCTCCACCAGTCCGGTCCGTCGTCGCCGGACCATCCTCCCATCCCAAGCGAGATGTACTCCTGCGGCCCGGCCGTGACGGAGTGACGACGCCAGACCCGGCGAAGGTTCGCCGCGGGGTCCGCGTTCGCATGCCGGTCTCCAGTTCCGATCCCCCTGTTCTAACTCCCTTGCCGATCCGGTGTCCCAGGTCATGACGCTGCCCGCCGATCCGGCATCCGACGCCGAGGGCGGACGCGCGCAGACGCTGACCGCCGCCCTCATCGCCCGCCTCCTGGCCGGCTCCAGCGCCACCGCGGTTCTGGAGACGTGGTGCGCCGAGCGTGGGCTGTCGGAAGCCGGCCTCGGGGCCGAGCGGATCCCGGGACCGGAGAAGCCCCTGGGAGCCGCCCAGCGCCAGCGGCTCGCCCTCGCCGCCCGCGAGACCGTGCGCCACCGGCGCGTCCGCCTCGTCTGCGGAGCCCACATCCTCTCGCTCGCCGACAACTGGTACGTCCCCGGCCGTCTGACGCCGGCGATGAACCGGAGCCTCGACGCCACGCGGGTGCCGTTCGGCCGCGTGGTCCACGCCCTGGCGCCGACGCGCCGGACCCTCGCCGTGCGCCTCCGGTGGAGCACCCCCGTCGCCCCCGGGGCCGACGAGCCCCTGTTTTCCGTCTCGGCGCTCCTGGCGACGCCGGACGGCGTGCCGTTCTGCGAGGTCGAGGAGACCTATCTCGGGGCGGTTCTTCGCCTGTCCCGGGACGGAGCGGCCTAGCGCATTTTCCGCCGAAGTGGTTGCCGGCTTTCGGAAAAGGACGATGCTCTAAGTTCTTGTGTTCGCAGGGTGGTTTCGAAAAAACCGGCGTCCGCTTTCCCGCCTCATGCGCCGGGGCGCGGTCCGACGAAGGGTCGGCGGGTCGTCGAAGGGATACGGCGCCGCCACGACGAAAAATGCCCGATCCTGGCGGATCGGGCATGGAAGACGAACCGTCCTGGCAGGCCGCTCAGCGCGCGGCGAATTCCGCGAACGCGTCGTCCTTGGCGAGCCGCAGAAGATTCTGCCCGTAGGCGGTCTTGGCGAACAGGTTGCCGCGCGCGATGAGCTGCTCCTTGTCGATGAAGCCCTGCAGGTAGGCGATCTCCTCCAGGCACGCCACCTGAAGCCCCTGGCGGTGCTGGAGGGTGCGGACGAATTCGGCCGCCTCCAGCAGGCTGTCGTGGGTGCCGGTGTCGAGCCAGGCGTAGCCGCGCGACATCCGCTCGACATGGAGCTGGCCGCGTTCGAGATAGGCCTGGTTGACGGATGTGATCTCGAGTTCGCCGCGCGGCGACGGGGTCACGGCGGCGGCGATGTCGAGGACCTGGTTGTCGTAGAAATACAGGCCGGTGACCGCCCACGGGCTCTCGGGCTCCGGCGGCTTTTCGACGAGGCGCAAGGGGCGGCCGTCCTTGTCGAGGGTGACGACGCCGTAGGCCGCCGGATTGTCGACGTGGTAGGCGAACACCGTGGCGCCGGACGTGCGGGTGCGGGCGCGGGCGAGGAGCTCGCTCATGCCGTTGCCGAAGAACAGGTTGTCGCCGAGCACCAGGGCGACGTCGTCGGTCCCCACGAAATCGCGGCCGATGACGAAGGCCTGGGCGAGGCCTTCGGGGCGCGGCTGGATCGCGTAGGAGAACTGCAGGCCGAACTGCTCGCCGGTGCCGAACAGGCGCTTGTAGTTGTCGAGGTGTTCGGGGCTCGAAATGATCAGGATCTCGCGGATGCCGGCCAGCATCAGAACCGAGACCGGGTAGTAGATCATCGGCTTGTCGTAGACCGGCAGCAGCTGCTTGTTGATCGACAGGGTGGCCGGGTGCAGGCGCGTGCCCGATCCGCCGGCAAGGACGATGCCCTTCATGCCCGGGTCTCCGTTCTGGTGTGAACCGGCCCGACGAGCCGGTCGAGGATGTCGCCGAGGGCGGCTTCCCAAGGGCGCGGCACGATCCCGTAGGCCGCCGTCAGGCTCGCCGTGGAGAGCCGGGAATTGGCCGGGCGCCGGGCCGGCGTCGGATAGGCGCTGGTCGGGATGCCGGTGACCGGGATCGACCGGCCGCCGCGCGCGGCCGAGCCCGCCACGATGGCTTCGGCAAAGCCGGCCCACGTGGTCGCGCCGGCATTGACGCAGTGGAACGTGCCGGTGGGCGCGTCCGGCTCGGCCGCGAGCCGCAGGGCGATGGTGGCGCAGGTCTCGGCCAGATCCGTCGCCGAGGTCGGGCAGCCGTGCTGGTCGTCGACCACGGAGAGCGCGTCGCGCTCGGCCGCGAGCCGCAGCATGGTTTTCACGAAGTTGCCCCGGTGCGGGCTCACCACCCAGGCCGTGCGCAGGATCGCGTGGCGGGGGTTGGCCGTGCGCACCGCCATCTCGCCCGCCGCCTTGCTGGCGCCGTAGACGCTGCGCGGGTTCACGGGGGCGTCGGGAGCGTAGTCGCCCGCGTCGTCGCCGGCGAAGACGTAATCCGTCGAGACATGCACCAGCGGGATGCCGCGCGCCTGCGTGGCGGCGGCGAGGATCGCGGGGGCCAGGGCGTTGAGGCGCCAGGCCGCGACCACGTCGGACTCGGCCTTGTCCACGGCGGTGTAGGCCGCCGTGTTGATCACGGCCGAATACGCCGTGGCGTCGAGGGCCCGGGCGACGGCCTCCGCATCAGTGATGTCCAGCGCCGCCCGGTCGGGGGCATGGACGCGCACGCCGCCGCCCCAAGCATGGGCCTGCAGCTCGGTGCCGACCTGACCGGCGCCGCCGAGGATCAGGATCTCCATTCAGGAGGCTTTCGTCGCGGACGCCTGCGCGGCGCCGAGGCCGAGGCGCTCGCCGGTGTAGCGGCCCTCGCGGATCGGGCGCCACCACGCCTCGTTGTCGAGGTACCAGCGCACGGTCTCCTCGAGCGCCGTCTCGAAGTTCTTCGTCGGCGCCCAGTCCACCTCGGCTTCCGCCTTCGACGGGTCGATGGCGTAGCGCCGGTCGTGGCCCGGACGGTCGGCGACGTAGGTGATGAGGCGCTCGTGCGGCGCGTGCTCGGGGCGCAGGCGGTCGAAGGCGGCGCACAGCCCCTTCACCACCGCGAGGTTGTTGCGCACGGAGCGCCCACCGAGCAGGTAGGTCTCGCCGAGCCGCCCGTTCTTCAGCACGGCCACCAGCCCCTTGGCGTGGTCCTCGACGTGGATCCAGTCGCGCTCGTTCAGGCCGTCGCCGTAGACGGGCAGGTTCCTGCCCTCCAGGGCGTTGAGGATCATCAGCGGAATGAGTTTTTCGGGGAAGTGGCGCGGGCCGTAATTGTTCGAGCAGTTGGTGATCAGCACCGGCAGGCCGTAGGTCTCGTGCCAGGCGCGGGCGAGGTGGTCGGACGCCGCCTTCGACGCCGAGTAGGGCGAGCGCGGGTCGTAGCGGCTCTCCTCGGTGAAGAACCCGTCGGGCGGGAGCGAGCCGTAGACCTCGTCCGTGGAGACGTGGAGGAAGCGGAAGGCGGCCTTCGCCGCGCCGGTCAGCGCGTCCCAATAGGTGCGGGCGCCGTCGAGCATCACCTGGGTGCCGACCACGTTGGTGCGGATGAACGCGCCCGGATCGGTGATCGAGCGGTCGACGTGGCTCTCGGCGGCGAGATGCATCACGGCATCCGGCTTGAAGTCGGCGTAGAGGGCGTGGACCGCCTGCGGGTCGCAGATGTCGGCCTCGGCGAAGCGATGGCGCGGGTTCTCGGCCAGCGGCTGCAGGGAGATGGGATTGGCCGCGTAGGTCAGGGCGTCGAGGGTCAGGACGTCGTGGCCCAGATCCTGAACCAGATGCAGGACGAGGGCGGAGCCGATGAAGCCGCAGCCGCCGGTGACCAGGATGCGCATGCGTGTCTTCTCCCTAGAACCTTGCGATGGATTGTCAGAACGCGGCGCCGAGATCCGCGAAACGCGGGGCGGCGCGGTCCTTGTCCGACAGCACGGCGGCGGCCTCGTCCACGGGCCAGGCAATCGCGAGGTCGGGGTCGTTCCAGACCAGGTTGCGGTCGTGCGCCGCGCTGTAATACGCGCTGACCTTGTAGGCCACCATGGTGTCGGGCTCCAGGGTGCAGAAGCCGTGGGCGAAGCCGGCGGGCACGTAGAGCTGCTCCCCGCCCTTGGCGTCGAGGGTCACGGCGACGTGGCGGCCATAGGTCGGGCTGTCGCGGCGGAGATCCACGGCCACATCGAGGATGGAGCCCGCGAGCACCCGCACGAGCTTGGCCTGGGCCGCCGGGTTCAGCTGGAAGTGCAGGCCCCGCACGGTGCCGGTCTGGGCCGAGAACGACTGGTTGTCCTGCACGAACGGAACGTCGATCCCGCCGGCCGCGAGGGCATCCACGCGGAAGGTTTCCGAGAACCAGCCCCGGTCGTCGCCGAAGCGGTTGGGCACGACGCGCTTGACCGCCGCGATCTCCGTCTCGATCACCCGCATGGTGGATTCCGCTCCGCGCACCCGAAATTCGAACCGTCCTAGGCCGGGGTTCTCGCCGGGTTGTCAAGGCTGGGACACGACTTGAAGCGCTTCGGGCGCCGCTTGCCCAGCCCGTCGGGCCCGCGCTATGCCGCCCGCCCGCACAGGGCCTTCGAGGGAGATCGCACGATGACGACGATGACGAACCGGACCGCCCGCGCCGCGGCGGTCGCCCTCCTCCTCGCCCTCACGGGCACGGCCTCGGCCCAGAAGGCGCCCGACCCCACCGGCCTCTGGCTGACGGAGACGGGGGATTCCAAGGTCCGCATCGCCCGCTGCGGCGACGGCTATTGCGGCATCCTCGCCAGCGTCTCCGGCCCCGGCCTCGACGCTCAGAACCCCGACGCATCCCTGCGGGGCCGCAGCCTCATCGGCGTGCAGATCATGAATGCCAACCGCCCCAAGGGCGATGGGTTCGAAGGCTCGCTCTACAACCCGAAGGACGGCAAGACCTACGCCGGAAGCCTGACGCCGAAGGGACCGAACGTGGTCGAGGTCGCCGGCTGCGTCATGAGCGTGTTCTGCAAGACCCAGACGTGGAAGCGGGTGAACTGACGCCTGTAAGCGGATTGGCCGGCGCGGGTGACCGAAATCGGCCAAACTCGGCCGGTCGCCGACCGGGGGCGGATCACAGGCCAGAACCCTGTTTGTGCTTCGCCGGTTAGCCCGGCATCGCGGCGTTCCGGCAAAGCCGAGGCGGATCGTGCCGAACCGGCAAAGGCAGCGTGGGGAGAGGATTTCCTTGCCGCCATCGATGCCCGAAGGCTCCGGCGGACCGCCGCCGAACGGGGTGATCCCGATTCCGTCCGGCGCTTCAGTGCGCTCGCTGGTCGCCTGGACGCGTCCTCGTCCCGAGTACCTTGCCATCGCGACGACGGAAGGCGCTTTCGACCCATGACCTGACATCCGGGGAGGTTGGGCCTATATTGATTTTGAACCTCGGTGCAGAATGACCCGCCCCCTGACCTACTTCGCAACGGCCGGCCTCCCAAAGCGCCGCACGCGTGTCGCCAAGACGCGTACGCCTCTGGACGAACTGTCCATGGCTGTCCTGTCGGCTCCCATCACACTGGACGACGGCCGAACTCTGCCCATCGGCTCGCGTGGTGCCATCGTGTTCGTTTACGAGAACGGCGCGGCCTACGAATTCGAGTTCAGCGAACCATTTTCGACCGTCGTGACGATTGAAGCACAGCATCTTAAAGAGGCGATGCTTGCGTGACTGCCCGAGTTCCTGAACGCAGTGTGCCGCAGTTCAAGATTACCAAATACCTTCTCAATCCGGATCATGAAAAAGGTGCTGCCAAAGCGGCCTACTTCGCCCGCTTCGGCTTTTTGGCCGATCAATGGGAAGCCCTAGCAGACGGCTCTGCACGACCACCCGGACCGCAATCCAGTGGAGGACGTGATCCGAAGCCGTTGGGGGACGAAGTACGTGGTCCGATGCAACGTTGAGACCCCGGATGGACGCAACCCGTGCATCCTGTCCGTTTGGAACGTTCTACCCGGCACGACCAATGCGCTGTTCATCACCGCTTATCGAGGGGATTGATGCGCTCGCGCCGGATAGCGCTTCAAGCGTCCTTGTTTCTGAGCGTCACTCGAAGAAAGGCATTCACCCGGTCGCTGTCCGTCTCGTGACTTGAGAAGGGCGACGCCGGAGGTGGGTTTCGGCCCGGCTACCCCCCACGGCGAACGCCTTCCCATCACGGGAGCAGAGGCGCTCGGTCGCGTCGCGTCCGGGTTCAGCCGGCCAGCACGGCCCGGATCGCGTCCAGGGCACCTTGCGCCCCCGCCCCGTCCGGGCCGCCGGCCTGGGCCATGTCGCGGCGGCCGCCGCCGCCCTTGCCGCCGAGGTGGCCGGCGCCCGCCCGCACCAGGGCGACGGCGTCGAAGCGCTCGATCAGATCGGCGGTGACGCCGACGACGAGGCCGGCCTTGCCATCCGGCGCGACGCCGACCAGGGCGACGATGCCGGAGCCGATCCGGGCCTTGCCCTCGTCGGCGAGGGACTTGAGGTCGCGCATCTCGACGCCCTCGACCACGCGGGCCATGAGCTTGACCCCGCCGATTTCGGCGATCTCGTCGCCGCCCGAGCCGGCGCCGCCCATGGCGAGCTTCTTCCGGGCGTCGGTTAGTTCCCGCTCCAGGCGGCGGCGGTCCTCGATGAGGTTCGCCAGACGCTCGGGCACGTCGGCGGTCGCGGATTTCAGCAGCCCGGCGATCTGCGCCAGGGTCCGGCCCTCCTCGGCGCGGAAGCGCCGCGCCGCGCCCGCCGTCAGGGCCTCGATGCGGCGGACCCCGGCGCCCACCGCGCTCTCGCCCACCACCGAGACCTGCCCGATCTCGCCCGTGCGCGCGGCGTGCGTCCCGCCGCAGAGCTCGACCGAGAACGCCTTGCCGCCGCCTTCTCCGGGCAGGCCCATGGAGACGACGCGGACCTCGTCGCCGTACTTCTCGCCGAACAGGGCGCGGGCGCCCGAGGCCACGGCCTCGTCCTGGGCCATGAGCTTCGTCACCACGGGCGTGTTCTGCAGCAGCACCGCGTTGGCGATGTCCTCGACGGCGCGGATCTCGGCCTCGTCGAGGGGTTTGGGGTGGCTGAAATCGAAGCGCAGGCGCTCGGCCGAGACCAGCGAGCCCTTCTGGGCGACGTGGTCGCCGAGCACCTGGCGCAGGGCCTCGTGCAGGAGGTGGGTCGCCGAGTGGTTGGCCCGGATGGCGGCGCGGCGGCCGGCCTCGACGGCGAGCTCGACGGCCTGATTGAGGGACAGCCGGCCCTCGTCCACGGTGACGTGGTGGACGAACAGGTCGCCGAGCTTCTTCTCGGTGGCCGTCACCCGCGCCCTGAGGCCGCCCGCCGTGAGGGTGCCGGTGTCGCCGACCTGACCGCCGGATTCGGCGTAGAACGGGGTCTGGTTGAGCAACGCGAGGCCGGTCTGGCCGGCCTCCAGGGCCTCGACCTCGGCGCCGTCGCGAAGCAGAGCCGTCACGATTCCTTCGGCCGCCTCCGTCTCATACCCCAAAAACTCGGTGGCGCCGGTGCGCTCCCTGATCCCGTACCACACGGTCTCGGTGGCGGCCTCGCCGGAGCCCGTCCAGGCGGCCCGCGCGGCCTTGCGCTGGCGCTCCATGGCGGCCCCGAACGCGTCCGTATCGACGCCGATGCCGCGCGCCTTGAGGGCGTCCTGGGTCAGGTCGAGGGGAAAGCCGTAGGTGTCGTAGAGGGTGAACGCCGTCTCGCCCGACAGGTTCTGACCCTGCGCCAGCTCGCGGGTCTCGGCGTCGAGGATGGCGAGCCCCCGCTCCAGGGTGCGGCGGAACCGGGTCTCCTCCAGCCGCAGGGTCTCGCCGATGAGCGCTTCCGCGCGGGTGAGCTCGGGGTAGGCCTGCCCCATCTCGCGCACCAGGGTCGGCACGAGGCGGTACATCACCGGCTCGCGCGAGCCGAGCAGTTCGAGGTGGCGCATGGCCCGGCGCATGATCCGGCGGAGCACGTAGCCGCGGCCCTCGTTGCCCGGCAGCACGCCGTCGGCGACGAGGAAGGACGCGGCGCGCAGGTGGTCGGCGATGACCCGGTAGGAGGCGACGTTGCTGGGTTCGGGCGGGCGCCCGACGGCGTGGCTGACGGCGTCGATGAGGGCGCGGAACAGGTCCGTCTCGTAGTTGCTCGTCACCCCCTGGAGGATGGCGGCCATGCGCTCCAGGCCCATGCCGGTGTCGATGCTGGGCCGCGGCAGGGCGAGGCGGTTGCCCGGCTCGATCTGCTCGTACTGCATGAACACGAGGTTCCAGAACTCGAGGAAGCGGTCGCCGTCCTCGTCGGGGGAGCCGGGCGGTCCGCCCTGAAGGCCCGGGCCCTGGTCGATGAAGATCTCCGAGCACGGGCCGCACGGGCCGGTATCGCCCATCTGCCAGAAGTTGTCCGACGTGCCGATGCGGATGATCTTGTCGTCCGAAAACCCGGCGATCTTCTTCCAGAGCGCGGCGGCCTCGTCGTCGTCGGCGTAGACCGTCACCAGCAGGCGGTCCTTCGACAGGCCGAACTCCTTGGTGATCAGGGTCCAGGCGAGCTCGATGGCCTGCGGCTTGAAGTAGTCGCCGAAGGAGAAGTTGCCGAGCATCTCGAAGAAGGTGTGGTGGCGCGCGGTGTAGCCGACATTGTCGAGGTCGTTGTGCTTGCCCCCGGCCCGGACGCATTTCTGCGCCGTGGTGGCGCGGTCGTAAGCGCGCTTCTCGACGCCGGTGAAGACGTTCTTGAACTGCACCATGCCGGCATTGGTGAACATCAGCGTCGGATCGTTGCGCGGCACCAGCGACGAGGACGGCAGCACCGTGTGGCCCGCCGCTGCGAAGTAGTCGAGGAAGGTCGACCGGATCTCGTTGACGCCGCTCATCGCTGTAATGACTCTGTCGGTTGGCCCTGCCGGGTCGGTGCGGGCCGCCCCGAAGGCCGGAGCGCCCGCGCAACGGCTCGCAAGGCGAGCCGACCGCGCAGGCGTCTCATACGGAGGGTTCCGGCTCAAGTCACGGGCGGTTTCGCGTTTCGCACCGGCGGGTGCCCCTGGCGGGCGCAATGCATTAGGTACGGGGAATCACCGTTCACGAAGGACACACCGCCAACATGCCCGTCGAAATCCGCCTCCTCGCCTGGTCCTGCTTCCTCGGCCTCGTCCACGTCATCGCCGCCTCCTACAGCGGCCTGCAGCAGCGCGGCGGGTTCGCCTGGGCCGCCGGCAACCGCGAGGGCAAGACGCCCGAGGTGACGGGGGCCGCGTCGCGCCTGGAGAAGGCCTCGAAGAACTTCTTCGAGACGTTCCCGATCTTCGCCGCCCTGGTGCTCGCCTGCGTCGCCACCGGCCGCCACAACACCGCGGTGGTGCTGGGCGCCTACCTCTACTTCTTCGGGCGCCTCGCCTACCTGCCGGTCTACGGGCTCGGCATCCCCAAGGTCCGCTCGCTCCTGTGGGGCGTCTCGGTGGTCGGCATCCTGCTCGTGCTGTGGGGTCTGTTCATCAAGATCCTGCCGTACTGATACCCGCGATTCGGGCACCCGCGATCCGCGCCGCGTCTCGCGGGCATCCCGCCGCAAGTCTTGTGGAGACGGCCGACAAGCCGGTATCGTCCATCCGGCAACCGCCCCGATCACGCGGGCGGAGCCGGGAGAGAAGCCCATGCGATCCGTCCTCACCGCGACGCTGCTGGCCGGCGTCGCCGTCTGTCTGACCGGTTTCGGCGCCCTGGCGCAGGGCGCCGCCCCCGCCGAGACCAAGGCCAAGGCCGATGCCCTGGAAAAACTCCAGGGCATGCAGAGCACGGGCACGGCGGAAGCGCCCGAGATTCCCCAGACCGGCCGGCGCGCCGATGCGCTCCGCAGGACCCTCGCCAAGATCAAGCTCCCCGAGGGCTTCAAGATTGATCTCTACGCCGTGGTGCCCGATGCCCGCTCCATCGCGGTCGGCCCCAATGCGGGCGTGCTGTTCGTCGGCACCCGCAAGACCAAGGTCTACACGGTGACCGACCGGGACAAGGACCGGGTCGCCGACGAGGTCCGGGCCTTCGCGCCGGGCCTCGACTTCAAGATCCCCAACGGCGTCTGCTTCTCCAGGGACGGCGTGCTCACCATCGCCGAGCAGAACCGGGTGCTGTCGTTCCCGGCGGCCGAGTTCTTCTACGAGAGCCCCGACGTCGCCGCCGGCGTGCTGGTGAAGCAGGGCGCGCTGATCCCGGCCGCCGAGGAAAGCTACAACCACACCGCCCGGATCTGCCGCGTCGGCCCCGACGGCAAGACCTACATTTCCCTGGGCCAGCCCTACAACGTGCCGCCGGCGGACAAGCGCGACCTCTACGCGAAGACCGGCATCGGTGGGATCATCCGCCTCGACGCCGACGGCAAGAACCGTGAGGTGTTCGCCACGGGCATCCGCAATTCCGTCGGCATGGATTTCAGCCCCGCCGACAAGTCCCTGTGGTTCACCGACAACCAGGTCGACGGCATGGGCGACGACACCCCGCCGGGCGAACTCAACCGCGCGGCGAAGGCCGGCGAGAATTTCGGGTTCCCGTGGTACGGCGGCGGCACCGTCCGCACCGTCGAGTACAAGGACGAGACCCCGCCGAAGGACGCCGTGCTGCCCCAGGCCGAGCTGCCGCCCCACGCCGCCGACCTCGGCATGGCGTTCTACACGGGCAAGCAATTTCCGAGCTCGTATCGCGGCGGCATCTTCATCGCCGAGCACGGCTCGTGGAACCGCACCACGCCCGTCGGCGCCCGGATCATGTTCGTGGCGATCGATACGAACGGCAAGGCCGGCGCACCGACGCCGTTCGCGGAGGGCTGGCTCACGGCCGACGGCGAGTATCTCGGCCGCCCGGCGGACGTCGCCGTGTTCCTCGACGGCTCGCTGCTGGTCGCGGACGACACGGCCGGCGCGATCTACCGCATTTCCTACGAGGGGAAGTGATTTTTCGGGGAGGATGGGTGTGGCGCCCCGCTCTCTCCTGACCCCCGCTCTCGCAACTCTCGCGTAAGACGCGGGTCTCCTCTCCGTCCGGGCTACCGGATTCACACAACCCAGCCGTTGCCCACTTCATTGAGGGATCGCGTCAAGCATAGTGTCCGAGCGTCGGCGTAGAGCGCAGCGGCGCTCCCTCTCCTGGAAGGAGAGGGTTGGGGTGAGGTGTGCGAACTCTCCGGAAAACCCCCACACCTCACCCTGTCCCTCTCCTTCCGGGAGAGGGGACCCGCGCTCTCTGCGAGATGTGTGGGAGGCATGGCTCGCCGGGAGAGGAAATCCGCGCGTCTCGTCCCGGCGCTTTCGCCTCTCGAATGAGAGTCAGGGCGCGGATGCGTGATCGCCAATCTACCCGGAGCCCACATGACCCGTTCCGCTACCGTCCTGATCCTCGCCCTCCTCGCCACCCACCCGGCGCAGGCCGGCGACGCCAGGGCGGGCCGCAAGGCCGCCACCGCCTGCCAGACCTGCCACGGCATGGACGGGCTCTCGAAGCTCCCCGAGGCCCCGAACCTCGCCGGTCAGGTCGAGCCCTACCTCGTCAAAGTGCTCACCGAGTACCGCGACGGCCGGCGCACGAACGAGATCATGAACGTCGTCGCCAAGGGCCTGTCGGATGCCGAGATCGCCAACCTCGCGGCGTTCTATGCCGGCATCGCCATCGAGGTGCTGCCGCCGGGGTGAACCCGGCGGAGCCGCCGGGATGAACCCGACGGTGCCGCTGGAGTGAGCGCCGCGTCAATCGAGGCAGCGGGCGAAGGTGATCTGCCGGATCTGTTCCATGGCGGCGAAGCCCTCGGCGCGGGGGCTGAGCAGCTCCGGCCCGTCGGGCACCCGGCCGAAGAACCCGCTCGACAGGTCGACGACGAAGCCGCGCTCGCCCGTGTAGAGATCGTCGCGGTTCTTGACGTTGACGGAGCCGCACACCCACGGGCCGTCCGCCCGGCGCAGGACCGTCACCTTCGGGTCGAGGGCCTTGAAGCGCTGGGCGATGAGATCGAGGATTGTCCGCGTATCGGCCTTGCCCAAAGCCGCATCGGACCCGTCCTCGACGACCTGCGCCCACGCGGGGGGCGGGCCGACGAGCGCGAGGGCGAGGACACCGGTCAGGAACGCCCTTCTCATCGGCTGCTTCTCAAGGATGGGTCGGGGGGCGGTTCCGCCCGCCCCGGCAGTGACGCGAACCGGTGCCGGCCCACGCGTCGGGGCTCAGCGGCCCGATGTCCCGACGCGTTTCCCCTGCGGGGAGGCCGGCCTGGATTCGGCGATCAGGATGTCGAGGGACTGGCGCACGATCTCGACGGCGCCGACGCCCTTGGCATCCGCTTCGGCCTGGACCTGCGCCCGCTCCGCCGGGGGCATGCCGTCGAGCAGCACCTGCGCCACACCGGCGGAGGCATCCTTGTGATGTTTGGTCATCGAGACTGTGCCGGCTGCGGGGTTGCGAATATTGCGGGGTTGTAGATATGGACGACCACTAATCTGATAAATTTCTTATAAGGTAGTGTGCACGATCGATCCGATACGCAAGTCCACTGTCAGGAACCATGTCCTCGTCCGCGCCGTCAAGATCCCGACGTCGCGAAACGTCGGGATGGGCCCAGCCCCTCCGCCGTTCGCGTTCGGGCGATCGGATACCGGCTTCAGGCCGGGTCGATGCCGGGCAGGGCCGCCAGGGCGGCGGCGATCTCGTCGACGAGGAGGCGCACCCGCCGGATGCAGGTGCGGCCGGGGACGATGAGGATGGAGAGGGGGACCGGGTCCGGGGTGAAGCCCGGCAGGACGACCTCGAGGGCGCCCGTCGCCAGGAGGTCCTGCACGAGCCAGACGTGGCTCGCCGCGATCCCGCGCCCCTCGGCCACCGCTTCGCGCGCCGCCAGCCCGTGATCGATCAGCATCCGGCCATCGAACGGCAGGCTGGTCCGCGCGCCGTCCGGTCCGCGCAGCACGAGCGTCTCGCTCCCGGCGACGTTGCTCATGCGGATCGCTTCATGCCGCAGGAGGTCGTCGGGCCGGTCCGGTCGCCCATGGGCGTCGAGGTAGCCGCGCGACGCGACGAGGAGGCGGCGCGACAGGCCGATCGCCCGGCGGTGCAGGGTGCTGTCTTCGAGGGGGCCCAGGCGGATGGCGACGTCGGTCGCCTCGCGGACGAGATCGATCGGCGCGTCGCACAGGCTGAGATCGACGCGGATGCCCGGGTAACGGTCCTGGAACGCGAACAGCGCCCGGCAGACGTGGCGCACGCCCAGGGCGGCGGTGCACGAGACGCGCACCTGTCCGGTCAGGCCGCCCCCGGCGTTGCGGGCCTCGTCCGTCGCCTCGTCGACGAGGCGCAGGATGGCGCGCGCCTCGGCGTGATAGCGCCGGCCCTCGTCGGTGAGCGTGACCCGGCGGGTGGTCCGGCTGAGCAGGGTGACGCCGAGGGCGGCTTCCAATTCGGCGAGGTGTCGCGTGATGGTGGATTGGCCGACACCCCGCTCGCGGGCGACCGCCGACAGGCTGCCGCGTTCGACGACGCGAACGAACGAACTCATCCGCTCCAGGGTGACGAGCGACTTATCCAAGTTTTGGAATTGTCCTATTCATTGTCCCGCTCTACCGCACCAATGAAAACCTGCCTAGCCTCGGGCTTCGACAGTCGAGAGCCCCCGGCATGAACATCCTCATCGTCTCCGCCCACCCCGAGCCGGCCTCGCTGACCCATGCGCTGCGTGACGTGGCGGCAACGCAGTTGCGCGCCGACGGGCATCACGTCCGCCACACCGATCTCTATGCCGAGGGTTGGAAGAGCGCCGTCGACGGGGCCGATTTCCAAGCCCTGCACGGGGGCACGCACCCGCGCGAGACCCCGCGCCTGCACGTGCCGGCGGCCTCCGGTGCGGCCTTCGCCGCCGGAACGCTGACCGACGATGTCCGGGCCGAGCAGGCCAAGCTGCTGTGGGCGGACGCCCTGATCCTGGCGTTCCCGCTCTGGTGGTTCTCCATGCCGGCGATCCTGAAAGGCTGGATCGACCGGGTCTATTCCTTCGGGTTCGCCTACGGCGTCGGCGAGCACAGCGACACCCGCTGGGGGGACCGCTACGGCGAAGGCACCCTCGCGGGCAAGCGCGCGATGCTCCTCGTGACGGCCGGCGGCTGGGAGGCGCATTATGGCCCGCGCGGCATCAACGGGCCGATGGACGACCTGCTGTTTCCCATCCACCACGGCGTGCTGTTCTATCCCGGCTACGCGGTCCTGCCGCCGTTCGTCGTCTACCGCGCCGACCGCCTCGACGACGCCGCCTTCGACGCCGCCGCGGACGCCCTGCGGACCCGCATGCGCGGGCTGTTCACCACCGCGCCCATCGCGTTCCGGCGCCAGAACGGTGGGGACTACCTGTTCCCGTCCATGACCCTGGACCCCGGGATCGTGTCCGCGACCGGATTCGCCGCCCATGTGCGCGACCCGGAGCCGGAGGCCGATTAGGGCCCCGCCCCATCGCCCTCCGGAACGACGCAAAAAGCCGCCGGGTCCGGACCCGGCGGCTTTTTGCCTACACGCGACGCTTCAGGAACTCATACGATTTCCGGGTGATCCGTTCGGCTTCTGGCAGGCGCGGGTCCCCACACCTTCCGGGAGAGGGACAGGGTGAGGTGTGCGAACTCTCCGAAAAGGTCCCACACCTCACCCCAACCCTCTCCTTCCAGGAGAAGGAGCCTGTCGCGAGCGCACGATCCGAAGTGATCAAGCGGAGGCCGTATCAGGCCTCGCCCTCGTCCAGATCGTCCTCGGTGGGCTTGGCCGTATCCAAAATCTTGTCGGCCAGGATGCCGGAATTCTGGCGGATCGAGGCCTCGATCTTGGCCGCGATGTCCGGGTTGTCCCGTAAGAAGCCCTTGGAGTTCTCGCGGCCCTGGCCGAGGCGCTGGCTGTTGTAGGAGAACCAGGCGCCCGACTTCTCGACGATGCCGGCCTTGACCCCGAGGTCGATGAGCTCGCCGACCTTGGAGACGCCCTCGCCGAACATGATGTCGAACTCGACCTGCTTGAACGGCGGGGCGACCTTGTTCTTCACCACCTTGACGCGGACCTGGTTGCCGATGGCCTCGTCGCGGTCCTTCAGGGTCGAGATGCGCCGGATGTCGAGGCGCACGGAGGCGTAGAACTTCAGGGCGTTGCCACCCGTGGTGGTCTCCGGCGAGCCGTACATGACGCCGATCTTCATGCGGATCTGGTTGATGAAGATCACCATGCACTTCGAGCGCGAGATCGAGCCCGTGAGCTTGCGCAGGGCCTGGCTCATGAGCCGGGCCTGGAGGCCGGGCTGGCTGTCGCCCATCTCGCCCTCGATCTCGGCGCGGGGCGTCAGCGCCGCCACGGAATCGACCACGAGGACGTCGATGGCGCCCGAGCGCACCAGGGTGTCGGTGATCTCCAGCGCCTGCTCGCCGGTGTCGGGCTGCGAGATCAGGAGATCGTCGAGCTGCACCCCGAGCTTGCGGGCGTAGATCGGGTCGAGGGCGTGCTCGGCGTCGACGAAGGCGCAGACGCCGCCCTTCTTCTGGGCCTCGGCGATGGTGTGGAGCGCCAGCGTGGTCTTGCCCGAGGATTCCGGGCCGTAGATCTCGATGACGCGGCCGCGCGGCAGGCCGCCGACGCCCAGCGCGATGTCGAGGCCCAGCGAGCCGGTGGAGACCACCTCCACCTCCGCCACCTGGGCGTTCTTGCCCAGCCGCATGATCGAGCCCTTCCCGAAGGCCCGCTCGATCTGCGACAGCGCGGCGTCGATCGCCTTCGCCTTGTCCTTGTCCACCATGGGAGCGTCCACAACTTTCAGCGCGGGCTGGGCCATTCGTCGGCATCCTTATGCATGGGGTGGGAGCAAGGCTCAATGCGCCCCGGATGACGATTGATGTACTCGTTTTGTTCTCATCGTGCAAGGCCGGCGCCCGCGGATTCCCGCGAACGCCGGCACAACGCCCCGCACAAAATCAGCGCGCGATAGTCTCCTTCACCGTCTCGACGAGCTGCTTCAGGCTGAAGGGCTTGGGCAGGAAGTTGAAGTCCTCGCCGTCGGGGAGGTTCTTGCGGAACGCGTCCTCGGCGTAGCCGGAGACGAAGATCACCTTGAGGTCGGGGTGGTGCTTGCGCAATTCGCGCAGGAGCGTCGGGCCGTCCATCTCGGGCATCACCACGTCGGAGACGACGAGGTCGATGACCTGCGTCTTGTCCTCGATGATCTTGAGGGCGTCGAGGCCCGAGGCCGCCTCCAGCACCGTGTAGCCGCGCGCCGAGAGGGCGCGGCTGTTGACGGCGCGCACGGGGTCCTCGTCCTCGACGAGGAGGATGACGCCCTGGCCGGTGTGGTCCGGCGCCGGCTTGCGCGGCGACGGGGCCGCGAGTTCGGGCGTGCCCTTGAGGCGGTGGGCGGCGATCTCGCCCGTCGTGCTGGCGGCGGGGAGCGGCACGGGTTCGGGCTCGGCCGCCGGCTCGTGGCGCGGGAAGTAGATGCGGAACGTGGTGCCCTCGCCCACCGTGGAGCGCACGTCGATGGTGCCGCCGCTCTGCTTGACGATGCCGAACACCGTCGAGAGCCCGAGGCCCGTGCCCTTGCCGATCTCCTTCGTGGTGAAGAACGGCTCGAAGATCTTCTCCATGACGTCCGGCGGGATGCCCTGCCCGGTGTCGATGACCTCGATGAGGACGTGGTCGCCCGCCGGCATGCCGAGGCGGGCCTCCGCCGGGGTGGCATCGTGCACCACGTTGGCCGTGCGGATGAGGAGGCGCCCGCCCTCCGGCATGGCGTCGCGGGCGTTGACCGCGAGGTTGACGATCACCTGCTCGAACTGGTTCACGTCGGCCTTGATCGGCCAGATCTCGCGCCCATGCTTGAGGTCGAGGTCGACCCGCTCGCCGAGCAGGCGCTTGAGCAGCAGGGTGAGGTCGGACAGCGCCTCGCCGACGCTCATCACCTCGGGCCGCAGGGTCTGGCGGCGGGAGAAGGCCAGCAGCTGCCGCACCAGGCTGGCGGCCCGGTTGGCGTTCTGCTTGATCTGCATGATGTCCTGGAAGGCCGGGTCCGTCGGCCGGTGGCTCGCCAGCAGCAGGTCCGAGTAGCCGATGATCGCCTGGAGGACGTTGTTGAAGTCGTGGGCGATGCCGCCAGCGAGCTGGCCGACCGTGTCCATCTTCTGGGCCTGGGCCACCTGCTGCTCGAGCTGGCGCTGGGCGGTGGTGTCGAGGGCGTAGAGGATCACCCGCTCGCGGTCGCCGGATTCGTCGGGGCGGCCGCCCTCGGCGGCGCCCTCGACGCCGGCCGGGCTGAGCCAGACCCGGGCCGAGCGGTTGCCGGGGCCCGTCAGCATCACCTCGATGGGCTCGATGGCGGCCAGGCCCTCGGCGGCCTTGGCGAGCGCCGTCTCCAGGGCGGCCCGGTCGCGCTCCACCAGGGCGTCGCAGACCGTGGGTTCGGCCTCGAGGCTGCCCTGCCCGTCCGGCATCGCCTGGCGCGGGGTGCCGCCGAACAGGCGCGCGAACGAGGCGTTGGCCCGGGCGATGTGGCCGCCGTGATCGACGGTGGCGATGGCGATGGGGCTGTTGTTGAGGAAGCGGGCGAGGCGCACCTCCGCGGCGCGCTGGGGCTCGTCGGTCTCGGCCCCGGCCGAGCGGTTGAGGACGATGGTGCGCGACGGGCCGGGCCTGCCGTCCTGCCCGAAGGCGACGCGGTGGTAGAGCCGGGCCGGGAGCGGATGGCCGTTGCGGCGGCGCAGATCGAGGTCGAACCGGTCGGTGCGGACCTCCCCGGGCAGGCCGCCCGTGGCCGTGAGCACGTCGGCGCCGGGCGCGATCTCGGGCAGGCGCAGGCCGCCGGAGCCGACCGTGGCGAGGTCGTAGCCGAGCCAGGCGGCGAGGGTCGCGTTCATGTAGACGACGGACCCGGCCGGATCGATGGAGAGGAAGCCGGCCGGCGCGTGGTCGAGGTAGTCGATGGCGTGCTGGAGCTCCTGGAAGACGTTCTCCTGGCGCTCGCGCTCGTGGGTGATGTCGGAGACGCTCCACAGGGCGGCGGACCGGCGCGGCCGGTCGATGGGGCGCACGGCGATGCGGTACCAGGCGAAGGCCCGGTCGCCGGCCCCGTCGGGGGGCGGCGCCATGCGGATCTCCTCGCCGTGGCCGAGCCCCTCGCGGGCGGCCTGGGCGAGGCGATAGACCGCCTCCGACACCTCCGGTGAGCCGACGAAGACCCGTTCCACGGGGCGCAGGTTGGCGAAGGTCTCGCCGCCGGCGATGCGCAGGTACGCCTCGTTGGCGTAGATGAGGCGGCCGCCCTCCTCCACCACGATGGTGCCCTCGGGGGACGCGTCGACGATGGCCTTGGTGATGTCGTCGCGCCCGGTCTGGCCGGCGAGCTGGAGGGCGCCGATGGCGAGCGCGAACAGGCAGAACACGCCCGCCATGGCGAGGAGCGCCAGCAGGCCGAGGATGAGTGGCTGGGCCTGCTCGTTGGCGACGAAGGACAGGCCGACGGCCGCGCCCACGAGGAGTCCGGCCAGGACGAGGAGCAGCCCGACGCGGCCGGGCCGCTCGGACCGGTCGATCGCGTTCGGCGCGGCCTTGGTTGGTCCGCTGAACTCAGCCATCCCGGGTCGATCCACCTGTCTTGTGACACCCGGTTAGCGCCCGGTCCGCCCGTGCGGCAAGGGTCATCCCGCCACGGCGTCCGACAAAATACGGGGAAAAAGGTGCACAAACCGTGGTGCTTGGCCGATGCGGCGCACAGCCGCGATGCAGACGCGTCCCGGAAGAATGGCGGTGCGGTGAACCCCATTGGTCGCGGCCTGCACGGGTCCCCTCTCCTGGAAGGAGAGGGACAGGGTGAGGTGTGTGACCTTTTTGGAGAGTTCGCACACCTCACCCCAGCCCTCTCCTTCCAGGAGAGGGGGCCTGTCGCGCTTCACGCCGGCCCATGGCGACTTGCGAGAGCGGTGATCGGGCGAAGGTATGACGAGAGTCTCAGGGGCGTGGAGACCGCTCACGCCGCCCGGCGCCGCAGGCGCATGACGAAGCCGATCACCTCGGCGACCGCGCGGTAATGCTCGGCCGGAATCTCCTCGTCGATGTCCACGGTGGCGTGCAGCGCGCGGGCGAGGGGCGGGTTCTCCAGCACCGGCACGTCGTGCTCCTTGGCCAGCGCCCGGATGCGCAGCGCGAGGGAATCGACGCCCTTGGCGACGCAGATCGGCGCCTGCATCCCGGCCTCGTAGCGCAGGGCCACGGCATAGTGGGTCGGGTTCGTGACGATGACGGTGGCGGTGGGCACGGCGGCCATCATGCGCTTCTTCACGCGCTGGGCGCGGATCTGCTTCATGCGGCCCTTCACCTCGGGGTTGCCGTCGCTCTCCTTGTGCTCCTGCTTCATCTCCTCCTTGGACATGCGCAGCTTCTGGCGCCACTTGAAGCGCTGGTAGACGGCGTCGCCGAGCGCGATGGCGACGAACACCGCCAGCATGCCGCCCATGAGCTTCAGGCACAGGGACAGGATCGCCGCGAGCGTCGCCGACGGATCGAGGCGGACGAACACCTCGAGGCGGTCGCGCTCGCCCCACAGGATGGTGCCGCCGACGATTCCGACCATGGCGAGCTTGGCCAGACCCTTGATGAACTGGAACAGGGCCTCCATGCCGAAGATGCGCTTGGCGCCGGCCATGGGGGAGACCCGCTCCCACTTGAGGCCGATGGCCTCGGTGGAGAACACCAGGGGGTGCTGGAGGAGGCCGGCCGCCAGCCCCGCCACCACCACGAGGCCGATGGGGATGGCCAGCGCCTGGGCGTAGAGGAGCATCGTGCGCAGGCCCATGGCGGCGTAGACGTGCGGGTCGGACGGGACCGCGTGGGCGTTCATGAGGAAGCCGCGCATGCCGGCCACGAGGTCGCGCGCGATGGACCCCGACGCCATCACCAACGCGAGGGTGAAGGCCGCGAGGATGAAGAACGTGTTGATCTCGACGGAGTTCGGGACGTTGCCCTGCTCGATCGCCTTCTCGATGCGCCGCGGTGTCGGGTCTTCGGTCTTGTCTTCCTGTTCCGCGCCCTCGGACATGGCTCAGACCGTTCCGCGGGGGGTGGGGAGATGAGTCCGAGTGGGGAGGCTCCGATCTCCCCGACGCGCCGCGCCACGAGGCGCATTCGCAGAATTGGGTGAGACACCGCCGTGCTCCCTCTCCTGGAAGGAGAGGGTTGGGGTGAGGTGTGGGACCTTTCCGGAGAATCCGCACACCTCACCCTGTCCCTCTCCTTCCAGGAGAGGGGACCCGCGCCGCCCTCGGGAGGTCCCGACGACGCGAGCGATGGCGAAAGGCCCCGTCACCGCCCGGCCAGATCCGAGAGGTAGTGGCCGATATTGTCCAGAAACACCGCCATCATCACGCCGAGGCTGCCGAGCAGCACCAGCATGCCGATGAGGACCGAGGCCGGCACCGCGACGAAGAACACCTGCATCTGCGGCATCAGCCGGGCCAGCACGCCGAGGCCGACGTTGAACAGGATGCCGAAGGCGATGAACGGCGTCGAGATCTGCACGCCGAGGGCGAAGCCCCGCGCGATCGCCTTCAGGGCGAGGGCCGCCGCCTCGCCGAGGCCCGGGATGCCATCGGGCGGCAGCAGCACGTAGCTGCGGCCGATGGCGTAGAGGGCGACGTGATGCAGGTCGGTCGCCACGATCAGGGTGACGCCGAGCAGCGCCAGGAAGTTGCCGATGGCGGTCTGCTGGCCGCCCTGCGTCGGGTCCACGGTCATGGCGTAGGACAGGCCGAGCTGCTGCGACACCACCACGCCGGCGGTCTGCAGGGCGGCGAGCACCATCCGGACGGTGAGCCCGAGCACCAGCCCGACCAGCACCTCGCCGAACAGCAGCGCGACGAGCCCCGGCCCGGCGATGGCCCCGCCCTGCATCGGCAGCAGGGGCCGCACGGTCGGGAACAGCACGAGGGTGAGCAGCAGGGCGAAGGCCAGCCGCAGGCGCGGCGACACGAGCTGCTCGCCGACGCCCGGCATCAGCATCACCAGGGTCCCGACCCGGGCGAAGGTGAGCAGGAAGGCCGCCGCGATGCCGGGCAGGAGCAGGTTCATGACCCGTCATAGCAGGCTTCACCCGCCGGCGACGATGCGCGCGGCGATGCGGGTCATGTAGCCGCCGAGCGCGTCGCCCATGAAGGGCAGCATGAACAGCAGGGTGGCGAACACGGCCACGATCTTGGGCACGTAGATCAGGGTCTGTTCCTGGATCTGGGTCAGGGCCTGGAGCAGCGAGATCACGAGGCCGACCAGGAGGGCGACGAGCATGATCGGCCCCGCGACCTTGAGGAACACGAAGATCCCGTCGCGCGCGACGTCGATAATGGCGAGGCCGGTCATGCTGGTTTCGATTCTCGAGTCCGGGGGATCGTCGAGGCCGTCCATCCAGAGAGGGTGGCCGCTTTGGGGTCGTCCCGCAGGCAGCGCGGGTCCCCTCTCCTGGAAGGAGAGGGACAGGGTGAGGTGTGCGAACTCTCCGGAGATGTCCCACACCTCACCCCAACCCTCTCCTTCCAGGAGAGGGGGCCTGTCGCGTTTCACGCCGCCCCCGTCATGACGTCCGAAAACCAGCCACCGAGCGGGTGTCCGGTCCCGGAAGCCCCCGAGTGGAAGGGCGCGCGCTGTTCGTCCTAGATCTGCATCCGCATGATCTCCTCGTAGGCCGAGATCATGCGGTCGCGCACGGCCACCAGGGTCTGGAGGGCGGTCTCGCTCTCGGCCACCGCCGTGACCACGTCGACGACGTTGGCCTTGCCGCCCGCCACCGCCAGGGCCTGGGAATCGGCCCGGCGCCCGGCGTCGCCGACGGAATCCAGGGTCGAGGACAGCAGCGAGCCGAAGTTCATGCCCTGCGGGTTGGCGACCGGCGCGGCCTTGGCCATGGCGCCCTTGGCGCCGATGTTCTGGATCGCGGCGTAGGCGCCGGCGGCGAAGGCGTTGGTGGCCATGGCGGAGGGTCTTTCGGGCGCAGGGTCTTATGGGCAGGGGGCGGCGGGCCGGAGGGTCGATCAGGCCTTGAGGATCTCGAGGGTCTTGGCCACCATCCGGCGGGTGGCGGTGACCATGTTGAGGTTGGCCTCGTAGGAGCGCTGGGCCTCGCGCATGTCCATGTTCTCGATGAGCCCGTTGACGTTGGGCAGGCTCACGTCGCCCTTCGCGTTGGCCGCGGGGTTGCCCGGATCGTGCTTGACGCGGAACGGCGCGGAATCGCGGCGGACCCGGCCGGTCTCGACGAGGCTCGCCCCGGTCTCGCGGTCGATCTGCTGGGTGAAGGTCGGGATCTTGCGGCGGTAGGGCTCGCCGCCCGGCGAGGTCGGGGCCGATTCCGCGTTGGCGATGTTCTCGGCGATGACCCGCATCCGGCTCGACTGGGCCTTGAGGCCGGACGCCGCGGTGGTGAGGGATTTGAGGAAGTCCATGGCGCTCTCGCGGGTTCAGGGGGACGCGGTTCAGCGCTTGCCGATGGCGATCTTCAGGGTCTCGAGGCTCTTCTGGTACATCGACGAGGCGAGCTGGTAGTCGGCCTGGTTGTCGCCGGCCTTCATCATCTCCTCCTCGAGGTTCACGCCGTTGCCGCTCGGGCGGATCTCGAAGCCCTTGACCCGGCGCGGATCGGCGCCCGGTCCCTCCCCCGCCTGGGCCAGGGCGATGTGGGACGGGCTCGTGACGGCGAGGCCGGCGCCGGACGCCCCCACGGGCTGGGCGAGCGCCATGGCGCCGAAGCTCGCCGCGCCCCCCATCCCGGCGGCCGCACCCGCCCCGGCGCCGCGACCGAGATCGGGGTTCGCCAGGTCGCGGGGCTTGAAGCCCGGCAGGTCGGCGTTGGCGACGTTCTCGGCGAGCAGCTTCTGGCGGGTCTGGTGCCACTGCATCCGGGTGCGCAGCATGCCGAGGATGGGCAGGTCGGTGACGGACACGGCGTGGCTCCAGCCCCCGCACCCGGTCAGATTTGCCGGGCGATGGGCAAAATCTGCCGCCACCATGGTTAACGTCGCGTTAAGACCCCGCGCCGACGCCACTCTTCGCCGGTGCGTGAAGGAGCTGTTAACGAAGTCTTAACGTTATTGCCCCGGCCCGGCGGGAGCGTGATACTGCTGCGGTCAGCGTTGCGTCGGGCCGGTGGCCCCCAAAAAGCGAGAGACCCCGGTCTTGTCTTCGTTCTTCAGTTCAGACGGTTCTTCGACGATCCAGTTTGCGATCATCTTCCTCGTCATCTTCGCGGTGCTGGCGGCCGTGGTGTTCGCCTTCCGCCGCCTGACCGGACGGGGCCATGCCCTGTCCTCGAAGCTCGGGGCCCGCGGCCGCCAGCCCCGCCTCGGGATCGTCGACATCTACGAACTCGACCGGCAGCGTCAGCTCATCCTGCTGCGCCGAGACAACGTCGAGCACCTGCTCCTCGTCGGCGGGCCCAACGACGTGGTGATCGAGCGCAACATCTCGCGCGGCGTCGGCGCGCGGCTGGGCACCGACGAAGCGGCCCGCCCCGAGCCCGAGGCGGAGCCGGCCGCCTCCCTCGAGCCGCCCCGCTACCCGCCGGCCTTCGAGCCCGCCTTCGAGATGCCCGTGGTGGTGGCCCCGCCCGTGCCGGGCTCGACGGCGCGGCCGGCGAGCGTCGGCCGGCCCCTCGACCTGTCCGGGCCCGATGCGCCGGACCGGACCGACCCGGTGCGGGCGCCCGATCCCCTCGAGATCTTCGAGCCGCAGCCGGATTTCGAGCCGAGACGCGACGGCGCGTCCGCACGGTCGTCCGACGCGACGGTCGTCCCGCCCCGTCCACCGGCCGAGCCCCCCGCGGCGTCGCGCCCGGCCCGGCGCCTGCCGCCGTCCCTCGCCAACCTCGTCCCCGGCGCGGCCAAGCGCGCCCGCGCCGCCGAGGAGGCCTCGGCGGCGGAGGTCCGCTCCGAGCCGCCACCGGTCCCGGCCCCCTCGATCCCCGCACCCCCGGTCCGGGATTCTTCAAGCCGGGATTCTTCGGTTCTCGCGCCCCCCGCGCCGCGCAGCTTCGATGCGGCGATCCTCTCCGACATGGCCCGTCAGCTCGAAGAGGCGGTGCGGCGCCCGTCCTCGGCGGTGATGCCAGCCCGTTCCGCCGAGACCGAGGCCCCGTCGCCCGAAATCTCCCAGCCCGAGATCTCCCCGTCCGAAAGCCCCTCGCCCGAGCCCGTCGAGCCGACCTTCGTCGCCGCCCCGGCGGCTCCCGTGCCGGTGCCTCCGCCGGTCTCGATGGCCGGGCCGAATCCGCAGCCCGAGGTGGCGTCGTTCACGGAGGTCGCGCCCGCGGAGCCGAGCTCCGTCGCGCTCGCGGTTCTGATCCCCGATTTGCAGGAACCGGCGCCCGTCGAGCACCCCGTTGATCCCGCCGTCGATCCTATGGCTGCCGCCATGGCGGCGACGGCGGAGGTGACCGAACCCGACGCGCCCGCGACCGACGACCTGTTCGAGGCGGACCGTCCCACCCCGGTCGCGGACCGTTCCGCACCCCCGGTGGACCGTTCCGTCTCGCCCGCGGGCCGTTCCGCGCCGACACCGGACGGAACGGCGTCCGCCCCCGCGATTCCGGCACCGCCCGACCCCGCGCCGGCCCGTCCGGCCAGACCGAACGCGGCCCCCAATCCGTTCTCCGTCGAGGAGATCGAGGCCGAGTTCGCCCGTCTCCTCGGCCGGCCCCTCGACAAGAAGAACTGACCCGCGGGCACCGCCCCGGCCATGACGCCGACAGTTTTCCGGCGGAAGACGGCTTGCCCTGGAGCGTCGGCCCATCCGATTCTCCGGGCTATCCCCTTCGGAAACCAGATGATTCGCCTTCCGCTCCGCCTCCCGCGCCTCGCCGCCGTGTCGACGCTCGCGGCCCTCGGTCTGACCCTGGCGGCGGGCGGTGCCGCGGCCCAGAGCCTGTCCGTCGATCTCGGTGCCGGCGGCGTCACGGAGCGGGCGCTGCAGCTCGTCGCGCTCATCACGGTCCTGGCGCTCGCGCCCTCGGTCCTCGTGATGGCGACCTCGTTCACCCGGATCGTGGTGGTGTTCTCGATCCTGCGCTCGGCCCTCGGAACCCAGAGCGCGCCGCCCAACGCCGTCGTCACGAGCCTGGCCCTGTTCCTCACGGCCTTCGTCATGGCCCCCGTCGGCCGGGAGGCCTACCGGACCGGGATCGAGCCCCTCATCGCCGGCCAGATCACCCAGAGCGTCGCCTTCGAGCGGGCCTCGGCGCCGTTCAAGGCGTTCATGCTGAAAAACGTCCGCGAGAAAGACCTCAAGCTTTTCCTCGACATGGCCAAGGTGCCCACCCCCTCGGGGCCCGAAGCCATCGGCCTTGAGATCGTCACCCCGGCCTTCATGATCTCGGAGCTGCGGCGCGCCTTCGAGATCGGATTCCTGCTGTTCATCCCCTTCCTGATCATCGACCTCGTGGTGGCCTCGATCCTCATGGCGGTGGGCATGATGATGGTGCCGCCCGCCACCGTGGCCCTGCCGTTCAAGCTGATCTTCTTCGTCCTCGTCGATGGCTGGACCCTGGTCGCCGGCTCCCTGGTGCAGAGCTACGGCACCTGAGCCTCAACCGGGTGGCGGCGCCGGGCTGCCCTGCGCGTCGGCGCGGGTCTCGCCGTCGCGCTTGCCCCGCTCCGGCACGGCGGTCTCGGGATAGCGCTTGCGGTACTCGGTGAGGAACGACTGCAGGGTCTCGGCGCTGGTGGCCTTCTGGGCGATCTCGCGAAAGCCCGTCGTGCGCACGGCGTTGGGCTGGGTCAGGAGGGCGAAGGTGCGCGCGTCGAGGCTCTCGGCCATGGGATCCGCGAACTTCGCCCGGAGGCGCTCGAGGCTCAGGACCTCGTTCGCCAGGCCGTACGCGATGGCTGCACGCAGGACGTCCGTGCGGGCCTTGTCGTCCAGGGGCACGCGCTGGCGCCAGGCATCGCCCACGAGGGTCTCGTGCGCCTCGCCGGCCTCGCGCCAGCGCCGCCCGGTCCACAGGATGTCGGCCCGCAGGCGCGCGGCGTCGGCCCCCGCCTCGCCGTCGATGGTCTCCAGGGCGAGATCGGTGCGCGAGAGGTCGGACAGCGCGCGGGCGCGCAGGAGCGCGCGGGCGCGGCGCAGGTCCTCGGGCAGTTCGGGCAGGTAAGTCGCGTCGAGGACCTGCAGCGCGGGGAGTGGTTTCTCGTCCATCAGCCGGATGGTGGCCAGGCGCGCCGCCACCTCGGCGCGGGCCGGCCCGGTCAGGCGGTGATCCACCTGATGCTGCAGGAGATCGCCCGCGGAATCAAGAAGGTCGAGTTCCACGAGGCGGTCCGACAGGCGACGGACGATTTCGTCGCCGCGGCGCCCGATGGGCGCATAGTCCTTGAAGTCGAAATACAGCCCCAGGGCCTCGACACCGGACAGGTTCGCTCCGCGCTCTCCGAGGTAGAGCTCGTCGAACAGCGCCATGGCCGAGTCGTGCAGGGTGTGGGCGATGGGCGATTGGCCGCGCAGGGCGTCGGCCCGGCGCGCGGCGGTGAAGGCCTGGCGCCAGCGGCCGGCTTCCTTGTACAGGCCGGCGAGGGCCGCGATGGCCCGCGTCTCGATCTCGTCGCCGTGCCAGGTGAGCGTCAGGGCCTCGATGCGCTCGATGGCCTTGGCGAGTGGCAGCTTTCCCGACGCATGGCCGAGGATCGCCGCCCGCAACGCGGCATCGGCGGCCACGGGCCCATTCCCCGCCTCTGCGAGGCGACGGTAGCTCTCCAGGGCGACGACGGTCCGTCCCGTCACTTCGTCGATGCGCGCGCGGAGCAGGCCGAGCTGGTCGCGCTGGGACGGCTCGGGTGAGCGTGCACCCGCCAGGGTGAGGTGGCGGCTTCCCGAATCCCAGTCCCCCGCTTCGATGGCCGCTTCCGCCGCCGCGCTGCGCAGGACGACCTGGAGGTCGTCGGGGTAACGCTCGATGACCCCGGTCGTCTCGCGAAACGCCGCGTCGGCCTTGCCCCACCGGCCGGCCAGGGTGTCGAGGTACCCTTGCCAAAGGCGCACTTCGGCATCGGATTTGAGGCCGTCGCCCTCGAGAATTTGTCGAGCTTCCGCCGCGTGCCCCATGCGTGCGGCGGCGATGGCGATGAGAAGGGCCACGTCGCGCTGCCCGGCAAGGACCGGGTCTTCGGCCACGGCGACCTTGAGAACGCCGTAGGCCTCGACGGTCAGACCATTGGCGAGGAAGCCTTTGGCGAGGGTCAGGCGCAGGAGCCCGCGCGCGACGCGGGGGGCCTCCGTGACGGCTTCGAGCTGGCGGCGCAGGAGGTCGCGTACGTCGCCACGGCGGGATGCTTCCCAGGGCGCGCGATCGACGGCGAGGTCGCCGATGCCGGCAAGCGGCGCGTCCACGGCACGCGCGACGCCGGAGACCGCCATGCCGGCGTCGCGCCCGATGGCGACGCCGTCGATATCGGGCCGGACGAGCAGATCATCGGCCTGTGCGAGGACGGCGACGCCCTGGCGGCTCGGCAGCAGTTCGAAATCGACGAAGGTCTGCCGTTTGGGAATGCCGGCGGGCTTCGGGCCGTATCCGGTGACGACACCGATGCGCTCGCCGTCGAGGTCGAGCCATGTGGCCCCGCCGGGGTTCGGCAGCTTCACACCGACGCCGAGGCGGCCGTTCGCTCCGGCCGTCCGGATCGCCGACAGGGGCTCGCTCGCGGAGAGATCGGTCCCGGCCACCAGCTCCCAGCCCGTGGGGGCGTCGGCGGGACCGGTCGGCACGAGGTCGAGGAGGCGCTCGCGCGGCACGGGAAGACGGATGGTGACGAAGCCGCCCGTCCGGATGGGAGCCCCGAACGGCACGAGGATTGGATCACCCGCCGGAATCGTGACAGGTTGGGACGTCTCGAACACCAAGGTCGCGATCCCGGCCCGCTCGAAGAGGGCGGCGGCCGGCATCCGCGTGAAGGGAAACACCCATCCGGGGCCGGCTGGGCGGACGACGACGGGGGGTGACGCAGATGTCGGCGGTTTGATCGACGCCTGTGCGACGGGTTTCGCCTCGATCCGGCCCGTCCCGGCCTCACTGCCCGCCGTCCCAGCGTCCTCGGATGCTTGCGGAATCCGTGCCTCGACCGGCTTCGTCTCGCTCGCCCTGCGCACCACATCGAGGGTGGCACCGTCCGCATCGCGGGCTGACCTGATTTCGTAGCCATCGGCCGGCGTTACCAGGAGGCGCGCGCCCATCGCGTCGTCCTCGACGGACAGGGCCGCGATGGCGGGCTTGAGGCGTCCACGCGTGGCGGTCTCGTCAATCCGCCAGGACCCGGGCAGATCGAGTCGCGTGACCGGACCGTCGCGTTCAAATCGCGCCGCCGCGGACTCGGGCAGACGCAGGCTGAGACGCACGAGGTTCGGGCGCAGGGCGAGCTCGAGGGGCAGGCGCACAATCTCCGGCGGTTTCGGTCGCGCGGCCCTCAGGGCGGCCTCGGCGGCCTGGGTCCGGGCGAACAGCTCGGCCACCACCTCCGGCGGCAGGGGCGGCGGCAGGCCCGCCCAGTCGAGGGGCAGGAGATCGATGAAGGTGGTCTCGCCCGCATTCTGCACGTTGACGCGATACGGGCGCTGCAGGGCGAGGCGCAGGCCCGTGCCGTCCGGATCGCGTCGGACCACGGACACGTAGTCGGGCATCTGCGCGGCAAGCCGCTCGGCGAAGGCGGAGCTGCGCTCGGAGAAGGCGATGACGAGGACAGTGCCCGAGACGCGGGCCTTGACCGTGACGGCCGTATCGAATGTCAGGGTGATGCGGCCGTAGCGCTCTGCCTGGACCCCCGCGGCGGCCGTCAGGCGCGCGGCCGCGGCGGGGCCGCACAGGACGAACCCGGCAAGGATCGACGCTGCGGCGAGGCCGACCCAGGGCCGACGTCGTCGTGTCGCGATACCGGCACCCAGACCCATCGCAGGATACGCCAACTCCGACTGGCGCCCCACCCGCTCGGCGAGCGGGGCGCCTTACGCCACACAGTCCGGCCACTCTCTATGGTCTGGGCTAACGGGCGCTTAAGAGCCCGATGCCCCCTTCCGCTTGCTCGAAGCGGAAGGAAGCAAGCCCGCGCGACGTCTGAGGATGATCGATCTTCGCCATCCCGAAGCGATCCGTCGGGCGTCCTATGACATGCCGCTAAGGTGTTGTGCGCTTGACGACGAGGTTGGGGATCGTGGTGCCCGCGGGACCAAAATTGGCGTCGGCCCGGGCGCAACTCGCGGACGTATCCTTAGTGTAGACCTCCGTGTAGGTGCGCGAGCGCAGCAGGAGATCGCCCGCCGACAGATCCTCCAAGGTTACACCGAGACCTGCCACGACGTCCTTGAAGCGGGTGTAGTCGGGCTTGAGGTCCGGGCAGGCGTTCTGGACGAAGTAGAGCAGGCCGGCGAGCTTGGCGGCGCTATTGCGTTGGCGCTCGGCTTTCGTTTCGGGGGGACGGGTCTCGGGTGCGGCGGCGTCGGGCGGCGGAGCGTTCTGAGCCAGGGCGGGCGCGGTCAGTGCGGCCACCAGCAGGCCGGCGGTCAGGAATCTTCTCATCGGCGTTTCCTCGCGGTTGGTTCTGGGAGCAGCGTCGTCGTTGATCGAATTTTTTCGGGATGCGCTGCCGTTCTCAATCGCGCTGCCGAACTCAACCGGTCAGGGCGACCGCGCGTGCCAGGGCCGGTCCAAAGCCACCGAGCGGTACGGTGATCACCAGCGGTTCCTTGGCATCAGGCCTAGTGGCCGTCACGGTCAGGGCCTTGGCCGTCTTCATGGTGTCGGTGGCCAGGGTCGGGAAGCTGACGGGGACGATGCAGCCCTCCTGGCTGCAGCTGAGATAGGGAGCGCCCTGCCCGAGGACCGCCTCGTCGAGCTTGAACTGGACGCCGCCCTCGATGTTGACGCCCAGTGGCATCAGGATTAGCCCAGCGGCGCGGCCCTCGGCCGGCGCGCGCAATTCGATGGCGAAGGAGCGGCGTCCATCGGTCTTCGAGCCTTGCGCCTGCATCAGGGTACAGGTCGCCGGCCCGGCTCCCTCTCGGGCGCAGACCACAGTCCAGTCGCCGTAGACTTCGCTCACCGAGGCGGCACCGACCGGCCAGACTGCCGTTGGGGCCGGTGCCGCCGTCGCGGTGGCGGGTTTTGCGGCCGGCGCGGGCTTGGCGGCGGGGACGGGCTTCGGTTTGGGCTTCGGCTTCGGGGCCGTTTCCACTGGGGCCTCCGGCTCCCCGGTATCCTGGGCGAGGGTCGGACCGATGGCAGCCGGTAGGAGGATGAGGGTCAGGAGCACACCGAGCGCGGCGGAGGGAAGCGGTCGGAGCAGACAGGGCAGCGGCAAGCGGGGCCTCCAGGGACGTCTCGGGCATCGGAGGCTCTCACGCAGCGTCTTAACCCGCCCTCGATGGGGAGCTTCGCGCGCGATAACCTCTGAGCCTGCCGCCTAACCCCGACGCACGGCACACGCAACCGTAAGGGTTCGTTAAGATCGTCGCCTCAGCGTCTCGGGTCTACCCTGCCCGCGGATTCGATGGCCGGAAGCTCGTTGGGTCCAAGACCGGCAACCGACGGGGCCTGTGACGGCGGTTGGGTGCCGCGCGCGCGATTCGCGAGGGCGACAGTGAGTTTCTCGGCGGGTTCCGACTGCATCAACGCCAGGACCTCCGCCATCTTGCGCGGGTTCATGGCGAGGACGATGGGCACCAACACTTCGAGGGTGAGGCGATCGAAGACCCGTGCGGCGTCTTTGGGCTTCATGGTCTCGTACATGGTGACGATATTCTTGAGGGCGGCCTTCTCGGTCTCGGCGCGCTGATTGGCCCCGCCCTCGGCGCTTCCCTCGCCCTGCCTGAGGGCATCGACGCCGGTCTCCAGCTTGCGTTCGGCGGTACCGATGAGCTGCTCGCGCAGGTCGAGGGCGTCGCTGCGCTGTTTGAGGGTGTCACGGCGGGTCGCCAAGCGCTCGAGGATCGCACGCTCGGATGCCGGCATCGCCTCCGGGGGCGGAGGGGGGCGAGCCACCGGCTTCTCGGGTTCCGGCGGCGGCTTCTCGGGCTCCTTCGCGCTGACGGAGCCGGTGGTGGTTGGGTCGGACGGCTCGTAGCCCGTACGGGCTTTGGCGAGCACGCGGGCGAAGTCCGGTAGGGGCGCGTCCGGCGCGGGTTTCGAATCCTCGATGGTGATCGCCCCGAGCTTCAGGACGAGAAGGCCGACAGCCGCGAGGGTGACGGCATCGATCAGGCGTAGCTTGAGCGGGCGCGGCTGTGGAAAACGGACGCGTAGACCCGGCTTCCCGGCCTTCTTGGCCTGTCCCGGAAGCCGTGGAGAGGCCGGATTGGTCATGCGGCCTTGCTCCGCAGGCGTTCGAGGGCCCGTTCGGACATGGCGAGCGCGGCGGCGGCGGCGGCTCCGAGACGCTCACCATTCGGGCTGGCCGGAACACTTATCGGGATACGGGACTGAGGTCTCACGGACTGCGGGGCGTCATGGGCGGGCTCGTCCGCGATGCGTGGTGCCGGGCGGGCAATGCCTCCGTGCGCGCCGCCGGCTTGCGCGACGATGGCCGAGATCCGTCCGATCACCGTCTCGCCGGCTATCACGTGGGCGGAGAGGTCGGCGGCGTAGCGCTCGGCGGTGGCGAGACGGTCGGCGAGGGTCCGGTCGCATTCGTCGAGGGTGGCGCGCAGGCCCGCTACGGCGCGTTCGGCGGTGGCGCTGGCCACCACGAGGTCGCCGATGGTCTGCCGCATACCCGCCTCGTCGGCCTTCATCCGGGAGATACGCCGGCTCAGCCGCACGGACGAGACGATCGTGGCGACGAGCAGGATGGCGACGAGGATATCGGCGCTGAGGGTGGCGAGGAGACTCATGAGGCTCACCCGTCGTTGCGGTTGTTCATGGAGGCCTCGAAAGCCTGGAAAGTGGTGCGGGACCGGCGTAGCGGCCGGGTCAGCTGCACGGCGATACTATCGTCCACCCGGCCGATCCGTCCCTGCGTCAGGGCCCAGTCGCCGCAGCGGACGGAAATGAGGTCGGAGGGTTTGGTATCGAACATCAGGGTGTCGCCCACCTTCAGGGACAGCACCTTCTTCAAGGGGAGCATCGTCTCGTGGAGCACGGCCTCCATGGTCGCGTCGGCCTGCCAGATCTCCGTGGCGAGATGGCTTTCCCAGACGTGGTCGCGTCCGAGCTTCTCGCCCATGAAGCTCTGCATGAGCAGTTCACGGATCGGCTCTATGGTGGCGTAGGGGAACAGGATCTGGAGCAGGCCGCCGCGCCCGTCCATGTCGAGCTTGAGGCTGATCAGGATGGCGGCGTTGGCCGGGCGCGTGATGGTGGCGAAGCGCGGGTTGGTCTCGATTCGGTCGATGGCGAAGCGGACGGGCGAGAGCGGCTGGAACGACAGTTCGAGGTCGGTGAGGATGATCTCCACGAGACGGCGCACGAGCTGCATCTCGATGGTGGTGAAGGGCCGTCCATCGAGGCGCGTCGAGGTGCCGCCGCGCTTGCCGCCGAGCAGCAGGTCCATGGTCGAGTAGGCGAGATTCGATTCGACGGTGACGAGGCCTGAGTTCTCCCAGGCATCGGCCCGGAACACGCCGAGCAGGGTCGGCAGGGGGATTGCGTTGAGATAGTCGCCGAACCGCACTGAGGTGATGTTGTCCAGCGTCACCTCGACGTTGTCCTGGAAGAAATTGCGCAGGCTCGTCGAAAGCAACCGGATCATCCGGTCGAAGACGATTTCCAGCATCGGCAGGCGTTCGTACTGAACGACGCCCGAATCGACGATGGCGCGCACGCCGCCGGCCCCGGAGGCCGACAGTTCGCGCAAGGAGAAGCCGAGGACGCCGTCGATCTCATCCTGGTTCAGGATACGGTCGTTGCCGCTGAGCTCAGGTAGGTTGTCGGTCTCCCCGTCCTCGATCATCGTCGCCCATTCGGCGGCGACGTCGCTGGCGTGGGTGGTCGTACCCTGTTCGGCCAGGGCCGCGCCCCATTCGTCGGCGAGGGAGGAATCGCCCCCGGCCTCGTTCTGCGCGATGAGGGCTGCGGCCCAGTCGTCCTCGTCGGCGTCGGCCATGGAAGTTCCGAATGCGGGTGTGAAAGGGGTCGGTGAGGGCTACTGGACGATGACGTCCTTGAAGAGCACCGCCTCGGCCCGGGCCGGGTGGATCGCGACGTTGACCCGCCGCAGCAATTCCTCTCGCAGGCGGTAGAGACCGGCGGAACCCGACAGATCGCTGGCGCGCAATTCGCGCATATAGACTTGGAACGCGTCTTCGATGCGCGGCATCAGGGGCTTCACCTCCTGCTCGACCTTGGCGTCCTTGAGCTCGATGGAGATCTTGATCTTGGCAAAGCGTGCCTTGTCCTGGCCAGCCTCGCTCGACAAGTTGACCATCATCTCCCGTACGTCGAGGAACACGATCGGCGCCTTGACCTCTGCCACGGCCGGCCCGTGCCCGTCGCCGCTGGCCTTCTTCTTCATCAGGAAGACCCCGCCGCCGCCGAGCGCCAGGACGGCCACCGCCGCGATGATGATGAGCTTCTTCTTCGAACCGGCCGGAGCCTCGCCCTCCGCGCCCTCAACAGCGGCCTTCTTGGGCTTCTTGGCCATCGATCCCGCCCCGAATACAGCGCCGTCCTTCCAAGCTTCGCGCACATGCGAGGCCCGTGAGAGCGAGATATCGGCCGCGAGGGTTAACGCGCCGTTAAGGCGGCAAGAACTGCCGGGTCGGACTTGCCGCGCGGACCCGGCATGGGCTGCGGGTGCCGGACAGATTTATCGACAAGTAATTGAAAGAATTTGATAAAATTTGATCGCTCGGCCTGGCACGGCCCATGCGGACCTGTTCCGTAGTTACCGCTCGTCGCAGTTGGGTCGTGTCATGCAGAACGCAATGTTCGTGGGGGTCTCGAGCCAGGTCGCGCTTCAGCGCGAGCTGGAGGTGATCGCCAACAACATGGCCAACGTCTCGACCAACGGCTTCAAGGCCCGCAATTCGCGTTTCCAGGAATACCTGATGCCGGTGGCAAGCGCGGATTCGTTCCAGAAGCCGGATCGGCGCGTCTCCTACGTCATCGACCAAGGGACGGCCCTCGATCTCGGCCAGGGGCCCATCGAACAGACCGGCAACCCCCTCCACGTCGCCGTGCGGGGCGAGGCCTTCCTCGTGGTGCGGACCCCATCGGGCGATCGCTACACCCGCAACGGCGCGTTCGAGACTGACGCCCAGGGCAACCTCGTCACCAGTGACGGCTATGCCGTGCAGGGCGACGGCGGTCCGATCCAGATCGGCCCGCAGGAGACCGGGATCGCCATCGGCCCCGACGGCACGGTCTCGACCAATCTCGGCATCCGCGGCCGGGTCCGGCTCGTGACCTTCGCCAACCCGCAGGCCCTCACCAACGAAGGCGCCAACCTCTACGCCTCCACCGCCGCGCCGACCCCCGCGGGACTCGCCGGCCGCGTCGAATCGGGGGCGCTGGAGCGATCCAACGTCAAGCCGGTCATCGAGATGACGCGGCTCATGGACGTGAACCGTACCTACACCATGGTTTCGGGCGTGATCTCGCGCCTCGACGAACTGCGCGGCACGGCGATCCGTCGCCTCGCCGACGTCGCCTAAGGATCAGCACCCATGCGCGCGCTCTACGCTGCCGCCACCGGCATGGCGGCCCAGGAACTCAACGTCCAGGTCATCTCCAACAACATCGCCAACCTTCGGACCACGGGCTACAAGCGCCAGCAGCCGCATTTCCAGGATCTGCTCTACCAGAACCTGCGACGGGCCGGCTCCTCGACTTCTGACCAGAACACCCAGTTGCCCGCGGGCCTCGCCATCGGTTCGGGCGTGAAGACCACCTCGACGGCCCGGGTGATGTCGCAGGGCACCCTGACCTCGACGGAGAAGGACTACGACGTCGCCATCCGCGGCGAGGGCATGTTCCGCGTCACCATGCCGGACGGGCGCACGGCCTATACCCGCGACGGCTCGTTCGACCTCTCCGCGCAGGGCCAGCTCGTCACCCGCGACGGCTACCTCGTCGATCCCGGCATCACGGTCCCGAACAACGCCACCTCCGTGACCATCAGCGCGCAGGGCGCGGTGCAGGCGACCGTGCCGGGACAGACGGCGCCCCAGGCGCTCGGGCAGTTCCAGTTGGCGCGCTTCGTCAACAAGGTCGGGCTCGAATCCATCGGCGACAACCTGTTCATCGAGACCGCCGCTTCGGGCCCGGCCATCGCGGCGACGCCGGGTTCGGAGGGATTCGGCAACCTGCAGCAGAGCTACCTCGAAGAGGCCAACGTCAACGCGGTGACCGAGATCTCGTCCCTGATCGCGGCTCAGCGTGCTTACGAGATGAATTCCAAGGTCGTCACTGCCGCCGACCAGATGATGTCCACCACATCTCAGATGTTCCGCGGTTAATCGGGAGCGCCATCATCATGTACGCCCTGAAATACGTTCATCCCACTGTGCGGACCCGCGTGTCACCGGTCAATCCGGCGATGGTCGTTCGCGCATTGCTGGCGCTCGTGGCGCTTGGACTGCTCACCCTTCCGGTGCTGGCGGAAGGGCCGGCCCAGCGCCTGCGCCTGCGCGGCGACGTCACGGCGCGCGGCGACGTGCTGACATTGGGCGATCTTGTCGAGGGGGCGAGCCCGGATCTCTCGGCGCGCCCGCTGTTCCGCGCGCCGTCACTCGGGGCCAGCGGAACGATCCAGGCCCGGCGCATCGCCGAGGCCGTAACGGCACTCGGCCTGGGTGAGATCGAGACGGGCGGGCGCGTCCAGGTCGCGGTCCAGCGCGCGGCACGGCGCGTCGCGCAGCCCGAGATCGAGGCCGCCCTGAAGCGCTCCCTCGAGACGGCCTACGGCCTCGACGGCCGCACTCTGGCGATCCGGCTCGACGGCGAGGCCCCGGTGCTGCTCGCCCCCGTCGACCTCGACGGCCAGGCCTCCGCCCTCGACCTCACCTACGATCCGCGCTCGCGGCGGCTCGCCGCCCTGGTGACGCTCGGCGAGCGTCAGGCGTCGCTCCGGGTCACCGGCCTCGTCCTCGAGATCCGCGAGGTCGTCGTCCTCGGCCGCCAGCTCAATCGCGGCGAGGCCGTCACGGCGGCCGACTTCACCATCGAGCGCCGCCCCAGGGAGGCGGTCCCCACCGATGCCCGGACGGGCGCGGCGGATTTGGCCGGCCAAGTGGCGCAGCGGGCCTTGAGCGCCGGTGCGATCCTGCGCGGGGGCGACGTCGCCCCGCCCGACCTCGTCCTGCGCGGCGAGGCCGTCACCATCGTGTTCGACGCGCCCGGCCTCGCCCTGTCCCTGCGGGGGCAGGCCAACGAGAGCGGCCGCCTCGGCGCGGCGATCACCGTGACCAATCCGGTCTCGAAGAAGGTGCTGCCCGCCACCGTCACCGGACCGGGCCGGGTCTCCGTCGGCCCGGCGCCCGCGCCGGTCGTGCGGCAGGCCAACGCCGCCCTCGACGGCGCCCGCTGATCCTCATGTCGCGAAACGCCATGTCCCCGAACGCCATGTCCCCGAACGCCATGTCCCAGCACGCTTCGAGCACGGTCCCGATGAGCCATCGCGTCCGCCCCGCCCTCGCCGTCGCGCTCCTGTGCACGGGTTTGTCCGCCTGCAACACCGCCGACCGGCTCTCGCAGATCGGCGCGACGCCGGCCCTCTCGGCCATCGAGGACCCGACGTCCCAGGCCGGCTACAAGCCCGTGCGTCTGCCGATGCCCGAGGTCCAGCCGGTCTCCTACGCGCCGAACTCCCTCTGGCGCACGGGATCGCGAGCGTTCTTCAAGGACCAGCGCGCGGCCCGCATCGGCGACCTCGTGACCGTGAAGGTCAACGTCACCGACAAGGCCAACCTCAACAACGAGACCAAGCGCTCGCGCTCCAACGCCGAGGGGTTCGGGCTGCCCAACGCCTTCGGCCTGGAGAAGAACGCAGGCGTGGCCGCCGCCGGGATCGCCGCCGACAAGCTTCTCAACGCCACCTCGACCACGTCGAGCGACGGCACCGGCTCGGTCCAGCGCAACGAGACCGTCACCACCAGCATCGCCGCCATCGTCACGCAGATCCTGCCCAACGGCAATCTTGTGGTGGAGGGCAAGCAGGAGATCCGCATCAACTTCGAGGTGCGCGAACTCGTCGTCGCCGGCGTGGTCCGGCCCGAGGACATCGAATCCGACAACACCATCGAGTCGACCAAGATCGCCCAGGCCCGCATCGCCTATGGCGGCCGGGGCCAGATCACCGACGTTCAGCAGCCGCGCTACGGCCAGCAGATCGTGGACGTGCTGCTGCCGTTCTGACGCGATTGCGAGGTCGCCGCGACGGTACCGATGCGCCGTCGCGGCGGGAGCAACGCGGGGCCGTGAAGGGGGAAGCCCTCAATGCTCCGTGCCCGGACGGTTCGGGCGCGGGGCCTCGCCGTGATCCCTGGTGAAGGCGGAGCGCTCGGGGTCGTTCTTCTTGGCCGCGACGCGGGCGCGTTGCCAGAGGGCGACGCCGATGACGAGGCCGAGGGTCACGACGGCGAGGACGAGGACGAGAACTTCATTGTTCATGGCGTTGTCTCCCGGACGATTCTGTTCTCGTCAGGAAGCCGAGCCGGACTCGGAAGGTTCCGTGATCCGGGTGCAGGTCTTCGTCAAGTCACCGGATTGTATCGAGGCCGCGATCGCAGTGTGCCCGATCGGAAAGGGGCTCGCGCGGCGCCAAGTGCTTGACGGGAACTGAATTCCCGCGCCGGGCCGGTGCCCGTCGCGTCCGACGAATGCCTAATCGTCGCGGTAGACCCGCTCGCGGCGCTCGTGCCGTTCCTGGGCCTCCAGGGACAGGGTCGCGATGGGGCGGGCGTCGAGGCGCTTCAGGGAGATCGGCTCGCCCGTCTCCTCGCAATAGCCGTAGGAGCGGTCCTCGATGCGCGCCAGGGCCGCATCGATCTTGCCGGTGAGCTTGCGCTGGCGGTCGCGGGCGCGCAGTTCGATGGCCCGGTCGGTCTCGGACGAGGCCCGATCGGCGAGATCGGGATGGTTCTCGTTCTCGCTCTGGAGGGCGACGAGGGTGTCCTGGGCCTCGCGCAGGATGTCGGATTTCCAGCCCAGGAGTTTCCGGCGGAAGTACTCGCGCTGCCGATCATTCATGAAAGGCTCGCTCTCGCTCGGTACGTAGCCGTCCTCGAGTGTGATCTTCGCCATTCGCGCCCCTCGCAAGTCCGTCGCGGTCAGTCTGCGGCGATATTTTGCGTGGCTATAATGCAGGGATCGGTCCACGACAACGCGCGGATACCACAGGGAAGCCCAATCGTAACAGATGGAGCGTGCGATGCGGCAAACACGCAACGGCTGTAGGGCGTGATGGTGCACCCCGGCACCCTCGCCCCCCGTGCGTTCTGCCCACCGTGCGCCCTGCCCCGTGATCGCGGCCGGATCAGAACTGGAAGTAGATGAAGGCGTAGTTCGCGTCCTCGCCGATCCGCAGCAGGAGGGCGACGAACAGCAGGCCGAAGCCGACGGCCGCGAGGCGGCTCGGTGGCGTGCGCTGCACGACGGTCCAGGCCGTGGGGCCGAGACAGGCGATCGCCGCCGCCGGCGCCAGGGTACGCCAGGGCAGACCGGTGCCGAGCGGCGCCTGCCCGGCGAGACCGCCGAGGATCGCCAGGGCCGCCGGGAGATTGTGCGCGCGAAACAGCACCCAGGTCGCCGCGACGAAGCCGAAGGTGAGGAACCAGCCCAGGGCCGCCGGCAGGGCGAGCCCCGCGCGCCGCCACAGCAGGCCGACGCCGAGGCCGAGGCCGTGGGCGGCGCCCCAGGCCACGAAGGTGAGGCCGGCGCCGTGCCACAGGCCGCCCAGCGTCATGGTGGCCCCGAGGGCGAGGAACTGGCGCGCGAGGCCATGGCGGTTGCCGCCCAAGGGAACGTAGAGGTAGTCGCGCAGGAAGCGCGACAGGGTCATGTGCCAGCGCCGCCAGAACTCCCGCAGGGAGGTGGCCCGGTAGGGACGGTCGAAGTTCGGCGGCAGGACGATCCCGAACATCAGGCCGAGGCCCAGGGCCATGTCGGTGTAGCCGGAGAAGTCGAAGTAGATCTGGAAGGTGAAGCCGAGCGCGGCCTGCCAGGCCTGCGCGACGGTCACGGGGCCGCCGGACGCGGCCAGGTCGAAGACCGGATTGACGAGGGCCGCCAGGGGATCGCCGAAGAACACCTTCTTCGCGAGGCCGAGGCAGAGCAGCATCAGCCCCTGCCCGAAGCGCTCGGGCGCGACGGGGTCGCGCTCGGCGAACTGGTGCATCACCTCGCGCCAGCGCACGAGGGGCCCGGCGAGCACCTGTGGGAAGAACGCGATGTAGAGGGCGTAGGACCGCAGATCGAAGGCCGGAGCCCGGCCGGCCCGGAGGTCGGCGAGGTACATGCAGTGGTGGAAGGTGAAGAACGAGATGCCGAGCGGCAGGGCGAGGCCGGCATGGCCGAGTTGCACCCCGGGAATCCAGGCGACGAGGTCGGCGAGGAAATCGAGATACTTGAAGACCGCCAGGGCCGCGAGGTTTGCCCCGATGGCGAGCGGGATCAGGCCGCGCGGCCGGCTGCGCAGATAGGCCCGGGCGACCAGCCAGTTCGCCAGGATGGACAGGGCCAGCAGCGGGACGAAGCGCGGGTCCCACCAGCCGTAGAACACGAACGACAGGAGGAGCAGGCAGTCGGGCCGCGCGGCGGGACGCCACCGCAGCACCAGGCCGTGGAGCCCGAGGGCGACGGGCAGGAAGCCCAGCAGGAAGACGATCGAGTTGAACAGCATGCGCGCCGGCCCACGGGTGCGAGGGATCGCAGCCCGTCCGCGTGTCCGGGTTCAGGGATGGTGCGGCTTGTCGGGGATCGACGCGGGGGCGTCAACGGCAGGTCCCGTCGGGGATATCGATTCGGGCTCCGCCGAGGGGGCGGGGGATGCGATCCTGCGACAGAATCCGCCCATCCCCCGTCATCCGTTCTCGGCCAGGAACCATGCCCGACGGGCCACGTTGGGCTCGGCTGGAACAGGGGCGATCATGAATATCGAAGACATTCGCGAGCATATGCCCGTCGTCGGATCGGACGATATCCACGTTGGAACCGTCGATCATCTTGAGGGCCAGCGTATCAAGATGACGAAGACTGACGAAGATGCGGGCGGAAAGCATCACTATCTTCATGTCGATTCCATCGCGGCGGTCGCGGATGGGTGCATCACGCTCAATCGTACCGCGGCGCAGGCCAAGGACGAGTGGGCTACCGCCGACTGACCTTGGGACCCGACGCCCGAAACCATCGCTCCAACATCCGAGAGACCTGACCATGGCCACCAAGCAGAAGACCCTCGAAGACGCCTTCTACGAGACCCTGAAGGACGTGTACTACGCCGAGAAGCAATCCGTCCGCGCCCTCAAGAAATCCGCCAAGGCGGCGGAGAACGACGAGCTGCGCGAGGCCTTCACCACGCATGCCGAGGAGAGCGCCCATCAGGTCGAGCGGCTGGGCCAGGTGTTCGAGATCATCGGCAAGCCGGCCCGCGCCAAGACCTGCGAGGCGATGCAGGGCATCACCTCGGAGATGGAAGAGGACCTCGAGGATTTCGGTGACAGCCCGGCCGCCGACGCCGTGCTCATCGGCTGCGCCCAGGCGGTGGAGCATTACGAGATCGCCCGCTACGGCACCCTCAAGACCTGGGCCCGCCAGCTCGGCCACGAGGACGCGGCCAAGCTCCTGGAGGAGACTCTCGAGGAGGAGAAGAAGACCGATGCGCTCCTGAGCGAGATCGCCGAGCGGATCAACGTGGACGGCTCCGAGACGGACGCGGCCGAGGGGGACGCGCCGCGCGGCAAGGCGGCGAAGGGCAAGGCCAAGGCCGACCCGGCGGACGCGGCCGACGACCTGGAAGAGCCGGCCAAGGACGAGCCGGCCAAGGGCGCGAAGGCGAAGGCCAAGGCCTGATCCCCGGTTCGCAGCCCGACGGGACGCGACGCCAGGCCGTGCCCGATCCGACAGGATCGTGCACGGCCTTCGTCGTTCCGGGGGTCTTCGAGGATCCCATCCCAACGCCGCTTGATCCCTTCTGGATGGCGGAGTCGGGTTTCGCTCAGGCGGCGCGGGAGACGGAGAGCTTGGCGAGTTCCACGGCCGCCCGCAATTCGATGTCGGCGATGAGGCCGTCGAGGCGGGGGTCGCCGCTGTCGCCGCTGCGCTGCGACAGGCGCCCGGCGATGGCCTGGAGGTCCCGGGTCGAGACCCGTCCCATGATGAGGGAGGCCTTCAGGCGGTCGAGGCCGTCGAGGAGGTCGTGGCCGCGCCGGGTCGCGCGGCGGCGGCGTTCCTCGGGCGTGTCGGCGTTGGTCTGGAGGGTGAGGATCGCGTCGAGGCCGGCGAGCGAGGCGGTGGGCGTCGCGGCGGCGCTCGTGGTCGCGGCCGGCATCGGCCCGAGGGCGAAGGCCGGGCCCGTCTCCGGGCGGCGCGGCGCGGCGGCCCCACCCGCGGGGGCGGCGGCGAAGCGGGGGTCGATGCGCATGGTGGGACGACCGTTCCGAACCCGCGCGGCCCCTCTCATCCGCCCCGGAGCCGCGCGGAGCCGGGGGGCGGCCGACCCGACCTCCCCCGACGCGGGGATGGGGATCGGTGCGAGGCGGCAGAATCCGGCCGGAGTGGTTAACCACCGGTAAACACCCCGGCAGAACCTGCCGGGTCGGCACGAAGCGCGCCCGGCAGGGCCGCTCACACCGGCTTCGATGCCAGAAAAACTTGTTCGATTTCAACGGTTTGCGGAAATCGTGCGGTTGGCATGCTCCTGGCAGATTGCGGATGGACTGAGCCCTCCATCGAAGCGCACCATGCGAATTCAGATGCCGTCATCGATCGAACGCCTCGCCCGGTGCCTGATGGCCCTGGCCTGCGCCCTGACGCTGGCGGCCCCGAACCGGGCCTTCGCCCTGTCGCGGGTTAAGGACATGGCGAGCATCGAGGGCGTGCGCCAGAACCAGCTCGTCGGCTACGGCATCGTCGTCGGCCTCAACGGCACCGGCGACACCCTCAACAACATCCCGTTCACCAAGCAGTCGCTCCAGGCCATGCTGGAGCGCCTCGGGGTCAACACGCGGGGCGCCACCATGCGGACCCAGAATCTCGCCGCCGTGATGGTGACGGCGAGCCTGCCGCCCTTCGCCACCCAGGGCAACCGCATCGACATCACCGTGTCGTCGCTCGGCGACGCGAAGTCCCTCCAGGGCGGCACCCTGCTGGTGACGCCGCTGCTGGGCGCCGACGGCGAGGTCTACGCCCTGGCCCAGGGATCGGTCGCCATTGCGGGATTCTCCGCCGAGGGCGACGCCGCCAAGATCACCCGGGGCGTGCCCACCAACGGGCGCGTGCCCAACGGGGCGATGATCGAGCGCGAGATGGCGTTCAAGATGAACGACATGCGCTCCTTGCGCCTGTCCCTGCGCAACCCCGACTTCACCACCTCGAAGCGGATCGCGGCCGCCATCAACGATTTCATGGGCGCCGACACCGCCGAGCCGACGGACCCCGCCACCGTTACCCTGCAGATCCCGCCGAAGTACAACGGCAACATGATCCGCCTCGTCACCGAGATCGAGCAGCTCAAGGTCGAGCCCGACCAGACCGCGCGGGTCATCGTCGACGAGCGCTCGGGCATCATCGTCATGGGCCGGGACGTCCGGGTCTCCACCGTCGCCATCGCGCAGGGCAACCTCACCGTCACCATCACCGAGCAGCCGCAGGTGAGCCAGCCCGCGCCCCTGTCCAACGGCCAGACCACGGTGGTGCCGCGCACCGGCGTGAAGGTCGATACCGGCGAGGGCAACAAGCTCGCCCTGGTCAAGGAGGGCGTGACCCTGCGCGAGCTCGTCGACGGCCTGAACGCGCTCGGCGTAGGCCCCCGCGACCTCATCTCGATCCTCCAGGCGATCAAGGCCTCGGGCGCCCTCCAGGCCGATATCGAGGTGATGTGATGCCGCTTCCCTTTCCTTCCCGCACGAGAGGTTGACCATGCTGCTTGCTCCCCTCGCCGCCTCCGCCGCCATCGGCGTCGGAAAGGCCATCGTCGGCGACATCGCCAAGACGGTGGCGGGTGCCTCGAAGACCGCCGCCGCCACCGCGACGCCGAAGAGCGCCGCCGAGGCGAAGGCGCGCAAGGCCTCGAACGAGTTCGAGACCATGTTCCTCGAGCAGAGCCTCGATCGCCTCGCCCAGTCCGAGGGCACCGAGGGGCCGCTCGGCGACAACGGCACCGGCGGCGGCGTCTACCGCTCGATGCTCACCAAGGAATATGCCGGCCAGATCGTGAAGAGCGGCGGCGTCGGCATCGGCGATCAGGTGTTCCGCGAGATGATGAAGATGCAGGAGGGCGGCCGTGGCAGCGTCAACTGAAGGGTCTCTTCGCATCGTCGACCGCGCGGGGGCCGGCAGCCTCGTGGCCCGGGTGATGGAGAGTCTGGAGGCACTGGAGGGCGTGCTCGCCCGGGAGAGCGACCACATCCGCGTCGGGCGCCTGCGCGAGGGGCTGGCGGAGGCCGAGCGCAAGACCGGCCTGTCGGCGGCCTACCTCCAGGGGCTCGAGACCATCAAGGCCAATGCCATCGCGCTCGCGCGCTTCGCCCCCGAGGGCCTCGAGGCCCTCAAGGCGGCCCATCGGCGCTTCACGGCGGTGGTGGAGGCCAACCAGATGGTGCTCGCCACGGCCCGCTCCGTCTCGGAGGGGCTGGTGAAGTCGCTCGCCGAGGAAGTCGGCCGCGCCCGCGCGCCCACCGTCTACGGCCGCCCGTCGCACGCCCCCTCCCCCTACGCCCGCCCCGGCATGGGCGCCGGCCAGTCCCTGGTGCTGTCGCGCAGCCTGTGAGGGATCAGGGCCGGCCGGTCCCCATGCGCACGAAGCCGCGGACGGGGCCGTACTCCGTGGCCGTGCGCGTGTCGATGGACAGGCGGCCCATGGAGAGCGGCGCGGTGGTCCGTCGGTCCGCCGCGAGGCCGGCCGCCACCCGGCCGGACAGGCGCAGGCAGGTGGTGGTGCCCGGCACCCGGACGAACCCGGCCCCCTGCGACGGGCACGGCAGGAGATCCCCGGCCGGCGCAACCGCCCGCTCGCGGGCCAAGGCCGGGCCGGCGAGCCCGATCCCCAATCCGAGGGCGACGAGGAACCCTTTGGCCGACGATCCCGGCATGATTTGCTCCCGAACGGGTCTGACGATGAGCGGTGTCCGCGCGCCGGTGGTCTTTACGCCCCGTTATGTCTCTTCTGTCTAGGCTTCCGTTGCGGACATCACGGGCCACGATCATGCGCGCCAAGCGGACGAGTCTCGTCCACCTCATCTACTTCTCCCGGCTCAACCTGGCGGCCGATGCGCCGACGCGCAGCCGTCAGCTCAACGAAATCACCCGGCACGCGCAGAAGAAGAACGAATTCTCCGTCATCACCAGTTTCCTCGTGGTCGAGCAGAACGTCGCCGCCCAGATCATCGAGGGCGAGCGTGCTTCGGTCAACGACACCTTCAACCGGATCGCCGCCGATTCGCGCCACCGCGACGTGCAGATCGTGGAATGGCGCGAGATCGTGAAGCGGGAATTCGTGCACTCGTTCTCCACCGGCGTGCGCGGCCCGGTCAACGAGGCCATCTTCCTGAAGGCGAACCTGATGCCGATGTTCCAGCGCGGGACGCCGAAGGCCGGCGGCATCCACGCCCTCGCCATGCAACTGCAGACGGAATCCATGTCGAAGCAGGGCATCGATCACCTGTTCGTCTGACGGTGCTCCCGAAACGCCGGGTCTCGTCGCGCACCCCCCGGTGCGGCGGACGTGTCCCGAGAGACATCGATCCCCCGGACGACCTGTCGCCGCCACGGCCTGAGATCCACGATTCATGAGCGAGACGCCTCCGATCCTCATCGTCGACGACCAGGACAAGCTCCTGAAGCTCGTCGTCCTGCTCATGAACCGGCTCGGGTTTCCGGATGTGGACGGCGTCAACGATGCGGCCACGGCCCTCGAACGCCTGCGCACCCGCAAGTACGCCCTCGTGATCTCCGACCTCGACATGGAGCCCATGGACGGCCTCGCCTTCCTGCGCGAGATCCGGGCCGACGACGCCCTGATGAACACGCCCTTCATCCTGACCGAGGCCTCGTTCGACTTCGAGGACATCAACCTCGCCCACCAGGCCGGCGCCGATGCCTTCATCCTGAAGCCGTTCGACATGTCGGTGCTGAAATCCAAGCTGAAGCAGGTCATCAACCGCAAGCCGCGCAAACGCGAGGCCCCCCTCGCCGCCGAATCCGCGCTGAGCGTCGATTTCCCCATGCTGGGCAAGTTCTGACGGACGGCCTCCGGCTCTTCGAAGGCCGCTCCGGACCGATGCGCCGTCAGGCCTTCGCCGTCAGGCCGGCACGAGGCGCCGGTAGAGGTGCCAGGTGGCGTGCCCGAGGACCGGCATGACCACGGCGAGGCCGATGAAGAGCGGCAGCGAGCCCATCACCAGCAGCCCGGCGACGACGAAGCCCCAGGCCACGAGGGTGCGCGGGTTGCGCCGGAAGGCCGCAAGCGAGGTCTCGACGGCCGTGAGCGCATCGACGTGCCGGTCCACCACCATCGGCACCGAGACGAGGCTGACGGCGAGCACCAGCACCGAGAACGCGAAGCCCACGAGGTTGCCGAGCACGATCAGCGCCCAGCCGCGCGGCGTGGTGAGGACGTCGGCGACGAAGCCCAGCACCGTGTCGGGCTGCGCCGTGCCGTAGAGTGCCCAGTACAGGCCCTGCGCGGCGATGAGCCAGGCGACGAAGATCACCGCCAGGACGAGGCCGAGCATGCCGAGGGCCCAGGCCGAATGCCGCCGCAGGCTGGTGAAGGCGCGGCGCCCGTCCGTATCGAGGCCGGCCGCGCGGCGACGGCTGAGTTCGTAGAGGCCGACGGCCGCGAACGGCCCGATGAGGGCGAAGCCGGCCGCCAGGGGAAACAGCATCGGCAGGACGTTGTTGCCGAAGGTGAGTCCGGCGAGGAACACCCCCGCCAGGGGATAGATCAGCCCGAGGAAGAAGACGTGGCTCGGCATGGCCAGGAAATCGTCCAGGCCTTGCCGGAGCGAGGCCCTGAGGTCCTCGGCGCCGATGTCGCGGACCGCCGGTTGGGCGGTGTCCCGAGCTTGGTGGAGTGTCTGAATGGTCGCCATGGTGGTCCGCCCTCGATCAGGGTGACGCTCGCGACCGTCCACAGGCGAGACACACGAACCACGCTCGCAGATGTCGAGAGCAGATGGCCCACAGGCTACACCCGGAACGGCGCGCTGTCCGCCCAATTCGACGGCGTGGAACCTTGGCTATACAGTTGATGCGTGCCGAACATCGGAGATCGGTCCGAAAGCGGGCATCGCTTTCGACGAAAGCCGATGCTTCACGGCGGGTTGGTCGGAAACGCGCCGCCGGCCTACCAAGCCTCCGTTCGCTTCCGGTCATCCGCGATGTCGGTGAACCGCACGGCCGGGGGCCCTTCGTCCTCGTCGTTCAGGAGGAAGGCGGCGGTGGCCATGGCGGGCGCGCCGTCGCTCGGCGAAACCGGGTGCGACCTTTCGGGGCGATCCAGAACGAACGGGGAACGCTAGAACCGGTCGACGTTCCGCGCGAGACCCGTTGCCCATGTCTGCCCCTCGCTTGTCCGCCCTACGCTCGTCCGCCCTTCGCTTCGTCCTCGGCGACCAGCTGACCCGAACCCTCCCGACCCTCGACGGCCTCGATCCCGAGACCGATACCGTGCTGATGGTCGAGGTGATGGAGGAGGCGACCTACGTTCCGCACCACAAGCAGAAGATCACCCTGATCCTCTCGGCCATGCGCCACTTCGCGGAGGATCTGCGCGCCGAGGGCATCCGGGTCGACTACGTCGCCCTCGACGACCCCGCCAACACAGGGTCCTTCACGGGCGAGCTGGAGCGCGCCGCCCGCCGGCACCTGCCCGACGCGATCGTGGTCACGGAGCCCGGGGAAGCGCGGGTCCTGGCGGCCATGGAAGGCTGGCGGACCCGTCTCAACGTCCCCGTCGAGATCAGGCCCGACACCCGCTTCTACTGTTCCCGCGCGGCCTTCGCCGCCTGGGCCGGGGGCAAGGCCAGCTACCGCATGGAACCGTTCTACCATGCCATGCGCACCCGGACCGGCCTGCTCATGGAGGACGGGGCGCCGGCCGGTGGTCGCTGGAACTTCGACGCCGAGAACCGAAAACCCTGGCCGGCCGACCGGGCTCCGCCGCAGCGCCTGCGCTTCGCGCCGGACGCGACCACCCGAGCGGTCATGACCCTCGTGGCCGCCCGCTTCGCCGGGCATTTCGGCGATCTCGACGGCTTCAGCTGGGGCGTGACGCGGGGACAGGCCCTGGCGGCCCTCGAGGACTTCGCCACGGCCTGCCTTCCCGCCTTCGGGGACTATCAGGATGCCATGCGCTCGGGCGAACCGTTCCTCTATCACGCGACCTTGTCGCCCTACCTCAACGCCGGACTTCTGACCGCCCGCGAGGTGGTCGACCGGGCGCTCGCCGAGTACCGGGCGGGGCGGGTGCCGCTGAACGCCATCGAGGGCTTCGTGCGCCAGATCCTCGGCTGGCGTGAGTTCGTCCGCGGGGTCTACTGGTTGCGCATGCCGGACTACGCGAACAGCAACGCCCTCGGGGCGGAGCGTGCGTTGCCGACCTTCTACTGGACCGGCGAAACGGGGATGAACTGCCTGCATCAGGCGATCGAGGACACCCGGCGCCACGCCTACGCCCATCACATCAACCGGCTCATGATCACCGGCAATTTCGCCCTCCTCGCCGGCATCCGTCCGGCCGAGATCGAGGAATGGTACCTCGTGGTCTATGCCGACGCCTACGAATGGGTCGAGCTCCCGAACGTCCACGGGATGGCGATCTTCGCGGATGGCGGGGTGATGTCGTCGAAGCCCTATGCGGCGGGCGGCGCCTACATCGATCGCATGTCGAACTATTGCGGCGGCTGCGCCTACAGTCCCAAGGTCAAGACCGGCCCCAAGGCCTGTCCGTTCAATTACCTGTATTGGGCATTCCTGATCCGCAACGCCGACACCCTGTCCCGGAACCAGCGCATGGCGATGCCCTACCGGACCCTCGCATCGTGGGACGGGCCACGCCGGGCCACCATCGTGGCGGAGGCCGACCGCTTCCTGGACGGGCTGGCGACGGGCTACCCCGCGGCGCCGGGGCGGGGCTGATCGCCGCCGCACGGAACCGGGATCGGCCGGGTCTCTTGTCGAGGATCATGCCCACAGCCGTGCCCACTTCGCCGTCGCCCCCCGTCGCCCCCCGCCTCTGGCAGCCCCACCGCGTTCTCATCACCCGCGCGGCGCGCGGTTTCCCGCACGGGCGGGCCATCGCCGAACGGGCCGCCGCCCTCGGTGCGGACGTCGTCGAATTGACCGGTGACCGGCTCGTCAACCCGAAGCACGACGACCCGCGTGCCGCCTACCGCGCGGCCAAGGCGACCCTGGCGGTGGTGGTCGCGCCCCCGAGCAAGCGCCGGCTGCAGCCGATCCCGCCCTCGGCCGACTGGCGGTTCGACCTCGCCGAGGGCTGCCATGCCCATTGCCAGTATTGCTACCTCGCCGGCTCCCTCGGCGGTCCGCCGATCACGCGCGTCTACGCGAACGTGGACGAGATCCTCGCGGTCCTGCCGGCGCATCTCGGCACCGGTCAGGTCACCTCGGCCTCACCCGAGCGGGCGCACGAGGGCACCACCTTCGAGGGTTCGTGCTACGCCGATCCCCTCGGCATCGAGCACATCACCGGCAGCTTGGCGGAAGCGGTGCGCTTCTTCGGGCGCTGGGAGGCGCCGGTCCAGCTTCGGTTCACCAGCAAGTTCGGCAATGCCGCGCCGCTGATCGGCCTGCCGCACGGCCGGCGGGTCAGGGTGCGCATGTCCGTGAACGCGCCGGCGCTGATCCGCTACGAGGGCGGCACCAGCCCGCTTCAGTCCCGCCTCGACGCCCTCGCGCAGCTGGGCCGCGACGGCTACCGGATCGGGCTCACGGTGGCCCCGATCCAGCCGTTCCCCGACTGGCCGGCGGGCTACGACGATCTGTTCGCCCGAACCGCCGCTGTCCTCGCGGGCATCGACGACCTCGACCTGACGGTGGAGCTCATCACCCACCGGTTCACCCCCGCCTCGAAGGCCGTCCTGGGGGATTGGTATCCGGGCAGCGACCTCGACCTCGACGAAGGGGCCCGCACCCGCAAGCTCACGAAATTCGGCTCGACGAAGTTCGTCTATCCCGCCGAGACCATGCGCCAGTTGCGGACATCCCTTACCGACCTGGCGGGGCGGCACTTGCCCATGGCCCGCCTGCTCTACTGGACCTGATCGCGCCCGGGGCTTCGTCCAATCGGGGATTCGGACCCGGTGAGATCCCGTGCGCCCGGGACGCGGTCACGCCGCCGCCGAATGGGGCGGACGAACCCCTTGCCCGTCCCCGTCCACGACATATAACAAGAACGTATCATGAACTCGTCGGTGTCTGAAGCTTTCGCGAAGAGGACGAACGCCCCATGGCCCGTTACCGCTTCCACGCCCTGAACGGTTCCGAATTCGTGTTCGATGCCGTCGGCAAGGACATCCGTGTTCCCGACCGCGTGACGCGCTGGGCCAGGAAGGTGGCGCAGGACTCCATGCGCAGTTTGGACGAAGGCGGCGACTGGTCGGACTGGTACGTCAGCGTCCACGACCTCAGCGGTCGGCGCATCCTCGTGCACCCCTTCGTGGGCAAGGATGGGACGCATGACGGCATCCCTCACCCCGACGGCTACGGTCTTCACACATCTCGCGGGAAGCGCAGGTCCCCTCTCCTGGAAGGAGAGGGAGCTCCAGTGCGCCTCCCGCCCGCATCCGGATGCCTGCCGCTGCACGGAATCGGCCCGTTCGCAGTTGTGTGAGTCCGGTAGCCCCGACAGTGCGGGTTTGCGGCGGGGCGGAGGATTGTCGTCCGCCGGATCGCGGGCCGTGTCGAACGCGGCAAACTGAGCGTCCGTCGCCTGGGCTCGGACCCTCTGCGTCATCATGGAGGCGGCCCCGCAGCGAACCCGGGATCGCATCGGCCGGTTGAGGTGCCATGAGCCAGCCAACGCCCGAATCCGATCCGCAGATCGTCGACGCCCGTCGTCGCGAGATGGCCATCGAACATCTGCTGTTCGGCACCATCCGCTTCCTCGCGCAGCACCATCCCGAACTGCTCGACGACCTCGACGCCAGCGTCGATCACCTCTGGGACAAGGGCCCGGACGCGGAGCGCGACGACGAGGCCGTGCGCCATGTCGCACGCCGCTTCATCGGAAGCCTGCGCGCCGAGCGCTAGGACGGCGCGCGCACGGACACCACCCGGAAGACGGCAGGCTCGGGTGCCGGGACCAGCGTCCCGCGTGTCTCAGGCGGCGCGCTTCTGGTAATCCTTGATGTCGGTGAACCGCACGGCCGGTGCCCGCTCCTCCTCGTAGCGCAGGGAGAACGCGGTGGTGGCCATGAACACCGGCGCGCCGTCGAGGTCGCTCGCCATGGCCGAGCCGTGGCTGCCGATGAAGCCGTCGAGGTCGGTCTCCTTGTCGGATTCGATCCAGCGGCAGATGGAGAACCGGGTCGGCTCGTAGTCGATGGGCAGGCCGTACTCGGCCTGGAGCCGCTCCTTCAGCACGTCGAGCTGGAGGGCGCCCACCACCCCGACGATGGCCTGGGAGCCGTCATGCGGCCGGAACACCTGCACCACGCCCTCCTCGCCCATCTGCTGCAGGGCCTCGCGCAGCTTCTTCGCCTTCATGGCGTCGGTGAGCTTGATCCGGCGCAGGATCTCGGGGGCGAAGCTCGGCACCCCGCGGAACACGATCTCCTCGCCCTCCGTGAGGGTGTCGCCGATGCGCAGGGTCCCGTGGTTGGGGATGCCGACGACGTCGCCCGCGAACGCCTCGTCCGCGATGGCGCGGTCCTGGGCGAAGAAGAATTGCGGGGCCGAGAGCGACATGGGTTTCCCCGTGCGCACGAGCTTGGCCTTCATCCCCCGGCTCAAGCGTCCCGAGCACACCCGCATGAAGGCGATGCGGTCGCGGTGGTTCGGGTCCATGTTCGCCTGGATCTTGAAAACGAAGCCGGTCATCTTCGGCTCGGTCGGCTCGACGAGGCGCTTGTCGGCGTCCTGGCCGCGCGGCGGCGGGGCGAAGCGGGCGAGCCCGTCGATGAGGTCGCGCACGCCGAAGTTGCGCAGCGCCGAGCCGAAGAACACCGGCGTGAGATGCCCCTCGCGAAAGGCCTGCAGGTCGAAGCGCTTGAGGCCGGTCTCGGCGAGCTCCGCCTCCTCGCGCCAGGTCGCGACCTCGCCCTCCTCCGTCAGGAGCTGGTCGAACAGCGGATCGTCGACGCCCGTCACCGCCACGGTGCCGGCGTCGTCGGCCGCGTCGAGGCGGCGGACCCGGCCGTTGCCGAGGTCGTAGGTGCCGGCAAAGCTCCGGCCCCGGCCGATGGGCCAGGTGACGGGGGCGACGTCGAGGGCCAGCACCTTCTCGATCTCGTCGAGGAGCTCGAACGGGTCGCGGGCCTCGCGGTCGAGCTTGTTCACGAAGGTGACGATGGGGATGTCGCGGAGCCGACAGACCTCGAACAGTTTTCGCGTGCGGGCCTCGATGCCCTTGGCCGCGTCGATCACCATCACGGCCGAATCGACGGCCGTCAGGGTGCGATAGGTGTCTTCCGAAAAGTCCTCGTGGCCCGGCGTGTCGAGGAGGTTGAAGACGCAGTCGCCGTACTCGAACGTCATCACCGAGGTGACGACGGAGATGCCGCGCTCCTTCTCGATGCCCATCCAGTCGGAGCGGGTCGAAACCCGGTTGCGCTTGGCCTTGACCTCGCCGGCGAGCTGAATCGCGCCGCCGAACAGCAGCAGCTTCTCCGTGAGCGTGGTCTTGCCGGCATCCGGGTGCGAGATGATCGCGAAGGTGCGGCGCCGGGCGACGGGGTCGCCTTTCGCGTCGGGCGCTTTGGTTTCGGTCTGCATCAGCATGGCGGGCAACGGTGTTCCGGGTCCGCGACGGGCGGACGATGGTCGCCGGGCGGCGACCAGATGGGGTGGGGCTGTGTAGGCGTTTCCGGGGGCGAGCGCAAAGACGCGGCGTCGGCCTCAGCCCCGGCCGATATACGGCATCTTCGTCGCCAGCACGGTTATGAACTGGACGTTGGCCGAGAGGGGGAGCCCGGCCATGTACACCACCGCGTCCGCCACATGGGCCGCGTCCATCACCGGCTCGGGTTTGATGCTGCCATCGGCCTGGCGGGCGCCTTGCGAAAAACTCCGGGTCATGTCCGTTTCGGCGTTGCCGACGTCGATCTGGCCGCAGGCGATGTCGTGGGCGCGCCCATCGAGGGAGGTGGCGCGGGTGAGCCCCGTCATGGCGTGCTTGGTCGCGGTGTAGGGCGCGGCGTTCGGGCGCGGCACTTGGGCGGCGAGGGAGCCGTTGTTGATGATCCGCCCGCCGCGCGGGTCCTGCGCCTTCATCAGCCGGAACGCGCCTTGCGTGCACAGGAAGGCGCCCGTGAGGTTCACGTCGAGGCTGGCGCGCCAATCGGCGAGGGCGACCTCGTCGATGGGCACGCCCGGCGTGAACACGCCGGCATTGTTGAACAGCACGTCGAGGCGGCCATACGCGTCCCGCGTCCGCGCGAACAAAGCCGCCACGGCGTCGGGATCGGCGACGTCGGCCGCGACGGCGAGGGCCTCGCTGCCCGCGAGTCGCACCGCGTCGGCCACGGCCTCGAGCCGGTCCCGCCGCCGCCCCGCCAGCACCACGGCGTACCCGGCCCCGGCGAGCCCGAGGGCCACCGCCCGGCCGATCCCCGACCCGGCCCCCGTCACCATCGCGATCCGTCCCGCCATCCGCCCACCCGCTCCGGTTTCCGGCTCGCTCATAAAGGCGCCCCGCCCCTGTTGCCAGCCTTCCCCACTCCGTCTAGACACCACCCGGCCTTGCGCCGATGGGGCGTCGCCAAGTGGTAAGGCAGCGGTTTTTGGTACCGCCATTCCCAGGTTCGAATCCTGGCGCCCCAGCCAAGCCCTGTAAAATTCAAACAAAACAATGACTCGGGGCGCGGATCGGCGTCTCGCCGATATCCGTTATCCGTAACAGTTCGCCGGGTGCGACGGGCGTGTCTGTCGGCATGGTCCGACCGTGCGCTTACGCTGCAAGCGAAAAGCCCTGGCGTTGCCGCGCCAGGGCTCGATGCCGGTCGGTCGTGTTCGCGGTTGGGCTAATTCTTGTAGCTGAACGCCACCAGCGTCCCCTGGATCGTGGCGTTGAGGTCGCCTCGGTTCGTTGCGTGGGATCGACCGGCTTGGCTTCGGGACCACCATCTTCGATGAAATCAGGCTCCGGCGTCGATTGACTGCCAAGGTCGAGACGCTCCAACCGCGACGCGACGCGACACGCGCAGGCAGGCCATGGGCGCGTCGGGCCACCACGAAATCCTGGGATCGAACGCCGGTGCTTTCCGGAGGGGAAGACCGGTTCGTCGGAAGCGGGCGACCTGCAACGAAAAGTTGGCGGCGTGGTCCGATCCGGCCGGATCGGGCACGGCTCTAGGGCGCGCAGGCTTCCATGTCGCAGATGGCCGCGATCGCACCCTCGGCCGCCGCGCGGGCCGCGCTCAAGGGGGCCACCAGATCGGCGCCGAGGAGACAGGCCTGCTCCATTTCCAGGCAGCGCCGCGACAGGTCGAAGAAGCCGAGGGAGCCGCTGACCGACAGCAGGGTGTGGGCATCGTGCCGCAGGGCCAGACGGTCGGTGTCCGGCCAGCCGAGCCGCTGCGAGATCTCGATCTTGAGGTGGGCCAGGAGATCCATCAGCCGCGCATGCCCGAACACGCCTTCGAGCTCGGCCAGGGTCGCCGGATCGTAGACCGGCACCGCGCCGGCGGGATGGGACGCGACGCTCGCGCCGGAGGGCCCGTCGAGGATCGTCGTGTCAGGGAAGGGGTGCGCGGATATCGGCACGGGCGAACCATCGCTCACGTTGATGGAGACTTAACCATTACCGGGTAAATGCGTCCGTGCAAAGAGTTGGAACGTGTGATGGATTCCCGCTGTCGGGTTCTGATCGTCGAGGATAACTACCTGCTCCTCGACATGCTCACCCGAGTCTGCGAGCAGGGCGGCCTGCACGTGATTCCCGCCTCCAGCGGCGAGGCGGCCCTGACGGCGATCCGCGAGACGGGACGCGCCATCGATTGGTTGTTTACGGATATCAATCTGCCCGGCCTCGTGGACGGCTGGAGTGTCGCCGACGCGTTCCGGGCCCTGCATCCCGGCCGGCCCGTGGTCTACGCCTCCAGCGGCACGCATCCCCGGGGGCGGGCCGTCAGCGACAGCCTGTTCGTCGCCAAGCCGTTCCGGATGCAGCCCATCGCCGAACTCGCCCGCGGCATCGCCGCCGCCACGGGATCGCACGCCGCCGGCTGAACGGTTTCGGGCCGATCGGCGTCAGGAGAACATCGCCCGCACCGCGGGGGCGCCACGCCAGGCCGCCACGCGCGGACAGACGAGGGCCTCCATGGGATGGCGGGCATAGGCCGCGAAACTGCCGGCGACGAAGGCTTTGCGGTCGAGCAGGATGGTGCTCGCGCCGCCCCGCTCCTTCGGCTTGAAGTGGGTGGTGCCGGCGAGCCCGTAGCGCCGCGCGATCTCGGGATAGAGCGGCCAGACGGCATCCGCCACGAGATCGTCGGCGAGGTAATCCTCCGCCGCCAGGTCCAACGGCGCCAGGCCCGCTTCCCGCGCGAGGCGCCGGGCGAGGTCGGCGAGCACGAAGACTTTCGGGTGGTTGAGGACGTGCATGAAGCAGCCTCGGCGCGCCCAGCGCGCCAGCTCCGCGTCGAGGGGGAAAGCGATGTCGCGGGCGCTGCCGAGGAGATAGGCGCTCGCTTCGCTCCAGGCGTCGTAGTAGCCGAGGTGCGCGAACACGTCGTCCCGGAACAGGGCGAGGGTCTCGTTCACCGTGCGGCCCTCGAGGTAGGCGCAGAGCGCGATGGCCGAATGGTACGGTCCCATGGGCGAGTGCACGAGGCGAGTGGCCGAGAGCGCGCCGACATCGCCGACATGGACCATGTCGGGGTGGAAGGCCGGGAACAGGATCGTCGGGTACAGGCGTATCCGCGGGTCGTTCCGCGCGAGGGCGTGGACGTTGCCGCCCGCGACGAAGCCCTCGGGAAAGAACTGGGAGAAGACGTGATCGAACGGGGTGAGGTGATCACGCAGGCGCGCCAGGGTGGCGTGGTCCCGGCCCAGGCCGGCCAGGGGCACCAGGGTGACCCGGGCGTCGGGCAGGAGAAGGCTCAGGACGCGCGCGATGCCGTCGGCCTGGCAATTGCCCAGCACGGCGATGCGGGGCCCGGTGCGCTCCGGTTCCGCTTCGGCAGCGGCCCGGCGCCACGGTCCCGCCCAGGATGGCGACCAAGAACCCGGTGATGAGACGGATCGCGCGAGGGTCTCGACCCGTGCGAAGGCCCGGTGCGGCCAGCCTGTGAGCGATCGGATGAGAGGTGCCGCCGTGGTGATGAACCCTTACGCCGATCTACCGGCCGAGCGATTCTGGCGCAAGGCCGTGGCCGGCGTGCCGCCCTTCGCCCTGGCGCCGGGGCCGAGCGGCGCGTTTCTCATCCCGCCGGGCGCCCGGGTCGCCACCGCCGGGAGCTGCTTCGCCCAGCACGTCGCGCGCGCCCTGACGGAGGCCGGGTTCGGCCGCTACCTCGCCGAGCCGGTCCCCGCCGGCCTGTCGCCGGCGGCGGCGGAGGCGCGCCAGTACGGCACCTATTGCGCCCGTTACGGCAACGTCTACACCGCGCGCCAGCTGCTCCAGCTGTTCGACCGGGCCTACGGCACCTACGTGCCGGACCTCGCGGCCTGGACCCGGCCGGACGGGCGCCGCGTCGATCCGTTCCGTCCGGCCATCGAGCCCGACGGGTTCCCGGACGAGGCCGCGTTGCTCGCGTCGCGCGAAAACCACCTCGCGGCCGTGCGGACGATGTTCGAGGAGCTCGACGTGTTCGTCTTCACCCTCGGGCTCACGGAGGGCTGGGAGCACCGGGCCGATGGGGCGGCCCTGCCGGTGGCGCCGGGCGTGATCGGCGACGGCTTCGATCCGGACCGCTACGCCTTCGTCAACGCCCGTGCCGGAGGCGTGCGCGACGACCTGCTCGCCTTCCTCGACCGGCTGTTCCGCGTGAACGCGAAGGCGCGCGTGATCCTCACGGTATCGCCGGTGCCGCTCATCGCGTCCTACGCGGATCGGCACGTCCTGGTGTCCAACGCCTACAGCAAGGCGGCCCTGCGGGTGGCGGCGGAGGAAGTGGTCGAGGCGGAGCCACGCGCGGTGTATTTCCCCGCCTACGAGATCGTCACCAGCACGGCCAATGCCGGCCGCTACTACGCCGACGACCTGCGCTCGGTGACGCCCGAGGCCGTCGCCCACGTCATGCGGGTGTTCCTCGGTGCCTTCACCAACGCCGCGCCCGTCGCGCGGGTGCCCCACCCGCTCGGCCTCGAATACGCCCGCGCGGCCGGCGTGGTCTGCGACGAGGAGGCCATCGAGCGCAGTCTGGTCTGAGCGCCTACTGCAGGTGCTTGAAGTAGGTGTCGCCGGCGGCGCGCTTCAACTCCGCGCCGGCCTCCGCGCCGATGCGGGCCGCGTCGGCGACGGCGCCTGAGCGCTGCACCGCCCAGTGGGCGCTGCCGTCGGGCAGGAACAGCAGGCCGTCGAGGGACAGGGTGTCGCCGTCGATCCGGGCGAGGGCGGCGATGGGCGTACGGCACGAGCCGTCGAGTTCGGCGAGCAAGCTGCGCTCGGCGGCGAGTTCGGCCGTCGCCCGTTGGCTGACCAGGGGAGCGAGCAGTGCGCGCACGTCGGCATCCCCTTCGCGGCACTCGATGCCCAGCGCCCCCTGGGCCACGGCCGGCAGCATCTCGTCGACGGCGAGGACGGAGCGGGCCATCTCGGCCATGCCGAGGCGTTCCAGGCCGCACAGGGCCAGGAGGGTGGCGTCGCAGGTCCCCTCCTCCAGCTTGCGCATCCGGGTGTTGGCGTTGCCGCGCAGGGGAACGATGCGCAGATCCGGCCGGCGCATGAGCACCTGGGCCGCCCGGCGCAGCGACGAGGTCCCGATCCGCGAACCGGCGGGCAGGTCGGAAAAACCGGCGGCGCGGGGCGACAGGAAGGCGTCGCGCGGGTCGTCGCGCTCCAGGATGCAGGCGATGACAAGACCCTCGGGCAGCCAGGTCTCCACGTCCTTCATGGAATGGACGGCGACATCGACCACGTCGGCGAACAGCGCCTGTTCGAGTTCCTTGGTGAACAGGCCCTTGCCGCCGATTTCCGAGAGCGGCCGGTCGAGGATGCGGTCGGCCACGGTGTTGACCACCACGATCTCGGTCTCGAGCCCCGGATTGGCGGCGACGATTCTGTCGCGGACCATCCCGGTCTGGGCGAGCGCCATCGGGCTGCCGCGCGTGCCGATGCGGAGGGGGCGCTGAAGCCTGGGCGGGGTCGTGGGCGAAATCATGGGCGCGGATCGCTCAGGGTGGGTTGCCTGACCACCGTGGTACGCAGTCCGCACGGCCCTGTCACCGGGCATCCGACTCCGCGTCGTCACGGCTTGGGCGATGAATCGAGCGGTTGTGTTAGCCGAAAATTATCGGGTCGTGACGCCTCCTGGTTGCAAAGCTTGGCTGGGCTCTGAGGCGAGACCCGGACGCGAGAACGGCGACGAATGAGACCGAGTAAGCTTGAGCGCTACTATCAGGCCGAGTTCGGCCCGCGCGACGATCCGGATGCGGACGAGGCGCCGCCGCCGCGTGGCCGCCGTCCGGAGCGCGAGGCCCGGCATGAGCGCTCCGCGCGGCGGGGGGTCGGACCGTTCAAGCTCGTGCTGCTCCTCGGCTCCCTCGGATTCTTCGCGGCCTCCGTGCTGATGCCGTGCGGTGCCGGCAACCGCCCGGGCTTCCTGCCGCAGGGCCTCGTCTCGGCCGTCTGCGCCCGTCAGGAGGTCGCCGGCCACGTCCTCGGCCTGGAAGACCGGTTCCGCTCCATCTCCAACGCCCTGCGGTAGGGCTTCGCCGTGCCCGCCCTTCCCGTTCCGAGACTCGACGCATGACGACCTATCGCGACACGCCGCTCTCGCCCCGGATCGCGTCCACGGACACCGCCCTGGAGGTTGCGCGGGCGCCCCCCAGGGAGCCCCGGACGTCGTTCGCCCGGGCGGATGCGGACGGCGCGACGGCCTTCGCGGCGGAGCGCCGGCTGCTCAGGGAATCCTACGCGAAGGAGCCTCGGCGCGGCGGCATCGGCTGGAAGATCGGCCTCGTCGTCGATGTGGCGCTGCTGTGCCTGCCGATCCCGGCGGTGATCGTGATCCCGCCGCTGCTGGAGTGCCGGCACACCGCGATCCATGTCGGGTTCTTCGCGGGCGATTCCTTCGAAGCCTGCGCCCGGCGCCGGATCGTCGCCCGCTGGAACCACCTCGATTCGCGGATGAAGATGATCGTGCGCAATTCCGGGCAGTGAGGCGCCGGGTCCGGCGCCTCATACCAGCTCCGCTCGATCCCGTCGGGATGGCGGAATCGGGCTTCGCTCAAGCGCCGCGCGGACTGCCCGGGACGGGCTCCGGTCCGATCGGGGGAGCCCGCATCAGAACGCCTGGAGCGTCAGTTCCGTGTGCTCGACGCTGGGGGGCGCCTCGAAGAACGGCGACACCATGGCACGATAATCCTGCCAGGCCTGGGAGCCGGTGAAGTCCTTGGTATGGTTCTCCAGGCTGTCCCACTCGATGAGCAGGCGGTAGCGCTGCGGCTTCTCGATGGAGCGGCGAACCGCGAAGCTGCGGCAGCCCTTGGCGGCCCGGAAGATCTCGGCGGCCTTGGCGATGCCGGCCTCGAAGTCGGCTTCCGAGCCGGGCTTGAGATCGATCTGAGCGATTTCGAGGATCATGGCGGGTCCTTGGTCCGGGAAGGGGTTCAGCGCAGGGGCCGGCCGAGGGTCCGGGCCAGGATGCGCTGCGGGCTGCGCTCGGGGTCGGCCTGGTCGGCGACCTTCAGGTAGGCGGTCTGCTCCAGCATGTAGCGGCCGCCCATGGCGCCGTGCATCACGAGGTCCGAGAACGTCACCCAGGTCTGGCCCGGTTCGAAGCGGATGTCGGCCTGGGGCGCGTCGGCCTGATAGGCCATGTCCTGTTTCAGGGCGTCGTGCAGGTGCAGCATGAGGTGGTCGTATTCCGAGCGCCGCGCCTTGGTGATCTTCAGGGCCGCCAGCAGGCGTGCCGAGAGGGGCGAGTAGCCGGGGAGCTTCGGCACGAACTTCTGGGCCATGGACGCGAAATCCTCGCCCACCCGCCACAGGCGGGGCTGGCCCTCCGGGTTGATGTTGCGGAAAATCCGAAGAATGCGCTTCTCGCCGATGGGGTTGGACGGGAAGGCGTCGATATGCAGGCGGGTGTCGTCGCGCCGCCAGCTCAGCTTGCGCTGGTCCACCTCGAACGGCCGGTAGGAGGTGCCGGCCAGCGACACCTTGCCGATGTAGGCCGGCAGGTGGCGGGCGATCAGCGCCTCCGCGAAGGCGCGGTAGCGGATGAGGAGCTGGCGCAGCGCCTCCTGTTCCTCCGGCGTCCCGGCCGCGCCCCGCAAGGTGGCGGCCTCGCCCCGGATGTTGACGTTCTTGGCCTTGCCGTCGGCGAAGGGCCGCTCGACGAAGCGTTCCTCGAACGGGCTGAACGGGAAGTCGAGGTCCGGGAACATCAGGACCGCGCCGCCCTCGAGGGCATCGACCAGGGACGGCGTGCCGGGGGCCGACCCTTCGCGGGAGACGGAAACGATCGGGCTGATCATCGCAGGAAGCGTCCTGGGTTTCGGCGGGTCTAGACGCCGTTTAGCCGAAGGTGATGCCCGAGACCAACCCGGGCGCCCGCATCGCGAATACCGGTGGATGACGGGTTTGTCCGGTTGTCAGGGCACGGTGGCGGGCTCAACCATTCGGTTCCCGTCGCGCGCAACTCCCAAGCGTGCGGCACGTTTGTGTGACGGTCCCGGTTCCGAGGTCGGAGACCGGCGCCGGCAAGGAAGCCAGCATGGCGACGTTGAAGGAATTCGAGGAGTCGCTGCGCGAGCACGGGATGCTCATGGCGCTCGCTCTGCTGGAGCGCCTGCGCGAGCGCGACCGGGCCACCCGCACCATCAAGCCGGCCCGGCGTCTGACGGGCCAGAAGATGACGCCCGAACTCGCCCGCGCCATCCTCGATCTTCACGCCTCCACGGGGATGACCCAGCAGGAGATCGCCTTCAAGGTCGGGGTTAACCAGGGCCGGGTCAACGAGGTGATCAAGCACGGCAAGTGGCTCGACGACGATCCCCATGCCCCGGAGGCCATCGCCCGCGACCGGGCCAAGGCGCGCCTCCGGGCCGAGCCCGTGGCCAAGCGGCCGCCGGTCAAGCGGGCGAAGCCCGCGCCGCGGACCGGCGCTCCGGCACGGCGCCCGAGCCCCCAGGGCCAGCTCATCTTCGGCGACCTCTAGGGCCTCGTCCCAGCCTTCGCAGCGAGGCCGATGTCCCCACCGACTGTCCCCGCCGACGCGGTCACGCGCCGCAGGATCGACGGGCGGCGTGCGGCGTTTTCCCGCCGGCCGCATGGATTCGCCGCGCGGCGCAGGGGATCGATCCCATGACGCGTTTCCTCCTCGCGCTGATCTGCATCGGCGCGGTCGGCCCGGCTTACGCCCAGCGGCTTTCGACCACCGCCATGAGCTGCGCACGTGCCCAGGGCATCGTCGGAAGTCAGGGCGGCGTGGTTCTCGGCACGGGCGGGGCGACCTACGACCGCTTCGTGCGCGACCGCAGTTTCTGCGAGATCACCGAGATCACCATCCCGGCCTTCGTGCCGGCGGGCGACACGCCGCGCTGCTTCGTCGGCTATCGCTGCAAGGAGCCGGGACGCGGCGACCGATTCGACGACGAATCCTGAGGGTTCGGACACGAAAACGCCCCGGCCTTTCGGCCGGGGCGCCCTCAAGGCCGGGAACGAAGCGTCGCTTACGCCGCCTGCTGCACCGTGCCCTCGATGGTCGGCGCAGCCGAGGCGCGCCCGGTGGCGATCTGGATCTGACGCGGCTTCTTTGCCTCCGGAATCTCGCGGACGAGATCGATGTGGAGGAGGCCGTTCTCCAGCACCGCGCCCGTCACCTGGACGTAGTCGGCGAGCTGGAAGCGGCGCTCGAAGGCGCGCGCGGCGATGCCCTGATGCAGGAACGTCACCGGCTTGTCCGGATCGGTCGCGCGCTCGCCCTTCAGCGTGAGCGCGTTCTCCTTGACCTCGATGGACAGATCGGAGTCCGTGAAGCCCGCGACCGCCACCGTGATCCGGTAGGCGTTCTCGCCGGTGCGCTCGATGTTGTAGGGGGGATAGGTCGGGGCCTGATCGGCGGCGACGTACTGGTCGAGGGCCGAGAACAGGCGGTCGAATCCGACGGTGGAGCGATAGAGGGGAGCAAGATCGAACTGACGCATGACATATTCTCCATAAGAAGCAACATGCTTAGATCGGGTCCGCCCGAGGGCCGGACCGGTCGCACCGCCGTTACGGCCGGTGCTCCCATGATATTGGCGGTGACGTTTGTGCTCGCAAGAGCCTGGATCGCGCGATCGCGCGCGTTTTTTCGGATTTTTCCGACACGGTGACACGCCGGAAGGGATGGCATGGCAGAACAGACGCCAGGGCGGGGACATCCCTGCCGCACGAGGATCGGTCGATGCTGACGCTGGGCTCCACACCCGACAACCCGGTCCCGCCCGGGGGCGCCCTCAAGGCGGTCCGCACCGACGACGGCATCGAACTCAGGGTCGCGCATTGGCGCCCCACCACCCGCCTCGTGAAGGGCACCGTCTGCCTGCTTCAGGGCCGGGCCGAGTTCATCGAGAAGTACTACGAGACGGTCAGTGACCTGCGCGGGCGCGGCTTCGCCGTCGTTGCGTTCGATTGGCGCGGTCAGGGCGAATCGCAGCGCCAGGTCGCCGACGCGCACAAGGGCCACGTCGCCTGGTTCGACGATTACCGCCGCGACCTCAAGGCCGTCGAGGATGCGGTCCTGCGCCCCCTGATGCCGCATCCGCACGTGGGCCTCGCCCATTCCATGGGGGGCGCCGTGGCCTTCACCGGGGCCTGCGACGGCTGGCTGCCGTTCAGCCGGATCGTGACCGTGGCGCCGATGCTCGCCATCCGCATGGTGCGCTGGCCGGCCGGGGCCTCGGTTCTGGCCCGCTTCCTTCACCGCCTCGGGCTCGGCCGCCGGTACATTCCGTTCGGCAAGCCGACCTCCATCGCCACCAAGCCGTTCGCGGGAAACCGGCTGTCGACGGACCCGATGCGCTACGCGCGCAACGCCGAGGCCGCGCGCGCCGTCGGGGCGGGTGCGGTTGGGGACCCCACCATCGCGTGGCTCGCCGGGGCGTTCCGCGCCATGGCGCGCCTGCGCGACAGGCGGGTGGCCGCCACCATCGCCATTCCGAGCCTCATCGTCGCGGCCGGCGCCGACCCCGTCTGCGAGACGCGGGCGACGGAACGGTTCGCGCGCCTCGTGCGCGGCGCGCACATCCTCGTGCTGCCCGGTGCCCGCCACGAGATCCTGTCGGAGGGCGATGCCATCCGCGAGGATTTCTGGGCGGCCTTCGACGCCTTCGTGCCCGGCAACGTCGCCGAGGCGATCCCGACCGAGACTTACGCCAAAGCCTGACCTCCGCCGACCGGATCTAGGGGTTGAGGAGCCGCAACGCCTCCGCGTGGAGCGCCCGGTCGCCCGCCGCCACGATGCGCCCGCCCGGAGCGGCCGAACCCCCGTCCCAGGCGGTGATGACGCCGCCCGCACCCTCGACGATGGGGATGAGGGCGACGATGTCGTAGGGCTTGAGCCCGGCCTCGACCACGAGGTCGATCTGTCCGGCGGCCAGCATGCAATAGGCATAGCAATCGGTGCCGTAGCGCGACATCCGCACGGCGGCCTCGATGGCGGCGAAGCCGTCGCGTTCCGGTCCCTCGGCGAACAGGCGCGGATCGGTGGTGGCCAGGAGGGCGTGCTTCAGGCTCGTCCCGCGCCGGGTGCGCAGAACCCGCTCGCCCCTGGCCGAGCGCATCCGCGCCGTGGCGCCGTCGCCCCAGAAGCGTTCGCCGAGATAGGGCTGGTGCATCAGGCCACGCACGGGCGCACCGTTCCGGGTGAGGCCGATGAGGGTGCCCCAGGTCGGCAGGCCGGCGATGAACGCGCGGGTGCCGTCGATGGGATCGAGCACCCACACGCATTCGGCCTCGAGATTCTCCGAACCGAATTCCTCGCCGAGGATGCCGTGGGTCGGGAAGGTGCGGCGGATCAGGCCGCGGAGGATTACCTCCGCCGCCCGATCGGCTTCCGTGACGGGATCGAAGGTGCCGCTGCCGTGGCCCTTGTCGTCCAGGCCGAAGGCGGCCCGGAAGAACGGCAGGATCGCCTGACCCGATTCGGTGGCGAGGTCGTCCATGAACCGCGCGAGATCGACGACGCTCATCGGGATTTCCTCTCCGGGTCCGGGGCGGCAACGAAACGGACGCGGCGGCCCGCCGTCAAGCCCCGGCGGACGAGCGGCCGCGTTCAGGCGGGGATGGGCGTGCCGACGGGGTGCGGTGCCGGCCGGTCCGCATCCACGGGATCGGGCGCGACCGGGTCGGCGGCGGCCACGATGGCCTCGACGGCGCCGCGCAGGGACGTGACGTGGATGTCCGCTGGAATCGCCCGGCGCTGGGCGGCCTCGTCGAGGCTGCTCTCGTCGGCCTGCCACAGGCCGACGACGGTGTACGCCTGGGGCAGCTTGCGCTTCAGCCGCTCGGCCAGGCGCCGGAGGTGGGTCGGCTCCCCGCTGATGGCGGTGGAGACGATGCAGACGAGGCGCGCCGGACCGGGGTCGAAGGTGTCGATCCGCGCCCGCGCCACCTCCGAGAACGGCACGACGCGCACGCCGATCCCGCGATTGCGCAGGAGCTGAGCCAGGATGGCGCAGGCGGACTCGTCCACGAAGCTGCGCCCGGAGACGCAAAGGACCGTGCCCTCCGCGCGCCAAACCTCGTTCGCGGCCCGTGCGTCCGGCGTGTCCTCGGCCGATTCGTCGTCGCGGTCGGCCAAATCCTCGACGAGGCCGGCGAGGCTCTGTCGGATATCCGCCTTCTGCTCGTGCGTGAGCACGCCGCGCGCCGCATCGCGGGCGGCGAGTTCGAGGCCCTTGATCACCACCTCGTCGTAGTAGGTCGCCAGCGGACAGGTCTTGAGGATGAGTTCGGCGTGCTCCTGCACCTCGTCGGAATCACCCGCGAGGATGCGCTGATAGAAGTTCTCCACGGGCGTCAGGGCCGGCCGGTCGCCGAACAGCACGTCGAGGAATTCGAGCTTGTCGACGTGGCGCCCCAGGACCACGAGGCAGACGGTGAGCGGCGTCGAGAGCAGCAGCCCGACGGGTCCCCACAGCCAGGTCCAGAACAGGGCCGAGACGAGGACGGCGAAGGGCGACATGCCGGTGGAGTGGCCGTAGAGCATCGGCTCGATGAAATGCCCGACGATGGGCTCGAGGATGAGGAACAGGATCAGGGTCTCGACGACCATGGACCAGCCGGGATCGACGGCCGCCGCCAGCGCCAGGGGAAACAGCGCCGACACGAAGGCGCCGATGTACGGCACGAACCGCATGAGGGCCGAGAAGATGCCCCACAGGACCGGGCTCGGCACGCCGATGAGGTAGAGGCCGATGCCGACGACGAGGCCGAACGAAGCGTTGAGGGCGAGCTGAACGAGGAAGTAGCGGCTCAAGCGCTTGGCCGCATCGTCCATGGCGACCGTAGTCCGGTGCAGGTCGCTCGATCCGGCGAGGCGGATCATGCGATCGCGCAGATCCTCGCGCTGCATCAGCAGGAACAGCAGCACCACGAACACGATGCCGATGGTGGCGAGCGGATGCAGGATCGGCGAGAGCAGGGTCCCGGCCATGGTGAGGGCGTCGGGCGCGCGGTCCTTCACCTCGACGAGGATCGCCTTCTCGGGTGGCGCCGCCGCGGGGGCGGCATCCGGTTTGGGTTCGGGTTTGGGCTCGGGCTTCGGACCGTCCGGGTGCATGGTCCGGCCGATGCCGGCGACGTAGTCGGCCATGTGCCCGGCGGGCGTGTCCTTGAGGCCCTCGACCTTGCGCTCGATGGTGCTGCGGTAGCGTGGGACGTCGCCGGCGATGTCGGCGAGCTGCACCCCGATGAGGGTGCCGAGCGCCCCGACCACGCTCAGGGTCATCAGCACGGCGGTGGCGACGGACAGGAAGCGACCGAAATGCCAGCGCCTGAGCCAGTTCACCAGGGGGCCGAGGACGAAGGACAGCAGGATCGCGATGGCGATGGGGATGAGCACGTCGCGGCCGAGATAGAGGCCGGTGACGATGAGGGCCGCGACGATGAGCGGCGAGGTCATGGTCGGTGCCGGCGTCTCGGCGGCGGCGATCCGGGTCGGGCGCGGGGGAATCAGCGAGGGTTTCGTTGTGGGTCTCGTCGCCATGCCGGTTCCGTCTCGACGCCTAAGCCGGCCGCCCTCGGATGGGGCGCCGCGCCGGGGGAACGGTGCGGTGCTGCAAAACGATCCCTCGCGCGGACCCTCCTCCTCGCGGCGGCGTGATCGGATGACCCCCGACGGCGGCACGCGCGCCCCTTGCGTTGCGTGAAGCGGGCCGGTTCAGGGCTCGCTCCGGCGGACAAGGCGTCCCTTCGGAGCCGCTCTCATCCGGCGAACGGCGCCAGGGTGAACCCGGCCTCCTCCAGGGTCCGGCGCACCGCCTGGGCGGTCGCCACCGCGTGCGGATCGTCGCCGTGGACGCAGATCGTGTCGATGGCGACCGGGATGCGGCGACCCGAACGTGTGACGAGGGCGCCCTCCTCCACCATGCGGCGGGTCCGCTCGGCGACGGTTCCGGCATCGGTGATCACGGCGCCCGGCTCGCCGCGCGGCGCGAGCTGCCCATCCTCCGCGTAGGCGCGGTCGGCATAGATCTCGCGCACCACCCGGAGGCCCTCCGCCCGAGCCGCCCGCTCGGCGGCGAGGCCCGGCATCACGAGAACGGCGAGGGTGTCATCGACGGCGCGCACGGCCCGGGCGATGGCCCGCGCCACGTCGTCCTCGGCGTTCGAGAGGTTGGCCAACGCCCCGTGGGCCTTCACGTGGGTGACGCGGTGGCCGGCCAACGCCGCGCAGGCCTGGAGCGCCCCGATCTGATAGGCGACATCGGCCTCGATCTCGCCGGGCGTGGCGCGGATCACACGGCGGCCGAATCCGCGTCGGTCGTCGAAGCCCGGATGGGCGCCGAGCGACACGCCGCGCGCCCTCGCCGCCCGGGCGGTCGCGACCATGAGGCCCGGATCGCCCGCATGGAAGCCGCAGGCGACGTTGGCCGACGTGACGATGTCGAGGAGGGCGGCGTCGTCGCCCATCCTGTAGGGGCCGTAGCCCTCGCCGAGATCGGCGTTGAGATCGATCCGCATCCCTGGCTTCCCCGCGGGTTCTCGCACGCCCCTGTCCTTGTCGCGTGACGTGCGCCGGCACAAGGCGCCGTCGATCGCCCCATCGATGCGGCGTTCTCGCCAAGGGGAACGGGCCGCCTGCGCTGCCGATCGGATGCGTCCGGCGATCCGGGGCAGCCTATCCATCGGGTTCATCGGGCTGTTGTCCAGCACCGTCCAGACTGCACCGTTGACGACTGACGCCGTACATTTACGGAACCATCGCAAACGGGTGCCGGCCCGCCGCGTAGGCCGATGAGATCTGACCGAGATCATCCTTTGGAAAAATCGTCGACCCAAATCAACACTCGACAAGTCCAGTGCCGGGCGGCGTGCTCTGGTCAGACATACAATACAACGGTCTGATAGTGCGAAATTTAATAAGGCATTAGCTGCTATCGATCATTCCTATCTCGGGTTGTAAAGACGAACGAGGGACGGATGTCGGGTTTGAGCCTCAAGCAGGGGGGCGTGGCTTCGCCAGGGCCGTCGAGCGCTCCCGGGACCGGCCTCCGGGGCGTCGCGGCGGAGATCGCCGAGCTGAAGCGCATCTCGTCGGAGAAGAGCCGCCGCATCCAGGGCATCACCGGGCAGGTCAAGATCCTGGCCCTGAACGCCCTCATCGAGGCGGCGCGTGCCGGTGAGATGGGACGCGGCTTCGCCGTGGTCGCCCAGGAGGTGCGCGCCATCGGCGGAGAGGTCGAGGGGATCGCCAAGGCGCTGGAGGCCGAGCTGTCCGACCGGATCGCCGGGCTTCAGGCCCAGGTCGAGGATCTGTCGAGCCACACCCGCGACGACCGGCTCATCGACCTCGCCCTCAACGCCGTCGAACTCATCGACCGCAACCTCTACGAGCGGACCTGCGACGTGCGCTGGTGGGCGACCGACGCGGCCCTCGTGGATTGCGCCACCGCTCCGACGCCCGACCGGGTGGCCCACGCGGCCGCGCGTCTCGGGGTGATCCTCGACGCCTACACGGTCTATCTCGACCTGTGGCTGTGCTCGCCCGGCGGCATCGTCCTGGCGCATGGCCGCCCGGAGCGGTTCCGCGAGGTGATCGGCCGGGACGTCTCGGCCGAGCCTTGGTTCCGCCGCGCCGCCGACCTGCTCGACGGCGATTCCTACATCGCCGCCGACGTCGCGCGGCAGGGCCGGCTCGGGAACGCCCAGGTCGCGACCTACTGCGCCAGCGTCCGCGCGGGCGGCAGCAGCCGGGCCGGGCCCGTCGGCGTGCTGGCGATCCATTTCGACTGGGAGGCGCAGGCCCGCGCCATCGTCGAGGGTGTCCGGGTGTCGCCGGAGGATCGGGACCGGACCCGCGTGGTCCTCGTCGATGCCCGTCACCGCGTGCTGGCCGCGTCCGATGGACGGGGCGTCCTCGAGGAGACCCTGCGCTTTCAGCCGGCCGGGCGGACGAGCGGCGCGGATCGCGATCCGCAGTCGGGCGCCGTCACCGCCTTTCACCGGACCCCCGGCTACGAGACCTATGCGGGACTCGGATGGTACGGGGTCATCGTCCAGGGTGCCGACGCCTGAGCGCACCTCACACGACGACCGGCAGCGCCGGCGCGTCCTCGACGCCGAACACCCGGCGATAGCGCGCGATCTGATCCTCCGGTCCGATGGCCTTCGACGGGTTGTCGGAGATCTTCACCGTGGGCCGTCCGTCCGCCGCGATGACCTTGCAGACGATGGAGATGGGATCGAGGCGCCCGTCCGGCACCAAGCCGCGAAAGTCGTTGGTGAGCAGGGTGCCCCAGCCGTAGCCGATGCGCATGCGCCCGTGGAAATGCGCGTGGATGGCCTCGATGGTGTCGACGTCGAGCCCGTCCGAGAAGATCGCCAGTTTCTCGCGGGGATCGCAGCCCCGCAAGCGCCACCACGCGATCGCCTCCTCGCCGCCCGCGATGGGCTCCTTCGAATCGATGCGGATGCCGGTCCAGGCGTTCATCCAGTCGGGGGCGTGCGCGAGAAAGCCGCTCGTGCCGTAGGTGTCGGGCAGCATGACGAGGAGGTTGCCGGCGTAGTCCTGCTGCCAGTCCGCGAGCACGTCGTAGGGAGCCCGCGCCAGGGCCGCGTCCCCGTCGGCCAGCGCCGAATACACCATGGGCAGCTCGTGGGCATTGGTGCCCACCGCCTCGACCTCGCGGCGCAGCGCGATGAGGCAGTTCGAGGTCCCGAGGAACCGGTCGCCGAGGCCCGCGCGCATCGCCTCGACGCACCAGTCCTGCCACAGGAAGCCGTGGCGCCGGCGCGTGCCGAAATCCGCGATGGAGAGATCGGGCAGGGCGCGAAGGCGTTCGATCTTCTCCCACACCCGGGTCATGGCGCGGGCGTAGAGCACCTGGAGCTCGAGCTTGCCCATATGGCGCACGACGCCGCGCGCCCGCAGCTCGTTGAGGATGGAGAGGGCCGGCACCTCCCACATCGTCGTCTCGATCCAGGGTCCGTGGAAGGTGAGCACGTACTGCCCGTCCCGCGCCTCGAGCTCGTATTCGGGCAGGCGGAAGGCTTCGAGCCAGTCCATGAAGTCGGGCGCGAACATCTGGCGCTGGCCGTAGAAGGTATTGCCGCGCAGCCAGGTCGACTCGCCCCGGCTCAGGGTGAGGGTGCGGGCATGGTCGAGCTGCTCGCGCAGTTCGCCGGCATCGACGAACTCGGCGAGCCGCACGCTCCTGGAGCGGTTCTGGATGCCGAAGGTGACACGGGCGTCGCGACGGCGGCGAAAGATCGTCTGCGCCATCAGGAGCTTGTAGAAATCGGTGTCGAGGAGCGACCGGACGATGGGGTCGATCTGGAAGTTGTGGTTGTACACCCGCGTCGCGAGATCGAGCATGGTCGGGCACCGTCCGGCGCGGGACCCGGGCGCCCGCTCGCCTGCGAGAGGCGCATAGGCGTCGGTCACGAGTCAATCGGACCTGCGATCGCGGAACGTCGAAGGGCGGCCACCCGTCCGGGTGACCGCCCTCCTCCCTCGTCCCGATCGGTAGCAATCAGGCGAGATCGACCTTCTTGGTCTCGGTCTTCGGCGACTCGCCCGTGAGGGCGGCCTTCACGTAGCCGTAGATGTGCAGGGCCGTGGCGTTGGGGCTGTCCCAGTACTCGCCCTTCTCCGGATGGATGCGGAGCAGCGCCACTTCCGGGTCGTCCTTCCCGTTGGGAAACCAGGTCTTCAGGCTCTCGGTCCACTTATCGTCGATGACGGCCTGATCTGTGACGATCTCGGCCTTGCCGGCAATGGAGACGTAGGTCTGGCTCGACGGGTCGGAATAGGCGAGGTTTATCTGGTTGTCCTTGCTGATCTCGGCGGTCTTCGGCGAGTGCAGCTTGGTGAAGAACCACAGGTCGCCGTTCTCGTCCGCGTCCTGGCACCACATCGGGCGGCTGTAGAGCTTCCCATCGGGGTCCGCGGTGGTCATCATCGCGACCTTGATGTCCTTGATGAGGGCGAAGAGCTTCTTGGCGCCCTCGTGATCGCGGTGGTTGCCCTGATGCATGGGGTTGGAATCTCCGACTCGGTCTCGACGCATCCGGACGCGGCGCCCTCGACGGGCGCCCGCGACCGGTTCGAAGGCTCAACGGGCGAGCTTCGCTTTGGTTTCGGGTGACGCGATGCTGGGTTTCGGGATTCCGGGCCGGACGATTCCGGGGCTCGCGATGATGGGCCGCGCGGTGCGGGGTTGCGCTGGCTGCGCGCCCATGCTGTCCCCTAAGTCGACATGCGCGCGAGAGTCCCGACCGGGGCGGATGGCGCCACCGATTTCGCGTCCGGCCCGGGCTAGCCCGTCCGTTGCGCCAAGGAGCCCGACTGTTGGCGATCACCCGCGACGATGTCCTCAAGATCCTGTCGGCCGTCACCGTCGATGCCGGTGGCACCACACTGCCCGCGTCCGGCCGCCTGTCGCAGGTGGTCGTCGATCCGACCGGCCGGGTGATGTTCTCGATCCTCATCGATCCGAGCGAGGCCGAGCGCTTCGAACCGATCCGCCGCCGCGCCGAGGGCGCGATCCTCGCCACCCCCGGGGTCTCGGGCGTGTTCGCGAGCCTGACCTCGGAGCGCGGTCCCAACCACCCCGCCCAGGGCCAGACCCCGCCGCAGCCGCCCGCCCCCGGCCGGCCGCCGGCCCCGCCGCCGCCGCGCACCGGGCCGGCCCTGCCGGGGGTCCGCCACATCGTCGCCGTGGCGTCGGGCAAGGGCGGCGTCGGTAAATCCACCACCGCCTGCAACCTCGCCCTGGCGCTCTCGGCGCAGGGACTGAAGGTCGGATTGCTCGACGCCGACATCTACGGCCCGTCCGTGCCGAAGCTCTTCGGTTTGTCCGGCAAGCCCAAGGTCATCGAGGAACGTCTGCTGGCGCCCATGGAGGGCTACGGCATCAAGGTCATGTCCATCGGCTTCCTCATCGAACCCGAGACGGCGATGATCTGGCGCGGCCCCATGGTTCAGTCGGCCATCACCCAGATGCTGCGCGAGGTGGCGTGGGGCGACCTCGACATCCTCGTGGTCGACATGCCCCCCGGCACCGGCGACGCCCAGCTCACCATGGCGCAGGCCACCCCCCTGTCCGGCGCCGTCATCGTCTCGACGCCGCAGGATCTCGCCCTCATCGACGCCCGGCGCGGCGTGACCATGTTCCGCAAGGTCTCGGTGCCGATCCTCGGCGTCATCGAGAACATGGCGACGTTCGTCTGCCCGAATTGCGGCCACGCTTCGCACATCTTCGGCCATGGCGGCGCCCGCGACGAGGCGGCGCGCCTCGCGGTGCCGTTCCTCGGCGAGGTGCCCCTGAACATGACCATCCGCGAGAGCTCGGATGCCGGGCGCCCGGTGGTGGCCGTCGATCCCGACGGGCCGCACGCCAAGGTCTATCGCGACATCGCCGCCAAGCTCTGGGCGAACCTCAACGGTGCGTCGGCGCCCCGGGCGGCGCCGCGCATCGTCATCGAGTAGATGCCGGTCCTCGGCGTCGTCCTGGCCGGCGGCCTGTCGCGGCGCATGGGCGGCGGCGACAAGGCCCTGCGGCGCCTCGCCGGCCGCCCGCTCCTCGACCACGTGGTGGCGCGATTCGCGCCCCAATGCGATGCCGGGCTGATCCTCAACGCCAACGGCGACCCGGCCCGGTTTTCGGGGTTCCCCGGCCCGGTCGTGCCCGACGGCGTACCGGGGAATCCCGGCCCCCTCGCGGGCATCCTCGCCGCCCTCGACTACGCTGCCCGCCTGCATCCGGGGGTGAAGTACGTGGCGAGCGTCACCGGCGATGCGCCGTTCCTGCCCGCCGACCTCGTTGCCCGCCTGGCGCGGGCGGACGGCCCCGTGGCGATGGCGGCCTCGAACGGGCGCGAGCACTTCACCGTGGCCCTGTGGCCCGTCGCTCTGCGCCCTGCGCTCCATGATGCCCTCGTGATCCGCCTGGAGCGGCGGGTCGGCGCCTTCCTGCGCGCGCAAGGGGCGGTCCCGGTGGAATGGCCGGCCGAGCCCCTCGACCCGTTCTGGAACATCAACACGCCGGAGGATCTGGCGGAGGCCGAGGCTCGCCTTTCGGACCCACCCTCCCCTCACACCAGACCCGATTGATCCCGTCGGGATGGCGGAGGCCGTCTCACACGCGACGCCAGCGCGGATAGAGGACGCCCAGGGCGAGTCCCGCCATGACGAGGGCCGCCGCGCCGATCTTCCAGGGCGGCAGGGGTTCGCCGAGCCAGAGGGCGGAGGCGCCCATGCCGAAGACCGGGACCAGCAGCGCCATGGGCGTGACGAGGGCGGCGGGGTGGCGCGCCAGGAGCCAGCCCCAGGCGGCGTAGCCGAACAGGGCGTTGCCCACCGCCTGCCACGCGACGGCGCCCCAGGTGGCGGCATCGGCCCGCATCACCCCCTCGCGCATGGCGTCCCAGCCTTCCAGGGCGAGGGACAGGGCGAGCAGCGGCGGCGCCGAGAACAGGCTGCCCCAGATCACGTAGGCGAGCATGCTGCGCACGCCGCTCGCCCGCGCCACCATGTTGCCGCCGGCCCAGCTCAGGCCGGCCAGGAGCACGAGGCCGAGTCCGAGCGGTGTGGTCGCCGCATCCGTATGGACGGCGATCACCAGGAGGCCGGCGACCGCGAGCAGCAGCGCCGCCCCCTGATAGGCGCGGACCCGTTCGCTCGTCAGCCACATGGACAGGCCGATGGTGAAGAACACCTGCACCTGCACCACCAGGGAGGCGAGGCCCGGTGCGATCTCGCCGCGCAGGGCGACGAAGAGCAGGCCGAACTGGCCGGCGCCGATGAGGAGGCCGTAGGCGGCGAGATTCCACCATGAGGCGGCAGGCCGGGGCAGCAGGAACACGCCCGGCAGGGCGGCGAGGACGAAGCGCAGGCCGGCGAACAGCAGCGGTGGCAGGTGGTCGAGGCCGATGCGGATGACCACGAAGTTCGTACCCCACACCGCCACCACGGCGAGCGCCAGCAGCAGATCGCGCGGGGGAAGCGTGGCGGGATTCATGGGTCAACTCGCTGCCGACACGCGCGCGCGCCCGAAACGGCGGAAGGGCCCACACGCCGGACGCGCGGACCCTTCCCGATCAAAGATCGTGCGCCGTTCAGGCGGCCGAGACGGTCGCCTTGACGATCTTGTCGGGGGAGCGCGGCGGCTCGCCCTTGTTGAGGGTGTCGACGATGTCCATGCCCTCCGTCACCTTGCCCCAGACGGTGTACTGCTTGTCGAGGAAGCGGGCGTCGCCGAAGCAGATGAAGAACTGCGAATTGGCCGAGTGCGGGAAGTTGGTGCGGGCCATGGAGCAGGTGCCGCGCACGTGCGGCTCGGCGTTGAATTCCGCGTTGAGGTCGGGCAGGTCCGAGCCGCCGGAGCCCGTGCCCGTGGGGTCGCCGGTCTGGGCCATGAAACCGTCGATGACGCGGTGGAACGGCACGCCGTCGTAGAAGCCCTGCGCCGCCAGGGTCTTGAGGCGCTCGACGTGGTTGGGGGCGAGGTCCGGGCGAAGCCCGATCACGACGCGGCCCTTGGTGGTCTCGAGGGTGAGGGTCTCGGTGTCTGCCATGGGTCTAGATTCCTTGTCCTCTGGGTCCGTGATGGATGAAGCGGAGCGCGATGGGGCGCCCCGCGATGGCCGCCCCGAGGGCGGCCGTGACCCGCGCGGGCGTGCAGCGCCGGATCGCCGAAACGGCGGCCTCCGCCAGCAGGGCTCGCGCCCGCCCGTCGCCCCCTTCCGTCGCGAAGGTGACGCGCGGGGTTCCGATGACCGATCCGTCCCGGCGAAGGGCGAACCGGGCGGTGATCTCCGTGCGCTCGAAGCGGGCGAGGCCTTCCGGCACCACCCAGCACGCGGCGAGCGCCGGATAGAGGTCCTTGAGGGTGTCGATGGGCGGGGCGTTCACGGACTTGTCCGGCGCCCGCGCCATCCCGGTCCGTGGCGTGTCCGGCGCGGGAACCTGTACGGTCCCGCGCAGGGTTTCCGGCAGGGCGAGCGGCCCCGTCGACGGGGCCGATTCCGCGCCGACGGGCCCGAGCGGCAGCGCGAGCACGATGGCGGAGACCGCCCGGACGCGACCGACGCCCGCCATGGCCCCGTCGACCCCGGGTTACTTCGCTCCCTGAGCCATCTGCAGCTTCAGGATCTTGTCGGGGTCCTGCACGGCACCGCCGGGCGCGCCGGGGGCGGCCTTCTTGATCTTGTCCACGGCCTCCATGCCCGACGAGACGAGCCCGATGACCGTGTACTGGCCGTTGAGGAACGGTGCGTCGCCGAGGCAGATGAAGAACTGCGAGTTCGCCGAATTCGGCTCCGACGAGCGGGCCATGCCGAGGGTGCCGCGCCGGAACGGCGTCTGCGAGAACTCGGCCGGGATGTTGGGCAGGTTGGAGCCGCCGGTGCCGTTGCCCTTCGGGTCGCCGGTCTGGGCCATGAAGCCGTCCATGACGCGGTGGAACTTGAGGCCGTTGTAGAAGCCCTGCTTGATCAGGGTCTTGATCTGCGCGACGTGCTTCGGCGCCAGATCCGGGCGCAGCTCGATGGTGACGCGGCCATCCTTGGTGTCGAGGAACACGGTGTTCTCGTCCGCCGCCCGGGCGGCGGGCGCCGCGCCGATGACGGCGGCGAGGCTGAGAAGGGCGAGGCGGCGGTTGAGTCCGAACATCATGGGCAGGCGGTCTTTCTCTAGCAAAGCGGGTGCGCTCAGGCGCGGCCGAAGCGGGTGGACAGGCGCTCGGCCACCAGGGCCGGCACGAAGGGCGAGACGTCTCCGCCCATGGCGGCGATCTGACGGACCAGGGTCGCGGTGATGGGCCGGACCCCGGTGGAGGCCGGCAGGAACACCGTCTGGACCTCGGGCGCCATGGCGCCGTTCATCCCGGCGAGCTGCATCTCGTAGTCGAGATCGGTGCCGTCGCGCAGGCCGCGGATGAACAGGGTGGCGCCGTGGCGCCGGGCGGCACTCACGGCGAGATCGTCGAACGCCACGATCTCCAGGCTCGCGCCCTCGGCCTCGGCGAGCGGCGTGCCCGTGGCGCGCAGGAGGTCGGTGCGTTCCTCGGCGGTGAACATCGGCGCCTTGCCCGGATGCACCCCGATGGCGATGACGAGGTGCTGTACGAGCCGGCATGCCTGACGAATCACGTCGAGGTGTCCGTTGGTGACCGGGTCGAAGGAGCCGGCGTAGAGCGCGGTGCGGATCATCGCGGCCCGAGGTAGAGCATTTCTGCCCCGAACGGAACCGGGGCCGGATGGATGGCTCCGTCGGTGCCGGATCGAGCCCGTGAAATCGAGCGCGCGAAAAAGGCGGCCGCCCCGGGGGGCAGCCGCCTCGATCCGCCCGGACCGGCCGGGCGGATGTCCAAGACGATTCTAGTCCAAGACCATCCCAGGCCAAGACGATCCTAGTAGGAGCCGAACTTGTAGTTCACGCCGGCGCGGATCAGGCTGCCCTCGGTGGTGAAGCGCGAGTTGTAGCCGATTCCGGGGCCGCCCGTGGAGGCGACGAGGAGGTTCTTGGCGCCGAGGTCGTAGCGCAGGTACTCGGCCTTGATGGTGACGGCGCTGGAGCGGAAGAAGTTCAGGAACGACTCGGTGGGCAGGGCGTACTCGATGCCGCCGCCGTAGGCGTAGCCGGTCTCGATCTGCGAGCGCGAACCGGCATAGGTCTGGGGCACGCCGGTGGTGAAGCTGATGTTCTGGGACACGTCGCCGTAGGCGAAGCCGCCGGTGCCGTACACCAGGACGCGGTCGAAGGCGTAGCCGATGCGGCCGCGCACGGTGCCGAGGAAGCCGAGCTCCGAGCGGTAGGTGTTGGTCAGACGGTTCGGGTTGAACACCGGCAGGAAGATGTTGTCGACCTGGGTGCGCTGGAGGTCGGTGTACTGCGCATCGGCCTCGACGCCGATGACGAGGCCGGAGCCCGGGGTGAACTGGAAGTTGTAGCCGACCTGACCACCGCCGGTGAAGCCTTCCTGCTGGAGACGGACGTCACCGCGGCGCAGGCCGGCGTTGACGTTGTTCTGCAGGGCGCCGATGCCCGTGGTGCGGACGATGTCGCCCTCGTTGAAGGCGTAGCCGGCGTTGAAGCCCGCGTAGAATCCCGTCCAGGTGAAGACCGGGACCGGCACGAACACCGGCGGCGCGGCGCGGCGCGGCAGATCGGCGGCGGAGGCGGCGCCGGCGAGGAGCGCGGTGGCGGCACCGGCCAGGAGGAGGGTCTTCAGCACGGGGTGTATCCTTGCACTTCAAATCTTGCGTTGGCCCCATGGGTATTACGGCGCCGCCCGGACCGCTATGACTTTACTGCAACAGGTCTTCTCAAGAGGTCGCCAACCCTTTCGGAGATACCAGCACTACTCAGAAAGACTTTTAATCCACCCGCTCGCGTCTTCGTGATCGTTCCTCGGAAAGACGCGCGCGGGGACGGGACCGGACTCAGACAGCCTCTTCGCCGGTGACCTCGCCGGCACCGTCGCCGGACTCGTCCTCGCCCTCGATGTGCTCCACGGAGACGACGCGCTCGGTCTTCTCGGTGTTGAACACCGTGACCCCCTGCGAGGCGCGGCCGACGATGCGGATGTCGTCCACGGGCACGCGGATGAGCTGGCCGGCATCGGTGACCAGCATGATCTGGTCGGAGGGCTGGACGGGGAAGGACGCCACCAGGGTGCCGTTGCGGGCGTTGACCCGCATGGCAGTGATGCCTTTCCCGCCGCGCCCGGAGGTGCGGTACTCGAAGGACGAGCTGCGCTTGCCGAAGCCGCGCTCCGACAGGGTGAGGACGAACTGCTCGGCGGCACCCATCTCGTTGTAGCGCTCCAGGGAGATGGCGGAGGCCTCGGCGACGCCCTCGTCAGCCTCGCCGTTCGCCTCTTCGCCCTCCGCCCCGTCACCGATGACGGCCCGGCGCATCTTGAGGTAGCCGGCCCGCTCCTCGGGGCTGGCCTCGAAGGAGTTGAGGATCGTCATGGAGATGACGCGGTCGTCCTTGGCGAGGCTGATGCCGCGCACGCCGGTGGAATCGCGGCCCTTGAACACGCGCACATCCTCGACGGGGAAGCGGATGCACTGCCCGTCCTTGGAGGTGAGGAGTACGTTCTGGTCGGCTCGGCAGATCTCGACGTGGACGATGTGGTCGCCCTCGTCGAGCTTCATGGCGATCTTGCCGGCGCGGTTCACCTGCACGAAGTCGGAGAGCTTGTTACGACGGACGCCGCCGCTGGCGGTCGCGAACATCACGTCGAGGGTCTCCCACGACGCCTCGTCCTCGGGCAGCGGCATGATGGTGGTGATGCGCTCGGTGCCCGCATCCATGGCGAGGATGTTGACGAGCGCCTTGCCGCGGGCGTTCGGGGCGGCCATGGGCAGGCGCCAGACCTTCTCCTTGTAGACCTGACCCTGGTTCGAGAAGAACAGGATCGGCGTGTGGGTGTTGGCGACGAACAGGCGGGTGACGAAATCCTCGTCGCGGGTCGCCATGCCCGAGCGGCCCTTGCCGCCCCGGCGCTGGGCCCGGTAGGTCGAGAGCGGCACGCGCTTGACGTAGCCGGCATGGGACACGGTCACCACCATGTCCTCGCGCTGGATCAGGTCCTCGTCCTCGACGTTGGAATCCCAGTCGAGGATCACCGTGCGGCGCGGGGTGGCGAAGGATTCGCGGACCTCGGCGAGCTCGTCCTTGACGATGCCCATGATGCGCAGGCGCGAGCGCAGGATGTCGAGGTAGTCGGCGATCTCGTCGGCGAGCTTCTGCAGTTCGTCGCCGATCTCGTCGCGGCCCAGCGCCGTGAGGCGCTGCAGGCGCAGATCGAGGATGGCGCGGGCCTGCACGTCGGAGAGGCGGTAGCTGTCGTCGTCGTTGATGCGGTGGCGCGGATCGTCGACGAGGGCGATGAGGGGCGCGATGTCCTTCGCCGGCCAGTCGCGCCCCATGAGGGCCTCGCGGGCGGAGTTCGGATCGGGCGAGGTCCGGATGAGGCGGATCACCTCGTCGATGTTGGCGACCGCGATGGCGAGGCCGCACAGGACGTGGGCGCGCTCGCGGGCCTTGTTGAGGAGGAACTTGGTCCGCCTCGACACCACCTCTTCGCGAAAATCCACGAAGGCCTGGAGCAGGTCCTTCAGGTTCATGAGTTCGGGGCGGCCGCCGTTGAGCGCCACCATGTTGCAGCCGAACGACGATTGCAGGGGCGTGAATCGGTAGAGCTGGTTCAGCACCACGTCGGCCATGGCGTCGCGCTTGATCTCGACGACGATGCGCATGCCGTCGCGGTCGGATTCGTCGCGAAGGTCGGAGATGCCCTCGACGCGCTTCTCCTTCACCAGCTCGGCGATCTTCTCCATGAGGGTCGCCTTGTTCACCTGATACGGGATCTCGGTGAAGATCAGCGCCTCGCGCTCCTTGCGCAGTTCCTCCACGTGGGATTTCGCCCGCATGATGATCGAGCCGCGCCCCGTGGCGTAGGCCTGGCGCGTGCCGGCGCGGCCGAGGATCGAGCCGCCCGTGGGGAAGTCAGGCCCGGGGACGATCTCGGTCAGGCCCTCGATGGAGAGGCCCGGATCGTCGATGAGGGCGACGCAGGCGTCGATGAGCTCGCCGAGGTTGTGCGGCGGGATGTTGGTGGCCATACCGACCGCGATGCCGCCGGCGCCGTTGGCGAGCAGGTTCGGGAAGCGGGCCGGGAGGACGGTCGGCTCTTCCCGCGACTCGTCGTAGTTCGGCTGGAAATCGACGGTGTTCTTGTCGATGTCGGCGAGCAACGCGTTGGCGGGCTTGGCGAGGCGCGATTCGGTGTAGCGCATGGCCGCCGGCGGATCGCCATCGACGGAGCCGAAATTGCCCTGGCCGTCGATGAGCATGAGCCGCATCGAAAAATCTTGCGCCATGCGCACGAGGGCGTCGTAGATCGATTGGTCGCCGTGCGGATGGTAGAGACCGATCACGTCGCCGACGATGCGGGCCGACTTGACGTATTTGCGCTCGGGCAGGTGCCCGCTCTCGTAGGCCGAGTACAGGATGCGCCGGTGCACGGGCTTGAGGCCGTCGCGGGCATCGGGCAGGGCCCGGCTCACGATCACGCTCATGGCGTAATCGAGATAGGAGCGGCGCATCTCGTCGGTGATGGAAACCGGCTTGATGTCGGAGGCGGGGGGCGCTCCGGCGCCGGGAATGTCGTTCTCTGCCAAGGTTCTGGATCTCTGCCTATGGGGCGTCCGGAGCACGGGGCGTCGGAGTGCGACGGCCAAGCGACGGGAAATGACGGATGGGCGATCGAACCCGTTCGCGCGGGCGAACCGGGCTGCACCGCTCCCTGGCGCCCCCTATAGACGATCTCGGTGCCGCCCGCCACAGATCGCCGCATCCCGCCGGGGAAAGGCGTGGACCCGCAACGGCTTGCCGCCCTTGAATCTCACAGGAATCGAAAAGGGCGCGGCCCCGTCCGGGGCCGCGCCCTCCCGTCGGACAATTCTAGAACGGAATGTCGTCGTCGAGGTCGTAATTCGGCTTAGAGCCACCACCGCCACCGCTCGACGGGGACGGGCGCCGGTCGCCACCGCCCGAGGGGCGCCCGGCGCCGGAGGACCGGCCACCGCCGCCGTAATCCCCGCCGCCGCCGCCGCCACCGTAATCGCCGCCGCGGCTGATCTGGCCGCCGCCCTCCTCGTCGGCGCCCATCTCGCCGCCACCGCCGCCCGAGCGGCCGTCCAGCAGGGTGAGTTCACCGCGGAAGCGCTGGAGCACCACCTCGGTGGTGTACTTCTCGACGCCGGACTGGTCGGCCCATTTGCGGGTCTGGAGCTGGCCCTCGATATAGACCTTCGAACCCTTGCGCAGGTACTGCTCCGCGACGCGGGCGAGGTTCTCGTTGTAGATCACCACCGCGTGCCACTCGGTCTTCTCCTTGCGTTCGCCCGACATCTTGTCCTTCCAGGACTCCGATGTGGCGATGCGCAGGTTGACCACGGGATCGCCGGAGGCGAGGCGCCGCGTCTCGGGATCGCGCCCGAGATTGCCCACCAGAATCACCTTGTTCACGCTGCCGGCCATGCCGCTCTCTCCTCTCGATCGATCTCACCGCGTGCCGAATCGAGCCCGGCCCCAAAGGGCCGGACAAGGTCGGCGCCGCCTGTCATGGGCCGTCCCGACGCGTCCGGCAATCGGCAGGCGCGGGGTTGTCCCCGAGACTCACGGAGCCTCTCCATCCTATGAATGTTCTACCTTTGTTCAATTGTGCCGGCAAGGTGCGGGCCGGTCTGTTCAGGCGATCCGCACCAGCAGCTTGCCGAAGTTCCGGCCCTTGAGAAGCCCGGCGAAGGCGGTCGGCGCATTCTCCAGGCCGTCCACGATGTCTTCGCGGTGGATGATGCTGCCTTCCTGGAGCCAGCCGCCGACCTCGCGCAGGAACTCGGGCTCCTGGGAGGCGAAATCCCAGACGATGAAGCCCTGCAGGTGGAGGCGCTTCGACAGCACCGCCCGCATGAGGAGCGGGATGCGATCGGGGCCGGGCGGCAGGTCCGTGGCGCTGTAGCCCGAGACGAGGCCGCAGACGGGAATGCGCGCGAAGGTATTCAGGAGCGGCAGCACCGCGTCGAACACCGCGCCGCCGACATTCTCGAAATACACGTCGATGCCGTTCGGGCAGGCGGCCGCCAGGGCGTCGGGAAAGTCGTCGGCGCGGTGGTCGATGGCCGCGTCGAACCCGAGGGTGTCGCGGAGATAGGCGCATTTCTCCGGGCCCCCGGCGATGCCGACGGCGCGGGCCCCCTTGCGTTTCGCGATCTGTCCGACGAGGGAGCCGACGGGCCCGGTGGCCGCAGCCACCACCACGGTCTCGCCGGGCTTCGGAGCACCGATGTTGAGAAGGCCCGTATAGGCGGTCATCCCCGGCATCCCGAGAACGCCGAGCGCCGTGCTCACAGGTGCTGCGGCGGGGTCGAGCCTGCGCAGGCCCTTGCCGTCGGAGGTGTAGAAGTCCTGCCAGCCGCCGAAGCCGACCACGGTCTCGCCGACCCGGAAGTCGGGATGGTTCGAGGCGGCGACTTCAGCCACGGTCGCGCCCACCATGGTGTCCCCGATGGCGACCGGCTCGGCGTAGGATTTGGCGGCGCTCATGCGGCCGCGCATGTACGGATCGAGGGAGAGGATGCGGTTGGCGAGCAGCATCTCGCCCGCGCGCGGCGTCGGCACCCGGCCTTCCTCCAGGCGGAAATGGCTCGCGTTGGGCTCACCGTGCGGGCGGGCGGCCAGAACGATGCGGCGGTTGACGGGGCTCGCGGTCGGGTTGGTCGTCGCAGTGCTCATGGGCGGTCTCCCGAGGCTTGGTCCGAGCAAGCGCAGATGGGGTCCCGCGCGGGTAAGGCAAATCCACCGCTGGCGCGTTGACGGAGACGGAACGGGAGAGGCGCGATGGTTCGGGGTCTGCTGCTGTTGGGTGTGGTGCTGGCGAGCAGTCCGGCGTCGGCCGCCGAAGATCCCCTCGCGCTCCATCGCTGGAAGGCCCGAATCGTCGTGATCTCGGCCCCCGGTCCCGATGACCCGCTTCTCGCGCGCCAGCGCGCGCTCCTCGCGGCGGTGCCGGAGGGCGTGCGCGAGCGCGACCTCGTGGTGTTGGAAGCGGTGGGAGCCAGCGCCGGGGCCCGGAGCCTGCGCGCCCGCCTGGGCCTGCCCGACGGGGCGTTCCGGGTGGTGCTGATCGGCAAGGACGGTGGGGCGAAACGAAATGCCGCCACGCCGCTGCCCGCCGAGACGCTGTTCGCCACCATCGACGCCATGCCGATGCGGCGGGACGAAATGCGGCGCTGACACGAAAAAAGGGACTGCCCGAAGGCAGTCCCCGATGGCGATTCCCTGTCGCCTCAGCCGGTTTCGCGCTCAGTAGCAGCGCTCGACCAGAACCCGGCGGTAGCCGTAGGGCGTCCAGCGGACGCGCGGGACCGTGTAGCAGCCGCCACCGTAGCCGACATCGTACCCGACCGGGGCGTAGCCGTACCCGCCGTAACCGTAGCCGTAGCCCGGGCCGTATCCGCCGTAGAGGCCGCCCGCCGCGAGGCCGAGGCCCACACCGAGACCGAGGCCGCCGAGACCGTAGCCGTAGCCGCGCCCGTAGCCGCGCCCACCGTAGAAGCCGCCCCGGTTGCCGTAGAAACCGCCGCGATAGCCGCCGAACCCGCCCCGGTATCCACCGAAGCCGACACCGCGATAGCCGCCGAATCCGCCCCGGAAGCCACCGCCTCCGAAGCCGCCGCGGAACCCGCCGCCGCCGAAACCGCCGCCATGAAATCCACCGCCGTGGAAGCCGCCACGGGCCTCCGCCGTCGCCGGGATCATCGCGAGGGCCCCGATCATGGCCGCCGAGGCCAGAACAACTCGTTTCATCTCAAACTCTCCGAGAGATACCGATGCGTCCCCAACGGCACAGGAACGCGGAGCCGCCCGCAACGGTTCAGCGACCGATCCGTTTTGCCGCAATCGTGAAGTCGTGCCCTACGCCTCGCCCGCCGGACGTCGGACGACTTGAAAACCGGCCGGCTTTCGGGCGAGGAAGCGCGTCCCGGCCCTCTTCCCCGCCGCCGCAAGGTTTTCGCCGCAAGGCTTCTGCCGCAAGGTTTTCGCGATGTACGGTCTCGAGTTTCAGGATGCCGCCGTCAGGACGCGGCGGTGGGTCGCTCAGGCGCTCATCGCGTTCCTGGCCTTCGCCCCGCCGGCTCTCGCTGCGCCCGCCCCCGCCCCGTGCAAGCCCGTCCAGGCCGAGGGCGAGAGCTACACCGTCTGCACCGTCGATCTGCGCCGCGACAGGGTGCGCCTGTTCTGGCGCGGCACCGACGGGCAGCCCTATTCGTCGCTCTCGACCCTCGGCGACAAGCAGGGCCCGTCCTTACGCTTCGCCATGAATGCCGGCATGTACGACAAGGACCAGGCGCCCGTCGGCCTCTACGTCGAGGAGGGGCGCGAGCTGAAGGGCGTGTCCACGGCCAACGGCCCGGGCAACTTCCACCTGAAGCCCAACGGCGTCTTCTACGTGAAGGGCGACCGCGCCGGCGTCCTCGACACCCCACGATATCTGCGGGTGAACCCGAAGCCCGATTTCGCCACGCAATCGGGGCCGATGCTCGTGGTGGACGGGCACATCCACCCGAAAATCTCCAGCGACGGGCCGAGCCAGAAGATCCGCAACGGCGTCGGCGTGCGCGACGACGGCCGCACGGCGGTGTTCGCCATCTCCGAGCGCCCCGTGAGCTTCGGGGCCTTCGCGCGCCTGTTCAAGGACGGTCTCGGCTGCCGCAACGCCCTGTTCCTCGACGGCAGCGTATCGAGCCTCTACGCGCCGTCCATGAACCGCTCCGATCTCAGCCGGCCGCTCGGGCCGATGGTCGGAGCCGTGGCCCGCTGAGGGCGGGTCGGGCTAAGCCCGCTCCGGCCCACCCATCGGCGCTCCGGGCGGCCGCGCGAACGCACCCGCCCGTGAGCGGAGGGAACGCCGACGCAGGGATGCCCGTGTCGTCGTTGGGATATGGCCGAATGGCGACCCCGTTCGACGCGGATGGCCGGCGGTCCGGGATGAGTCGTCGCATGGCGAATGTGTGGTGAGCGCGTTGGGGTTCGAACCCAAGACCTACAGATTAAAAGCTTGCAAGAAGCCCTGCGATCGGTGCTGCCCCATGTGGATGCAGAGTGATAAAGCGCTTGATTTGTAGCGGCTTAGCGACATACCTTGTCGACGAGCGGCGATCGTTGTCGCTCATTGTTGATGCCGCGTGCTGCCCCGGTGCTTCCCCAGACAGGGCCAGGTGCTACCCCGCCCTGCCCTGCGAATAGCCCTGGCAGCGTGGCGGAAGGTGAGCGCCATGGCCGAGCAACGGATCACGAAACGCATGGTCGACGGCCTCGAGCCGCGCACGGCCGAGTATACGGTCTGGGATCGCGACCTGACGGGTTTCGGCGTCCGAGTCCGGCCGACCGGCACCAAAGCATACATTGCGGCTTACCGGGCCGGGCGCGGCCGAGGCGCGCCCTACCGGCGCCAGACGATCGGCGCTACGACCAAGCTCTCGCCCGACCAGGCTCGGCAGGAAGCCGAACGCATCCTGGCCGGCGCTACGCTCGGCGCCGACCCGGCTGCTGACCTCGCTGCTGCGAACGTGGCCCAGGCTGAGAAGCGGAAGGCCCCAAAAATCCGTGACCTACTCGACCGCTTCGTCATGGAACACGTCGATACGCGCCTCAAGGCGCGCACCGCCTACGGCTACAAGCACATCGTTGAAAAGGTGCTGAAACCCGAGCTGGGCGACGTACCGGTGCGCGGGCTCACCCCAGCGTTGGTCGCCGAACTGCACCACAAGCGCCGCGCCACCCGCACCCACGCGGATCAGATCGTTCGGGTGCTGTCGTCGGCCATGGGCCTTGCCGAGCAGTGGGGCCTCCGCGAGCCGGGATCGAACCCCTGCCGGGTTCGCAAGTTCGGCTCGCGCCGGCGGGAGCGGCTGTTCTCTGACATTGAGGTGGCGAAGCTGCTGAACGCGGTCGAGGCCCTCACGGACTCGGGGGCGATCACCGAGTTCCAGGCCCTCGGCATCCGGCTTCTGTTTGCTACAGGGTGCCGGGTCGGCGAGATCACAGGCCTGGAGTGGGCCTACGTCGATTTTGACGCAGGGCTCATTTCGTGGCCGGACACGAAGACCGGTGCTCTCATGAAGCCCCTCACGAACGAAGCACGCGAGCTGCTCGCAGCCGCGCCGCGGATTGCCGGCGCATCGGCTGTGTGCCCCTCGAGGAACCTCAAGGCGATGCGGGTCGAGACGCTGGAGGGTGCCTTCGAAAAGGTAATGGCGAGCGCGGGCGTCGCCGCGAGGGAGAACGCGACTACCCACCTAGTGCGCCACTGGTTTTGCACCCAAATTTACTCTGATCCAACGATCCCCCTTCCGCACCAAATGCGCATCTGCGGCCACAAATCTGTGGCGACGGCCATGCGTTACGCACAGCTTCAAATGGATGCGGTCAAGCAGGGAGCCGAGGCCAGTTCGAAGAAGCGAGCTTTAGCGCTCGCGGCAGCTCGCAAGGCGCTTGAGACTTCAAATATCGTTCCGCTTCGGTCGGGAGGCCACTGATGTCCTTCCATTTTACTGATGCGCAGTGGGAAGGCGTTGGCCGGTGTATAGAGCGGGTTGGCGGAGTTCCAACCAATTGGGTCAAGGGAGAGATTGAAGGCTATATCAATCGTGTATTTAATCTAAAGAACTCTGAGGAGCAAAAAACTGTTCTTTTCCGTCGCGTATTTGTTGCTGCGACCGATTTGTCTGATGCGCTGATGCAACTGGCAGAAATTGGAAGATTAGAGGCCGAAGCGGACAAGATATTTGGCGATGAAATTATGTACAACGATGTAATACAACGATTGAAATTAGCCAAAAGTGTCCAAAAATACGTGGATGGCGCAGATTGGATGCTCGACAAAGAACTCCGGTCGACTGACGATCCTACGCGAGGGCGTCCTGTCGACTCTGATCTGCCTGCATTTGTAGGGCGAGTATTCAACTTTGGTCGGCAGGAGCAATGGGTATTAGAAGATAAAAAAGGTTCCACCTCACCAAAATTCATCGATTTATTGGTCGATCTGGCGAGCTGTGCGCGATCAGCAGGCTTGGACCATTCTCGTGACATCAGACGTGCTTTAACTAGGGCGGTTGCAGCGGCACGTGTCGAAGAGGTGGAGAGGCTACGGAACAAACCCATCGTGGATGCAGCGCTCGACGCCGTCTTCCTATGCGCGCAAAAAAAGGCCGACGGGTAAGCGAATTGTTTGTGTGGCGCCTCGCGAAAATCTGATTAAATTGTCGAACCGCGGACGGTAATACGAACCGAGAGCGGTGCAAATGAATAAACCATCAGCCTTAGAACAGCGCGGCTTCTATTGTGAGGCAGATGCTGCAGATCAGCTCGGATCGAAGCCCTCAACGCTGAGGGCCTGGCGTGTGAAAGGTAAAGGACCGCGCTACTACAAGATCGGTGGCAAGGTGTTCTACCGAGGCGCTGATCTCGACGCCTGGATTGAGGCGCAAGTCCGCGGCTCAACGTCCGAAGTCGCGGCGTGAGAGACACCATGCGTGACCTCACCGATCTCCCGCTATTCAGCGGCGTCCCTGCGGCCGAGCCTCTCCGATCGAAGAAGCACTGCCGCGAGAGGCATAACCGTGGCCCTGAGCGCGTCGCGCCCGGCGCCGATCCCCTGTCACCATCTGCGACCGGCAGCGCCCTGGTGCTGCCGTTTCCCCCCTCCCGCGACACCCGCCTGATCGCTGACCTCGTGCAGGCCTTCCTGAACCTGCGACAGCGCCACGGCCGGCGGTGCCGCTCCCTGCTGATTGCAAGGCGTTTCAAGCCGATCGCCGGGCAGTTGCGCAAGATGGGCGTGCCTGCTGCCTCGGTTGAGCACGAGCTTGCCCAGCTCGAAGCCGCAGTCGCACGCTCTGTCTGGCGTTGCGATGGCTGCCCCTCGACAGCCTCCAGCGGGGGGCATGCAGCATGAGCGTGATTGCGATGCCGTCGCGGGTCCCGACGGCTTCTCCTAGCCATGTTGAGCCCACGCATCTCGACGCAGTCAGTGAGCCAAAGCCAGGGGCAATCGCGGCCGACCCCAACGCGAAGGGGGCCGCGCGTGAAGCGTTCATGTGGCTCCGCCAGGTCGCTCGCGACCCTGCCCTGCCGCTGCTCTCCCTGCGCGTCGCAATCGAAGTGAGCCAGCACGTTGATCGTCGAAAGGGTTACGCCCATCCGTCGCACGAGACGCTAGCTGCCGATCTGAAGGCTAGCCGGCGTGGGGTGCAGAAAGCACTCGGCAAGCTTCAGGAGCAAGGCCACCTCGACGTTCAGGTCAGCCGTGGGGCAGGACAGGCAAACCGCTATCGGCTGAGGGTCTGGCGCATGGCGAGGGGGGCCGTATGAGCACGCTTCTGCCCTCCCCTCTTTCGCCGGGAAATGCGCATCCCAGAGTGCGCATTAATTCAGCCCAGCAAACGGACATAAATGCGCACAGCAAGTGCGCATTAATCGGACCCGTTAAATGCGCACTCCAGAGTACGCAGGGGGTGCGCACTCTGGAGTGCGCCCTATCCATGTACAGACCAGGATTTTTCTAGGAAAGAGCCGCGCGGCAAGCGTCCGGCGGTCGGCGCTCCCAGGCGTCCGATCCGTCCGGCGCGCTTCTAGTCTGAACGTCGCCGCCGCTACCTCCCTCAGACCCTCGCGGTTCCCATCTCCCGCCTCGTCGGTGGCTCTGGTGGGTCGGGCGGCCCCAGCCGACCCGATCCCGCCACCGTCCGGTGAGGTCGCGGGTGGCGCTGCCGCAGCCACGTTCGGAATCGTGCGTCACGACTGGAAAGAGCAGGGTCGCGTCGGTAGCAACATGAGGCACCTGGCATCGCACCCCTGCGCCCAGGCGAGGCGGGTCGACGCCCTCGCTCTCGCCCCGTTGGGGACGCGAGCGCGTCGCCCCTCGCGTCGGCGGGTGATCCTGGCGCCATATCCTTCGACCGATGCCCTCGGTGATGTTGCTGGCTGCGAGGGGGAGCTTCAGCGGTCGGGCCTGCCCTATCCGGCACCCGTGTCGCCGCCCTGGCCTTCGCTGCCGGCTTGCCCCTCTCGGAGCCGTTCCATCTCTACGCCTGAATGCAGCGCGCAAGACGGTTCGGCCACCATGTATTCGGCCCGCGCAGCCGGTGCATCCGTCGGCTGGAACTCGGGACACGACAGACGATCCTCGGGGGTGGCTAGGAAGCGCAGAAGGCGGGCCTTGAGGTCGGCCTGCATCTCTGTGCTGCCCGGCGCGCGAGCGAGCGCCTGGGCGATTTGGGAGAGGAAGGTCGCATCGTCATCAGCGGGCATCGTGAGCCCAATGCAACTGACGACCCTTCGTTTCACGGCGCCGCCCTTCCGTCCAATCTGCCGCGGCCTCCCCTGCGCGCTTATCGATTGCGTGCGCTGGCTTGGCCGTGGACCGGCTCGACGGGTCAGGTCGGTGTTCGGTGCCGGGCGAGAGGGCGCGGCCGGTGACGGGGCTGCCAGTCGATTTAGGGACCGTGGACGCGTGCGACGTAGCCGCGGTGCCGACGCAGCCCTCAATTCGATCAAATCTGGGGTATTCCCGATTGCAGTTTCGTTTCGCACGGCCCACCTCACCCGGGGGGTCGGCCGATGACCGCCCCCCGCCACGATCAAGCCGGTCTGGAGGCCCGTATCCGGGCCACCAGGGCGGAAATCCAGGCCCTTGAGGTGCAGGCTCGCGCCATCGCCAAGAAGCGGGCCGCCCGCGATGCCGAGATGCTCCAGATGGCCTACCAGTTGGCCCGCATCCCGGCGGATGATGATGTTGTAGCTCCCGTGCCCCGGGGCCTGGAGACCGTGCCCATCAAGCAGGCTACCCGCATCGCGAATTGCGGTGACGGTACACTCCAACGGCACGGCATCGCGGCAGGCTGGTGCTTCAAGCGAGGGGGGCGCTGGTACGTCGACCTAGCCGGCCTTCAGGCCTGGATGAGCGGGCCGCGAACCCTCCCCCTCGCGCGCGTGTAGTTATACTCCGTTCCGCCCGGTTTTGCCTTGGGACGGGCCATGACCGGGCGGGGCATCATGCCCCTCATGAAGACGCCCCCGACCTCCACAGCCGCCGAGGACGCCGCACAGGAGCGGCGGGGACGTCTTCACCTCCGCGTCGCCCCAAACCTCGCCAAGGCGGTGCGCCTCGCCGCCGAGGTGCGCCGGGTCCCCGTCTCAGACTTCGTCGCCGACGCCTTGCACGATCGCCTAGCGCGCGACGCCGCCCCCTCAAAAACCAGAGTCGACCGATGAGTTGGAACCTCACCTTACCCCCGCGCCATCCCGTCGCGTTCGCCGATCCAATCGGCCTGACGGCCGAGGCCGTCGCCAAGGCGTCTGGAGCGGCCGTTACGGCTACCAATCCCCCTATCCGGGCCATGACGCCGGCAGAGAGAGAGGCCGCCGCATGGGAGGCCGGGTATGGCGTCGGCGCCGCCACCGAGCGTCGCGAGTGGGAGGCCGCCGGGGCCGTAAAGGGCAGCGACGAGCCCTCCACCAAGGCGTCTGCCTTTTCCTGGGACGCCATCACCGCCGAGACGAACGCCGAAGCCGGCGTCAACACGCGATCGGAGAGCTAAACCCATGTCGCGCATCGCACAATTCCGCGCCCTGTTGACCCGGGCCCGCCAGGACGCCCCGGCACCGGCCCCGCAGCTCGCCCAGGACCGGGAAGCGGCCGCCGTCGAGCTAGCCGCCGCAAAAACCGGGGTCGAGGAAGCGGATGCCGCCTACGAGGGCGCGCTGCTCGGCGCCACCGACGAAGGCTTGAAGAAGCTGGACGACGACCGCCGGGCCGCCCTGATCCGCCTGGATCGCGCTGAGAAGCTCGTGGAGCGCTTCGCGGCGCAGACCGCTGCTGCAGTCGAGGCGAAGGACAAGGCCGCGCTGGCGGCCATTGTTGAAGCCGCCAGCGCGGCGCAGGCGGTGTTTCGTGAGGCCGTTGAGCGCGATATGCCCGACATGGCGGCCAAGGCTTATGCGATCTTTAGGCTCCGCCTCGACGCCGAGCGCGCGACGATCGCCGCCAACAGGGCGCTCGCCGAAGCCGGCGAGGGCGGCTCCTTGCCAGGCGTCGAAGCCTTCAGGGCCCTAGCTGGCAGGCCGCGTGAGGATCTGCGCCGCGAGATTGTGGACCTCTGGGTGGACGACGCCGGCAACGCGGCCGGGCATCAGGACAAGATCACGGTCGGCTCCGACGGCACGGGTTCACTGCGGCTCCCGAACGCATCGTACCTTCGGCGCTACACGAAGAAGCGGCCCTTCGAAACCATCGAGTTCCTCCCGGCCGAGCCCGGCGCGCAACCCGCCTCCCTGCTCGACGCGCTGCACGTACCGGAGGTCTACGGCGTCGCCCGGCAGGGCACCGATCGCCGGCCTCAAACCGAGACGCGCCCAGTGGGTCCCGCCCGGGTCGTGGCGAAGGTGGAGCCGTCGAGGTCGGATCGGATCGCGATGGGTCATCGCGCCTAGAAATTCAGAGTTGCCGGCCGGTCGTCACGATGACAACCGGCAGGGAAGGTGGGGCATTCATTGATGGCTTCGCCGGCAGTCAAATATCGAAAAGTATTCCTCCGTGCCCCGCCTAGCGAAAGCTGAAAGAGACGGTCAAGGAATACAAGCCGGCACTTCAATTCATCCATCCGGCGCGAACGCGGGATCGGGGGGCGCCGGGGGTGCCGTCAGGGGGTCGCGCTCTGACGGCACACACTCGGGAGCATCACCGTGTCCACCCTCACGTCCACACTCGCCATCCGCGTTGACGACGCCGGGCTCGCCTCAAGGCTCCGCGCCGACGCCGAGGCCCTGAAGAAGTTCGGCGCGTCCGCCAGCCAGATCAAGGCAACGGCGGGTGGGGCCGATCTACTCAAGCAGTTCGGCCAGCTCCAGGCCGCGGCCGGGAAGCTCGATGGGTTCGCCGCTGCGTCCAGAGGCCTCGACGGCCTCGGCGCCCGTCTCCGGGCCGCCCGTGACGAGGTCTGCAAGACGGCTCGCGCCCTGGTGGCGGCCGAGCGCAAGGCCGCGTTCTTCGACAGGTCCAAGGCCTCCGGGTCCAGCAACTATCCGGGCTTCGTCGGGTCCGGCGCCATCGCGGAGGCCGCGGCCGGCCTCAAGGCCGCGCGCCGTGCGAACGCCGCCGCGATCCGGGCCGCGGCCGGCGTCGAGAGCGCCTTCACGAAACAGCGCATCGCGGTCCGCGGAGCCGGCCGGGAGCTGGAGCGCGCCGGCACGCCCTTAGCGGACATCTCCAAGGCGCAGCGCAAGGTGCAAGCCGACATCGAGGCCGTCACGGTCGCGGTCCGTCGCCAGGTCGCCGCCCACGAGGCGTCCGGCACCGCCGCCGCAGCCTCCGGGATCGAGGCATCGCGGAGGGCCAAGGCTCAACTCCGGGCCACGGTCGCGGCCGGCCGTCAGGCCCGCGCGGATCGGGAGCACGCCGAGGCCACCGAGGCCTCGCGCCGGGCGAACGCCGGCCGGGACCTGGCGCGCGGCATGGGCGGCGCCGGCCGCCGGCAGTCGTCCGACATCGAGGGCAGCCGACGGATGACGGAGGGCATGTCGCGCCCCGCCCGTCAGACCCGCGCCCGTGCTGATGGGGAGGCCCTGGCCGAGGCCAGGGCGCACGCCGAGGCCGAGCGGGAACGCGACCGTCATGTCCGCCGTAACGGAGTCCTGCACGCCGCCAGCGCCGGGGCCGCCGGCTATGTCGGCGTGCATGGCGTATCTCACGGGATCGGCCACAGCGTCCGGGCCGGCGCACGTCTCCAGCACGAGCGCGTCATGCTCCAGAACGCCGGGCGCACCCCAGCGGAGATGAAGGAGATCGAGGAGCACTCTGAGCGGACCAGCCGGGCTGTGCCGCACGCTACCTTCGAGGAAAACCTGAAGGTCGTGAACGAGACCGTCGGCGCCTTCGGCGACCTCCACCACGCCCTTGAGAACTTGACCTTCGTCCAGAAGGCCACGGCTGTCGTGCACGCGGCGGCCGGCGGCAAGATCACCGACAGCGCCGGGGAGATGGGCAACAAGACGGCCCGGTTCTTCGAGATGCGGGGCACGGCCGGCAACACCGCCGTGTTCCAGCGCGAGGCCGGCGAGATGGTCCGGGCGATGGCCTTCTCCGGTGGCAACTTCAACCCGGCGGAGATGCTCAACTTCGGCCAGCAGGCCAAGGCGGCCCTGCCGCTCTACAGCGAGCGGTTCCTGACGAAGATCGCCCCCTCCATGGTGACGGAGTTCGGCGGCGATCGGGCGGGCACGGCGGCCAACGCCTTCAGGTCGGTCATCATGGGCCGGGCGAACGACCAGAAGCAGGCCGAGGCCTGGGTCGACGCCGGGTTGCTCGACAAGAAGCAGGCCCGCATCAAGGGCGGGCACGTCGTCTCATGGAACGCCGGGGCGGTGAAGGACACCAACAAGGCCCTGTCGGACCCCCTGGAGTGGGCGGAGACCGTCCTGATCCCGGCCCTCCAGAAAAAGGGGGTCAACACCGACGACAAACTGGAGCTGTCGAAGGCCCTCGGCACCATGTTCCGCAACAGCAACTCGAACCTGTTCGCGGAGGCCCTCACCCAGCAGATGAGCCGCACCCGGCTTCACAAGGATGAGGCCAACATCAACCAGTCCGACACGATGGCGGGCATGTACGCTCGCAACCTCTCCAAGGACGCCACCGAGGGCTACAAGGCCCTCAAGGCCGGCATGGAGAACCTCATCTCCACCGCCTCGTCGCCGCTCATGGAGAGCGCGGCCGGCGGCATGAAGCGGCTTGCAGGCGGGCTCCAAGACCTCGCCGTCATGGCGAAGGATCACCCGAGCCTCGCGGTGGCCGGTGGCGGGGCTGTCGCGGCCGGCGGTCTCGCCGGGGCGGGGCTCCTCTCCTACAAGCTCATGACCGGGTTCGGCCTGGGGACGTCCGCCACGGCCCTGACGGCCTCGGCCGCCTCCCTCGACGCGGCGGCCGTGGCCCTCGCCGGCAAGGGCGCCGTCGGGACCGCGGCGACGGTCGCCGCCCCGGCGGCAGCGGCGACGGCCGGCGCGGGCCTGAGCCTCGGCCTGGGAGGCGTCACGGTCGCCGCCGGGGCGATCTACGGGGCCATCGCGGACGCGCTGACCCCCGGCACGAACGGGGGCATCATCGGCGCCATCCAGGGGAAAGAAAGCTCCCTCGCGCAGTCCATGCGGGTCATGCGTCAGGAGCGCGAGCGGTCCCGCGGGACCTTCGAAGGCAAGGGGTCCCTGCCCCCCGGCCGGGCCGGGATGCCGGCGCCCGCCCCCGTGCGTCTCCCGGGCCTCGACGGCCGGCCGGCGCCGGCCGCGATCCCCGCGACCATCGCCCCGAAGGTCGAGGCGGGGGGCCTCGACGGCCTGCACGCTCGCGCCGACGAGCTGCGCGCCAGCCTCGAAAAGGCCGGCGCGACGACCGTCGCACCGCAGGCGGATAGCTCGGGGCTGTCCTCCACGTTGTCGGTGGCGAAGGACCTGTTGGCGACCCTCCAGGCGATCCCCGGGGCCATCTCCAGCGCCTCCAACGCCAACGCCCTCGCCGGCATCCGGGCCCGGGCGAATGCCGGCTCATCGTTCAGCGATGGGATCACGGCAGGCCCATGAGCGACAACCGAATGGAGGCCTTGGAGAGGGCCGTGGGGCACCTCGCCGAGCAACTCATCGCCCTGGCCCGGGTGACGACGGCGCAGGCCGTCGTATGCCGCGCCGTTGTCGACATGGTCGGTCGGCCCGGCGCGTCCGTCGAGGACGTGCGGGACCACGCCGTAGAGATGGGGGACATCATGGACGCGGAGATCGGCGCCGCCGTCCGGACAATCCTTGCCGACGCCCCGGCCGGCGCCGGGACCCTGCAATGATGCCGCCTCGTCCCGTGTTCCTGTACCGGCCGGACGGCCGGGTCGACCACGCCGCGATGACCGCCGCCGCCAACAAGGCAGTCAACGCGGCGCGGCGCGAGCGGCTGCGCGCCGAGGCCGCGGCCATCGCGGCTTCGGCCGTGAAGGCGCTCCAGGGGCAGGTGCAGCCGGCGTTCCAGCCGCCGTCTGGCCGGCTATGGAAGGTCGACGCGGAGGCGAGGATCATCGTGGGCCCGAAGGGCGGGATCGGGACGACGCCGATCATCGTCAAGACGCTGGAAGCCCTCTCGGCACCGGGCCGGCACCTAGAGGAAGTAGTCGCCGCCGCCGGCGGCTGGCGCGACGTGGCGCACCTCCGCGAAGCCCTGGCAGGCATCGCGCCGAAGCTCGCCGTGATCGGGCTCCGGCTGGATCGGCGCAAGGCTGGGGTCCGGATCACTAAGGCGAAGCCGTAGGCTTCGCTCGCCGCAAAGCGCCGCCTGTCCCTAATCCGCCCCAGCAGGTGCGCGGTGACACGTCCAGAATGGAAGTGGCTCCCCATATTAGTTTCAGACAGAGAGAAACGGACCTGATCTCAGGTCAGTCGCTGTAAAGGAGCTTATAGAAAGCCATGATGACCCGTATCGCCACCGCCACCGCCGCTCTTGTCCTTGGCGTTGCTTCGATCTCGTCCGCCATGGCCGCCGAGCGTCCGACCTCCCGCTACACCTCATTCGGGTCTGAGGTCGAGACCACCGGCTCGCTCTACGCCCCCTCTCGTGTGCCGGCCTATGGCGGTTGCCCGATGAGTTCGGCCGCCGAGGGCAACGCCAACCAGCAGAACTTCCCCGTGATGCAGTACGGCCAGACCTCGGGCGGAAACCGCTGCTAATCCAGTTCCCAGAGGCAGTCTCATGGTCCTAAAGGGGTTCTCATACGCCATGGCCGCAGCGTTTGCCGGCGGCCTGGCCTTCACCATCATCGGTGCGTCCCAGGCGATGATCGGCTCGTAAGGCTCGCTCGGACAGCATCACAGTACGGCATGACGGCGGGGCGAAAGCCTCGTCGTTTCTCGTGTTGGCTGGGACGCGCAGTGATCCCTAAGCGCCCCGCTACACTCTAAACCCATTGACCGTATCGATACCAACTATCGATCTTATCTGTTTGAATGATGGTGCAGTGCGAAGCATATTCCTTTCATGAAACGGGGCAGGCCCCGTCCCACCAGAGGAATTGACCATGACCGTCCGTACTTTCGTCCTTGCCGCCTTGGCGTCCGTCACCCTGGCGGGCACTGCACTGGCTGATGACCGGATCAACGTCACGCCGACGCTCTACCGCGAGCTGGCTCGCGCGACCGCGGCGGTGCGCCCGGCCTCCGAGCTGACGACCACGCCCTCGTTGACCCCGCGGGCGCCCACGGCCCGGCGCATTGTCGCTGACGCATCGGCCCGCTAGGCCGGCCTCACGCCTTTCGATGATAGGTCATCCAGTTACGATACAGCGGCGGGGCGAAAGCTCCGCCGCTCTCGCGTTGCCCTATGCGGCTCACTCCGAAGCGGGAGCGCCAAGGAGCGGCAGTATCTCTTGGCACGTCGCCGCCATAGCATCGTCGGCACGCACACCATCGATCCCACCGTCGAGGCAGAGGACCGCGACGTGGCCTCCGATCTCATCGTCCACCTCGTACAGGCCGAGGACGTTTTCGGTCGTCTGGATCTGATCGGGCGTCCGGATGACACGAGCCTTCTTCCCGCGATCCAGCCGTCCATGCTTCAACGCCGCGGCAGTATCCCGGATCGCGGCGTACCCGGGACACCGATCGGCGATCTGGTCACGAAACGCATCGTCTCCCTTCAGGGATGCGACAGCGGGATGACCGACCAGACGCAGATGCGTGAACAGGATGCCAACCAACGCATCGAGCGTCAGGACCGCGTTGACGACGGCGAGGAGATCAGCCGGCCGGTCCTCAACGGCCTCGATGTTCGGGCGGACCACAGTCTCGAAAAACACGCTGGGATTCATTGTTGATCTCGGCGGCGATGGGTTGGGCGCAGGCGCTTGGGTAGAGCTCCGCGACCGGCTTGGTACAACCCAAGAGATCGCCATCGCATTATCGCTCTTGGGCGAACGCCGGGTCTTCGACTCCGGCCTTCAGCGCCAAGGGCATCCTGCTAACGGGAGTCAACTTGTCGCATAGGAGAGGCACACACCACTCTCAGCAAACGCTACCAAATTCTCCAGTTGTTGATACGCATACCTCGGTTAATAACTGGTGGAGACGTAGACTATGTACAGGAAACCTGCATACGAAGAGAACAAAACGGAACCAGAAATGCTACTAGATCAAGTCATCGCCCTAAAGAACGCTTGGCAGGAACACGAACTGAAGCACAGAAAACTGCCGGATATGGAGGGAGAAAAATCAGATAACGAAGGTGGAATGCTGTCTGATTATGCCGAAGGACTTACATCGAGGATTGTGAACTTCATCCCAGAAGATGACAGGGGCCTCGACATGAAGCTTCGCTGCGTGGTCCTGCTGAACTCAATGCATCAGACAACTTTTCAAGATCGCATCGATGAATGTGATCAAATGCATGGCGAAATTGCGTGGAGCATAGTCCGCGATCTCGCCAATGCCCGCTTGAACCTCGCCGACGGCGGATTGCCGCCCCGGTTCACAGGAACGCCGTAAGCTGGATCACGACCCGCGCCCCGGCGCCGCATGTCCCATGGTGGCGCCGTTTGGCCGGCTGACCTACACCGCCTCCATGACCAACCACGGCCAGCGCTCCGACGACTTCATGGCCGTGGTGATGGAGAACGTGGAGTTGCGCCAACAGCTCGCCGACGCCCAGGACCAGTGCATCGAGTTGGCGGTCGACGGCGGCGAGTTGCACGCGGAGATCGAAGCCTTGCGGGCCCAGCTCGCCGCGGTAGAGCGCGAGCGGGACGCCTGGCGCGCGGAGGCCGAACGGACCCGGCGCACAGGTTGAAAACGGGAGAGGCAGATGGGGTTGTCGGGCGGGCTCGGGTACGATCCTGAGCACAACAGGCGCATCGAAGAAGCCGTGCGGAAGGGCTGGAATGAGACGTGGTGGGGGCAGATAGCCATTAGCCTCATCAGCGGCGTCGCAGGCGGCCTTATCGTGCACTACTTCGGCGGATGAACCACTGGGGAAAACCGTCTCGCAGATTTTGTCCCTGACGGCTCGCGGGGTATTTGGATGACGCGCGATGCAGATTCCGGCTCCGGCCCCGCACACTTCGCGTCCCCGCTGCTCCGGGCTTTGGCGAGAACGACGAGCGGGTGAAGGGCAGGGGCCGCCGTAGGGCCGCCCCTGCCCACCGCCGCTGAGAGGCCATAGCCAACGTGCTACCGCCCCTGAGCCAACAGCTAATGCCCCTGCTGCGGGACCGGCTGCTGTGCCTGCTGGGCGTTACGCTTCGCCAAGGCGCGGCCAGCGACACAGCCACCGACTGCACCGACGACGCCGTGCCCTGCGTAGTGGCCCGCGACCCCGCCCACGATGGCGCCCTTGATGCACCCCTTAGCTTCGGCCTGACCGGCCATTGCAATGGAAAGAACGGCGAGCGTCCCGATGGCTGCGATCCGCATAATGACCTCCGAACCTCTCCCCGCAGCGCGGGGCTGTATTCAGCGGAGATGGACATTCGGTCTGGTCGGCAGAAGACGTCTGATCCTGCCCACAGATCAAAAAATCGGGATTGGCCTTCAGATCGTGGTGTGAGGCCCCTGGAGCTTGGGCCGCGATCTCTCGATCACGACTGCCCCGCCGCCCGATCCGATCACGGGCCGGCGGGGAGGGTCGTCCATCTCACGCTGAGCCGGTACGCAACTTGGCTCAACCGCAGAATGCCGGTTGCCGGGTTAGCCTCAGCTCAACGGCTCAGCCGGCGTTGATCCCGATACGAGAAATCAGCCGTAGACGCCAAGAAACAGGTCTCCCACGGCTCGGCGCCGATGCAGGGTCGCGTGCCGCCTACGGCCGTGCTCAAGCCCATCGTGGAGGATATGGCAGCGCTGACACCATGCTGCGAGGTCGCTTGGACCGTTCTCGGACGTGTCGTGGTTCCGGTGTCCCGTCGCCAGATACACCCGGGTCCGGCGGACAACCGCGGCCACCTCGCTCGCCGTCGGCTGCGCCTTGAGCGCCCGGCCGGCGCCGTCGCGCCATCGGCCGGCCGCCGTATCCCACCACCGGCCATCGCCCAGGTGCAGGACGACCTTGGCGTGCGGCCGGCCGCATTGCTCGCACGCCCCCTTGGCGCGCGCGAAGCGGATCACGTCCGAGAACTGCGGCCAGTCGATCGGGTGGAAGAAGCGGTGCTCGGGCTTGATCGGCATGGGCTCGGCGGTCCTTGACGCGCAACGGTGCTATGGCTTGATCGTCCAGACAAGGCAGAACGTCCGTTCCCTACTCGTTTCAGAAACTCGTATTGTCAGCTTCCAATTACCGATGAGACAAGACCGGGCGATTCGGTCGAGCTGATACCAGATCGCCCACTTTGATATAAGGAAGGATGACGGCGAGATTGCGCCGGATCCTTGAAACAGGTCTGCGGGGGGTTCGATTGTCACAGTATAAAATGGTCACGGTGCTTCCCACCGACGCGCAAATTAAACGTGTTTTTGACGCCTTAGAAAAAGCAATGGGCACTCAAGCCCAGTATAGCTTCGTTTCATTGGGGGGCACACTTACACGTGATGATGAATTATTTAAAAGATTCATTCGGGCAAATAGCTCAGCCCTGAACAGCGCTTCAATAAATAACTCTGCTGGTGTTACTGTTTCATTTACGCCGCGTTCTATTCCAGGGCCACAGGGATACGACACCCCCCACCCATATTATTCAGTTTTTTCCACCAATGTTGCTGATCAAGATCGCCCGTCAGATAGTGTATTAGCAGATATACAGCTGGTTCTTGCCGTGCAGCTTACTAAGGAAAAGCTTCTGCCCGGCCATTTGAGCGGAGATGATGAAAGCGATACCGCGTCACAGAGTGCCCTCCTAAGTGCAGTACAGCGCTCGGCAGCAGATCAAATTGCTCGCACTGATGAGCTTATGGCTCGATTGACTGAGCAGTTTGTGGAACGGCAGGCATCCTTAGAGCGCCTCTATGTTGATAAAGCTGCTCATCTTGAGCAGCTTCATATCGAAAAAAATCTTAAATTGGACGAATCCCGCGAACAGCAAGAAAATGATATCAGTCAGCAACGAGATACATTAAACCAAGATAGAAAGGCCCTTGATGATCGAAGTAATACTCATGCTCGTCGTGCTATCCGCGGCGAATTGATTATGACCGTTCAGGAACGGCAGCGAAACTTCGCGATCTCCAAGGACACTATGGCGCTACGCCGTCCAATTCACTTGATTTTTCTCGTTTTGTTGGCAGCTAGTTTCGGGGGTACGCTTTGGTCGTTGTATGTCTGGGGTACAGCTGGCAACGACAGCTGGGGTGCCGTCACTGTCACCAGTGCCATCAAGACTGCAGTATTTTCATTTAGCTTCCTAACGACTGCGGGGCTTTATATCTCTTGGATGAACCGCTGGTTCGACAAACATGCCGAGGTGCAATTTCAAACTAAGCAATTTGAAATCGACTTCAATCGAGCAACCTGGGCGGTTGAAGCAGCACTTGAGTGGAAGGGCTTGCAAAGCGAACAAATGCCTGATGCACTACTTTCTGGCATCACCAAGCACCTTTTTGACGCCCGATCTGAAGAAGCCACCAATTATTCGCCATTGGAAGCGCTTGCCACAAGCATACTTGGCTCTGCTTCTAATTTAAAACTCAATATGGGTGGCACCCAACTGGATCTTGATCGCAAGGGAATTGCTAAGCTCAAGAGCGCCGAATAGGCTTCCGCTGCGCTCTCTCCAAAGATACAAAACTTCTAGTGCTCAGTACTATAGCAAGATTCACTTTTCCCCTAAGTTGATGGTGTAAATTCTAGGGATTATATACGTGAGCAAAGCCCTTGGAATAACGTTTCATTCTTCGTGCATATTCCCGGTGCACGGTAGCGCATGCTGTACGGCTACGCTCGCGCTTCCACAGACTACCAGAACCTCGCCGCGCAGGTCGAGCGCCTGACCGCCGAGGGCTGCACCAGGGTCTACAGGGAGACCGCTAGCGGCTCCCGTGCCGATCGAGCTGCGTTGATGCGCAATCGACACCCTCGCCTCTGGGGACGTCCTAATCGTTACCCGCCTCGATCGCCTCGCCCGATCGACTCGCGACCTCCTGAACGTATTGGAAGAGATCACGCGGCGCGGCGCAGGCTTCCGCTCCCTGGCGGATGCCTGGGCCGACACCACCACGCCTCACGGGCGGCTCATCGTGACGATCCTTGGTGGGTTGGCCGAGTTCGAACGCGAGCTGATCCGGGCGCGCACGGGAGAGGGACTCAAATGCGCCCTGGAACGCGGCGTGCGCTCCGGACCAAAGCCGAAGCTCACGCACCATCAGCAGCGGGAAGCCTTGGCGCGGGAGGCGGTCAGTGAGAGCTGCGTTGAGATCGGCCGGAGCTACAAAATTGGCCACAGCACCATGCTCTCAGCTCAAGGCCGCCCTGTAGCATCCGGGCGGCGCAGAACGGCTCCGGAGGCGCTGGCATTAGGCATGAGCGATCGGCAGTTCGGCCACCTGAGTCGTATAACGCGGCGTCCGCATCTCGAATTTCGTGTTCCACGTCCGCTGGGGGCAAATCCCCGCCATGCATGCCCACCGATTGCGGGCATCGCCTCTATCAAATCCTCAAGTTGCGCTATCCTGCATAGCGAATCACTTGGAGGAAGATGCGTGGCGCAGTTCGATTACATCCCAATCTTGCGCTGGAAGGAGGGGGAGAAAAACGCAATCCGCGCTCTCGACGCAGCGGTGAAAGCTAACATACAGCCGATGTTCGTGCTCGAGCCTGAGCAGTTCAAGGTTAGGAAGGCAACGAAGAAGAGTGTCGCAATTCCATCTGCCGATCATTTCGTTGCGCAGGTTGCATCAATATGGGGAACTGGTGCATTCTACCTCGATGCCAGCGGGATATCTGCGCCTGCCGGTACACAGCACCCGATCTTAGCCATTGCGGCGGCAGCTCGGGCCCAAGGGCTGTTCCTAATCCCCGCAATTTTTCTTGGCGCGCCGGCTTCATACGCATCCGCTGTGGCGACAATTATTCAGCAGGACCAGCATGGGGTCGCTTTGCGCATCGACCTTCAAGAACTTACGTCAGCGTCAACTTGGGCCGGGACTTGGCCTTACTCACTCAGTGAGACTGACCTGATCGCAGATTTCGGCGACGATATCGGCTCGGTAACGAAACTTGGCACCGTCGTTCAGACGGTGTTCCAGCAACTGCACGCTGGTCCGCAGTGGCGGACCGTCACGATAGCCGGCACTTCGATGCCCGCCAATTTTGCTGGGATTCAGCAGGGCCTCTACACTGTCACCATGGAAACCCTAGACCTCTGGAGAGTGCTGCACCCGATCGTGCCTTACCGTCTAGACTACGGGGACTATGCGACCCCGCCGTTGGGTGTTATTCCGCCTGGAATTAGGTGGGGATACCCCATCAATGTTCGTTATACTCTGAACGGTCAGTACTTGATCTGCAAGGGGGTGAAGACGACTGGCGCTGGTGCCGTCGATGCAGGGGTGCAACTGACCGGCCATGCCAAATCCATTGTCGGGTACCTGAACCGGAGTCCGCTGACTGGGTGCTGGGCTGACGACGAAATCGACGCCATAGCTGCGGGCGCTTCTCCGCAGGGGTTGCTCCACTGGGTGAAGATTGGAGTGAACCGGCACCTTACGCTGCTGCGCCGCATCATTCCCTAGCCAACCCAACCGCGCTTTTAGCGCTGCACGGACCTCGTCGCGTAGCACGTCCATGGGCAGCTCTGCGGCGAGCCGGCGCACCAAGATCTCAGCCGGCCGGGATCGGAAGCCCCGCGCGAGACCATGCCGATCGAGCAGTTCCAATGCCTCAGCCCGCCAGAGGAGGCGTGCTATCTGAACGGGCTGCGCTGATGGATTGCGCTGAGTTAGTCGCTCATCACCTAAGCTCACGCCTGCACTGGCGGACCCAGTAGCTAGCATCAACCCCCACCAATTGGGAACAACTGCGGAAGCTTTCACCGCGTGCTTCTCAGCGACCACCAGCGTCACTCGGTCGAACACCTGGCTATAGAGCGCCGCTTGCACCGGTAAGCGGTCCAGGGTGTCACGCTCACTCTTCAATTCGAAGCCGTGAAGTTCACCGTTGATGACAGCGATGTCGACGCGCACTGACCCCGCCCAGATCCCCATCTCTTGTACGACACGCGTGCTTGCATCGCCGGCGTGACGCTGGTCCAGGTAGGCCATGACGGCGCATCTGACATCGCGATCACGCACGGTCGACTATCCCCTCCCGAGCCGCTGCCATTTCGTGGCGTTCCATTCCACAACGATCGTGCCATGGTATGTCTCCCGAGTCCTGGGATTGCTAGGTGGGCAACCGTCACGACGTGATGCGGCGCACGTTGGCCACGGGATAGGATGGACAGCGGATGAAGCCTCGCCGGGCGTGCGCTTACACGCTTCCATGGCCGATGAGCGTGCAGGGCGAGGCCGTCAGCGACGTCGATCCGTGGTGATGACGCCGGCTTTGCTGTAGCGCCACGGCCGGTCGCCTGGCGCCTCGCATCAGGTTCGGGCGACGCCGAGCTGCGCGGCCTGGATCAGCGCGAGGCTGTCGCTCGTTGCCTCGGGCAGCGTCACCGTGGTGGAGACCGAGCGCATCGGGTCGCCCCGGTCATGGGTCGAGGTGTGGTAGAAGACCGTGAGCTGATCGGTGCCGAGCCCCTCGCGCCGGAGCTTCTCGCCCAGGCGCGTCGCGTGTGCAGCCACCGCCTGTTCGACCGTCCCCCGGTCCTCGACGCGGCGGGAGAATGAGCGCGTCACGGCGCAGCCCTTGCGCTGGGCCGGCACCAGCTCGAGGGGAAGACACGACACGCTGCGCAGCTCATGGATGATGCGCTCGCCGACGACCGTCATCGCCTTCCGCACCGGGCGCGGATCGAGGTCGCGCAGGTCCGCCACCGTGTCGACGCCCATGGCCTCGACTTTGGCGGCTGAGGCGCGTCCTATGTGCACGATGACGTCGACAGGCATGTGTGCACGCTGCCCTTCACAAATGCTCGTGTCCGCTGAAACGAGTGAGCCCGCCTGGCGCGACACCAGACGGGCTCAAATTTCGTCCCATCCCGGTCTCAGACCGGCAACCGCAGCCCCTGGTAGGGCGGAAGCGCGCTCCGCGGCAGCGCGCCATACGATCAGATGGGACTTTCCCTCTTTACAGCACATCAGCGACTAATATCAATCCCCGCATGTAAGGCAGCTGGGGGGCGTAGCTTCTCGACGTCATGCGACAGGTTGAATACCTACGGCGACTTGCACGAGTAGGTGAGCATATTACGTCCGTCGAGCATCCGCTGGCCGGATGCTCATGGCATCCTCCACCGATCCGAGCCCTTCACCCCTATTTGATCTGCCCAGCCCTCGCGCCGAGCAATCTCTACGGCGACGCGGCTCCAGAAGCGAACTTCAGTGCCGCGACGGGCGGCCCGTTCCATCCGGGCCTGCTCGCGCGCGACGCGGTAGGCCAAAGGGCCGTGAACCGTGAGGAGGTCGGTTGCCTTGCCGGCGACCTCGCGTCGGAAATCTGCGGGCCGCAGACGGTCGCGCAGCCAGCGCCAGAACCTCATCGTCAGCAGCCTCGATCACCGGTCAAGACACAAAATCAGTGGGTGTTTCCTCAAACTGCTCGACAACCGTTGCGCGCACAATCCATCCTCTCGTGAAAGGGAGGATGCTCAATGATTCGTGCGCTCACGCTGGCCCTGGTCGGGGCCGGGGCTTTCTTTGTTGCGTCGGCCGTAACCGCCTCGACGGCATCCGCGACGCCCGGCATGGTCACGGCGAGCGGTTGCCACAGCCGTCCCCGGCATTGCCACAGCCGCAGCGAGCTGCGCCGAAACAAGAGAGGCCGCCTCTATGTCCCTGGTGCGTTTAGCAGCGGCCATAAGCGCAAGCATCGTCGCCACCGTCGCCAGTAGCGCGCTCGCAGCCGAACCAATCGTTGGCCGCGCCAGCGTCACCGATGGCGACACGGTGGTGATCCGCGACACTCGCATCCGCCTCCACGGCATCGACGCACCCGAGAGCGCGCAGACCTGCCAGGACGCAGCGGGTAAGGACTACCGCTGCGGCCAAGCCGCGGCGCTGGCCTTATCCGACCGAATCGGCCAATCGCCGATCTCATGCGAGCCGCGGGATACCGACCGTTATGGCCGGACCGTCGCCGTCTGCCGCAAGGGAGCCGAAGACCTGAACGCCTGGATGGTCTCGCAGGGGCACGCCATCGCCTATCGTCGGTACTCGACCGACTACGTGTCAGCCGAGACCGCCGCCAAGGCGGCCAAGCGCGGTATCTGGGCCGGCACGTTCCAAGAGCCCACGGATTACCGGAAGGCGAAGCGCTCGGGGGGAGACAATCCCGCGCCGGCAGCCGCGGTGGCTGGCGGCTGCGCCATCAAAGGCAACATATCGGCGAAGGGCGACAAAATTTACCACATGCCCGGCACCCGCAATTATGAACGGACCCGGATAAAGGAATCGGACGGCGAGCGCATGTTCTGCACGGAGGCCGAGGCACAGGCCGCCGGCTGGCGGGCACCTCGGGGATGATATCTTGTCCAGTGCGCATGTATCGACTGAATTGATATCAGGGGCGGGATACAGGAATGACTTTTGAAATAAAAATTCCTTTTAAGCCGAGCGACCATAAACTTAGAATCGAACTTGGAGCTTCGGTTATAATTGTAGGGCCGAACGGAGGAGGTAAATCTAGGCTTGCGGCACACATCGAAAGAGAGTTGGGAAGCAGCTCTCATCGAATATCGGCGCAACGTGTCCTAGCTCTTAAACCCGACGTTGCTAAAATTAGCGGTAGAGTGGCCATATCTAAACTAAGGACTGGAGTCGACCAAGAGAATGTAAATTTGCGAAGGGCGAACCGATGGATGAACGGTGACACGCTCACATTGTTGAATGATTTTGACTATTTGATTCAGGTACTGTTTGCTGATCAGTCAAAAGTTTCATTGCAAACACATAAAGAATTCAAGAACGGTGGTTTGCAGGTCGCCGCTGACACTATGTTCGAAAAACTGGAGCGTATATGGAATGATCTTATTCCACATCGCAGGCTAGAAATTAAGGGCGACGACATTGTCGTATACCCACGTGATAGTGAAATTTGGTACAGTGCATCGCGGTTAAGTGATGGCGAAAGGAGTATGTTTTATATTATTGGTCAGGTACTCGTTGCCCAGGAACGCTCGGTCCTAATATTTGATGAACCGGAGCTCCACCTTCATAAGTCAATAATGGGAAAACTGTGGGATCACCTCGAAACGGCGCGCCCAGATTGTGCTTTCGTGCTCATAACGCACGATCTCGATTTTGCAGCGTCACGCGCTGGCAAAAAGTTTGTTATCTCATCATATGAGCCCGGAAATGGCTGGGACCTGGATGAGGTTCCACAAGATACCGGCTTCACTGAAGAGGTCACTACGATTATATTAGGAAGCAGGCGTCCAATATTATTCGTTGAGGGGGCTGAAACCAGTCTCGATAAAATGATATATCGAGCATGCTTTCCCGGATGGACGATAATATCGCAGCAATCTTGCGGGCATGTGATACATGCTGTTTCGGTGATGCGCAATAATCATAAATTCACGAGGATTAATTGTAGAGGTATAGTTGACGCGGACGATCACGACCCGGCTTATCTGCTTGATCGAGGAGTCGCAGTCTTGCCCGTTTCAGAAATCGAAAATTTACTACTCTTGCCTGAGGTTTCTAGGGCCATTCTGATCTACGAGGGATATGTCGGGGTAAATCTGGAGTTACAGCTCGAGCGTTTAATGAATGCAGTATTCGCGAGGGCAACTGAGAAGGGAGCGATTGATAGAGTTGTCGCAACTCATTGCAAGAGGAGAGTCGATCGACTCATCAAGAATATCGACTGGGCAGGGGCGCTAACCATAGAACAGATATCAAGTGGATTTGAGCATCATATTAAAACAATCGATATTAATTCTATTGGCTTGCAAATACGCCAGAAGATAGAAGCATCAATAGCTGATAGAGATTTAAAAGGGTTCTTGTCTGTGTATGATGATAAGGGGCTGCTGACGATCGCTGCAACTCATCTGAAAAATACGAACCAGAACTCCTTTAAAGATTGGCTCGGAAGAGTGCTGAGCAATAACGCAGTTCCATCAATTACCACAGCTATACAACAAGTTTTGCCAGTTATATAAAATCCTTGAACTCAAAGCGAGGGCCTTCTCGGCCCTTGAATAAAGATTAGTCAGGCGGCGAGCGTGTAGGCGGTGGGCTCGATCTTTCGGACGGGCGCGACCAGGCGGGGAAGGGGGCGCAGCGGAGCCCAGCGCAGCGGGGCCGGTCCCAGGTCGTTCGCCGGGAGTAGGCTTTGCAGCACGGTCGGCGACGTTGGTTCGCTGACTCAGCGTGCCCGGAGGTGCTCCGTATCCGATCGGCTCGTCAACGGCATCCGGGCGGACATCACTGCGAATATTCGCAGTGAGCCCGAGTCCCGCACCTATCAGGACCGCCAAGGCAACGTCACGCAGATGCGGAACGCCGCCATCGGCCGGCGTCTGGCCGAGGCACCCGATCCCCAGCTGTCTGCCGACCACACCCCTCTCGCAGACACCCCTGCCCAGGCAGAGCCGATGAACGCGATCCTGCGCTCAGTTGGGGCAACTTGCCGCCGCCACCAGACGAATTTCGGTCGAGCTGTTTCACGCACCGCTGGAACGGGTGAGGAAGCGGTTCTGTGCAGACCGACCCTATCGCGTGCTTCCCCGGTGCAACCCCAGTTCAGAACGGGGAAGCACCAAATTTGCAATCGCCTCTAAGTCATTAAGAAGAAAGGAAATTTGGTGAGCGCGTTGGGGTTCGAACCCAAGACCTACAGATTAAAAGTCCGTTGCTCTACCAGCTGAGCTACGCGCTCGCGTCCGTGGCGGGGGCTTCGGAGCCGAGTCCGTCGGGAGGCGACGCCCGCAATAGGGGCTCGACGGGTGGGGGTCAACCGCGCCAAACCGCCTTCGCGTGGGACAGCGGCCGGGATGCGATGGACGGGACCGGAGGCGGAGATCGGACGGACGGGGCGTGGCGCGGGTTCGCGCGCCGGTTCGGCTTGTCCGTGGCCGGGTTCGGTCTCGCGGCGGCCGGGTTCATCGCCGCGCTCGACCCCTACGGCCTGCGTGTCGGGCCGGGCCGGGTGCCGGGACCGCTGATGGATGGCAACCAGCGCTTCATGTATCCGCAGGTCGCCCGCAGCGGCCTTTATGACGCGGCGGTGTTCGGCTCCTCCACGGCGCGGCTCCTCGATCCGGACCAGCTCGGGCCCGTGCTCGGCGGGCGGTTCGCCAACCTCGCCATGAACGCCGCGACCCCGTTCGAGCAGGCCGCCATCGCCCGCCTCTTCCTGCGCTATGGGACGCCGAAATCCGTGGTGTTCGGCCTCGACGCCAACTGGTGCGCGGCCGAGGCGGACACGAAGCGCCTCACCTTCCGGCCGTTCCCGGCCTGGCTCTATGCCGAGGGGACCCCATGGGGATTCCTGCGGCAGGTCAACGGGCAGAGTCTCGCCACCGCCGTCCGGGTGGTTCTGCACGCCTGGACCGGCCTGTCGGCGCGGCTGCGGGCGGACGGCTACGCCGTCTTCACGCCGCCCGAGGCGACCTATGACGCCGCGCGCGCCGCCGCCCACATCCACGGGGGCGGCGCGGCGATGCCCGAGGCGGCTCCGGCCGATCCACCCGTCGATCCCGTGGACGCGCCGATGCCGGCGCTGGCCTGGCTCGACGACCTCCTGGCGCGGATGCCGCCGGAGACTCGGCGAATCGTCGCCTTCATGCCGGTCCACGTGGCGGCGCAAGGAGCGCCCGGCACACCGAAGGGCGCGCGCGAGGCCGCCTGCAAGGCGCGGGTGGCCGAGATCGGCGCCCGGCGCGGGGCGCGCGTGGTGGACTTTCGCCTTCCCTCGCCGGTGACGACCCAGGACACGAATTACTGGGACGCCCTGCACTACCGGCTGCCCATCGCCGCGCGCATCGTCACCGCCCTCGGGACGGCCGCCGCCACGGGGGCGGACGATCCGGACGGCTTCTATCGGGTGCTAGCGCGGCCCTGAGGCAATCCCGACCAGATCCCGGGGGCGGTCTGAGGGGTTCACCTCACCGGGTCCGGTTGTGAGAGCGGCTACGACGCCGCGCGCTCGGCCTCGGCCTTGGCCCAGGTCTCCCGGGTCTCGCCGCAGAAATCGGCGAGGCGCCCGTGCGCGATGGCGCTGCGCATCCCGGCCATGAGGTCCTGATAGTAGGATAGGTTGTTCCAGGTCAGCAGCATCATCCCCAGAATCTCGTCCGTGCGCACGAGGTGGTGGAGGTAGGCGCGGCTGTAGTCCCGCGCCGCCGGGCACGACGCGGTCTCGTCGAGCGGCCGGGAGTCCTCGCCGTGGCGGGCGTTGCGCAGGTTGATCCGGCCGTGGCGGGTATAAGCGAGGCCGTGGCGCCCGGCCCGGGTCGGCATCACGCAATCGAACATGTCGATGCCGCGCGACACCGAGCGCATGAGGTCGTCGGGCGTGCCGACTCCCATGAGGTAGCGCGGCCTGGTCTCGGGCAGGTGCGGCGCCACCGTCTCGATCATCGCCAGCATCACCGCCTGCGGCTCGCCGACCGCGAGGCCGCCGATGGCGTAGCCCTTGAGGTCGAGATCCACCAGCGCGCGGGCGCTCTCCACCCGCAGGGCCGGAACGTCGCCGCCCTGGACGATGCCGAACATCGCCTTCCCGGGCTGCTCGCCGAACCGGACCCGGCAGCGTTCGGCCCAACGGAGCGAGAGGTGCATGGCCTTCTCAATGGTCGCGTGTTCGGCGGGCAGGCGCACGCACTCGTCCAGCTGCATCTGGATGTCAGAGCCGAGCAGGCCCTGGATCTCGATGGAGCGCTCCGGGCTCATGTGATGGGCCGACCCATCGACGTGCGAGCGGAAGGTGACGCCCTGCTCGTCGAGCTTTCGCAAGGCCGAGAGCGACATCACCTGGAAGCCGCCGGAATCCGTGAGGATCGGGTGCGGCCAGTTCATGAAATGGTGGAGGCCGCCGAGCCGCGCCATGCGCTCGGGGCCGGGGCGCAGCATGAGATGGTAGGTGTTGCCGAGCACCACGTCGGCGCCGAGGTCGCGGACCTGGCCGGGATACATCGCCTTCACGGTGGCGGCCGTGCCGACGGGCATGAAGGCCGGCGTACGGATGACGCCGCGCGGCATCGCGATGGCGCCGGTGCGGGCGGCGCCGTCGGTGGCGTCCACCCGGAAGGTGAAGTCTTTGGGGAGGGTGGACGTTGCTGGATCGGACATCGGCGCTCCTTAGCACCGGATCGGCCGGGTGGGCAGGCGCGGCGGTGGTGCCGAGGGACCGCCCTAACGTCCGGCCGGAAACAGCAGGCTCGAATCCCCGTACGAGTAGAACCGGTACCCGCCGGCGATCGCGTGGGCGTAGGCCGCCCGCATGGTCTCGAGGCCCGAGAACGCCGAGACCAGCATGAACAGGGTCGAGCGCGGCAGGTGAAAATTGGTCATCAGGGCGTCGACGGATCGGATGGGCGTGCCCGGGGTGATGAAGATTTCCGTCGGGCCGGAGAACGCATGCAGGTGCCCGTCCGCGTCGGCGGCGCTCTCGAGGAGGCGCAGGGCCGTGGTGCCCACCGCCACGATGCGCCCGCCCGCCGCGCGGGTCCGGTTGAGGGCGTCCGCCGTCTCCGCCGTCAGGGTGCCGACTTCGGCGTGCATGCGGTGGTCGTCGGTATCCTCGGCCTTCACGGGCAGGAACGTGCCCGCCCCCACATGCAGGGTCACCGTGTGGCGGCGGATACCGGCGGCATCGAGATCGGCAAGGATCGGGTCCGAAAAATGAAGTCCGGCCGTGGGCGCGGCCACTGCGCCGGGCTGGTCGGCATAGACCGTCTGATAGTCGGTGGCGTCCCGCGCGTCGGTGGGGCGCTTGCCGGCGATGTAGGGCGGCAGCGGCAGGTCGCCCGTGGCGGCGATGGCGGCATCGAGGGCCGGACCGGAGAGGTCGAAGCGCAGGGTGATCTCACCGGCGTCGCCCTTGCGCGCGATGGTCGCGTCGAGCCCGCCGCAGTCGCGTGGGTCGCTCGTCCCGTGGCGGCCGAACACCACCCGGTCGCCGGGGGTGAGGCGCTTGGCGGGCCGGGCGAAGGCGCGCCAGGTATCGGCCGCCTCACGCAGATGGAGCATCGCCTCCATCCGCAGGCCCGGGGCGCCGGGACGCTGGCGGATGCCGTGGAGGCGGGCGGGGATCACGCGGGTGTCGTTGAACACCAGGGCGTCGCCGGCCCGCAGGAGGCCCGGCAGGTCGCGCACCGCCCGGTCGGCAAACGCTTCGCCCGGCCGCACCAGGAGCAGGCGGCCCGCATCGCGGGGGGTCGGGGGCCGCAGGGCGATGTTCGCCTCCGGCAGCTCGAAATCGAACAGATCGACGCGCATGGGGCGCCAACAGCACGGTTTGCCCCGGGGGATCAATGGCCTCCCGTTTCGTGGGGCGGGAACCGGCGGGCGGCGCACCGGTTCATCCCTGCAACCCGCGCGCGAACGGGGCGGGTGCGAGCAGGAGCAGATCCCCGCATGGCCTGGTACGCGTTGCGCCCCCGCGATCCCGCCGATCCGCGTTGGCCCCTCCCCGACAGCCCGAGCATCAGCCTGAAGGCCGATGATCCGCAGGCCGCCCGGGACAAGTTCAGCGCGGCCTATCCGAGCCGCCCGTTCGGCACACCGGGTTCGCCCGTGGCCGATGCCGGAGACGCGGGATTCCGCGACGATCCCGACGCGCTCCTCGTCGAGGCCACGTCGGAGCCGCCGAGCCCACCATCCACCTGAGTCCGGAGATCGATCCGGCCCCTTGCGCCGTCCTGGGAGTCAACGCGATGCCGACGTCTTCCTCGAAACCCAACGTCCCACCCCGGCGCACGACCCTGGATGCCCAGCTTCTCACCTATTGGGAGCGTGAGGCGCGGCGCCTCGAGGCCCTGGCGGCCGGGGCCAGCTGGGGCTGGGTCGCCCGGCGCTACGCCCGCAAGGCCGAGCGTGCCCGGGCGCAGGCCGCCCGCAGCGCCGCCCGCGAGGCTGCGCGGGATCGATCTCACGAGACCGTGCTTCCCGAGGCCGCGAACGAGGACACGGCGCCGACGGCGTGAGGGACGGCGGCATAGCCGGGCCTCAATCGTTCAGCGGCGGGTTCAACCTTTGCCGTGGCCTTGCGGGGCGCCGGGCCGCTAAAGGCGGGCTCGATCGGACCTCGGGACCTCGTCATGGACCGCACCCAGAAAGCCGCCCTGACGAGCGCCGGCATCGGCACCCTCGTCACGGGCCTGAAGTTCGCGGCCTTTGCGCTGACGGGCAGCCTCGCCCTGTATTCGGATGCCCTGGAGAGCATCATCAACGTGGTGGCGGCGGCCTTCGCCTTCGTGGCCCTGCGGGTAGCCGCGCGCCCGGCGGATGAGGACCACCCCTACGGACACCACAAGGCCGAGTATTTCTCCGCCGTCATCGAGGGGGCGCTCATCATCGCGGCGGCGATGCTGATCCTGCGCGAATCCTTCCACGGCATCCTCGACCCGAGGCCCCTCGACGCCCCGTTGCTGGGGCTGGCCGTCAACGGCGTCGCGACGGCGATCAACGGCGTGTGGGCGGTCTATCTCCTCGGGCGCGGCAAGGCCTGGCGCTCCCCGGCCCTGGTGGCCGATGCCCGCCATGTCATGGCCGACGTGGTCACCTCGCTCGGCGTCCTCGTCGGCCTCGGCCTCGTCCTCCTGACCGGCGCGGTGGTCCTCGACCCCGTCATCGCCGGGCTCGTCGCCCTCAACATCCTGTGGTCGGGCTGGACCATGGTGCGCGACTCCGTGAGCGGTCTCCTCGATCGGGCGGCCCCGGTGGAGATGGTGACCCAGATTCGTGAACTCATCTCCATCCACGGCGAGGGCGCCCTGGAGGCCCACGACGTGCGCACCCGCCACGCGGGTCAGGCCACCTTCATCGATTTCCACCTCGTGGTGCCGGGCGAGATGACCGTGCGGGATTCCCACGAGATCTGCGACCGCCTGGAAACCGCCATCGAGGGCGCCGTCGAGGGCGCCGTCGTGGTCATCCACGTGGAGCCGGCCGAACAGGCTAAGGGGCGCGGCGTGCCGGTGGTCTAACCGCGGGTTTCGGTGGCGCCGAAGATCGCCTCGAACCGCGCCCGCAACTGCATGTCCACCTCCGGCAGGGTCACGAGGTGGCCGAGATCCACGAGGCTGGTGACGCCGTGGCCGGTGATGCCGCACGGCACGATGCCGGAGAAATGCGTGAGGTCCGGCTCCACGTTGAGGCTGATGCCGTGGAAGCTCACCCAGCGCCGGACCCGGATGCCGATGGCCGCGATCTTGTCCTCGACCGCCTCGCCGTTCACGTGCCCCTTCTCGGGACGCCGGACCCAGACGCCGACGCGGTCCTCCCGGCGCTCGCCCCGGACGTTGAAGGCCTCCAGGGTGGCGATGATCCAGGCCTCCAGGGCGGCCACGTAGGCCCGCAGGTCCGTGCGCCGGCGGTTGAGGTCGAGCATCAGGTAGGCCACCCGCTGGCCGGGCCCATGATAGGTGTACTGCCCGCCCCGGCCGCTGCGATGGACGGGAAACCGCTCCGGATCGACGAGGTCGGCCGCCTGCGCCGATGTGCCGGCCGTGTAGAGCGACGGGTGCTCGAGGAGCCAGACGCACTCCTTCGCTCGCCCTGCGGCGATGTCGGCCGCCCGCGTCTCCATGATGGCCACGGCGTGCGTGTAGGGGACGAGCCCGTCGCTGATCCGCCATTCGATGGGCGGCGAGCCGGGCGCCGCGAAAAAGTCCCCCGATGGGACGGCGAGGCGCGGGGTGGTTCGGGTTTCGTTTACCAAGACTTCACCATCGCGCATGGACAGTCGGTTCCGGGGACGGGTGCGGGTGTCGCGGCCGGTCCCACGGGCAAGGAACGGGTCGCGTGGCGGTTCTCGAAGACCTCAAGGTCGATCTCACGGTGGTGCTCGGGCGTCGGCACATGCCCCTGCACCTCCTGCTGCGCATGGGCCGCGGCGCGGTGATCGAGCTCGAATCCACCGAGACCGATATGGTGGAGATTCTGGCCAACGACCACCCGATCGCGCGCGGCCAGATCGTGGTGACGGGAAACCGCATCTCCGTCGAGGTCACAGAGTTGATCCGGAAGGCCGAGGTGGTGCGCCTGCCCGGTGTCACCATCGGCGAAGGCGCGGTCCCGGTGCTCGACGGCGTCGATTTCCTCTGAACCCGCTTGTCGGCTCCAAATCCATCTGCTAGTTGCTGCGCCGCGCCAGACGAAACGGACGCCACGCCTTAACCGGCCGGCTCCGAGACGATGGTGACGACGATGCGGCCATGGCGGAATTGGTAGACGCGCTAGCTTGAGGTGCTAGTCCTGCAAGGGGTGGAGGTTCGAGTCCTCTTGGCCGCACCAACTTGATCGAGTTGGTGCTTATGTTTTCGGAGGTTGGGCGAGGGGTTATCCGTCGGCCTCCAATTTCGGATATGATCGTCTGCTTCCAGTCAGTCGGCGCTGAGCCGCGACGGTGGCGATTTATGTCGGGGCCCGCGAGCGGGCCGAATACTTTTCAGAAGCTTGTCGGTCGACGTCGGGGCGTGGCTCGTGATGGCCGGGATCGCCCGAGACGCGACAGCCTGAAACGAGAAAAGGCCGAAGCAGTGCCCCGGCCTTCGCGTGTCAGGTCTGACGGCGGGTCGCCTTACTGGCGCGGAGCCTGTGAGTTGCCCGCGGCGCCGGTGCCGACGCCGGTGTTGGAACTCGCACCCGTGCCGCCACCCATGTTGCCCGCGCCACCCTCACGGCCGGGAGTGCCGCCGACGGTGCCCGTGGTGTTGCCGGTGGCGGAACCGGTCATCCGCTCATCGACCTTCTCACCGCTGCTTTTGACGCTGCCGGGGTTGTTCATGTTGCCGGTCGCACTGCCGCCGCCGGCTGCGGTCTGAGCGAAGGCGGCTCCCGTCAGAGACAGGATCAACGAGGTGGCGATGGCGAAAGTCTTCGTGCGCATGGTGCGTTTCATCCCAAGTTTCGGTTGGATGATGAACGCGCCAGCCTCCGTATTCGTTCGCCAGGCGGAGGAAATAAAAACTCCAAAAACCGGCATGGTCTTCGGATCCGCCTTTGATGCCTGCTGATGTTCGCGTCGGCGTACGGGGTCGCGGCGCCGCGTGCTGGATACTGTTAGATCTTTTGCTCTCTTCGAGCCTTGGCGCTGTCGGCCCGCCCGTGTCGTGGCGAGGCTCGCGGATGGCTGCGCCAAACGCACGCGCCGTCCATTTGGGGCGAACCATGCGGGGCGAACCGTGGCGCCGCGCCATGCGTTGATCCGGTATCTCCTCCGATCCCGGCCACCACGGACGCCCGATGACCGATAGCCAGACGCCCGATCCGCACGCGCCGAAATCGGTGAACGTCTCCGAGCCTTGGACCCGTGCCTACTGGGCCCGCTACTTCGAGGTGCCGGTGGAAGAGATCGAGGCCGCCGTCGCGGCCGTGGGTGAGGACCCCGCCACCGTCGCGGCACAGCTCGGTCGTTCCTGGCCATCCCCGGATGGCGGTATCGTCTGACGCTCGGTCGGACGACGCCCGGCGACGGCTTCGCGACGCGGACATCGATCTCGCTCGGACGGCGCGCGGGCCGACCGAGCAGCGTCTGCGCTCTCACCAAGTGGCGGCGGCCTCAGGCCTCCGCACCGAACAGATCGACGGTGACGAAGCCGCGGGCTTCCATGCGCTCGGTGATCACCCGACGATGGCAGCGGGTGGGGTCGCGCTCGAAACACATCAGGCAGGTCGGACTGCGGGCGGCCAGGTCGCAGAGGGCGTCGAGGGCGAGGCCGCCATCGGCGGTGTCGAGCACTTCCTCGCAGTAGATCTTGCGCATGAGCGCGGCATCGTCCGCCCGTGCCGCCTGACGGCCGGACTTGGGTGTCCCGAGGGTCCGGGCGTGGTCGTAGGCCAGTCCCGCCGATTCCAGACCGGCCTTGAGCGCGCCTTTCGAGAAACCGCGCTTGCGCGAGTTCGCCACCGCCCGGACATCGGCCAGGGTGCCGACGCCGGCATCCGTCAATGTGATGGTGAAGCGCTCCGGATCGAGGCCTTCATAGCCGATGGTGAACACAGTCTTGCGCATTCGGGTCCTTCCGCAAATGGCGAGCGTCGGCCGGGACTTAGGCGTTGCGGTCCGGGCTGCCAATCGCCGGGCCTGCGGCTTATAAGTCTGCGCGGCCACGGCTTCCGGAAAACCGCCGCATTGCCGTCAAAGCTCTGTTAACCGCGCACGGGCATGCCTTAGCCCATGTTGCGTGCGTGGAAAGTGATGGGCCGGGCATCGATGTCGCTGACGAACGGGACTGCCCCGACCCCCTCTCGCCATCGTGACGGTCAAGCGCGCCGCAAGGTGCGCCTCGGTGGCTGGGCGACGCGCGTCGCCGGTGCCGCCCTCCTCGCGGCGCTCGCCGCCTGCTCCGGCACAACGGACTTCTACCCGACCAAGGGCGACGTGAAGCCCCATCCGGGCGTCGCCCGCGCCAAGCAGCATCCGATCCAGGGCATCGACATCTCGAAATGGCAGGGCCCCATCGATTGGGCGTCGGTGCGTGCGGCCGGCACCCAGTTCGCCTTCATCAAGGCGACGGAGGGCGGCGACCATGTGGATGAGCGGTTCCGCGACAATTGGGACGGGGCGGCCCGCGCCGGCGTGCCGCGCGGCGCCTACCACTTCGTGTTCTGGTGCCGCTCGGCCCAGGACCAGATGGCGTGGTTCAAGAAGAACGTCCCGTCCGATCCCACCGCCCTCCCCCCGGTCCTCGACGTCGAGTGGAACGGTCATTCGCAGCTCTGCCCGAAGAAGCTGCCGAAGGCCCAGGCGCTCGCGATGATCCGCTACATGCTCGATGAGATGGAGCGCTACACCGGCAAGCGGCCGATCATCTACACCGACATCACCTTCCACAAGGATGTCCTCGAGGACGAACTGCCCGACTACCCGCACTGGGTCCGCTCCACGGCGGCCGAGCCGGAACACCGCTTCGCCAAACGCCGGTGGATGCTGTGGCAGTTCACCTCCACCGGCCGGGTGCCGGGGGTTCGCGGCGATGTCGATCGCAACGCCTTCTACGGCACCACCGCCGAGTGGGCGTCGTTCCTCGCCACCGATTGCGACCCGCGCGACCACTCGTCCCTCGCCGACCGTGGCCTCTGCGCCGGCAAATAGAGGTCCGATCAGGCGCCGGCGTTCAGCACGGTGGTGAGCACCGTGCCGTAGTGGCAGGCGGTGGCGGCGAGCACGAAGGCGTGCCAGATGGCGTTCTGGTACGGCAGGCTGCGCCAGACGTGGAACACCACGCCGAAGGAATAGAGCAGGCCGCCGATGGCCAGCAGCCACAGCGCATCGGGCTGGAGCCGCGCGATCACCGAATCGTAGGCAACGAGGCCGCTCCAGCCGAGAAGCAGGTAGAGGCCGATGGCGGCCCGGTCGAACCGCCCCGGCATCGTCAGCTTGAGGGCGATGCCGATGCCGGCGACGAGCCACACGGTCGCGAGCAGGCTCCAGGCGATGGTGCCCACGCCCGCCAGCGCCACCAGCGGCGTGTAGGTTCCGGCGATCATGAGGTAGATCAGCGCGTGATCGGCGCGGCGCAGCAACCACTTGCGGCGACCGACGGGCCACATGTTGTAGGTGGCCGAAACACCGAGCATCGAGACGAGGGCGGCCGCATAGACGACCACCGCCGCCTGATCCGTGGCCGTGAGCGGCGCCAGGGCCGCCAGGATCACGATGGCGATGGCCCCGGCGAGGCCGAGAGCCACGCCGAGGAAATGGACGACTCCGTCGGCCAGGATCTCCCGCCGGGTATAGTTCCAGTTCAGCCCCGCCGGGCGTCCATCCTCTGCCAGGAACATCGCTGACTCCGATCGGTCATGCGAAAGCTACGCTCGGGTGAGCACAAGCGTTCCCGGTGAAAACTACCGAGCGCGCGTCGTCCACAGGAATAAGCTGCGTTGAGACGGGTCGTCCTCCGTCGCGTAGCCTGAAGCTGAACGGGAAGCCGAAGCTTTACCCTGCCAGAAGCCCGGAATAGCGGCTCGCGATCACCACGGCCCAGGCGACCCCCAGCACGCCCGTCAGACCGAAGACGATGCGGCGGGTGTGCCGGTCCCGCCTGTTGCGTCGAACGGAGATTTCCTGAGGCCGGGGCGGCGCGGTCTTCGCGGTGTCCATGTCCGAGGTCGGCTCTACCAGGGGCTTACCAAGCGTCATGCGGTCGTGGTCCTCGTTGGTTGGGCGCGGGAAGAACGCGAGATGCCGAGCGTCGCTGCGGGAGTAACGTCCGTTCGCCGATCCGGTTCGCTGCAGTGCAATAGCGCGTGGCATTCCAACGATGATGCCTGGGGACGGGGATGGGAAGAGCCGTCCACCCGGCCGCGTGCGTCCCGTCACGGAACGGGATTTCGCCTCGGATTGAAATCCGGTGGGTTCGCGGCGGTCCCGCGCGACCGCGTCAGGCCGAGCGACCGGTCAGGGCCTCGAAACCGAAGGCCGGAACCGCTTCGGGCCGCATCGGCCGGGCCGCCGTCCCGGGACTGAGGCGAGCGTGGACGGTGGCCATCGTGAGGACCGCCATGGCGAAGACCTGATGGCCGAGTCCGGCCCAGAGCGGGACGGCGAGGAGCAGGGTCGTCACGCCCAGAACGGCCTGGGCGAGGACGAGGCCGGCCACACCCGCGGCGCGCCGTGCCGTGCCGCTGCCCGGGAGGGTCCGGCGCGCATCGGCCGCGTGGATCACCGCCACGACGAGGAGGAGGTAGGCGGTCAGGCGGTGATTGAGCTGCACCAGGGCGTGATTGTCGATGAAGTTCTCGATCCAGGGTCGGATGGCGAAGAGCTCGGCGAGCGGCGGCGCGAAGGCGCCGTCCATGCCCGGCCAAGTGTTGTAGACGAGCCCCGCCTTCGAGCCCGCCACGAGCCCGCCGAGGAAGATCTGTCCCAGCGCCAGGACCATCACGGCCCATGTCGTGCGGTTGAGCCGGGCCGGCACCGGCGCGGCGGGGGCGGCGCGCAGGCCGGCGGCGAGCCAGACGAGGCCGGCGAGGATGAGGCTCGCGGTGGTGAGATGCAGGGCGAGCTTCAACGGGGCGACGGCCGTCATGCCGGGCTGGAGGCCGGAAGCGACCATGATCCAGCCGATGGCGCCCTGGAGGCCGCCGAGCAGGCCGAGGCCGAAGAGCCCGAGGCCGAGACGCCGGCTCAGGAGCCCGCGCCACCAGAACCACAGCAGGGGCAGGAAGAACGCGAGGCCGACGAAGCGCCCGAGGAACCGATGGCCCCATTCCCAGGCGTAGATCGTCTTGAAGTCCGACAGACCCATCCCCTGGTTGAGGATGCGGTATTGCGGGGTGTCCTTGTACTTGTCGAACTCCGCCGTCCAGGCTTCGGCCGAGAGCGGAGGCACGGCGCCGGTCACCGGACGCCACTCGGTGATGGAGAGCCCCGAGCCCGTCAGGCGGGTGGCTCCGCCCACGGCCACCATACAGACCACCAGCACCGCCAGCGCGTAGAGCCATGCGCGGACGGCACGGAGTCCGCCGTCCTGGTTGACTGCACTCTTCGACATCATCGCGTCATCCCGCCCGCCACCCGGCGGCTCTCATCCGAGACCGCGGAGGTAGACGGGGGCCGGCGCGAGGGCAACGTCTTCCGACGACGCAGCGGCCTCTTACGGGAAGCGCCTATTCGGCGGCGGCGAGTTCCCGGCTCCGGTTCAGCGCCATGAGATCGAGGAAGGCGACCACGAGCCAGGGGCAGGCGATTCCGATGAAGAAGGCCATCCGTGTTGCCTCGTTCCGCGTGACGATGCCCGATCATAGGCAGCTCGACACGATGATAGGCGACTTGCGCCGCGCCGCAAGCGGTCAAACACGTGCCTCGACGGGGGCCGTTCTCACGCCGTCGCGCCGGCGACCCACCGGAAAGCGAGGCCGAGCAACACGCCGGCTCCGAGGACGCGCCGCCAGGGGTTGACGCCGCGCGCCAGTTCGTCCGCGGCCCAGACGATCAGCGCCACGGTACCCGCGCCCCGCAGGATCGTTCCGGTGAGGCCCGCCGGCGCGAAGGCCCAGTCGCCGCCGGCGCAGAGACCGAAGATCACCAGGGGCGCGTTCGGCCATTGTCCGATGGTGATCGCGCCGGTTCGGCGGTCGCGCAGCCACCAGTCGCGCGCGCGGACGATGGCGCTCAGGTGCGCCGGGCTCCGTCGGCCTCGCGCATGGGCTCGCAGATCTTCGGGCTCATCTTGTCGAGGTGCTCGCAGGCATTGCGCAGGTACCAGGTCCGCATGTCGGGCTGCGACGGCGCCACGTACATCCCGACCAGGATGAACGCGATGGCGCCGACGATGACGAGGGTGAGAAGGCTACGCATGGAGTCGCTCCGAGGGGTCGGCCCGTGGATAGAAGGTTCGCGATGGCCTGTCCCGCGCCTTCCAACGCACGAGCGCCCAAAAAGAAGCAGCCCGCCGCCGCAGGGGCGAACAGGCTGTTTGAAAGGCTTGGAAGGAAGCGAGGCTGTTGAGACCCGCTTCGACAACCTGCGACAATCGCGGCCAGTTCCGCGAGCCGGCAAAAAATCAGCCGGCCTCGAACAGGGGTACGATCCGCATGCCGGGCACCAGGACGAGACCCTTGTCGGTGATGCGGATTTCCGGGATCACCGAGAGCGGGATCAGGTTGAAGCCCATGTAGGGGATGGCGCAACCCGCCCGCGTCCAGGCTTCCTTCAGGACGCGCACCTCCTCGGCCACCGCCGTGACGCGTTTGTCGGAAAGGAGGCCGGCGACCGGCAGGGGCACCAGGGCGACGACTTCGCCGTCCTCCACCACGCAGACGCCGCCCTGAATCGTGCCGATGGCCTCGAGCGCCACCCGCATGTCGGCCTCGTTCAGGCCGGCGACGATGACGTTGTGCGAATCGTGGCCGACGCTGCTCGCCACGGCGCCGCGCTTCAGCCCGAACGCTCGCAGGAGCCCGTGGGCGACGGTGCCGGACCGGCCGTGGCGCTCGATCACGGTGACGAAGGTGAGGTCGTTGTCGGCCAGCGTCGCCGCCCAGTCGGCGCCGGGGGCGAGGTCGACCACCTCGTGGGTCAGTTCGATGCCCGGCAGCGTGGTGCGGATGGCGTTAACCCGCACCGGCCCCGCCGGCAGCGCGGGGATCAGGGCCGGCAGGGGGTCGGGCAGGTGCATCGTGGCGTAGGCCGGGGCCGGATAGCGGTAGGGACGCGACAGGGCCGCGTCGAGGAGCGGGGTGATCGCCCGGTCCTTCACCACGCATTCGCCGCCGTACCACGTCGATCGCGGCACGAAATCGTCGTCGAGGAGCACGAGGTCGGCCCGCCGCCCGCCGCCGAAGCCGCCGATCTCGCCGTCGAGGCCGTAGCGGGTCGCCGGGTGGAGCGAGCCCATGGACCAAGCCTGGGCCTTGGGGATGCCGAGGCGCACGGCCTCGCGCACCACCCAGTCGAGGCCGAAGGCGAGGAGGTCCTGCGCGTCGCGGTCGTCGGTGCAGACGCAGACGCGCTTGGCCGAGGCGCCATAGTCGAGCACCGTGCCGATGGCCTTGGGCAGGCTGTGCCACGGCGTGGTCGGCGGGCCGCCGCGCAGGTAGATCCACACGCCGGCCTCCAGCAGATCGTCTGCGATGTCCCGGTCGATGGCCTCGTGGGTGTCGGTGACGCCGCTGGCGGCGTAGGCGGCGACGAAGCCGCGCCCGTAGATATGGCCGGAGACCGGACGTCCGCGTTCCAGGGACGCCTGGATGATGGCGTGCGCGCGCGGATCGCCCTCGCACACGGCGACGAAATCCATCTTCTCGCCCAAGCCGATGGCTTCGGGCCAAGCGTCGAACAGGGCCGCGATCTTGCCCGCCGTCAGGTCGCCGCCGGCCGTCTCGAGGTCAGGCGAGGTCGCCGGCACGGTGCTGGGCACCGTGAGATAGATGTTGAGCGGGGCCTGGCGGGCATCCTCCAGCATCCACGCGACGCCGTTCACGTCGAGGACGTTGCCGATCTCGTGGCTGTCGCAGACGATGGTGGTGGTGCCGTTGAGGAGGGCGGCTTCGGCGTAGGCGCAGGCCGTCACCATGCTGCTCTCGATGTGCAGGTGCGGGTCGACGAGGCCGGGCGCCAGGAGCCCGCCGCCGAGATCGACCCGCTCGGCCGCGCCCTTGTAGGCACCCGCCGGCCTTACGGCGGCGATGCGTCCGCCACTGATCCAGACCTCGCGGTCGGGCAGAATGCGCTCCGAATAGGTCGAGAGCAGGCGCGCGCCGGTGAGGACCCGGTCGGGCTCGGCCCGCCCCGAGGCCACGGCCGCGAGGTGTCGGGTCATCGTGGCGAGAGGCGCGACGGAGAAGCGGGTCAACAATGGTCTGTCGGTCATGCCGTCTCCCCGGGGCTTCGTCCCCGCACTGCGCGATCCTGACGCCGCGCATGCCGCGTGCCAAGAGCTCTCGGTGAAGGGCCGCCGCCGACCGGACGGCTTGCCAATCGCGTCCCGCGATCCCATTTAGGAGCCATGCCGGTCGCGACCCTCATCGCTCGACCGGAGACGGCCACGATGATGGTTTGGGGTGACGCCGGATGTACGCGCACCCTGGGCCTCTCCGTGGCCGTTGGCTTTTGCCCGATCCCCCGTTCCAGCGTCCGAGCACCGTTCCGTCATGGCCAAACGCACGAAGTCGAAACCGCAGGAGCGTGGCTCCGTCCTGTTCGACGTCCTCTACGAGGACGAGTCCCGCGCCTCGAATCGGCGCGTTCCCATGGAGATCCTCGGCGGCCTCGACGGCGACGCGCCGGCCCGCGAGATCATCGAGGAGCAGGACCGGGCCATCGCCGAGAAGTCGGGCCGCCCCCTGAAGCCGATCCGGAGTCTGACCCGCTCGCCCATCCGCGTGCCGAGCGCCGTCACGGGCGATTGATGGACGAGGCCCGGGCGGCCGTTTCGCGAAAACGACCGCCCGATCTCAGGCCTTCTTCAGGAACTGGGCCTTCAGCACCAGGCCTTTGACCTTCTCGGCGTTGCACTCGATCTCGTCGGGGTCGCCCGTCAGGCGGATGTTCCTGATCAATGTTCCGCGCTTCAGCACCGTCGACGTGCCTTTCACCTTGAGATCCTTGATCAGGGTCACCGAATCGCCATCGGCGAGCTTGGTGCCGTTGGAATCCTTCGTGTCGTCCATGGTCCCGTCGCGTCCTCAGGCCATCGGCGGGGTGTAGGGCTGGCCCGCATCCGTGAGGGCCCGGTCCACGGCTTCGATGGCCAGGAGGATGCGCATCAGGTCCTCGGCGGCGGAGGCGGCGGCGAGTTCGCTGGCACCGATGCGCTTCGACAGGGCGCTGCGCTGTCGGGCCAGACTGGCGCGCGCCCGGTTCAGGTCGGTGATGTCCTCGGGCGTCATGGTCTCGTCTCCCCTGGGGCTCGCGCAGGGCCGGGCCGGCCGATGGGCCGCTAGGCCCCTCGCGCGGCGTTACGAGCGATGCCGCCTTTGGCCCTCCGACGCAATGTCGGAATGACGGGACCTCAGAACAACAGGCCTTGCGCGTCCTCGTCGCTGGAGCGCGGCCGATCCGCCTCCGGCGTGGCGGCCGCTTCGAGCGCTCCCCTCGGCTTCGCGAGGGGCACGACGAGGTCCGGCTCGTCGTTGCGGGCGTCGTTCACGCGCGGGCTGACGGGATCGAGGGTGAGCCACTCGTCGGGGCACGGCCGGCACAGGGCTGCGGCGGTCCCGGGTTCGACGCCGCGCGTATCGAGCCAGGGCTCGATCTCTCCCGGCGACAGGATCGCCGGCATCCGGTCGTGGACGGCCGCCATCACCCCGTTGGCTCCGGTTGTGACGATGGCGGCCGTGTCGATCTCCGAGCCGTCGGCCCCGAGCCAGTTCTCCCACAGGCCGGCGAGTGCCATGGGGGCACCGTCGGCGCGGCGGATCATGAACGGCGTCTGCGTCGCGGTCCTGCCCGTGCCCTCGCAGCGCCACTCGTAGAAGCCGTCGGCGAGGAAGACGCAGCGGCGGTGGCGCAGCGCCCCGCGAAACGTCGGTTTCTCCTGGATCGTCTCGACGCGGGCGTTGATGACGAGGGGAAACCCCTTCGGGTCCTTGAGCCAGCTCGGCCACAGGCCCCAGCGCACGAGACGGAAGTGGCGGCCTCCGTTCTCGAAGTGGACGATCGGCACCGGCTGGGTCGGCGCGATGTTGTAGCGCGCCGGGAAGTTCGGCTGCTCGACATAGCCGTAGAACAGGCGATGGATTTCCGGCGCCTGGAGGGCGAAATAGCGACCGCACATGGTGCGGACCATCGACAATCCGGCGCGGTGGAGCAAGCCCCGCCGCGCCGGATCGAACCCGTTGGGAGTTGGGAGAGGGGGCGTCCGGTGCGCCTCAGGCGGCCCGGATCGTCGCGAGGAAGCGCCCGACCTCGGCGCCGAGATGCTCGGATTGCCGCGAGAGCTCGGAGGCCGAGGCCAGGACCTGGGCGGCGGCGGCGCCCGTCTCCTCGGCGGCTCCCGCGACCCCGGCGATGTTGTGCGTAACCTCGCCGGTGCCGGCGGCGGCCTGGGACACGTTGCGAACGATCTCCTGCGTCGCGGCGCCCTGCTGCTCCACCGCCGCGGCGATGGAGGTCGCCACGGTACTGATCTCACCGATGCGGCCCTGGATCGCCTCGATGGCCCGCACGCTCTGGCCCGTCGCCCCCTGGATGCGGGCGATCTGGGTGCCGATCTCGTCGGTGGCGCGTGCGGTCTGGTTCGCCAGCTCCTTCACCTCGGCCGCAACGACGGCGAAGCCTCGTCCGGCCTCGCCGGCGCGGGCCGCCTCGATGGTGGCGTTGAGCGCCAGCAGGTTGGTCTGGCCCGCGATGTCGGAGATGAGCTTGACCACATCGCCAATGCGGGCGGTGGCACCGCTGAGCTCCTGGATCAGGGCGGCGGTCGAGCTGGATTCCGCCACGGCGATTTCGGCGAGGCTCGCCGAGCCCTGGACCTGCCGGCCGATCTCCTGGACCGAGGACCCGAGTTCCTCGGCGGCGGCCGCCACGGTCTCGACGTTGGAGGCGGCCTCCTCAGCTGCGGCCGCCACCGAGATGGACTGGCTCGCCGTCTGGGACGCCGTCGCGGTCATCGCCTGGGCCGTGGCCTGCAGCTCGGTGGCGGCGGACCCCACCGATCCGACGATGCCGCCGACGGCGCGCTCGAATCCGTCGGCCATGTCGCGCATGGTCTGCCGCCGCTGGGTCTCGGCTCCGGCCCGCGCCAGGACCGTCTCCTCCTCCAGCGCCTTCATCCGGACGAGCCCGTCCTTGAACACCTGTACGGCGTCGGCGATGCGGCCGATCTCGGTGGCGCTGCCCCGATGCGGGATCGCCGCCGAAAGATCGCCCTGGGCCAAGGCGGTCATCGGGCGCACCACGGACTCGATGCTGCGCGCGATTCCCCGGATGATGACGGTGGCGAGGAGGATGGCGAGCAGCGCGGCACCGGCGATCGCCGCGAGGGCGATGGTCCGGGTCCGTTCCGTGACGGCCTTTCCGTCCGCCTCCGCGCGGGCGGCGCCCTCGTTGTTGAGGGCGATGATCTTCTCGAGGGACACGGAAGCGCGGCGGCGGGGCTCCACGCCCTCTGAGGAATAGAGCGCGTAGGCCTTGGCCTGCTCGCCGCCGCGGGCTGTGGCGAAGATCCGGTCGGCGACAGCGAAGAAGCCCGTCACTTGGCGGCGGAACTCCTCGTAATGCGCCCGCTCGTCGGGAGAACTGATCAGCCGTGCGTAGGCGTCCGACCGCTCGGCGATCTGCGCGCGCCGCTTGACCATGTCCGCCTCGATCTTGGCGAGATCGGCGGCGTCCGTCGTCTGCGTCGCGCGCAGCAGGCTGGTCGTGTAGCGGGCAAGCGAGACGTCGATCTCACCGGTCGTCCGGACGCTCGGGAGCCAGTTGGTCTGCACGTCGGTGAGGAGGCCGCTCGTCCGATCGACCCCGGAGATGCCCAGCCACCCGATTGCCAAGATGAAGAGGGTCACGGTGGCGAAGCTGGCGATCAGCTTCGCGCGGATGCTCGTGGACCTGAACAGCATGGGCAGCGCTCCGGAAGGCAGCCGCGGCCCCATCTGCGGGGTCATGCTCACGGCACTCCGGATCTACGTCGATCGCGGTTAACGGATAGATACGGGATGTGATCGCCTACAGCCACTTCTTCCAGCGAAAGAAGACGTACGGCAGGACGGCGGCGACAACCATCATCACCACCGCCATCGGGTAGCCGAAGCTCCAATCGAGTTCCGGCATCGCCTTGAAGTTCATGCCGTAGATCGACGCGATGAGCGTCGGCGGCATGAACACCACCGCCATGACGGAGAACAACTTGATGATGTTGTTCTGCTCGAGGTTCACCAGGCCGAGGGTCGCGTCGAGGAGGAACTGGATCTTCGAGGACAGGAAGGTGGCGTGTTCCTCCAGGGACTGGAGATCGCGCAGGGTCGAGCGCACGTCCTCGCGCAACTCGCGCGGGGCCTTGGCAGTGCGGTAGGTGGCCGAGAGCGAGAGCAGGATGCGCTCCATGGAGACGAGGCTCTCGCGCTGCTTCGAGATCAGGTCGCCGTGGCGTCCCAAGGCCCGAAGCGTGTCCTGCAGGGCGGTGTTGCGGGCCGACGGATCGGCCTTTTCCTCGAAGATCTTGCCCGACAGGCGGTCGATGCGCTCGCCCTGGAGCTGGAGCACGTCCGCCGCCCGGTCGATCACCGTCTCGATGAGGCCGGCCAGAATCGTCTCGCCGGACGGCACGGCGGAGGGCCCGTTGCCCGTCGAGCGCCCGGCGCGCTGGGTGTACATCCGGAACGCCTGCGGCTCCTCGTAGCGCACGGTGACGAGGCGGTTGCCGCGCAGGATGAAGGTGATGCCGGCGAGCCCCGGCTCGTCGCCGTCGCTGACCTTGCTCAGCACCCGGCCGGTCATGTAGCGCGCCCCGTCCTCGACGTAGAGGAGCTCGGAGGGCTCGATGTCCTTCATTTCCTCGCGGGTCGGCACCGAGATGCCCATGAACGCCTCGACCTTGAGATCCTCCTCCCGGGTCGGGCGGATCATGTCGAGCCACACGGTGTCGTCGGGGATCGGGTCCTGCAATTCGAGGGAACGGCGCTCGAGCAGGGTCTGCCCGGCGCCGGCGACCGGCTGGTGGATGAAGATCACAGGCTACGTCTCAGGCGAGGGCCCCGGGAGGCGGTAAACTCGCATCCGGCACGAAGAAGTCCGGAGCAAGGGGGACGTCGGGTGTGACGCGGTATTTTGTAAAGTCCGTGACACCCTGCTCGGCGAGAAAACTGTCGTCGATGAGGAAGCGGCCGGTGGTCTCCCGGGCCGGCAGCCCGAACAGGGCGTGGGCCGCGTCGGCGATGATCTCGGGCGTGCGGCTCGCCTGCATCAGGGCCTCGCCGCCGAGGAGGTTCTGCACCGCCGCCGTCGCGATGGTGGTGCGCGGCCACAGGGCGTTCACCGCGATGCCCTGGCGCCGGAGTTCGCCGGCGAGCCCGAGCACGCACAGCGACATGCCGAACTTCGCCATTGTGTAGGCGAGGTGCGGGGCGAACCACTTCTCCGCCATGTCGAGGGGCGGCGACAGCATCAGGATGTGGGGGTTCTCGGACTTCTCGAGATGCGGGATCGCGTATTTCGAGACCATGTAGGTTCCGCGCGTGTTGATCTGATGCATCAGATCGAAGCGCTTCATCTCGGTCTCGGGCGTGCGGGTCAGCGAGATGGCGCTGGCGTTGTTCACGACGATGTCGATCCCGCCGAAAGTTTCCGCGGTTCTCCCGATGGCGGCGGCGACACTGTCCTCGTCGCGGACATCCACCACCAGGGGCAGTGCCCTCCCCCCGGCCGCCTCGATGGCGGCTGCGGCCGTGTGGATGGTGCCGTCGAGCTTGGGGTGGGCCAGGTCGGTCTTGGCCGCGATGGCGACGTTGGCGCCGTCCCGGGCCGCCCGCAGGCCGATGGCGAGGCCGATGCCGCGCGAGGCGCCGGTGATGAACAGGGTCTTGCCCTTCAATGATCCGGTCATGGTGTCGTCTCAGGGTTCGATGTGGAAACGCGCCGGCCGGGTGCCGTCGGCGTCGGTGAAGCCGTAGCGGGCGGCGAGATCGCCGGCGTGCAGGATACGCCCGGCCTGCGCCGCGATGTCCGGGTCGGCGGCCAGCGCCGCGAGCGCCCGGCCGGCATAGAGCGGGCTCTCCGTGGCCCGATCGGCGTGGCCGAGATCGACGATGCGCTCCGTGCGGACGAAGCCCGGCGACAGGGCCAACGCCGTGACGCCGTGCGGTGCGAGTTCCTGGGCGCAGGCGAAGGCGAGGCGGTTGGTGGTCGCCTTGGCGAGATCGTAGAACACGTCGCCGAGGTAGCCGGGGCCCGTATCGAACGACACGAAGGCGACGAGGCCGGCCTTCGCCGCCACCATGGCGGGCGCTACGGCCCGGGCGAGCAGGAGGCCAGGGTAAGGCCCGCTGCCGAAGAACTCCGAGAGCGGTTCGGCCGAGCGGCGCCAGAACGGCGTGCCCCAGGCGGCTCCGTCGGGGTAGCGCTCGCCGTCGTAGCCCTCGGCGCCGCCCCAGACGCTGGAGACGGCGACGTCGATCCGGCCGAAGCGGCGCAGTGCCCAGTGGACCAGGGTGTCGACGGCCCGCTCGCTGGTGTGGTTGCACAGGTAATGGTGCCCGGTGCCGCCGGCGGCGTCGACGATCCGGGCGGTGTCCTCGATGGTCTCGGGCCGTCCGTCCGTGCGCGGCCCGGTCTCGCTGGACCGGCCGGTGACGATCACCGTCGCGCCGGCTTCGCCGAGCGCCTGCGCGATCCCGCGCCCGACGCCCCGCGACGCCCCCGCGACGAGGCAGACTTTTGTCCGGAGGTCGGGCGGCTGGGTCACGCTCTGCGTGACCGGTTGAGGAAGGTCGTGAAGGCGGCCTGGGCCTCGGGGGATCGCAGGCGCGCCTCGAAGGCGACGGCCTCCGTCTCCACCGCCGCTTCCAGGGCGGCCTGATCGCCCCGGATCAGGGCGCGGGTCGCCTGCATCGGCCCCTTCGGCAGGGCGGCGAGGCGGCCGGCCTTGGTCAGGGCGTGGTCGAGGAGCAGGTCGGCCGGGATGACGGCGTTGGCGAGCCCGAGGCGCACGGCCTCGTCGGCATCGTAGGGTTCGGAGAACAGCAGGATCTCCGTCGCCCGCTGCGGGCCGACGCGGCGCGGCAGCAGGTAGCTCGAGCCCGCCTCCGGCACGAGGCCGAGTTCCACGAACGGCATGCGGAAGCGCGCCGCCGGGCTGGCATAGACGAGGTCGCAATGAAGCGTCAGCGTCGCGCCGATGCCCACCGCGACCCCGTCCACGGCCGCCACCATCGGTGTCCGGGTCCGGGCGAGCTGGCGGATGAAGTGCAGGGCCGGCGAGTTCTCGAACGGATGCCGGGAGGCCTCGACGAAATCGGACAGGTCGTTGCCGGAGCTGAACGCCCCGGGCGAGCCGGAAAACACCACGGCGCCGATGGCCTCCGACCCGTCGGCCTCCGCCAGGGCCTCGCGCAGGGCATCGTACATGGCGCTGGTCAGCGCGTTCAGCTTGTCGGGCCGGTCCAGGCGGATGAGGCGGACGCTGCCGGTGTCCTCGATGACGACGTGCTCGGTCATGATGGTTCCTTGCTGGTCTCGCCGTTCCGTGTGCGCATTCCCTCTCCCCTCTGCGGGAGAGGGTGGCCCTCGCTTGAGCGAGGATCGGGAGAGGGGAGCGACGATTCCGGAGAGGTCGCCCCCTCTCCCGCCTGCTCCGCAGGCACCCTCCCCCGCAGAGGGGGGAGGGTTTTCGTGGGCTCATCCAGCCAACGCCAAAGCCGCCGCCTCGGTGAAGTCTCCGCCGTCGATGACGCTGTCGGCGAGGCCGGCCGCCGCAATCAGCTCGTTCTCGGCGAAGAACCGCGCCAGGGCGATGCGTCCGGCATGGGCCGGGTCGGTCTCGCCGGCCTGGAGGGCGGCCCGCGCGGCGCGGGCTTCCAGCGCCAGGCAGGCTCCGCCCTGGACGAGGCCGAACAGGCGCAGGTACGGCGTCGCGCCGGCGAGCGCCGTCTCCGGCCGGTTGGAGGCGAGCGCCGCCAGCTGAAAGCTCGTCGCCCGGTCGAGGCTCTCGATCCCGGCGCGCAGGCGCGCACCCAGATGGCCGTAGGCCGGCTCGGCATCCTTCAGGAGCCCCTCCGCCACCCGGCGCAGGGACGCGATCTGGGCGCGGACCGTGGCGCCGCCTTGGAGCGGCAGCTTGCGGGTGACGAGATCGATGGCCTGGATGCCGTTGGTGCCCTCGTAGATCCCGAGGATGCGTGCGTCGCGCATGTGCTGGGCGGCGCCCGTCTCTTCGACGAAGCCCATGCCGCCATGGACCTGGACGCCCAGCGACGTGACCTCGTTGGCGATGTCCGTGGAGAACGCCTTGGCGACGGGGGTGAGCAGCGAGGCGCGGTCGTGGGCCCCCTGCCCTTCGGGCCCATGCGCCGCGTCGAGGGCGGCCGCCGTGAGGTAGCAGATGCCGCGCGCCGCCGCCGTGTAGGCCTTCATGGAAAAGAGCATGCGCTGGACGTCGGCATGCGCGACGATGGCGCTGGTGGCTTGCGCGCCCGGCGCTTTCCCTTGGCGGCGCTCGCGTGCGTAGGCCAGGGCGCCCTGCGTCGCCCGCTCGGCGATGCCGACGCCTTGGAGACCGACGTTGAGGCGGGCCGAGTTCATCATCGTGAACATGCAGGCGAGCCCCCGGTTCTCCTCGCCGATGAGCCAGCCTATGGCGCCGCCGTGATCGCCAAAGGCCATGGAGCAGGTCGGCGAGCCGTGGATGCCGAGCTTGTGCTCGATCCCCGAACACCGCAGGTCGTTGCGGCTGCCGTCGGGCAGGATCTTCGGCACGAGGAACAGCGAGATGCCGCGCGTGCCGGCCGGGGCGTCCTTGAGCCGGGCGAGCACGAGGTGGACGATGTTGTCGGTGAGATCGTGCTCGCCGTAAGTGATGTAGATCTTCGAGCCGACGATGCGGTAGCGGCCGTCGCCGACGGGCTCGGCGCGGCTGCGCAGGAGGGCGAGGTCGGAACCGGCCTGCGGCTCCGTCAGGTTCATGGTCGCGGTCCATTCGCCCGAGACGAGCTTGCCGAGGTAGTGCGCCTTCAGGTCCTCGGAGCCGTGCTGCGCCAGGGCCTCGATGCCGCCGGCGGTGAGCAGCGGGCACAGGCCGAACGCGATGCTGGCCGCGTTCCACATCTCCGTGCAGGCGGCGTTGAGCAGCAGCGGCAGGCCCTGGCCGCCATGGTCCGGGGCCGCCGACAGGCCGTTCCAGCCGCCCTCGATCCAGGTCCGATAGGCCTCGCGCCAGCCCGGCGCCGTGGTGACGGCGCCGTCGGAAAGCGGCGTCCCGTGGTGGTCGCCGACGCGGTTCAGGGGCGCGATGACGCCGTCCGCCACGCGGGCCGCCTCGTCGAGGATCGTGCGGGCGTCGTCGGGGGTGAGGTCGTCCCCCAGTACCGCATCGAGCCCGGCGACGTGGCGCAGGGCGAACAGCATCTCTGAGACCGGGGCACGGTAGGTCATGGGGCTCCCTCGAACCGTCTTCTTGTCGCGCTTTGTGCGCTTGGCGTATCTGTTCCTGGCGTATCGTTCGCGGCCCGGTTTGACGCAACGGCCGACCCGGCGCTAGAGCACCCACCCGCGCCGGCGCCGCCCATGCGCGGGTAAGTTTCGACGGCGCAACGATTTATGCCCTCTCCCCAGGGGCGGGTCACGCCACGCCCGGTGCCGCTTTCCAGGGATAGTTTAGATATGAACGATCTCGGGTCAAGCCTTCGCCTGACCGCCGACGCGGCCGGCATCGCCGAGGCGGCGCGGCGTCTCGGCCTCGGGCAAACCGTCGCGTTCCCCACGGAGACCGTCTACGGGCTCGGCGCCGACGCTTCCGATCCGGCGGCCGTGGCCCGCATCTACACCGCCAAGGATCGCCCGCGCTTCAATCCGCTCATCGCGCATCTGGCCGATGCCGCCTCGGCCAAGGCGCAGGGCGTGTTCGATGGGGCCGCGTCGCGACTCGCTGACGCGTTCTGGCCCGGGCCCCTCACCCTCGTCGTCCCGGCCGGCCCCGATTGCACGGTCTGCGATCTTGCCCGCGCCGGTCTGGCGAGCGTGGCCCTGCGCGTGCCGGGCAACGCCATCGCCCGCGACCTCCTCGCGCGGGTCGGCCGCCCCGTGGCCGGCCCCTCGGCCAACCGCTCGGGCCGGGTCAGCCCGACGAAGGCCGCCCACGTGCTCGCCGACCTCGACGGGCGGATCGATGCGATCCTCGATGGGGGCACGGCGCCGGTGGGGGTCGAATCGACGGTGGTCGCCTGTCTCGGCGGTCCCCCGCGCCTGCTGCGGCCGGGCGGGGTCACCCGGGCCGATCTGGAACGGGTGCTGGGATGTGCCCTTCTGGGTCCGGAGCCGGCCGCCGGCACGGCACCGATCGGGCCGGGCCTCCTCGTTTCGCATTACGCACCGCGCGCCCGCGTCCGCCTCGACGCCGTAACGGTGGAGCCGGGCGAGGCTGTGCTGCGGTTCGGCGGCATGCCCCCCGTGGGCGCCGGCGTGACGTCACACGACCTCAGCCCGACCGCCGATCTGGGCCAGGCCGCCGCGAACCTGTTCTCGGCCCTGAGGGTCCTCGATGCTTCGGGCGCAGCGTCCATCGCCGTCGCGCCGATCCCGCAGATGGGCCTCGGCGAGGCGATCAACGATCGCCTGCGCCGCGCCGCCGCCCCGCGTTGACTTATTTTCGCGCCGGCCCGGAACTTTCCGGCGGGGCGGTCCGTTGGGGGTTCACGAAGGCCAGTTCAGCCCCCAAATGGCCTTTTCCCTTCCAAGGCTCGGAGCAATCCGAGCCTTTTTCTTGTCCCCGCTCAGCCAGCGAGCTTGGCGGCGATGCCGGCGACGTGGCGGCCCTGGTAGCGGGCACCGGCCAGATCCGTGGCGCTCGGCTGGCGCGAGCCGTCGCCGTCCGCCAGCGTGGTGGCGCCGTAGGGCGAGCCGCCCTTCACCTCGTCCACGCCCATCTGCCCCTGGAACGCGTAGGGCAGGCCGACCACCACCATGCCGAGGTGCAGCAGCACCGTGTGGAAGCTCGTCAACGTCGTCTCCTGGCCGCCATGCTGGCTCGCCGTCGAGGTGAATGCAGAGCCGACCTTGCCGACCAGCGCGCCCTTGGCCCACAGGCCGCCGGTCTGGTCGATGAACTGCTTCATCTGGGCGGCCATGTTGCCGTAACGGGTCGGCGTGCCGAAGATGATGGCGTCGTAGTCCGGCAACTCGTCCACGGTGGCGATGGGGGCGGCCTGATCGAGCTTGTAATGCGACTGCCGGGCGATCTCCTCGGGCACCAGTTCCGGCACCCGCTTGATCGTCGCCTCGGCGCCGGCTTCGCGGACTCCCTCGGCGACGGCCTCGGCCATCTTCTCCACGTGGCCCCACGACGAATAGTACAGCACCAGAACCTTGGTCATCGTGTCGTCTCCTCGGGATGTCCCACGCCGCCGGAACGACGGCATGGGTCTCGTCGACCCTTATCACCCGGAACGGGCCTTGCGAAAATGCCCCGATCCGCATGATGATCCTTGCGAAAATGCAAGCAGGCGTCAGGAATGGATTGGGATGATTTTCGCCTCGTGCGCGCCATCGCGGAGTCCGGCGGTCTGACGCGGGCGGCCGAGCAGCTCGGCATCAACCCCTCGACGGCGTTCCGGCGCCTCGCCGGGATCGAGGCGGCCCTCGACACGACCTTGTTCGACCGCCACCGCGCCGGCTACGCGCCGACGGCGGCGGGCCTCGCCATGATGGAGGCGGCCGCCCGCATGGCGGGGGATGTCGAGCGCTTCACCCGCGAACTCGCGGGCCAGGATCAGAATCCGGCGGGCGAATTGCGGATCACCGCCCCGGCGAGCCTCGTCGCCGACATGCTGATGCCGTCGCTGGCACGGTTCACGCGGCGTTATCCTCGCATTCGCCTCGACCTCGTGGTGGCGGAAGAGGCCCTCAACCTGTCCCGCCGCGATGCGGATGTGGCCCTGCGGGCCAGCGACGCCCCGCCGCCGACCCTGGTCGGGCGGCGCCTCGCGACCATCGCCTGGGCGATCTACGGGAGGGCCGACTTCGCCGGCCGGCCCTTCGGCGAATGCCCCTGGATCGTCCCGGGCGAGAGTGTCGCTGGCGGACGCTTCGTCCGGTTCGCGCAAGCCCGGGCCGCCTCGGACCGGATCGTTCTCACCCTCAACACCGTGCTGGGCCTGCGCGAGGCGGTGGAGGCGGGCCTCGGCATCGGTCCCCTGCCCCGCTGGTCGGCCGATGGGCGCCCGGACCTCGTCCGGCTGTCGGACCACGAACCCGATCTTTCCACCGGCCTGTGGCTCCTGACCCATCCCGACCTGCGACACGCTGCCCGCGTGCGCGCCTTCATGAACTTCATGGCCGAGGAGATCGCGATCTTGCGCCCCCGGATCGAAGGAAGCTTGGTCTCGGCTTCGCCGTTTCCGAAGGCCGCGTCCCATGGTTCGGGTTGATGCCTTACGCCGTCGCGGTGATCTCGATCTCCTGACCATTCACCTCGACGGTGTCACCGACCCCCTTGCCGGTCAGCGCGCGGGCCATGGGCGAGACGTAGGACAGGCTGCCCTTGGTCGGGTCCGCCTCGTCCTCTCCGACGATGCGGAAGGTCTGGCTCGCGTCGTCCTCGCGCAGGATGGTCACCGTGGAGCCGAACCGCACGACATCGCCGGGTTCGACCTCGACGAGCTGGGCCGAGCCCAGCCGCGCCGTCCAGTAGTGCAGGTCGCGGGTAACGCGGGACTCGTCCGCCTTGGCGTCGGGCGTCAAGGCCGAGAATGCGTTGCGCAGGCGCGCGACCTCGGCCTCAATCTGCGCCAACCCCTCGGGGGTGACGAAGTTCGGATGCTCCGAGATGGGGCGATCGGGGAGATCCTCGAAGGCTTCGCCGCCCTCGGTCTCTTTGACAAATGCACTGCTCATGAAACCAGCAATGCACGCCGCCAAGGCTAAGTTCCGTTCAGGGGACCGTCACCACGGTCCGGCCGCGCACTTCGCCCGCGAGGATTCGCTCAGCGAGGCGATCCACGTCGGCGAGCGACACCGTCGTGGTCATGGCTGCGAGCGCCGCGCGGTCGAGGTCCCTGGCGAGGCGCGCCCAGGCCGCGCGGCGTTTCGGCAGGGGTGTCGTCACGCTGTTGATGCCGAGGAGCGACACGCCGCGCAGGATGAAGGGCGCTACGGATGTCGGCAGATCCATGCCCTGCGCCAGACCGCAGGCGGCCACGGCGCCGTCGACCCTGGTGCCGGCGAGCACGTTGGCGAGGGTAACCGAGCCGACGGCGTCGACGGCGACGGCCCAGCGCTCCTTGGCGAGCGGCTTGCCCGGCGACGAGAGTTCGGCGCGGTCGAGGATCTCGGCGGCACCGAGGCCGCGCAGGTAGTCCGCCTCGTCGGCCCGCCCCGTGGACGCAATGACGTGCCAGCCGGCCCGCGCCAGCAGTGCCACCGCGACGGAGCCGACGCCGCCGGACGCGCCCGTCACCAGGGCGGGGCCGTCACCTGGGCGCGCGCCGTGATGCTCCAGGGCCATGAGGCACAGCATTGCGGTGTATCCCGCGGTACCGATGGCCATGGCCTCGTCGGCGTTGAGGCCGTCCGGCAGGGGGACGAGCCAGTCGCCCTTCACGCGCGCCCGCTCGGCATAGGCGCCGAGATGGCTCTCGCCGACGCCCCAGCCCGTCAGGATCACGGCATCGCCGGCGGTGTAATCGGGGTGAGACGAGGTCTCGACGATCCCCGAAAAATCGATGCCGGGGATCATGGGGAAGCGGCGAACCACCGCCGAGCGCCCGGTCATGGCGAGCCCGTCCTTGTAGTTCACCGTCGAATGGGTGACCCGGACGGTGACGTCGCCGTCCATGAGGTCGGCCTCGTCGAACTCGCCGAATGTCAGGGACTGTCCCGTCCCGGTCTTGTCGACCACCCAAGCCTTGAACCGGCTCATTCGCGCCTCCCGTAGCTTTCAGGGAGGTGTGGCAGGGCGGGCGTGAATCAAGCGCCTCGGCCAGGACCGCTGACAAGTCCCCGGCCAAGCGTCCCGGCGGGAAGCCCGCCGGGGCGCGACGCGTCTCAGTAACCGTCGTAGATGCTGCCCGAGGAGAAGCCGAGACCGACGCCGATATCCGCCGAGCTCGCGCCGGCGATGCCGACCGCATCCGGAATCGAGCCGATGCGGGGGCCGTAGACGCCGGGATAGCCGCCCCCCGTGCCGTAATTGGCCGGCACCCAGCCCGCGCGGGCGGGTTGGACCAGAACGCGGCGGCGGACGCTGGCATACTCGGCCGGGATCGTCTCGGGGATCGACTGGGCGGGCTGCACCAGCACCCGGCGGTGACGCACGGAGTATTGCGGCGGCACATTCACCCAGCAGCCGACGAGCTCGCCGTAGGCGTCGCGGCTGGTCTGCCAGACCCGGCCACCGGGGCTGACGAGGACGCGCTCGGACACGGTCTCATAGATGGGGGGCACCGTGCGATAGACCGTCTCGGCGGGGCGTACGAGAACGCGCTCGGATACGGCGCCATAGACCGGCGGCGTCGAGACGTGACGGTAGCACTCGGCCCCGCCGCAGCCCCCCGCCTGGGCGGAGGAAGCGAGCAGGACGGCGCCGGTGATGGCGGTGGCAAGCGGGATGAGTCGGGTGACCGGCGCGGTCATGCGGGCTTCCTCGGGCTGGAACGCGGATACGAGCGGGATGACGCCGTTTGGGGGCGCGCATCTCGACGTATCAGAGGCAGCCAAGTTGCCTTTCGAGCAAGTCGAATTCAGACTCAGGGTAAAATTAACCTAAGCTTAGGACTACTTAGAGCTTCCGCTACTTAGGTAAAAATCGATGGAACCGGAGCGGGTTCAAATCTGTCCACGCTTGAGTTCATAGAAGATGTGCCGCCCGATGACGTCCATCTTGCGCAGACGCCTGGACCAGCCGGGCTTCACATAATCGGCATGGTAATGCGTCGCCCCGCCGACCTCGCTGAGGTAGGTTCGGCCCTCGATCACCGCGCTGGCGATCCGGGTGGCCGATTGCCACGATGGACCGTCGGTGATGCGGAGCGACTTGCCCTCGCAGGCGAACGAAAACTGGCAGCCCATGTAGCGGTGGCGGTTCTGGTAGACCACGCCGCAGACGTTGCTCGGATAGAGCCCGCTCTTCACCCGATTGAGGACCACCTGCGCCACGGCGGCCTGTCCGTCCTCGGGCTCGCTGCGCGCCTCGAAATACACGGCCTCTGCGAGGCAGCGCTGTTCGCGGTCGAGGGCGTCGGGGCCGATGAGGTCGGCGTAGCGATGGCGCGCGCTGTCGGGCGCGAGGGGTTCGGCATCGCGACGGGGTGAGAAGCCCGGGATGGCGAGGTTCGCCGCCGCGACTTCGATGGGCGTCGCATCGGCCGGGGCCGGGGTGGTGGAGGACAGGGCGACAGCGCGCGGAATCGCGGGCGTCGATCCGTCGCCGGTCTCGACGATGCCGTCCGCCTCGGCCCGAGGCGGAACGAAGCCGAGGTCCGGTTCGAGATCGGGATTCCAGATGGCGGGTCCGGGCAGGAGGATTCCGCTGACCGAACCGGGGAGATTCGCGGTCAGGACCGACCCGGCGGCGGCGGTCGCGCGCATCCGGTCGCCGTGCGGCCGCCCGGTGGCTCCGATGAGGGGCGCGCCCATGGGCAGGCCCGGCACAATACGCGTGTCGCGAACGATGAGGCGCGTCGCGCCATCGGTGCCGGCGCTCGCCGTGAAGGACACCAGGAAGCCCATGCCGGCTGCCCAGGGTGCCATGGCGGCGCTGAGCCAGCGGAGGCTCGAATCGCGTCTTGCCCGTTTCGTGTCCACGCCCAACCGATCCACGCTACGCAACACCGAACCGGCCCGCCGTTCACGTCACCCGCGAGAGGTTCCCTGTGCGGCATCCGGTTCGGGCATGATCGCGTGGCATGGTTGCGGAGCGGTTAAGTTCGTTCCGCGACGGTTGGCTCAGTCTGCGACGTTCGGTTCAGAATGTGCCGGGGCGGCCGTGGGCGACGGCGAAGGCCTTCACCAGGGCGGCTGGCCCGGTGTCGGCACCATCACGCATGCCGGCGATCCGCTCCGCATCGGCACCACTCTGGGTGGCGACGGCGAACACGAGGAGCACGAGGGTCGCCAAACCTCCGACCCCCCAGAGGTAGGTCTGCTGGACCACCTTGGGGATCGGGACAGCGGCGGGATTTTCGTTGAGAAACAAGGGAGTGGGCGTCGTATCGATCATGGCCGGCGTTCCCACGCGATGGCAGCCGCCCCAATGAGCTGGAATCCCCGCGCAATGGATCGGCACTAACACTGAACGTGCCGGCAAGAAATCGGTTCGCCGCGTTTTCGACAATTTGTTGAACGAATTTCGCCGCGACCGTCCCGGGCGGCGCGGAGCCGCCCGGGACGGTTGGATCAGGCCTTCTTGGTGTCGCGGGCGGCGAGCGCCGCCTGTGCCGCCGCGAGGCGCGCGATGGGCACGCGGTAGGGCGAGCACGACACGTAGTCGAGGCCGACATCCTGGCAGAAGCCGATGGAGGCCGGGTCGCCACCGTGCTCGCCGCAGATGCCGAGCTTGATGTCCGGACGCACGGCCCGGCCGCGCTCGACGCCGATGCGCACGAGTTCGCCCACCCCCTCCTGATCGATGGAGATGAACGGGTCGGCGGAGAGAATTCCCTTCTGGGTGTAGGCCCCGAGGAAGGTCGCGGCATCGTCGCGGGAGATGCCGAGAGCGGTCTGGGTCAGGTCGTTGGTGCCGAAGGAGAAGAACTCCGCCGTCTCGGCAATGTCGCCCGCCCGCAGGGCCGCGCGCGGCAACTCGATCATCGTCCCAACCTGATAGGCGATGGTGCTGCCCGATTCCTCCGACACGGCCTTGGCCATGGCGTCGATGCGCGCCTTGACGATGTCGAACTCCATCTTGGTGAAGACCAGCGGCACCATGACCTCGGGCGTCACCGGCTCGCCCGTCTCCTCGGCGGCCTGGACGGCGGCCTCGAAGATGGCGCGGGCCTGCATCTCGGCAATCTCCGGGAATGCGATGGCGAGGCGGCAGCCACGGAAGCCCAGCATCGGGTTGAACTCGTGCAGCTCCGTCATGCGGCGACGCAGCTTGTCCTCGGACACACCCATGCTGGTGGCGACATCCCGCACTTCCTCATCCGTGTGCGGCAGGAATTCGTGCAGGGGCGGATCGAGCAGGCGGATCGTGACAGGCAGGCCCGACATGATCGTGAACAGCTCCGCGAAGTCCTGGCGCTGGTAGGGCAGGATCTTGGCCAGCGCCGAGCGGCGCCCTTCCGCGTCGTCCGCGAGGATCATCTCGCGCACGGCGACGATGCGGTCGCCCTCGAAGAACATGTGCTCCGTGCGGCACAGGCCGATGCCCTCGGCGCCGAAGTTGCGGGCGGCCCGTGCATCGGTGGGGGTGTCGGCGTTGGTGCGGACCTTCATGGTGCGGACCGCGTCGGCCCAGCCCATCAGGGTGGCGAACTCGCCCGACAGGGACGGCTCCAGCATCGCCACCTCGCCGAGCAGCACCTGACCGGTGGAGCCGTCGATGGTGATCTTGTCGCCGGCCTTGAGCACCGTGCCGGCCACCGAGAGGGTGCCGGCCTTGTAGTCGACCCGGACGGTGCCGCAGCCCGAGACGCATGGCTTGCCCATGCCGCGCGCCACCACGGCCGCGTGGGAGGTCATGCCGCCGCGGGTGGTGAGGATGCCCTCCGAGGCGTGCATCCCGTGGATGTCCTCGGGCGACGTCTCGATGCGAACGAGGATACACTTGCGCTCGGCTTTGCGGGCGGCTTCGGCGTCCTCCGAATTGAACACGATCTCGCCCGTGGCGGCACCCGGCGAGGCCGGCAGCCCCGAGGCGATGACCTTGCGCTCGGCCTTGGGGTCGATGGTCGGATGGAGAAGCTGGTCGAGGGCCGCCGGCTCGATCCGGCCGATGGCTTCCTCCTGGGTGATCAGGCCTTCGGCCGCGAGATCGACGGCGATGCGGAGCGCGGCTTTGGCCGTGCGCTTGCCGTTGCGGGTCTGGAGCATCCAGAGCTTTCCGCTCTCGATGGTGAACTCCATGTCCTGCATGTCGCGGTAATGGGTCTCGAGGAGACCGTAGATCCGCACGAGCTCGGCGTAGGAATCGGGCATCGCCCGCTCCATCGATGGCTTATCGGACTTGGCCTCGAGGCGGGCCTTCTCGGTGATGTCCTGCGGCGTGCGGATGCCCGCCACCACGTCCTCGCCCTGGGCGTTGATGAGGAACTCGCCGTAGAGGGCGCGTTCCCCGGTGGACGGGTTGCGGGTGAAGGCGACGCCGGTGGCCGAGGTGTCGCCCATGTTGCCGAACACCATGGCCTGGACGTTGACGGCCGTGCCCCAGCTCTCGGGGATGTTGTTCAGCTCACGGTACTTCTTGGCGCGCGGGATCATCCACGAATCGAACACCGCGCCGATGGCGCCCCAGAGCTGGTCCTCGGCGCCCTGCGGGAAGTCCGAGCCGTGCTCGGCCTTCACGATGGCCTTGTAGCGGCCGACCAGATGCTTCCAGTCGTCGGCGCCGAGTTCGGTGTCGAGGCTGACGCCCTTCTCGTCCTTGTAATGCTCCAGGGCCTCCTCGAAGGCGTGGTGCTCCACGCCGAGGACGACGTTCGAGTACATGGTGATGAAGCGGCGGTAGGAATCGTACGCGAAGCGCGGGTCGCCGGCGCCCTCGGCCAGGGCCTCGACGGTGACGTCGTTGAGGCCGAGGTTGAGCACCGTGTCCATCATGCCGGGCATCGAAGCGCGGGCGCCCGAGCGGACCGAGACGAGGAGCGGGTTCTTCGGATCACCGAAGCCGCGACCGGTGAGCTTGCCCACGGCCTCCAGGGCGGCGGCGACCTCGGCCTTCAGCTCGGCCGGATAGGTCTGGGCGTTGTCATAGTACGCGGTGCAGACTTCCGTCGTGATGGTGAAGCCGGGGGGCACCGGAAGACCGAGATTCGACATCTCGGCGAGGTTCGCGCCCTTGCCCCCGAGGAGGTTGCGCATGGACGACTGGCCCTCGGCCTTGCCGTCCCCGAAGGAATAGACCCACTTGCCCATCGTCACCCATCCGGTTGCAGGAATGAAACGCGACCCGCGCGCCTATTGTCCCGGCGGGTTGGACCATCTCCTGCTGCAACGCAAGATGAACGCGGCATGGAGCGTGAGCCCGCATGACGGTTTTTCGTGTCTGTCACCGACCGCCGTCGCGCCGGCTCAGGATAGCGCGCGAAACACCCCGAGGCCAATCAGCCCGACGAGGATGAGGTAGGCCGCGACGAAGAAGTTCAGCAGCCGGGGGATGAGCAGGATGAGCACCCCGGCCGCCAGGGCGACGAGGGGCTGCAGGTGGGCGATGGTGATCGTCATCTCTCTGACCCAGTACTTGTCTCAGACCCGGTACTTGCCGTTGCGCTTGACCAGCACCTGCGTGCCGACGGGGACACGCTCGTAGAGGTCGACGATGTCCTCGTTCAGCATCCGGACGCAGCCCGACGACAGTTGTTCGCCGATGCTCCAGGGCTCGTTGGTGCCGTGGATGCGAAACAGGGTGTCGCGGTTGCCTTGGTAGAGGTAGAGGGCACGGGCGCCCAGCGGATTGTCGAGGCCGCCCTTGCGGGTGCGCGGCAGGTCGGGGTTGAGGGAGACCATGGTGGTGGTGGGGCTCCAATCCGGCCACACACCCTTGCGGGCGATGCGGGCTTCTCCCTTCCACGAGAACCCCGCCTTGCCGACGCCGACGCCGTACTGCACGGCCGTGCCATCCTCCTGCACCAGGGCGATCTGCCGGTTGTCGATATCGACCACGATGGTCCCCGGCTTCTCGGGACCGGTGTAGCGCACGATCTGGCGGCGGTACTTCGGATCGAGGCGCGACTTGTCGACGATCGGCACGTCGAACGGCTTGTCCGGCATGGTCCCGGTGTACCAGGCCGCATCGTCGTCGGCGGCGACGTTGACCGGCCCGCGCGCGTTGCAGGCGGCCAGGGGGGCGATGAGGAGCAGGCCGAGGATGAGGCGGCGGGAGGACATGGCGAGCTCCATGGTGGGCCGAGCGTCGGAATCTGATGTCCTGACTAGCCGTCCCGGGCCGTTGAGGGTGTATCTTTCCCGCCGCAGGTTCCGGGAAGCGTCGCCGGCGTCACCCCGAACGCGGCCGGTTCGGTGTCGGAATGCCGCCCTGTCACGATGGACTCGCCGCCGGCCGATTGCGGCGTCCGACCGTCAAGCGCGTTGATCCGATGCCGCTCCTTACCGCATCATGCGACGCCCCCAACGAGGATAGCCCATGGCCGACACCCTGACCTTGCCGGTTTCGGATATCGAGGAGGTGATCCAGGAACTCGGCCCGGCGATCCACCTCGACCATTGCGTGATCCACGTCTCGGACTGGGCGCGTTCGACGGCCTTCTACCGCGACGTGCTCGGGGCCGAGGTCGTGCCCCGTCCCGTTGGAGCCGCCTATCGCTTCGGCGGGGTGCAGCTCAACGTCCACGGCCCCGGCGTCGAGGCGACGCCACACTCCGACAAACCCGTGATGCCGGGCAACAGCGACCTCTGCTTTCGCTGGTCCGGCCCCATCGAGGGCGCGATGGCGCATCTGGCCGCCCATGGCGTGCCGGTGGAACTCGGACCCGTGCCGCGCAACGGCGCGGCCGGGGCGGGCATGAGCGTCTATTTCCGCGATCCCGACGGATCGCTGATGGAGTTCATCACTTACCCGGAAGCGTGATCAACCCTGGCTCTGGGCCAATTGCTGGTTGGTCTGTTCCAGGCGGAAAGCGAGTTCCCGCATGACCGCGATGCCGATCTGGGGGAACTGCGCCAGAAGTTCGAGGAAGACGGTGCGGTCGATGCGCAGGGCGGTGATCGCACTGAATGCCGTCACCGTGGCCGAGCGCGGCTGGTCGGCGAGGATTCCCATCTCACCCAACAGAGCGTTGGCGCCGAGCAGCGCCAGGCGGAACCGGCCCTGGGGGCCGTCGATGGAGACCTCGGCCTCGCCCTCCAGGATGAGGTAGGCGGCATCGGCCGCGTCTCCGCGCGCGAACAGGCCCTGCCCCGCCTCGAAATGCACCCGCTCGCTGGTGAAGGCGAGGAGCTTCAGACGTGACGGCTCGACGCCGCGAAACAGCGGGACCTGGCGCAGGGATGAGACCTCGGTGTCGAGGGTCATCGGCGGCGCAACGTGCTGAATTTCGGCATCGGACGGTCTCCGGGCGCCCTTTCCTCCTCGCGGGGGCGATCGACGGGCGCTTCCTATCCACGCGATTTGCGTGGGGATTGTCCAGCCCCGGCCCCGGTTCGAGGCGGGATGACCGCCATTCCCCGCCATGGCTCCCTCACCCGATCGGATCCGCGACCCATCGTATAGCCACGCTTGTACGGCCACGCTTAGTCTGCGCCGACGTTGAATTCGACCAATCTTGGCCGCCGAACTTGGCTGAGGAACAATCGATATTGGCAAAGGTTGTCCCGGCAGTGAGAGCAATGTTGAGGAGGCGCTGATGCCATCAGGAAATTCCACCTCGAAGCGGGGCTTCGCCTCGATGGATCTGGAACGGCAGCGGGAAATCGCGAGCAAGGGCGGGCGGAGCGTTCCGGCCGAGAAGCGCTCGTTCTCCCAGGACCGCGAACTCGCCTCGTCGGCCGGTCGCAAGGGTGGTCAGTCCACCGGTACCGGTCGCCCAGGCGAAGATTGACCCACAGGTTTCCCGGGGCTCCGTGAGGAGCCCCGTTCTTTTCAACGACGCTCGTTCAACGACAAAGGCCCCTCTCCGATCGGAGGGGGGCCTTTGTCGTAGTCTCCATGGGTGGAGGAAGGTGACGTTCGTTGAAGTTGCGCTCTCCTACGAGATGCAGCGACCCGGGAGCATGCGGCGAGCCTCGGGGCCGGCAAGGGAACTGATGGCGCCTTCGCAGCCCTCCCGCATCATCCGACGCACCTTCGGCTGATCCTTCTCGCTCGCCGTCCGGCCGCCCTGCCGCACCGATGCCGGGGCCGGGCGCATCTCGGGCCGCGTCACCGACGCGACATGGATCGGGCTGATGGCCGTCGAGGCGAGGCGTTGTCCGGGAAGGCTAGCCAGGGGGGCGGTCGTTGCGGGAGCCGGCGAGACGATCGGGGCTGGAGCGGACCACTGGTCTGCCGCCTGCTGAACAGTGGGCTGGATCAGAAGGGTCAGGAGCGCCGCGGGTCCGCTGACACTGAGAAGGAAGCCTGACCGAAACATCGTCGTAATCTCCAGAAGGAGCTTGACAGGATATCGATCAAACGCGGATGCCCGTGTCGGGTTCCTGAACTGTTTCGAAATGAGCCGGTATGAGTAATCTGGCTTTCAACGATCGTTCGTATTTGACTAAAATTGGACCCGTGCGGTGCGATCTGGTGTGTCGCAAAAGCCACTGAATCGGAAAAACGACGTCCGTCGCAGCATCCCTGGAACAGGATCGGGCCGAGATCGTTTCTCCGATACCCCGGCCGCCTGGTCCTCCCCCCGCATCCCCTTGTGCATAGGCCGGAACCTCTTTGACGGGCTGGAGAGCGATCTCTGGCCCGTTTTTTCATCGTCACTCAGGGCTGGCCCGTCGGGGCCGCGCAACGAAAAGGCCCCGGTGCTTCCGGGGCCTCTGGTCTCGCCGGGACCGCAGGAGCAATCCGCAGGTCTCAGGCCGACCGAGCGTCAGGCCGACTTGGCCTCGCGACGGCGTGCGCTCTGCTGGAAGAACAGCGCCTGACTGATCACCGCCGAGACGTTGGCGGGCTGGAACGGCTTGGCAATGAGGAAGGCCGGTTCCGGGCGCTCGCCCGTGAGGAAGCGCTCCGGGTACGCGGTGATGAAGATCACCGGCACCTCGAAGGTCTTCAGGAGATCGTTGACCGCGTCCAGACCGGAGCTGCCGTCGGCGAGTTGGATATCGGCGAGGATGAGGCCCGGACGGGTGCCCTCGGATGCGATCTTGATCGCTTCCGTACGGGTCCGTGCCACGCCGATGACATTGTGGCCGAGACCTTCCACGAGGGCTTCGAGGTCCATGGCGATCAGCGGCTCATCCTCGATGATGAGGATCTCGGTGGCCATGTCGGCGGCCAGTTCACGGCCGGCCTCGTCAACGAGATCACGCACCTGACTGACATCGACGTCGAGGATAATGGCGGCGTCCTCTTCGGAGAATCCTTCGAGGCACGAGAGCAGGAATGCCTGGCGCGGCAGGGGCGTGATCTGGCCGAGCCGGACTTCGGCCGGCAGATCGTGCTGGACCTGATCGCTCTGGCCATTCACTGAGAGGGAATTCCATATACGCGTGAAGACGCGGAAGAGGTCTGCCTTGACGTTGGCGCTGCGGCCGAGCGTCTCCGGCTCGTTCACGAGGGTTTCGAGGGTGGCCGCGACGTAAGCGTCACCAGCGACCTGACTGCCCGTCAGCGCCCGTGCATAGCGGCGCAGATACGGCAGGTGCTGCACCACGAGTTGGGCTGTCGACATACTATCCCCTTGGCTTTGCCGTGCTTGGCCGCTCCCGCCACAACGCGGTTTGACGGGCTCCGTTCCGCCGGGCGGGAACCGCCGGTGTGTTTCAGCGTTGCAGTCGCAGCCATGACCTATGTCAAGCCGCAAAACAATCGCGGCGATGCCGGTACAGGCATCGAGGGGAACCGACGTATGACCGAACGCGACAAGGGCGATCCCGCCTCCGGGACTCGCACCGTGCGTGCCGACCAGACTGGCGGGAGGCAGGGTTTGAGTGATCACACCCAGAAACGCATCGGCGTCCATCTGCGGACTATGTACGATGCCGTCGTGCAGCAACCCGTCCCCGATCGGTTTCGTGACCTCATCGCTCAGCTCGAAGCCTTGCCGCCCGACGAAGCCGCGCGGTGAAATGAATTCTGCGGTCGATGGATCGCGCAAATCGAAGAGGGCCGCCGGCTGATGCTGGCGACCCTCCCTATCGTTCGGGGCGAGCCCGTCGGTCCGCCCCAGTCTTTCACGCCCTAGAGGGTCGGCGAGCGTCCGCGCATCAGGCCGATGACGGCGGAGATGGCGAACAGTACGATCGCGACGAAGAACACGAGCTTGGCGGCTTCCATGGCGGTTCCGGCGATACCACCGAACCCGAGCAGAGCCGCCACGAGGGCGACGACGAGAAATGTTACGGCCCAACCGAGCATCTGACTCTACCCTTTTCGAAAGATACGGTGCAGCGTCGGCTGCGACCTCATTGCAGCAATAACGCCAAGTTTTCGCCCCGGTTCCGGCACCTTTTCGCTAGATTTGCGGTCGCGTCAGGGTAGGTTTTCGGGCCCGCCGTCGCGGTCGGACGATGCAGGCCGATCCTCCCCACGAGCCCTCGGATGGATCGCGACCAGGGTGGCGCATTGCCTGCTCGGGTTGCATGTGAGAACTTTCGGGCAAGACGGGCAGGTCAGACAGGATGGCGTCATGGTGCGGCGGATTGACATCCGCCCCTCCGCAGGGGGCGCCACCCTCGTTATCTCTGTCTTAACCGTCACTGGAACCAGCACAGCGCTGGCAGCGTTCGTCGTCCGTCGCTGATCAAGGAGTCCGTTATGCGGGAATCGTTCGTCGGCTCGGTCGTGCGGCGTCTCGTGAAGATCGTGGTCTCGGCGGGCGAGGCCGCGGGCCGTGGCTTGGCTGACTTGGTCGACGGGACGGCACCGGCGCCGCAACTCGTCCCCGTGCGAGTTAGCAGCAACCGCCGCAGATCCTAATTCGCGCAGGTTCTGATGCGTGCAAGTCCTGATTGGACTTGTCAGTAGACGACGGTCGAACGGAGTCCGAGCACGAAGCCGCCGGTGATCCGCTTGTCCGGGTGCAGCGGATGTTCGGTTCCCCCGCCCGGATTGTGAACGTACTGGAGGTCCGGCTGCAGCGTCCAACCGGGCACGAGCTGCATCTGATAGGACAGTTCCACCGTTGCTTCCGCCGTACGGATCGGGGGAGATCCGCCGAAGGCGGCGCGGTCGCGGTCGAACGCCCGGGCAGCGCTGCTGATCCGCGCGTAGATGAAGCTTGCACCGAAGAGATCGTCCGGCCGCCCCGGCACAAGTCCGGCGACGACGACCCCGCCATCTGCCCATAGGTCGATGAGATTCCGGTCGGACGGGCTTCCCGACAGTCTGGCGTAGATCGAAACCCCGCTCGATGGCCCTCCTCTCTCGGGGCGGTAGAGCTGCTGGTCGGCGACCACGTAGAGGCCGCTGGTGCCGCGCAGACGTCGCGCGGTGCCGGTGCTGGACGGATCGGCGAGGCGCTGTCCGTCCGCACCGAAACGCAGATGGTCGAAGCGGCCAGAATGGCGATACCCTCCGAACTTGAGGCTGGCCGCCAACTCGCGCGACTCCGGCTCCTGATGGCGCCGCAGCTGGATTTCGGCCATCACCAGGGGTGGGTCGCCGGTGCGAAAATTGGTGCCGTGGCGGTTGACCACGCGCTGGTCGCCGGGATCACCGTTGAAGACGGTGACCAGGGCAGACAGATCGGCGTTCGGATCGTAGCGCAGGCGCACGCCCGGGGTAGCGAGGGGATAGGCCGGGCCGCCGCTCGGCAGGTTGGCCCCGGTGATGGTCGGCCAATCGTTGCTGAGGAACGGCTTTCCGGTCTCCGAGGCTAAGAATTCGCCGTCGGCGGCGAGTTGCCCGATTCTCACGGCGAAGCCCGAATCCCAACGCCGTTCCAACCAGAGCTCCGACAGCCGCGTGGTGGGATAGGCCTCGATGTTGCTGACCGTGACGAGCCGCTGGAAGCTCCGGTCGCGCAGGCCGCCGGTGTCGTGGATCCGGAAGGCATTGGCGAAGGCGGTGACGCCGTCGAGACCGGCGAGCCTGCCGAGATCGACGGTGAGGATTCCCTCGAGCTTGCCGGCATGGATCGCGCCACTGCGGACGCCGCCCGAGGGATTGCCCAGCACCTCATGGGTGGCGAGGAACGTCAGGTTGATCCCGCGCGCGCCCAGAGCGGCACGAAGACCGCCGGGATCGCCGAAAGCCCCCAGCGACGAGCGGATCGACACCGGAAAGTCGCCCTGGGGCTCGGCGGCGGCCGATTGCGGCGGGCGCTCGGGAATGTCCGGCGATGGCTCCGCGATCGCGTGCGACAGGGTGGCGATCATCGCCAGGAGGCCGGCCGAGACGGTTTGAGATCGTGACGTCCTGGATCGCATGAAGCCCTCGCTGAAGAAGTAAGCTGTTGCTATGTTCGGGGCGCGCGTTTTCGCTGCGGCGCCCGGTTGCCCGCCGGGTCCGCTATGGTGGTTCTGGGTGAAAGGCGGGTGGCCGGCGCGCGTGCCCTGTCAGGCGGCGCGCTGCGGGATCAGGCGCCGGTCATGGTGTCGACGAGGAGCTTGACGTTCAGGGCGACGATGAGCCCCGCGATGGCCCAGGACAGGAGCTTGAGCCATCCGGGAATGACGAGGGCGCCCATCTTGCCGCGATCGGAGACGAATCGGACCAGGGGGATCACCGCGAAAGGCAATTGCATCGACAGAACGACCTGACTCAGGACGAGCAGGCGGGCAGTGCCCTGCTCGCCGTAGAGCGCAGTCACCCCCACGACGGGGACGATGGCGATGCCCCGGGTGATGAGCCGGCGCGCCCAGTCGGGGATGCGCAACCGCAGAAAGCCCTCCATCACGATCTGACCCGCCAGGGTAGCGGTGACGGTGGAATTCAGGCCCGACGCCAGCAACGCCACGGCGAACAGGGTCGAGGCGATGCCGGCCCCCAGCAGCGGCGACAGCAGCTCGTAGGCCTGCTCGATCTCCTGCACGTCCGTACGCCCGTTGGCGTGGAAGACCGAAGCCGCCAGGATCAGGATCGCGGCGTTGACGAACAGCGCCAGCATCAGCGCGATGGTGGAATCCGTGACGGCGAAGCGCACGGCCGCGCGCTTGCCCGCCTCGGTGCGGGGATAGGCCCGGGTCTGCACGATGGAGGAGTGGAGATAGAGGTTGTGGGGCATCACCGTGGCGCCGATGATGCCGATGGCGATGTAGAGGGCGGCCGGATTGGTCACGGTCTCCGCCGTCGGCAGGAAGCCCCCGAGCACGGCCTGGAGCGGCGGACTCGCCAGGGCGATCTGCACGCCGAAGCAGACGAAGATCACCCCGAGGAGCGCGATCACGAAGGCCTCCAGGGCCCGGAAGCCCCGGCGCATCAGCAGCAGGATCAGGAACACGTCGAGCGCCGTGATCGTCGCCCCGAGGATGAGGGGGATGCCGAACAGCAGCTTGAGGGCGATGGCGGTGCCGATCACCTCGGCGAGGTCGCAGGCGATGATCGCCGCCTCGCAGGCGAGCCATAGGACGAAGCCCACGGGGCGCGAATAGTGGTCGCGGCAGGCTTGGGCGAGGTCGCGGCCGGTGGCGATGCCGAGCCGCGCGGAGAGCGCCTGCAGCACGATGGCCATCAGGTTCGAGAGCAGGATGACCGAGAGCAGGGTATAGCCGAACTGGGCGCCCCCGGCGATGTCGGTGGCCCAGTTGCCCGGGTCCATATAGCCCACCGAGATCATGTAGCCCGGCCCGATGAAGCCCAGCAGCCGGCGCAGCCACGAGCCGGTCTGAAGCACGGGCACGCTGCCGTTCATGGCGCCGAGGCTCGGCTGCTCCTGCGTGTCGCGGTGGAAGCGCCAGGCCGGTTCGTGATGCCCCATCGTACCCCATGCCCTCATACGCCCGCTGGCAGGCCGACGCCCCAGCTTTATCGCACGCGATATAGCATCGGCTATACTCAAAATAAAAGGCTTAATTCGCCCGGCGTTGTCGGGCACGCGGCGATGGCGTAGGGCCGGAGCGTACCCACGGATTTCGGCGGAGCCGGCATGAGCGAAACGCGCGACGATCCGGTCTTCGACCTGGCCGCCCCGACCAGTGGCGCGACGCAGCGGCTCTCCCCCCTCATCCGACGCCGCATCTGCCCCAACGCCAGCCCGTTCACGGCCACCGGCACCTGCACCTACATCGTCGGGATGGGCGACGTGGCGATCATCGATCCCGGTCCGGACGATGCCGATCATGTCGCCGCGCTGCTGGCCTCGATCCCGGGCGAGCGGGTAACCGCCATCGTGGTCACCCACACCCATCGCGACCACTCGCCGGGGGCCCGCCTGCTCCGGGCCCGCACGGGCGCTCCCATCGTCGGCTGCGGTCCCCACCGGGCGGCCCGGGACCTTGCCGAGGGCGAATTGCCCCACCTCGACGCCAGTGCCGACCGCGCACACGAGCCGGATCGCGTCCTGCACGAGGCCGAGACGGTGGCGGGCGACGGATGGACCCTGGAGGCGGTGGAGACGCCGGGCCACACCATGAACCACCTCGCCTTCGCGCTCCCGCAGGAGGCGGCCCTGTTCTCGGGGGATCACGTCATGGCGTGGTCGACGAGCATCGTCGCGCCGCCCGACGGTTCCATGCGCGCCTACATGGCCTCCCTCGACAAGCTGCGGGAGCGCAGCGAGACGGTGTACTGGCCGGGGCATGGCGGGCCGGTGCGCGATCCGCGCCGGTTCGTGCGGGGGCTCGCCGCCCACCGCCGCCAGCGTGAGACCACGATTCGTACACGGATCGAGGCCGGCGACCGCGATATCCGCGCCATCGTGGCGGCGATCTACCAGGGCTTGAACCCGGCCTTGCACGGGGCCGCCGCCCTGTCGGTCTTCGCGCATCTCGAGGATCTGGTGGAGCGCGGCGTTGTCGTGACCGACGGGCCGCCGCGCCTGGAAGGGCGTTACGCCCCCGCCTGATCCCCTATTTCACCGCGATGGCGAGATTGGCGACCTCGTCGAGATAGGCGCGGATGCGGTCGGCGTTGCCGCCGAGATCGTGGACGCCGAGGCGCGAGGCCGAGCGTACGTCGATGCGCGCGCCGTCCGCCCGGGGATGCACCCGCACGGTGACATCGTCGGCGAGGTTGAGGACGAGGCCGCGCGACACCGCCTCGATCCGGCCGTTGCCGACCCGTCCGCCCGGGCGGATCGCCTCGACGATCTGCCAGCGCCGGTTCACCGCCGCCTTGCGCGCGAGCTCGAAGGCGACGTCGGCGTCGAGGTCGAGGGTCAGGGGGGCGATCTGCGGATAGGCCGCCCGTTGCCCGGCCCGCGCCGCCGGTCCGGGATCGGGCGGATAGCGCCCGTCCCGGGCCGCGAAGGCGGCGCGCGAGCGCGAGAAGGCGGGTGGGTTGTCGATGTCCGTGGTGACGTCCGTCAGAGCCGGCAGGCGCACGGCCCGCAGCCCCGCGAACGCCGGATAGGCCAGGATCAGGAGAGCCAGGGACAGGCCAGCCACGGCCGCGCCGAGGCCGCGCGCACCCTCCCGCCAGACCCGCACGAAGGCGAAGGCCGACAGGGCGACGGCCAGCAGCGCGAGGACGAGCCCCCCGCCGAGGGTCGCGAGGGCCGGCCCGGCCTCCGCGCGCGGATCGCGGACCAGGACCAGGGCGAACAGGGTGACGAGGAGAGCGAGGACCGCCACCGAGCGGGCGAGCGGGCCGGCGCGGGTGACGGGCTCCTCGAAGGGCAGACGACGCATGGGCCTACAAACGATCCCTGTCCGGCGCGCGGCCCCGCGATGAGGCCCACGGGCGCGCCGCCGAGCTTTACCGGGCACGGGGACGGCACGCCACCCGGTCCTCCTTCTTCCGCCGCCGGCCGGTTCTGCTATAGCGGCTCCACCATGAGTGCCACCGCCCCAGACCGAGTCGAGGCGTTACGGGACGCCGAGGGCCCGGACCCGCTCCGGGTCTGGTTCCGGTTCATCCGCCTCAATCGCCGCGTCACCGCCGCCATGGGCGCCGAGTTGCGCGAGCTCGGGCTCTCGATTCCGCAATTCGATGCGCTCTCGACCCTGACCGAGCGCGAGGGCCTGACCCAGCAGGATCTAGCGGCGCGGCTCTATGTCACGAAGGGCAACGTTTCGGGGCTGGTCGATCGCCTCGTCGAGGCCGGCTGGGTCGAGCGCCGCGCGATTCCCGGCGACCGGCGCTCGCACGCCCTTCACCTCACCGGAGCGGGCACGGATCTCGCCGTCCGCGGCATCGTGGCTCAGAAGGCCTACGTCGCCCGCACCCTCGGCCGCCTGCCACCCGAGGATATCGCCGATTTCGAGCGCCTCGTGCTGCGCTGGCGCGAGGTCGCCCGGGAGGATTCGGCGGCTCGCCTCATCGATCCTTAAGCGGCGATCTCGGCCAGGAGCGCCGGTAGATCGTGGATCGAGCCGATGATGTAGTCGGCGTGCGCCGCCATGATCTCGCGGGCGCCCTCCCCCGCCGGACCGCTGAGGACCGCGATGGCGATGGCGCCCGCCGCCCGCGCCGCGCAGGTATCGGCGGGCGTGTCGCCCACCAGGGCGATGCGGGCCGGCGCCACCCCGAGATGCGCGGCGAAGGCCAGCACCATCCCGGGCTCGGGCTTGGCGCCGTGGCCGGAATCGTAACCGGCGATGAATCCGAGATGCGGGGTCAGCCCCAGCACCTCGGCCTGGGCCCGCGCCGAGGCTTCCGCATCGTTGGTGGCGATGCCGAGAGCGTAGCCCGCTCCGACCAGTTGCGCGGCGAGGTCCGCCGGTGCGCCGATGGGATGGAGGGATCGCAAGGCCGCCTCGCGAAACAGCCGGTCCATCTCGACGTAGAGGTCCGGCCCCGCGGGCCGGTCGAGCACCCGCGCCCAGAGTGGCCCGTAGATCGACGAGGCCCCCGCGAGCAGGGGCGAGGTCGGCAGGAAGCGCCGCTCGTCCTCGACATAGTGGCTCACGCGCATGAGCTCTTCGAAGCGCGCGCGGTCGCCACCGGCGAGCGTCGCCATCACCGCGTGGGCGGCGGGACCCCAGGTGCGGTCGAAATCGATGAGCGTCCCGTCCTTGTCGAACAGGATGCCGCGCAGCCGAGCGCCCTCAAGCCACATGGGAGATCTTTTCGACGTCGATGACGGGGCCGGCGGGCGTCATACGCTCGCGCGCCACCATCCGGTCGCCGGGCTCGAACACGCCGAGGTTCACGTCGCGGTCGGGCAGCACCACGGTGGTCACCTTGTTGAGGTGGACGAGGACGTGGCGCTTCTGCGGAAGGGAGGACGCGGCCCAGCGCTTGAGCTGGCCGTAATACGGCTCGCGCCGCCAGGCGTTCGGCTGGCCGGGATCGACCTGCACGTTCATGTGGCGCGACACCGGATCGAGGCTGAGGACCATCTTGGCCCGGTCCGGCTTCCATTCCGGACCGAGCCAGCCTTCCGTCATCCACAGGCAGTGGAAGGCGCGGCAATGGTCGGGCCGGGTGGCGTGGATGGCGCAGCCGCGGCCCTGTTTCGTGTGCCGGCACCATTGCCCGGCGACGCTCTCGACGGCGGGGACGTCATAGACCTTGCAGCACAGGGTGCAGGGGCCGCAGGCGCGGCCGGGGGCCGGCGTCGCGATGACGCTCGCTGGATCGAGGGTCGTGGGCGATAGCATGACGGGGAGCGTCCGGTGCAGCGGTGAACGGGTTTGTGCCCGGGCATCGGGCCGTTAGTGTGACGGCCCCGACCGGCGCCGCAGGCGTCCCGCTTCACCGAACGGAGATCCGATGCTCTCGAACCTGGCGGCCCGCGACGTCGAGACCCTGATCCATCCCTACACCAACCTCGCGACGTTCCGCGAGACCGGGGGGCTCGTGCTGGAGCGCGGCCACGGCGTCTGGGTCTACGACAGTGACGGCCGGCCCTATCTGGAGGGCATGGCCGGCCTCTGGTGCACGGCGCTCGGCTATTCCAACGAGGAACTGGTGGAGGCGGCCAAGGAGCAGATGTCGCGCCTGCCGTTCACGCACCTGTTCTCGGGCCGCAGCCACGATCCGGCCATCGAGCTCGCCGAGACCCTGAAGGAGCTGATGCCGGTCCCGACTTCGAAGATCTTCTTCACCTCGTCGGGCTCGGAAGCCAACGATACCCAGATCAAGCTGACGTGGTACCTCAACAACGCGTTGGGCCGGCCGAGGAAGAAGAAGATCATCTCCCACGTGAAGGGCTACCACGGGGTCACGGTGGCGAGCGCCTCCATGACCGGCTTGGTCGCGAACCACGCCGACTGGGACCTGCCCCTGCCGGGATTTCTGCACACGAGCTGCCCGCACCATTACCGATACGGCGAAGCGGGCGAGACCGAGGAGGCGTTCTCCACGCGTCTGGCCGACGAACTCGAAGCCCTGATCCAGCGCGAGGGGCCGGACACCGTCGCGGCCTTCGTCGCCGAGCCGGTGCTGGGCGCGGGCGGGGCCATCGTGCCGCCGGCTGGCTACTACGCCAAGATCCAGGCGGTTCTCGACCGCCACGACGTGCGCTTCATCGCCGACGAGGTGATCTGCGGCTTCGGACGCCTCGGCACCTGGTTCGGCTCCGAGGCCATGGGGATGCGGCCCGACAGCCTGTCCTTCGCCAAGGCGATCACCTCGGGCTACATGCCGCTCGGCGGCATCTCCATCGATGAACCTCTCTACCGACACATGGTCTCGCAGAGCGCCAAGCTCGGCACTTTCGGCCACGGCACCACCTATTCGGGGCACCCCGTCGCCTGCGCCGTGGCCCTGAAGACCATCGCCATCTACCGGCGTGACGGCATCATCGACGGCGTCGCCCGCAAGGCGCCGCACTTCCAGGGCCGCCTCTCGGCGCTCGCCGACCATCCCATCGTCGGCGAGGCGCGGGGCTTGGGTCTCATCGGCGGCCTCGAGATCGTCGCCGACAAGGCGAGCAAGCGCCAGTACGAGCCCAAGGCCGGTGTCGCCGCCCGCTGCGTCGCCTTCGCGCAGGCCGAGGGGCTCATCGTGCGATTCCTCGCCGGGGACCGCGTCGCCGTGTGCCCGCCCCTCGTGATCGCACCCGACGAGATCGACACCCTGTTCGACCGCCTCACCCGGGCGCTCGATCGGACCCAAGCCTGGATCGCCGCGGAGGGTCTCGACGCTGCGCCCTCGCGTGGCTGATGGGCCACAGGCTACCGCCATACGACGATCAAGCGCACTGCGACGTAACTTATTGCAGTGCCGCAACATCGATCACGGATTTGTCAGACCTCAGTCTGATGATGAGAAACAAGGCTGCCGTGATTTCGGGCAGTGAGGCGGTCTTAAGCTTCCATTCATATTGAGCCGACCTTTATGGTTGCTGTGATGCTCGACACGCATCCGGGTCGAACCGAAAGGTGCCCGAGCGGTGCGTGGGGGACGGCCGGGCGGGGATTGTCCGGCGGCCCTTGAAAGAGCCCAGGCAGGACACCCGTTCCCATGTACGCCCCCGATCAAAACCTGAGTGCCGGTCCCGCCCCGGACCGCCGTCCGTCCGCTTCCGGCCGGCTGGCCGAGGGCTTTCGACCCGTGGCCCTGCCGGCCCTCGCTGCAGCGGTTCTCGTCTCGGCGGTCGCGGGCAAGGCGGTGGCCGCCCGGGCGAAGGCTGCTCGCATCGCGGCGCGCTTCGAGCACGAGGACGCACCGCCGGTGTGATTCCGGCGGGATCGCTGCGGGAGGTTCCTCGGCAGGCTTTTTCGGATTGCCGTACCCTGTCGTCAATTCGTCCACATTGGCGACGAGGGAGACGGGATCGACCTGCGACCCAAGGGCTGGCACCGATGTTGATCCTGCCAAGCCGCCGGCAAGTTCTGGGCGGCATCGGCGCGGGCGCGGTCCTCGGCCTGTCCACGGGCGCCTACGCGCTCGTCGAGCCACGCTTCCGCCTCATCGTCACACGCTACGCACCGGTGCTGCCGCGCTGGACGCCGAGCCTGCGCCTGCGCGTCGCCGTCCTGGCCGATTTCCACGTCGGCGAGCCGTTCATGCCCCTCGACCGCATCGCCGAGATCGTCGATGCGACGAACGCGCTCAAGCCGGACCTCATCCTGATGCTCGGCGACTATCCGGCCGGGCCGAGCGTCACCCTCCGCAAGGTGCCGCTCGTCGAATTCGCCCGGGTGGTCGAAGGTCTGCGCGCGCCCCTCGGGGTCCATGCCATCCTGGGAAACCACGATTGGTGGGACGACGCCAGGGCACAGGCGGGTCTCAGTGACGTCACCGAGGCGCAGCGCGTGTTGGAAGCGCGCGGCATCCCGGTGATGGAGAATACGGTGCTCCGCCTCGAGAAGGACGGTCACCCGTTCTGGATCGCCGGGCTCGGCGATCAGGAGCCGTTCGTGAAGGTCGGCAATTACGAGGGCCGCGACGATCTGCCGGGCACCCTCGGGCAGATCACGGACGACGCGCCGGTGCTCCTCATGGTGCACGAGCCGGACATTTTCCTCGATGTCCCCGACCGGGTGTCCCTGACGCTGGCGGGCCACACCCATGGCGGCCAGATCCGCCTGTTCGGCTACTCGCCCGTGATCCCTTCGGTACGCGGCAACGACTTCGCCTACGGCCATGTGGTTCTGGCGAACCGGCACATGATCGTGTCCGGCGGCTTCGGCGTCAGCCGGATTCCCGTACGTTTGGGCGTCCCCCCCGAGATCGTGATGCTCGACCTCGGCGGTGCGGAGCAGCCCGGTTCCGGGACGTCCGATCGCACCGCGCGGCATAACGACGACCGGCGGTGGTAAGGCGCCGCAGCGGATGCCCTTATTTCTTGGCGTTCTTCACCGCCGCGCTGACCATGTCCTTCGTCGAAGCCGCCGCCGCGATGGTCTTGACCACGGGCTTCTTCGGCTTCTTCGCTTCGCGACTGCCACGTTTGTTCTCGGTCGCCATGAGTGCCTCCTCGGTCGTTCGGGCGGCGATCATGGCACGACTTTCCAGAACGGCGGCATGGAAAGAATCCCCGGCTCGCCGTGCGTGGTCCCCCGGAGCGGCCCGGGGGACCCGAACCGCCGTCAGAGCGGGATGTTGTCGTGCTTCTTCCAGGGCTGCTCCATCTCCTTGGTGCGCAGCATGCCCAGCGCCCGGGCGATGCGCTTGCGAGTGGAGTGGGGCATGATCACCTCGTCGATGTAGCCGCGCTCGGCCGCCACGAACGGCGACAGGAAACGGTCCTCGTACTCGCTCGTGCGCTCGGCGATCTTGTCCGCATCGCCGATCTCGCTGCGAAAAATGATCTCGACGGCACCCTTGGCGCCCATCACGGCGATCTGCGCCGTCGGCCAAGCGTAGTTGAGGTCGGCGCCGACGTGCTTGGACGCCATCACGTCGTAGGCGCCGCCGAAAGCTTTTCGCGTGATGATGGTCACGAGCGGCACCGTCGCCTGGGAGTAGGCGAACAGCAGCTTGGCGCCGTGCTTGATCAGGCCGCCGTATTCCTGGGCCGTGCCCGGCAGGAAGCCCGGAACGTCGACGAAGGTCACGATGGGGATCGAGAACGCGTCGCAGAAGCGCACGAACCGGGCCGCCTTGCGGGAGGCATCCGAGTCGAGGACGCCTGCCAGCACCATGGGCTGGTTGGCGATGAACCCGACGGTGCGGCCCTCGATGCGGCCGAAACCCGTCATGATGTTGCGGGCGTAGGTCGCCTGGATCTCGAAGAAGTCGCCTTCGTCGGCGACGCGCCGAATGAGCTCGCCCATGTCGTAGGGTTTGTTCGGGTTGTCCGGGATCAGCGTGTCGAGGCTCATGTCGAGGCGAAGGGGATCGTCGAAGCTCTCGATCTCCGGCACGCCGTCGATGTTGTTGGCCGGCAGGAAGTCGACGAGGCGACGAATCTGCAGGAGCGCCTCGACGTCGTTCTCGAACGAGCCGTCGGCGATGGAGGACTTGGTGGTGTGGACCTTGGCCCCCCCCAGTTCTTCCGCGGTGACGACCTCGTTGGTCACCGTCTTCACCACGTCGGGGCCGGTGACGAACATGTAGCTCGTGTCGCGGACCATGAAGATGAAGTCGGTCATGGCCGGCGAGTACACGTCGCCGCCGGCGCACGGACCCATGATGACCGAGATCTGCGGGATCACGCCCGAGGCCGCGACATTGCGCTTGAACACCTCGCCGTAACCGCCGAGCGCCGCGACACCTTCCTGGATGCGGGCGCCGCCGGCGTCGAAGATGCCGATGATCGGGGCGCGCATCTTCAGCGCCATGTCCTGGACCTTGACGATCTTGGCCGCGTGCGTCTCCGAGAGCGAGCCGCCGAACACGGTGAAGTCCTTCGAGAACAGGAACACCGTGCGGCCGTTGATGGTGCCCCAGCCGGTCACCACGCCGTCGCCGGGGATCTTCTGCTTCTCCATCCCGAAATCGGTCGAGCGGTGCTGCACGAACATGTCGAATTCCTCGAACGACCCGTGGTCGAGGAGGAGTTCGATGCGCTCGCGCGCGGTCAGCTTGCCCCGCTTGTGCTGGGCGACGACCCGGTTCTCACCGCCGCCGAGACGGGCCTGGGCGCGCCGCTCCTCGAGCCGTTCGAGAATGTCCTTCATGCGGGGAACGCCTTGCCTGGGAGAGATGACGGGACCCGCGCCGACGACATCGTGACGGCCACGGTTTGAAGCGCCCTTAGCACGCGGCGCTTTCAGCGAAAATGGATTTCAAGGGTTGCCCGAACCGCGCCCGAGCGCGCTCACCGTGCGAGGGCGGCAAGGTGGGCCGCGGCCTCGAACTCGGCGTTCCGCAGGGCGTGGCGCGCCGCCGCCTCGGCGTCCGTGCCCCACACGCTCGCCTGATAGGTTTCGTCGACGTGGGCGGCGGCCCAGGCCTGCGCCGGGGTGAGGTGCCCGTTCAGCACGGCGAGCGCCAGGACGAGGGAGCCCGTCAGGGTCGTGAGCGTGTGCAGGGCCGCGAGCCGAAACGGCCCGTCCGTCGCCGCGATGGCCCGGCGCAGGGCAGTTGTGGTGTCCTCCGGCTGGGCGACGTGCATCACGCCCTCGCCGAGGATGAAGCGGGCGCCGAGGGCCTCGCGAGCCCAGTCGAGCACGGGGTCCCAGGCGGCGGATTGTGCGGCCACGAGGCGCTCGGGATCACCGGCCCGGTAGGCCAGGAGATCGGTACCCGCATAGGCCGAGAGGTCGGCGATCACCGCTTCGCGCCGGGGAGCGACGCCGTCGATGGCGGTGTTGGCGAGTCGCGTCAGCGGCATGGTCGCCGGATCGATCACCGCGACCTGCGCTTCCCACTCCGCGGCCACGGCCTCGGCGAGGCTTCGATTCGGCAACACGAGGGGATTGCGCGCGGGCGTGTGGGCGGGGCGCCCGTCGAGGGTCAGGCGCAGGCCGGCCTCCGCCTCGGCGAGGCCGGCCTGCGCGTAGAAGCGCTTCGGCAGGGCCGGCTTGCCGGGGCCGCGGGCCGAGGCGGTGGGATCGGCCGCCGGCTTGGGCGGCGCGGCATCGGCGCCGCCAAGCCAGTCGGATTTGGTATCGTCGCTCATGATTGCCGCAATAGCCCATCGGCGCGGTGCCTGCGAGACCATCCGCCGTCCCCGATCAGGATTGGGAGATCACGGGGCCATTGCCGGGAAACAGCTCCGCCAGGGCGGTGGCCGTCTCCACCACCGTGGCGGCGCCGGCTCCGAACAGGGCGCCGGCCGGATGGTAGCCCCAGCCGACTCCGATGGCGACGGCGCCGGCGCTCACCGCCATCTCCATGTCGTAGGTGGTGTCGCCGATCATCACCGTGGTCTCGGGCGTGGCATCGGCCTCCACCATGGCCTGGCGCAGCATGGTCGGGTCGGGCTTCGACGGCGCATCGTCGGCCGATTGGGTGGTGGCGAACCAACCCTGCCAGCCATGGGTCTCGATGAGCCGGTCCACCCCGCGCCGGGCCTTTCCGGTGGCGATGCCAAGGCGGATGTCGTCGCGCGCGTGCAGCCGCTGGAGCAAGGCCTCCATGCCGGGAAACAGCGGCTCCTCGTAGTTCGGATCGAGGCGTAAGGTGTTGAAGGCGCGCCGGTAGCTCTCCGACAGGCCCTCCACCGGACCGTCATCGCCGACGAGGCGCCGGAACGCCTGCGGCAGGGACAGGCCGACCACGGACAGGGACTCGGCCCGGCTCGGTGCCGCGAGGCCGTGCTCGGCGAAGGCGAGTCCCTGCGCCGCCACGATGAGGTGCTGGCTGTCGATGAGGGTGCCATCGACGTCGAAGACGATGAGCGTCACGGGCGCGCGCCCGTCACGGCTGGCGCGCCGGCGCGACCTGCGGCTGACGCGGGCGCTCGTAGCCGAGCTTACACCGGATGAGGAAGCGGCGCCGCGCCCCGCCGCGCAGGCCGCGGGCATGGGCCTGCCGGTTGCAGCTCGCGTAGGATGAACGGGGTCGCCGCCCGGCGCCGGCGCCACGGCCGCCGGGTGCGGGTGCCACCTGCGTCGGCGCGGACGGACCGGGATTGGCCTGACGTGGCGCGGGAGCCGGCTGTGGCGTCGTCGCTTGGTTCGGATTCCCTTGGTTCTGACTCCCTTGGCCGGGATTCGTCTGGCCGGGATTCGTCTGGCGCTGCGTCGCGGGAGACGGTGTCGGCTGTGCCGGCCGCGCCTGCGGCGGCGGCGGTGCCGTCTGCGCCAGGGAACCGGGCGCGAACGTCAGGGCGGACAGGGCCAGGAGCGCGCTACAGGCGGCAGTCGCGGGGTTCATGAGCGTGACCTTCGAGACGCCATGCGAGAGGGCTCGCAAGGCAGCTTGGCGCGATTACGGTCCCGCCGAGACGCGGCGAGCCCTCAAGGTTGTACGGAAGGATAAGGCATGCCGCCGGATTGCCAAGGTCGCCGGGTGCGGCACCGTCGCTTTGTCCGCTCACCCGCGCCGGATCATTTCAGGCTTCGGGGGCCTCGACGATGGGATCGTAGCGCGACGCGTCGAACCCCAGCAAATTCCAGCTCTGGGCCATGTGCGGCGGCAGGGGCGCCGTCACGTCCACGGGCTTGCCCGTGCGCGGATGCGGGATCACGATCCGGCGCGCGAGCAGGTGCAGGCGGTTCTGGATGCCGCCTGGCAACTCCCAGTTCTCGATGCTGAAATACTTCGGATCACCCACGATGGGGTGGCCGATATGGGCGGCGTGCGCGCGCAACTGGTGCGTGCGGCCGGTCACCGGCTTGAGCGACAGCCAGGACAGTTTCTGGGCGGCGTTGTCCACCATGGCGTAGTAGGTGAGCGCGTGCGCGGCGCCATCGTCGCCGTGCTGGGCCACCCGCATGCGGGCGTCCGCGTCGGTGGGCTCCTCCTTGGCGAGGTAGGTGGAGATCCGGCCCTGCGGCACCCGGGGCACCCCGGCGGTGAGGGCCCAGTACACCTTGCGGGCCGAGCGCGAGCGGAAGCTCTTTGCCAGGGTGGCCGCGGCGAGCCGGGTCTTGGCGACGATGAGGCAGCCGGCCGTGTCCTTGTCGAGGCGGTGGACGAGGCGCGGTTTCTGTCCATCGGGACCGGCCAGCGACTCGAGCAACCCGTCGACGTGCCGGACGGTGCCGGAGCCCCCCTGCACCGCGAGGCCGAAGGGCTTGTTCAACACCATCATCTCGGCGTCCTCGTAGAGGATCAGCGAGCGGATGAAGTCCGCATCGGTGGCGTCGCGCTGGGCGCTGCGCGGGCGCTCGCCGACGGCGTCGAGCTTGAGCGGCGGCACCCGCACGCTCATGCCGGGGAGCAGCCGGTCGTTGGGCTTGGCGCGCTTGCCGTCGACGCGCAGCTCGCCCTTGCGGACGATGCTCTGGACGCGGGTGAAAGGCAGCTGCGGGAACCGCGTCGTCAGGAAGCGGTCGATGCGCATCTCGGCCTCGTCCTCCTCGACGACGAGGGTCTGGACGCCGGACGCCAGGGTGGCGGAGGCGGCCGCGCGCTGCTCGCGCCGGGTCGGGCCTTCCACGGGCGCAGTCGCCTCCGGGCGAGGCGCGCGGGCGCGACGCGGCGCGTCCTCGGGCGTCTCGGGCCGGGGGCTGCGGATGCGGCTCGGAAGGTCCTGCTGATCCCGATGTTCGGCCTCGGCGTCCGGCGCGTCGCCGGGGCGCCAGGGCGCCCGCTTGTCGGCCTCGCCGCGCATGGACGCCGCCCGCTGGGCCGCGTCGAGGGCGCTGGTGCGCGGCCCCGTGCGCTCCCGCTCCGGGTCCTTGGCGTTGCGGAACGGTCGCTTGGCCCCGAACGGACTCTTCGCCCCGAACGGACTTTTGCCGGCTGGGCCGGGGCCGCGCCCAGGGCGCTTGCTCGCCCCGGCACCGGAGCCCTTGCGTCCGGCGCCGCCGCGTGAAGGTGGTCGTGTGGTCATGATCCGCTCGTACCACCCGCACCCGCCGGGGCATAGCGCAGGTCGTGCACGGCTCCCTTCGCCAACAGGCAATCAGGCCGCGCGTCGGGCCGCCTCGATGGTCAGGCCCGTGCCGACGGAGCCGAAGGTGTCGCCGTCGACGATCCGCGCGTTGGGAACAGTGGCCGTCAAGGCGGCGCGGACATGCGGCAGGCCGGTGGAGCCGCCGGTGAGGAACAGGGCGTCGATCCGGTCGGCGGTGAGACCGGCCTGGGCGAGGCAGCGGCCGATGCGCTCGGCGATGCGCCGGGCGAGTTCGTCCGTGTGGGTGACGAGGCCGCTCCGGTCGATGTCGGCCGAGAGCCCGCGCTCGACCCAGTCGAGATCGATGCTGCCGCGCCCCGCATCCGAGGTGGCGATCTTGGCACCCTCGACCTCCATGGCGAGGGAATGCCCGCGCTCGGCCTCGACCACCGTGTGGAGCCGGTCGATGAGTTCGGGCCGGCGGGCGTCGCGGCGGACCTCCTCGATCTCCCGCAGGGTCCGGGCGTTGTAGAGCCGGTTGATGCTCGACCACGTGGCGAGGTCGTGGAAGTAGGCGTTGGGCACGTTGATGTCGCCGCGATTCATCGGGCTGCCGAGGCCGAGCAGCGGCATCACCGTGCCGAGGCTGAGGCGCCGGTCGAAGTCGGTGCCGCCGATGCGCACGCCGTCATTGGCCAGGATGTCGTCCGCCCGCTCCGTCTTGGCGTGGCGCTCGGGCGACAGGCGCACGATGGAGAAGTCCGAGGTGCCGCCACCGATATCGGCGATGAGGGCGATCTCCTCCGCCCTCACCTGCTGCTCGTAGTCGAGGGCCGCCGCGATGGGCTCGAACTGGAAGGAGACGTGCCGGAACCCGATGCTGTTCGCGATCTCGCGCAGGGCGCCCTCGGCGCGGGCATCGCCCTCCGGGTCGCCGTCGACGAAGTGGACCGGGCGACCGTGAACGACCGTGTCGAGGGAGCGCCTGGATTCGGTCTCCGCCCGCGCCTTCACGGCGGCGAGGTAGCGGCCGATCACGTCACGGAATTTGATGCGCTCGCGCCCGACCGGCGTGGTTTCCTCGAGAAGCGAGGAGCCGAGGACGGATTTCAGGCTGCGCATGAGCCGGCCCGGCGTGCCCTCGACGTATTCCGTCATTGCGGCGCGGCCGACGAAGGCGGCCTGCCCCGGGGGGAAGAAGATCGCGCTCGGTATCGTGAGGTGGCGGCCCTCCAGGGGCACCAGGGCGGGGGCACGCCCGGTGACGAGGCCGAGGGTGGTGTTCGAGGTGCCGAAATCGAGGCCGCAGGCCGCCATGTTGGGTCTCCGGCATCAGCGCGCGATGAGAGGGCCGGCTCACCTACAGGCTCGCTTCTCCGAGGTCCACGGCTTTTGTGCGGTGCGGCCGTGCTCCATCGGGGCATGACGGCCCGGCGCAGCGATCGTCAACCGCTCCATCGTCGCCCGTCCTGTCGCGGGTGGAGCATGGTTCGATCACGAGAACCGATGAACCGCCGCCCGTCCTCGCTGGAAGAAAGGGAATGACGCGTCAGATGTTCGCCAAAACGGCGATGCCGTCATCTTATCTCTGGAAGTAACAGCGAAACTATTTACCGCGGGCCGATCGATGATGATTTGCGCTGCGCACAGGCATTCCCAGCACTGACCGTACTTCGACTTATCTAGTCATTAAAATATTTGTCAATATAAATCAATATTATAGGTCGAAATCAAAGTATAAATTGGGTGGGTATTTATCGAATGACGAAGATTTTACAAAAATTTAAATTTTTGATTTTAGATCTTGGCCCAAGTCGCCAGTTCGCACGAGCGTCCCTCCGGACGGGGTCGCTCGCGTTACGGGGCGATAGACGCCGATGCCACGGATGCGCAGTCATCGGGGGCACGCTTCTGGATAGGGTGAAAGCCGATGTCGGGTTGTCCGTCGCTGAGGAAGGCCCCGTCCGGTTCCGTCCGACCGCTCGAGCAGCTTTCCTTCGAGCGCATGTTCAATGCGCTTCCCGTCGGGGCCATGACCTGCAACCTCGATACGTTCGTGATCGACTATGCCAATCCGTATTCGATCGGTCTGCTGCAATCGATCCAAGAGACGCTCGGTTTCGACCCGGCCAACATCGTCGGTACGTCCATCGACGTCTTTCACAAGGAGCCGCTGCATCAGCGCACCCTGCTGTCCGATGCCGCTCGGCTGCCGCACAAGGCTCGTATCTGCTTTGGCAAGGAATGGCTCGATTTGCACATCCATCCCCTGCCCGATTCGACCGGGCGGGTCAGCCGCGCCCTCCTGGTCTGGGCGATCGCCACCGCCGAGGTGGCCAAGGAGCAGGAGGAGTATCGCCTGCTGCGCATGATCGACGACATGCCCGTGGCGGTGATGACCGTCGATCCGGTCACCTTCAATATCACCTATCTCAACGAGACCTCTAAGCAGACCCTCGGCGAGATCAAGGATCTCCTGCCCATCAAGCCGTCCGAACTCCTCGGCGCTTCCATCGACGTGTTCCATCGCCACCCGGAGCATCAGCGTCGGCTCCTGTCCGATCCGGCCAATCTTCCTCACCATGCGCGGATCAAACTCGGCGCCGAGGTCCTCGACCTTCAGGTCTCGGCCGTCACGGGAACCGACGGAGTCTATCTCGGCCCGATGCTGACCTGGTCGGTGATCACCAAGCAGGTGGCGGCCGAAGCGCGCATCCAGCAACTCGCGCATTTCGACACGCTGACGGCGCTCGCCAACCGCAACACATTCCGGGAGCACCTTACGGCTTGCCTGTCACGGCCCGATCCACGGCTCGGATTGCTGTTCATCGATCTCGACGGCTTCAAGTTCGTCAACGATTCGAACGGCCACCTCGTCGGTGACATGCTCCTCGCGCGTGTGGCGGATCGGTTGCGGGCACGCTGCGCCCATCCCAACATCATGGTCGCCCGCCTCGGCGGGGACGAGTTCGCCATCCTGATCACGGATGCGGGTATCGTCGAGGCGACCGAGCTTGCCGAAGCGCTGGTCCGCGAAATCGTGGCGCCCTACCAGATCGAGGCCGATCGACGCCTCGAGATCGGTGCGTCGATCGGAGTCGCGGCGACGCCGGAGCACGGCGTCGACTCGGAGCTGCTGCTGTCACGCGCCGACATGGCGCTCTATGCCGCCAAGGCCGCCGGCAAGAAGACGTTCCGGGTCTTCACGCCGGAACTGGAGACGCGGCTGCACGAGCGCGTGCGCCTCGAGCTCAAGCTGCGCGAAGCGCTCGGTAAGAAGGACAGCCTGTTCCTGTTCTACCAGCCGATCATCGACCTCGCGACCGGCCGCGTCACGGCCCGCGAGGGGCTGATCCGCTGGCACCACCACATTCGAGGGTGGATCTCGCCCGGTGAATTCATCGGCGTCGCCGAGGATAGCGGCCTGATCGATGAGCTCGGTGTCTGGGTTCTCAACCGCGCCTGCGAGGATGCCGTGTCCTGGGACGACGACGCCCGTGTCGCCGTCAACGTCTCCGCCAAGCAGCTTGGAAAGGGAACGCTCGCGACGACCATCCTGCAGGCGCTGGTCCGCGCCGGGCTCGAGCCGAGCCGTCTGGAGATCGAGATCACCGAGAGCGCCCTCCTGGCCGACGAACTCGATTGCCTCGCCGATCTACGGCGTGTCCGCGACCTCGGGGTGCGCGTGGCGCTGGACGATTTCGGGACCGGGTTCTCGTCGCTGGCGCACCTGCGCTCGTTTCCCTTCGACAAGATCAAGATCGACGGGTCCTTCGTGCAGGATGCCGTGCAGCGCGCGGATTGCGCGGCCATCGTCGGCGTCGTGGCCGATCTCGGCAAGCGGCTCGGTGTGACGACGGTGGCGGAGAACGTCGAGACGCAGGCGCATCTCGACCTCGTCGAGGCCGAAGGCTGCACCGAAGTCCAGGGCTACCTCCTCGGCAGCCCCGCGCCGTCCGCCCGCGACGCTCCGATCATCGCCGAGCTGAACCGTGCTGCGTCTCAAAAGACGGTGGCCGCCTGATCCGCCGATCGCCCCCTCGCAGGGGGTGTCCGTCGGGCGGCCGGTCTCACCCTGCATCCTCCCGGCGCTGCCGGCGCAGGACTTCCCAATGGGCGAGACGGTCGGTGTAGCGCTGCTCCATGCCCCGGTCGGTGGGTTCGTAGAAGTGCTGACGGCCGAGCTTCTCGGGCCAGTAATCCTGGCCCGAGAACGCATCCGGCTCGTCGTGATCGTAGCGGTAGCCCTCGCCGTAGCCGATCTTGCGCATGAGCTTGGTCGACCCGTTGAGGATCGTGCGCGGCGGCGGCAGGGAGCCGTGCTCCTTGGCCACCCGCGTCGCGGCCTTGTAGGCGTTGTAGACCGCGTTCGATTTCGGCGCGCAGGCGAGATAGACGGTGACCTGTGCGAGCGCGAGTTCGCCCTCCGGCGAGCCGAGGAAATCGAACGCGTCCTTGGCGGCGGTGGCCACCACGAGGGCTTGGGGGTCGGCGAGTCCGATATCCTCTACGGCCATGCGCACGAGGCGGCGGGCGATGAACAGGCGGTCCTCGCCCCCGTCGAGCATCCGGCAAAGGTAGTAGAGAGCCGCATCGGGATCGGAGCCGCGCACGGTCTTGTGCAGGGCGCTGATGAGGTTGTAGTGGCCCTCCTGGGACTTGTCGTAGATCGGAGCCCGGCGCTGGATGATTTTCTGCAGGTCTTCGGCATCGAAGAGTTCGCCGGATTTCGCCGAGCGCCAGACTTCCTCCGCCAGGGTCAGCGAAGCGCGCCCGTCGCCGTCCGCCATGCGGACGAGGACGCCGCGCGCCTCCTCGTCGAGGGGCAGCGGGCGGCCGGTCAGGCATTCGGCCCGCACCATCAGCTTGGCGATGGCCGCGTCGTCCAGCGCCCGGAACAGCAAGACGCGGGCGCGCGACAGGAGCGCGGCGTTGAGCTCGAAGGACGGGTTCTCGGTGGTGGCGCCCACCAGCGTCACGGTGCCGTCCTCCATCACCGGCAGAAAAGCGTCGAGCTGCGAGCGGTTGAACCGGTGGATCTCGTCCACGAACAGCAGGGTCCCCTGCCCCATGGTCCGGCGCTGGCGGGCGGCCTCGAACACCTTCTTCAGGTCGGCGATGCCGGAGAAGATCGCCGAGATCTGCTCGAAATGCAGATCGGTCTCGTGGGCCAGCAGGCGCGCCACGGTGGTCTTCCCGGTGCCGGGCGGCCCCCAGAACACCAGGGAGCCGAAGGATTTGCCGGCGAGCAGCCGGGTCAGGGCCCCGTCCGGCCCGGTGAGGTGTTCCTGGCCCACCACCTCGGCGAGCGTCTGCGGGCGAAGCCGATCGGCGAGGGGGCGCGGGGCGGCGTTCTGCAGGCCGGCGGAGGCGAAGAGATCGGACATGGGCGCATCAAGACGCGGGGGGCCGCCGTTCGCAACAGGGGAATGCGCCGGCGCACGCGGATCGTCGCGGTGATCCCCCGGGTCTCGATCGCGGCAACATCCTGGATACACGACCGCCCTATCGCCGTTGCCTCGGTTGCCGACCGCGAGACGAGACCATGAGCTTCCGCACCGCCCTCTCCCGCCGCGCGGCCCTCCTCGGCCTGACCGGCGCCGCCACCGCCCTGCGCGTGCCTGCCGCCATGGCCGCCGAGCCGGAGGGTAGCGCCTGCCTCCTCATGCCGGAGACCGTCGAGGGGCCGTTCTACGTCGATCCTCACCTCCTGCGTGCCGATATCCGCGAGGACAGCGCGGGCCTGCCCCTCGCCTTACGCCTGCGCGTCATCGAGGCCGGTCCCTGCACAGCCCTGTCCCAGGTGCGCGTCGATGTCTGGCACGCCGACGCCCAGGGGCTCTACTCGGGCTACGACGGCCAGGGTGATTCCCGCCGCGTCTCGACGAAGACCCGGACATTCCTGCGCGGTACGCAGTTCAGCGACGGCGAGGGCTGGGCCGAATTCCGGACGATCTATCCCGGCTGGTATGCGGGCCGGGCGACGCACGTGCATTTCAAGGTGTTCGTGGACACGCGCAGCCTCGTCACCGGGCAGATGTACTTTCCCGACGCGACGAGCGCCGAGGTCTACGGCACGGATGCGGCCTACGGCGGCCGCGATACGGCGCGCCGGATCACCAACGGGCAGGACGGCATCGCCCGGGTCGACGATCGACGCCAGATCGGCGTCGCCGCGATTGAGCGGACAGACGAGGGTCTGCGCGCAACCCTGACCATCGGCGTCGATCGGCGCGCCCGCGCGAGATCACGCCTGTGGCCGTTCTGATCAGCCTCCGAACACCGAGGTCAGCACCTCGCCGCCGCGGTTGATCGAGACCTCCCACATGTTGAGGCTGTTGCGGGTGATCCGCTCCAGATCTTTCGTGGTCGAGACGGGCGCGCCGTTGATGGCGACGATGATGTCGCCCTTCTGGAGGCCGGCGCGCGCCGCGATGGAATTCTCGTCCACGCCCGATACCGCGACGCCCTCGGCCGGCAGATCGAGCTGGATCTCCTCGGCCACCGCCGGCGAGGTGTTGACCAGGGTGGCGCCCATGAACGGTGAGCGGGTGCGGACCTTGAGGGTGTCGCGCGGACGGGTCTCGGGTGCGGGGCCGAGCTTCACCGCCACGCTCGTTCGGCTGGTGCCGCGCAGGATGCCGAACTTGGTGGTGCCGGTGAGTCCCTTAAGAGCGAAGCGGTAGCCGAAGGCCTCCGGGTCGTCGACGGTCTTGCCGTCGACGCTGAGGATGAGGTCGCCGCGTTTCAGGCCGGCCTCCTCGGCGGGGCTCTTGGGCTGCAGGCTCGCCACGAGGACGCCGGTGGGGTGGTCGAGTCCCATGCTGTCGGCGATGTCGGGCGTCACGCTCTGGACCCGGGCGCCGAGCCAGGGCCGGCGCACGGAGGTGGCCCCACCCTTGGCGGTCTCCACCACGGCGCGGACCATGCTCGCCGGAATCGCGAAGCCGATGCCGTGGCTGCCACCCGATTGCGAGTAGATCGCGGTGTTGACGCCGACGAGATGCCCCTTCAGATCGACCAGCGCCCCGCCGGAATTGCCCGGGTTGATCGCCGCATCCGTCTGGATGAAGAACTGGTAGTCCGACGAGCCGACCTGGGTGCGGGCCAGCGCCGAGACGATGCCCTGCGTCACCGTCTGGCCGACGCCGAACGGGTTGCCGATGGCCATGACGAAGTCGCCGACCTCGAGCGCCTCGGAATCGCCGAACGGCATCGCCACGAGGCCGCCCGTCGGGCTCTTGATCTTGACCACGGCGAGATCCGTACGCGGATCGCGCAGCACGATGGTCGCCTCGAATTCGCGCCGGTCGGCGAGGGCGACACGGACCTCGTTCATGTTCTCGATGACGTGATTGTTGGTGATGACGAGCCCGGATTCGTCGAGAATCACGCCCGAGCCGAGGGACTTCTGCGCCCGTTCGCCTGGGGGGGCGCCCCGGCCGCGACCGCCGCCGTTCTCGCCGAAGAAACGGCGCATGAACTCGTCCATGGCGCTGCGGCTCGCCCCCCGCGTCTCGACATGGGAGGCGTAGACGTTGACCACGGAGGGTGCCGCCCGCTTCACCACCGGCGCGAACGAGAGCTGCACCTGGCCTTTGGCCTGCGGAACCGCCTTCTCGGAAACGTCTGGAGTTTTTTCCGGGGCAGCCTTGTCGGGGGTCTGCGCCATCTGCGCGGCGGCCGGCCCGGCGGTCAGCAGGACCGCCGCGAGGGGCAGGATCAGCAGGGGCGAGCGCGGCATCGAGGACTCCCGAAAGAACTGACCGCCCGCCCCCGCCGGAGAACGGCGAAAGGGCATGACGGGACTGTCGGGCTTATCTAGACGCGCAGGGGCTGTGGCGCGAGGGGCGGGACGCGTGCGCGGGGTGCTTCAGGCCCTGGAGATCCCCGCCGCCAGCCGCCCGGCACGGCGGGCCAGCATGTTGAAGCAGGTGAGCGACGCGTCGGCCGCCCGCTGCATCTCGTCGACCTGGATGCGGATGGCATCGGCCGGCGTCCTGGCGCCGGACAGGCTCTGCCAGTGCGCCATCGCCGCGCTGCCCTCGCTGCGCAGGAAGGCCAGGATCGTGGCGTTCGCCTCGGTGATCTCGCCGATCACGTCGAAGGACACGACGGTCGGACGCAGGATTGCCTCCGGGGTCCGAGCGACGGGAGAGGCAGCGGATTCCGAAGCGATCTCGACCGCCGCGACGGCTTCCGGCTCGACGTCCCGGGCGCGGACGGGTTCCGGGGCGGCGTCCAGGGCTTCGGGCGGCTGCATGACGGGAGCCGGCTCGGCCTCATCGGCGGTTGACGTCGCAGCCTCGGGGGACTCCGCCGATTCGGCGTGTTTCTCTTCGGCGTGTTTCTCTTCGGCGTGTTGTTCTTCGACGGGTGGGTGCCGGGCAACCGAGTCGCCTTCGGGCTGCCCCGTGCCGGCCCCGAGGGCGTCGGCGGAGACCGTTTCCAGCAGGACGTCGTGGACCGACGGCGTGTGGATGTCCGTCGTCATGGCAGCGGACGTCTCGGCGGGCGGGCTCGCCCCGGCGGGAGCGGTGACTTCGGTCTCCGGTTCGGAGACGGTCTCGGGGGGACGGGATTCGGTGACCACTTGAGCCCTCTCCGGATTGCGCTGCGCCGCGTTCGACCGCGCGGGCGGCCCCTTACGCCGTTTCACCATGGCCATCATCTCCTCGATCCGTTCGGGTGCATCCTACCCGATACGGCGCGGCCTGACGAAACCCGGCCCCGGGGCCAAAGTCACGGGCACGCGCCGAGGGGGGGCGATTCGTCCGTACGGGCGAACCGCCGGAACGGGCTCAGGCCGACGGGCGCAGGGTGTTCTGCGCGAGGGCGCCGAGGTCCTTGGCCTGGGTCTGCAGGCTGGCGATCTGGCTGCGAACGAACTCGGACTGCAGTTCGAAGGCCTCGCGCAGGTCGCGGGTGCGGACGAGCTTCTGAGCGAAGTCGAACGTGGCGCTGGCGTTCTCCTGGGCGTGGTCGAAGCTCTTGGCGATGGCCGTCTGCATCGAATCCTGCACGGTCTTCGACGAGGTCTGCATCTGCTCGGCGGTCTTCATCGCGGTCCCGATCAGGTTGCCGACGGCGCTGCGGGCCTGATCGACGCTCTTCTCGGCGAAGGCGCGCATCTCGGTCGGGATCTCGAAGGTCTGGCCGCTCATGATGTATCTCTCTCCTGAGGGGGCGCGCTACGAATCGTCGCGCCGCGAGAGCTTTATGTTGCGGTGCAACATGAACGTCAAGTCTGAGGAAGAAAGAAAATGCCGGTCCTTCGGCGCAGTCTGCACTGATCCTATGCCGCTCTCAAGCGGCTCGGGTTCGGTCTGTCCGACCCGCGAGGATCGATGCGTAGACCACCCCGAGGGCGCTGGCATGGGCGGCGAAGGTCATCGGCTTCGCCCAGTATCGGGCGCTCGCGGCTTGGCCGATGGCGCGCAGGCCTGAATCGTCGAAGAGGCGGCGCATGGCCCCCGCCAAAGCCTCGACGTCCGGCTCCACGACGAATCCGTTCACGCCATCGACGATCTTTTCGCCCGCGCCCGCCCGGGTCGAGGTGAGGACCGGTACGCCGTGAGCCAGGGCCTCGTAGACCGTCAGCGGGCCGGTCTCGTACCAGCGCGACGGGGCGATGAGGGCGCGGGCCCGGGTGCGGATCGTCTCCCAGACCGTTTCGGGACTCCGCCAGCCCAGGATCTCGACGTTGGGATAGGCACGAAGCTCCGCCTCCAGGGGGCCGGCGCCGATGAACAGGGCCGGCAGGCCGGCGCGGGCGGCGGCGGCGGCGACGAGGTCGGCGCCCTTCTCCCGGGTGAGCCGGCCGACATACGCCACGGCATCGCCCCGCGCCGGATCGGCGGGCTCGGCGCGGGCCACACGCACGGGGTTGTCGACCCGGTGATGGGTGAGGTCGAGGTGGCCCAGCAGGTCCCCCATCCGCGCGACGCTCGCGTCGCAGACGTGGATCACGTCGAGGGCGTGGTTGCGCAGGGTGGTGCGAAGGACCGCGTTGCGCCCGACCCGCACGAGTTTGTGCAGGCGGCTCTTCCCGTCGCAGGGCGCGGCGAGGCAGGTGGGCGACAGGGGCGTGAGGGCGCAGGGCGCCTCGGTGTCGAAGCGGTAGTAGACCCCGTTCGGGCAGGCCATGAAGTAGTCGTGCAGGGTTACGACCACGGGCAGGTCGCGGGAAAACAGGGCGGGGAACACGCTCGGCGACAGGCTGCGAGTCCATTGGTGGATGTGGACGAGGTCGGGCCGCGCCGGGAGGCCGTCGAGGGCGGCACCGAGGCGGGCGGCGGACGGCCCGTCCCAGACGCCGGAGATCGCGGCACGGTGCGCCGGCCGGTTCCAGATATCGGCGTTGTGAAGGCCGATCCGGGCGATGCGCGGATGATCGAGGAGGGGATCGGCCGGCCCGTCGATGGCTTGAATGTAGGTCACGTCGTGTCCGGCCTCGGCGAGGCCGCGGGCGGATTCCACCGCCACCTTCTCGGCCCCCCCGCTCGCCACGGCGAATTCGGCCAGGATGACGATGTTCATGCAGTCCCCCCGCGCCATCTCCCGAGAGGAGATCGGATGCGGGCTCAGTTTACCGGGGATCAACGCACGAGCGGTAAACGTGAGACCTTGAATGTCCTCGACGAAAGCGCCCGCCATGCACGTCGTTCTCGTCGTCGATCACGCCTTCATCAACGGCGGACAGGCCAAGGTGGCCCTGGATTCAGCCATGGGCCTGCGCGCACGGGGCCACGACGTCACCGTGTTCGCCGCCGTCGGCCCGGCCGACCCGCGCCTGGAGGCCGCCGGCATCCGGGTGGTCTGCCTCGGCCAGGACGACATCGCCTCGACCCGGAACAAGCTCGCCTTCGCCGTCCAGGCGATCTGGAATGCGAAGGCCGCCCGGCGCCTTTCCAAGGAACTGGCGGGGCTCGATCCGCACGACACGGTGGTCCACGTTCACGCCTTCGCCAAGGCCCTGTCGCCCTCCATCGGCGTGAGCCTGCGGGCCTCGGGCCTGCCCCTCCTCTACACCATGCACGAGTTCTTCCTCGTCTGCCCCAACGGCGGGTTCTACGAGTATCCGGCCGAACGCATCTGCCACCGCACGCCGATGTCGCCGGCATGCCTGACGACGAATTGCGACGCGCGGAGTTATCCCCGCAAGCTCCTGCGGGTGGTGCGCCACGCCGCCCTCGACCACATCGCCGGAATGCGCCGGCTGTTTCCCCACATCATCACCATCAGCGCCCTGCAGGAGACGGTGATCAGGCCGCACCTGCCGGCCACGACCGCGTTCCATCGGGTCGACAACCCCATCGCCGTGACGAAAGCGGCACCGCGCTCCGGCCCATCGGGGAATTTCCTGTTCGTCGGGCGCATCTCCACGGAAAAAGGTGCGCCGGTCTTCGCCGAGGCCGCGCGCCGGGCCGGAGTGCGACCCGTTTTCGTCGGCGACGGTCCCGCCGCGGCGGATCTCGCCGCGCGTTATCCCGAGGCGGTGATGCTCGGCTGGAAGGACGAGGTCGCCGTCCACGCCCTCATGCGCGACGCGCGCGCCCTGGTGTTCCCGAGCGTCTGGTACGAGGGCCAGCCGCTGACGGTCTACGAGGCCTTGGCCTGCGGCGCGCCCGTGATCGTCAGCGACGCCTGTGCCGGCCGCGAGGCGGTGGAGGACGGCGAGACCGGGTTCTGGTTCCGCTCGGGCGATGCGGATGCGCTGGCCGCCCACCTCGTCCGGTTGAAGGACGACGATCTCGCCGCGCGCATGAGCCGGGCGGCCCATGCGCGCTACTGGGCGGCGCCGCTGACCCTCGACGTGCATCTCGACCGGGTGGCCCAGGTCTACGAAACGGTTCTGCGCGAAGCGGCCGCCGAGCTTCCGGCCCCGGGCCGTGTTGCCCGCCGGCCTGCCGTGGTCGCCGTACCCTGAGTTCGGACATCGGTGGATACGGGCACGGGCCGCCTGCGTTGTCCCCGCGAGGCGCTCCCCCGGGGGCGAACCACGGAACTGCAAGGAGTGCCGCCATGGCCGATGACACCAAGACGCCGGAGACCGACACGATCTCCACCACGGGCCAGCCCGTTCCGAAGGGCTCCGACAAGAACCGGCCCGAGAACCAGCAGGCGGAACTCAGCGAGCGCCTCGACGAGGCCTTGGAAGAAACCTTCCCGTCGAGCGATCCGGTCTCGGTGAAGGTCACGAAGTAGGTTTTTACGGGTTCGTGAAACGAAGAACTCCGGGGTCGTGGGCCCCGGCGTTCTTCGTTTTCAGGCCTGAACCGTGGCGCCCCGGAAGGAGCGACACGGTGAGCCGTCAGGCGGCCTCGAGCAGGCGGCGGGCGATGACCTGGGCCTGGATCTCGGCCGCACCCTCGAAGATCGAGAGGATGCGTGCGTCGCACAGCACGCGGCTCACGGCATATTCGAGGGCGAAGCCGTTGCCGCCATGGATCTGCAGGGCGTTGTCGGCCGCCGCCCAGGCGACGCGGGCGCCGAGCAGCTTCGCCATGCCGGCCTCGAGGTCGCAGCGCTTGCCCTCGTCCTTCTCGCGAGCGGAGAAGTAGGTGAGTTGGCGGGCGATGTTGATCTCCACGGCCATCATGGCGATCTTGTCGGCCACGCGCGGGAAGTTGATCAGCGCCTTGCCGAACTGCACCCGGTCCTCGGCGTAGCGCAGGCCGAGGTCGAGGGCGTTCTGCGCCACGCCGATGGCACGGGCGGCGGTCTGGATGCGGGCGGATTCGAAGGTCTGCATGAGCTGGGTGAAGCCCTTGCCCTCGACCTCGCCGAGAAGGTTGGCCGCCGGCACCTCGAACCCGTCGAAGGCGAGCTCGTATTCCTTCATGCCGCGGTAGCCGAGCACGTGGATCTCGCCGCCGGACAGACCCGCGACGGGGAACGGGTCCGCATCCGTGCCGCGCGGCTTCTCGGCGATGAGGAGCGACAGGCCCTTGTGGCCCTTCTCCTCGGGCTTGGTGCGCACGAGACAGGTCATGATGTCGGCGCGCACAGGGTGCGTGATCCAGGTCTTGTTGCCCGAGATCTTCCAGACGTCGCCGTCCTTGACCGCCTTGGTGCGGAGCGAGGCCAGATCGGAACCGGTGTTCGGCTCGGTGAACACGGCGGTGGGCAGCGTGTCGCCCGAGGCGATGCCGGGGAGGAAACGATGCTTCTGCTCCTCGGTGCCGCCGCACAGGATGAGTTCGGCGGCGATCTCCGAGCGGGTGCCGAGCGAGCCGACGCCGATATAGGCGCGCGACAGCTCCTCGGAGACCACGCACATGGAGATCTTCGGCAGGCCCATGCCGCCGTACTCCTCCGGGATCGTCAGGCCGAAGACGCCGAGCTCGGCCATTTTGGTGACGATCTCCATGGGGATGTAGGCGTTCTGGCTGTGCCACTCGTGGGCGTGCGGCACGACTTCGGCGAGGCCGAAGCGGCGCATCTCGGAGCGGATCGCCTCCATGTCCTCGTCGAGGCCGGACTTGCCGATGGTGGCCGAGCCGCCGTTGTCGCGGATGCGGGCGACCAAAGCTGCCCGATTCTCGGCCGTGTTTCCCTCGGAAATCAGCGTCTCGACGGCATCGTTGCGGAACTGCGCGACCTCGCGCGCGCCGAGGCCGAGCGAGCCCGTCGGGCGCACCATCTCGCCCTGGCTCATGGGAATCCCCGAGAACATCTGGTCGAGATATTCGCCGAGCCCGATCCTCACCAGGAGGGACTCGGTCTCGCCGAACTCGCCCGTCTCCGTCAGGCGGGCCGCGTAGGCGCCGAGTTCGCGCACGCCCTCGGCGTAGGTGGCGATCCAGGCCAAGCCATGGGTGGCGTGCTGCTCGATCTCCATCTTCTCGGCCGAGATCTTGCCCTCGGGCGACAGCACGCGGGCGCGGACCCGACGGGTGGCCTCGGCCACCAGGGCCTTGGCGGCTTCGCCTGCGTCGCGGGCGAGGGTCAGGAGATCCTGCGGTTCGGTGGTCGCGACGGGGGAAGCGGACATAGGGGCGCTCTTTCCAAAAACGAAGGATGATTGGCGCTCATTATAGGCAGGTTCGTCCGGGCTGTAGAGGCGTCTCGCCGCAGAGTGGCACTTTCCCGCTTGAATTCATTATTTCCCGAAAGAAGAAACGCGGTTGTCCCTCTCGAAGGACGCGGTCACTAATTTCATTGCAGACCGTGTCAAAGAAAAACATCAGCCACGGCTTGCCAGGGCGACCCCGGCGGCGGCGAGCGCCATGCCGGCGATCTGGATCGGAGCCAAGGCCTCGCCGAACAGGCCGTAGGCCATCAGGGCCGAGACCGGCGGCACCAGGAACAGCAGGGAGGCGACGCCCGCCACGGCACCGCGCCGGATCAGGACGAGGAGCAGCAGGATTCCCGCCACGGAATTGACGAGGACCGACCAGGCGAGACCGAACCACGCCGGCGCGGTGGCGTCGAACCGGCCGGTGCCGATGAGCAGCGCCACCGGGATCGCCAGGGCCGAGGCCCCGACGAACTGGATCGCGGCGTTGGACAGGAGGTCGGCCGCCCCGCCCCGGCTCTTCTGCCACAGGGTCCCAATGGTCATGGCGACCATGGCGGCGAGACACGCGGCCAACGCCGGTAAAGGAATGCCCGAGGCGTCGCCCGCCCCAACCTTGGGAGCGAGCACCAGAGCGGCGCCGGCGAATCCGAGGCCGATCCCGCTCCAGCGGCGTGGACTCACCTGCTCGCCCAGCACCGGGCCGACGAGGAGCGCCGTGAGCAGGGGCTGGAGGCTGCCCACCAGGGCGGCGATGCCGGCGGGCAACCCGTGCTGGACCGACCAGAACACGCCGATGACGTAGATGCCCTGCATCAGAATGCCGGCGACGAGGGCGTCGGTCCACTCTTTGCCGCCCTTGGGCCAGCGCGCGCCGAGCGCCCGGGCCAGGGCCGCCAGCACCGCGGCGACGCAGACGACGCGAAGCGCCACGAAGGTCACCGCGTCGGCGTGGGGCGCCACGAAGCGGGCGGCGACGAAGCCCGTGGCCCAGATGAGCACGAAGATGGCCGGCACGGCGGCGGTGGGCGCGGTGGAGGATCTGACGGTCATGCTGGTGGCGCAGGCACCACAGTGCGGCACGGAACACAACCCGCACCGGGGGGGGGCGGCGCGCGGGCACCCTTCCGCGTTGCGCCGGAACCCGCCCTCGCGTTTAGAAGGCAGCCGATCCATCGCGCGAGGAAAAGCCTGCCCCCGTGAGCCGCCTCAGCAAGCCCATCGAGATCGCGAACGTCGCGGCCCAGCGCTTCATCGCCCATGACGGCTGGGCCATCGCCAGCCATATCGCGCTCTCGATCCTCATCGCGCTGTTCCCGTTCCTCATCCTGCTAGCCGCGCTGGCCGGCCTGTTCGGCACCAAGTCGCTCGCCGACGAGGCCGGGGTTCTCATCTTCGACGCGTGGCCGCGCGAGATCGCCAAGCCCGTCGTCAACGAGATGCACCGGGTGCTGACCGAGCAGCGCGGCGGCGTGCTCACCGTCGGCGCGGTGCTGGCCCTGTACTTTTCCTCGGCCGGCGTCGAGAGCCTGCGGGTCGGGCTCAACCGCGCCTACGGCCTGCGCGAGCAGCGGCCCTGGTGGCTCACGCGGCTGGAATCTATCGCCTACGTGATCTGCGGCGCCCTCGCCATGCTGGCCTTCGCCCTGCTGGTGGTGCTCGGGCCCCTGATCTGGCGCAACGTCCTCAACGTCGCCCCCGGCCTCGAACCCCTGAGCCTGACGGTGGCCATCGGGCGCATCGGCATCACGGCCTTCCTGCTGGTGGGCGTCCTCGTCATCGCCCACAAGTTCGTCGCCACCGGGCGGCGCTCGTTCCTCGCCGTGATTCCGGGCGTCGCCGTGACCTTGCTGCTGTGGTTCCTCGCCGGCCTCGGTTTCGGCTACTACCTCGACCGGTTCTCGAACGCCTACGTCTCGACCTACGGGAGTCTGGCCACCGCCATGGTGGCCCTGGTGTTCCTGTACTGGCTCGCGGCGATGTTCCTGTTCGGCGGCGAGATCAATGGCACCGTCATTGCAGCGCGGCGGGTGCGGCTCCAGGCGCGGATGCGGGAAAAGCAGGCGCGGGCGCACGGCGTCTGAGGCCTCCGCTTCATCTGCGCACAGGACGCGCAATGACATGTGCGTGTGACCTGGGCGGCCTATTCTCGCCCATCGGGGCCGGGCATAGGGCGAAGGTCGGCGCGGCGGCCGGCCGGAGAGGGCTTCCATGCGGATCAGGTTCGGTTGCGAGATGGGTTACGAGTTTCCCCATCCGACCCCGCTGATCGCCCGGCTCAACACCTATCCGGTCAAGGGTCTCGCCGCCGTCCCGCCCGACGTGCTGCAGGTGAGCCCTCCGGTGCCGGTCAAGACTTTTCGCGATGTGTTCGGCAACCGGACCGTGCGCTTCCTGGCGCCGGCCGGCGCCGTGACCCTGAGCGTCCACGCCGAGATTCCCGACGACGGCGGCCTCGATCCGGTGGTGGCCGACGCCGCGGAGCATCCCGTGGAAGACCTGCCGGAGGAGGCCTTGCCGTTCCTCGTGGCGAGCCGATACTGCGAATCCGACCTTCTCTCCAACGAGGCCTGGGACCGGTTCGGGCATCTGGCGCCAGGCTGGTCGCGGGTGCAGGCGGTGTGCGACTTCGTCCACCACCACATCGCCTTCGGCTACGCCTTCTCCCATGTCGACCGCACGGCGGCCGATGCCCTGGCGGGCGGGCGCGGGGTGTGCCGGGACTACGCCCACCTGTTCGTGGCGTTCTGCCGGGCGCTCAACATCCCGACCCGTTATTGCACGGGCTATCTCAGCTTCATCGGCGAGCCCGAGCCGCACGGCCCGGGGGATTTCGCCGCCTGGACGGAATGCTATCTCGGCGGCGCCTGGCACGTGTTCGATCCGCGCAACAACGCCCCTCGCCGGGGCCGTATCCTCGTCGCACGCGGGCGGGACGCCGCCGACGTGCCGCTGACGCACACGTTCGGGGGAAACCGGCTGACGAAATTCCGGGTTTGGGCCGAAGACGCGGCGCCGGCGCGCCAGGATTAGTCCCCACACCATTCCTCCCCCGCAGAGGGGGAGGGTTCGAAGACTCACGCCGCGAGCTGCAGCTCCACCGGCTCCTCGGCTGCCATGAACTGCGCCCGGGCCAGATCCGCGAAGCGGCCGTTCTGGGCGACAAGGCTGTCGAAGCTGCCCGACTCGACGATCCGGCCCTCGTGGAAGACGAGGATGCGGTCCGCGTTGCGGATCGTCGCGAGGCGGTGGGCGATGACGAAGGTCGTGCGGCCCTCCATCACGGCTTCCAGGGCGCCCTGGAGCTTGCGTTCGGTGGTGGCGTCGAGGGCAGACGTCGCCTCGTCGAGGATCAGCACCGGCGGATTCTTGAGCAGCGCCCGGGCGATGGACAGGCGCTGGCGCTCGCCGCCGGAGAGCGAGCGTCCGCGCTCGCCGATGACCGTGTCGAGGCCGTCGGCCTGCCGGGCCATGAACTCCGTGGCCTGGGCGCGCTCCAGGGCATCGATCATCTCGGCATCCGTCGCGTCCGGGCGGCCGACGAGCAGGTTTTCGCGGATGGAGCGGGCGAACAGCATCGGCTCCTGGAACACCACGCCGATGTTGTGGCGAAGCGAGGACAGGCCGATGTCGCGGATGTCGGTGCCGTCGATGCGGATGGCGCCGTGGTCGGGGTCGAAGGCGCGGTGCAGGAGGCCCAGCGTCGTGGACTTGCCGGAACCCGTGGTCCCAACCAGCGCGATGGTCTCGCCGGCCTGCGCCGTGAAGGACACGTCCTCCAGGGCCTTGCGGCGGGAATTGTACGAGAAGCCGACCCCATCGAACGAGACCGCGCCGTCGAAGCGGGCGACCTGGGCCGCACCGGGGCGGTCGTGCACCGCCGGGGTGGTGTCGAGGATTTCGAAGTACTCGGCGATCTTGGGCATCTGCTGGAACAGGCCGTTGATGCAGGTGGCGACCTGGTCGAGGCGCGAGACCAGCATGGTGGCCAGACTCATGAAGGCGACGACCTCGCCGACGGTGGCCTGGCCGTGCTGGTGCAGGGCGATGCCGGTGATGAAGATCGCCGTCATGGTGAGCGTCGCCGAGGCGCGGGTGGCGACGTTGGCGAGCGCCCACCACGACAGGACCGGGATCTGGGCGGCGAGCAGGTTGCGGATGATGTCGTGCATCGCCTCCTTTTCCGCCTTGGCGCGGGTGAAGGACTGGATGACGGCGACGTTTCCGAGCGCGTCCGAGGCGTGTTCGGCCAGACCCGACTGGTACTCCTCGACCCGGCCCTGCAGGGTCTCGGTGCGGCGCATGACCAGGGTGGTGAGCACGGTGAAGGCCAGCACCAGTACGACGAGGATCGAGCCGAGCTGCCAGTTCACGAACAGGGTCATGGGCAGGAGCACGGCGAGGGAGACGAAGGCGACGAAATGGTCGCGAAAGAAGCCGAGCCACAGCCAGAACATGCCGTTCGAGCCCTCCAGCATCGCCTTGAGGACGCGGCCGGAATGGTTCGTGGAGTGGAACGCCAGCGGCAGTTCGAGGACGTGCTCGAAGTAGTTCGCCATGGACGACAGGCGGTTGCGGTGGGCCAGCCGATCGGCGTGAAGCGCGATGGTGACGCCCGCCGCGATGGTGAACAGGCCGAAGGCCACCCAGGCGCCGATGAGCGGCGCCAGTGTCGCGAAGGCATTGGACTTGGCGTTCAGGTGCGTGAGCTGGTCGATGATCCGGCCCATGAGCAGGGGCTCGGCGAAGGCCGCGACGGCGAGCGCCACGTTGGCCGTAGCCAGGACCACGGCGAGGCGCTTGTCCGCCCCGAGCAGACCCATGACCCGAGCATAGAGACGAATCAACGACATGATACCGTTCGCTCCGAGTGCCAATCCTGGCGCGGCCCCGCTTGGGGGTGGATGCGCCGTGACGCGTCGCCGGTTCGGCACTCGCCCGCACCCAGCGGGGTAGGCCAAATCCTTGACGTGACGCGCTTATGGCGTTCGCTCCCTGAACGGCGAATGACACGATCGGCCCCGGTGCGCGAGGGCTTTTACGGTTCGTTCACGCTGAATCCGCCAACGTGGGGACGGCGCCTCGTCCTGTGGCGCTTTTGCGGCATCCGGCGGCCGCTGAAGGCTCGGTGATCATGGACCTCGCAACAGGGATCGGCCTCGTCGGCGGCTTCGCCGTCGTCTTCGTGCTGATCATGATCGATGGCGGCAACTTCGCCGCCTATTTCGACAAGCACGCGGTGATCGTGATCTTCGGCGGGGCCACCGCCGCCACGATGATGCGCTTTCCGTTCTCGACCATGATGCACGGCCTGCCCATGGGCCTGCGCTACGCCTTCTCCATGCGCGCCATCAAGCCGCGCGAGCTCATCGAAGAGATCACGAAGATCGCCGACGTGGTGCGGAAGTCCGGCCCGATGGCCCTGGAGAGCATGGAGATCTCGGACCCGTTCCTGGCGCAGGGCGCACGCTACATCGCCGACGGCTACGACCGGGATTTCATCCGCGACACCATGGAGCGCGACCGCGACAATTTCCTCATGCATCTCGACGAGGGCTCGAAGATCTACCGCGCCTTCGGGGATTGCGCGCCGGCCTGGGGCATGATCGGCACGATTCTCGGCATGGTGACCATGTTCGCCAACATGTCGGACCCGTCGAAGCTCGGCCCCGCCATGGCGACGGCGTTGCTCGCCACCCTCTACGGCGCACTCATCGCCAACATGGTCACCCTGCCGCTGGCCGATAAGCTCCACGTCAAGCTCGAGGAAGAGGACGTATCGCGCTCCCTCATCATCGACGGCATTCTGCTCATCCGCGATTCGAAGAGCTCCTCCCTCGTGCGCGAGATGCTGATCGCCTACCTGCCGCACAACCACCGCGACGAGGTCGGGGCCGAGGCGGCCTGAGGAGGAACCATCGTGGCCAAGAAGAAGCGCGGCGCGCATGGCGGCCACGGCTGGTTCGTGACCTTCGCCGACCTGATGGCGCTGCTCATGAGCTTCTTCGTGATGATCGCCGCCTACTCGACCCAGGATCAGAAGAAGATGCAGGCGGTGGCCGGCTCCATGCGCGACGCTTTCGGCGTCAACAAGGAGTCGCGTTTCGCCGGCATCATCGAGAAGGACGGCCTGCCGACGGCGAACTTCGTCAAGCACAAGCGCGACATCCCGCCCGAGCAATCCACCGACCACACCAATCCGCCCGATATCGAGGGGACGGCCGAGGATGGCGCGCCCGATACCGGTCTGCCGGAGGCGTTCGGCCTGGCCGCCGCCAGCTTGCGTCAAGCGTTGCAGGACATGCCGGAGATCGCCGAGGCCTCGAAGAACATCATGGTGACCCCGACGGTGAAGGGCCTCGACATCGCCATCGTCGATCAGGACGGGGCCTCGATGTTCCCGGACGGATCGAGCCGGCCCAACGACCGCACCCGGCGCCTGCTCGAACGTCTGGCACCCACCTTGCGCAAGATGCCGAACCGCATCGCCATCGCGGGCTTCACCGCCTCGGAGCGCCCCGGCGCGCGCGCCGCCGCCCCGCCCTGGGAACTCTCGGCCAACCGCGCCATCTCGGTTCGCGAGATCCTGGCCGGCGGCGGCGTGCCCGACGACCGCTTCGCCTCGGTGACGGGCAAGGCCGACACCGAACCGCTGTTTCCCGACAACCCGTATCTGGCCGCCAACCGACGGGTGACGGTGACGCTCCTGTCGGAGGCGCCGACCGTCTCGCGAAAGATGAAGTTTCCCTGACGGGCTCCGCTACTTCGACATCAGCAGCGCCCAGTAGACCCGGTATTTCGAGTTCGGCGCGTAGGCGGTGGCGATGCCCATGCGCGTGGCGTCGGGCGCCAGCATCACGGCGTTGTGGGCGGGGCTGTCGCGCCAGCCCGAGAACGCCTCGGCCAGGGTATGGTAGCCCGCCGAGAGGTTGGCACCGGCCGATGGGTGGCCGAGGCGCTCCATGGCGACGCGCACGGTCTGGGCCCGGCTCGGCCGGTCGGCGGCTGCCATGGCGGCGGCTTCCGCCTCGGCGAGCTTCTGCAACTCGGGATCGAGCCGGAGGGCGCCGCCGCCCGAGCGGGCGCGGTAGGCCGAGATCATGTCGCGGGCGGTGGCGGCATCGACCTGCGCCGAGGCGGTGGTCATCGGCCAGTACAGGCTGGGCAAGCCCGTGGCGGTCTCCACGGGCTGCTGCGTGGCGCAGCCCGCCAGCGTCAGGCTTCCGGCCAGAATCAATCCAGACAGCACCGATCCAGGCAGGACCCGTCCCTGCGGGAAGAGGCCTGTTCCGATCCCGCACCGATCCAAGAATCCCTGACCCACCCGGCTCATCCCTTCGGCAACGCCGCCCCCGACCTGATCGCCCCGTTCCCGGCGTCGCCCTTCGACTCCACGAACGTGCTGGCGATCCGGCCCATGGCCTCCTGAAACGGCTCCAGCCCCTGCACGACGACGTTGCTGGAGGCCGGACCCATCGCCGGGATCATCCCGACCCCGGACAAGGACTTGAACACGGCAAAGTTCAAATCGTTCTGCACCTTCAGTCCGAGACTCACATCGACGATCATGGCGATGAGCTCGAATTCGAGGAACGGGTCGCCGATCTTACGGAACACCACACGGGGGGCAGGCTCCTTCAGGACGTCGGGATGCGCGCTGGCACAAGCCACCAGCAGTTCGGCGGCGTGGACGGGATCCTGGTTGCGCAGGACGTTGACGGTGATGGCGACCCGGCCGGTGCGGTCGCCCCTCACCCGGTTCTTGACGATGCCGGAGATGAGGTTCGAGTTCGGCACGATCACGGCCGAGCGGTCGAAGGTCTGGATCTCGGTGGAGCGCACGGAGATGCGCTTCACGATGCCCTCGCTGTCGCCGATGAGCACCTGATCGCCGACGCGGATCGGGCGCTCCCACAGGAGCAGCAGGCCCGAGACGAAATTGTTGACGATGGACTGGAGACCGAAACCGATACCGACCGAGAGCGCGCCGGCGACGATGGTCAGCTTCTCCAGACTCAGGCCGAGATACGAGAATGCCAGCGCCAGGGTGAGCAGGAAACCGCAATAGCCCGCGATGGTCGAGATCGAGTTGCGCAGGCCCGCGTCGAGGTCGGTGGCCGGCAGGTAGGTGTTCTCGAGCCAGCGCTGGATCGCCCGGGTGACGGCCATGCCGAGCACGAGTAGGCCGATGGCCAGCGCGATGGTGGAGAGCGAGATGGTGACGTCGCCGACCTTGAACCCGAAGAACGCGCTGCGCACGGAGGTGAACACGTCGGTGGAATCGAGGCCCCATGGCGCGAGCGCCAGGAGGGCCGCGACCAGGATGAGGACGACGCGGGCGAAGCCCGTGGCGAGCACGGCGATCTGGTTCAGGGAGCGCTTGCGCAGGCCGGTGTTGGCCTGGAGGGCGGTGGCGATCTTGGTGTCGTCGCGCAGGGTCCCGCCGATGAAGGTGTCGGCGCTGCCGATGAACAGGAACAGCAGCACGAACAGGCTCGCGGTCCAGACGAGCTGGTCGATGAGGAAGGTGGAAAAGGCGACGTAGCCGAAAAGCGCCGCCGCACCGATGACCACCACGGCGGCCCAGCCGAGGAGGCGGGCCGGACCGCCGATGCCCGTGGCGGCCTCGGGCGCCACGTAGGGACCGAAGCACGCTTCCTCCTTCTCCGCCGTGTCGGCGAAGCGGTGCAGGCCGATGGCGAGGATGAGCGCCGTGGCGATGGCCCCGATGCCCCGGGTGGCGATGGAGATGGGCAGGGCCGCCGAGATCGCCGAGTTCAGCGCCTCGACGGATTTCACCACCGTGATCACCACGGCGATGCTCACCGCCAGGGTGGTGATCCGCGAGGCGGCGGCATCCGTCATGGTCGTGGTGCGCCAGGACGGCTTCTCGTGGGACAGCAGGGCGTCGGCCAGGGCCTCGACGAAGGCGATGAAGGCGAGGCCGATGAGAATGGCCCCTGCCACCGGCAGCAGGCGCATGGGCAGGAGGTTGGTGACGTCCAGGGCGTAGTAGACCGCATAGCTCCCCACCACCGCCGGCACGGTGCCGAGCAGAAAGACGCGCCAGGCGGCCAGAAGCTTCTTGCGCTGGGACGGATCGACGGCCTTGGCGTCGCGGCGTCCCAGGCGCGGGGCGATGTTGCGGCGCCCGAAATACAGGGCGATGGAGATGCCGAAGGCGATGCCGAGGAAGAGAAGGTTGCCGAGGGTGCCGTTGCGCGCGAACAGGTCGGCGGTGTCCGAGACGGCATTCTGAAGCGCGCGCAGATCGCGCGGGATGTCGGCGGCGATCCGCATCCACAGGTCCGGCGTGACCAGGGCGGTGGAGCGCTCGAACAGGCCGCGGGTGAAGTCGGCGCGGCGCTTGTTGGTCACCTGATCGACGATCTGGTCGCTCTGGACCAGAAGGGATTTGGCCAACCTCTGGGTCTCGTCGATCTCGGCGACCGCCTGCTCGCGCTCGGTGCGCTCGCGGGCGACATCCTCGCCTTCCGCTCCTTCCTTGGGCTTGGGCCCGAGTTGGGTCAGGCGCTCGCGGGCCGCCTCCAGGCGTGGGGTGGTGATCTCGATGACGTGGCGGATGCGGTCGGCGATGGCATCGACGCCGTCGCGGGCCCGGGTGAGGTCGCCGCTGCCGACATTCTGGCCGGTCACGATCTTTTCGCGGTGTTCGAGGTCGTCCTTGGCCTTGTCGAGGGTATCGCGGACGGTCTTGATCTCTTCCGACACCACGGGCTTCGGCGCCGGGGGCTTTGCGGGGGCCGCCGGTTGGGCGGGGGGAGCCGCGGGTTGGGCTGCCGGCGCCGTCTGACCTGCGGGGACCGGTTGTGCCGCCGGTGCGCCCTGGGCGGAGGCCGTGCCGGGGGCGAGGACGGCAAGGCCGAGCCAGCCCGCCGTCACCGCCCGGGCAAGACGCCTGCCGCCTCCCACCTTGCCGAGGATGCGACGCATCCCCCGGTTTGATTGAAGGTGCGCGGTTCGGGCGTTGGTGTCCTGCAAGATGCCGTCCTTGGAAAGTTCGAGGCCCCCTCACGTGGCGCGTTCGCGCGCCAGCGGCAACGGGATCGCACGAACGAGGCCGGGGCCGTCGGGAGCCGCCGCAATCGCCGAGCAATGGGGCGAAAGGCTGACGAGCCGGCGCGATCCGGGCGGGGCTGCCCCGTCTTTCCCTGCGGGCCGATTCCCGTGGGCCTAGCCTCCCTGTGGGCATGGCGTCGCGCGCGTGCGGTGCGACCTTCACAAGCGTGTCACGCTGATATTAGACTAAGCCGCGATGGACTATGCCTTTTCGTATCAGTGCGAGGGGGTGGTGACGGTCGTCCGCGTCGAGGGACGTTACCACCAGCCGGGCGTTTTCGCCCGATGCGACCGCTTTTGGCAGAAGCCGTTCCTCAGTCGCACCGCGCACGGGCCGCTCAGACGGCTCCCCTTGCGGCTCTCCTTGCGCGAGCCCGCCGGTCAGACGCACCGGCCCAACCCAAGAAAAATTCTGGTCTTTCATCCGACAGGGGCAGCGCGCCGGGCGATTCCCGCGCGTTGTCCCCGTGTCGACCCGCCGAGAGGGGTGCGCCATGCTGGATCTCCAAACGCTCGTGCTGAACGCCGATTACCGGCCGCTGTCGTACAATCCGCTCTCGCTGTGGTCCTGGAAGGACGCCTTCACCGCCCTGTTCCTCGATCGCGTCACCCTGGTGGCGAACTACGATGTCGAGGCGCGCAGCCCGAGCCGGTCCCTGAAGGTGCCGAGCGTCGTCGCCCTCAAGAGCTACGTGACCCTGGCGCGCAGCCCGGCGTTCACCCGCTACAACATCTATCTGCGCGATACGTTCTCGTGCCAATATTGCGGCCTGCGCCTGCCATCCGGCGGCCTGACCTTCGACCACGTCGTGCCGCGCTCGCGCGGCGGCCTGTCGAGCTGGGAGAACGTGGTCGCGGCCTGCTCGCCATGCAACCTGCGCAAGGCCAACCGTACGCCGGCCGAGGCCGAGATGCCGCTGCTGCACGAGCCGCACCGCCCGACCCGGCATGAGCTGCACCGCCGCCAGCCGGAATTCGACCACCGGCAGTACCACCACACCTGGGTGGATTACCTCTACTGGGATTCCGAACTGGAGAGCTGATCAGACTCAGAACCGCCGCGGCGGCTCGTTGTAGAGCGGCAGGTTCAAGGAGCGCGGCACCCGCGCGACGGGCACAGGCGGGGGCGGCGGCAGGTAGCGGGGGTCGCGGTAGGCGACCTCCGGTGGCGGCAGCGGGCGGTGGCGCGGATCGCCCCCCGCTTGGGCCGCGAAGCCGGCGGCGAACAAACCGCCGAAGGACAGGCCGGCGATGAGAAGGCGTCGGATCATGCTCTGGCGTTCCGTCTGCGATGGAGGTCGTGCGGCCGCATCACGCATCCTCGACCCCGACGGGAGCGCGCACAGCCGTAGGGATCCCGCTCGCGCCCCGTCGCCTCGGGCGTTGGACGGGGGGTCGCGGGGGCGAGACCGATCAGAACTTCACGGCCGCGCCACCGCGCACGGTGTTGAGATTCACCTTGTGTCCGTCGAAATCGTTGAACAGAACATATTGGTACTCGCCGCGTAGAAGGATGTTCTGCGTGAGAGCGTATTCGATGCCGGCGCCGAGGGTCACGCCCCCGACGACTTTCGTCGTGGTTCGCCCAACGATTGTCGGCGCGGCAACCCGGCTGTTGGCTGGATTAGTCTGGTTGAAGGACGCGTAACCGAAATTGTTCACGTAAGCCGGCTGGCCCGTGGTGAGGGCGACATTCGCCTTGTAGGTGGCTTGGTCGTAGCCGTAATCATTGATCGAGACGCGATCGACAACCTGCGCGCGACCGATTGCGAGACCTCCGGTCACGAACGGGAGCAGGTTGCCGAAAGCCCAGCCGCCGCGTGCGCGGATGGTGCCGTAATCCTCAATCCGCGTCGATGCCAAGCCGCTCAGGGAGACGGTTTCCAAGAACCCGTCTCCGGTCGTCTTGAAGCGTCCGATGGCGTCCGTCGTTGTCCCACCGCGCTCGAAACGGGTGTAATCGACTTCGACGCCGACGACGGTCTCGTCGAACTGGTAGTTGAAGCCGGCGAACGCGCCGTAGCTCGCTCCTCCGACACGCACAGCCTGCGGTGAGAGCAGAGTCGATGCCCCGAGAACGGTCTCGGCGGTCGTTGCCCGCAGGGCATTGGCAACCAGGGGCTGGAAGCTGTTGGCGAATCCCATAGCTGCCGACGTATAGCCGCCATGCCCGCCGAAGTAGATGCCGTTCCAGTCGATCAGCGGCGCCTCCGGCTCGTAGTCGGGGCCGCGCAGGACACCGTAGTCGAGGTCCGCCGCGTGTGCGCCGGTGACGGCACCGAGCGTCAGGGTCGTCAGGAGCGCGAGGGTCAGGGTCCGCATCGATGTCGTCCTCAAGGCGCCAGCCCGACTGGTCTTTACTGAGCCCGTTGACAGATGTGTACTTGAGTAACCTTAATAGTCCGTTGCTCCAGATGGGTCGGGGCCCTATTCGTAGGGGTTCCCGCTGCTCCATACCGTGGGCATGCCGTGCGCACCCGCGAACCCGTCCGTGAAGGCGTAGCGCAGCCCGACGCGGACCTCGTTGGCGGCCAGATCCTTCAGGCGGCTGCCGAAGCCGTAGGTGTCGAGGCCCGACTTGGCGCGGCCGAGATCGATGTAGCGATAACTCGCATCCAGACTGAAGCCGGCCCCGAGGGCGTAGGAGACGCCCCCCGTGAGGGACCAGGCGAGGCTGGTGACGGAGCGGTTGGGGCGTATCACGCCGGGGCGGGCACCCGTGCCGGCCCCCCCGTCGCAGGCGTCGACGAGGCAGGTCGTCTGGGTGTAGCCCCGTCGAAACTCCTTCTGGGCGAAGCCGAGGCCGCCGCCGATGTACGGCGTCAGGCCCCACCAGGTGCCGAGATCGGCATAGACGTTGACGAGGCCCGTGAGCACGCCGAGGCGGCCGGCCTCGACATTGTAGCCCGTGGCGAAGTTGCTCCGCGACGAGTAGGCGCTGTAATCCGCGGCGAGGCGCTGGTCGACGGTGGCGTCCACCCGCAGCCAGGTGTTGATGCGGTAACCGACACCGCCGCCGTAGGCCGGCTCATGGCCGAGGGTCCGCCGGACGAGGGGCGGCATGCCCGGATCATTGGGATCGGGCAGCGTCGCATCCGTGGGGCGCAGAAAGAAGCTTTCGGTGAAATCGGCGCGCAGGTACCAGCCGCTGCCGATTTCCACGGGCACCGGCGCGGGCGGGGGAGGCAGCAGGTCGGCGGCCCAGGCGGGGGCGAGTGTGGGAAGGGCGGTCAGGCTCATGGCCGCGACGGCCAGGGTGCGGGCCGAACGCGCGCGGCAGCTATGTCTCGTCATGTCGCCTCCGGAACCCCCTATGCTTGGAGCGGGTCGTCGTGACACCCAAGTGCCCGTCGTGCATGCTCCATAGTCGAAGAGTATCCGCCAGTAAGCTTATGATCGAGTTAAGCTTGATAGGAATTAGGAAATAAGATGATCGATATCGCTATTCGGGAAACGAAAGCGGCGCGAACCCGAGGGTTCGCGCCGCTTTGTTGCTGTGATTGAGCTCAATACTTGCGGATGATCGGCGCGGGCTGATAGTCGGCGATCACCGGCGCGGCGACGATACCGCCGAGCATCCAGCGCATGCCGATGCGGACGTCGTGGGAGGTGATCTCCTTGAGTCTGTACGAAGCGCCGCCGCAGCCCGGGTCGTTGAAGCAGGTCACCGGGCCGGTGCCGACATGGCCGAGGTTCATGTAGCGGTAGCCGATTTCGAGCTTGAGGTTCGGCGTGACGCTGTAGCCGAGGCCGGCCATGGCGGCCCAGGCGAGATTGGTGGTGCGCTTGGTGGCGGCGATGCCGAAGCCGCCGGCGGCCGAGCCGGCACCGGTATCGTTGAAGCCGCTGACCGTATGGAAGGCCGAGCCGACGCCCGCGCCGAGGAAGGGCGTCACGCCGTACCAGGTGCCGAGGTCGACGTAGCCGTTGGCCATGGCGACCACCGTCGAGAGGTGGCCCTGATCGAAGTCCAGGCCCTTGGCCGGAACGCCGTTGCCGTAGGGCAGGTCGAACTTCTCGAGGAAGGAGAAGCGGCTACCCCCCCGGTACTCACCGGTGATGTCACCGCGAAGGAAGCCGTTGAACTGGTAGCCGACGCCGCCGCCCGCGAAGAACTGGTCGCCCATGCTCTTCTGGTGGATCTCGTAGGCCGGCGGCAGGGACTTGCCCGGAACGGTGGTGACGACCTTGTCGTAGCTCGCGGAACCCACACCGACATCGCCGCGCAGGTACCAGCCGCCGCCGATCTCGATGGGCGGGGGCAGCGGCTCGGGCGGCAGGGGGGGAAGCAGATCGGCGGCGTATCCGAGGCAGGGCGCTCCCACGCTCGCAAGGAGCGTGAACGAGCGCACCAAGGCATTCAGCTTGGAGCGGCGCATGGGATTCAGTCCTTCACTCGACCGTTTGCCGGGAGCGAGAGGCGCCGGCTCGGATGACGATCACACCATCGCCCGAGTGGGTTAAATCAGGCTTAACGTTAAAAGTTATCCTTGCCATGTCGTTTCGATACAAGTCGAAGCGGAGCCGATGCCCCGAACGACGCGGCCGGCCGGTCCCCCCCCGTGCATCCGTCCGAGTGCACGTAGAGATGTTGGACGATGCGCCCCGACGATGTTCGAGCCCTCGCTCTCTTACTTCCTGAAGTCGTCGAGGCGGCGCATCAGGGACATCCCGACTTTCGCCTCTGCGGCCGAATCTTCGCCACCCTGTGGGTGGAAGAGGAACGGGTCGTGCTGAAGCTCACGCCGGCCGATCAGGCACGGGTCGTAGCGGACGCACCGGATCTGTTCGCCCCGGTTCCGGGCGCATGGGGTCGGCGCGGCTGGACCAACCTCGACTTGTGGGACGTGGACGAAACGGTGCTGCGTGAGGCGCTGCTCGCAGCGTGGCGGACCGTGGCACCGGCCGCCTTGGACGGGGGATGACGGCCCCCCGTCGCCGGCTCGTGGAGGCCCTCTACCCCGCAAATCCATCCCGGCGTGCGGCGGGCGAGTTGTTTTCCACGAAGCCGCGGTGAAGTTCAGACCTCGACGGCACGTTCGCGCAGGCGCTGCATCACCGCCTCCGGCGTGGCATAGGCCTCCTGGTACACGGCGCTCCAGTAGCGCAGGGCATCGAGTTCGATGGGGGCGCCCGTCACGGCGCAGCGCACGAAACGGCCCGGCTTCACCACCCGCATGGTGCCGTCGCCGTACTCCACCGTCGCCTCGCCCGAGGCGCTCCGCTCAAACCGTCCCAGCATCGTCCCAGCCCCTTCGGCCCCATCATCCTTCGCGTCTTAGCGCATCGGCCCGAAAGGTGGATACCGGCTTTCCGACAAAGCCGATGTCATCCCGAAGACCGAGGACATCGTCCCGGATGCGATCTCCGGGACGATGCTCCCGGAGGCGGGAGGCGCGCTATCGATGATCCCTCGACAGGGCTCCGCCATCGGTGCCAATGATCGCGCATGGACCCTGATCTCCAGAGCCTGTTCGACGCCGCGCGGACCGCCCGCACACGGGCTTACGCACCCTATTCACGCTTTGCCGTCGGCGCCGCCCTGCGCGATGCGGACGGCCGGGTCCATGCCGGCTGCAACGTCGAGAATGCGGCCTATCCCGTCGGCACCTGCGCCGAGGCCGGCGCCATCGCTGCCATGATCGCGGAGGGCGGGCGGGCGATCCGCGAGATGCTGGTGATCGGTCCCGGACCCGGCCTCGTCACGCCCTGCGGCGCCTGCCGACAGCGCATCCGCGAATTCGCGGCGCCCGAAACGATGATCCACGTGGCCGATGGCGACGGAGTTCGCGCCCGCTTTACCCTCGGCGCGCTCCTCCCGAATTCGTTCGGACCGGAGAACCTGACCGATGCCTGACGACCCGAGGATCGCGGCGATCGTCGATCACCTGCGAGCCAGGGGGCTCGGCGGTCCGTTCGCCTGCGCCATCGTCACGGGCACCGGCCTCGGCGCCCTGGTGGAGCGCCTGACGGACGCGTGTTCGGTGCCTTACCGCGAGATTCCCGGCTTTCCGGCGCCGCGCGTCAGCGGTCATGGCGGGACACTCCATGCCGGCGGCCTCGGGGGGCGCCGCGTGCTGGTGTTCGAGGGCCGCGCCCATGCCTACGAGACCGGGGACGCCGCCGCGATGCGGGTTCCACTCAGCATTGCCGAGGCCCTCGGCGCCCACGCCCTCCTGCTGACCAACGCCGCCGGGTCGCTTCGCCCCGAGGCCGGTCCGGGCAGCCTCGTGGCGCTGACCGACCACATCAATCTGTCGGGCTTCAACCCCCTCGTCGGCGAGGCGGGCGACGGACGTTTCGTGCCGATGGTCGGTGCCTACGATGCCGATCTGCGAAGTCTCCTCCACGTGGCGGCGCGCGCTTGCGGTGTGGTCCTTCACGAGGGCGTCTACGCCTGGTTCTCCGGCCCGAGCTTCGAGACGCCGGCCGAAATCGGCATGGCCGGCCGCCTCGGCGCCGATCTCGTCGGCATGTCGACGGTGCCGGAAACCATCCTGGCCCGCTTTCTCGGCCTGCCCGTCGCGGCCGTGTCCGTCGTCACCAACCTCGCCGCCGGGATCGGCGGCGGCGACCCTCATCACAGCGAGACCAAGGCGGTGGCGGCCCGCGCCGCCACCGATCTCGCCCGCCTCGCCGAGGCTTTCGTCACCCTTCTGCCGGAGCCGCGTGCATGACCGATTCCCCGACGGCCCAGCGTGCCCTGCCTCTCCTCGACCTCACCGATCTGAGCGACACGGGCACCGGGGCCGCTATCGAGGCCCTCTGCCTGACCGCCCGCGCCAGCGGAGTCGCCGCCGTCTGCGTCTGGCCTCGGTTCGTTGCGCAATCGACCGGCCTCCTCGCCGGATCGGGCGTGAGGGTCGCCACGGTGGTCAACTTCCCGGCCGGGGGGAACGATGCCGAAGAAGCCGTTCGGGAAACGCGCGACGCCCTACGCGATGGCGCCGACGAGATCGACCTCGTCCTGCCCTATGACGCGCTTCGCGAAGGACGCGTGGAGCCGGCGCACGCCATGGTCGCGGAAGTGCGCGAGGCCTGTGGCACGGCATGCCTCAAGGTCATCCTGGAGACGGGCATACTCCAGTCCCCGCCCCTCATCGCGCAGGCGAGCCGCTTGGCCCTCGCGGCGGGCGCCGACATGATCAAGACTTCGACGGGCAAGACAGCCGTCTCGGCGACGCCGGAGGCGGTCGAGATCATGCTCGACGCGATCCGTGACGCCGGCGGGACGCACGGCCTCAAGATCTCGGGCGGGATCAGGACGGTGGCGGACGCCGCCCTCTACCTCGCCCTGGCCGACCGGATCATGGGGCCCGACTGGGCCACCCCGAAGACCTTCCGGATCGGCGCGAGCAGCCTGCACGCCGCCCTCCTCGCCGCCCTGGAGCCCGCCGCATGATGCTGCCGCAGGAAGTCATCCGGGCCAAGCGCGACGGCCAGGAACTCGATTTGTCCCGGATCTCCGATTTCATCGCGGGCCTTACGGATGGCCGCGTCACGGAGGGACAGGCGGCGGCCTTCGCCATGGCGGTGTTCTTCCGCGGATTGTCCCTGGACGAGCGCGTCGCCCTCACGCGTGCGATGACCCGATCGGGCACGGTGCTGAGCTGGGACCTGCCCGGCCCCGTCCTCGACAAGCACTCCACCGGCGGCGTCGGCGACGCCGTCAGCCTCGCCCTGGCGCCGATGGTGGCGGCCTGCGGCGGCTACGTGCCGATGATTTCGGGCCGCGGTCTCGGGCATACGGGCGGAACGCTGGACAAGCTCGCCGCCATTCCCGGCTACGACGCACGTCCGGATCTGGATCGCTTCCGCCGCGTCACCGCGCAAGTCGGCTGCGCCATCATCGGACAGACGGCCGAACTGGCGCCGGCGGATGCCCGCCTCTACGCCATCCGGGACGTCACCGGCACGGTGGAATCCCTCGATCTCATCACGGCGTCCATCTTGTCGAAGAAGCTCGCCGCCGGCCTCGACGGCCTGGTGATGGACGTGAAGGTCGGCTCGGGCGCCTTCATGGCGGGGCTCGACGAAGCCCTCGGACTGGGCGCGGCCATCGTCGGCGTCGCCGGCGGCGCCGGCCTGAAGACCGTGGCCCTGGTCACCGACATGGATTCGCCCCTCGCCTCCGTCGCCGGCAATGCCCTGGAGGTGGCCTACATCCTCGACTACCTCACCGGGCGCGGACGCGAGCCGGCATTCCACGCCATCACCGTGGAACTCGGCGCCGAGATGCTGGTCCTCGGCGGTCTCACGGAGGATTTGCCCTCTGCCCGCGCGCGCTTGGAACAGGCCCTGGATTCGGGACGCGCCCTGGAAAGCTTTTCGCGCATGGTCGCGGCGCTCGGGGGGCCGGCCGACCTCGCCGAGCGCCCGCAAGCCCACTTGGCCGCCGCGCCGGTGATCCGGACGATCGAACTGTCCGAGCCCGGTTACATCACCCACGTGGCGACCCGCGACATCGGTCTCGCCGTCATAGGTCTCGGCGGCGGCCGAACGCGACCGCAGGACGAAATCGACCCAGCCGTAGGGTTCACCGGTCTCGCGCGCGCCGGCGAAGCGGTCGGTCCCGACCGGCCGCTCGCCGTGATCCACGCCCACGATGCGGCGACGGCGGACCGCGCCGAGGCGGCCGTACGGGCCGCCTATCGGATCGGCCCGGCCCCGGGAGCGGCGAACGCACCATTGCGCGACCGGATCACTGGATCTCAGTACGGATAATATCCGCGATCTCGGCCGTGGTGGTGGTGGTGATGGCCCCAACCGCGCCGGCCATGGCCCCGATCGTAGTCCCAGCCGCGGTGGCCGCCATCCCAACCGCGATCGGGTCCGCGACGGTAATGATGGCCGTGTCCGTAGCCGCGATCGCCGTAGCCATCGTGATCATGCACGGGGACGACACTGGATTGCGGAGCGAAATCCGGGAACGGCATCGCCTGGGCGCCCGCCGCATTGAGACCGATCGCGAGGGCGAGACCGGCGGCGAAGCGGCGGCTGCGTCGACGCAACGTGGGGTGACGAAAAGCCATGATGGTCTCCCGGTCTCAACGGGCCGAGGACACCTCGACCCAGTCAGGGAAACCTAGACGAGAGGGCGTGAACGACGCCCGCTCGGGTCGTTCAGCCGCGTGTCAGGGTCGGCGATAGGCCCAGACGCGCGCCGGGGGGAGATTGAGCCAGACGCGGTTGGAGCGGCTCGCCGTGTAGGTGCCGGCGTCGCAGCGCTCCGGGATCGGCGGCACCACCGCGTAGGTGAACTGCACGAAGGGCGCGCCGGGATGCATCATTGCGTGCACGGCGTTGAGCAGGCCCAGGCGCTGCTCCAGGGGCTTGGTGAACAGCGGAAGACTCGACACCGTTGCAGCGGCCTTCTCCTGCACGAGGGCGCCGAGGGTGGCGGCAATGTCGTAGGCGTCGCCCTGCACCACGTTGGCCCGGGGAAAGCGCGTCCGGAGCAGCCGGCAGAAATCCGAATTGTACTCGACGAGGATCAGGCGCTCCTGCTCGATCCCACGCCTGATCAGGGCCTCGGTCACCGGGCCGGTACCGGGGCCGAGCTCGATGACCGGGCCAGCCATGCGCGGATCGACGTAGGAGGCCATGGTACGCGCGAGCATCTTGCCCGACGGCGTCACCGAACCGGTCACGAGGGGGCGCTCGAACCAGGAGCGCAGGAAGCGGGCCTCGTCCTCCAGGGGATCGCGCCGCGCACGCAGGGCGCCGGTCGCGGCTTGGAGCTTGGTGCTGGGACGGCGGAGCGGCGGCAAGACCCTATGCCCTCAGATCACGATATGGGAAGGAAAGGCTAGACGCCGAAGGCCGTGTGCAGTCAAGCTGACATCGGCGCTTCGCCTGTGGCCCGGCTGCGCGTTTAACCGGGCGATGCCGCCCAGCCACAATCATAACCGGGGCCAGCGCGGTTCGATCCCAAATCGCGCTCACTGTCGGGCGGTGCCCCCGAGACCGTCGAAGAACTCCCGGACCTTGGAGAAAAAGCCGGCACTCTCGGGGTGGTTCTCGTCGGAGGCCGACTGGCCGAACTCGTGCAGCAGCTCGCGCTGGCGCTTCGTCAGATTCTGCGGCGTCTCGACGAAGACCTGGATGTAGAGGTCGCCGACATCGCGGGCACGCAGGACCGGCATGCCCTTGCCCTTGATGCGGAACTGCTTGGCCGTCTGGGTGCCGGCCGGGATCCGCACCTGGGTCTGCGAGCCGTCGATGACCGGAACGGTGATCTCACCGGAGAGCGCCGCCGTCACCATGTTGATCGGCACCCGGCAGAACAGGTCGGCGCCGTCGCGCTGGAAGAATTCGTGCGGCTTGATCGAGAGGAAGACGTAGAGGTCGCCGGCCGGGCCACCGCGCAGGCCCGTCTCGCCCTCGCCGGCGAGACGGATTCGCAGTCCGTCGTCGACGCCCGCCGGAACGTTGATGGAAAGGGTTCGCTCGCGGGTGACGCGGCCCGCGCCCGAACAGTTGCCGCACGGGTCGTCGATGACTTCGCCGCGCCCATGACAGTTCGGGCAGGTCCGCTCGATGGCGAAGAACCCCTGCGCTGCACGCACCCTGCCGTAGCCGCCGCAGGTCTGGCACGGACGCGGTTTCGAGCCGGCCTTCGCACCCAAACCCGAGCAGACCTCGCAGGTCACGGCGGTGGCCATCTTGATGGTCTCCGCCTTGCCGGCGAAGGCTTCCTCGAGGGAGATTTCGAGGTTGTAGCGCAGATCCGCCCCGCGCTCGCGGGTCGCGCCGCCGCGGGTGCCGCCGCCGGCCCGTGCGCCGCCCGGCGCCGCGCGGCCGTCACCGAAGAAATTGTCGAAGATGTCCGACATGAAGTCGCCGAACTCGTTGCCGAATCCGGGGCCGCCCCCGCCGCCCTGCTGAAAGGCGGCGTGGCCGAAGCGGTCGTAGGCCGCGCGCTTCTGGCCGTCGGTCAGGGTCTGGTAGGCCTCGTTAACTTCCTTGAACTTGACCTCGGCCTCGGCATTCCCGGGATTGCGGTCGGGATGGTAGCTCATGGCGAGCTTGCGGAAGGCGATTTTCATCTCGCCGTCGGTCGCGGTCTTGGCGACGCCAAGAATTTCGTAATAGTCCCGCTTCGACATACCCGCCCTCAAAAGTCGCTCGGCGCGCCGGCATCCACTGAGGACCGCACCGTCATCTGACCAGACATGGCGAGGGGCCGGATTACTCCGGCCCCTCGTTTCTCAAGGGGCGTTATGCCCGCTTCTTCTGGTCCTTGTCATCGACTTCCTGGAAGTCGGCGTCGATGACGTCGTCCTTCTTGGCCTCGCCGGCCGGCGCCTCTGTCCCGGCCTCGCCACCCTGGTTGGCCGCGTACATGGCCTCGCCGAGCTTCATCGAGGCCTGCATCACATCGGTGGTGCGGGCCTTGATCGTCTCGACGTCGTCGCCCTCGAGCGCGGTGCGCAGAGCGGTGATGCTGGTCTCGATGGCGCCCTTGTCGTCGGCCGAGACCTTGTCGCCGTACTCCTTCACCGACTTCTCGGTGGCGTGGACGAGGCTCTCGCCCTGGTTCTTCACCTCGACGAGCTCGCGACGCTTCTTGTCGGCCTCGGCGTTGGCCTCGGCGTCCTTCACCATCCGGTCGATGTCCGCATCCGAAAGGCCGCCCGAGGCCTGGATGCGGATCTGATGCTCCTTGTTCGTCGCCTTGTCCTTGGCCGTCACGTTGACGATGCCGTTGGCGTCGATGTCGAAGGTCACCTCGATCTGCGGCATGCCGCGCGGAGCCGGCGGGATGCCCATGAGATCGAACTGACCGAGCATCTTGTTGTCGGCCGCCATTTCGCGCTCACCCTGGAAGACCCGGATGGTGACCGCGTTCTGGTTGTCCTCGGCCGTCGAGAAGGTCTGGGACTTCTTCGTCGGGATGGTGGTGTTGCGGTCGATGAGGCGGGTGAACACACCGCCCAGCGTCTCGATGCCGAGCGACAGCGGGGTCACGTCGAGGAGCAGTACGTCCTTGACGTCGCCCTGGAGCACGCCGGCCTGAACCGCCGCGCCGATGGCCACGACCTCATCCGGGTTGACGCCCTTGTGGGGCTCCTTGCCGAAGAAGGACTTCACCACTTCCTGGATCTTCGGCATGCGGATCATGCCGCCGACGAGCACGACCTCGTCGATCTCGGAGGCCGAGACGCCCGCATCCTTGAGCGCCTTGCGGCAGGGCTCGATGGTGCGCTGGACGAGATCGTCCACGAGGCTCTCGAACTTGGCCCGGCTGAGCTTGAGCGCGAGGTGCTTCGGACCCGAGGCATCGGCCGTGATGTAGGGCAGGTTGATCTCGGTCTGCGTCGCGGACGACAGCTCGATCTTCGCCTTCTCGGCCGCTTCCTTCAGGCGCTGGAGCGCGAGCTTGTCCTTGGTCAGATCGATGCCCTGCTCGCGCTTGAACTCCGCCGCGAGGTACTCGACCACGCGGTTGTCGAAGTCCTCGCCGCCGAGGAAGGTGTCGCCGTTGGTGGACTTCACCTCGAACACGCCGTCGCCGATCTCGAGGATCGAGACGTCGAAGGTGCCGCCGCCGAGATCGTAGACCGCGATCGTGCCGGCCTTCTTCTTGTCGAGGCCGTAGGCCAGCGCCGCGGCGGTGGGCTCGTTGATGATGCGCAGCACCTCGAGGCCGGCGATCTTGCCGGCGTCCTTGGTGGCCTGACGCTGGGCGTCGTTGAAGTAGGCGGGCACCGTGATGACGGCCTGCGTCACCGGCTGGCCGAGATGCGCCTCGGCCGTCTCCTTCATCTTCTGAAGGGTGAAGGCCGAGATCTGCGAGGGCGAATACTTCTTGCCGTCGGCCTCGACCCAGGCGTCACCGTTGTCGCCGCGCACGATCTTGTAGGGCACGAGGCCCTTGTCCTTCTGCGTCATCGGATCGTCGTAGGTGCGGCCGACGAGGCGCTTGATCGCGAAGAACGTGTGTTCCGGATTGGTGACCGCCTGGCGCTTGGCCGGCTGGCCGACGAGGCGCTCGCCGTCGTCGAGGAAGGCGACGATGGACGGCGTGGTGCGCGCACCCTCCGCATTCTCGATGACCTTGGGCTGCGAGCCCTCCATCACGGCGACACAGGAATTGGTGGTGCCGAGGTCGATACCGATAACTTTACCCATGGTGGGATCCCTCTGTTGTGCTTGGTCAAGCAGACCGCCGAGCCCCGAAGCAGCTCGGCCCATGGCGGTGGAAAAACTGAGATTGGCGAGCAGGGTCGGGACCGGACCGGACGTCGAAAACGCTCAGGTTCGGGTCTTAATCCCGCGTCCCGCCGGATATAAGAAGGGGGATGCGAGGCCGCAAGGCGAACGGGTTAGCCAACCGGAGCGTATCGGCCAAGGCCGCGTTATCCCCTTCTCCCGACTTGCCGATCCCTGTCACATGCACGGGTCTCGGCCACGCGTGACCGCAATCTTGTGGTTTCGGCGCCACGTTCAAGCCACGACCCGCATGGTAGGCTGACAACGGGCCGCGTGTTTTCCAAGCTCCTCCGGCCGGAAAGTCTCGATGCCTCCGTTGCTCCGCGTTCTCCTCGTACCGCTCGCGTTCGCCGTCCCGACCGTGGCCATGCCGCATCCGGCCCGTGCGCAGAACTTCTTCGAGGAGCTGTTCGGAATCGGGCGTGCCGCCAAGCCGCCCGTGCCGCCGCGCGGTGTTCCGGGTGGCGTGCAGCCGGGGACGCCCGTGGCACCGCCCCCCGGCGCGCCGGGCGTCCCGGGCGAAGCGCCCGCGGCCGAGGTGCCCCGGGCCCCGGCGGTGCCGAAGCAGCCCGTCGTGCTCAAGGCGCCGGCGGAGGACAACGTCATCGGCCAGGAACTGATGCACAACGGCCTCAACGGAAGCCTGAAGCTTGAGAAGGCGGGCGCCGGCCTCACGGCGCGCGTCATCCTGCCCGGTACGAAGGTCTCCCAACCGAGCGAGAGCTGCACCGTTCCGTGGAATGGCGGCACGCCCGTGGCCCTCGCCGCCGAGGGCCGTCCCGAGGGCCTGCCCCGCTTCGAGGCCGCGGGCGGCGAGTGTCCCCTGCGGTTCGAGGTCGTGGAGGGCGGCGTCCTGGTGACGTCGCTGACATCGAGCCGGGTCTGCACCGTGGCGACGGCCGATTGCGCGGCCTCACCGGTGGGCCTGTGGGGACCGGCCGCCGCGGCCCTGATCCCCCGTTCGGCCGAATTCGACACTGCGCGCGGTACGGCCGACCGGGCGGTGCGCGAGAACTACAAGCTCATGACCCAGCGGGCGCGCAGCCAGGATGTGCGCCCCATCGTCACCGAGCAGGCGGCGTTCTCGTCCGACCGCGAGCAGCTGTGCCGGACCTATGCCCGGGAAGGTGCTCACGGCTTCTGCAACCTGCGCTTCACCGAAGGCCGCGCCCTGGCGCTCGCCACGCGCCTCGGCGTCAACACCGCCGCCGTTACGCCGACGGCGTCGGCGACCCCGCGCCCGCGCCGCAAGCCGCAGCCGTCCGTCGATGGGATGAACCCGGATGCCGGCGGGGCGACGGGCTTTCCGGACTAGGATTCTCGACGTGGTCAGGCGTGGCCCGCGCTGACCGACAGCATGGCGGGATCGATACCGATGCCGCGCAGGGTCCGTTCGTACTTGGAATCCAGGGCCGTGTTGAAGATCAACTCCGGATCGGCCGGACAGGTGAGCCAGCCGTTGGCCAGGATCTCGTTCTCGAGTTGGCCGGCCTGCCAGCCGGCATAGCCCAATGCCAGGACGGCGCTGGCCGGTCCTTCACCGTTGGCGATGGCGCGAAGGATATCGACGGTGGCGGTGAGGCAGATCCCGTCGTCGATGATCAGGGTCGAATGATCGATGTGGAAATCGTCCGTGTGCAGCACGAAGCCGCGCTTGGCGTCCACGGGCCCGCCCATGAGCACGGGCATGTGCCCGACCCGCTCGCGCAGCCGGATGGCGTCGGCCTCCTTGGCGATCTCGAGCTGGATCAGGAGATCCGGCATGTCGAGGTTCTGGATCGCCTTGTTGAGGATGATGCCCATGGCCCCATCGGCGGAATGGGCGCACAGGTAGATCACCGAGCGCGAGAACCGTGCATCCGTCAGGCCCGGCATGGCGACGAGGAACTGTCCGTCGAGATAGGCGGGATCGGCCGTCCGGGTTCGTGAGGTCTGCATGACGGCATGCTACGCCCCTCGCCGGCCTTGTCCAATAACCTAAACGTCGGCGGAGCGCGGCATCGCTTTCACGGGAGCGTGTACGGCCCGCGTCCTCGCCTCGACAGGCTTGACCCCACGCGATAGACGGCTTCCACGCGCGGGCCAGACGCCCTCAGGAGATCACGCATGACGATCCAGGTTGGCGACCACCTCCCCCAGGTCACGTTCCGCGTCAGCGGCAAGGACGGCCCCGAGGCCCGGACCACGGACGACGTGTTCAAGGGACGCCGCGTCGTCCTCGTCGGCGTGCCGGGCGCCTTCACCCCGAGCTGCCATCGCAACCATCTGCCGGGCTTCGTCGAGAAGCAGGCCGAGATCAAGGCGCGCGGCATCGACGCCGTGGCGATCACCTCCGTCAACGACGTGTTCGTCCTCGACGCCTGGCAGAAGGCCAGTGCCGCCGAGGGGCTCGAATTCCTGGCCGACGGCAACGCCGAATTCGCCAAGGCGCTCGGCCTCGACATGGACGGCACCGGCTTCGGCCTCGGCCCGCGCTCGAAGCGCTACGCCATGCTGGTGGAGGACGGTGTCGTGCGGGTGCTCAACATCGAGGACTCGCCGGCCAAGACCGAGATCTCAGGCGTCGAGGCGCTGCTGAAGGTCATCTGATCCGGCCCCTGCCCGCCGAGACGTGACGAGCCCGGGGCGTTCCCCCGGGCTTTTTCATGGGCTTTTTCATGGCCCCCCCGGATTCGAGATCTTCGCCGTCGCCCGGGCCTGGTTCGCCGAAGCAGTGGCCGGATCGGTCGAAAGATATGCGGCGACTCTCATCAAGCTTTCAACATACGGATTTTAGGCGGACACTGTCGTTTCGGGAATCAGCCGAGCTTTCGACGGGGAGAACGCCATGCCCTTCCGTTCCCACACCTGTGCCTTCGTCCTCATGGCCGGGCTCGCGATGTCGGCGCCGGCCTTTGCCGATGATCCGAAAGTCACGGCCCAGGCGGCCGCCGACCGCTGGGACCAGAGCTTCAACACCGGGGACATGGACGCGCTGACGGCGCTCTACGGCACCGACGCCGAGGTCGTCACCAAGGGGGCGCCGCTCTCCGGCGGCCCGAACATCCAGGCCTACTTCGCCGGTCTGAAGTCCAAGGGGTTCGCTGACCACAAGGTCACGGTCCAGTCGGCGAAGGCGAAGGGCGACCTCCTCCTCGCCAGCGGCCGCTGGGAGGCGAGCGGACCGGGAGAGGGCGGCGCCCGCAAGGTGTTCAGCGGAAACTGGGTCAACGTCCTGGAGCGCCAGGGCGACGGGTGGCGGACGGTGCTGCACACCTGGAACTGACGCGCCCGCGCCCGATCAGGCGCCGCGCCCGTAATTCTCCGCCCGCGTCGCCGCGCGGTGGAAGGCAAGCCTGCGATCGTATTCCAGGGGGTCCTTGGGCTGGACCAGGGCGCCCGGCGGCACGTTCAGCCAATCGACCAAGCGTGTGAGCATGAAGCGCAGGGCCGCCCCCCGGCACAGGATCGGCAGGGCCGCGACCTCTTCCGTATCGAGGGGTCGGACGGATTCGTAGCCCGCGATGAGGGCCGCGCCCCGGTCGCGGTGGAATGTGCCGTCCGCTTCGAAGCACCAGGCGTTGAGACAGATGGCGAGATCGTAGGCGAAGGCGTCCGTGCAGGCGAAGTAGAAATCGATGAGGCCCGAAAGGTCGTCGCCGATGAAGAACACGTTGTCGGTGAAGAGATCCGCATGGATCACGCCCGAGGGCAGGCCGCGCGGCCAATCGGCCTGAAGCACGGCGAGATCCCCGCGGACCCGGTCGGCGAGGCCCGGCGAGACGCGATCGGCCTGGGGTTCCGCAGCCCGGAACAGCGGTTCCCAGGCGTCCACCGAGAGGTTGTTGTCGCGTCGCATGGGGAAATCGCCGCCGGCGGCGTGCAGGCCGGCGAGCGCCCCGCCGAGCGCCCGGCAATGGTCCGGGTTCGGACGCTTCACCGAGACGCCCTCCAGGAAGCTCACGATCACCGCGGGGCGGCCGCAGAGTTCGCCGAGTGCCACGCCGTGCCGGTTTCGGATCGGCTGCGGACAGGCGAGTCCCCGCGCCGCGAGATGCTCCATGAGGTTGAGGAAGAACGGCAGGTCGCCCGCCCGAACCCGCTTCTCGTAGAGGGTGAGGATGTAGGAGCCGGCCGTGGTGTGCACGAAGAAGTTGGTGTTCTCCACGCCCTCCGCGATGCCCTTGTAGGAGAGCAGCGTGCCGATCTCATAGGCGGTGAGGAAGAGGGTCAGCGCCTCGTCGGAGACCTCGGTGTAGACGGCCACGGGCGTTTCGCTCGAACGGTTGGGGGTCAAAATGCGCAAGGGCGCCGTTGGGCGCCCCTGCTGATCGAACCGGGCTTGAGGCCGCGCCTATTCGGCGGCTTCGCTGCGCAATTCGCGCGGCAGAGGGAAGGACATGTCCTCGACCACCGTCGAGACCGTGTCCACCGTGACCGTATAGCGGGCGGCGAACGCGTCGATGATCTCTTCCACCAGCACTTCCGGGGCCGAGGCACCGGCGGTGAGACCGAGGCGGCGCACGTCCTTGAACGCGTCCCAGTCGATCTCTTCCGCGCGGAGCACGAGGCGGGTGATCGGGCAACCGACGCGCTCTGCGACTTCGCGCAGGCGCTGCGAGTTCGAGGAGTTCGAGGAGCCGACGACAATCACGGCATCGACCAGCGGCGCCACCTGTTTCACCGCTTCCTGGCGATTGGTGGTGGCGTAGCAGATGTCGTCCTTGTGCGGGCCGGTGATGGTCGGGAATTTCTCCTTGAGGGCCGCGACGATGTGCCGGGTGTCGTCCACCGACAGGGTGGTCTGCGTTACCCAGGCAAGATTGTCTCGGCTCTCGGGCTCAAGGGCGGCGATCTGCTCGAGATCTTCCACCAGGGTGATGGAGCCCGCAGGCAACTGACCCATGGTGCCGACCACTTCCGGGTGCCCGGAATGGCCCACCAGCAGGACATGGCGACCGCGCTTGTGATGGATCTCGGCCTCGCGGTGAACTTTCGTCACCAGGGGGCAGGTGGCGTCGATGGTGGTGAGACCACGCGAATCGGCGTTGTTCGGCACGGTCTTGGCGACGCCGTGGGCGGAGAAGATCACCGGAGCCGAGCCGTCCGGCACCTCGTCGAGTTCGCGCACGAACACGGCGCCCTTCCGCTTCAGGCTCTCGACCACGTACTTGTTGTGGACGATCTCGTGGCGCACGTAGACCGGAGGCCCGTAGATGGCCAGCGCCCGCTCGACCACGTCGATGGCACGCACCACGCCGGCGCAGAAGCCGCGCGGGGCGCAGAGCAGGATCTCCAGGGGCGGCTTCACCGCGTCCACGGGGGCAGTCTGGGTCGTCGGGAGTGCATCGCTCATGATAGCCGGGATGTGGCGAGGCTGGGCCGCCCCTGTCAACTGGTCATAGCCGAAAACCATCGGAGAGACACGGGCAGGCGTATCAAACTCTATCGGCGTGTCATGTCGGCGTATCATGCCGGCCCACCCGACATCGCATCCTTCAACACCGAAAAGATGCGCGGATCGGCGCTGTGCGCCACGTTGAAGCGCAGGAACCGTGCACCGGCGCCCGAGGTGCTGAACGCGGCGCCCGGTGCCAGCACCACGCCCCGGGCCAGGGCTCGCCGGGCGACGTCACCCGAATCGATCCCCTCGGGCAGGCTCGCCCACAGGAACAGGCCGCCGCGCGGCTCCGTCCACAGTTCGAGACCAGAGGCCTCCAGGCGTCGGGCTGCCCGTCCCCGGTCGCGGGCGAGCTTCTCCCGGATATCGGCCAGATGCTTCCGGTAGGTCCCGTCGGTGATGAGGCGGTGCATGAGTACGGCGGCGAGGTGCCCGTTGCCCAGGCTCATGGCGAGCTTGAGGTCGATGAGCGGCTCGATCCAGTCGGCCCGCACGGCGAGGAAGCCGCAGCGCACGGCCGCCGACAAAGTCTTCGAGAAGCTGCCGACCTGGATCACCCGATGGAGCCCATCGAATCCGGCGAGACGCGGGGCCGGCTCCGGTTCGAGGTCTCCGAAGATGTCGTCCTCGATGATGAGGGTATCGTGCGCCTCCGCCAGCTTGAGCACCCGGTGGACCGTCGCCGGGGCCAGCGTCGCGCCCGTCGGGTTATGAAGGGCCGAATTGGTGAGATAGAATCGCGGGTGATGCGCGGAGAGGAGGGTCTCCAGGGCCGCGAGATCCGGACCCGAAGGCGTGAACGGCACGCCGACCACCGTCACCCGATGCGCGCGCAGGAGCGCATGATAGTTGAAGTAGCACGGGTCATCCACCACCACCGTGTCGCCCGGTGCCAGGAGAAAGCGGCAGAGGAGATCGACGGCCTGCGTCGCCGAATCGACGAGGAGGATCTGATCGGCATCGGCAGCGACGCCTTTCTCCTCCATCCGGCGCGCAATCTGCGCCCGCAGGGCGGGCAGCCCCAAGGGCTGGTCGTAGCAGACGAGGTCGCGAGCGCCCTCCCGCGACAGGTGGCGCAGGCCTCGGCGTATGGCGTCCCCCGGCATCCAGTCCGTCGGCAGCCAGCCGGAGCCGGGCTTCAGGAGGTCCGGCCCGGACTGCATCGACTGGCGGGTGATCCAGAGGGGATCGACGGCCCGGTCGAGTTCCGGACCGATCGTCTTGAGGCAGAGCGGCCGGGTCTTGCCGGCGACGTAGAAGCCCGAGCCCCGCCGCGCGACGATGGCGCCCTCCGCGCCGAGCCGGTCGTAGGCTTCCACCACCGTCGATTTCGAGACGCCCATGGACGCGGCGAAGCTTCGCACCGAAGGCAGCCGGGCTCCGGGTGCGAGGGACCGGCTCGCGATCCGTTCGGCGATGGCCTCGCTCACCGTCTCGACCAGGGTCGGAACCACGGGCGCGCGGGCCTTCATCGGCGTCCACCTTTCATCTGTACGGTCCTTTGCTCCGGACAATTCAGTCAAAGCGTACGGCATTGTCACTGTCGAGGCCAGCTCGTCGGGATGATGGTCGCGTCATCGAACAGGAGCACGGTCATGACCGGCACGACGATCCGCGACACGGAACGCGCAGAACTTCCCCTCCCCTTCACTCGCCTGCGCAGGGCACGCGGCTATGTGGTGACTCTTCTCGCCAGTGTGGCCAGCGGTCTGTCCCGCGCGGCCATCAACGCCCGCGTGTTGCGCCAGCTCGGGGCCATGTCCGAACGCGAGCTGAAGGATATCGGCCTCGTCCGCCAGGATCTGGCCGATGCGATCGCCCTGCGGCTCGATGGCGACGCCACGAACCTGCTTCTGGCGCGCCGCGATGAGCGCAAAGCCGCGCAGCGCAGGAAAGAGCGCACCTGAGCAGGATCCCCAAGGCCAGCAATGAGGATCGCGCGGCGCAGGTGAGTCCGCGTGGAGTGGGTGCTGATTCGCACGGGGGTGGTCCCGGGCCTGCATTCGGGTCCGGAGTCCGAATGGCGGTCCCGGCGGAGGTGGTCTAAGAGATGCCGGCCTCGACGTCCGTGATCGTCGCGATCGCTGTGATCGTTTCGATCGGGACCGGCCATCTCCAGCCAGGATTCCACTTCAGCCAGGATTCTCATGGCGAGCGCCGCGACCCACGTCAGCTTCCTCCCGCCCGTGCTGACGTTCCTGTCGGCGGCGGTGATCGGCGTCCCGATCTTCCGCCTCATCGGCCAGAGCGCCGTGCTCGGCTATCTCGTCGCCGGTGTCGTCATCGGCCCGTTCGGCTTCTCCCTCATCGCCGAGCCCGAGACGGCGGCGAGTGTGGCCGAACTCGGCGTGGTGCTGCTGCTCTTCATCGTCGGCCTCGAACTCCAGATCTCCCGCCTCGTTTCCATGCGGCGCGACATCTTCGGCCTCGGCACCGCGCAACTCCTCGTCTGCACCGCGGTGCTCGCCGGCATCGGCTTCCTGTTCGGCCTGAAGCCCTCGGCCGCCTTCGTCATCGGCATCGCGCTGGCCTTGTCGGCGACCGCCGTCGCCCTCCAGCTTCTGGAAGAGCGCGGCGACCTCGGCACGCCCTATGGCGGGCGCGCCTTCGCGGTGCTGCTGTTCCAGGACATCTCCGTGGTGGCGATCCTCGCCCTGATGCCGCTCTTCGCCTCCACGGGCGGCGTCGGGGGCGACGGCTGGCTCGTCTCAGCCCTGCAATCGACGGGCACCGTGGGCGCGGCCATCCTCGCCGTGGTGCTGGTGGGGCGCTACGGCCTCAACCCGTTCTTCGGCCTGCTCGCGGCGAGCGGCGCCCGCGAGGTGATGACGGCCGCAGCCCTCCTGGTGGTGCTCGGCACCGCCATGCTGATGGAGCATGTCGGCCTGTCCATGGCCATGGGGGCGTTCCTCGCCGGGGTGCTGCTCGCCGAATCGAACTTCCGCCACCAGCTCGAGGCCGACATCGAGCCGTTCCGCGGCATGCTGCTCGGCCTGTTCTTCATGAGCGTCGGCATGTCCATCGACGGCGGCCTGCTGAAGGCCGAGTGGCCGTGGCTGCTCGGCGCCACCGCGGGCGCCATCCTCATCAAGGTCGGCCTCGTCGCCGCCCTGTTCCGCCTGTTCGGCTCGACGTGGCTCGATGCCGTGCGCGGCGGCGCCATCCTGGCGCCGGCCGGCGAATTCGCCTTCGTGCTCCTGCCCGTGGGGGGCGAACTCGGCCTCATCGACGGGCCGAGCGGGCGCTTCGCCATCGCCCTCGCGGCCCTGACCATGCTGGTCGGTCCGGTGGCGGCGAAGGCCCTCGACAGCGCCCTCGCCCGGCGGCGCGGTGAACCCGACCTCGCCCCCGACACGGTGGAGAACACGGAAGCCCGGGTCCTCGTCGTCGGCTTCGGCCGCTTTGGCCAGATCCTGACCCAGGTCCTGCTCGCCGAGGGCATCAGCGTCACGGTCATCGACAAGGACGTGGAGCAGATCCGCTCCGCCTCGCGCTTCGGCTTCCGCATCTTCTACGGCGACGGCACCCGCCTCGACGTCCTGCGCGCCGCGGGGATCGGCCGGGCCGAACTCCTCTGCGTCTGCGTCGACGAGCCCGAATCCGCCCTCAAGATCGTCGATATCGTCCACGAGGAATTCGCCAGCGTGCGGACCTATGTCCGGGCCTACGACCGCATGCACGCCGTCGAACTCATGAACCGCGACGTGGATTTCCAGCTGCGCGAGACGGTGGACTCCGCCCTCGGCTTCGGCCGCGCCACCCTGGAGGGCCTCGGCGTCGCGCCACAGGCGGCGGCCGCCGTCGCCGAGGACGTGCGCAAGCGCGACGTCGCCCGCCTCGTCCTGCAGCAGGCCGGGGCGCTCCCCGATGCCGCCACCTGGATGCGCGGCGCAGCGCAGATCAAGCCCGAACCGTTGACCGAGCCGCAGCGCCCGTCCCGTGCCCTCAACGCCGAGACCCGCGACATTATCGGCACCAAGGCTCGCGAGGCCGCGGCCCACACCCTCGAAGCCCGGGATCTTCCCTCCGATGCCTGATCAGAATCCGGCCGCGGCCCGCTTCGTCAGCGGGTCGATCCTGCGCCACGTCGTGGTGATGAGCGCCACCGGCTCCGTCGGGCTGATGGCCCTGTTCGTCGTCGATCTCCTGTCGCTCCTCTACGTCTCGAAGCTCGGCGACCCGAATCTGACGGCGGCGGTGGGCTTCGCCACCATCATTCAGTTCTTCGCCATCGCCATCAACATCGGCCTGATGATCGCGGCCGGAGCCCTGGTCTCGCGCGCCATCGGCGCGGGCGACGAGGCCGGCGCACGGCGCTTGGCCACCTCGGGCACCATCCACGGCATCCTCGTCTCGGGCATCCTCGTGGTGGCGATGCTGCCGTTCCTGCCCGTCTTCCTCTCAGCCATCGGCGCCGATGCCGAGACCCTGCCGGTGGCGACGCGCTTCCTCTGGATCACCCTGCCGTCGAACCTCCTCATGGGACCCGGCATGATGTTCTCCGGGTTGCTGCGCGCCGTCGGCGCCGCGCGGCAGGCCATGCTGGTGACGCTCGCCGGGGCCCTCGTCACCGCCGGCCTCGATCCGCTCCTCATCTTCGGTGCCGGCCTCGGGGTCGACGGAGCGGCCATCACCACCTGCGTCGCGCGCGCCACCTTCGCCCTCGTCGGCCTGTGGGGCGTGCGCCGGTTCCGCATGCTCGCCCGGCCGCGCGTGGCCGACATCGTCGCGGATGCGCCCATCGTGTTCCGCATCGCCCTGCCGGCGGTGCTGACCAACCTCGCGCCGTCGGTCGCCAGTGCCTTCATCGCCCACGCCCTGGCGAAGTTCGGCGCCGTCGCCATCGCGGGCAACGTGGTCATCGACCGCCTCACCCCGGTGGCCTTCGGCGGCCTGTTCGCCCTCTCGGGCTCCATCGGGCCGATCCTCGGGCAGAACTGGGGCGCCGGCCGCTTCGACCGCATGCGTGGCGTCCTGCGCGACGGCGCCCTGGTGACGGGCGCCTACGTCGTCGTGGTCTGGGCGGCCCTCATCCTCACCCGCGAACCGCTGACGCGGCTGTTCGAGTTGCAGGGGGTCGCCGCCGACCTGTTCGGGTTCTTCTGCCTCGTCAGCGGCGGAGTGTGGTTCTTCACGGGCCTGCTGTTCCTGTCGAACGCTTCGTTCAACAACCTCGGTTTTCCGTTCTACTCGACGGTGCTGAACTGGGGCCGGGCCACCCTCGGCACCGTGCCACCGGCTCTGCTCGGCGCGCATTTCTACGGCCCCAAGGGGGTCATCGCCGGTGTCGGCCTCGGCTCGGTGCTGTTTGGAGTCGCCGGCATCGTCCTCGCCCTGCGCACGGTCTCGACACTGGAGGCCCGCGCCGCCGCCCTTCCGGCGCCGGAACCGGAGGCCATTCAGACGACGGCGGACGTGTCGCTGGCCGCCGGGCCGGCGCAATCCGGCGTCCTCGTCTGAAGCCCGCACACCCCCTGTGGAAAAACGCGCGCCGCGCTGTCACGTCTCGGAAACAAAACTCTTCGGCCCACGTTCAGATTGCAATCTCCGAGAGACACGGAGCCGGCTTTTCCTTCCCAAGGGTTTGACCATGATCGTCGACCAGATCTCCGCCAAGTCCGCCCCGAAGACCCACCTCGACATCTACGACACCCAGGCCCGCTCCAGCATGGCCGCCCGCCTCGGCGTGTCCGAGGACCGCCTGCGCAAGGCGGTCCACATCGTCGGTTCGCGCATCTCGACCCTGACGAGCTATTTTCACAAGTAGGGCGTTTCGCACCGAACCGAGGGGGCGCCATGACCGGCGTCCCCTTTGTCATGAGTGGCGCAGCGCCCTCCCCTGCCCCCAGCAGGTTTCGCAAAAGCGGTCACCGGCTTTGCGTCGAAACCCCGCGACAGACCAGGGCGCAAAAGCAGGGTGAAGCGTTGGCTTGCCGACGCGGACCTGATTAGGTCGATCCGATACCGCTCATCCGCGCATTCGGACCGTCATGACCGCTCCCATCACCGCCGCCATCCTCGTCATCGGTGACGAAATCCTGTCCGGCCGGACCAAGGACAGGAACATCGGCACCATCGCCGATTACTGCACCGCGGTGGGCATCGATCTGCGCGAGGTCCGCATCGTGCCCGACGAGCAGGATCGGATCGTGGATGCCGTCAACGCCCTGCGCACCGGCCACACCTACCTCTTCACCACCGGTGGCATCGGTCCGACTCACGACGACATCACTGCCGACAGCGTGGCCGCCGCTTTCGGTGTTTCCATCGACGTCGATCCGCGCGCCAGAGCGATGCTGCTGGAGCGGCACAAGCTCGAGGACCTCAACGAGGCCCGCCTGCGCATGGCCCGCATCCCTGCCGGCGCCAGCCTCATCGCCAATCCGGTCTCGAAGGCGCCGGGCTTCCGCCTCGGCAACGTCTTCGTCATGGCCGGCGTGCCGACGATCATGCAGGCGATGCTCGATTCCATCGGCCCGACCCTCGAGACGGGCGCCCGCGTTCTCTCCCACACCATCGAGGCCGGCAACTTGCCCGAGGGCACCTATGCGGGCGATCTTTCGGACGTGGCCAAGGCCCATGCGGGCGTGTCCATCGGCTCCTACCCGTCGATGACCCAGACGGGATTCGCTAACCGGATCGTGGTGCGGGGCAAGGACGCCGAGGCTTTGGACGCGGCCAGGACCGATATCGAAGCCCTGGTCGCGCGTCTGCGCGGGGACGCTCTCCGCTAGGCCCGCATCACCGGCTTCGCCTTCACGGCCGCCGCCAGGGCCTTGAGGTGGCGGTTGAGGTCGGCGATCTCGTTCAGCGCGATGGTCTTATGGCCGTCCTTGACCGCACGCTCGATGTCGCTGACCTGTTCGGTCGCGATACGCTTCAGTTCGGCGGCGAGTTTGTCCCGTGTCATCGTCGCTCCTGTCACGGCTCTGGGGTCACCGCCCCTGATAGAACCGCGTGCTTAACCGGCCGTTGTCACCGGTTGTCGGCAGGGCCACACGGTGCCGCTTTCGTGATCGGGACGTGGGGGTTACGGGCGGGCCGCCTGCATTCCAGTCGGAGGTGTTGCACTGCGGGCATAGCGGGCCGACGCGGCGCGACGTTAAGCTCGGCACAGACTTCAGCCCTTTGCCGAGAACCCACTCCCATGTTCGCCAAGCTCCTCCTGGCCGGCACCGCAGCGATCCTCGCCGTGTCGAGCGCTTCCGCCGCCGATCTGCCGCGCCGCGCCGCGCCGCCGCCGGTCTTCACCGCCGTGCCGGTGTTCACCTGGACCGGCTTCTACCTCGGCACGCACAGCTCCTACGCCTTCAGCGACCGCCAGACCATCCGCACCACCGGCAACAACAACGGCCTCGGTGGCATCACCAACACGCAGCTGAACGTCGCCCAGGGCCGTCGTCCGGGCAACTTCCGCTCCGAGCAGGACGGCATCGGCAACGTCGGTGGCGGCATCGGCTACAACTACCAGTTCACCCCGGGCTCGGGCTTCGTCGTCGGCGCCGCCGCCGAGGTGACCTGGACCGACATCAGCAAGAGCTACAGCTACTTCGGCCCGGTCATCCCCGGCGTGAACGTGGCTGCCGATCCGAGCAACCTGCGCCAGCGCCTCGACTACCTCGGCACCGTCACGGGCCGCCTCGGCTACGCCTTCGACCGGTTCCTCGTCTACGGGACCGGCGGTTTCGCCTACGGCAACGTCAACTACAGCGCCGGCTTCCTGAATCCGGCCGGCACGCTCGCCTATGCCGGCAAGTTCAACGGCATGGAGACGGGCTACGTCTACGGCGGCGGCGTCGAGTACGCGATCCCCACGGACAGCTTCCTCAACCGCTTCAACTTCCTCGGCGGTCTCCTCGGCGCCAGTGCCGTGACCCTGAAGGCCGAGTACCTGCGCTACGACCTCGGCAGCCGCAACATCACCGTGAACACCACCGGCCTCACCGCCGCGACCGGCTCGTACACCTCGCGGTTCACCACCGAGGGCAGCATCGTCAAGGCCGGCTTCAATTACAAGTTCGGCGGCCTCTGAGGTTCGCCGCGCGGCGGTCCCCAAGGACCGCCGCTTCGACAAAGCAACACGAAAAGGCCCTGCTCTCGCGAGCAGGGCCTTTTCGTTTGAGTCGGAGCTCCGAGGGAGTTCAGGTCCGCCAGGGATGCGCCGGCAACTCCGTGGCGCCGATGGTGCTGGCGCCGGCGAGCGCCACGGCGTGGTCGTCCTCCACCGTCGAGCCGCTGACGCCGATGGCGCCGGACATCTCGCCGTCCTTGTCCACGATGGGGATGCCGCCCGGGAAGGTGATCAGCCCGTCATTGGAATGCTCGATGCCGTAGAGCGGACCGCCCGGCTGCGACAGGGCACCGATCTGCCCGGTCGTCATGCCGAAGAACACCGAGGTCTTGGCCTTCTTGTGCGCGATGTCGATGGAGCCGACCCAGGCCCCGTCCATCCGGTAGAACGCCTTCAGGTTGCCGCCGGAATCCACGACGGCGATGCACATCTGTGTGCCGAGCTCGACGGCCTTGGCGCGGGCCGCCTCGATGGCCTTGTGGGCGTCTTCGATGGTCACGTGCATGGTGTTTCTCTCCGTTTTCGTCGTTCGTGACGCGGATCCGCGTTGGCGATGCGTCCACTGGCGCCGCCGGCGAATGCTGCGACATTCCGTGCCGGATGGCAAAACGGCCGCCCTCCTGGGGCGGCCGTCCTGCGTCTCGATGGATGCGACCCGATTGGGATCAGTTCGACGCCATCGCGTTGGCCTTCTCGATCAGGGCCTCGGCCATGCGGATCGAGGCGATGTCGATGAGGCGGCCGTCGAGGGAGACGGCGCCGCGGCCGGCCTTGGCGGCCTCTTCCATGGCGACGAGGATGCGGCGGGCCTTGGTGACCTCGGCCTCGGACGGGGTGAACACGTCGTTGGCGAGGTCGATCTGCGACGGGTGGATCGCCCACTTGCCCTCGAAGCCGAGGGCCGCGCAGCGCTTGGCTGCCGAGACGTAACCGTCGGGATCGGAGAAGTCGCCGAACGGACCGTCGATGGGGCGCAGGCCGTAGGCGCGGCAGGCGACGAGCATGCGGTTCTGGGCGAACAGCCACGGGTCCTGCCAATGGGTCTGGCGGTTGCCGGCCTCGTCCTTGTCGGTGAGCACGGAGAAGTCGGGGTTCACGCCGCCGATGACCTGGGCGCGGGCGCGGGTCGAGGCGGCGTAGTCGGCGACACCGAACGACATGGCCTCCAGGCGCGGCGAGGACTGGGCGATGGCCTCGACGTTCGCCATGCCGAGCGCCGTCTCGATGAGCACCTCGAAGCCGATCTTCTTCTCGCGCTTCTTGGCCTGCTCGATCTGCGTGGTCAGCACGTCGATGGCGTAGACGTCCGCCGCGACGCCGACCTTGGGGATGAGGATCATGTCGAGGCGCGGACAGGCCTCCACGATGTCGACCACGTCGCGATACATGTAGTGGGTGTCGAGACCGTTGATGCGGATCATCATGGTCTTGGTGCCCCAGTCGATCTCGTTGAGCGCCTGGATGATGTTCTTGCGGGCCTGCTCCTTGTCGTCGGGCGCCACCGCGTCCTCGAGGTCGAGGAAGATCACGTCGGCCTTCGAAGACGCTGATTTTTCCATGAAGGTCGGGTTGGAGCCGGGAACGGCAAGTTCCGAGCGGTGGAGGCGCGGCGTCGCCTGCTGGATGAGGGTGAAGCTCATGGGTGTTTCCTTGCTCTGCGGGTGGTGTTCTGGCCGATGATGCAACGCTTGGACGCGTGGCACCATACGGGGCGGGATTGCGCCTTCGCGCGGTCCGAAGGCCGTGCCCGGCCCACGGTATCCTTTAGCCGGTCGCGCCGAAGCCGACGGCGATGCAGTTGATGGACAGCAGCAGGGCGGATTTGACCGCCTCGCGCTTGTCCTCGTCCTCCTCCGCCCGGAAGCGGCGCAGCAGTTCCACCTGCTCGCGGCTGACTTGGTTGATGGTCGGCAGGCGGCCGTTGAGGCGGTCTCGGAACAGGGGGAAACGCGCGGCGAGTTCGGAATCGCCGCTGACCCGTAGGCACATCTCCCGGGTGAGCGCGTACTCGGCCTCGATGAGTGGGAAGATGCTTTCGCGGGCCTTCACGTCGGGGACGAGGCTCGCGTAGTCGCGGGCGATCTCAAGATCCACCATCAGCAGGGTCTTCTCGACCTCGTCGAGGATGAGACGGAACGCCTTCGACTCGGCGAACAGCCGCTTCAATTGCGCCTCGCCCTGCGCGCCGCGCACGTCGAGAAAACTCTTCAGCCCCGAGCCGACGCCGTACCAGCCGGTGATCACGTGGCGGTTCTGCGACCAGGCGAACACCCACGGAATCGCCCTCAGGTCGGACAGCGAGCGTGCGCCGAAGCGCCGGGCCGGGCGCGAACCGATGTTGAGGAGCGCGATCTCGTCGAGCGGGCTCGCCGCACCGAAATAGGTGACGAGGTCGGGGTGCTGGATGAGGTTGACGTAGGCCGCGCGGGACGCGCCCGACAAGGCCTCCAGGCAATCGTCGAACTCGTTGCGGGGGATCTTGGCGGCGTCCCGCTCGGATTTCAGGGCGTGCGCGAACACCGAGGAGGCGAGCAGCTCCATCTGGTAGGCGGCGGTACCCCGGTTGGCGTACTTGAACGAGACGACTTCGCCCTGCTCCGTGGTGCGGAAGCGCCCGTTGATGGAGCCCGGCGGCTGGGCCGCGATGGCCCGCGCGGTCGGCGCCCCGCCCCGGCTCACAGAGCCGCCGCGGCCGTGGAAGAAGGCGATGGGCACGCCCGACGCCTTTCCGAGATCGGTGAGTTTCCCTTGAGCCTTGTACAGCTCCCAGTTCGAGGCGACGAAGCCGCCGTCCTTGTTCGAATCCGAGTAGCCGATCATCACCTCCTGCACCCCGCCCTGCCAGCGGGTCGAGCGGCGCACGACGGGAATCGCGAACAGCTCCTTCATGATGGCCGGCGCCGCGCGCAGGTCGTCGATGGTCTCGAACAGGGGCACGATGGGCAGGCAGCAGATCTCGGTGCCGGTGGCGTCGAGGAAGTTGCCGGCCTCCTTGGCCAACAGGTAGGCGCCGAGAATATCCTGCACCGAGCGCGTCATCGACAGGACGAACGAGCCGAAGGCCTCGCGGTCGAGCTGCTCGCGCATCTCGCCGACGAGGGCGAAGGTCTCAAGGGTCTCGCGGGCATCGTCGGGCAGGTTCTCGAACGAACGCTCGCCCTTGCGGGGTTTCGCGAGCTCGTCCAGCAGCCACTTCTTCCACTCGGGCGAATCGAGGTCCGGCGGTGTCTTGTTCTGGCCGTTGGCTTCGGCCCACAGGGCGTGCAGCGTCTTCGTCGTGCGCGTGGTGTTCTCACGGAGATCCAGGCGGACGGTGGAGAACCGGAAGATCTCGACCATGCGGCGGACGGGGCGCACGAGGTCGGTGGCGAGCGACGGGCATTTCGCATCGGCCAGCCCCTGCTCGAGGGTGCGCAGGTCGTTGATGAGGGTGTCGGCGCTCGGATAGTCCGGCCCCGTGGAGCGCTGGCCCTCGTTGCGCCGGATCGTGGCCTCCAGCTTGCGCAGGATGCAGGTGAGGAATTGGCGGTAGGCTTCACCCGGGTTGCGGCTGGCGATAGCACGGCCGTCGCCGCTCTCGGCGAGCAACTGCGCGAGTTCGGCCTTGAACGTCGCCGGCACCGGCAGGGAGCGCTCGGTGAGCGAGAGGGTGCGGCCGAGGGCCGTGACGCCGTCCCGGTACCGGCGCAGGGAGGCGAGCGCATTGCGCTGCAGGGTGGCGCGGGTGACCGACGCGGTGACGTAGGGGTTGCCGTCGCGGTCGCCGCCGATCCACGAGCCGAACTGGAAGAATGGCGGCACCTCGAACTTCTCGTCGGGGTAGTACTGCGCGAGGCTCTCCTCAAGGGAGTAGAGCACCTCGGGCAGCATCTCGAACAGAGTCTCGTCGAAGAAGTGCAGGCCCCAGGCAACCTCGCGCTCGACGGTGGCCTTCTCCAAATGGAGCTCGCCCGTCATCCAGACGAGTTCGATCTGATCGCGCAGCTCGTTCATGAGGCCGTTGCGCTCGCGCTCGGTCCAGCGCGGCAGCTCCAACTCGCGCAGCACGAGGTAGATGCGACGGAACTTCTCCAGTACGGTGACGCGCTTGCCCTCCGTCGGATGTGCCGTGATGGTCGGGCGGATGCGCAGGTCCTTCAGCAGCGCGTGGATCTCCGGCGCCTTGATGCCGCTCTGGGCGGCCTCGGCCAGGACGGCGCTGAAGCTGCCGCTCAGCGCTTCGCGGCCCTTCGTGCGCTCGACCTGCCGGCGGCGGCGCATGGCGGCGTTCTGCTCTGCGATGGAGAGAAGCTGGAACCAGATGCCCTGCACCTGGAGCGCGCGGGCGAGGAGTTCAGGCGAGAAGTCCGAGATGTTGGCGCGGCCGTGCAGCACCTCTTCCAACTCGGGCTCGTGCCGGCGCGCCACCTCGACGAGGGCGCGGAACAGGATGTCGAGCGCTTCCTTCGACGAGGTGCCCGTGATCACGGGCGGCGCGAAGGTGTGGTCGATGGCTGCGACCGGGGCGTGCAGGGTATCCGTCATGGACAAGGCCACCTCGAAAGGAATTTGTGCCGATCGACCGCGACGGAGGCGGGCGATGGGAGGGCGGCCGCCCCGGTAGCATGGGACCGGCTGCCGGGACGATCAAGCGTCGGGTTTTGTGGCACAAGATCTGTGTGTATTGCCCCCTCCCCTCTGCGGGAGAGGGTGGACCGCGTAGCGGGTCGGGTGAGGGGAGCGACGCTTCCGGAGAGGTCGCCCCCTCTCCCGGTCGCTCCGCGACCACCCTCCCCCGCAGAGGGGGGAGGGTCTTGCGTCAGTTCACGCCGCCAACTTGCGCATTACCTGCGCCACCGTCGAGCCGAACTCGCCGGGGCTCGGTGCCACGGTGAGACCGTACGAGCGCATGATCTCCGCCTTCTCCGCCGCGCTGTCGCCCGTGGCAGAGATGATGGCGCCGGCGTGACCCATGCGGCGACCCTTCGGGGCCGTGAGGCCGGCGACGAAGCCGATGACGGGCTTCGTCATGTTCTCCTTGATCCAGGCGGAGGCCTCGGCCTCCTGCGGACCGCCGATTTCGCCGATCATGAGGACGGCCTTCGTCTCGGGGTCCTGCTCGAACAGGGCGAGGTGATCGAGGAAGGACGAACCGTTGATGGGGTCGCCACCGATGCCCACCGAGGTGGTGATGCCGATACCCTCTTCCTTCATCTGCGCGGCGGCCTCGTATCCGAGAGTGCCCGAGCGCGAGATCACGCCGACATTGCCCTTGAGGTAGATGTGGCCGGGCATGATGCCGAGCATCGACTTGCCGGGCGAGATGATGCCGGCGCAGTTCGGGCCCACCACCATGGTGCGCTTGTCCTTGGGGTAGCGGCGCAGATACCGCTTCACCCGCATCATGTCCTGGGCCGGGATGCCATCGGTGATGGAGCAGATCAGGGCGAGGCCCGCATCGGCGCCTTCCATGATGGCGTCGGCGGCGAACGGCGGGGCCACGAAGGTGATGGAGGTGGTCGCACCCGTGGCCTCCACGGCCTCCTTGACGGTGTTGAACACCGGCACGCCGAGATGGGTCTTGCCGCCCTTGCCGGGGGTGACGCCGCCGACGACGTTGGAGCCGTACTCCATCATCTCCTTGGCGTGGAAGGTGCCCTTGTCGCCGGTGATGCCCTGAATGATGATCGGGGTCTTCTCGTCGATCAGAATGCTCATGACGTATCCTCCCCGTTCTCAGTTGGCGCGCTGGCCGGAATTGTTCTTGGCGGCGGCGCAGGCCTCGACGGCCTTGGCGGCGGCGTCGGACAGGCTGTTGGCGGTGATGAGGTCGAGGCCGCTCTCGGCCAGGATCTTCTGGCCCGCCTCGACGTTCGTGCCGGCGAGGCGGACGATGAGGGGCACGTCGATCTTCACTTCCTTCGCCGCCTGAATGACGCCCTGAGCGACCCAGTCGCAGCGATTGATGCCGGCGAAGATGTTGACGAGGATCGCCTTGACGTTGCGGTCCGAGAGCACGAGGCGGAAGGCGGTCGCGACGCGATCGGGCGAAGCCCCGCCGCCGACATCGAGGAAGTTCGCCGGCTCGCCGCCCGCGTGCTTGATCATGTCCATGGTGGCCATGGCCAAGCCGGCGCCATTGACGATGCAGCCGATCTCACCCTCGAGACCGATGTAGCTCAAGTTGTGCTCGGCGGCCTGGGCCTCGCGCGGGTCACCCTGCGAGGGATCGTGCATGTCGGCGATGTTGCGCCGGCGGAACATGGCGTTGTCGTCGAACGACATCTTGGCGTCGAGGGCCAGGACGCGATCGTCCTTGGTGACGACGAGGGGGTTGATCTCCAGCATGGTGCCGTCGCAATCGCGGAACGCCCGGTAAGCGTTCATGATCGTCTTCACGGCGGCCGAGACCTGACGGATGTTCAGCCCGAGCTGGAACGCGATCTCGCGAGCCTGGAACTGCTGCAGGCCGACCGCCGGCTCCACGACCACCTGAATCAGGGCCTCGGGCTCGTTGGCGGCGATCTCTTCGATATCCATGCCGCCGCGCTGCGAGGCGATGACGCGCACGCGCTCGGCTTTCCGGTCCAGCACGTAGCCGAGGTAAAGTTCGCGCTCGAACGGATCGGCGGTCTCGACGTAGACGCGCTGCACCGGCTTGCCTTCGGGGCCGGTCTGCAGGGTGACGAGGCGCTTGCCGAGCAGGTCCTTGGCGGCGTCGCGGACCTCGTTGTAGGTCCGGCACAGCTTGATCCCGCCGGCCTTACCGCGGGCGCCGGCGTGGATCTGGGCCTTCACGGCCCAGAATGAACCACCGAGCTCGGTGGCGGCATAGACCGCCTGATCGGGGCTGAAGGCCACCGCGCCCTTGGGAACCGCCACGCCGAAGCCAGCGAGCAACTCCTTGGCTTGGTACTCGTGAACGTCCATGTGCGATCTCCTCGACGTTTCCTCGGAGCGGACCTTCTCGTAAATTTCACTTCGCGAAAAGGCCTTTGTCGTTTATATTTTTTTACATTCTCGTTGAGTCTGCCTTGAAGGCAGTTGGAATGCTTCTGATTCTGAAGAAACTCGGCCGCTCACCTTGGCGTTAGGGTCGCGGCCGCAAGTTTCGTGCAGGGTGAGTCCCCACTCTCTATTGTGCGATGCGAGACACGATCGCCTCGCATCGTAAGGGGTCAGTTCACCTTCGCCTTGACGACTTCGTAGATCGACTCGTTGAGCGGTCCGGCCGAGCCGAGCAGGGTCTCGAGTTCCTGGAGACGCGCGTCCGCGAAGGCGCGATCGTCCAGGCCTTTGGCGTTGACGTAGACGTTGAGCGCGGCGCTGCGCAGACCCGCATGGGCGGACAGCACCGCGACCCCGGCATCGGAGATGACGTTCAGATTGCCCTTGTCGGCGACGGGCTGGGCGAGGTCGATCACCTTGCGGCAGGCGCGGCAGCATTCCAGGGGCACGTCGGTGGCGACCTTGAGGGCCGCCTGGATCTTCTCCGCCCGCGCGGCCTTCTCCTCGTCCGTAGTCTTGGGAAGCCCGTAGGCGCCCATCACCGCGTCGAAGGCCGCCACGTCGTCGGCGATCATACCCGTCAACTCGGCCCGGAGCGCCTCGGACTTGGCCAGGATCTCCTTCAGCTCGCCCTCGACCTCGACGTACTTCTTCTTCCCGATGGTGAGGTTGCACACCATGCTGAGCAGCGCCGCCCCCATGGCGCCATGGATGGCGGCGGCACCGCCGCCGCCGGGGGTCGGGGCCGAACTCGCGAGCCCGTCGAGGAAGGTCTGGATGGTTGCGTCGGCAGCCATGGCTCAGGCCATCTTCTTGGCGAGGGCGTAGATCTCCTCGGCGTCGAGCACCTGCTCGGTGCTGTCGAAGAGCTGGCCGACGCAGGCGCGGTGAAGCTTCAGCTTCAGGCCGCCGATGCCGAGCGCCCCGAACACCTTCTTGCCGTGGCGTTCCTTGCCCTTGTCCATGGCGTCGATGCCGCCGAAGCCGAGCGGGGGCTGCGCGTTGTAATCGGCGACGAACTCGATGCTGGCCTCGTCCTTCCAGTCGGCTTCGGACAGGAGCTCGATGCCGATGGCGCCGGCGGAGAACACGAGGTTCTGGCCCTTGACGATGGCGGCGCGGGAGGCGGCGTCCGGCGTCGCGGCGGCCGAGATCTCGACCTTGAAGCGCTTGTTGATCTGGTCGGCGGCGGCCTGGGCCTTGTCCAGCGAGCGGCCGCAGAGGATCACGCTGGCACCTTCCTGGGCCAGGAGTGCCGCCGAGCGCATGCCGACGGGTCCGGTGCCGGCCAGCACCACGGCCTTCTTGCCTTCGAGCGACCCGGCGGCCTTCTGCACCAGGGCGACGCCGGCGGCGGCAGTGGTGTTGGAGCCGTTGGAATCGAGCATCACCGAGACGCGGAACGGGCCGAAGAAGCGCTTCTTGACCGCGCTCAGCACCGCCTCGCCGGCCGCCATGCTGCCGCCGCCGACGAAGATCGCCGTGGACTTCTTCTCGGAGCCGCCGCGGGTGTAGATCGTGCCATCCACCAGGGCGCCGACGTTCTCGGGCGTGACGTTGCCGTAACCGGTGATGTGATCGGCGCCGCCATCGTAGCCCACCACCACGTCGAACACGCTCGGCACGGCATCGGTATCGAATTGGAACAGGAGTTTTTTCATTGTTCTTGATCCCTATCGTTTCCGCGCTTGGCGCGGCTGGCGTTTATTCTTGCGTTCTCGGTCGCTGCATCGCTGCCGGATATGACGCAATCCCCTCCCCTCGGCGGTGAGGGAATGCGGATCAGACCACGTTCTGCGGCTTGCCCGCGACGAAGGCCTCGACGTTGTCGACGAGCTGGTCGGCCAGAATTTGCATGGCTTCCTTGCTCGCCCAGGCCACGTGCGGCGTGACGATGAGGTTCGGCAGGTCGAGCTCGCACAGGATGTTGCCGTTCTTCGGCGGCTCGGTCACCACCACGTCGAAGCCCGCGCCACCGATGGTGCCGTTCTGGAGCGCCTGGGCGAGGGCCTCCTCGTCGACGAGGCCACCGCGCGCGGTATTGATGATGAGCGCGTGCTTCTTCATCTTCGCGAGCTGTTCGCGGCCGATCATGTTGCGGGTCTCGGGCGTCAGCGGCGCGTGCAACGTGATGACGTCGGACTGGGTCAGGATGGTCTCGAAATCGACGAGCCCCTCCTGCGGGAACACGTCGTAGGCGATGACCTTCATGCCGAGCGCTTCCGCCCGCTTGGCGATGGACTTGCCGAGCGCCCCGTAGCCGACGATGCCGAGCGTCGAGCCGGCGATGTCGTGGATCGGGTAGTCGAAGTAGCAGAACTGGGTGGATTTCGCCCAATCGCCCCGGCGCACGGAATTGGCGTAGGGAACGATGGCCCGGCGCAACGCGAAGATCAGGCCGATCACGTGCTCGGGCACGGTGTTGAAGGCGTAGTTGCGGATGTTGACGACGGTGATGCCGAGCTCTTTGGCCGCCGCCTTGTCGACCACGTCGGTGCCGGTGGCCGCGACCGCGATGAGCTTGAGGTCAGGCAGCTGCTTCAGCACGTCGGCCCGCATGGGCACCTTGTTGATGAGAGCGATCTCGGCGCCCTTCAGGCGCTCGACGATCTCCTCGGGCGTCCAGGTCGAATCGTACTCGACGTAGTCGTGCGGAAAATTGAACTCCCGGACCTTGGCGTCGAGGGACTCGCGGTCGAGGAACACGATTGTCTTCGTCATGGAATCCCTCAGGTCGATCCGGCCGAACCGCCGGCAGCACGGTCTTCGATGGGGTTGCCGGGGCGAAGGATCGCCCCGGCATTCGTCGGATCAGGCCCTGTAGATCAGGCCTTGGCCAGGGGGTTCTCGCGCAGGTAGCTCGACGCGGCGGCCACACCCGAGCCGGGCGTGACCTTCACGCCGTGGTCGAGCATCGCCATCTCGGCACCCGCGATGGCGCCGAGCAGCGACAGCTCGTTCATGTCGCCGACGTGACCGATGCGGAACACCTTGCCGGCGAGCTTGTTCAGGCCGGCGCCGAGCGCGAGGTTGTAGCGGACATAGGCGTGCTTGATGATCACCGCGCCGTCGATCCCCTCGGGCACCACGATGGTGGTGACCGTGTCGGAGTTCCACTTGGGCTCCTTGGCGCAGGTCTTGAGACCCCAGGCCGCCACGGCCTGGCGGGTCGCCTCGCCGAGCACGTGGTGGCGATGGAAGACGTTCTCGAGACCTTCCTCGTTGAGGCAGGCGAGCGCCTCGCGCAGGCCGTAGAGCAGCGGCAGCGACGGGGTGTAGGGGAAGTAGCCGGCCGGGTTCTGCTTCTGGTGGTCGGCCCAGTCGAAGTAGACGTGCGCGAGGCGGTCGTTCTTGCCCGCGGAGGCTTCCGCCGCCTTGAGGGCCTTGTCGCTGACGCAGATCACGCCGAGGCCGGCGGGCAGCATCAGGCCCTTCTGGGAACCGGCGATGGCGCAGTCGACGCCCCACTCGTCCATCTTGTAGGGCAGCGAGCCGACCGACGACACGCCGTCGACGAACAGCAGGGCCGGGTGGCCGGCCGCGTCGATGGCCTTGCGCACGGCGCCGATATCCGAGGTCACGCCGGTGGCGGTCTCGTTGTGGACGACCATGACGGCCTTGATCTCGTGGTTCTTGTCGGCCCGCAGGGCCTCACCGATCCGCTCGGGATTGGCGCCAGTGCCCCACTCCTCGTCCTGCACGATGACGTCGAGGCCGAGGCGCTCGGCCATGTCGACCCAGAGCAGGCTGAACTGGCCGAAGCGCGAGGTCAGCACCTTGTCGCCGCGCGCCAGGGTGTTGGAGAGAGCCGATTCCCAGATGCCCGTGCCGGAGGACGGGAACAGGAAGATCGTGCCCTTGGTCGAGCCGAACACCGCCTTGGTGTCCTCGAACAGGGGCTTCGTCAGGGCGGGGAAGTCCACCGAACGATGGTCCTCGGACTGCACCACCATCGCGCGCAGGACGCGATCGGGGATGTTCGTCGGGCCAGGAACGAAGAGGTGGTTACGACCCGGCCGTCTCGTTGCCGCCATGATAATGTCTCCGGTTCTCAGGGTTGAGTGCGCGCGGAAGGTGCGACGCGATGGTTCAGTGGCGGAAGGCCTGCCCGATGGGGCCGCCCTTCCGGGTGGGATCGATGACGAGACGTCGGCCCGGTCGGGCCGCCCTCTCGGGTGGGCAGGCTCCTACGCGGTTGCGGATCGGCCGGATACCCGGCCCGCTCCACTTGCCCTCAGGCAATATGCCCGAAGGAATTCGACGGCTTCGTCCTATGGCGGAAACCCCGATCCCATCGGGAGCGAGGCGCCGAGCTGTCGATGGACTGCAGGGCGTTCGAGACCAACGCCGCGATGCGCGGACGCATCGAAACGCGCGGACAACCGTGGACGGGTCCGACGATCTCAAGCCGTTCTCCAGGCCAGGGCGCGCTCGAAGAACCGCGCCACCCCAGGCCGTGCAGGCGCCATGCTGCCCCGTATGTCGCTGCCCTTCTTCACCTCGCAGGGCTCCGGACGCGCGATTTCCCGCGCGGTCCGGTGGGGCACCTTGGAGGGGACTATGCCTTCCTTCGCGCAGGAAGGAAAACCCGAAAAACTTCGCGAAACGTCAAATAATTTTATAGCTTCGAAAGGATTGCGATGCGGTGCCGCACGGTCGGCTTGGGCCTCTGATGGCCAGTCGGCGTCATCAAAGTGATACGGGAATCCGATTTGGCTCGGTCCGATGCAGCAAGGCTCGGAGACCATCATGGGCGAAGATCCGGAGACGACGATCCGCGTCCGAACCCTGTTCCTGTCGGACATGCACCTCGGCACCAAAGGTTGCCAAGCGGCGTTGCTGCTCGAATTCCTGCGCGATTACGATGCCGACGAGATCTACCTCGTTGGCGACATCGTCGATGGCTGGCAGCTCAAATCGGGGTGGTACTGGCCCCAAAGCCACAACGACGTGGTCCAGAAGCTCCTGCGCAAGGTCCGCAAGGGCTCCAACCTCGTCTACGTGCCGGGCAACCACGACGAGTTCCTGCGCGACTACATCGGGATGACCTTCGGGGGTATCGAGGTGGCCGACCAGCGCGTTCACGTGGCGGCGGACGGCAAGCGCTACCTCGTGATCCACGGCGATCAGTTCGACATGGTCGTGCGCCACGCCCGCTGGCTCGCCTATCTCGGCGACGGCGCCTACACGGCGGCCCTGTTCATCAACACCCACCTCAACACCCTCCGCCGGCGCCTCGGCCTCGCCTACTGGTCGCTCTCGGCCTGGGCCAAGCTCCGGGTGAAGAACGCCGTGAACTTCATCGGCAAGTTCGAGGAACTCCTCGCGGCCGAAGCCAAGCGCGTTGGCGCCGACGGGGTGATCTGCGGCCACATCCATCACGCGGCCAACCGCACCATCGGCGGGCTGACCTACCTGAACACCGGCGACTGGGTGGAAAGCTGCACTGCCATCGTCGAGCACTACGACGGCACCATGGAGGTGCTGCACTATCCCAGCCTCGTGCGCGCCCGGGTGTCCCGTGATGAAGCGCGTTCCGGACAGCGGCCCGACGGCGCCCGGGCCGTCGCGTGAGGCTCCTCATTGCCACGGATGCCTGGCACCCGCAGGTCAACGGCGTCGTGCGCTCACTGGAGCACATGGCGGCCGCCGGTGCGACGCTCGGCGTCGAGACGGTGTTCCTCACCCACGAGGACTTCGCCTCGGTGCCCCTGCCGGGCTACCCCGAGATCCGCCTGTCCTGCGCCACGCGCGGGGCCGTGGCCCGGCGCTGGGAAGGGCTACGTCCCACCCACGTCCACATCGCCACGGAGGGCACCGTCGGCTACGCGACGCGGCGCTACTGCCTGAGCCATCGCCGGCCCTTCACGACGAGCTATCACACGCGGTTTCCCGAATACCTCGCGGCGCGTGCGCCCGTGCCGGAATCCTGGAGCTACGCCTGGCTGCGCCGGTTTCACGGCGCGGCCAACGGCACCATGGTCAGCACGCCGTCCCTGGAACAGGATCTGTCCGCGCGGGGCTTCACCAACCTCATGCGCTGGACGCGCGGGGTCGACACCGACCTGTTCCGGCCCAACGTCAGCGACGCTGATCCGCTCGCCGGGCTACCCCGGCCGATCTTCCTGTTCGTCGGGCGCCTGGCCGTCGAGAAGAACGTCGCCGCCTTCCTCAGCCTCGATCTGCCCGGCTCCAAGGTGGTTGTGGGCGACGGGCCGGACCGGGCGCGTCTTTCGGCGCTCGCCCCCGACGCGCATTTCCTCGGCACCCGCACGGGAGCGGCCCTGGCGGCGGTCTATGCCGCCGCCGACGTGTTCGTGTTCCCGAGCCTCACCGATACGTTCGGTATCGTGCTTCTCGAGGCGCTCGCCTGCGGCGTGCCCGTGGCGGCCTACCCGGTCACCGGCCCCCTCGACGTCATCGGCGGTACGGATGCGGGGGTGCTCGACCACGATCTCCGTCGCGCGGCTCTCGCGGCTCTCAACATCCCGCGCGACCGATGCCGGGCGCAGGCCCTGCGCTACACCTGGGCCGAGAGCGCGCGGCAATTCTACGGGAACATCGCCGAGGCCCACGGCACGCCCGGCCCACGCTCACGCCCCGGCCCACGTGGCAACACGGTGGTTCTGGGCACAGGAACCAACGCCCCGGCGTGGTGACTCGGGCGGGTCGGACTGGCAGGGTCAGGCGCCATTCCCGACACCGCGTTCGCTCCGATGCTCCCCTTCGACGCCGCCTTCGCGAAAGACTATCCGGCCGTGATCGGGTGCGACGAGGTCGGGCGCGGGGCGCTGTGCGGACCCGTGGTCGTGGCGGCGGTGTGGTTCGATCCAACAGCGTTCCCGGGCGAAATCCTGGCGGCGCTCGACGATTCGAAGCGCCTGAAGCGGGCCGAGCGCGAGCGCCTCACGCCCCTCATCCGCGCCCACGCCCGGGTGACGCTCGCCGCCGGGTCGCGGGCCCTCGTCGACCGGATCAACGTGCGCGGCGCCACCCTCGACGCCATGGCGCGCGCCGTCCATCGCCTCGGGCTCGACGCCCCGGTACTGGTCGATGGCCGTGACGCGATCCCGGGCGTCGCCCTCTGCCGTCCGGTCATCGGCGGCGACCGCCTCGTGCCGCAGATCGCCGCCGCCTCCATCGTCGCCAAGACCGTGCGGGACGCGGTGATGCGATCGCTCGCCCGGCGCCACCCGGCCTATGGCTGGGACAGCAATGTCGGCTACGGCACCAAGACCCATCTCGCCGGCCTGGCGGCGCTCGGACGCTCGGCGCATCATCGCTGCAGCTTCACTCGCGCCTACGCGCCCGAGACCCGCGCCGACGCGCCCGACTCCGCCCTCAGAACAGCGACAGCTGCGCCGTCGGCCGGGCGAACAGGTCCGTCCTGAGCTTGAGACGCTCCTCGGGGTAGCCGAGGCGGCGCCGGGCGAGGCGCATGCGGCGCACGATGAGGTCGGCGTAGGGGCCGGCCCCGACCATGCGGTGGCCGTACTCCGCATCGTAGGCACGCCCGCCCCGGGCTTGGCGCACCAGGGACATCACGTGGGCGCGGCGCCCCGGATAGTGCTCGGCGAACCAGTCGTCGACGAGGGCGTCGAGTTCGAGCGGCAGGCGCAGCAGCACGTGGCTCGCCTCCCGTGCGCCACGCTCGCGGGCGGCCGCGAGGATCGCCTCGATCTCGTGGTCGTTGAGCGACGGGATCACCGGGGCGGCGATGACCATGACGGGAATTCCCGCCGCGCTCAGGCGTTCGATGGCCTCCAGGCGCTTCGTCGGATGCGGGGCGCGCGGTTCCAGGCGGCGTGCCAACTCGGGATCGAGGGTGGTGACCGACACGGCGACCTTCACGAGATCGTCGCGGGCGAGGTCGGTCAGAAGATCGAGGTCGCGCACCACGAGGTTCGACTTGGTGACGATTCCCACGGGGTGCCGGAACCGCGCGAGCACTTCGAGGACGCCCCGGGTGAGACGGTGCTCGCGCTCGATGGGCTGGTACGGGTCCGTCGCCGTTCCCAGCGCGATGGTGGCCGCCCGGTAGCCCGGCGCCGACAATTCGGCCGTCAGGAGTTTTGCCGCCTCCGGCTTGCGGAACAGCCGCGTCTCGAAATCGAGGCCGGGCGACAGGCCGACATAGGCGTGATTGGGCCGGGCGAAACAGTAGACGCAACCGTGCTCGCAGCCGCGATAGGGGTTGATTGATCGGTCGAAGGAAATGTCGGGGGAGGTGTTGCGGGTAATGATCGTGCGGGCACGCTCCGCCGTCACCTCCGTGCGCAAACGGACCGGAGCATCCATCTCCCAGCCATCGTCGAAGATCTCGCGCCGCGTCGCCTCGAAACGCCCGTCCGGGTTGGCCGTCGCACCGCGCCCGCGCCGGGTGTCGCTCGGGCGCGTCGTAGCGGAGAGGCGACGCGGGACGTCCGATGCATCTTTGTCCGACGGTTCCCGCTCCATAGCCTTCCTTCGCAACACGTCGCCTTGTCGAACATATCATGAACAGAATGAGAAGGCGCTGCACATAATGCGGGCAAAGCATCGTCTGGGTCTCAGGCTCCGCAATCCGGGCAGGAAACCTGGCGGGTGAACGGCTTCAGTCGGCGCGAAAATACGGTATGCGCGAGCATGATCTCCGCTTTGATCCATGTGGCACGGCCGGCCGATCCCGATGCGGTCGACCGTCTCGCCGATACCCTCGGCGCCCTCGTGGCCGGCGTCGCCGCCGGACTCGTCGGCGACGCGGTCATCATCGCACCGAGCCACAGCGCGGCCATGGACACCGTCGCCGAGGCCACGGGGGCCAAGCTCGTCCTGCGCCCACGTGGTGGTTCGGCGTGGTCCGCGGGTGCCAAGGCGGCGCGGCGCGAATGGGTGCTGTGCCTGGAGGCGGGCGACGTGCCGGCGGAGGGCTGGATCCGCATCCTCGACCGCTTCATCGGCACCGCCCGGCCCGACGTGACCCTGGCTCGCCTGCGCCGCCCGCATACGGGCCTGCCGGCCCGCCTCGCCGCCCGGGGCGAGGGCGTCATCGGCGTCGGTGCGCCCCGTCCCGGCGACCTCGTCCGCCGCGAACGCCTGCTCGCCGGCCCGCGCTTCGTGCGACGGGTGACGGTGCGCAGGCTGACGGCCCGCCTCGAGCGCTCGTGAGCGGTCAGGACTCGGCGGCCGCTTCCATCCGCAGGCGCAGGCGCTCGACGTCGTCGTGGTTGCCGGACAGCAGATCGGTGATGTCGCCATCGAGCAGGGCCGCGACATGGCGGCAGTGCGTGCCGTAGCGCCCGGCCATGCAGGTGCAGCGCAGGCGCAGGCCCGTCGCCCGCTCCTCCAGGGTGACGGCGTAGCGGTCGCCGCGCCGGCCCTTCACGGCGAAGCTGAGCGTCTGTACCGGTCGCAGCCCCAAGCCGGTACGGTCCGCCAGCCCCCCCGGAACGGTGCGCGGCGGCATGGCACGATCCGGTCCCTCCGGAACCGTCGTGACCGGCAGCCGGATGGCGCGGGACAAGCCGAAGACATCGGGCGCCCCCGTCCGGCGCACGGCCGCCAGGGCAATCTCGGCGCAGGCATAGGCATCCTCGCCGGCATCGTGATGCTCGAAGCGGATGCCGAGGCGCGCAGCGACCTTGCCGAGCCCGCAGCCTTCCTCCGCCGGAAACACCCGTCGGGCGATCTGGAGGGTGCAGAGGTAGGAGAAAGCCGGCGGGCGCAAGCCGTAGGCGGAAAGCGACGCGCGCAGGACGCCCATGTCGAACCCGGCATTATGGGCGAGCACCAGACCGCTCGCGAGATCGGGCAGGAACTCGGCCATCACCTCGGGAAAGGTCGGCTGGGTCCGCACATCCGCCGGCACGATGCCGTGGACCCGGATGTTGCCGGGCGAGAACCGCAGCTCCGGCGGCCGGATCAGCCGCGATTCGCGCCGCACCACCGCACCGTCCGCGATCCAGGCGAGACCGACGGCGCAGGCGCTGTCGCGCCGCTCGTTGGCAGTTTCGAAGTCGAGGGCCACGATGTTTTGCATGGATGTCCGCGGGTGGCCCGTCTCCTCTACGCTCAGCGAAAATCCACCTCAAGCGCCGGCCACGAGGGCGAGCCAGGCCTCCTCGCTCACGACCTCGACGCCGTGCTTCTCGGCGTCCTTGAGCTTCGAGCCTGCGCCCGGGCCGGCGACCACGAGGTCGGTCTTGGCCGAGACGGAGCCCGAGACCTTGGCGCCGAGGCGCTCGGCCGTGGCCTTGGCCTCGGAGCGGGTCATGCGCTCCAGGGAGCCGGTGAACACCACGGTCTTGCCGGCGAACGCCGTCGCGGCCATGGGCGCGGCCATGGGCTCCGTGGTGACCGCTTCGAGCAGCGCCCGGACGGCCGCGTCGTTGTGCGGCTCGTTGAAGAACGCGATCAGCGAATCCGTGGCGACCGGTCCGATCTCGCCGTCGTCGGCGAAGTGGCGGTAGGCATCGCCGGGGCGCTGGGACGCCGCCCGCGCGATCCCACCGGCAGCGGCATCGGCATCGCCGTAATGGGCGAGCAGGCTCGCGCGCTGGGGCGCGGTGAGGCGGATGCGGCCGGCCGCCTGAACGGGCTCGGCTGTGGCCTCGTCCTCCTCTACCTCGGAGACCTCGCGCGGGTAACCGACCTCCAGCAGGCGGTCCCGGGTCGTCGGACCGATGCGCGAGAGGGAGGAGAGTTCGATCCAGTCCGGTCCGGCCTGGGCCTCGGCGGCAGCGGCGACCCCGGCCATCAGGGCGGCCATATCGGGAAAGCGCTTCGCCAGGGCTTTCGCCGTCGACTCCCCGATATCGGGAATCCCCAGGGCGAACAGGAAGCGGTTGAGCGGCAGGCGGCGACGGTCCTCGACGGCGGCGAGCAGGTTGTGGATCGCCTTGTCCTCCTCCTCGCCCTTCTTCTTCGTCGGCTTCTTCGGCGCCGGCGCGCCCTCGGCCCGGCGCTCGGCGGACAGGGCCTCGCGGCGCGCGACGATGGCGGATTTCAGCTCCTCGAAATCGAGGCGGAACAGGTCGGCCGGCTGCTTGATCACACGAGCCTCGAACAGCACCTCGATGTAGGTTTGCCCGAAGCCTTCGAGATCGAAGCCGTTGCGCGAGACGAAGTGCTTCAGGCGCTCCACTCCTTGCGCCGGGCAGATCAGTCCGCCTGTGCAGCGGCGCACGGCGTCCGGCTTGCCCGTGCGCGGGTTGATCTCGCGGATCGCGCGGCTGTCGCAGGCGGGGCAGAAGTCGGGGAAGACGAAGGGCTTCGAATCCACCGGGCGCTTGTCGAGGACCACATCCATGACCTTGGGGATCACGTCTCCGGCCCGCTGCACCACCACGGTATCGCCGACGCGGATGTCGCGGCCGTCGCGGATCGGCTCGCCGTCACCGCCGACCCCCTGGACGTAGCCCTCGTTGTGCAGCGTCGCGTTCGACACGACGACGCCGCCCACCGTCACCGGACGGAGCTTGGCCAGGGGATTGAGCGAGCCCGTACGACCGACATTGATCTCGATGTCCTCCAAGACCGTGAGCGCCTTCTGGGCGGCGAACTTGTGGGCCAGCGCCCAGCGCGGCGAGCGCGAGACGAAGCCGAGGCGCCGCTGCAGGGCGAGGCTGTCGACCTTGTAGACGACGCCGTCGATATCGTAGCCGAGGTCCGCCCGCTCGGCCTCGATGCCGCGGTAATGGGCGATCATCGCCGCTGCGTCGGTGCAGCGTTCCGTGCGATCGTTGACGGGCAGGCCCCAGCGCCGGAACGCCTGGATCATCCCGTACTGGGTCTCCTCGGGCACGGCCGACATGTCCCCCCAGGCGTAGGCGAAGAACTTGAGCGGCCGCGAGCGGGTGATCTCGGGATCGAGCTGGCGCAGGGAGCCGGCGGCCGCGTTGCGCGGATTGGCGAACAGGGCCTTGCCGGCGGCCTCCTGGCGCGCGTTGATGGCAGCGAAATCCGCGTGCGAGAGGTAGACCTCGCCGCGCACCTCGCAGATCTCCGGCACGTCGTCGCCGGACAGGGTCTCGGGGATGCTGTCCACCACGCGGGCATTGCGCGTCACGTCCTCGCCCGTCTCGCCGTCGCCCCGGGTCGCGGCGGTGACGAGGCGGCCACCCTCGTAGCGGAGCGACAGGGACAGCCCGTCGATCTTCGGCTCGGCGGTGAAGGCCAGCGGCTCGGCTTCCGGCCAATTCAGGAACCGGCGCACCCGGGCGACGAACTCCTCGACCTCCGCCTCCGCGAAGGCGTTGCCGAGCGACAGCATGGGCACGGCATGCCGGACCTTGGCGAATTTTTCGGACGGCTTGGCGCCCACCGACAGGCTCGCCGCCCCCGTACCGGCGAGATCGGGAAACCGAGCCTCGATCTCCTCCAGGCGACGGCGCAGGGCGTCGTACTCGCCGTCCGAGATCTCGGGGGCGTCCTCCTGATGATAGAGCCGGTCGGCCTCGGCGATCTTTTCGGAGAGGGCCGCGTGTTCGTGCTGGGCGCCCTCGGCCGTGAGGCTGTCGAGGGAGTCGGGGGACGGCTTCGATGCGGACATGCGGGCTGCTTTACGACGGGGACCGGCTTTCCCGCCCGGCATACAGCACGGCGCCGGGCGCCGCATCGCCCTGGGGCAACACCGGATCGCGAACCCCGCGTGTGCGACCGCACGTCGCCCACCGTAACTTCGGCCCGCCCCGGCACGTAGATACGGCAGAGACGGCGTCGACCGATCGCCGCATTCGGACACACCATGCCTGCCCTGCCCGCTTTCTCCGCGCCCTGGCGCGACCGCGCCGGCCGCCTCTCCGGCCTCAAGCTCGGCGTCTTCCTGTTTGCCCTGGCACCGGGCCTCTGGCTCGCCGGCGCCTACGCGGCGGACGCGCTCGGCGCCAAGCCGATCACGGCGCTCCTGCACGGCACAGGCGAATGGGCCGTGCGCTTCCTCCTGTTGTCGCTCGCCGTCACGCCCCTGCGGCGGATCGCGAATTTTCCGAAGCTCATCCTGGTGCGGCGGATGCTGGGGCTGACGGTGCTGGCCTACGCGCTGATCCACCTCGGGCTCTACGTGGTCGATCAGAATTTCGTGCTGACGAAGGTCGTCTCCGAGATCGTTTCACGCATCTACCTCACCATCGGCTTCGTCGCGCTGATCGGTCTCGTGGTTCTCGGCGTGACCTCGACGGACGGGATGATCCGGCGCCTCGGCAAGGCGTGGCCGCGCCTGCACAAGGCGGTCTACACCATCGCGGTGCTCGGCTTGGTCCACTACTTCCTCCAGGCCAAGATCGACGTCTCCGACCCGGTGTTCTGGACCGGCGGCTTCCTGCTCCTCATGGGCTGGCGCGCCCTTCAGCGCTTCCGCTGGCCGACCAATCCCCTGACCCTCCTCGGCCTCGCCGTCGTTGTGGCCTTCGTCACCGCCGGGCTGGAAGCGGCATGGTACGGCGTCGCCAGCGGCATCCCGGCCGACCGTGTGCTTCAGGCCAACCTCGCCTTCCCCGACATGATCCGCCCGGCCTGGTGGGTGCTGGCCCTCGGGCTGACCCTGCCGCTCGTAAACGCCGCGCGCCTCGCCTGGGACCGGTACGGCACGGGCAAAGGTCGGAAGACGGGCGCGAAAGCAACTGCGCCCCACGCGGCGCAGGGCCGGCCCCGGGAGGCTGTCGCCGCCCGCTGAACGCGGCTTGCAGCGGCGCCCGGCCTCGCCCAAGAGGTTTTCGCGATGGCCTTTCGGAGGACGCGATGATCAAGACATTCCTGGCGACGGGCGCCGCCTGCCTCCTCGCCGTCGGCGCGGCCCGGGCCGAATGCCCCCGCGCCGAGGTTCCGCCCGCGACGGCGCGGCCGGTCAAGCCCGCTTCTCCCAACAAGCCGGCCTGCCTCGACGCCAAGGGCGGCTGTCCCGGCTGGGAGGCCTACACCTACAATGACGCCATCAAGGCCTACAACGCCCAGATCGCCGTCTATCGCCCCCTGGCCGAAGCCTACGTGAAAGGCCTGAACGCCTACGTGAAGGCCGCCTCCGATTATGCGCAATGCGAGGTGAAGGCGCTCCAGTAGTCCTCGGTCCTCACGTTGCTTGACCCTTACGGGAGAGGGTGCCACAGCCCGGCCGATCCCCTCCCCCAGCCAGACTGGACGGTTTGATGCCCGATTCCCTCGACCTCCTCGTCCTCGGCAACGCCATCGTCGACCTCATCGCCAGGGCCGACGAGGACTTCCTCGCCGCGCAGGGCGTGCCCAAGGGCGCGATGCAGCTCATCGACGAGGCGCGGGCCGAGGCCCTGTACGATGCCATGGGGCCGGCCACCGTCGTCTCGGGGGGCTCCGGCGCCAACACGGCCGTCGGCGCGGCGCTGCTCGGCGCCAAGACCGGCTTCATCGGCAAGGTCCGCGACGACGAGCTCGGCGGCCTCTACGCCCACGACCTCAAGGCCACGGGCGTGCGCTTCGCCGTCCCCGCCGCCACGGACGGTCCGGCGACGGCGCGCTGCTTCATCCTGGTGACGCCCGACGGCGAGCGCACCATGAACACGTATCTTGGCGCCTGCCAGAACCTATCCCCGGCCGATGTGGACGAGGCCACCGTGCGCAGCGCCCGCGTCACCTACCTCGAAGGCTACCTGTGGGACCCGCCGGCCGCCAAGGACGCGTTCCGCAAGGCGGTCCAGATCGCCCACGCCGCCGGCAACGCCGTGGCGCTGACCCTGTCGGACGCGTTCTGCGTCGGCCGCTATCGCGAGGAGTTCCTGGGCCTCATCCGCGACGGCAGCATCGACATCCTGTTCGCCAATATCGGCGAGCTGAAGAGCTTGTACGAGACCGAAGACGCCGAGGTCGCCCTGCGGGCGCTCCGTGACGAGCGCGATGCGCGCGGCAAGCACCTCCTCGGCCTCGTCACCCGCTCGGCCGACGGCGCCATGGTGGTGAAGGGCGGCGAGATCCGAAGCGTCGAAGCCTCCCCGGTCCACGAACTCGTGGACACCACGGGCGCGGGCGACCTGTTCGCCGCTGGCTTCCTCGCCGGCCACGCGCGCGGCCTCGACCACGCCACGAGCGCCCGCCTCGGAGCGCTGGCTGCGGCGGAGGTGATCCAGCACATCGGCGCCCGGCCCCAGCACGACCTCGTGGCGCTGGCCAAAGGCCTGGGCCTGCTCTGAGGCGGGCCCCGCGGGAAAGGCGCTCACGGCCGCAGGAGCACCTTCCCCACGGCCTCGCGCCGCTTGAGGATGCCGAGCGCCTCGGCATAGTCGGCGAGGGGATAGACCCCGTGGACCTTGGCGGTGAGGCGCCCTTCCGCGACCCAGGCCAGAAGCTGTCGCTGGTTCTCCGCGTGCGCCTCGGGCTCGCGCTCGACGAACACGCCCCAGTGCACGCCCTGGATGTCGATGCCCTTGAGGAGGGCGAGGTTGAGCGGGATGCGTGGGATGTCGCCGGCGGCAAACCCGATGACGAGGTAGCGCCCCTTCCAGCCGAGCGAGCGCAGGGCCGGTTCGGCGTAGTCGCCGCCGATGGGATCGTAGATCACGTCGACACCCCGTCCCTCGGTCAGGGCCCGCAGGGCCTCGCGCAGGTTGTCGGCGGCGTAATCCACCTCCAGCGTCGCCCCGTGGGCGCGGGCCACGGCGAGTTTTTCGGCTGATGAGGCGCAGGCGATGACGTGCGCGCCCATGACGGCGCCGAGTTCCACCGCCGCGATGCCGACACCGCCCGATGCGCCCAGCACCGCCAGGGTCTCGCCGGGCTGGAGATTGGCCCGGTCGCGCAGGGCGTGGAGGGACGTGCCGTACGTGATGGTCAGCCCGGCGGCCTGCTCGTCGGAAACCTCACCGGGGATCGGCGTGAGGTGTCGAGTCGAAACGGCGATGCGCTCTCGGCACGTCCCGAACTTCTGGTGGACGATGACGCGGTCACCCACCGCAAAACCCGTCACGTCCGGTCCGAGGTCTTCGATCACGCCGGAAGCCTCGCCGCCCGGCGAAAACGGCAGGTCCGGCTTCACCTGGTAGCGCCCGGCGATGATGAGGGTGTCGAAGAAGTTCAGGGCCGCCAGCGTGATGCGGACCACGGCCTCGCCAGGTCCCGCCACCGGATCGGCGATGTCCTCGAGGGAGAGGTCGTCGGGGCCGCCGAGGCGGGTGCACAGCAAGGCCTTCATCGAAACGCTCCGTCCCGGTTCTGGAGCGGCCATGCACCGGGTGCGCGGACCGGCGCAACTCCTAAAGACGATTCAGGTCCGGGCGTAGGTGCCGGTCAGGCGGCCCTTGGCGAGCACGTGCCCGCGCATCGCTTCGACCACGGCGCTGCGCCCCGGCGAAACGTCGAGGGCGAGCGGTGCGTCGAGGGCGTAGATCTGGAACAGATATTCGTGCGGCCCGTGACCGTTGGGCGGATCGGGCGGCAGCCACTGGTCTTGCAGGAAGCTGTTCTTGCCGAGATCCTGGGACTGGTGCGCCCCACCGGGGCTCGGCAGCGCCCCCTCGGCCAGGGGGCCGGCCTCCGGCATCAAGTTCCAGGCGATGAGGTGGACGAGGGGACGCGGGGTCGGGCTGCCCGCATCCTCGACGATGAGAACGACCCGGACGGTGCCGGGGGGCAGAGTGTCCCAGGCGAGCGGCGGCGAGGTCTTCTCGCCGTCCTCGGTGAATCGGGCGGGGATCGGCGCGCCCTCGGCGAAGGCCGGGCTTGTCAGCCGCACGGTCGCGGGCGTCTCGGCGAACTCGGCGTAATAGGTTGTGGCCTCAAGGCCGGCCTTGAGACCGGACAGGGCCTCGCCGACGGCGTGGGGAATCTTCTCGAGCATGGCGGCCTCCGGGTTCGCCCGGTCAACGGCGGGAGGCCGTCGCGGGTTCAGGCCCGGCGCGCCGCGATCATGTAATTCACCGCCGTGTCGCGGCTCGCCCGCCAGGAGCCGTCCAGCGGGTTGAACACCACCCCGGTCGTGTCGGTGACCGAGAGGCCGCCGGCTTCCACGGCGCCGATGAGTTCGTGGGGTTTCACGAACTTGTCCCAGTCGTGGGTGCCCTTCGGCAGCCAGCCGAGGACGTACTCGGCGCCGACGATGGCCAGGGCGTAGGAGCGCAGCGTCCGGTTGAGGGTGGCCGAGAACAGAAGGCCGCCGGGCTTCACCGCCCGGCAGGCGGTGGCGACGAAGGCCGGCATGTCGACCACGTGCTCCACCACCTCCATGGCGAGGACGATGTCGAACCGCTCATCCCCCGCGACGACGTCCTCGATGGTGCGTGCCCGGTAATCGACGCTGACCCCGGCGGCATCGGCGTGCGCCTGCGCGACCTTGACGTTGGTGGGCGCCGGATCGAGGCCGGTCACCCGGGCGCCGAGCCGCGCCAGGGGCTCGGACAGGACGCCGCCGCCGCAGCCGACATCGACGAGGGTGAGGCCGGCCAGCGGAAACGGCGCCTTCGGGTCTCGGCCGAAATGCCGGCAGGCGGCGTCGCGGATATAGGCCAGCCGCACGGGGTTGAAGCGGTGCAGCACCCGCATGGGGCCAGCCGGGTCCCACCACGTCGCCGCGATGGCCTCGAAGCGGGCGACCTCGTCGCGGTCGATGGAGGAAGAGGTGGGTCCGGTCATCGGGTCCGTCTGATTGGGCGCAAGAGGCGGGGGACAACAGTCCCGGGGATGGGTCACGGCCCAAAGGCCCCGATTGTTGACACGCTCGGGTTGCCCTTGTACCCGCCGAAGCCCTGTCCGGTACAGCCGCGGAGCGACGCGGGCGACCATCGGCCTGCCCGAACCACGGTCCCTTTCCCCGAGAATCAGCGCGGACGCTGCATGCCCCGTTTGGTGATGAAGTTCGGCGGCACGTCCGTCGCCACGGTCGAGCGCATCCGCAACGTGGCGGCCCACGTCGCCCGCGAGGTCGCGGCCGGCTACGAGGTCGCCGTGGTGGTCTCGGCCATGTCGGGCAAGACCAACGAGCTCGTCGCCTGGGTCAAGGACGCGAACGCGATCTACGACGAGGCCGAGTACGACGCCGTGGTGGCGTCGGGCGAACTCGTCACCGCCGGACTGCTGGCCATCGCGCTCCGCAAGGCCGGCATCGCCGCCCGCTCGTGGCAGGGCTGGCAGATCCCGATCCTCACCTCCGACGCCCACGGCTCGGCCCGTATCGAGGGCATCGACGGCGCACGCCTCGATGCCGGGTTCAAGCGCGGCGAGGTTGCGGTCATCGCCGGTTTCCAGGGCATGCACGAGGCAACGGGCCGGGTCACGACCCTCGGCCGGGGCGGCTCCGACACCAGCGCGGTGGCCATCGCGGCCGCCATCGGGGCAGAGCGCTGCGACATCTACACGGACGTTGACGGCGTCTACACCACCGACCCGCGGGTGGTGCAGAAGGCCAAGCGGATGGAGCGCGTGACCTTCGAGGAGATGCTGGAGATGGCCTCGCTGGGCGCCAAGGTGCTCCAGGTCCGCTCCGTCGAGCTCGCCATGGTGCACCGGGTGCCGACCACGGTGCGATCGAGCTTCGACCCGCCGGACAACGCACGCCCCGGAACCCTCATCTGCGACGAGGACGAGACCATGGAACAGCAGATCATCACCGGGATCGCCTTCTCGAAGGATGAGGCGCAGATCACCCTGCGCCAGGTCAAGGACAGCCCCGGCATCGCCGCAGCCATCTTCGGCCCCCTGGCGGACGCCAACATCAACGTCGACATGATCATCCAGACCGTGTCGGGCGATCAGTCCACGACGGACATGACCTTCACGGTCCCGTCGGCCGACTACGACCGTGCCAGAAAAATCCTCGATGCGCAGAGCGGGCTCATCGAGTTCGCCCAGATCGAGGGCGCCACGGACGTGGTCAAGGTGTCGGCCATCGGTGTGGGCATGCGCAGCCACGCGGGCGTCGCCGCCAAGGCGTTCCGGGCGCTCGCCGAGAAGGGCATCAACATTCGGGCGATCACCACGTCCGAGATCAAGTTCTCCGTGTTGATCGACTCCGCCTATACGGAGCTTGCCGTGCGCACGCTCCACTCGCTATACGGCCTCGACCAGGCCTGAACAGGCGCGCTCGCCACGCGCACGAATCTTGCGCGTGATGCCGCGTTAGCCGAAGCCGGATCGAGGAGACCATGCCCGCTGCGCCCGGAGGCCCGCGCCTGCTGCTGCGCCGCCTCCGCGAAGCGATGGCGGAGCCGGTCAGTCCACAGGCACGTCTCGACCGGATCGTTACTCTGATCGCGGCCAACGTCATCGCGGAGGTCTGCTCGGTCTATGTGCTGAGCGACGACAACACCCTTGAACTGTTCGCCACCGAAGGGCTGAACCGCGAGGCGGTTCACCTGACGCGGATGCGTTCGGACGAAGGTCTCGTGGGCCTCATCGCCAAGACCGCGGAGCCGCTCTCGCTCTCCGACGCCCAGTCGCATCCGTCGTTCTCCTATCGGCCGGAGACGGGCGAGGAGGCCTACCACGCGTTCCTCGGCGTGCCGCTGCTCCGCGCGGGCAACACCCTCGGCGTGCTCGTGGTCCAGAACAAGACCTACCGGGTCTATTCCGAGGAGGAGATCGAGGCGCTCCAGACCACCGCCATGGTGCTGGCCGAAATGATCGCGTCGGGCGAACTCCAGGCGCTCGCACCCGGCACCGGGCCCGTGGCGCGGCGCGCCGTGAGCCAGCGCGGCGTGGCGCTGGCCGACGGCATCGGCCTCGGGCACGTGGTGCTGCACGAGCCGCGCATCGTCGTGAAGCAGCTCATCGCCGAGAACGTCGATCGCGAGGTCGAGCGCCTCGAACTCGCCATCGGCGAGGTCCGCTCGGCCATCGACGATCTCGTGGAGCGCGGCGACAGCATCGGCACGGGCGAATCGCGCGAGGTCCTCGAGACCGTACGGATGTTCGCCCACGACAAGGGCTGGCTGCGCCGGATGCGCGAGGCCGTGATTTCGGGCCTGACGGCGGAGGCCGCCGTCGAGCGCGTCCAGTCGGACAACCGCGCCCGGATGATGCGCCAGAGCGACCCGTACCTCCGCGACCGCCTGCACGACCTCGACGACCTCGCCAACCGGCTCCTGCGTACCCTCATCGGCGCCGAGGGCAACGGCAGCCCGCGCGTGCTGCCCGAGAACGCGATCCTCGTCGCCCGCTCCATGGGGCCGGCGGCCTTGCTCGACTACGACCGGACGGCCCTGCGCGGGGTCGTGCTGGAGGAAGGCGGTCCCACCAGTCACATCGCCATCGTGGCCCGGGCGCTCGGTATTCCGGCGGTGGGCGAGATCGCCAACGCCACGGCGCTCTGCGACGCGGGCGACGCCATCATCGTCGACGGCGCCACGGGCGAGATCCAGGTCCGACCCGGCCCGGAGATCGAGGCGGCCTACGGCGAAATGGTGCGTGTGCGCGCCAAGCGGCAGGAGCAGTACCGCGCCCTGCGCGACCTTCCCGCGGTGACCCGCGACGGGGTCGCCATCGGCCTGCAGCTCAATGCCGGACTTCTCATCGACCTCACCCATCTCGCCGAGACGGGGGCCGACGGCATCGGGCTGTTCCGGACCGAGCTGCAGTTCATGGTCGCCCAGCGCATGCCGTCGGCGGCCGAGCAGCAGACGTTGTACGAGGCGGTGTTCGCCGCCACCGGCGACCTGCCGGTGACGATCCGCACCCTCGACATCGGTGGCGACAAGATCCTGCCGTACATGCCGGCGCTGGAGGAAGAGAACCCGGCACTCGGCTGGCGGGCGATCCGCATCGGTCTCGACCGGCCGGCGCTGCTGCGGGTGCAGCTGCGTGCGCTCCTACGAGCCGCAGGCGGGCGGCCCCTCAAGATCATGTTCCCCATGGTGGCGACGGTGGACGAGTTCACCCGCGCCAAGGCCATCGTCGAGCGCGAGAAGGCGCATCTGCGCCGCCACGGGCACCCGCTGCCGAGCGATTGCCGTCTCGGCGTGATGGTCGAGGTGCCCTCGCTCCTGTTCCAGATCGACGAGATCGCGCGGGCCGCCGACTTCCTGTCGGTGGGCTCCAACGACCTGATGCAGTTCCTCTTCGCCGTGGACCGCGAAAATCGCCGGGTCGCCGGCCGCTTCGACACCCTGAGCGTGCCGGCCCTGCGCGCCTTCCGGCTCATCGCCGAACGCGCGGCCGCGGCCGGCTGCCCGGCCACCGTCTGCGGCGAGATCGGCGGTAAGCCCCTGGAGGCCATGGCTCTCATCGGACTCGGCTTCCGGCACCTGTCCATGTCGCCGGCCGCCATCGGCCCGGTGAAGGCCATGGTGCTGGGGCTCGACGTCGCCGCGATCGCCGCCGTCATCGATGCCGAGATGGCTCGCGCCGGAGACGGTGCCACCCTGCGGCCGGCGCTGAGCGCCTTCGCCAAGGCGCACGGCGTTCCTATCTAGCGGGCCTGCACCCGCTGGAACGACCAAGACGCCAACCCGAATCACTGCTGAGAGTACCCCACGGGCGATGACCCCCATTCCCTCCGACCGTCTCGACGCCATCCTGACGCGCCACGACATCGTCACTGCGACCCTCAGCGCTGGCTCGGCCGATTCCGAGACCTTCGTTCAGCTGTCCCGCGAATTGTCGGAGCTGGAGGGCGTCGTCGCGGCGATCCACGCCTACCGGGCCGCCGCCTCCAACCTCGCCGACATCCAGGCGCTCATGGACGAGCCGGGCAGCGATTCCGAGATGCGGGCGCTCGCCGCCGACGAGAAGCCCGAGGCGGAAGCCGGATTGGAGGCGGCGCACCGAGCCCTGCAGCTCATTCTGCTGCCGAAGGACTCGGCCGACGAGAAATCCGCCATCCTCGAAATCCGCGCGGGCACCGGCGGCGACGAGGCGGCCCTGTTCGCCGGCGACCTGTTCCGGATGTACGGCCGCTACGCCGACGCCAAGGGCTGGAAGGTCGAGGTGATCTCCGAGAGCGAGGGCACCGTGGGTGGCTACCGCGAGGTCATCGCCGAAGTGAAGGGCAAGGGCGTGTTCGCCCGCCTCAAGTTCGAGAGCGGCGCCCACCGGGTGCAGCGCGTGCCCGACACGGAGACGCAAGGCCGGATCCACACCTCCGCCGCCACCGTGGCGGTGCTGCCGGAGGCCGAGGAAGTCGATATCGTCATCAACGATGCCGACCTGAAGATCGACACCATGCGGTCCCAGGGCGCCGGCGGCCAGCACGTCAACAAGACGGAATCGGCCATCCGCATCACCCACTTGCCGTCCGGTATCGTGATCTTCGTCCAGGAGGAGCGCTCGCAGCACAAGAACCGCGCGCGGGCGATGTCGCTGCTCCGGTCGAAGCTCTACGATGCCGAGCGTACGGCGAAGGATGCCGTGCGCGCCGCCGACCGCAAGTCTCAGGTCGGCTCGGGCGACCGCTCCGAACGCATCCGCACCTACAACTTCCCGCAGGCGCGGGTGACCGACCACCGCATCAACCTCACCCTCTACAAGCTCGAGGAGGTGTTGGCAGGCGTGGCCCTCGACGAGTTGATCGACGCCCTCGTGACCGAGCATCAGGCCGAACTCCTGGCGGCCGAGGGGATGGCCTGAGCCGGCGATGGCGCTCATCGCTGCCACGCCCCGCGCGGAAGCCCTGCGGCACGTCACCCGGTGCCTCGCGGAAGGCGGAATCGGTGACAACGACGCGCGTTTCCTCGTCCTCGACATCCTCCGCCTCACGGGTACGGAACTCATCCTGGGTGGCTCCGAACCCATCGGCCCCTCCGGCGCGGCCAGCCTTTCCGAGGCTCTCAACCGACGCCTCGCCGGTGAGCCCGTGGCGCGAATCGTCGGCGCCTGGGAGTTCTGGGGTCTGTCCTTCGGGCTGGCTCCCGACACCCTGGTGCCCCGCGCCGACACGGAGACGCTGGTGGAGGCGGCGCTCGCCCGCCATCCCGACCGATCCAGTCCCTTGCGCATCCTCGACCTCGGCACCGGCTCGGGCTGCATCCTCGTGGCTCTCCTGTCCGAGCGGCCCCGCGCCTACGGCATCGGCCTCGACCGTTCGGCGGGGGCCCTGGTCCAGGCGCGCAGGAATGCCAAGGCCAACGGGGTCGGCGATCGGGCCGCCTTCGTCCGCGCCGACTGGAGCGCGGGCCTCACGGGCGCGTTCGATCTCATCGTTTCCAACCCGCCCTACATCCCCGCTGCCATCATCGCGACGCTCGCCGACGAGGTCCGGCTCCACGATCCGGCGGCGGCGCTGGACGGCGGTGCCGACGGCCTCGACGCCTACCGGCGCATCCTGGCCGAGGTGGCGGAGGGGCCGGTGCGGCTGGCAGCCGGTGGAAGCCTCGTGTTCGAGGTCGGCCACGACCAGGCGGCCGCCGTGCGCGCTCTGGGCCGTGAGGTCGGCCTCGCGGAGGGCGGCACCACCCACGATCTCGCCGGGCACGCCCGCGTGGTCGCCTTCATAGAGGCCTGATCACGACTCCTTGCGCAGAATCGGGGTGAACAACCGGGGGTGGCGCGAAAAAATGCTTGTTGCCGCCCCTACGACCGGCTAGGCTCTCAGTCAGATCGAAAAAACGATCCGTCGGGACGGGTCGTGGTAGGAATGGTGCCGACTTCCGGTCCGCGACGTTCCTCGTCGATCTCCCCGCGATCAAGCTGGCGTGCAACGAAACGACGCGCTGGAGCTTGGTCACTTCGAGCCTGAAAACCGAAGAGCGCCTGAACGCGAGCGCGAGCCTCGGTGGACCGGGACAGACGGCAAGCACGGCGTATTCCGATTCCGATCGCGGACCTGACTCACTGGACCACGCGGCACCCTTCACCGGGTCACCATGGCCGAGCCGGACTTCGGCTCAGGACCGCCGGGTCCCGGACCGCCTCACCAGACGCTCCTGTACCAACGAGGGTCAATCGAGACCGATGAGACCAAACCAGAACAGACGGGTGCGCGGTCGCAACCGCCCCAAAGGTCCCAATCCGCTGACGCGCTCCTACGAATCGAACGGTCCCGACGTCAAGATTCGCGGCACGGCCCAGCATATCGCCGACAAGTACGCTCAACTGGCGCGCGACGCCCAGGCGAGCGGCGATCCCGTTGCGGCGGAGAATTATTTCCAGCACGGCGAGCATTATTTCCGCATCATATCCGGCGCGCAGGAGCAGAACCGGCAGCAGGCCGGCGGCTATGCCCGCAACGGGTTCGACGATGACGGCGACGAGGATGGCGGCGACGATCAGGGTGCACCACTCGGCTACGCCGCCCAATCCTACAACGACGATTACAGCGATCCGGGTCAGCAGCCCCAGCCCGCCTACCAGCCGCCGGCCTACGAGGGGCGTCAGGACGGCCAGCGCCATGAGAACACGCGTCAGGATGGCGGGGCCGACAACCGCCAGAACCGCAACGACCGCAACGATCGGCGCGACCGCTTCAACAATCGCAACGAGCGGCCCCAGCGCTTCGACAATCAGCGCCAGGACGGTCCCCGGCAGGATGGCCAACGTCAGGATTACAATCGTCAGGACGCTTCGCGGCAGGATACTCCTCGGCAAGATCCTTCGCGTCAGGACTACCAGCGGCCGGACTACAGCCGTCAGGACCAGCCGCGCCAGGATCGGGATCGCCAGGAACAGCCGCGCCAGGAACAGTCCCGCCAAGAACAACCCCGGCAGGAATACGGACGGCGCAACAACGGGCCGCGGTTCGAGAACAATCGCGGGGGTGAGGCTTCGCAGGAAGTCGCGCGCGACGAGGCTCCGCGTCATGAGCCCGTCAGGCAAGAGACCCATCGGCAGGACGTCAACCGCCAGGAACCGGTTCGCCAGGAGGTATCGCGCCAGGACTTCCAGCCTTCGGAAGCCCGTCGCCCGGCCGACGCGCCGCCGCGGCGGAGCCGGCGCCGCGAGGAGATCGAGCGCGCGCCGGTCGAGGATGTCGCCGGTCTGCCGGCCTTCCTGATGACGCCGCCCCGGCCCGCTCTCGTCGAGCGCCCCGTCGAGGCTCGGGTCACCGAGGAGACCACGCCGCAGGCTCCGGTCCAAACCGGGACCGACGAGGCTTCGGCCGCGCCCAAGCCACGCCGCCGCCGCCGCGCCCGCTTCGAGGGGACGGACGGCGCCGAACCCGGTGTCATGGGCGCCGACGACTCCGCACCCGTCACCGAGTAAGCCGCGCCGCTCTGAGAGCCGCCCCCTCCCCGGGGCGGCTTCTCGCGTTCAGGAGCTGTTGCCGGCCTCCACGGCGGCGTGCCAATCGGCATAGCCGTGAACGCGGTGAACGAGGCGGCGATGGCGTGCGGTCTCGCCGAAGGGCGCGAGGTCCCAGACCCAGGCTCGGTCCGGGGCAGGCAGGGCCACCTCATGGAGGAGGTCGAAGCGGTCGGTCACGCGGCCGTCGCGGTCCTCCTCGATCTGCTCGATGTCCGTGATGAGGCAGACGCGGGCACGGAGACGCGTCAGGTCGTCGATATGCGCCCGGACGATCTGCCGTCCAAGGCTCGATTCCGTCGCCCCGGCTCCGTCGAGGGGCAGAATCGGCAGTTGTGACAGCAGGTTGGCCGAGATCACGAGATCGACCTCGGGGCCGGCGCCGTGGACGAGGACTGCGCCCGGCTCCGTGAGGTCGGCCGTCACCAGGGTGACATTGGGTTTGGTGCGCACAGCCCATCGGGTCGGCCAGGGATGGACGGCGTCGACGAGGCGGACCTCGGCGAAGTACGCCGCCAGGTGATCGAGGGGCACGTCGTCGAGGAGGCCCGAGCCGAGGACGACGACGGTACGGCGCCGCGCCAGTCCCTCGCATGCCCGAGCGATCACGGCGCGCGCCTGTACGAGGTGCGGCGCCCAGGCCACCCGGCACCGACGCGAGCGGGAGAGAAGGAGTATGCTCTCGCGCAGGTAGCCGCGCCGCCGATGTGTCCACGGCACCGGCGTCGTCAGGAAGTGGAACAGGTCGAGCAGCACGTCACCCTCCGGACCCGGCAGGGGGTGAGGCCGGTACGCCGGACCGTCAAGCCACCTTGGCGTTGCCCTGAGCCGCGTTGAAGCGAACGGCGCGTCGTGCCGTGGCGACCGACAGGGCCTGGAAGGCCTCGAAGGCGCCGCGCATCTCCTCGGGCGGCATGCGCCGGCCGGGCCGCGACTGGATCAGGTGCTTGAGGGTCCCCCAGCCGAAATCGACGCTGCGCACGAGGAAGAGCAGCGGGTCGTTGTCGCTGCGTTGGTAGGCCTGAAGTGCTACGGGGGGCGGCACGTGGGCGATGTGGGCGATGGCCAGGAGCGCGTCGTCCACCCGCCCCTGTGCGATGAGAGCGACGACAGCCTTCTCGTCGAGATCGACGTCGCCCGTCGCCCCCGGCTTCGCCGATGGACCGCTAACCCGATGCGATTCCGGCACGGAACGGCGCAGGTCGAGGATCGCACGCAGGACGGCGTCTTTCTGGGCGATCGCCAGCAAGGCGGCGAACCCGGTCTCCGACAGATGCGCGCTCTCGTTTCCGGCGATGCGGCGGAGGGCGGCGGCGGTGGCACGCGTCACCATAATTTCGGTGATCCGCTGGCTCAGGGTCCGCCGGCGTGCGACCGCGTCGAGATGCAGGGGGCCGGCCTCGCCGGCGATCCGCACGAGATCGTCCTCCGCCAGCCGTTCGGACCGGGTGAGGACAGGACCGGCCACGGCGATCGCCGGATCGAAGGCGAGATCGCGTACCACGCGTCGCGGGGCATTGGCGATCTCGGAAATCTCCTCGGCCAGGACGGCTCGGGCCGCGACCTCGACGTTCTGGGCGAGGTGAAGGAGGATCGCATCGAAGGGCTCGACCTCGGTCTCGCCCAATCGCACCGCATGGTCCAGGAACAGGGCCGTGATCCGGCGCAGCATCGCCGCCCGCTGATCGGGTGTTCCGATGGCGACCGCGTGCTCGACATCGAGAATAAGCATCTGGATCATGGTCCGGGAGTATGCCGCGTCGTCGAGCACCCTCGCAGACAGAGGTTTAAAAACCTCCACCGGGAACCGGGAGACAAGCGGTACAGTTGCCTCTGCGCCCTTCCATGAGCCGCATCACGTCACGGAGACATCGTGTCGAATCTCGTTCGCATCCTGCTTGCCATCTTCCTGCCCCCCCTCGCCGTCCTGATGACGGCGGGCATCGGATTGCAGTTCCTGCTCAACATCCTGTTGACGGTTCTCGGCATCGTCCCGGGCATGATCCACGCCCTCTGGATCGTCATGCGCGACCGGTGACGCCGCCGATCGGGGGAGGCAGAGCGTCGATAATTGTGACGCGAACGAGGTGAGCATGAGCACACGCGGCTTCACCGGACGACGGCCATCGGAGGCGACGCGCGAGCGCCTGCCGCCGGGCCAGTACCTCACGCAGGACTTCCCCGTGCTGCAGATCGGCCCGACGCCGCGGGTTGATCGCGAGACGTGGCGCTTCACCCTGCGCGTCGGGTCGCGTCCCCTCAAGAGCTGGACCTGGCAGGATTTCGCCACCCTGCCCCGAACCCGCTGGACCGGCGACATCCATTGCGTCACGAAGTGGTCGAAGTTCGACACGGCATGGGAGGGCGTCAGCATCGACGACCTCCTGGCCGATGCGGGTGTTTCGGCACCGACGGCATTCGCCCTCGCCGAGGGACATGACGATTACACCACCAATGTGCCGTTGGCCGATCTCACGGGAGGCCGGGCCCTGGTGGCGACCCATTACGATGGGGCGCCGATCGCGCCGGACCATGGCGGTCCGGCACGCCTTCTCGTTCCGCACCTCTACCTCTGGAAGAGTGCGAAATGGCTGAAGGGCCTGCGCTTCACCGAGAAGGACGAGGGCGGATTCTGGGAGATGCGCGGCTATCACATGTACGGCGACCCCTGGCGCGAGCAGCGCTTCACCGGTGATTGAGATAGCCCCACTCCCCTGGCTGAGTGCGACCATCGTCGGCATCACGCCGGTGACAAGTCGGGTAAAGAGCTTCCGGCTCGCCGTCGTGTTCGACCGGCCGGCACTCGCTGGACAGCATGTCGATGTGCGCCTGACGGCTCCGGACGGTTACCAGGCGCAGCGCAGCTACTCCATCGCCTCGGCGCCGAGCACCGACGGCACGATCGAGCTCATGGTCGAGGGGTTGGCGCAGGGAGAGGTGTCCGGCTTCTTCGACGGCGTGGCGGAGGTGGGTGACACGATCGAGGTGCGGGGACCCATCGGCGGCGCGTTCGTCTGGCGCGCCGAGGATGGGGGACCTCTCCTTCTCGTCGGGGGCGGCTCGGGCGTGGTGCCCCTGCTGGCGATGCTGCGCCATCGGGCCGAGGCCGCCCCCATGGTACCGGCCCTTCTGCTCTATTCCGTGCGCGACGGGACGGAGGCCATTGCCCGCGACGAGCTGATCCGGCGCGCGCGCGACGAGCCCGGCTTCGACCTCATGCTGAACCTCACCCGGGAGGGCGGCCGGCGCATCGATGCCACGCTCACGGACGAGGCCCTGGCGCGCCTCGGGCGTCCGCGCCACGCCTATCTCTGCGGCGCCAACCCGTTCGTATCGACGGCGTCCGAGCTTCTCGTGGAGGCCGGCCTTTCCCCCGGCACGATCCGGACGGAGCGCTTCGGCGGATGAACGGTCCCTACGGAAACAGTCGATCGGCGACCTCTTCGGCCAGCGACAGGCTCGATGTGAGACCGGGGCTTTCGATGCCGAAGAGATGAACGAGGCCGGCTAGACCGTGCTCCGCCGGTCCGTCGATGACGAAATCCAACGCGGGCTCACCGGGTCCCGTGAGCTTGGGTCGGATGCCGGCATAATCCGGCGTCAGAACCCCATCGGGCAGGCCGGGCCAATAGCGACGGATCGCCCGGGCGAAGGCTTCCGTTCGGCCGGAATCGACCGCGTAATCCTCCGTCTCGACCCATTCGACATCGGGGCCGAAGCGCATGCGCCCGGCGAGATCGAGGGTGAGATGAATTCCGAGGCCGCCCTCGACGGGCGCGGGATAGATCAACCGCGAGAAAGCCGGACGGCCGAGGCAGCCGAAATAGCTGCCCTTGGCCAGGACCCTTCGCGGGATGCGCTCGATGGGATAGCCGGCGACGCGTGCCGCGATGCCTTGGGCGCCGAGGCCGGCGGCATTCACGACGGCGTCGAAGGGAAGTTCGTCTTCGTTCACGATCGCGATCCAGGCGCCGTCGGCTCTGCCAAGGCCGGCCACGGCGCTGTGAAACGCGATGGCCCCGCCGCGATCCTCGAGGTCGCCCTGGAGGGCGAGCATCAGGGCATGGCTGTCGACGATGCCGGTGCCGGGCGCGTGCAGGGCGGCCACGCAGGCGAGATTGGGCTCGAGGGCGCGGGCCTGCGTTCCGTCGATGAGAATGAGGCCTTCGACGCCGTTGGCGGCACCACGCGCATGGATTTTCGCGATGGCCGCACGTTCGGTCTCGTCGGTGGCGACGATGAGCTTGCCACAGGCCCGGTGCGGCACCCCGTGGCTCGCGCAGAACGCGTACAGCATCGCGGCACCGGCGACGCAGTGGCGCGCACGAAGCGATCCCTCTGGATAGTACATCCCGACATGGATCACCTCGGAACTGCGCGCGGAGACGCCTGTACCGATACCGCCCTCGGCCTCCGCCACCACGACGGCATGGCCGCGCCGGGCGAGAGCACGGGCGACGGCAAGGCCGACGACACCGGCTCCAATCACGAGAACGTCGCTCATATCGTGGCTCTCGGGGCTCGCCGAATCACGGGCTGAAGATCAGCACGAGGTAGACGAAGAACACCACGAGATGCACCGCCCCTTCGAGCACGGTGGTGCGCAGCCCCGAGAAGGTCAGGGTGCTGAGGATGAGGGTGACGACGAGCAGCGTCATCTCCGTCGGCGCGAGGCCGAGGACCACGGTCTGGCCCGTGAGGAGGCCGACCGCCAGGACCGCCGGCACCGTGAGGCCGACGGTGGAGGTCGCCGCCCCGAGGCAGAGGTTGATCGCCCGCTGGAGCTCGTTGCGCGCCACCGCCTTGAGGGCACTGATGCCCTCCGGCGTGAACACGATGGCGGCGATGAGCACACCACCCAGTGCCGAAGGAGCTCCTAGCGCCTCGATCCCGTGATCGAGGATGGCGGCCAAGCTCTTCGACAGGAGCACGATGGGCAGGATGTTGGCGATGAGGAGCGCCACGTGCTTCAGGATCGCACCCGTCTCGATCCCGGCCGTCGCCGTATCGGGCTCGGGCGCGACGGTCCCGGGGTTCGACTTCGCCACGCGGCCGCCGTCGTGGATGAAGAAGCTGCTGTGCCGCCCGGTCTGGATCAGCAGAAAGATGCCGTAGAGCGACACGGTGAAGACCGAGAACGAGATCGCCTGCACGGGGGTGAGGGTGCCGCCCATGGTGGAGGTGGTGAAGTTCGGGATGATGAGCGCGATGGTGGTGAGCGGGATGATCACCGACAGGAAGGCCGAGGTACCCTGCAGATTGTAGGATTGCTGGTGGTGGCGCAGGCCGCCGATGAGCAGGCCAAGGCCGACGATGCCGTTGAGCACGATCATCAGCACGGCGAACATCGTGTCGCGTCCGAGCGTCGGTACCGCCTTGGAGGACAGCATCACGGCCGAGACCAGCACCACCTCGATGACGACGATGGAGAGCGTCAGCACCAGGGTGCCGTAGGGCTCGCCGAGGCGGTGGGCGAGTTTCTCGGCCTCGTGGACCACCCCGAACGCCGCCCACAGGATCACGAGGAACAGCCACAGGAACAGGCCGGTGGCCCAGAGCGGCGAACCGAGACCGCCGAGCCAGGCCGGCCCGAACACGAAGAACGCGGCGACGCTCGCCCAAGCCCCCACCAGACGCAACACAGCCGCCATCCTTCATCCTTGTGCCGTCGAGAACCGCGGCGCCGAAAACCGCGCCGCGACGGCACGAGGAGCCGCCGCAACCCGCCTTAAGTGGCACACGGGGACTGAGGACACAGCCGGAAAACGAGACTTAACTGTGCGGGACACCCCCCATGCGTGCGCAGACGTGGCGCACGGACGCGGTTCCGGCTACAACGCCACGTATCCGTAACCGATCGAGGCCGGAGTCACGCATCGAGGGAATCGATTCGCGCCCAGCGCGACCATCCCTCGGCGGATTCTTGCCTGTTTGCCTGCAAGGCTCCTCAGTGCCCTTTCCGACCCTGCCGGCCCCGCTCTCCCGAGCTCTGGCCGCGCGTGACTACGAAGACCCCACACCCGTCCAGAATGCGGTGATCGAAGCGGCTGCACAGGGGCGCGACCTCCTCGTCTCGGCCCAGACCGGCTCCGGCAAGACCGTGGCCTACGGCCTCGCCTTCGCCGAGACGCTGCTCGACGGCGCAGAGCGGTTCGGCCCCGCCGGCGCGCCGCTCGCCCTCGTCATCGCGCCCACCCGTGAACTCGCCCTTCAGGTCGAGCGCGAATTGTCGTGGCTCTACGCCGAGACCGGCGCGCGGGTGATCTCCTGCGTTGGCGGCATGGACCCGCGTCGCGAGCGCAGCCAGCTCCACGACGGCGCTCACATCGTCGTCGGCACGCCTGGCCGGCTGCGCGATCACCTCGAGCGCCGCAACCTCGCGACCCAGGATCTGCGCGCCGTCGTCCTCGACGAGGCTGACGAGATGCTCGACCTCGGCTTCCGGGACGACCTCGAATTTATCCTGTCGGTGACCCCGAAGGACCGGCGCACGCTGCTGTTCTCGGCGACCCTGCCGAAAGCCATCGCGACTCTGGCCGAGCGCTACCAGAACGATGCCCTGCGCATCGCCGTGAAGGGTCAGGAGCGCGGCCACGAGGACATCACCTACCGTGCCGTCCGCGTGGTGCCGCGCGAGCTGGAGCACGTGGTGGTCAACACCCTCCGCTTCACCGATGCGCCGACGGCCATCGTGTTCTGCAACACCCGCAACGCCGTTCGCCACCTCCAGGCCGTGTTGACCGAGCGCGGCTTCCTGGCCGTGGCGTTGTCGGGCGAACTCGGCCAGGGCGAGCGCAATGCCGCCCTCCAGGCGCTTCGCGACGGCCGCGCCAAGGTGTGCGTCGCCACCGATGTCGCCGCCCGCGGCATCGACCTGCCTACCGTCAGTCTGGTGATCCACGCCGACCTGCCGCACGACGCCGAGGTACTGCAACACCGCTCCGGCCGCACGGGCCGCGCCGGCCGCAAGGGCACTTCCGTCCTGCTGATCCCGGCCTCCAAGCGTCGGCGCGCCGAGCAGATGCTGATGATCGCCAAGGTCAACGCCGAGTGGGCAGGGCCGCCCACCGCTGACGAGATCCGCGCCCTCGACGGCGAGCGGATGTGGCAGGACCCGCTGTTCACCGAGGCCCCGGCCGAGGAGGATGTCGCCATGGGCGAGACCCTGCTCGCCCGCCGCACGCCTCAGGAGCTCGCCGCGGCGCTAGCGCGCATCTACCGGGCGCGCCTGCCCGAGCCGGAGGACGTGACCGACCCGGGTGCTGGCCCTGAGCGCAAGGCCCGGCCGGTCTACGATCCCGCCGATACCGCCCGTATCGACGCCGAGGGCCCCTCGGTGTGGTTCCGGCTCAACCTCGGCCGGCGCGACAACGCCGACCCACGCCGCCTGCTGCCGATGCTGACCCGCCGCGGCAATATCGGCCGCCAGGAGATCGGCGCCATCCGGATCTTCGATCGGGAAACCAAGTTCGAAGTGCGCGGCGGCGCGGCCTCGCGCTTCGCCCAGACCTTCGCCAAGAACGGCTCGCCCGAAATTCAGGTGGAAGCGCTCCTCGACGGCGCCGGCAGCGACCAGGAGGCCAGCGGCCCCAAGGGCTTCAAGAGTCCGCGCGGCGCTCGCCACGAACGCGAGATCGGCAAGAAGCCGCGCAGCAGGGCGAAGTCGTAGGAAAGCCCCGGCGAGATCTAAGATCTCGTTGATCGAGCGGAGGTTTCCCCTCCCCTTCACGGGGAGGAGAGGCCGCTGCCCCTATCCCGATCGTGAGCGCGCAGCCGGATGGGGGCGGGATCGCCCTCAGAACTGCTCGGGGAAGCGCTTGACCGCGTTGCCGAAGGCCTCGACGCCCTCGACGAGCTTGCGGCCGACGGGGGCCAGGGACGGCACCTTCATCCCGAACATCTCGGTCTCCTCGACCTCCGGCTCGGAAGCCTGCGCCGGTTGCGCGGCGGCGACCTTCTCGGCGGTGGCGGGCGCCGGCTTGGCGGCAGGCTTCGTCCGCGCCACGACGGGAGCGGCCTTCGGTTTGGGCGCGGCTTCCGAGAGGGCGGGCGCCGGCGGAAGGGCCGCGAAGGTCCCGCCGGTTGTGGTGCGGGCCCGGGTGGTCTCGATGGGCGTCGGGGCGACGAGGGGGGCGGTGCGAGCCTTCTCCACGAGGGCTACGGCAGGGGCGGCCGGCACCGTCGCGGCGTTCTCGATGACGGGCAAACGCGCGGGCTTGGCGGCCGGCGCGACGCTGGCGACTTGAGCCGGCTTCGCCTCCACCGGCGCCGATACGGCCTTGAGCGGCGCGGGATCAGGCACGGCAGCCTCGATCGCGGCAGGCACCGGTACCGGACTGGATGGGCGATGGGACGGCGCCAACGCGGGCACGCCGTCACGCAGATCGGGCCAATCGGCCGAGACCCGACCCATGCGGACCTTGGAGGGAGGCGGCCCGGCGAGGCCCGAGAGCATCGAATAGGCCCCGGCCGACAGGCCGACGAGGCCGACACCGCCCAGAACCGTCATCAGGGCGAGGCGGCCGACGCGCGACGGCGCCTTGGGTGTGCCGGGCGCGCGGCCTTCGACGGGGGCGCGCATCTCGGACGGATCGAGGGCAATCGACATCAGCGTGGAGTCATCCCGAACGCACCCGGCGACCGTTTCCGGCCGCTGACGCGGTGCCGTGTTCGTGAACTGATCCCGACAATGGGGCATGAAGATGTCCGGCAACGTATCGACAGTCGAAGCCCGAGTTTACCCGGTTGATATCTGGAGTAAGCCGCACGCTTTAAGGAGTGGTGTCGCGGATCGTCTTTTCTCCGTCCCGGTACGATGCAAGCACCATCTTGCCCGCCATCTGGCCAATGCCGGGTTCGGGGCCGGCTTCAGCCCGGCACGCGACCTGTGCCGCCACGACCCGGGCGACGGTGCGCGCTGCGCGGTCGGCGCCGCGGGGCATGGCCTCGCCCGCCGCGAGCCGCAATTTGAGGGCGAAGAGGCGGGGGTCTCCCCAACGCGCCAGCACGGCTTGAAAGGCGGCGTGAGCACCCGCATCGAACGGACTCGGCCGTCCCTCCGCGTCGCGGCAGGGATGGGGCGGATGGAGATTGGCGCAAGGGATCAGGCCGGGCGGGATCGGCGCCGTGGCCGCATGGGTCCGGCGGGCTCGCAACACCTGCGGGGCGACGAAGGCGCGCGGCCCGCCCGGGACGGGCACATGGGGGCCGCCGAACACCTCGATCCGCCCGAGCGGCGTTCCCATCACCACATCCGTCCGACGTTCGGCGAGGAGCCGGGGCACCGGACTGTCGGGCGCGAAGGCCGATGTCCCGCAGGCCGCCGACAGGCGGGCGACGAGGTCCGGATCGCGGGTCCGCAATCCGGCCCAACCCTGCGGAATCCCAACGCCGAGGTCGAACAGGAGGGCGTCGCTGTCTTCACGACGGGCGGCGCCGGCGTCCGGTCCCCTCTGTGTGACGACCTCCGGACCCGGCACCAGGGCGCTGGCCGCGGGAAGGCACAGGGCGACGCAATGGCTCCAGCCACCAGCGAACCCGGTCTCGTAGGCGACCATCACGAGTTCGTCGGTGGGGTCGAGGATCAGGGCGCCGCGCGGTGTCAGTCGCCCGAAACGTCCGAGGCGCCCGACCGGCTCACCGACGGCATGGCCGAACGCGGCCACGGCGCCGAACCCGCCGAGGTTCCAATGCGATGTCGGATCGTCGAGGGCCCGCGCGAGATGATCGCGGATCGTTTCACCCGCATCATTCACCGTTCGGGATTCCACCGTGCCCACGGGAGAACCGCGCGCGGCGCGTTCCATCCCGTCGCGACTGAGCTACAAGCGACCGACGTCCTGCCCCGTTTCCCGGCACACCGACCATGATGACGGCCCCCGCCTCGAATCCCCCTGGTTGGGCCACCGCCCCCACGTTGTGGGCGCGTCTGCCGACGCGGACGCGGATGATTCTCCTGGTGCTGGCCATCGATCTCCTGGCGGCACTGCTCTCGTGCGGGGTCATCGTGCTCAACGCGCGTTCGGCCGTCGAGGTCGAGATGAAGGCCGCCCTGGCCAATGTCGAGCTCCTCGTCTCCGATACCATCGATCTCGCGCAATCGGCCTCACCCGAGACCCTGCTCCAGACCTTGCGCCTGCGCGTCCAGGGCCTGCGCCACGTCCGCGTCACCGTCCTCGATGCGTCGGGCGCCGTGGTGCCGGCGCCCTCCCCGCGCCTGCGCCGGGATCAGCACGACCCCCCGCGCTGGTTCGTCGCCTTGATCGCGCCCGCAACACGACAGCACGAGTTGCCGATCGTGGTCCAGGGACGGAGCATTGGCACGGCGCGGATCACCACCCAGCCCCGCGACGAGATCGACGAAGTTTGGGGCTACGCCGTCTCCCTGTCGCTCGCGAGCCTGCTCGTCAGCCTCGGGCTGCTCGCCGCCCTCTACGTGGCGTTCGGCCGGGTCCTGGCACCCCTGACGCAGGTCGCCGACGGCCTGACCCAGCTCGAGCGGCAGGACTACACGGCCCGCCTCGCTCCTCCGGCGTCCCGCGAACTCGCCATCATCGCCGCGCGCTTCAACAGCGTGGCGCAGGCCCTGTCGGAGACCCGAGCGGCCAACGGGCGGCTCAACCGTCAGCTCCTCTCCGCACAGGACGACGAGCGTCGGGCCACGGCACTGGAGCTCCACGACGAATTCGGCCCGTGCCTGTTCGCCCTGGAGGCCAACGCCGCCTCGGTGATCCGCATGGCCGGCGCCGTGGCCGCGCCGGACCGGGCCAAGCTCACCCAGCGCGCCGAGGAGATCAGCACCATCGTCGGCCAAGTGCAGACCCTGAACCGAGATCTCCTCAACCGTCTGCGACCGCACGCCCTGGGGCAGGTTCCCCTGCCCGATTGCCTCGTCTTGCTGTTGCGGGATTTCACCCGACGGCATTCGGGAACGGATTTCGCCGGCGCATTCGACGGACTTGGTTCCGGCTACGGCGACGTCACCGACCTGACGGTGTTCCGTTGTATCCAGGAAAGCATGACCAACGCCGTCCGACATGGGCGGGCGGGGAGAGTCACCGTGGAGGCCCATGAGGAAGCGCATGCACGCCTCGTCATCACCGTGCGCGACGACGGCGGCGGAATCGCCCCCGATCACCGGGTCGGACTCGGTTTGTCGGGGATGCGCGAGCGCGTCGGGGCCCTGGGTGGCACTTTGGTGCTTGACAACGGGTGGCCTGGGACGGTTGTCCGGATCATGATTCCGTTCGGTTCCGAACGGTCCGAGGACACGAGCGCGATCCCCGACGCATGAATGCGATCCCCACCACCCTCACGCGAGCTCCCGTTCTCGTCATCGACGATCACCCGATCGTGCTCCAGGGCTGCCGCCGGGTGCTGGAGGATGCCGGTGTCGAGCGCATCGCCGAGGCGACCACCGTGGTCGCGGCCTACCGCGCCTTCCATCGCCTCAAGCCGTCCATGGTGATCTGCGACCTGACCTTCCAGGGCAGTGGCCTCGCGGGCCTCGCCCTGATCAGGCGGATGCGCGGCGTCGATCCGCAGGTGCGCATCCTCGTGTTCAGCATGCACAACGATCCGGTCATCGTCGCCCGTGCCCTGGAGGCGGGGGCGCTCGGCTACGTTCTCAAGGACCACGCCTCAGGCGAGTTGTTCGAGGCGTTCGACAGGGTGCGCGCCGGACAGGTCTACCTCGACCGGCGCCTGGCTACGGAGGTCGCCATGCTGCGCACCGACCCGCGCCGCACCCCCGAGGCCCAGCTGACTCCGCGCGAGCAGCAGATCCTGGCGCGTCTGGCCCAGGGCAAATCCTACGGCGCCATCGCGAGCGACCTGTCGGTGAGCTACAAGACCGTCACCAATGCCTGCTCGCAGATGCGCCAGAAGCTCGGCGTCCGCACCCTGGCCGAACTCATCCACGTGGCGGTGACGCAGGCCCAGCGGCAGGGGTGAAGCAGGGCTCAGGCGAGCCCGCCCATCGCCCGCACGATCGCCCATTCCTCGTCCGTCACCGGCTGCACGGACAGGCGGGAATTGTTGGCGAGCACCATGGCGGCGAGGCGCGGATCGGCCTTGATCGCCTCCAGTGTGACGGACTGGGGCAAAGCTTCCACGGCGCGCAGGTCCACCATGCCGAAGCGGCCCGTGGGGTCGGACTCGTCCGGGTAATACGGCCGGATCACCTCGACGATCCCGACCACGGCCTTGCCCTCGTTGGAATGGTAGAAGAACCCGAGCTCGCCGACCTCCATGGCCTGGAGGTTCTTCTTGGCGACGTGATTTCGCACGCCGTTCCAGTGGGTGCCGGTTGCCCCGGCCGCGACCTGCTGATCCCACGACCACGTCGCGGGTTCGGACTTGTAGAGCCAATGGGCCATGCGGATCTCCGGGAAACGGCGCGTGGCTTATCATCGAAGAAGCGCGGCCGTCAGTCCCCCGCGAGCGCGCTCGCCCAGTAGCGCAGGCTGCTGGAGTTGATCGGCGCGCCGGCCTCGGCGTTGCGGGCCAGCACGAAGGCGTGGAAGGTGCGGGCCTCCTCCGGCCCCAGGAGATCGCGCAGGGCGTGCAGGATACGGGTGATGCGCAGGTGGTTGTGATCGTGCGTGCGCAGCCAGCCGTCCGTTTCGCGATAGAACCGCATCATGCGGTCGCGCCCCGCGCGCAGGCCCGCGAGGGCCGCTCGGTCGGCCCGAATGGCATCGGCTTCGGCGCGGGTCAGGACGGGGGCGCCCGGTACGGCGAGGCTCGCTTCGTGGAGCGGGAAGCACCATTGGATGAAGTCATGCACGCCCTCGATCCGGGCATTGCCGAACGCCAGGACGTCGGTCAGCCCGCGCCCGGTGTCGTCCTTGCCATCACCGGCGAGGAATGCGTGGAGCGGTCCCGGTTTCATTCGGCTTCGCCCTTCAGCGGGCGCGCCAGGAGGGCGGCGATGACGGTCTCGACGCTGGCCTCCCCCGACACGATGGCGGCAACGGCCTCGGCTACGGGCATCTCGACGGCGCGCGCGCGGGCCAGGGCCACGAGGGCGGCGGCGGTGTAGGCACCCTCGGCGAGCTTGCCGCCGGCGGCATCCTCGGGCGAGGCGCCGGCGCCGAGCGCCAGGCCGAAGGCGAAGTTGCGCGATTGCGGCGAGGAGGCGGTCAGCACGAGGTCGCCGAGGCCCGACAGGCCCATGAGGGTCTCCGGCCGTCCGCCGTAGGCGCGGGCGAAGCGCATGAGCTCGGCGAAGGCCCGGGCGATGAGGGCGGCCCGCGCCGATTCACCCAAGCCGCGTCCGGCGACGATGCCGGATGCGATGGCGAGGACGTTCTTACCCGCGCCGCCGACCTCGACGCCGCGGACGTCGTCCGTATGGTAGACCCGCAGGTTCGGCCCCGACAGGGCGGTGGCGAGGCGCGCGGCGAGGCCCGCATCGGCGGCCGCCAGGGTGACGGCCGTGGGCAGGCCACGGGCGACGTCCGCCGCGAAGCTCGGACCCGACAGGACCGCCACGGGGGCGCCGGGGCCGACGATGTCGGCGGCCACCGCGCTCATGAAAGCGTCGCTGCCGCGCTCGATCCCCTTGGCACAGAGCACGATGTCAGTTCCCGCCTCCCAGGACGGGGCGAGGTTGGCAAGGACCGCGCGCAGGGTCTGGGCCGGGGTGACCATCAGGACCGTGGCGGCCTCGCGCAGGGCGCCCGCATCGGCGGTGGCGCGGATGGCGGCGTGGAGAGGCACGCCGGGAAGGTAGCGCGCGTTCTCGCGGGTCGCTTCCAGGCGGACGGCCGCTCCGGCGTCGCGCAGCCACAGGATCACGGGATGGCCGGCGACGGCCGCCGCGTTGGCGAGCGCCGTCCCCCAGGCGCCGCCGCCGACCACGGCGATAGGTCTGCTCATGGGCGAGCTCTCATGGCTTGCTCCGGTCAGGCGGCGGCGACGGGCTCGGCGAACGGCCAGCGGGCTCGGGCCGGGGCGGTGAGGTCGTCGACGAGGCCGAGGCGCAGGCGTTCGATCCCGGCCCAGGCGATCATCGCGCCGTTGTCGCCGCAGAGCGCCAAGGGCGGCGCCACGAAGGCGAGGCCCGCCTCCCCGGCCTGCGTGGTGAGTGCCCGCCGGATGGCGCCGTTGGCTGCGACGCCACCGGCGGCGACGAGGGCGGTGGGATGCCCGGCCACGTCGGTGAAATCACGCATGGCCACCCGCAGGCGATCGACGATCACATCGACGACGGCCGCCTGGAAGCCGGCGCAGAGGTCGGCGACATCGACGCTCGAGAGAGGCGCGATTTTCTCGGCCTCGATCCGCAGGGCGGTCTTCAGGCCGGACAGGGAGAAATTGGCTTCGCGCCGGCCGAGCATGGGGCGCGGCAGGGCGAAGCGCTCGGGGTCGCCGGACTCGGCCATGCGTTCCACCTCGGGGCCGCCCGGATAACCGAGGCCCAACAGCTTCGCGACCTTGTCGAAGGCCTCGCCGATGGCGTCGTCGATGGTGGTGCCGAGGCGCACGTAGTCGCCGACGCCCTTGACCGCCACGAGTTGGGTGTGGCCGCCCGACGCGAGCAGAAGGAGGTAGGGAAAGCCGATCCCGTCCGTGAGCCGCGCCGTGAGGGCATGGGCCTCGAGATGATTGACGGCGATGAGGGGCTTGCGCGCGACCAACGACAGGGTCTTGGCCGTCACGAGCCCGATGAGCACGCCGCCGATGAGTCCGGGGCCGGCCGCCACCGCGATGCCATCGACATCGGAAAGGCGCAGGCCGGCGCCATCGAGGGCGCGGACGATGAGCCGGTCCAGGACCTCGACATGGGCGCGGGCCGCGATTTCCGGCACCACGCCACCATAGGCCGCGTGCTCGGCGATCTGGCTCAGGACCTCGTTGGAGAGGATGCGCCCGCGCCCCCCCTCGCCCGGGCACACCACGGCGGCGGCGGTCTCGTCGCAGGTCGTTTCGATGCCGAGGACGTTCATGTGGGCAGCACGTTCATGCGGGGCGGGTGATCCGGAATCGCGGGGGACGAAGGCTGCGCACGCCGCGTGACGACAACGCGAAGGAATCACGCGAAGGAACCACCGGCTCCGTCGGCGTGTGGTTTTGACCGGTGCATCCTAGCCGGCCCGGCGGTATCAGGGCAACGACCGGACGAGGTTTGAGTGGAATGCGGATTTGGGTGGCGCGGCCCGAGCCGGGGGCGACGCGGACGGGACGACGCCTCGTGACGCTCGGCCATGCGCCCCTCGTCGCGCCGGTCCTGACGATCCGGCCGACCGGCGCGGCCCTGCCCGCAGGCATCTTCGCCGGCCTGCTGCTCACGAGCGCCAACGGCGTCGTAGCCCTGACGGCGGCCGACCGAGTGCGGTTCGCGGGGATACCGGTCTTCGCCGTGGGGGCCCGGACGTCGGCTCTCGCGCGCCGGGCTGGGCTCGAAGCGGTTTGGGATGCCGGGGGCGACGCCGCTCAACTCTCCGCCCTCGTCCGCGCCGTCCTGCCAGCCGGCAGCCCCCTCGTCCACGTGGCCGGTGCCGAGGGAAAGGCCGAGCCGGCCGCCTCACTACGGTCAGCGGGATATCCGGTCACCACCGTGATCGCCTACGCGGCGGTGCCGGAGCTGGGACTACCGCCGGCCGTCGCGGCGGCCCTGGCGGCCCGTCCGGCGGCCCTCGACGCGGTGCTGCACTACTCACGCCGCAGTGCCGAGACCGCGCAGCTTCTGGCATTGCGAGCCGGCCGAAGCGGAGCCTTCGGCGCGCTCAAGCATTACTGCTTGTCGAGTGACGTGGCCGCCCCGCTGCTGGCTGCCGGAATCGACGCGTGTTTCGTGGCCGAGCGGCCGGACGAGGAGAGCCTTCTCGCGGGTTTGGTGGCGGGAACCTGACGGAAGGGCCTCGCTCAGGCGCGGGCCGTGGTGCTAGGACGAATCGAACAAGCTGGGCTGCGATCGCCGAACCGGTGGGGCACCGAGCCGGTGCAGGCGACGACGGCAGCGTCGGGAAGGGAGCAACGAGCCGTGAAACCACCCAACAGCGACGCCAACCGCCCGGGCCATGTCCCCGGTCCGCGCCCGCCCGAGGCCGGCAAGCCGGATGCGCCGGCCACGACGCCGACTGCCCCCGGTGCCAAGCCGGATGCCACGACTGCCAAACCGGATATCTTCGGTGTGAAACCAGAGGTCGCCAAATCCGCCACTCCGTCGGACGCTACGACGAAGTCCTCCGGAGCGACGACGGCACGACCGGGCGAGCCGAAACCGTCTGAAGCCGCCACGAACCCCGGGGCGTCCAAACTTGCCGAAAGCCCCAAGTCCGAGGGTTCCAAGTCCGAGGGTCCCAAGCCCGAAGGCCCCAAGGCCGTCGAGATCAGTAAGGCTGCGGATGCCAAGCCCGCGGACAGTAAGCTGAACGAGGTAAAGGCCGCCCCCGTGACCTCGACAGACGGCAAGGCTTCCGCGCCGCCGAAGGGGGCCGACCTTTCCAAGGATGCGACGGCAGAGCCCACGAAGATCGATCCGATCAAGGCAGAGGCGGGCAAGAGCGATTTGAACAGAAACGAGTCCTCGAAGCCGGACGCGACCAAGGATACCCCGAAGACGGCGACCTTCCCGAGCGGCGCACCGGGCGCTGCGCGGCCGGCCGGACCGGCGGCGGATGGTCCGATCATCGATCTCAAGGCCAAGCGCCTCCCCGACCCGGCGCCGGCGCAGAAGACGTCCGCCACGGGCGCCGGCATCATGCCGGGTGTCGCGACCAAGCCGGCGGATGCCGGGGTCGGGGAGTCCGCAAAGCCCGTGGACACGAAGTCTGCGGATACCAAGCCGGGCGATCCGAAGACGCCCTCCGGCGGATCGGCGGACAACGCGGCGAGGCCCGCCAATGGAGCCGGCACTACGACGCCGAAGATCACCCCGGTGGCGCCGTCCGCGCGTGGCCCCGGCTTCGGTTCCGTCGCCACCGCCGGTCTCCTCGGCGGCGTCATCGGTGCTGGCCTGCTGTTCGCCGTCGAGCGCGCGGGCGTGCTGCCGCAGGCCGATGACGGACGTCTCGCCGCCCTCGACCAGCGCATCGCGGCGCTCGCGCCGAAGGACGAGGTCGCGCGCCTGTCCCAGCGCGTCGCGTCCAACGAAACTGCGCTCAAGGCGGTGCCGGAGGCCGTGTCGACGGCTCGCGAAGCCCTCCAGAAGGCCAGCGCCGCGCCGGCTCCGAGCGCCGACGGCGCCGCGCCGCAGACGGCTCCCGCTCTGCCGCCGGATCTGGCCGCGCGCCTCGACAGCCTCGACCAGCGCGTCTCCGCACTTCAGGAAGAGCCCGGCCAGCAGGGCGGCGAGGCCCGTATGGCGGTGACACCCGCCAACGGAGACGCCGCACAGGTGGCGGCGCTCGCCGAGCGCCTCAAGGCGGTGGAGACCCAGGTCGCCGCCGCACCCAAGCCTTCCGAGCAGCCAGACCTCACCCCGAAGCTCGCGGCTCTTCAGACCGCGCTCGATGATCGCGCGAAAGCCAATGCCGAGGCGACACAGACCCTCGGCCAAAAGCTGACCGAGGTTCAGCAGGCCCTGGACGCCAAGGTCCAGGCCGCGACCCAGGCGAGCCAGCAGGCGGCGGAGTCCGGCAAGACCCAGGCGGCGGAAGCCGCGAAGGGCATCGAGCGTCAGGTCCAGACCCAGCTTCAGGCGCAGAGCGACAAGATCGCCGGCCTCGACAAGGCGCTCTCCGAGCGCGCCGAGGTCGCCACAGTGCAGGCGGCCCTGCGGGTGGTGTCGGCCGACCGGATCGTCACCGCCCTCAACACCGGGACGCCCTACGCGGACGCGCTCGCGGCCCTGCGCACCTACGAGCCCGGCGATCCGGCCCGGCTCACCGCCGTGGCGGTGTTCGCCGATCGCGGCGCACCGACGGCCCGTACCCTCGCGGCCGAATTTCGCACCGTGGCGGAGAAGATCGCGGCGGGTCGCCGGGCCGCTCAGGTCCGTTCGGTCGCCGAAACCGGTGACTTCGGCCAGAAACTGATGAGCATGGCCGAATCCATCGTGCAGGTCCGCAAGGTCGAGACACCCGCTCCGTCAGCGCAGGGCGCAGCGCCCGCCACCGATCCATTGCCGAAGGTGCAGGATGCCCTCGACCGGGGGGCCATCGCCGAAGCCGCTCAGGTTTTCATCGCCCTGCCGGAGGACATCCGCGTCCAGGCTGGCGAGTTCGGCACGAAACTGAAGTCCCGCGCGGCGGCCGGCGAAGCGGCCCAGGCCCTGCTCTCGGACGCCTTCAAGGGCCTTCCCGTCACGGCCGCTTCGCGGTGAGCGGCGAATGCGTCGCGGCGGAGTTCCCGCCCGAGACTCGCCAACGACTGAATCAATGGGAGCGCCGGCCGCTCCCGTTTCCGGATTACGGCGCCGCCGGTTCGACCGGCGCCACGCCCAGGAGTTTCTGATCCCATGTGGCGCGCTCTCGCCTTCCTGGCCCTCCTCGCCGTCGCCGCCTACGGGGCGACCTGGGTCGCCGACCATCCCGGCTCCGTCACCATTGTGTGGAACGGCTACGAGGTCGCCACCAGTCTCGCCATCGCGCTCATTGGCGTTCTCGTCGCCGCCATCGTGGTCGGCTTCATCTGGGCCATCGTACGGGGTCTCGTCACCCTGCCCGAAGCCCTTGTGCGCGGCTCGCGCGACCGGCGCCGGGCCAAGGGCTATTCCGCGCTCTCGCGCGGCATGGTCGCGGTCGGCTCGGGTGATCCCATGGCCGCGCGGCGCCACGCCAACGATGCCGAACGGCTTCTCGGCGCCGAACCGCTCGCCCTCCTGTTGAAGGCCCAGGCGGCTCAGATCTCCGGCGACCGCGAGGCCGCCGAATCCGCGTTCCAGCGCATGGTCGACGATCCCGAGACGCGGGTGCTCGGCCTGCGCGGCCTGTTCGTCGAGGCGCGTCGCCGCGAGGACGACGTCTCGGCCCGCGCCTATGCGGCCGAGGCCGCGCGCCTGGCCCCGAGCGTCACCTGGGCCAACGAGGCTGTCCTCGAAGCGCAATGCGCCGATGGCGACTGGAGCGGGGCGACGGAGACCGTCGAGCGCCGGGCGTCCCTCGGACTCATCGAGAAGGGGCTTGCCCGGCGCCAGCGTGCCGTGCTCCTCACCGCCGCGGCGCAGGAGCGCGAGGCCGGCGAGCCGGAAGCCGCCACCGAGCGCGTGCTCAGGGCCGTGAAGCTCGCTCCCGACCTCGTGCCGGCGGCGGCCCTGGCCGGACGCCTCCTCGCGCGCCGCGGCGACCTGCGCAAGGCCGCCAAGATCGTCGAGGCTGCGTGGCGCGCCGGGCCGCACCCGGATCTCGCCAAGACCTACATGACCCTGCGCACGGGCGATTCCGTCCGCGACCGTCTCGCCCGCGCCGAGACCCTGGCGCGCCTGTCGTCCTGGCACCCGGAAGCCCGCCTCGCCACGGCGCAGGCGGCCTACGAGGCCCGCGAATTCGCCCAGGCCCGCGAGGCCCTGGCACCGCTGCTGGCCGAGCGCCCGTCCGTGCGAGCCTGCCTCGCCATGGCGCGGCTGGAGGAAGCCGAGCACGGCGCCGGTTCCGGCCGTTCGCGCGAGTGGCTCTCCCGTGCGGCGCATGCCCCGCGCGATCCCCTATGGATCGCCGACGGCGTCGCCTCCGAGCGCTGGGCCCCCGTCTCCCCCATCACCGGGCGCCTCGACGCCTTCGTGTGGAAGACGCCGACGGAGGTCCTGGCAGGGCCGTCCGAGACCCGGCCCGGCGATCCGGAGGCACCGGAAGATGCGGTTCTGCCCACCGCGTCGGCCAAGCTGACGGAGGCTGCCAAACCGACGGAAGCCGCCAAGCCCGCCGAACCTCCGGCCACCATCGCGCTGAACGGCGCGACGCCGGTCGCGACCGCTCCGAGCGCCCCCACGTCCAACCCGATGCCGGCCGGGACCGCGACGCCCGTGGTTCTGCCGATGCCCAAGGCCGTGGACAAGGCGGCCGACAGCGCGGACGGCAAGGCGCGCCGCGCGGTCTGAGGACAGGGCATTCGAGACGGCGGATCACCGGTCGATGCAGGGCCTGTGATCTGCGGGGATGGCGCAGGACGACACGCTTCGGTGCCAGGGGGGCTTAAAGGCTGATTCACGCAAACCCGCTAAGTCCTGGGACAGCGAGTTCTGCGTAATCGAAGTGCCATGCACCCTTCTCTCGACGATGCGCCGGACCTCTCCGGCCTGATCGAACTGTCGCGCCTCGACACGCTCGATCTGAAACCCGTGATCCTGCGGGTGCAGACGGACCTGTTCCTGTCGGCACCGTTCCGCGACCGGAAGATCCTGGAGGCCTTCGAGGCCCTGGCCGGCGGGCTCATCCCCATCGTCGATGACGAGACCGCCGAGATCGTGGCGCGCAAGCTCGCCGCTTTCCCGGAGACGCCGCCCGGCATTCTGGCGATCCTGGCGGCGCGCGGGGGTGCCGTGCGCGATGCCGTAGTGGCCGAAGCCCCCACCCTGACACCTTCGGTGATCGAGGCCGCCCTGTCCGACGGCGCCGACCTCGGCGCCGCCATCGCGGCGCGACCGGATCTCGACCGGAATACCGCCAACGCCCTGTCCGCCCGCGCCGTCGCCGAGGTCGATACGGCGCTCGCGCGCAACACCCACATCGTCCTCGGGGCCGAAGCCCTGGCGCGTCTCGTCGGGCGCGGACGCCGCTCGGCCGATCTCGCCAAGGCGCTCCTCGCCCGCACGGACATGGCGGCGGCAGACCTGTCGCCCCTGTTCCTGTTCGCCGACGAAGCCCGGCGCGACGCCATCGGCGAGGGCATCGCAGCGACGGTCGCCCTGCGGCCTTGCCCGCCGCCGCCACGCGAAGCCGGCGCGATCCTCACCGGCTTCTCGGGGCGTGGCGACATCGCCGGCTTCATCGGGGCGCTCGCCGAGATGCTCGGCCTGCGCCGGGATTTCCTGGCCGCGACGCCGGACCCGCACCTGCGCTACGACCTCCTCACCCTGGCCCTTCGCGCCGCTGGCCTGCACGAGGAGGAGGCGGTCTACGTGTTTCTGACCCTGAACGAGACCGTGGCGCGTTCTGTCGATCGGGTGTTCGATCTGGTCAAGCTGTTCCGCAAGGTCCAGCGGCCCGCCGCGCGCAGCCTGCTCTCCGCCATCCTCGACACCGCCCTGCCGGAGCGCGCGGGCGATGCGCGGGCGCACCAGCCTTACAACGCCCCCGACGCCGCGCGTCCCCGCGTCTCCCCCGCGGCCGCCGAGCGCGCGCCCTCGCGTCCCGCCCTTCCGGGTCGGCTGCGCCAGACTTCCTGAAGACCCTTCACTCGGCCAAATCCAGGAGATGGCGGCCGGCACGGTCGTCGATCTCGATGATCCAGAGGTCGCCGTCGAAGCGTACTTCCTTGCTGATGCGGATTTCGACATCGGCGGGCTCGGCTTCGGGCATCAGCGCGACGAAACGCCGATCCGTATCGCCCTCCGAATCGACGAGGGATTGGGGTGCCGGTCCGTAGAGATCGGCCCGGCCGTCGAGGCGATCGACCTTGACGAAGATCGCCCCCGCTTCCGCCGCGCCGCGCCGCCGCTGGACGGCGGCGATGCCCTCGATGCCGAGACGGCGCAGATGGGCCGAGACCCAGAAATCCGAACGCAGGCGTGCCATGTCCCGCCTATACCCGGATTCTTTCGACAAGAGGATCAGCCCGGCGCCGCGGCGGCGCGGGCGGCGAGTTCGCGCAAGGTGCGGCCGGCGGGCTGGCCCTTCACCGGGAGCTTACGATCGCGCTCGAACCGCTCGATGGCTGCGCGAGTGCCGGTCCCCAGGAGTCCATCCGCCTTGAGGGGACCGTAGCCGAGCTTGACCAGGGCGCGCTGCGCCTTGGCCACGGCGGGATCTGCCTTGGGCGTCACCGAAGCGGTCGTTTCACCCTCGCGGATGATCTCACCGATGGTGTCGCGGGAGACGGGACGCGGTGCCGGCTCGGAGCGGATCAGGGCGACCCGGGGCGCCTCGGCCCGGAAAGCTTCCGGTTTGAGGGCATCCGATTTGAGGGCTTCGGATCGGGGCGCCTCCGCTTTCGGCGACGCGGCCTTACTCGTCTCCCCGGTCCCGGCCTCGGCTTTCGCGGCCTCGATCCGGCGGGCGGGCAGTTTTTCCGCGGTCTGACGCGGCGCGACCTTCGGGAAGATCGGCGCCGGATGGCGACCCATCTGGTAGCCCAGCGCATTCAGGGAAATGAAGGCCGCCGCTCCCACGACCACGACGAAACCGAGCACGTCGCCGGGCCGGTTCACGCACAGGCGGCCGGCCCAGCGCCCGACGGCGGCGAGATCGGCCCGCCATCCCCCCGGCCGCGCTCCGGCGCCGGCGCGCTGGCGCCGGGTCGCGGCATCCGCCCGCGGTCCGCGCGGCTGGGGCGGGACGATGATCTCGCGCTGATCGCGCATGGCGACTCCTTAGAACGCGACCGCCCCATCCACGCACGGGACGCGGATGAGACGGTCAGGAGAAGCGGCCTGGGGCCGCTCGGAGTATTGGCGGGCCGGTCTCATCCGGCGCGTCGCAGGGGCGAACCCCCTTCGGGCACGTAGCTCTCGCGCACGGGCTCCGCGGTCGCATCGAACAGCCCGATGGGCCGGCGGATCGGCGGCACGGGCAGGCGTACCGCATCGGGACCGGCTCCGGGTGCCCGCGAGGCGGTGCGGATCGGGGCCGGCCCGGCGAGATTGGGTTCCGCCCGGCAGGTGACCGGAAGGGTGACGGTGACGCGTGTGCCCTGGCCCTGGACACTTTCGATGGCGATGGCGCCGCCGTGGAGGCCGACGAGTCCCTGGACGACGGAGAGCCCGAGGCCCGTGCCCTCGTGCGAGCGCCGCGTGTCGCTCTGGGCCTGGAAGAACGGATCGCCCACGCGCGGCAGATCGTCGGCACTGATACCGATGCCGGTATCGGTCACGATGAGATCGAGGTGGTTGCCGGCCCGACGGACGGAGACCTCGACCTGTCCGCCGGCGGGCGTGAACTTCACGGCGTTCGACAGCAGGTTGATCATCATCTGCCGACAGGCGCGCAGGTCGGCCGTGCAGGGGATCGCAGCAGCCTCCTCGGGACGAACGAGGACGACACCGGCCTTCACGGCCCTGAGCTGCATCAGGTCGCAGCAGGTCCGTACGAGGGCGTTGAGATCGAAGGTCTCCGGAGCGTAATCGAAATGGCCGCTCTGGATGCGGGACATGTCGAGGAGCGTGTTGACCACGTCGAGGAGGTGCTTCCCCGAATCGCCGATGATCACGGCATATTCCCGGCTGCGCTCCGGGCCGATGGTCATGGCGCCCTCGCCCGCCAGGACCTCGGAGAAGCCGATGATGGCGTTGAGCGGCGTGCGCAGTTCGTGGCTGACCGTGGCGAGGAAGCGGCTCTTGACCTCGTCGGCACGCTCGGCCTCGGCGCGGGCGCGCTCCAGTTCCTCCGCGTGGCGGCGGTGCTCGGTGACGTCGCGGGTCACGGCCACGACGCTCCATCCGGGCGTCTCGGTGCCGGTTACCTGGGCGCCGGACAGGCCCGCGCGGGTTCCGTCGATGCGGTGAGCCCGCATTTCGGCGAAGATGGTGCGCGGCGCGCCTTCGGCCCGTACGGCGGCGGCGTCGAGTTGCAGGCGGAACTGCACCGTGGCGGGGTTCCCGTGGGCGGCGACATCGCTGAGGGTCTGTAGCAGGGCCGGCCGGTCGCCGACATGGACGCGCTCCAGCAGGCCATGGCCGCGCAGGCGGCTCGCCTCGGCCCCGACGAAGCGGGCCGACGACGCGCTGGCCTCGATGACCCGACCGTTGCAATCGTGCCAGGTCACGAGATCGTCGATGGCCGACAGCAGCGTGCGGTCGCGCAGCTCGTTGTCGCGGAGCTTGGCGAGCCAGCGGCCTTCGTGGCGAAAATGCTCGATGGCCTGGGCGGCGATATGGCCGATGGCCGTGATGGCGAAGACCGGCATCGCCAGGGTCCGTGACCATTCCATCAGCACCCCGTTCACGCCGACCGGCGGCAGGAACGCGACGGCGAGTGCCCCGAGGGCCGCGATGATGGCGGCGGCCAGGGTCGCCCGGCGCGAGCCCGAGACCACGGCCTCGAGCGGGATCGCCACGAGCCAGATGGCGGCGGCGGAGTTCGCCCCGCCCGTCATCATGGCGAGGCACACCACGAGGCCGGTGAGCCCGGCCGACGAGATGGCGTGAGCGACCCAGAGAATGCCCGTCCGCGACAGGAGGACGGCGGCGAAGACCGGGAGCATGAGGCTGGCGATGGCAAGGGCTTCGATTCCGCTCGGCACCCCGCGAAGAAGCAGGAAGGGCGGCAGGCCCAGCATCATCAGGAGACCGGTTGCGAGGCGCGAGACGAGGAAGCGTTCGTGACGAAACCGCACGGCGGCATCGTCGATCACCGACTCATGGACGAGACCCGCCAAACGGGTATCGATGAGGGACGCCAGGGCACTGTAGATACGCAATACCGACACGCACAGCGCGGATGGAGGCCACACGGCCCGTCCGACGCCCCTTGGCTCGACTTGAACTCGACTGACCGAACCGTCGCAGAGGCGACTTAAGCGAGTCTTGCGGGGGAGCCCCCGCACGTCTCGGCATGCTTTCCGGAAGGTAACCGGATCATCGGAGACGGGACTTCCTTCGAGCCTTGGTTGAACGATCGCTTCGAAGACGGCCCCAGGCGCGATCCCGGCTTTCGACCGACTCCGACGTCGAGGGTCGCCGTGAAATCGACGCGAATAAAGCACCGTTCACCATCGCGCCCGATCGCGCCGCCGGGCTCATGTCTGCTTTACCGGTGATGTGTGTTGCTGACGTTCACGCTGTTCGGCGCCCCGATACGCACCCTGGACCGATCCATGCTGTTTCTCGTTCGCGCCGCCGTGGTGATCGGGGGCCTCTCCTACCTGGCGATGCACCGAGACCTGGATTCCGTTCCATCCCTGCCAAAAGTGCCAGTCCAAGCACTTGTCAGCCAAACCATGGCCGCGCCGGTTCGGCCAGTCCAAGCGCTCGCCGCCGCCTGGGACGCGATGCCGGCGGACGCGCGCGAACGGATGGTGCGCGACGGAACGGACGCCCTCGTTCGGCACCTCGGCACAACCCGGCCGGTTTCCGCCGATACCTTGGCCGACGCCGACCGGCGCCCGCCCTGGCGGGGCGTCGCGTCGCGATAGAACGATCTCCGCCGATGCATGGTGGACGGCCGGTGGCTTTGCCCCGAGCGTGCCGCTACACCTGGGGGTGCGGCGGCGAGGGCATGATCGGATGTTCGGGTTCGGCATGGAATACGAGGGGCCCGCCTTCTGGCTGCCCCTGATCTGGTCGGCGCTCCTGGCGCTCGCGGTCGCGATGTACGTGGTCATCGACGGATTCGATCTCGGCGTCGGAATCCTGTTCACGGCCGCGCGCAAGGGCAACTGGCGCGACCGGATGATGCTGTCCGTGGCGCCGATCTGGGACGGCAACGAGACTTGGCTCGTGCTCGGCGGCGGCGGCCTGTTCGCGGTGTTCAGCGTCGCCTACGCGATCTTGCTGCCGGCCCTCTACCTGCCGCTGATCCTGATGCTCATCGCCCTGATCTTCCGGGGCGTCGCCTTCGAGTTCCGGTTCAAGGCCGAGCGCTCCCAGCCCCTCTGGGACTACGCCTTCCATTACGGGTCCCTGGTGGCGACCTTCGCGCAGGGGCTGGTGCTGGGCGCCTTCGTGCAGGGCTTCCACGTCGAGGGGCGGGGATTTGCCGGCGGCACCCTCGATTGGCTGACCCCGTTCAGCGTGATGACGGGCATCGGCCTCGTCTGCGGCTACGGCCTGCTCGGCGCCACCTGGTGCGTGATGAAGACCTCGGGTGAACTCGAAATCTGGGCACGGCGCAAGAGCGGGCAGTTCCTCATCGCCACCATCGCCTGCATGGCCGTCGTCAGCGCCTGGGTGCCGTTCCTCGGTCTCGACATCCAGTGGCGCTGGATCTCGTGGCCCAACATCCTCTACGTCACGCCCGTGCCCGCCGTGACGGCACTCGTGGCCTGGAACATCCACCGCACCCTCGCCAACGGCCGCCACGTCGCGCCGTTCCTGCTCACCATCGCGTTGTTCCTGCTCGGATTTCTCGGCCTCGCCATCAGCCTGTTCCCCTACATCGTGCCGCCGCGCCTGACGATCTGGCAGGCCGCCAATGCGGTGAGCGCCCTGCAATTCGCCCTCGTGGGCTACGCCGTCGTCATGCCGCTGACGCTCGCCTACACCGCCTACGCCTACTGGGTGTTCCGGGGGAAGGTGGCCGAGGACATGCAGTCCGGGGGGTATGGCCATTGAGCGACACCACCGGGAAAAGCCGGCGCCTGCTGTGGTTCGTGGCGTTCTATGCCGTGAGCCTCCTGGCTTTCACGGCCCTGGTGTACGTCCTGCGATTCGTCGTACGGGGTTAATCCCGATCACTGGACCCGTTCCGTGATCCACATCGGACCCGGCACGACGATGATGGAACGTCCGGTGGGGATCGCTCAAGCGAGATACGAGCATTTCGTCCGTTTTCTGCGCCTACCGTCTTAAGAAATGCTGCCCCAAAGTATGCCGATCCTAGGGGATCGCGCTTCGTCGGCCGATCGACTGTGACCAAAGAACAGTCCGACGGGTACGAAATCATCGATTCATCTTCTGTCGGTATCGTCAGATCAAGAAGAATCGAGGCGGGAGTTGGTTTGTGTGGGCGCGGCAACGCTTTTCGTTCGCCATCCGTTCGGCTCGGACCTGGATCGCGCTCGGCATCCTGGCACCGTTCGGTATGCTCCTCGTGTCCGCAATCATGCTGCTCGACCTGCGGCGCGATGCCTGGAGCAAGGCCGAACAGACATCGCGGAACCTGCTCCAGGTTCTCGATCGCGACATCGCCCGCAACATCGAGATCATCGACCTCTCCCTCCAGGGTGTCCTCGACAACCTGAAGGCACCGGATGTCATGACCGCCACGCCCGAGCTCAGGCAGCGCATCCTGTTCGATCGCGCCGCGACGGCCCGGGACATGGGCGTGATGCTCGTGCTCGATGAGCATGGGAACAGCATCATCGACGCCGGCGCTCTGCCCGCCCGCAAGGTGAACAACTCCGGGCGCGCGTATTTCAAGGCGCATCGCCAGCGGTCGGACCTTGGACTGCACATCAGTGAGCCGCTCGTCTCGCACCTCATGGGGACCCGCGTCCTCGTGCTGAGTCGGCGCATCGACAAGCCGGACGGGTCCTTCGACGGAGTCGTGTTCGGAACACTCAAGCTGACGTATTTCAGCCGGCTGTTCGAGGATATCGGACTCGGACGCCTGGGCGCGATCAATCTCTACCTGCGCGATGGCACGCGGATCATGCGCTATCCGGCCGATGAGGCAACCATCGGCGTCAGCTTCGCCAAGACTCCGAATTTCAAGCGGTTCCTCGCCGAGGGACGGGGCAGTTTCGTCGGCCGCACTTCAAGCGATGGGATCGAGCGCCACTACACGTTCATGGGTGTCGGCGAGTTTCCGTTGATCCTCACCGTGGCCCTGTCCATCGACGAGGTCGAGGCGGAGTGGCGCGAGAAAGCCCTCGTCATCAGCCTCGTCGTGCTGGTGCTGTGCGGCCTGACCATCGGATTGTCGCTGCTGTTCGGACGGGAGTTGCACCGGCGCGCCGCCACGCAAGCGGAGCTGGCGCTGATGTCCCAGACGGACGTTCTCACCGGATTGTCGAACCGGCGCCACTTCGAGGAGGTGTTCGGTAGATCCTGGGAGCACGCCGCGCGCATCGGCACGCCGCTCTCCCTCCTCGTGGTCGATGCCGATCACTTCAAGCGGTACAACGACCGCTACGGCCATGCGGTCGGCGACGAGGTGCTGGTGGGGCTTGCGAGAAGTCTTGCGGCGAGCGTGCCCCGTCCCGAGGATCTCGTCTGCCGCGTGGGCGGCGAGGAGTTCGTCCTGCTCTTGCCTCACACGAACGCGGCGGGCGCCCTGCGCATCGCCGCGCGGGTACATTTGGAGGTGACCAAGCTCGCAATCGGCCGTGCGGGCATCGGGGCGGGTTCCATCACCGTGAGCATCGGCGTCGCGACTGCCACGCCCGACGCGACCCAAGCGTCGGCCGACCTCTACAGGCGCGCCGATGCGGCACTCTACGAGGCCAAGGCACGCGGGCGAAACCAGACCTGCTGCGCCGCCCAGGATTCTCCGAACCCCCACCAGAAGGCGGCCTACCGGCTGGTCGGCGTCTCCTGATGATCGCGAGCGCGAGGCCGTTGCCGCGCCGACGCCTCAGGCAGATCGAGACGGCGAACACGAGGTCCCGTCGAACGGTCGACGAAGCCCCTACCCCCACAAGTCCGGCGTCGGCGGATGGATCAGGCTACCCTCGAACACCAGGGCGGGATTGCGGTCCCGCGCCAGCAACAGGGGGCCGTCGAGATCGACGTAGTCGGCGTGGTGCGCCAGCAGCATGGCGGGCGCCATGGCCAGCGACGTGCCGACCATGCAGCCGATCATCAGGGAAAAGCCGCGCGCCCGCGCTTCGTGGGCCAGCATCACCGCCTCCGTGAGGCCACCGGCCTTGTCGAGCTTGATGTTGATGGCGTCGTAGCGCCGACTCAGGGCGTCGAGGCCGGCGCGGTCGTGCAGGCTCTCGTCGGCGCAGATCGGGATCGGCCGGACAATGGCGGCGAGGAGTTCGTCCTCCCCCGCCGGCAGGGGCTGCTCGATGAGCTCGACGCCTGCCGCTACGCAGGCCGCGAGGTTGGCCTCGAGGGTCTCGGCCCGCCACGCCTCGTTGGCATCGACGATGAGCCGCGAATCGGGCGCGCCCCGGCGCACGGCGGCGATGCGCTCCGGATCACCCGCCCCGCCAAGCTTCACCTTGAGGAGGGGACGCGCGGACGCCGCGCGGGCGGCGGCCTCCATGCTCTCCGGATCGCCGAGGCTGAGGGTGTAGGCCGTGGTGGCGGTCTGGGGAGCGGTCAGCCCGGCGATTTCCCAGGCGGGGCGGCCGAGCTGCTTGGCCTCGAGATCGAACAGGGCGCAGTCGAGGGCGTTGCGGGCAGCGCCCGGCTTCATGACGGTCAGAAGATCGGTCCGCGAAGCCCCGGCCGCGACGGCATCCGCCTGCGCCAGGATGAGGTCGCGTACGCTCTCCACGGTCTCGCCGTAGCGGGCATAGGGCACGCACTCGCCGCGTCCGACGCGGCCCTCCGCATCCGTTACGGTGGCGAGCACCACCACCGCCTCGGTGCGACTGCCGCGCGCGATGGTGAACGCCCCCGCGATGGGGAAGCGCTCGATGGCCGCCTCGAGCACCCGGTTCATGCGGCGGCTCCAGCCGGAAACTCCGCGACGATCCGGTCGACGATCTCCTCGACGCCAAAGCGCACGGGATCGGTGGCCGACAGACCGTGCTCCCTGGTCAGATCGGCCAGAAGTGTCCGGGCGACGCCCTCCTCCAGGCTCTGGGTATTCACCGCGATCCCCACGGGCCGGATGTCCGGGTTGGTGAGGCGCCCGAGCTGCACCGTAAGGTCGATGACTTGCTGGATCGTCGGCAGAGGATGCTGAACACCGCGCATGGTGGTGCGGCTTGGCTCGTGACAGACGATGAACGCGTCGGCCTGCGCCCCGTGCAGCAGCCCGAGGCTGACGCCGGCGAACGACGGGTGGAACAGGGAGCCCTGCCCTTCGAGGAGGTCCCAATGATCGGGTTCGGCGGCGGGCGCGATCCACTCGACGGCCCCGGAGATGAAGTCGGCCACCACGGCGTCGATGGCGACACCCCGCCCGGAGATGAACACGCCGGTCTGGCCCGTGGCGCGGAAGTCCGCGTCGAGGCCGCGATCCCGCATACCGCGCTCGAGGGCGAGCACCGTGTACTTCTTGCCCACCGAGCAGTCGGTGCCGACGGTGAGCAGCCGCTTGCCGGGGCGCTTCGTGCCCTTGCCGGTGGCGAAGGTCTCGGAGGTGTGGCGCACGTCGTGGAGCTGGCGCCCGTTGGCTTCCGCCGCCTGCGCGATCTCCGGCACGGCGCCGAGGCGCGCGTGGAGCCCGCTGGCGATGTCGAGGCCGGCATTGAGCGCCGCCACGATCTCGGCGACCCAGTGCGCCGGCAATACGCCGCCCGCGTTGGCGACGCCGATCACCATCGTGCGACAGCCCTTCGCCACGGCCTCCGCGAGGGTGAGGTCGGGAATGCCGAGATCGGCGGCGCAGCCGGGCAGCCGCATCTGGCCGACGCACCATTCGGGGCGCCAGTCCTTGATGCCGTAAGCGGTCTTGGCCGCGAGGGTATCGGGCACGTCCCCGAGGAACATCAGGTAGGGCGTCTCGATCTGCATGCTCGTTCATCCCTCGGGCCGCGCCCGGATTTCTCGCCGTGCTCTTCGCTATGCGCGAGGAATCCGGCCCTGCCAAATTCGCTTGCGGCAAAGCAGCATCACCGCCACGGCATCGCTTTCGCGACAGGGTCGGCCCAAGGGGGCGCCAAGGGGACTTGCGATACGGGCCGATGTCGGGTGTGGTCGTTCTTCGACACGGAGAGATGACGCGCGTGAAGATGTACGGCAACTGGCGCTCGGCCGCCGCCTTCCGGGTGCGGATCGCCCTCAACCTCAAGGGTATCCCTTGCGAAGAGACGTTCATTGACCTCGATGCGGGCGACCAGTTCAAGCCCGACTTCCTGGCGATCAACCCGCAGGGCGCGGTCCCGGCTCTCTTCGACGGGGACGGGCCGCCGCTGACCCAGTCGCTCGCCATCCTCGACTATCTCGAGGACGTGCATCCGGCGGTGCCGCTGCTGCCGGCCGATCCGCGCGAACGCGCCCGCGCCCGCTCGCTCGCCCAAGTTGTCGCCTGCGACACCCATCCGCTCTACGTGCCGCGCGTGCGCAACTACCTCATGCAGGCCTACGACATTCCCAAGGACCGGATGATGGGCTTCGTGCGCCACTGGTTCGAGACCGGCCTGAAGACCCTGGAGACCCGCCTCACCCGGGAACCCGGTACCGGGCGCTACGCGCAAGGAGACGCGGTCAGCCACGCCGACCTCTGCCTCGTGAGCCTGTGGGTCGGCACAGGCATCTTCGGCGTCGAGACCGTGTCCTACCCGACGGTCCGGCGCATCGCGGAGGATTGCCTGGCGCAGGACGCCTTCGCGCGGGCCCACCCCCTGCGCCAGCCCGGCGCCCCGGCCTGAGCCGGCGCGGATAATTTTCTTTGGCCTGGCCGGGTCCACCACAAAATAAAAACGTTCTAGGGTGAAGCAGGGCCTTTCGGGTCCCGCCGGGCTTTGGCCGCCACGGCAGCCGCCCCCCGCCAAAACGAGATGCAGGACGACAAGCGCATGGTACCGGGCGAATCCGTGGAAAACCTGCACCGCATCGTGGTCGTCGGCGGCGGCGCCGCGGGCCTTCAGCTGGCGACGAAGCTCGGCGACTCGCTGGGCAAGTCGGGCAAGGCCCACGTCACCCTCGTCGATCGGGCACGCACCCACATCTGGAAGCCGCTGCTCCACGAGGTCGCCGCCGGCAGCCTCGATGTCGGGCACCACGCGGTGGATTATCTCCATCACGCCCACCGCCACCATTTCCGCTACCGCATCGGCCAGATGACCGGCCTCGACCGGGCCGCACGCACGATCCAGCTCGCGGCGAGCCACGATGCGGAAGGGCGCGAGGTCACGCCCGTGCGGGCCATCGGCTACGACACCCTGGTGCTGGCGGTGGGCTCCACCACTAACGATTTCGGCACGCCGGGGGTGAAGGAGAACGCCATCGCCCTCGACACGCAGGACCAGGCGGTGCGGTTCCACCAGCGCCTCGTCAACGGGATGCTGCGCGCCCACACCCAAGTTGGGCCCGTGCGCCCGGGCCAGCTCCACGTCACGGTGATCGGCGCCGGCGCCACGGGCACGGAACTCGCGGCCGAGCTCCACCGCACCACCCGCGACGTCGCCTCCACGGGCCTCGACAAGATCGACCCGGACAAGGATCTCAAGATCACCCTGGTGGAGGCGGCCTCGCGCATCCTGCCGGCGGTGCCCGAGCGCCTGTCGCAGGACGTGGTCCGCCTCCTCGACAAGATCGGCGTCGAGGTCCGTATCAACGCCCGGGTCACGGAGGTCCGGCCCGACGGCGTGCAACTCGCCGATGGCGGCTTCATCCCCTCCGAGCTCGTGGTCTGGGCCGCCGGGGTGAAGGCACCCCCGTTCCTGCACGACATCGGCGGCCTCGAGACCACGCGCAACAACCAGCTGGTGGTGACACCGACCCTTCAGACGACGCGCGACCCGGACATCTTCGCCATCGGCGACTGCGCCTACCTCGTCGAGCAGGGCTCGGCGACGCCGATCCCGCCGCGCGCCCAGGCCGCGCACCAGCAGGCGAGCCACCTCATCAAGCTCATCCCCGCCAAGATGGCCGGCAAGCCGCTCAAGGCCTTCAAGTACCGCGATTTCGGCTCGTTGGTGTCACTGGGCGAGTATTCCACCGTGGGCAGCCTGATGGGCTTCGTGCGCGGCAAGAACATGTTCATTGCCGGGCTGTTCGCCCGGATGATGTACCGCTCGCTGTACAAGATGCACGAGCAGGCCCTGCACGGCACGGTGAAGACCACCCTCGACGCCGTCGCCCGGGCCCTGACCCGCCGTACGGAATCGCGGGTAAAGCTGCACTGATCGGAGCGTTCGCCGAGGCCCTTCCATCTCTCGCTCTTGCGGAGAGGAAGGGTTGCCATCCCGAGGCCGTGCCCCGATCCACCGATTCCGAGACACGCCATGATCGACATCATCCAGGCCCTGCAGCAGCGCAATCCGGCGCTCGGCCCCTACGTGCTGGTGCTGCGCTCCGATTCCCGCGCCCGCGACGCGGCCGATCCCGCCCGCCTCACTCCGGAGGCCGAGACGTGGCTCGCCGAGCAGGCGCCGGGCGCCAAGTTCTCGCAGGAAACCGTGCTGCTGGCGCCCTATCCGGGCGCGATGCCGGCCGATCGCGTGGTCGCCGTGATGGCGTTCGCCGATGCGCGCCAGCTCGCCGCCTTCGCCACCCATTGGACCGCCGATCCGGAGCCGCCCGAGGACGACGAGGCCGTCTGAGCCGCCGCGTCAGAAGTGGCTGAAGGACGCCGCCGCGAAGGTTTTTCGCGCACCGTCCGCCGCTTCGAAGACCGGGGGACCGTCACCGGTGGTCACCGTGCCGATGGGTTTGAGCGGAACCCCGGTGGCCTCTGCCGCGAGGAGGCAGGCATCGAGGCGCGCCGGCGGGATGGCGCACAGGAGCTCGTAATCGTCGCCGCCGGTCAGGACCGTATCCATGAGGGTCGGCGCCTGCGCCACGGCGCGGACGGCGGCCGGGGAGAGCGGCACGTCGGCCACGCGGATGAGGGCGGAGCGCCCCTCCCCCTTCAGCATCTTGGCGAGATCGCCGGCGAGCCCGTCCGAGATGTCCATGGCGGCGCGCGCATGCCGGCGCAGGATCGGCGCGAGGCCGAGGCGGGGACGGGGGTGCCAGTAGCGGTCCACCAGGGCGGCGCAGGTCTCCGGGCCGATGGCGTCGCCCCAATCGGGCAAGGGTGAGCGACGCAGGGGTAGCCCGAGGGCGGCATCGCCGATCGTACCGCTGACGCAGAGCACGTCACCGATCTCGGCCGTCATCCGCCGGACCATGGTGCCGGTGGGCACCTCACCGAGAGCAGTGACGCCGATCGACAAGGGTCCTGCGGCCCGGACGGTGTCTCCGCCGAGAAGCGCGCCCCCGAACGCCGTCAGGGCGTCGCCGAGCCCGACGGCGAAGGCGGCGAGCCAGGCTTCCGTCCAGTCGTCGGGCAGCGCCAGGGTGAGGAGGATACCGCGCGCGGCCGCGCCCTTGGCGGCCAGATCCGAGAAATTCACCCCGACGGCCTTGCGGGCGATGGAGGCCGGCGGATCGTCCGAGAAGAAGTGGACGCCCGCCACGATGGCGTCGGCCGTCAGGACGAGGTCGCAGCCGGGCGTCGGCGTCAGGGTCGCGGCGTCGTCGCGCATCCCGTCCGCGCCGGGGCCGGCCAGCGGCGCGAAGAAGCGCGCGATCAGCCCGTCCTCGGTGGGACGGTCGCCGCTCACGCCCGGCCGGAGCCGGGCAGGCCAGAACCCGGGAGCCCCGCGAATTCCTGGCCCCGGACCTCGCGCGCCACCTTGTCGAGGACGGCATTGACCATTCCGGGCTCGTCGCCACCGTAGAAACTGTGGGCGACATCGACGTATTCGGAGATGGCGGCGCGGGCCGGCACGTCGCGGCGGTGCATGAGCTCGTAGGCCCCGGCACGGAGAATCGCACGCAACACCATCTCGATGCGCTTCAGGGGCCAGCCCTGTGACAAAGCGTTGTCCAGCATCGGGTCGATGGCGCGTTGCTCCTCCACGACACCGCGCAGGAGATCGCGGAAGAAGGCGATCTCGGCGGGGGGATGTTCGACGCCGTCGACGGTCTGGCCGATCCAGAAGGTTTCGAACTCGGCCACCGCCTCGATGACGCCCTTGCCGGAGATCTCCATCTCGTAGAGCGCCTGCACCACGGACAGGCGCGCGCCGCTGCGCTCGATGACTTTGGCCATGGTGCTCAATCCTCTCCGACGGGCGCGGCCGCGGCGGCCCGCTTGAGGGCCAGCACCGCGAGCGCCGCCTCGGCGGCACCGCCGCCCTTGTTCATCTCGGACACGCGGGCGCGGGCGAAGGCCTGCGCTTCCGTCTCCACCGTCAGGATGCCGTTGCCGAGCGGCAGCAACCGGGCGACGGACAGGTCCATCAGGGCGCGGGCGCTCTCGCCGGCGACGATATCGTAATGCCCGGTCTCTCCCCGGATGACGCAGCCCAGGGCCACGGCGGCGTCGTAGGGCTGGCCGGCACGGGCGGCGGCCTCGATGAGGATGGCGATGGCGGCGGGAATCTCGAGGGCGCCCGGCACGGTGACCACGGTGGCCTCGGCCTCGGCGGCGTCCAGCGCCGCCTGCGCTCCGGCGAGCAGTTCGTCGGCGAGTTCGTCGTAGTAGCGCGCCTCGACCACGAGGACGCGTGCACCCCTCACGATGGCGGGCGACGGACGGGATGCGGGTGGGGTCGAAACCATCGAGGGGCCTTATCGAATGCGCGGCGCTTGGGTAGGCTTTTCGTGCTTTTTGGAAGTTGCCGCCCTGGATCGGCCGGGTTGCCCCGGCTCGCGCGCCGAGCGGATGCCGTAGCTGACCCGATCGGAAGGGCCGAGCGATAGACCGAAGGCGCCCGACGGACAAGCCGCGCGACACCTCCGGCCGTTTCAACCGGCGAGCGCCGCCTGGGCTTCCGTGAGGCGCGCGGCGTAGCGGGCGATGAGATCGACCTCGAGGTTGAGGGAATCGCCCTCGCGGCACTGCCCCCAGGTCGTCACCGCCAGGGTGTGGGGGATGAGGAGCACGGAGAAGAGATCGCCCGCCACGGTGTTGACCGTGAGCGAGGTGCCGTCGAGGCAGACCGAGCCCTTCCGGGCGATGAAGCGTGACAGGCCGGGCGGCGCCCGCAGGGTGAAGCGGTCGCTCGGCGCCCATTGCGGATCGCCGCTGCCCCCGGTGACGGATTCGCGGGTGACGATCTCGACGCGGCCGTCGACGTGGCCGGTCACGAGATGGCCGCCGAGTTCGTCACCGATCTTCAACGAGCGTTCGAGGTTGACCCGCGTGCCCGCGACCCAGGTGCCGACGGTGGTCAGCGCCAAGGTCTCGGCGGCGGCGTCGACACTGAACTCGCAGCCACCCGCCACGGAGTTCACCGCCACGGCGGTGAGGCAGGGGCCGGAGCAGGCGATGGAGGCGCCGAGTGCGATGGTGGCCGGATCGTAGGCGGAGCGGATGCGGATACGGCGCAGGCGGTCGTCGCCCGATACGCCAAGGACCACTCCCACATCGGTGACGAGACCGGTGAACATCTATTGACTCCGCTCATACGTGACGGCGCGGTCGGGACCGAAATCACGCGTCTCGACGGGCTTCAGATGGCCCCGCGACAGGCTGGATTCGAGGTGCGGCCCGATGGCCGGAAGACCGGCCGTCCCGAGGGCGGCGGGGCCGGTGATCAAAGTGCAGACATCGACGAGGTCGGCCCGCGCCAGGGCATCGGCGAGGTGGGGGCCGCCCTCGCAGCAGAGCCGGGTCAGGCCGCGTGCGGCCAGGGCCTGCAGGGCGGCGGGAAGGTCGATCCGGCCGGCCGCATCGGCGGCGACGCAGAGAACCTCGACGCCGAAGGACGCGAGCATGCGCTTGGGGTGAGCCGGTGCGTTGCGGGTGGTGATGACGAGGGTGGGAATGTCGCGCGCGCCCCGCACGAGGTGGGTCGAGGGCTGGAGCCGCAGGGTCGAATCGAGGACGACGCGCAGGGGCGAGCGCCCGGACAGGCCGGGCAGGCGCACGGTGAGCGAAGGATCGTCGGCCCGGGCCGTGCCGATGCCGACGAGGATCGCGTCGGCATGGGCCCGCCACAGGTGGACGGCGCCGTCGGCGATGGGGCCGGTGATGCGCAGGCGCTGGTCCGGCGCCCCGGCGGCGAAGCCGTCCCGGGTCCGGGCGAGTTTGAGGTGCAGGCTCGGGCGCCCCTGTGTCGCCCGCGTGACGTGGCCGATGTGATCGCGGGCGGCGATCTCCCGCAGGAGGCCCGTCTCCACGGCGATCCCGGCCTCCCGGAGCAGGGCATGGCCGCGCCCGGCGACGCGGGCATCGGGGTCTTCCAGCGCGGTGACGACGCGGGCGATTCCCGACGCGACGATGGCGTCGGTGCAGGGCGGCGTGCGACCGTGATGCGAACACGGCTCCAGGGTGACGTAGAGGGTAGCGCCGCGCGCGGCCTCCCCCGCCATGGCGAGGGCCTGCGGCTCGGCATGGGGTCGCCCGCCCGCCTGCGTCACACCCTGGCCGACGATGCGGCCGTCGGCCACAACGATGGCGCCGACGGAGGGATTGGGCCAGGTCCGTCCGAGGTTGCGATGACCCAGCGCCAGGGCGAGCCGCATGAAGCGGATGTCGGCCATGCTCATGATCGCGGCCGGGGCTTGGTGCGCAGGGGCGTGACGGTGGATTCGTCGGTGGTCGCAAGCCCGGACGGCGCATCGCTTAAGGTGCCGAGCAGCGCCTTGAAATCGCTGGCCTCTCGGAAATTCTTGTAGACGGAGGCGAAGCGCACATAGGCGACGTCATCGAGGCCCTTCAGACCTTCCATCACCAGTTCGCCGATGGATTCGGTCGTGATTTCGCCCTCTCCGCCGCTCTCGAGCTGGCGGGTGATGCCGCTGACGAGGCGCTCGACCCGCTCGGGGTCGACGGCGCGCTTGCGCAGGGCCACGCCGATGGAGCGCTGGAGCTTGTCGCGGTCGAACGGCACGCGCTTGCCCGAGCGCTTCAGCACCGTGAGTTCGCGCAGCTGTACCCGCTCGAAGGTGGTGAAACGCCCGCCGCAATCCGGGCAGACCCGCCGCCGCCGGATGGCGTCGTCGGTGGGGCGCGAATCCTTCACCTGGGTGTCGGGGCCGCTGCAATAGGGACAGCGCATCGGGCGGACACCTGTGCGGATACGGGAAACGAGGAACGGCCGCGGATCGGGTGATCCACGGCCGTTCTCCTTAGCGTGTTGCGGTGCACGCGTTAAGCGCGAACACCGTTGTGAGCCTTATGCGTAGATCGGGAACCGGTCGGTCAGGGCGTGAACCTTCTGCTTCACGGCCGCCTCGATCTCGGCGTCGCCGGCTTCGCCCTTGGCGACCAGCCCATCGAGCACCGCGACGATGAAGCCGCCGATCTGCTTGAATTCGGCGACGCCGAAGCCGCGTGAGGTGCCGGCCGGGGTGCCAAGGCGAATGCCCGACGTGATGGTCGGCTTGGCCGGATCGAACGGCACACCGTTCTTGTTGCAGGTGATGTCGGCGCGGCTGAGTGCGGCTTCCGCCGCCTTGCCGGTCAGGCCCTTCTTCTGCAGGTCGACGAGCATGAGGTGGTTGTCGGTACCGCCGGACGTGATGTCGTAGCCGCCCGACATCAGGGTGTCGGCGAGCGCCTTGGCGTTCTCGATCACCTGTCGAGCGTAGATCTTGAACTCGGGCTTCAGGGCTTCGCCGAAGGCAACCGCCTTGCCGGCGATGACGTGCATGAGCGGACCGCCCTGGAGGCCGGGGAAGATCGCCGAGTTGAACTTCTTGGCCAGAGCTTCGTCGTTCGTCAGGATCATGCCGCCGCGCGGGCCGCGCAGGGTCTTGTGGGTGGTGGTGGTGGCGACGTGCGCGTGCGGGAATGGCGACGGGTGCACACCGGCGGCGACGAGGCCGGCGAAGTGGGCCATGTCGACGAAGAAGTAGGCGCCGACGGCATCGGCGATCTCACGGAACTTGGCGAAGTCCCAGTGGCGCGGATAGCCGGAGCCGCCCGCGATGATCACCTTCGGCTTGTGCTCGTGGGCGAGCGCCTCGACCTGCTCCATGTCGATGCGCTGATCGTCGCGGCGCACGGTGTAGGAGACCGGCTTGAACCACTTGCCCGAGACGTTCGGGGGCGCGCCATGGGTGAGGTGGCCGCCGGCCGCGAGGTCGAGGCCGAGGAAGGTGTCGCCCGGCTGCATGAGCGCCATGAACACGCCCTGGTTCGCCTGGGAGCCGGAGTTCGGCTGCACGTTGGCGAAGCCGCAATCGAACAGGCGCTTGGCGCGCTCGATGGCGAGGTTCTCGGCGATGTCGACGAACTGACAGCCACCGTAATAGCGACGGCCCGGATAGCCCTCGGCGTACTTGTTGGTGAGGACCGACCCCTGCGCTTCCAGAACCGCTTTGGAGACGATGTTCTCGGAGGCGATCAGCTCGATCTCGTGCTGCTGGCGGCCGAGTTCCTGACCGACGGCGGCGGCCACTTCCGGATCGGCGTCGGCGAGCGACGCATTGAAGAACGAATTCGAGAAGTGCTTGTCGGCAACGGTACCGGCGCTCATGGAAGGCCTCGATTGTTGAACGGGCGAAGGCGTCCGTTATCCGCTGGCGTAAGGCGGGCGGACGCTCGATGGGCATTTTATTACACGGGCGGCGGGATTGGGCCAAGCGCAGCTAATTTGCGGTGTCGTTGGAAAAAATTTGAGTTCTGATCATCCAGGCGCCCGCAGGACGGACAGGCACACTTGCGCGTGCTCACGAATCCCCTCCGGAACGCTCTTGACAGGGCTGGAACATATCATGAACTTACCCAGGGTTGCACGGAGATCCGAGTCACACGCGGCGCATCCGTCCCAGCCCTGTATCCCTGGGGTCCAGTGTCGCGGCCACGCACGTCACTGAGACCAGACGTTCATCGGAGGGTGAGGCTCATGTCCCTGTCGGCTTATGTTCTCAGCACACGCTCCCTCGAAACGATCGGCGAATGGCAGGCCGCCGTCGATGCGCTCGGATTCAAGCTCACCTTCGAAGGCCAGGCCGATGAGCGTATCGAGGACTTGTTCGGCCACCTGCCTGTCGTTTGGCAGGGGCATGAGGCGGGATTCGAGTGCCTGCCCGGTGATGAGGACGCGGCCCAAGACTTCGTTGAAGACGAGGAAGCGGCCCGCCTCGGCGGTCCCTGGACGCAGATTCTGGAGATTTCTTACGTCGGGCTTGCCAATATCGCCGGCGTCGCGATCGCGGGTGCGGTCTATGCCCATGCCACGGGTGGGATTTTCTGGGAGGGTGAGGAGGGCGTGCGGGTCAGTGCCGAGGAAGCAGTGGCGTATGCGCGGAGGATCGAAACGGACATTCTCGCGGCACTGGCGAACGAGAACGCCGAGCAACCCTCTGCCTGAGTGACGCCATGCGGAGCGGAGAATCGGAAACGGCGGGCGCTGAGGCGCCCGCCGTCGATGATCTCCAGTTCCCCAAGCGATTGACTTCGAAGTGTGAGTCTCAGTTCTCCTCGTCGCCAGGCTCGAAGCTCGGCACCTGCTCGGCGCTGGCCACGGGAGTCGGGGCTGAGAGGGTGGACGGCACATTCACGCCGTCGCGCTTGTAGATGTCGTCGCGGAACTGCACCGAGCCGTCGGGGGTCGCCCAGGCGGTGATGTAGGTCCAGTAGACCGGCACGGGGGTGCTGAGGGTGGCATCGACGCGCTTGCCGCTCTCGATGGCCTGCTCGACCTGATCGCGGCCCCAGCCGGGCGTGTCCTTGAGGAGCCAGGTGATGTACTCGCGCACGTTCTGCACGCGCACGCAGCCCGAAGAGATGAAGCGGAAATCGTCGCCGTAGACGCCCTTCGAGTTGGTGTCGTGCATGAACACGCCGTGCGGGTTCGGAATGTTGATCCGCACGATGCCCATGGAATTGAAGTCGGCGCCCGAATCCTGGCGGTAGCGGTAGCGCGTGCCTTCGTCCGAGTTCCAGTTCACCGAGGCCGGCGAGATCTCGGTCTCGCCGGTGAAGATGCGGATCTTGTTCTCGGTGAGGTAGTTCGGGTCCTTCTGCATCTTGGGGATGAGGTCCTTCTTCACGATGGAAGCCGGGACCGTCCAGAACGGGTTGAAATTGATCTGCGTCGCCTTGGTGTTCATGATCGGCGACTGGCGGTCGATCTTGCCGACGCCGGCGGCGTGCAGGGTCACGACCTGGCCGTTCTCCACCGTCTGCACCAGGGCGGCGGGGATGTTGGTGATGACGAAGCGGTTGCCGAGGTTGCCCGCGTAGGAGCGCAGGCGCTGCACGTTGATCTCGAGCTGATGCAGACGGATGTCCGCCGGCACGTTCATGGCCTGCTGCGTCGCCATGCTCATGGCGCCGGTCTGGCTCAGGCCATGCCGGGCCTGGAAGCGCTTCACGCCGGCCGAGACGTAGGAATCGTAGACGCCCGAGCCGCCTGACGCCGAATCGAGATCGCCGGAAATGATCAGACGCTGGCGCACGGCGCTCACCGCCGGACCCTTGGCGCCGATGCGCAGGCGGTCGGCACCCGAGACCGGCTTCCAGCCGCCCCGGTTCACGATGTCCCGGTAGCGCTCGATGGTCTGCTCCGTGGCCGCGATGGTCTGGGGCGACAGGATCGGCGTCGAGGAACGCCGGACCTGCATGGTGGTCGGCGCGGCGTAGTCCTGCGCCCATTCGGCCTGGGCGAAGCTGCCCTGCTCGCGCGCAGACGCCGCGTGACCGACGAGGGCGACGGACGCGGCGAGGGCGAGGCCGAATGACCGGGGATGGAGAGCCTGTTTCAGCATCGGGCGAACTCTGATCTGACGTAGGGTGCGGCGTAGGGCCCCCGGTCTCCGACGCCGAGCGTCGGGTCCGGTCCGCCCCTTGCCGCGAACGTGTCGGGGTGCGGTTAAGAACTCATGGCGTCCGGGCCAGAATATGGCGCCCCCGGATTTTGCTATGACTTCCGCGCGATTGTACCGCCCGGGCCACAGGACGGCGTGGACGTCTGGACCGGGTTCGCGAACGCGACCAGGGCGGGCGATGCTTCTGGGCCACACGGAGGAGACGAGAGGCCTCTTTCTGCGAGGTGTCCTCGCAAAACACTGATGGATCATCGTTTTTTCGGAGGAAGGGGTGCCTGCCGCCCCACCTTGTGATGGCGGCAGGCCGGACGAACTGCGTTCCTTCGGCCTGTTTCCCCACAGACGGGACAGGCGATACGACGCGCCGAAGCGCAGTTCGTCCATGGCGGGGACTTCACGCGGCCTTGCGGCGGCGTGCCCTTGCGCACGCTCGAAATCTGCCCATGGTCGTCGCGCGTCGGGCGCTCCAAATCAGATGCGATCCGCCACCCCACCACCACGGACCCGATCCGATGAACCGCCGCCACCGCACGCTTCTTCGCCTCGCCCTGTCGGCCATGGCCGCCATCGGCTTTGCCGCCCATGCCTGCGCCGGCGAGCCCATCACCGCCGGAAGCCTGCGCATCGAGACGCCGTGGATGCGGGCGACGCCCGGCGGTGCAAAAGTCGCCGGCGGCTACGTCCGCATCACGAACACGGGCACGCAGGCAGACCGGCTCACGGGTGCCGCCATCGCCATCGCGGGCCGGGGCACGATCCATTCCATGACCATGGCGGGCAGCGTCATGAAGATGGCGCCGGTGCCGGAGGGGCTGCCCATCGGGCCGGGCGAGACCATCGAACTGAAGCCGGGCGGACTTCACCTCATGTTCGAGGATCTCAACGCCGCTCCGAAAGTCCACGAACCTGTCTCCGGGACCCTGACCTTCGAGCGGACCGGCGCCGTGCCGGTCACCTTCGCGGTCGCCCCCATCGGCGCGATGAGCCCGGATACGACTGCCCCCGCCGTCCAGGCCCCGCACCATCACCATTGAGGTCATGGCGGAAGAGGGTGCGCCCACCATTGCCTGAGTCTAGACAGCGGGCATGAGCCTCACAGCCGCCGTCGCGCCGCACGCATCGAGCCATCCCGATGTCCATATCGGGCGCGACGGCTGGCTGTTCCTCACGGGGGGCAGCAACGATGTCGAGGCCCAGTACGGCGTGCCGGGCTTTCCACGGGCCAAGCTGTGGCGTTGGCGGCGCATCCTGGAGGAACGGACCCGGCGTTGCGCTCGGCTCGGCATCCGCTACGCCCATGTGGTCGCGCCCGAGAAACTCGCGATCCACAATCACGCGTTCGACGGTCTGACCGTCGATCCCACCCGCGCGCCGGCCCTGCGCCTGGAGCACTGGCTGCGCTTGTCGCCGGCCCATCGCTCCCTCGTCGATCTCGTGCGACCATTCCGGGCGCGCGCCCGCGAGACGGCGCTTTACCGCCGTACGGATACGCACTGGACCTTCGACGGCGGCTGGCTCGCCTACGCGGAGATTTGCCGGCATCTCGGCGTACGCCCGCGCTACGACATCGCCGCGCGCCGCATCGGCATCCCCCGGGTCTATGGCGGCGACCTCGGCGCGAAGTTCGATCCGGTCCGGTGCGAGATCGCCGAGCCGTGCCTGTTCGAGAGCACGGCGCGGCGCGTCTCCGCCAATGCCCTGATCACCGCGTTCGAGGCGGAGGGACGCGGCCGGGACGCGCATATCGGCGCCCACGCGGTCTTCCGCAACGACTCATCCGAGGCCGATCCGCGCCGCCTCGTGCTGTTCGGCGATTCCTACGCCCACCACACGGCCAACGACGCCACCGGCACCCTGACCCCGCTTTTTGCCGATACATTCCGGGAGGTGCACGTCCTCTGGTCCACGAGCATCGACTGGAATACCATCGACCGTGTGCGGCCTGACTTCGTCGTCTCGCAGATCGCGGAGCGCTTCATGATGGAAGTGCCGCAGGCCGGCTTCGATATCGACAAGCTCGCGGCCCTGGCCCTCGCGCGCAAGGGGCTCTGAGATACCAGAACGGCCGGGACAGGGCCCGGCCGCTTCGCGACCGTCGACGATCAGTAGAGGCCGCCGGCCTGAGCTGCGCGGTCGGCGTCGGGTGGAACCGCCGCCGGGGCAGCGTTGCCGGCGGGCGCCGCCACGTAGGCGTCCGGGGGCGCGGTGCCGGGCTTGAAGGCCTCGAGAAGGGTGCCGGCGCCCTCGCCCGAGCCGGCCCGCATGCCCGACGAGGCCGAGACGCGGATGAGCTTGATGCCGGGCGGTACGCGGAACGGCGTCGGCGGCTTGTCCTTCAGGGCTTGCTTCAGGAAGTCGAGGGCGATGGGCGCCGAGAGGCCGCCGCCCGTGGCGCGATCACCGAGCGAGCGCGGCTTGTCGAAGCCGAGATAAACGCCGACGGCAAGATCCGGCGAGAAGCCGACGAACCAAGCGTCCTTGGCGTCGTTGGTGGTGCCGGTCTTGCCGGCCAGCGGCTTGCCGACCTGCTTCAGGATGGTTGCGGTACCGCGCTGGACCACGCCCTCCATGATCGAGACCATTTGGTAGGCCGTGAGCGGGTCGAGGACCTGCTCGGAATCGTCCACGAGCTTGGGCTCGTCCTGGCCGGACCACTTCTCCGCGTCGCAGCCGAGGCACTTGCGGGCATCGTGCTTGTAGATGGTCTCGCCGACCCGGTCCTGGATGCGGTCGATGAGGGTCGGGCGGATGCGCCGGCCGCCATTGGCGAGCATCGAGTAGGCCGTGACCATGCGCATGACCGTGGTCTCGCCGGCCCCGAGCGACATCGGCAGCACCGGCAGCATGTCGTCGTAGACGCCGAAGCGGCGGGCGTACTCGGCGATGAGCGGCATACCCACATCCTTGGCGAGCCGGACCGTCATCAGGTTCTTCGAATGCTCGATGCCGTAGCGAAGCGTGTGCGGGCCGCCGGACTTGCCGTCGTAGTTCGAGGGCGTCCACGCCTCCTGGCCGGGGCCGGCCTCGATGGTGATGGGCGAATCCTGCACGATGGAGGACGGGGTATAGCCGTTGTCCAGCGCCGCCGAATAGACGATGGGCTTGAACGACGAGCCCGGCTGGCGCATCGCCTGCGTCGCCCGGTTGAACTGACTCTCGTCGTACGAGAACCCGCCGACCATGGCGTGGACGCGGCCGGTGTAGGGGTCCATCGCCACGATGGCGCCGGAGACCTCCGGACGCTGGCGCAGGCGATAGGTGCCGCGTCCGCCATCCATGGCCTCGACGTAGACCACGTCGCCGGCGCTGAGAGCGGCGGCCGGCGAGCGGCCGGTCCAGCGCGTACCCTCCGCCGCGATGGTGCCGGTCTCGCGGTCCTTCGAGACCTGGCCTGAGGCCTCACGCCGGGGCTGCAGGCCGATCTGCGCGGCGCCGCCGGTGGTGCTCAGCACCACGGCGAGGCGCCAGGGCTGCACGTCGCCGAGACCCGGCACTTCGGCCACGGCCAGACCCCAGTCGCGGCCGACGAGGTCGACCTTGGCCTGTGCCCCGCGCCAGCCATGGGACTGGTCGTAGCGGATCAGGCCATCGACGAGGGACTTGCGGGCCCAGGCCTGCATCTTCGGGTCGAGGGTCGCGCGCACGGAGAGGCCGCCCTCGTAGAGCTTCTTCTCGCCGTAGCGCTCGGCGATCTCGCGGCGGACCTCTTCGGTGAAATAGTTGGCGTTGGCGGCATTGGCGAAGGCGACGCGCGGGTTGACGCCGAGCGGCATCTTGCGGGCGGCGTCCCCCTCCTCCTTGGTGATGTACCCGTTCTGGGCCATCAGACCGATGATCTCGTTGCGGCGGTCGAGCGCCTTCTGGGTCTGGCGATAAGGGTGGTAGTTGTTCGGCCCCTTCGGCAGGGCGGCGAGGTAGGCCGCCTCGTTGATGGTCAGTTCGTGGACGGACTTGCCGAAATAATCCAGCGCCGCGGCGGCGACGCCGTGCAGGTTGCGCCCGGGCACGATGGTGCCGAGGAAGATCTCGTTGAGGTAGAGTTCGAGGATCTTGTCCTTCGAGTACGCCGCCTCGATCCGGAAGGCGATGAGCGCCTCCTTGGCCTTCCGCTCGAACGTCTGCTCCGGTGACAGAAGGAAGTTCTTGGCGACCTGCTGGGTGATGGTCGAGGCGCCCTGCTTTTTGCCGCTCTTGAAGTTGGTCAGCGCGGCGCGGACCAGGCCCTCGGGATCGACGCCGCCGTGCTTGTAGAAGTTCTTGTCCTCGGCCGAGAGGAAGGCCGCGACGACGATCTTCGGCATGGCCTGGATCGGTAGGTAGAGCCGGCGCTCGGTGGCGTATTCGGCGAGCAGCGAGCCGTCTGCGGCGTGGACGCGGCTCATCACCGGCGGCTCGTAATTGGCGAGGGCCGCGTGGTCCGGCAGGTCCTGGCTGTACTTCCAATAGAAGAACGCCCCGGCGGCCGAGGCGACCACGAACAGCATCGCGCCGATGCTGAACAGGAAGCCGAAGAAACGAAGGACGATGCGCATCCGGGTCCCGTTCGTCGCTGGATCTGCCGCCGTCCGGCACGTCGGCCGAGACCGCTCGCCGCCCCAGGGGGGCGACAGGCATGGAGAAGGGCGGCGTTCGCTTGGGGCTTCCCGCGCGGCCGTTCCCGTCGAACTCGCGACGTCGGTTGGACCGGGGCGCCGTGAGCCCCGGTTTCACTCTCATTCTATGGTGAAACTGGGGCGATTGCCGCCGAACGCCGGGGCGGATTCGGTCGCATCAGCGAGGTCCGGTTGCCGAAGAACGCGTCGATGGCCTTCGCCATCCCGCCCGTGACGTCGGCGCGCCAGGCGTCCGACTGCAGGAGGTCGAGGTCGCGCTTGCTCGACAGGTAGCCGAGTTCGACGAGCACCGAGGGCACGTCGGGCGAGCGCAGGACCATGAACCCGGCCTCGCGGTGGGGTTTCGGGCTCATCTCCATCACCGGGCCGAGCTGGGCCATGAGCCCCTTGGCGAAGCCCGACGAGAAGGTTCGGGTCTCGCGTAAGGTCAGTTCCTGGAGGATGTCGGCGACGTGCCCCGGCCCTTCGTTCGATTCCGTGCCGGCGGCGGCGTCGGCCCGGTTCTCGCGCTCGGCCAGACGCGCCGATTCGGCGTCGGTCGCCTTCTCCGAGCCGGTGTAGATGGTCGCGCCGCGCACCTGCGGGGCGGACTGGATCGAATCGGCGTGGATCGAGACGAACAGGTCGGCCTTGGCCTCGCGGGCGACGCGGACCCGTTCGGACAGGGGCACGAACACGTCGCGGTCGCGGGTCATCCGCACCCGGTAGCGCCCGCCCGATTCGAGGCGCGCGACCAGCGCCTGGGCGAAGCCGAACACGATGTCCTTCTCGAACACGCCGGTGGCCGCGATGGCGCCCGGATCGGTGCCGCCGTGGCCCGCATCGACCATGATGAGGGGGCGGGCATCCGTCGCTTCGGCCTGGGCCGAGGCCTTGCGGGCCTGGGGCGCCGGATCGCTTGCCACGGCGGCGCGACGGAAGCCGTCGCGGTCGCTGCGCTGGAACTCGACGCTGAGGAGCACGGCGCCGTCGCGGGGCCGCGTCACCGTCTCGATCTTGCCCACGGTGGCGGGCTGCGCTAGGTCGACGACGATGCGCGAACGGCCCGGCGCGAACAGGCCGTAGCGAAACGACGACACCACCCCTTCGCGCTTGCGCCCGGTCTCGGCGCCGAGCTGGAAGTTGACCTCGGCCAGATCGATGACGGCACGGTCGGGCCGTTCCATGACGAAGGCGCGGGCGTCGATGGCCTTCGACAGGGTCAGGGTGAGTTTCGTGATGCCGCCGCCGCTGGACAGTTCCGCCGCGATGGCAACGGCGGCCTGCGCACGGACAATCTTGTCTCCATCCTGCGCGCGCACGTCCGGGCCGGCCGCGGAGACGAGGCTCGCCGCAAGGGCAATCGACCGGAGCAGGCGGGAGGATGCGAGCATGAGTCCGGCGTTCCGGTTCCTGTAGGCGTCCGGTTAAGCGATACGGCCGGGATGGTTAACTGTTCCTTGTGCCGCGTCGGCGGTTGGCGCGGGGTTGTGGCCGGAGCGCGACACCCGCGTGGCTCGTGGCGGCGATGCGTTATCGCGGGACGCCCCGCGTTTCCATCTTGCCAAATCCCTGCGACGATCTGTAATGAGCCTGTACCCTTCCCGGTGCCGTGCGGTATGCTCCGCGGCCCGCGGGCGTTTCGAGATCTCACTCGGGCGTCTTCGCCGTCGGTTCCCGCGCCATCCTCGCCGGCGTTTCATGAGCCGGGCAGGTGACGGTTCAGGTTGCGGCCTCTTGGCCCGCGGCATGTCTAGAGAAATCCGTGGCCGGCGGTATCCGGCTCAAAGAGTCTTCGCGAGGTCAGGGAGAGGATGGGAGGACACACAGCATCGGTTGCCGTTGCTCGTGTTCGACGCATGCGCGTTTCGCGTGGCGCCGCAGTCCCGTCGGTCCTGGCCAGGATCAACCCCACGCGCGCCGATCACCGGCGCCCAAAGGCGGTTGACGGCAATCCCTTCCCCACAGCTCTGGCGATCCGCGTTTTCGGATTGTCGCGCGCGTTGACCGTCCGGCCCGATGGGCCGGGACGGGGCGGCACGCCATCGGAGCCGCTCGGTTCGAGGAGAACGACGTCGGCCGCCCTGTCGAAAGTTCGTCATGGCCAACAACAACAAGATGCTCATCGATGCGATGCACCCGGAGGAGACCCGGGTCGTCACGGTCCACGGCTCTAGGGTCGAGGAATTCGACTTCGAGGCCGCCAACCGGCGCCAGCTGCGCGGCAACATCTACCTCGCCAAGGTGACGCGGGTGGAGCCCTCGCTCCAGGCGGCCTTCATCGAGTACGGCGGCAACCGCCACGGCTTCCTCGCCTTCAGCGAGATCCACCCCGACTATTACCAGATCCCGCTCGCCGATCGGCAGGCCCTTCTCGAGGACGAGGCGCGCGACGCCGAGGAGCACCGCGAGCGCGAGGAGCGCAAGCCCCGCCGCCGCTCTCGCGGCCGCCGCGCCGAGGCCGCCTCCGCCAAGACCTCCGAGAGCGTGAGCGTCGAGGATTCGTCCACCGAATCCACTTCGCCGGACGCTCATGCGGAAGCCTCCGCCGTGAGCGCCGGCGAGCAGACTGCGTCCGAAACCAACGAGACCGAAGCCCACGCGGCGCATCCGGCCGAGACGGGCAGCGACGCGTCCGCCGAACTGGCGCAGGCCGAGCACGCCACGGAATCCACCGAGGAGGCCGCCGCCCAGGCGAACGCCACGGAAAGCCCCGCGACCGAGGCCGTTCCAGAGCCGTCCGAGACCGCCGCAGCGCACGTCACGGCCGAGCCCCAAGTCGAGGCCGAGGCCCGCGTCGAGCCGGCCGCCGAGATCGCCCTCGAAGCCGCGCCCATGGGAGGCTCCGCCGAGCCCGTCGCCGCTGCCGTCGCGACGCCCGCCGAGACCGCCGAAGACGAGTCCGACGAGGATGAGTCGGATGAGGACGACGAGGACGAGGACGACGATTCGGACGAAGACGACGACGAGTCCGATGAGGACGACGACGAGGATCACGAGGGCGAGGACGGCGAGCGCGAGCCCAAGATCGCCCAGGTCGGCGGCAACGGCGACGCCCTGGCCGAGATTCCCGAGCGTCCGCGCACCTATCGTCGGCACTACAAGATCCAGGAGGTGATCAAGCGCCGCCAGATCATCCTGGTGCAGGTCGTCAAGGAAGAGCGCGGCACCAAGGGTGCGGCTCTCACCACCTACCTGTCGCTCGCCGGCCGCTACTCCGTGCTGATGCCGAATACGGGTCGGGGCGGCGGCATCTCGCGCAAGATCACCAGCGCCGCCGACCGCAAGCGCCTCAAGGAGGTCGCGCAGGATCTGGAGGTGCCCGAAGGCATGGGTGTCATCCTTCGTACGGCGGGTGCCTCGCGCACCAAGCCGGAGATCAAGCGCGACTTCGAGTACCTCATGCGCCTGTGGGAGAGCGTGCGGGAGCTCACGCTGTCATCGTCCGCCCCAGCGCTCGTCTACGAGGAAGGCTCGCTCATCAAGCGCGCCATCCGCGACCTCTACAACAAGGACATCGACGATATCCTCGTGGCGGGCGACGCGGCCTACCGCGAGGCTCGGGACTTCATGCGCATGCTGATGCCCGGCCAGTCCAAGGTGGTACAGCCCTACCGCGACCCGACGCCGATCTTCGCGCGCCACGGGGTCGAGCAGCAGCTCGACGCCATGTTCTCCACCCACGTCACGCTGAAGTCCGGCGGCTACCTCGTCATCAACCCGACGGAGGCGCTGGTCTCCATCGACGTGAACTCGGGCCGCTCCACCCGCGAGCACGACATCGAGGACACCGCCCTTCGCACCAACATGGAGGCGGCCGAGGAGGTCGCCCGCCAGCTACGCCTGCGCGATCTCGCCGGCCTCGTCGTCATCGACTTCATCGACATGGAGGAGAAGCGCAACAACCGGGCCGTCGAGAAGAAGCTCAACGAGTGCCTGAAGAACGACCGCGCCCGCATCCAGGTCGGCCGGATCTCGCCCTTCGGCCTTCTCGAAATGAGCCGCCAGCGTATCCGCACCGGCATGCTCGAGAGCTCGTCGCTCCCTTGCGTCCATTGCGGCGGCTCGGGCTTCGTGCGCGCCACCGCGTCGGTGGCCCTGCAGATCCTGCGCGCCATCGAGGAATCGCTCCTCAAGAGCGCCTCGCACAACCTCGTCCTGCGCACCCGCACGGAAGCGGCCCTCTATATCCTCAACCAGAAGCGCGGCCACCTGCATGAGTTGGAGGTGCGCTTCGGCGTCACCGTGACCATCGCGGCTGACGAGCGTCTCGCCACCACGGCGGCGTTCCAGCTCGATCGCGGCGAGCCGGCCGTGCGCGCCGAAGGGGCCATCACTGGGGTACGTGCCGTCGCCATCAACCCAGCGATGGAGACCGAGGACGACGAGGAGTTCGAGGACGAGGCTGTCGAGACCGGAGAAGTTGAAGCGGAAGCCGAATCGCAGGGGGCCGAGGTCGAGGAGGCCCGCGAAGGAACGAGCGAAGGCGGGGAAGGCCGCGGCGGACGGCGCCGGCGCCGGCGCCGGCGTGGCGGACGCCAGGAGAACGGCACTCAGGCCGGTGGCGAGGACGAGGGCCGGTCCGATTCCGATGAGGACGAGTCCGACGAGTCCGGATCGACGGCGGCGGGCGAAGAGACGGGTTCCGAGGTCGAGGGCCAGCCCGAAACCGTCGCCGGTGGCGAGGATGACGGCTCCGGCCGTCGCCGTCGCCGGGGGCGCCGCGGTGGTCGCGGTCGCGATCGGGACAATCGCTCGCGCGAGACATCGGGCGAAGCGACCGACAACGAACTCGACGGGACCGAGCCCGAGACGATGGCCGATGCCCCGACGGCCTTCGCCGGCGGCGAAGAGCCGGTGAGCGCCGAGGCCGTGATCGAGGCGACCCGGACGCGGGCCGACCCCGTCGCCGAGGATCTGCCGGTCGCTCCGACGCCCGAGCCGGCGGTGGCACCCGTGTTCGAGCAGACCTCCGGGGCGGCCACCTCGTCGCGCGAGGCCGAGCCGGCGCCCGAGGCGCAGCCCGTGGCTGCTTCGGTTCCGGCGCCCGAGCCCGTCTCCGTGGTGCTGACGCCGTTCGATCCCGACCGGCCCAAGCGCGCCGGCTGGTGGTCCCGCACCAAGGCTGCCCTTTCGGGCGAGTAAGACGGGTCGATCGATACCGCGAAACGAAGAAAGGCCGGATCGGGACATCCCGATCCGGCCTTTCACATTCTGACGACGCTCGAAGACGTCGGGCTTACTTGGCGCCCAGAAGCTCGACGTCGAAGATCAGGGTGGCGTTGGGTGGAATCAGACCGCCGGCGCCGCGCGAGCCGTAGCCCTGGTCGGGCGGGATGATCAGGGTGCGCTTGCCCCCGGTCTTCATGGTGGCGACGCCTGCATCCCAGCCGGCGATGACCTGGCCGGCGCCGAGGGTGAAGCTGAACGGCGTGCCGCGGTCGCGCGAGGAGTCGAATTTCTTCCCGGGCTTGCCGTTGTCGTCGAGCCAGCCGGTGTAATGCACGTTGACCTTCTGGCCGGCCTTCGGCTCGGGTCCGGTGCCGACGACCTCGTCGCGGTACTGGAGCCCGGAAGGCAGGGTGACGGTCTCGGCGGCGGAAGACGCTGTGGTCATGGCGAGAAACAAGGCTCCTGTAAGGGCGAGGGTCGGGCGAAACATACGGCGCTTCCTGTCTGGCGAACCGATCTGAGCCAGTCGCGAGGCACGATGTGGGGCGTCAGCGCCGGCCCATCAACCTCTGCGCCATCGCGCTGTCGGCCAAGCGCCGCTTCGCCTCGACCCTGGCCGCGTGCTCGAACCGGGCGAGGCGCACCCGCCGATCCATCGACACGAGCCCACGGCCGCCCTCGGGAACGGCGATGATCTCCGCTATGGTCTCGCGCTCGGGGTAGAGACTTTCGAGGGCTGATCCGGTGAGGGTCGCCGAGTCGAGGCGTTCGGCGAAGGCACTCTCATGCAGCGCGCGCACGATCTCGGCTTCGAGCACGAGGCCCGGCGCCCCGGCTCGCTCGGCCTCGTCGTAGGTGGTCTTGAGGAGGCACGCGGTGCCCCCGGCCACGAGGGCGAGGCTGACGGCGAGCGGGCGCCCGTCGCGCGCCAGGATATCGGTGCGCGCACTCACCGGGCCGCCCCCTTCCGCGAACACGGCCCGCGCGAAGGCGGCGTGCGTCGCCCGACATGCCATGGCCGTGCCGGCCGCTCCCTTCCAGCCGACCTTCTCCAGGGCGAGGAAGGTCTCGACGGCGGCGGGTAGGGCGTCGCCCGCCGTGGCGGTCTCCAGAGTGAGGAGACCGCCCTCGGACAGGCGGCGCTGGCGCCGGCGGAGATCCTTCAGGCGGGCGCGATGGGGATGGTCGGTGACGAAGGCATCGTGGGATTCGCGCCGGGCGAGAATCGGGCGCGCGAAGGCTTCGACCTCGCCAATCGCCCAGCCATCGGCCTCCATGGCTTCGCACAGGGCCTGTCCGAGGGATGTCTCGGTGGCCAGCAGTGGCCAGCGCCAGGGCCGCCCGCCCGAGGCGGCGCGCAGGCCTGCCACGAGGGCGGCGAGGGTCGCGGACCGATCGGGTCCGTCCGCGACGAGGGGAAGGGTGGCGGTGACGAAGGGCGACAGGAACGGCCTGGCAATGGGGCGACCGAGGTTGCACAGGTCGTAGCCGAGGCGGAACGGCAGAACCGCGCCGAGGCGCGCGCCGGAGCGCACCACCACGATCCGGAGATCGTCGGATGCGAGGCCGGCGGCGCGGTGGGCGGCGAGGACGTGACGGCTGTAGTGCGGATGCGGATCGATGGCCCGGCCGACGAGATCGTCCCAGGCCGCCGCGTCCCGGCCGAGGGCGGCCAGATCGAGCATCGCGAAGGTCGGGGTGGACGAAGGGGCGGGCAGGCGACGCGGAACGGTCATGGCACGGTCCTCCGGAAGGAGCCGAATCGAACCGGCGTGACGAGGCCATGGATCGCGCGGACGGCCAGTGCCATGGCGAGCCCCCGCATGGCGGCGGCGACCGCCATGGCGAGGGCGGCGCCGATCACGCCGTAGGCCGGGATGAGGGTCCAGCAGAGCCCGGCGGCGAGGCCGAGGGTCGCGAGGGTGATGGCCGCGCAGACACCCTCGCCGCCGAGCATGGTCAGGAGATCCTCACCCGGCCCGAACACGCTCGCGGCGATGCTGCCGGCGACGAGGACGGCGAGGATCGGCAGGCTGTCGCGGAAATCGGGGCCGAACAGGCCGAGGAGCAGGGGAGCGGCCACGAGGACGCCGGCCCCGATGACGATGGTGGCCGCCAGGGTCAGGTTGGCCTGCATGCGGACGAGGTCGGTGAGGCCGGCCCGGTCGCCCGCCGCATGGATGGCGGTGAAGCGCTGCGCCGTGGCGGCCGAGGCGGCGAAATGCACGAAGACGACGAATTGCTGGATCCGGGTCGCGGCGAAGTACAACCCCACGGTGGCCGGCGGCATCAACGCGCTGAGGATCACCACATCGACGACGTTGAAGCCCGCGCCGGCCAGATCCGTGAGCGCGATGGGCAGGCAGGCCCGCAGCCAACGGCGCCACCGGTAGGTGCGCGGGCCGGCCGGGCAGACGGTCCGCAGGCGAAGGATCAGCCAACCGGCCTGGAGCCCCACCGCAACGGCGGTCGCGAGGAGGGTGCAGGCCACGGCGACCCAGGCTTCGGCCGGAGCGCCGAACCAGACCGCTGCCACCATCGCCACCATGATCAAACCCTGGCGCAGGAGGTAGGGCGGTGCGATGGCGAGGATCGCCCAATTCTGGCTGCGGGCGACGCCCTCGCAGAAATCCTGAAGGGCGAACAGGGGCAGGATGGCGGCGGCCAGGAGGATCGGCGCGCCGTAGGGCCCGGCGAGCAGGGCGCCCTCCGCCCGCAGGATCAGGAGGCCGGCGGCCGCCAGCAGCAGGGCACCCAGGATCGCGGCGACGGCACCGCCGATGAGAAACCCGCGAACGGCGTCATTCCGGCCCTGGGCCTGTTCGGCCGGCAGGAAGCGGCAGGCCCCCTGCGACAGGCCGAGGGTGGCCGAGTGCCCGAGGATTCCGATCCACACCCAGACGGCGGCGAAGATGCCGTACTCGGTTCCGCCCAGGAGGCGAGCCATCAGAACCTGGGCGATGTAGGCGAACCCCGCCGAGGCGATGCGGATGGCGAACACCTGGAGGGCAGCCCGGGCGGGTCCGGTACGGATAGCGCGCAGACGCCCGACGAGGGGGCCGAGGCTCAACGCACCGATGCGATCCGTCGCCATGCCCATTGTGCTTCCCCGGCTCGACGAAACCGGGTCTAGCGCGTGGGGTCTTGCGGGGCGGTTAAGCGGGGCGGTCAATCACCGGGGGCGATGAGGACCGGCGGCGGCGGCGAGGCCGCCTTCACCGCGGCGTCGCGGGGCGGAACGATCACCGCCGCGGGCGGCTTCGCCGTGCCGGTCACGGCGGGATCGGCCTGCAGCAGCGACAGGGTGATGGCGCGGGTGACGTGCTCGGCCATGCAGCGCAGGCCGAGGTCGTTGAGGCGGAACTGGGAGCCCAGGAGGTGCCCTTCCCCCTTCTGCCCCTGGCTGGAGAGATAGCGCATCGCCTCGTAGCGTTGCACCAGGGGCACGCCCTCACGCAGGGCGACCTCCTGAACCTTGCGCACGAGGGTGTTGTAATACTCGTCGGAGGCGAGGCTTGCGGTGTAGACCGGGGTGACCAGTACGACGTCGATCTCGTGACCCTTGATCCACTGCACGGTCTCGTCGAGGGCGCTGGCGAAGGCCTCCGCGTCCACGCGTGCGAGGGCGTCGTGGGTGCCGACTTGCCAGATCACGAGGTCGGGCTCGACCTCGGCGACCATGTTCCGCAGGCGCTCGGCCGCACCGGACGCGATCTCGCCCTGCATGCCGCGGCTCTCCACCACCACGTCGACGTCGGGCAGGGAGCGTTCCAGGGCGGTCTCCAACTTGACCGGATAGGTCGCCGATGCCCCGAGTCCGGCCGAGGACGAACCGATGGTGAGCACCCGAACCGGCCGTTTCTCCTTCAGGGCGAGCTTGACCGCACCAAGGCGCGCCAGGGTGTAGAGCTTCGAGCCCGGTACCCGGCATTCGGGCGACAGGCTGACGTCGAGGGCCTCGGCTCCGTCGTTGCCAGGCCCGGGCTTCGGGGGCGAGACCACGGTGACCGGGCCCGCCGGAGCGGCCGGATCGGCCGAGGCCGCCAAGCTCGATACGGCGAGTATCAGGCTGGCGGCGAGGAGGGCCGCGGCTTGCGGGAGCGCCATTCGACGAACCATGCGGTGAAACCCAGTGCGATCAGGCCCGACCCTACGACGGAAACATCAACGAAAACACCGCCCCCCGTCCAGAAGCGGACCAGTTGCGCGGCGAGGCTGAGGAGCGATCCGATGGAGAAGACGGCGAGCGAATTGCGGCCGAGGCCGGCGAGGTAGCCGGTCACCGGGCCGAGGCGCGGTGCCAGCACGGCGTAGAGGGTCTGGAAGGCCAGGAGCATCCCGAGGAAGTGGATGAGCCGGGCGGGGGTCAGGTAGGTCTTGTCGAAGGTGAAGAGCAGGCGCGGCTCGGGCACGAGGAGCGGGTCGGGCCGGATTTCGAGGACCGCCAACACGATGCCCGTGACGACGATGGCGATGCCGAGGGGCACGAGGCGCACGGACCACGTCCGCAGCCAGGGCGAGCGCCGGTTCCAGTCCTCGGCGACGAAGCCGAGGACGAGGAGCAGTTGCCAGCATAGGGGATCGAAGAACCAGTCGCCCTCCCCCGGCCAGGATGGCAGGTTCCATGCGAAGACGAGGCTCGCCCCGTACAGGCCGAACGACAGGGCCAGGGCCGCGACGCGGTTCGCCCGGGCGAGCAGGACGAAGACCGGCGCGATCCCAAGCAGCACCACGTAGAGCGGCAGGATGTTGAAGAAGCCGAGTTGGTGCGTCAGCAGCACGAAGCCGACCATGGTCTGGATCGGGTCGGCGAAGAACCCGCCGGCATTGTGCCATTCGAGCAGCAACGGGTTGTCGAGGGCGAGGGCCGTCCCGGCGATCATTCCGAGCGCGAGGGCCATGGTGGTGATCTGCGCCCGGTAGACCTCGATGGTGCGCGACAGCAGCCGCAGCACGGTCTTGAGGCGCGGTTCGGGAGATCCGTCCCGACCCCGCGTGGCGATGCCGATGGACCAGCCGGCGAGAAACACGAACAGCTCGGCGGCATCCGAGATGCCGTACTGCGAGTAGGTGTAGCGCTCGAAGGTGTTGCCCGGAATGTGGTTGACGAAGATCGTGACGAGGGCGAGCCCGCGCCAGAAGTCGATCGCGTTCGGTTCGCGCATCGGAAGATCCGGGCTCCGTCGGCTCGAAGGGGCTTCGCGGGTGGATCGACCCGGACGGACCGCCTCGCGCGGCCAAGGCCGGCCGTGATACGGCGCGCTCGGCCGTCTGCAAAGGCTCGATTGCGCGATGGGGCATATGCTCGCCGTGCGCGGCCGCACCGTACGGGTCCGCAGGTCCGGCCCCGGTCATTCACGATTTCCGGCCCCGGCCATTCACGACACGATGGGCACGACACGATGGGAACGGCTTCGCGGCGCGCCTGTTGCGTTAGGCCAGGGACGACGCTCGACTTTCCATTCCGATCACCTCTCACGCAATCGACCGAGACCCTTTATGCCCGTCGCCATCGATGCCGAGCCGATCCCCACGGGCGTACCGGGACTCGATCACATCCTCAACGGTGGCTTCGCGAGCCAGCGGGCGCATCTCATCGAGGGGTGCCCAGGCGCCGGAAAGACGACGCTCGGCCTCCAGTTCCTCATGGAGGGGGTGAGGTCGGGCGAACGGGCACTCTACATCACCCTGTCGGAAAGCCGACGCGAGCTTTTCTCGGTGGCCGAGCGCCATGGCTGGAGCCTCGACGGCATCGATATCTACGAGCTGGTGCCGCCCGAACTCAGCCTCGACCCGGAATTGCAGCAGAGCCTCGTTCATTCCTCGGATCTCGAACTCGGTGAGACCGTCCGGATGGCGCTGGCCGAGATCGAGCGGGTCAATCCGTCCCGTGTGGTGTTCGACAGCTTGTCAGAGATCCGGCTGCTGTCCCAGGACTCCCTACGCTACCGGCGTCAGGTGCTGGCTCTCAAGAGCTACTTTCTTCTGAACGACGCCACCGTGCTCATGCTCGACGACCTCAGCGCCGAGGCGGACGACCTCAATCTGCACTCCATCAGCCACGCGGTGATCCGCCTGGAGCAGGTGACGCCGGATTACGGCGCCGCCCGGCGCCGCATGCACGTCATCAAGATGCGCGGCACGAAGTACCAGGGTGGCTACCACGACTTCGCCATCCGGAAGGGGGGCCTGCGCGTCTATCCGCGACTCGTGGCGGCCGGGCACCACGCCGCCTTCGCCAGCGAGACCGTCCCCAGCAACGTGGCGGAACTCGACCATATCCTCGGAGGCGGCCTCGACCGAGGCACCACGACCCTGGTGATCGGCCCTTCGGGTGTCGGCAAATCGACGCTGGCGCTCAGCTTCCTCGTCGCGGCCCTCGACCGGGACGAACACGCCCTCCTCCTCTCCTTCGACGAGACCATCGGCATCCTGCTCCGGCGCGCCGCCGGCGTCGGCATGGACCTCGCCGGCCACGTCGAGGACAGGCGCCTGCAGATCGAGCAGATCGACCCCGCCGACGTATCACCGGGGGATTTCGCCGGACGCATTCGCGACGCGGTTGAGGAGAACGGCGCCCGGATCGTCGTCATCGACAGCCTCACGGGCTACATGAGTGCGATGACGGGCGAGCCGGCCCTCGTGCTCCAGATGCACGAACTGGTGACCTACCTGAATCAGCAGGGCGTGGTGACGGTCCTGATCCTCGCGCAGCACGGCATGGTCGGGCGGATGGACTCGCCCGTCGATCTCACCTACGTCAGCGACACCGTGGTGATGCTGCGGTTCTTCGAGGCCGCGGGCCGGGTGCGGCGCGCCCTCTCTGTCCTGAAGAAGCGCACCGGTCCGCACGAAGATACGATCCGAGAATTCCGGATCGACCATGGAGGCTTGCGCGTCGGCGATGCATTGAAGGGGTTCCGCGGGGTGCTGACGGGCGTGCCGACCTTCGACGGCGACCGTCGCGATCTCCTCGACGACCGGACGACCGCCGCATCTGAGTCCCCCGAATCCGGCATTCGAAACCCCGATACGCATGCCGGGCGCTGAATCCATCGTCCTGATCCTGGCGCCCGTCGGGCGCGATGGAAAGGTCGCCGCCGCGATCCTGCGCGAGGTCGGCATCGCGTCGCGGATCGAGACGCGCCTCGCTGATCTCGTCTCCGGTCTCGACGAGGCGGCCTGCGCGGTGATCACCGAGGAGGCGCTCCTGAAATCTGACCGTCGGTCCATTGCCGAATGGGTCGAGCACCAACCGCCGTGGTCGGACTTTCCTTTCGTGCTGCTCAACCTTCGCGGCGCGAGGCCCGACGAGCGCCTGACCGGGCTTCTCGGCAACGTCACCACGCTGGAACGGCCGTTCCACCCCGCGGTCCTCGTCAACGCCGTCCGGTCGGCCCTGCGGGCACGGCGCCGGCAACGGGAGGTGGAGGCCCACCTCGAAGAACGCCAGAAGACACACGAGCGCCAGGCGTTGCTCATCCGGGAGCTGCACCATCGGGTCAAGAACACCCTTGCGACGGTGCAGGGTCTGCTCGGAGCCACGGCGCGCAGCACGAACACCATCGAGACGTTCTACACCTCGTTCTCGGACCGCATCGTCTCGCTCGGCAAGACGCACACGCTGCTCACGGAGGATTACTGGCAGACCGCCCCCCTGCATGAACTCCTGCAGAATGAACTCGGCCCCTACAACGCGGCGGACGGACAGCGCATCGCCCTCGACGGACCAGCCATCGAGCTTGCCGCCGATCTCGCCGTGCCAGCCGGAATGGCGTTTCACGAATTGACGACCAACGCCGCCAAGCACGGGGCCCTGTCGCGCCCGGAGGGCCGGATCACCGTACGGTGGTCGGTGGCGCAGACGGAGGACGGCCGCACGCTCAACCTCGACTGGACGGAGTCGGGGGGGCCGAAGGTCGCCATCCCCGAGCGAAGGGGCTTCGGTTCGACCCTGCTCCAGCGGGTGCTGGCCCAACAATGCAACGCCATCGTCGCCATCGAGTACGACCCGGCGGGCCTGCGCTTCCATCTGGAAGCACCGATGCCGGAGGAGCGGCTGGTGCCGAGCTATTGAGGCGGCACGCCTACTTCACGATTCGATCGAGGCGGTTGTTGATGAAGAAGTACAGCTCCTTCGCGCCGGGCTCCGTGTAGAGCACCTGGACCTCGCGGCCCGAGCGGCCTTCGCCGACCAGAACGTCCGTCGGCGCCTTGCCCTTGAGACGCACCAGATCGCATTCACCGATGCCGGGCTCGATGGTGGACGCGGTCGTGGGTACCGGGCCGGTACAGGTACCGTCGCTGGTCAGAACCGGCCCGGCGAAGGTCGGTGCCGGTGCGGGCCTCGGTGCGGGCGCCGCCACGGGTACCGGCTCGGGCGCGCGCGTCTCCACGCTGGTGCAGGCGGACAGGCCCCATGCGAGGACGACGAGCGCGCCGAGACGCGGCAACGGGCAAGGGGGACGTGGGATCACGGCGTATCCTTGGATCGAGACCGGCCCGCATCGCCGTCCGGTGCCCGCCGCGCTTCCAGCGCCTTCGCGAACAGGCTGGCGGCGTCCCTGTGGAAGGCGGCGCGGGAATCCGGGCGGGAATAGAACATGTGCCCGCCTGGGTACACGGCGAGATCGAGGCGCCCGCCGCCGAAGGCCGGCATCTGATCGATGAGAAGCTTCGAGGCGAAGTACGGCGTCACGAGATCGGTGAAGCCGTGGGCGACGAGCACCCGCAGGTTGCCGTCGAGGGCCAGGACGCCGCGGAGTGCCCCCACCGCCTCCGGCGCCATGCGCCCGCTGCCCCAGGTCCAGCCCCGGTTGACCGCGTTGTTGAGGAGTTCGTAGCGCAGGTCCGGCACCTTCCAGTTCAGGCGTTCCGTGTAGAGGGCGATCATCGCGCTCGTGAGCGGCGCCTGGATGGCCGTGAGCAACGGGTCCTCGAAGCCGGACGACAGCGCCGCCGGATCGGGATCCCAGCCGGTCACACCGGTGTCGTACGCGCTGGCGACGCGGCCGGTGTCGCGGCCGATCTCGCGCTGGACGCCGCTCGCCGAGAGCCGCCCGGCCTGGCGCCGGACGAAAGCGGGATCGAGGCCCGCCAGTGCCCCGACGCGGTCGGCGAGGCGCGCCACGGCGGCGGTGTCGGACGGCCCTTTCAGGAGATCGGCGAGGTAGGGGCCGGTGGCGTAGGCCTCGGCCTCGGCCAGGGTCGCGCGGGTCGGCGTCCCGCCCGACCGCTCGATGGCGGCGGCGGCGAAGGACGGCAGCTTCAGCACGTGGCCCCACGGCGTCGTGCGCGGGGTCTGGAGCCAGGCGAAATCGAGGACCGGCGAGAGCAGGACGAGGCCCGACAGGCCGATTCCGATCTCCTCCTGGAGTTTGCTGGCGATGAGCGGCCCCCGGAACCCGCCATAGCTCTCGCCGACGAAGAATTTCGGCGATGCCATGCGCTCGTTGGTGCGCAGCCAGCGGGCGATGGCCGAGGACAGGACCGAAGCGTCGGCCTCGACGCTCCAGTACTTCTTGCCGTCCCCGTCCGCCGCGCGGCTGTAGCCGCTGCCGACGGGATCGAGGAAGACGAGGTCGGTGAAATCGAGCCAGGTGCCGTCGTTCGGCACCAATCCGATGGGCGCGGACGGGCTGATGCTCGCCCCCTCCACCGGCAGCCGCCACGGGCCAATGGCGCCGATGTTGAGGTAGGCCGAGGCCGCCCCCGGGCCGCCGTTGAGGGCGAAGGTGACGGGGCGCGGTGCCCCCTCCTTGCCCGGCATCGCATAGGCAATGAAGGCGATCTCGGCCTGGAGCTTGCCGGCCTCGTCCACGAGGGGAAGGCTGCCGGCGCGCGCGGTGAACGCCAGTACCCTCCCGTCCGGCAGGGTAACGCTGTGCTCGGTCACGGCGTCGGCGGGGAGCTTGCGCCCTTCCGGCCCCCGTGCCTCGGGGGGCTTTCGGGTCTCCTGCGCCGGGCGCTCGCCGTGGGGCGAGGGCTGGGCGACGAGGGGAGTCGCTGCGAGCAGAACGGCCGCGAGGCCGAGGGCGAAGCGTTGCATGGCGTGTCCTCTGGAGACGGGCATCAGGCCTTCTTCTGCCAGCGGCCGTCCTCGTCCTGCTGCCAGTAGGCGATGGCGTGGCCGGCAGCCTTGGCCTCCTTCCACTGCTCGCGGGCACGCAGGAGCGCGTCCTGATCGGTGCCGTCGAACAGCACGCAGATGCGGGCATACTCGGCGGTGTCCTCCGGCAGGGGCGCCCCCTCGACGAGGAAGCGGATGGCGGCGCCGTTGGGATTGGTGTCCCTGAGGGTCAGGACCACGGGCTGGCCCGCATGGTCCGGGTCGCGGTCGGTGCCGTGGGGCAGGAAGCTGTCGTCGGTGTAGGTCCAGAGCCCATCGTCCAGCGCCTGGAGCCGCTCCTCGCTCGCCGCCTGGATCGCCGCCCGCCAGTCCCGCGCCAGGGAGCGCTCGACGAGGCTCGGCAGGACGCGCTCCAGGGGCTGGTGCTGCAGGTGGTAGAACAGGATCTCGGTCACACGGGAATCCATCAGGGTCGCGGCGAGACCGGATGGCCGGGACCGGATACCACGCCCGGAACACATAGGCCGTCGCCGGGCTTTTGAAAGCCGGCCCGTTTCGTTTCACCCGGCCTCAATGAAATGCGGGACGAACAGGGCCGTGTCGGTGGTGACGGCGCCCGCCCCCTCGCGCACGCAGAGACCGGCCGGCGCATCCCCGATGATCCACGACCCGACGAGGGGGCGCCGCCCTTCGAAATCGGGCAACTCCGCCAGCGCCTGGCGGATGAACCCCTCCGCGCCGTAGGGGCCGCCCGCGTTCGACAGGATTTGGCCGTCCCGCAGGATCAGCACGTTGGCGCCCTCCCGCGAGTACAGGGGTTTTCGCGCGAAGGAATGCGCCAATCGCGCCGTCTCGGGATCGGTCTCGAAATAGGCCGGCAGGAGATTGGGATGCCCCGGCTCGCGGGCATGGAGATGGGCGAGGAGGCCCTTGTTGGACAGGATCGCCTTCCAGGGCGGCTCGAGGAACTGCGTCGGCGTGGCGTGGAGCGCCCTCCCGAACCGATCCGCGAAGGCCCATTCCCAGGGGTAGAGCTTGAACAGGAGCGGGATCGGGTCGCGCCGATCGACGAAGCCGCCATCCGGCCCCAGGCCAATGTCGGCGAGATCGAGGAAGCGGGTGCCAAGCCCGGCCTGGCGCGCGCAATCCTCCAGATACGCCACGGTGCCGCGATCCTCAGGCGCGTCGGCATAGGCGGTGAAGGCCACGTCCCGCCCTGCGCCGATCTGGCGAAACCGCGCGATCAGCCGCTCGTGGACGGTGTTGAACTGGTCGGAGCCCGGCGGCAGGCGCCCCGAGGCCAGCGCCTCCTCGAGCCAGAGCCACTGGAACACGCCGGTCTCGTAGAGGGCGGTGGGGGTATCGGCGTTGTATTCGAGGAGCTTGGCCGGGCCGGTGCCGCCATAGGCGAAGTCGAGGCGGCCGTAGAGGGACGGATCGCCCCGGCGCCAGCTCGCCCGCACCGCGTCCCAGGCGTGTTCGGGGATCGCCAGGGAGGCGAGGATGCGCTCATCCTCCACCGCATCGGCGACGAAGGCGAGGCAGAGAGCGTGAAGTTCGGCGCTCGGCTCTTCGATATCGCGTTCGATCTCCGCGAGGGTGAAGCCGTAGGCGCGGCTCTCATCCCAATAATCCGCGCCGTCGGCCCCGTGGAAGGTGAACCCGTTGGCGCGCGCCGTCGCGCGCCAGTCGGGCCGGGAGCCGAGGGGAACGCGGCGCATCAGCCGCCGCTGCCATGGCTCGACCCACCGCCATGGGCCGAGAAGCCGCGCCCGGTGCTGCCGAACCCGCCGAAGCTGGCGCGCCGCACGGCGGACGAGGCGACGCGGGCACTCGACGACGTGCCACCGGCACTCGTGACGACGCGCCCGCCCCAGCCCGTGCAATACCCGCCGCCCCCACCATGAAATCCCTGCGCCGCCTCGTCGGGGCGGTGGTCGTAGACCGGCTGGGGGGCGAGGTCCTGTTCAGACCGCCGCCCGAGGAGGAAAGCCGCCATGATCGGAACGAATTGGCCCGTGGCGCTGGCGGTGACGATGGCGCCGGTCACGCAATGGTTCGCACCGTGATGGGCCTCGCACGCCGTGAGATTCGGGTAGCGCGGCGCGGATTCCGGGTAGGTGGCCCGTGCCGTGGCGTAGTCGCGCCGGCAATCCGCCTCCGTGCGGACACGACCGGCGGCACAGGCCTCGGGGTTCGGATAGACGAGGACGTCCTCCTCGCGCTGGGATGGATCGACCTGCGTCAGGACGAGGGCGGTGGCGCCGGCGCCCGCCAGCAACACGAGGGTGACGGTCTGCGAGCGTTTCGAACGCTGTGGCGCTGGTTCGGTCTTCGTTGCCATCCCCGATGCGGCGCGACGCGCGCGGTCCTCTCCCGCGCGACCCGATGCCGCGCCACACCGAAGCTAAGCATCGGCCGAGGCCATGAGAAGCGCACCGCTGGGGAAAATCCGCCGGGACGCCCGGCGCGGCATCAGTAGGTCATCGCCGCCGCAGCGACGAGGCCGCCGGCCAGGGAGAACGCGGCGATCAAGAGGGCGGCCGAGATCTCGCCGGCCTCGATCCGCCGCGACAGGTCGGGCAGGATCAACCGCACGGCGAAGTAGATCAGGATCTGCACCACGAGGGCGACGAGGCCCCAGATCACGCAGTCGAGGATCGTCTGCGCGTTGGTGATCGCGGCGGCCAACGGCAGGGTGTAGCCGATGAGGCTCCCGCCGAGCGCCAGGGCGGCGGCGGCGTTGCCGGCGCGGATCAGCGCGATCTCGCGATGCGCCGTCGCCGACAGGTAGACCACGAGGTAGAGCGCGACGAGCCCGGAGGCCGCGGCCATATAGGCGAGAAAGGCGGGCAGCCCCGAGATCGAGACCATCGCCCGCCCCTCAGACCAGCCGGCTCTGGACGATGGCGGCACCCACGAAGCTCTGGAACAGCGGGTGCGGCTCGAACGGACGCGACTTCAGCTCCGGGTGGAACTGCACCCCAATGAACCACGGGTGCCCGACATGCTCGACGGTCTCCGGAAGGAGCCCGTCCGGCGACAGGCCGGAGAAGCGAAGACCTTTGGCCTCGAGCCGCTCGCGATAGGCCATGTTCACCTCGTAGCGGTGGCGGTGGCGCTCGGAAATGGCCGTCGTGCCGTAGATCGCGGCGATCTTGGTGTCGGCGTGCAGGGTGGCGTCGTAGGCACCGAGCCGCATGGTGCCGCCGAGGTCGCCGGCAGCCGCACGCTGCTCCAGTTCGTTGCCGCGTAGCCACTCGGTGAGAAGGCCGACCACGGGCTGCGTGGTCTCGCCGAACTCCGTCGAGTTCGCGTCCGGCACGCCGGCCAGTGACCGCGCCGCCTCGATCACCGCCATCTGCATGCCGAAGCAGATGCCGAAATACGGGATCTTGCGCTCGCGGGCGTAGCGGGCCGCGCGGATCTTCCCTTCCGCGCCGCGCTGGCCGAAGCCGCCGGGCACGAGGATACCGTTGATGCCCTCGAGGAACGGAGCCGGGTCCTCGCGCTCGAACACCTCGGCCTCGATCCATTCGAGGTTGACCTTCACCCGGTGGGCGATGCCGCCATGGGTGAGAGCTTCCGTGAGCGACTTGTAGGCGTCCTTCAGGCCCGTGTACTTGCCGACGATGGCGATGGAGACCTCACCCTCGGGGTTGCGCACGCGCTCCGAGATGGTGTGCCAGCGCGACAGGTCCGGTTCGCCCTTCGGCTCGATTCCGAAATGCGCCAGGACCTCGCGGTCGAGGCCGGCCTCGCGGTAGGACAGGGGCACGTCGTAGATCGAGGCGACATCGCGCGCCTCGATGACGGCGGTCTCGCGCACGTTGCAGAACAGGGCGAGCTTGCGCCGCTCGTCCACCGGAATCGGACGGTCGCAGCGGCACAGCAGCATGTCGGGCTGGATGCCGATGGAGCGCAGCTCCTTGACCGAGTGCTGCGTCGGTTTGGTCTTCAGTTCGCCCGCCGACGGGATGTAGGGCAGCAGGGTGAGATGCACGAACGCGGTGGCGCCGCGCGGCAGTTCCTGACCGAGTTGACGGATCGCCTCGAAGAACGGCAGCCCCTCGATGTCGCCCACCGTGCCGCCGATCTCGACGAGGACGAAATCGAACGCCTCGTTGCCCTCGAGCACGAACGCCTTGATGGCGTTGGTGACGTGCGGGATCACCTGGATGGTGGCGCCGAGGTAATCGCCGCGCCGCTCCTTGGTGATGATGTCGAGGTAGATCCGGCCCGTGGTGATGTTGTCGGCGCGCGTCGCGGCGAGGCCGGTGAAGCGCTCGTAATGGCCGAGATCGAGGTCGGTCTCGGCGCCGTCGTCGGTGACGAAGACCTCGCCGTGCTGCGTCGGGCTCATCGTGCCCGGATCGACGTTGAGATAGGGGTCGAGCTTGCGCAGGCGGACCGTGTGGCCGCGCGCCTGGAGCAGGGCCGCGAGGGCCGCCGATGCGAGACCCTTGCCGAGCGAGGAGACCACGCCGCCGGTGATGAAAACGTACCGCGTCATGGGCCTCGGTCCATAAACAAGGGTGGACGATTCGCCAAACCACAAAAACGCTTATCCCCCGCGCTGCGAGGGCATACGCGGAGTGTCGGCGTACCGGGGGCGTCGATGGTCTCGGGCCCAAGCGTGATCGGGCCGGTAAAGTCCCGGCGACGGACGGCCGAGCGAGTGACGAGCGAGGGCGGTGGTTCGCCGCGATCAGCGCGACTGCGGCGCCTCGGGGGTCGCTGGCGCGGCGGGAGCGGTGGGCGCCGCCGGGGTTGCGGGCGCGGCACCGCCCTGGTTCTGCCGAAGGGTGTCGAGCAGGTTACCCGCATTCGGTTGACCCGCGGGCTGCGAGGTCCCGGCACCGTCCAGGATCGAGCGCGGGGCAGCGCTGCGATGCGACATCACACCGAGGGTCATGCTGGTGGCGAAGAACAGGGCCGCCAGGATCGCGGTGGCCCGGGTCAGGGCGTTGGCCTGTCCGCGCCCGGTCATGAAGCCGGACACGCCGCCGCTGCCGCCACCGCCGAGACCGAGGCCACCCTCGGAGCGCTGGAGCAGCACCACGGCGATGAGGCCGAGGACGACGATGAGGTGAATCGAGATCAGGACGGTCTGCATTGTTTATCCAGGGGCGGCACAATCAAGGCGCACGCGGGAGGGATCGGGCGCGACGCACGCAACCACGTCGGCCGCTTATTTGGCCGGCTGTTACACCAGAAAGCGCGGAAACGCCAATCGACGGTGGGGTCAGCGGGCGTAGGCGTTGACGATCCCCAGGAAGTCGTCGGCGACGAGGCTTGCGCCACCGACGAGGGCGCCGTCGACGTTCTCAACCGCCATGAGTTCGCGGGCGTTTCCGGGCTTGACCGAACCGCCGTAGAGGATGCGGACCTTCGCGGCTTCCGGGCCGATGAGCTGGCCGAGCATCTCGCGCAGGGACGCGTGGACCTCGGCGATGTCGGCCGGCGTCGGGGTCAGGCCGGTGCCGATGGCCCAGACCGGCTCGTAGGCGATGACCGTATCGGCCCCCGTGGCGCCCTTCGGCACGCCGATGGCGAGCTGCGCCCGCACGATGTCGAGGGTGCGGCCCTCCTCGCGCTCGTCCTGAGTCTCCCCGACGCAGATGATGCCGCACAGACCGGCGCGCCGAGCGCCGAGCGCCTTGGCGTGGACGCCGTCGTCGGTCTCGTGGTGGTAGGCCCGTCGCTCGGAATGGCCGACGATGACGTAGGACGCGCCGAGATCGGCCAGCATCTCGGCCGAGATGCTGCCGGTGAAGGCGCCATTGCGCTTGGCGTGGAGATTCTGGCCGCCGATGGCGACGGGCGATCCGTAGACCGCCGCGACGCAGGACGAGATCAGGGTCGAGGGCGGACAGATCAGGACATCGACGTCACAGAGCAGGTCCGGGCTGAGACCGTTGCGCACCGCCTCCACCACGGAGACCGAGCTGCGCAGGCCGTTCATCTTCCAATTGCCCGCGACCAGTGGCCTGCGTCCCGCCTTCGTCATGGATCTCCGCTCCGCCTGTCGTCCCGTCCAGCTTCGCGCCGGCCCTACCAGATCAGCCGGGCGGGGCGCAAACCGACGAGGCCCCGGGCCGGCGGTCTTTGCGATGGCGTGCGGATGGTCTATCGCGGGCGACCTTCAGAGTGGAGCCGGCCCGTCCGCGCGCCATTTTCAAAGACAAGAACCCGGACCTTTCGATGCTGACGAACATGCGCAAGGCGAGCCAGCACTGGCTCGGCAAGATCATCCTCTCCGTGGTGTTCGTCTTCCTCATCGCCGGTGTCGCGATCTTCGGCGTCGAGGAATTCTTTCGCGCAGGGTCGACCAGCACCGTCGCCACCGTCGGCAAGACGCCGATCTCGGCCGAGGCCGTGCGCAGCGCCTATCAGAACCAGCTCCAGCGCTACCAGAGCCAGACCCGCCGCACCCTGACGCCGGATCAGGCCCGGGCGCTCGGCCTCGACCGCCAGGTCCTGGCTCAGCTCGTGAGCGAGGCGTCTCTCGACCAGCAGACCGCGTCCCTCGGCCTCAGCATCCCGGACGCCTCCGTCCTGCGCGCCATCCGCGAGGAGAAGAGCTTCCAGGGCGCCGACGGCAAGTTCGACCCGGCGCTGTTCTTCCAGACCCTGCAGCGCGCCGGCCTGAACGAGGCGACCTTCGTGCGCGAGCAGCGCTCCGTCGCCGCCCGCCTCCAGCTCGCCGAAGCCGTGGCCGCCGACCTTCACGTGCCGGCGGCGCTCCGCGAGGCGGTGCATCGCTACACCACCGAGCGGCGTGCCGTGACGCTCATGATGCTGCCGCCCTCCCTCGTCGGCGAGATCGCGGCTCCCACGGACGAGGCGCTCAAGGCGTATTATGAGGAGAACAAGTACGCGTTTCGGGCGTCCGAGACCCGCGCGGTGAACCTTCTGGTGCTCGATCCGCAGGCCATGGCCAAGCCCGATGCGGTGACTCCGGAGGACATCGCCAAGCGCTACGAGGCCGACCGCGCCAAGTATGGGACGCCGGAGCGCCGCACGATCCAGCAGATCGTGTTTCCCGATGAAGCGTCCGCCGAGGCCGCCCGTAAGAAGCTCGACGCCAACCAGGCGCCCTTCGAGGCCGTCGCCGCCGAGAGCGGCGCGGACGCCAAGAACCTGACGCTGGGCACCCTCACCAAGGCCGAGCTGTTCGACAAGCCCGTGGCCGACGCCGCCTTCGCGCTCGCCAAGGACACCGTCAGCGCCCCCGTGAAGGGCCGGTTCGGCACCGTACTCCTGCGCGTCACCGCCATCGAGCCCGAGACCCTGAAGCCCCTGGCCGACGTCCGGGCCGACATCGCAAAGTCCATTGCGTTGGAGCGCGCGACGAGCGGCATCGAGGCCGCCCACGACGCCATCGAGGACGCCCGCGCCAACACCAAGCCCCTGGCCGAGATCGCCAAGGATCGCGGCCTCACCCTCGTGGCGGTGCCGGCCCTGAACGCCCAGGGCCTCGACGCGGATGGCAATCCCGTGGCGGGAATCCCCGACCGCGAGACCACCGTCGCGGCCCTGTTCCGTTCCGAGGTCGGCGGCGACAACGAGCCCCTGCGTACGAAGTCGGGTGGCTACGTCTGGTACGACATCACCAACATCGACCGCGCTCACGACAAGCCCCTGGAGGCCGTCCGCGACGAGGTCGTGGCCCGCTGGCGCGCCGCCGAGAGCGCACGTCTGCTGACCGCCAAGGCCAAGGAACTGTCCGACCGCCTCGACAAGGGCGAGAGCATGGAGGCCGTGGCGCAGTCCGCAGGCCTCAACGTCGAGACTGTATCCGACATCGCCCGCAATCAGCCCCAGGGCGACCTCACCGCCGACGTGGTCAACCGCATCTTCGCCACCGCCATCGACAAGTCGGCCTCGGCGGAGGCCGGCGAGCGCCGCGCCCTGTTCAAGGTCACGGCCGCCACCATGCCGGCCTACGTGCCCGGCGCGCCGGCCGACGAGGCCATCGCCAAGCGCTTCCAGTCGACGCTGGCCGACGACGTGCTCGGCGAGTACATCGCCGAGGTCCAGAAATCGGTCGGCATCACCGTCAACCAGGCGGCCTTCCGCCGGGCCGTCGGTGGCGGCGAGTATTGATCTGCCGATGACGCACACCCACGACGACGCAGCCTTCACGGAAGCCTACGAGGCGGGGCGCCCGACCCTCCTCAACCTCACCTTGCTGGCCGACCTCGAGACCCCCGTCGCCGCGTTCCTGAAGCTGCGCGCGCGCCATGCCGGGCCGGCCTTCCTGCTCGAATCCGTCGAGGGCGGGGTCGTGCGCGGCCGCTACTCGATGATCGGCCTCGACCCGGATCTCGCGTGGCGCTGCCGCGACGGGCGGCCGGAGATCGCCCGCGACCCCGGCCTCACCGCCTTCGTCGCGGACGATTCGGCCCCGCTCGCGAGCCTGCGCGCCCTCATCGCCGAGAGCGCCATCGGCGTCGAGACCGAGGCCGAGCCCCTGCCGCCCATGGCGGCGGGCCTGTTCGGCTACCTCGGCTACGACATGGTCCGGGCCATGGAGAATCTCGGGGTGCCGAACCCCGATCCCCTCGGCGTGCCCGACGCGATCCTCGTTCGCCCCCGCGTGATGGTGGTGTTCGATTCCGTGCGCGACGTGATCACCGTGGTCGGTCCCGTGCGGCCGGAGCCCGGAATCTCCGCGCGCGCCGCCTACGAGGCCGTCCTCGCTCGCCTCGAACGGGTGGCCGAGGCCCTCGAAGGTCCCCTCCCCGTTGATGCCCGCATCGACCCGCGCGCCATCGCGCCGCCCGAGCCCGTCTCGAACACCACGCCGGCCGAGTATCTCGGCATGGTGGCGCGGGCGAAGGAGTACATCGTCGCCGGGGACGTGTTCCAGGTGGTGCTGTCGCAGCGCTTCGAGGCGCCGTTCACCCTGCCGGCCATCGCGCTCTATCGCTCCCTGCGGCGGACGAATCCGGCCCCGTTCCTGTGCTACCTCGATTTCGAGGCGTTTCAGGTGGTGTGCTCGTCACCCGAGATCCTCGTGCGGGTGCGCGACGCGCGCGTCACCATCCGGCCCATCGCCGGCACGCGGCGGCGCGGTGCGACGCCCGCCGAGGACAAGGCCCTGGCGCAGGAGTTGCTCGCCGACCCGAAGGAGCGCTCCGAACACCTCATGCTGCTCGACCTCGGCCGCAACGATGTCGGCCGCGTCGCCAGGATCGGCTCCGTGACGGTCACGGGTTCGTTCTTCCTCGAATACTACAGTCATGTGATGCACATCGTCTCCAACGTCGAAGGCGACCTCGATCCGCGCCATGACACCCTCGACGCCCTCGCCGCCGGGTTTCCCGCCGGCACGGTCTCGGGCGCGCCCAAGGTCAGGGCCATGGAGATCATCGACGAACTGGAGCGCGAGAAGCGCGGTCCCTACGGCGGTTGCGTCGGCTATTTCGGCGCGCGGGGCGAGATGGACACCTGCATCGTGCTGCGCACGGCCATCGTGAAGGACGGCCGCATGCACGTGCAGGCAGGCGCCGGTATCGTCTACGATTCCGACCCGGCCTCCGAGCAGCAGGAATGCGTCAACAAGGCCAAGGCGCTATTCCGCGCCGCCGAGGATGCGGTGATGTATGCGAGCCGGGCGCGACGGGGGCAGTAGGCGGCGTGGTTGACCGCGCTGCCTCGTGCGGTCAAACCGCCGATCATGGCCAGTGAGCGACCGATGTCCAACGTCCTCGTCATCGACAATTATGACTCGTTCACGTGGAACCTCGTCCACCTGATCGGCCCGCTCTGCGGGTCCATCGAGGTGGTGCGCAACGATTGCATCACCATCGCGGAGATCCGCGAGCGGTCGCCCGATGCCGTGGTGCTGTCGCCGGGGCCGTGCTCGCCCAACGAGGCCGGCATCTGCCTCGACGTGGTGCGCGATCTCTCGGGCGAGATCCCGATCTTCGGCGTCTGCCTCGGGCTCCAGGCCATCGGGCAGGCCTTCGGCGGCGACGTGGTGCGCGCGCCCAGTCCCATGCACGGCAAGGTCTCGTCCATCGAGCACCGGGCTTCGGGGATCTTTCGCGGGCTCAACGGCCCGTTCGACGCGACCCGCTACCATTCCCTCGTGGTCGAGCGCACGAACTGCCCGGAGACGCTGGCCGTCACGGCGGAGGCCGATGGGCTCATCATGGGGTTGCAGCACACAACGCTGCCCGTACACGGGGTGCAGTTCCACCCCGAAAGCATCTTGTCCCATCACGGGTCGCAGATCCTGCGGAATTTCCTCGACATCGCGGCAGCCTGGAACGGATCGCGTGACAAGGGCCGGCCCGGCGTGCATTGAGCGATCGATCAAAGCTGATTGATCTCATTCCAACCGGCCCGTGGATTCGTTCAGGTGGATTCGTTCAAGCCGCTCCTCGCGAAAGTCGCCGCCGGCACGAGCCTCGACCGCGCCGAGGCCCGCCGCGCCTTCGACGATCTGCTCTCGGGTGAGGTGACGCCCGTCCAGGCCAGCGCCTTCCTCATCGCCCTCAAGGTGCGCGGCGAGACGCCCGACGAGATCGTCGGCGCCGTCGAGGCCATGCGGGCGCGGATGCTGCCCGTGGCCGCCGTGCCGGGCGCCATCGATGTCGTCGGCACCGGGGGGGATCACTCGGGCAGCTACAACGTCTCGACCCTGGCGGCGATCGTCACGGCTTCCTGCGGCGTGCCCGTGGCCAAGCACGGCAACCGTGCCGCGACCTCGCGCTCGGGCGCCGCCGACGTCCTGTCGGCGCTCGGCGTCCGCATCGGCCTCGACCCGGCCGGCCTCGCGCGCTGCCTCGCCGAGACCGGCCTGTGCTTCATGTTCGCTCAGACCCATCACGGCGCCATGCGCCACGTGGCGCCCGTGCGGGCCGAACTCCCCACCCGTACGATCTTCAACCTCCTCGGCCCCCTCGCCAATCCTGCCGGGGTCAAGTTCCAGCTCTTCGGCGTCTCGGCCCCCGCCTGGGCCGAGCCCCTGACCCGGGTGCTCGCTGAACTCGGGAGCGAGCGCGTCTGGACCGTGCACGGCTCGGACGGCCTCGACGAGATCACCGTCACCGGCCCCACCGCCGTCGTCGCGTTGGACGGGGGCCACCTGTCCCACCTCACCCTCGATCCGCGCGAGGTGGGCTTGCGCCTCCACACCCTCGACGCCCTGCGCGGCGGCGACCCCGAGCACAACGCCGCCGCCCTGCACGGGGTGCTGGAGGGGGCCCGCAACGCCTATCGCGACATCGGCGTGATCAATGCCGGCGCCGCCCTCGTGGTGGCGGGCGCCGCCGCGACCCTCCGTGAGGGCGTCGTGCGGGCGGAAGACGCCCTCGATTCCGGCGCGGCCCGCGCGACGCTGGCCGCCCTCGTCCACGTTTCGAACGCCTGAAGGCCGTCTCATGTCCGATCCCGCGACCGATGACACGGCCTCCACCGCGCGCACCGACGTGCTCGCCCGAATCGAGGCCTACAAGCGCCGCGAGATCGCGGAGGCCAAGCTGCGGGTGCCGCAGACCAAGCTCGAGAAGCGTGTCGCCGTCATGAGTCCGGCCCGGGGCTTCGCCGACGCCCTCGCGACCCATATCGCGCAAGGTCGCCCGGCCCTCATCGCCGAAGTGAAGAAGGCCTCGCCCTCGAAGGGTTTGATCCGCGCCGATTTCGATTCCGCCACCATCGCGAAAGCCTACGAGACGGGCGGCGCCACCTGTCTCTCGGTGCTCACCGACACGCCCTCGTTTCAGGGCAAGCCGGAGTATCTCACCCAGGCCCGCGATGCCTGCTCATTGCCGGTCCTGCGCAAGGATTTCCTGTTCGAACCCTACCAGGTGTTCGAGGCCCGCGCCTGGGGGGCCGACTGCATCCTCGCCATCATGGCCTGCCTCGACGACGACGAGGCGGAAGCCCTGGTCGAAACCGCGAACGACCTCGGCATGGACGTGCTGGTGGAAGTCCACGACGATGCCGAGCTCGCCCGGGCGATTCCCCTCGGCACGAAGCTCATCGGTATCAACAACCGCAACCTCAAGACCTTCGAGGTCTCGTTCGAGACGGCGATCCGCCTCGGCCACGGCGTGCCGCAGGACCGCATCGCCGTGGCCGAGAGCGGGATCTCGGGCCATGCCGACGTGGTGCGGCTCGGCGAGAACGGCCTGCGCACGGTCCTCGTCGGCGAGAGTCTGATGCGCCAGGACGATGTGGCGGAAGCGACCCGGCACCTGCTCTTCGGCGACGCATGAGGACGGACCCTTGGCCGAACTGACTCATCTCGACGCGGCGGGTGCCGCCAACATGGTCGATGTCTCGGACAAGGCCGCCACCACCCGCACGGCCCGCGCCGTCGGCACCGTGGTGATGCGGCCCGAGACCCTGGCGCTGATCCGCGAGGGCGACGCCAAGAAAGGCGACGTCATCGGCACGGCGCGCCTCGCCGGCATCATGGCGGCCAAGCGCACCCACGAGCTCATTCCGCTCTGCCACCCGCTGCTGATCGCCAAGGTTCGGGTCGATTGTGACGTGGACGAGGCCCTACCGGGTCTTCGGGTCACGGCCGAGGTCAAGGTGCTCGGGCCGACCGGCGTCGAGATGGAAGCGCTCACCGCCGTCTCGGTGGCGTGCCTGACCATCTACGACATGGTGAAGGCCGCCGACCGGGGCATGCGCATCGAGGGCATCCGGCTTCTGGCCAAGGATGGCGGCCGCTCCGGCGCCTATCTGGCGGAGGATGCCGTTTGAGCGGGCCGATCGCCGTCGCGGAAGCCCTGCGCCGGATTCTCGCCGGCATCCCCGACCCCGTCTCGGCCGAATCCGTCGCCATCGCGGAGGCCGCAGGCCGCACGTTGGCCGAGGATGTCCGCGCCACCCGCACCCAGCCCCCCTTCCCCGCCTCGGCCATGGACGGCTACGCCGTGCGCGCCGAGGACATCGCCACGTGTCCGGCCGCGTTGCGCGTCATCGGCACGAGTGCCGCCGGTCATGGCTTCACCGAGACCGTCGGACCGGGCGAGGCCGTGCGTATCTTCACCGGGGCGCCCGTACCCGAGGGCGCAGACGCCATCCTGATCCAGGAAAACGCCGACGCCGCGGACGGCCAAGTCGTCGCCCGCGAGCCCGTGGCGGCCGGCCGCTTCGTGCGCCCGAGCGGCCTCGATTTCCTGGCGGGCGACGTGCTCCTGCGCGCCGGCGACACCCTGGATGCACGCCGCACGGCCCTCGCCGCCGCCGCCGGCCATGCCCGGCTCGAACTGCGCCGGCGCCCGCGTGTGGCGATCCTCGCCACCGGCGACGAGCTCGTGGCGCCCGGCGCGCCGGCGCGCTGGGACCAGATCGTCGCCTCCAACGCCCTCGCGGTCGGTGCCCTCGCCCGCGAGGCCGGGGCGGAAACCGTCGATCTCGGCATTGCCGGCGACACCCTGGACGCCCTCGAAGCGGCCCTCGCGCAGGCCGTTGCGGCCCGTGCCGATATCCTCGTCACCCTCGGCGGCGCGTCGGTGGGTGACCACGACCTCGTGCAATCGGCGCTGACCCGCCAGGGATTGGAGCTCGGGTTCTGGCGCGTCGCGCTCCGCCCCGGCAAGCCGTTGATGCACGGGCGTCTCGGCCCCACCACGGTGATCGGCCTGCCCGGCAATCCGGTCTCGTCCATTGTCTGCGGCCTGCTGTTCGTGGTGCCGGCGATCCGCGCGCTCCTCGGCGACCCACGGGCGGGCGAGGACCGCAGCGAGCCGGCCACACTCGGCCATGCCATGCCGGCAAACGATGGGCGCCAGGACTATATGCGTGCCCGCCTCGACTCGGCACCCGACCGCCTGCCCGTGGTCCACCCGGAGAACCGACAGGATTCTTCCATGCTCTCCGTCCTCGGCCAAGCCGAGGCCCTGTTGATCCGACCGCCCCACGCCGACCCCGCCAGGGCCGGCGATCTCTGCCGCATCCTGCGACTGGACCGGCGCATCCTGTAGACCCGCCCAACTTCGTCGGTCGAACCCGTGCGGGCAATCCCGTTCGGCACGCGAGGGCGCCTCACGAACGCACCCGGACAAACACACCCGGATAGGTGAGCCCGCTTTTGACGGCACAGGCCCACCGTGCTCCGAAATCAGCATGCCCATCCCGGGCGGAACCGATTGAAGTCCAGGGGCTGGCACACGCCCCTTCATGCCGATCAATACGCACGAGAGTGCAACTTTCGGCAGAACCCTTGCGGAACACTCCCGGAACGTCTAGCGTGTTCGCGATTTGTTTCTGCAGCGGTTGCTGCATTCCTCTACCGCGGGGACGGGTGTCGGCATGTTGACGCGCAAGCAGCTGGATCTGCTTCAATTCATTCAGAAGAAAATGAACGAGGGTGGCGTGCCGCCCTCGTTCGACGAGATGAAGGATGCCCTCGACCTGAAGTCGAAATCGGGCATCCATCGCTTGATCACAGCCCTGGAAGAGCGCGGGTTTCTGCGTCGCCTGCCGAACCGCGCGCGGGCGATCGAGGTGATCCGCATGCCGGAGAGCCTGGGTGGGCAGAGCGGTGCCGTGAGAGCGGCGGCGCCCCCGGAGGCGCGCCGCTTCACCCCGAGCGTCGTCGAAGGCGGCAAGGGCAAGGAAGCCGTCGAGCGGATGCCGGCGGCACGCCTGACCACGACGCGGGCGACGGACGGCGAAGGCCGGTCTATCACCATCCCGGTCATGGGCCGCATCGCAGCCGGCACGCCCATCTCGGCGATCCAGGAACAGAGCCATTCCGTCACCCTGTCGCCGGACTTCCTCTCGGGGGGCGAGCACTACGCCCTGGAAGTCCGTGGCGATTCGATGGTGGATGCCGGCATCCTCGACGGCGACCTCGTGGTGATCCGCAAGCAGGACACGGCCAACACCGGCGATATCATCGTTGCCCTCATCGACGACGAGGAGGCGACCCTGAAGCGGCTACGCAGGCGCGGCTCTTCCATCGCCTTGGAAGCGGCCAACCCCGCCTATGAAACCCGTGTTCTCGGTCCGGACCGCGTTCAGATTCAGGGCCGCCTCGTCAGTCTGGTGCGACGCTACTGAAGGTTCTCACCCGAATCTTCGGATGTCGGCCCCGGCTCGTCGACCTCCGGGACCGGGGATGATCTGGGAGCGACGGAGGACGGAACGGTCACCGGCGGCACTGAACGGACCGGACGCCAGGGCACGAGCTCGCCGGGGCGCCGCGCCGTCGTCACGACGGGATCCCCAGTCGCCGGGAGATGAATCACCGCGGCCCCGTGCCCAGCGAGGAACGACCGGTCGAGGATGTGTTTCGCCGCGCAGCCCGGCGGTGCGTCGCGACGGGTGACGAGGATGTCGGCTCGAGCGCAATCCTCACCGAGCGCGCGCTTATCGGTCACGAGGGCCAAGACGCGCCCGTCCGGCAGTCGCGCCGCGCAGCCGAGACGGTCGCAACGGGCCGTCGTCAGGGCCGTGACGGTGCCGGCCCGGCGCCCATCGCCGTCGGCCTTCAGCCACTGTTCCAGCACGAAGGCGGGCGGTCGCCCGAGGGTCGCCAAACGGCCGTCGGCGGCACGGACCGCGATGCCAGCCCCCTCCCGGTCGATGTAGATGTCCGGCCGCGTGGGCGTGGCCGCCAGGGCCACGCCGAGCCCCATGGGCAGGAGACCGAGCCAGCGCAGGCGCGACACCGGCAGGGTGATCAGGACGAAGCCTGCCGCCATCGCCGTGAGGGCACCCGGTCCGAAGGCCGGCACCACGTAGGTCGCGCGATCGAAGCCGGCGATCCAGGTGGAAATGGTGAGCATCCCGCGCACCGCGAGGCCCATGAGCCACCACACCGGCTGATCGAGGGCGAAGGGGTAGGCCAGGATGCCGAGCACCGCCGCCGGCATCACCGCCAGGGACACCAGCGGCAAGGTCAGGGCGTTGCCGACGAGGCCGAAGGGTTGGACCGTTTGGAAATGATAGGTGGCGAACGGCGCCGTGGCGAACTGCGCCACGAGTGTCGTCGCCAGGGTCCCGATGATGGCGGTAGCAACCCAGATGGCAGCGCGACCGAGGCGCCCTGCGCCCTGCCCATGCAGGCCCATGGACCCGATGAGGGGTGCGCAGGCGATGAGGCCCGCAACGGCCCCGAACGACATCTGGAAGCTCGGGCCGAGGAGCCCATCCGGTTCGCGCGCCAGGGCGATGAGGGCCGCGAGCGCGAGGTTGCGCATGCTGAGGGCCGGCCTGTCCACGAGGATCGCGCCGAGCATCACCAGGGTCATGATCAGCGCCCGCTCGGCGGCGATGTCCCAGCCGGAAAACACGCAATAGGCCGTCACGCCCGCCATGGCGCAGGCGGCGGCGATCTTCTTGATCGGCCAGCGCAGGGCCAGGGCCGGGACCAGCGCGAGGAGCGCCCGTACGAGCCAGAACACGACGCCGGCGGCGAGCACCATGTGGAGCCCGGATATTGAAACGACGTGGTAGATTCCGGCGGCGCGCAGGATGTCATTGGTCTCCGCGTTGATGAGCCCGCGCTTGCCCGTGACGAGGGCGGCGGCCACCGCCCCGGCCTGCCCGCCATTGGCATCGGTGATGCGGCGCGTGAGAGCATTGCGGGCGTCGTCGACGGCCGCGGCGAGGCGCAGGAATCGGGGAAGGTCGCCGGCCGGAGGCCGCACCTGGATCGTGCCGACGAGGGAGCCCACCGCCCCGATTCCACGAAAATAGGCATCGCGCGCGAAATCGTAGCCGCCCGGCCGCGCCGCCTCCGGTGGCGGAAGCAGGCGCGCCGTCGCGGCGATGCGGTCGCCGGGCTTCAAAGGCGGCGCCTTCTTGAACGAGACCCGCACCCGGCGCGGACGCTGCTCCGGCGCCAGGGTGCCGAAGCTCTCGACCCGGACGATGAGGCGGGCCCCTTCCTCGCGTTCATCGAGGGCCTCGATGAGGCCGACGAGCGGCGCGATGGTGGTGCGCGCCAGAACCGGGCTCGCCACCTGCGCGACCCGGAACGCGGCGGCGGCGAAGCCGAGGAGGGCGGCGACGAGCCCGAGGACGAGGGCCAGCGCAAGGGGGCGGGCGGCCAGGAGGGGCATCAACGCCGTCAGGAGCGCCGCCGCCAAGAGGGGAGCGGGCAGGATCGGCGGCCCGGATGTCGCGGTCAGGCAGAAGAGGATGCCGAGGCCGAACGCCACGGCGAGCCAGGGAAACAGCCGGCGCTGCGCAACCTCGCGCGCGAACTCGGCAGCGAGACCATCGCGCAGTGCGCCGAGCCACAGGGACGGCGCGGACAGGCGGCCGGCGGCACGCGTCCACACCCCTCCGGCGGCCCGTGCGCCCCCTTGCGCCATCCTGCGACGTCTCCGAGCGTCGACGCCGTGCGGCCCATGAGCGCCGTCGACGCCCGGGGCGACGATTTCTTAACGCCTGCCTTCCCGCATGCTACACGCGCATCCCCGGGCCGGTCGATCCGCCACCGGCCCGCTCCACTTCGGAAGTTCAAGCCAATATCGATGTCGTCAGCCGTCGTCACGCGCTTCGCGCCCTCGCCCACGGGCTATCTCCATATCGGCGGCGCGCGCACCGCCCTGTTCAACTGGCTCTATGCCCGCCGCTTCGGCGGCCGCATGCTCCTGCGCATTGAGGATACGGACCGCGAACGCTCGACGCAGGGGGCCATCGACGCGATCCTCGACGGCATGCGCTGGCTCGGCCTCGATTGGGACGGCGACGTCATCTACCAGTACGCCCGGGCCGATCGGCATCGAGAGGCCGCCGAAAGCCTGCTCGCCTCCGGCCACGCCTATCGTTGCTACGCGACGCCGGACGAACTGACCGCCATGCGCGAGGCGGCGCGGGCGGAGGGCCGGCCCCTGCGCTACGACGGCCGCTGGCGCGACCGTGATCCCGCCGAGGCACCCGCCGGCGTGAAGCCGGTGATCCGCCTGCGCGCGCCCGTCGCGGGCGAGACCGTGATCGAGGACGGCGTGCAGGGCCGCGTCGTCTGGCAGAACAAGGATCTCGACGACCTCGTGCTCCTGCGCTCCGACGGCAACCCGACCTACATGCTCGCCGTGGTGGTCGACGACCACGACATGGGCGTGACCCAGGTGATTCGGGGCGACGATCATCTCACCAACGCGGCGCGCCAGCGCCAGATCTCCGATGCCCTCGGCTGGACGGCACCGGCCATGGCGCACATCCCCCTGATTCACGGGGCGGACGGGGCCAAGCTGTCGAAGCGCCACGGCGCACTCGGCGTCGATGCCTATCGCGACCTCGGCTACCTGCCGGCGGCGCTGCGCAACTACCTCGTGCGTCTCGGCTGGAGCCACGGCGACCAGGAGGTATTCTCCACCGACGAGATGGTGGCGGCCTTCGACCTCGGCGCCATCGGGCGATCACCGGCCCGGTTCGACTTCGCGAAGCTGGAGAATCTCAACGGGCTCTACATCCGGGGCGCGGACGACGCCGACCTCGTCACCGCCATCGAGGGCGTGCTGCCCGCTCTCGGACCGTCGCGCGGCATCGCGACACCCATGGCGTCGGAACTCCGCGAGAAGCTGACGGCGGCGATGCCAGGCCTGAAGGAACGCGCCAAGACCCTCGTCGATCTCCTCGACAGCGCCTACTACCTCACGGCGGCTCGGCCACTGGTCCTCGACGAGAAGGCGACCGGGCTCCTCGGTCCCGATGCGCGGGGGCGCCTCGCCGCAATCCTGCCCACCCTGGAGGCGCTTCCCGAGTGGAGCGTCGCTGGGACGGAAGGGGCCGTGCGCGCCTTCGCCGAGTCGGCGGCGATCAAGCTCGGCCAGATCGCCCAGCCCCTTCGGGCGGCGCTTACGGGGCGAACGACTTCCCCGCCGGTCTTCGATGTGATGGCTGTGCTCGGCCGCGAGGAGTGCCTCGGCCGCCTGCACGATCAGGCATCCGCCGCCTGACGCGCATGGGGCTGCTTTCACCCGAGAAGAACCGATGGGCCGAATGACAATCCGGCCCGGTTCTCGCTTCCGGGCCTCCGTGAGGCGAGCGCTCTGTTGAAGGCGGTCGACCGATCCGCTAACTCGGTGCTCGTGTGAGCAAGTGCAGCATTCGCCGCTCTTGCGCCCCGGAGCCGGGTTGGCGAACCATAGCCACGCGGGCCGGCGCCGCCCCGCTGCCACGAAAGGGTCCAGGTCTCCATGAGCGCCATCAGCACCATCACTGTGGGCGACGCGCAGGTCGAGCTGCCGATCAAGACCGGCACCATCGGCCCCGACGTCATCGATATCGGCAAGCTCTACGCCAAGACCGGCAAGTTCACCTTCGACCCGGGCTTCACCTCCACGGCCTCGTGCGAATCGAAGATCACCTACATCGACGGCGATGCCGGCGTACTGCTCTATCGCGGCTACCCCATCGACCAGATCGCCGAGAGCGGCGACTTCCTCGAAACCTGCTACCTCATGCTGTTCGGCGAATTGCCGACGCCGGCCCAGAAGGCCGATTTCGACTACCGGGTCACGCGCCACACCATGGTGCACGACCAGATGAACCGCTTCTTCCAGGGGTTCCGCCGCGACGCCCACCCCATGGCGATCATGGTTGCCTGCGTCGGCGCCCTGTCGGCGTTCTATCACGACTCGACGGACATCTCGGACGACAAGCAGCGGATGATCGCGAGCTTGCGCATGATTGCCAAGATGCCGACGTTGGCGGCGATGGCCTACAAGTACTCCATCGGCCAGCCGTTCGTGTATCCAAAGAACGACCTCGATTATACGTCAAACTTCCTGCGGATGTGCTTTGCGGTTCCGTGCGAGGACTTCAAGGTCAATCCGATCTTCGCTCGGGCGCTGGATCGGATCTTCATCCTTCACGCCGACCACGAGCAAAATGCCTCGACCTCCACCGTGCGCCTCGCCGGCTCATCGGGGGCCAACCCGTTCGCCTGCGTCGCCGCCGGCATCGCCTGCCTGTGGGGACCGGCGCATGGCGGCGCCAACGAGGCGGCTCTGAAGATGCTCGAAGAGATCGGTCACCCCGAGAACGTGGCCAAGTACGTCGCCAAAGCCAAGGACAAGAACGACCCGTTCCGCCTCATGGGCTTCGGCCACCGCGTGTACAAGAACTACGATCCGCGCGCGCGCATCATGCAGAAGACCACCCACGAGGTGCTCGGCCAGCTCGGGATCAAGGACGATCCACTTCTGGAGGTCGCCGTCCAGCTCGAGAAGATCGCCCTGGAAGACGAGTACTTCATCGAGAAAAAGCTCTACCCGAACATCGATTTCTACTCGGGCATCACCCTCAAGGCGATGGGCTTCCCGACCTCGATGTTCACGGTGCTGTTCGCGCTTGCCCGCACCACGGGTTGGATCGCCCAGTGGGCCGAGATGATCGAGGACCCGTCGCAGAAGATCGGCCGTCCGCGCCAGCTCTACATCGGCCCGGCCCAGCGCGAGTACGTCCCCATCGACCAGCGCGGCTAAAGACACGGAGCCCCGTCCGGATCACCGGGCGGGGCTTTCGAATCGCGGTTGGGCGGGACACATCCCGTCGCCTGAGGTGCCCAGTGACTCTTCCGAACGGGCTTTCCGCGTTCCCGATCACGCCGGCCGATGCGGACGGTCGCGTCGATGCCGGCGCGTTGCGCCGCCTCCTCGCTCCTCTCTGCGCGGCAGGTGTCGATTCCATCGGGCTCCTCGGCAGCACCGGCTCATACCCGTACCTGTCCAGGCCCGAGCGACGGCGCGCCCTGGAGACGGCCATCGACGTGGTGGGTGGACGGGTGCCGATCCTCGTCGGTGTCGGAGCGCTCCGCACCGACGCGGCCGTGGCGCTCGCGCGGGATGCCCGGGCCATCGGCGCGACGGCCGGCCTGCTGGCCCCGGTCTCCTATACGCCGCTGACGGAGGACGAGGTGTTCGAGCACTTCGCCACCGTCGCCCGGGAGAGCGGTCTGCCGCTTTGCATCTACGACAACCCCGGCACCACCCACTTCACCTTCACGCCCGCCCTCGTCGGTCGCCTCAGCCGTGAAACCGGGATCATTGCGCTCAAGAGCCCGGCCCCGGAGCGGCCTGAGATCGCCGCGCATCTGATGAAGCTGCGCGAGACAGTGCCGGCCGGCTTCTCACTCGGCTACAGCGGTGATTGGAACGCCGTCGAGGCCCTGCTGGCGGGCGGTGACGCTTGGTACAGCGTCATGGGCGGTCTGTTTCCGCACGCCGCCATGGCTATCGTCCGGGCCGTGCGGGACGGAGATGCCGATGCGGCGAGGGCGTTGGACGCGCGGCTGCAAACGCTCTGGAGTCTGTTCAGGGAATTCTCGAGTCTGCGCGTGATGTATACGTGCGCCGAGGAACTCGGCCTCTGCAACACCCGACCGCCACGCCCTGTCCTGCCCCTGGCGGGAGCCGCACGGGACAAGGTCGTTCAGACGCTTCGACGTCTGGATCTCCACTGAGGTCTACGGCCCGGCCGCACGCACAGGCGGCCGGATGAGACGGGGGCGCCAGATGGCGAGGGCGACGTTGGCGGTCGCGACCGCGAGGAGCACCCACAGGGTACCTCCCTCGCCCTCCAGGGCTTGGCCGAGCATCGCCGGATTGCCGTCACCGGCCAGCGCAGCGGCGCTGAGGTCGGCCTCCTGCCGCATCGGTCCTTGCACGTAGACCAACCCACCCTCGAACATCAGGACGCCGGTCGCGAGCTTCACCCAGGCCCAGCCCGCATTGTGAAAGGCGCGCTGCGCAATGGCCAGGAGGCCGGCGAGCAGCGTGAGCGCGAGGGACGGGAGAAAGATCCACGATGCCACTGCGCCCATGACACCGCGCATCAGCGCATAGCCCGATAGGGAGGTTGGCGAGGGCGTGAAACTCAGCATGACGACGAGGCACGCCATCGCACCCATGAGCCCGATGGCCCCCATCGTGTGGAGAAATTTCAGCGTGCGTCGCACCGTATCAGGACCGCGCCCCGGTTGGCCTGCCGGAAAGCTATCGCAAGCCTTGGCTTTCGTCGATCAGGCCGCCCGCGTCGCGCCGAGGACGATCCGTGCCGCGCTTCGGCTCGGCTCGTCGCCACCGGGAAGTTGCATCAGGCCATCGATCCGCGCCAGGGCCTCGACCTGGGCGTCGCGGGCCGGTCCGCCGGTGAGGAGAGGCGCCAGGGCGTCGACGAGGCGCGTAGCCGTGCACTCCGCCTGGATGAATTCCGGCATGGCGTTGCGGGCCAGGATCAGGTTCGGCAGAACGATGGTCGGCACCTGGATCAGGCGCCGGGCCACGGCCTCCTCGATGCGCGACACCTTGTAGGCCACCACCATGGGCACGCCGGCGAGCGCGAGTTCCAGGGTGACGGTGCCGGACGCGGCGAGCGCCGCTCGGGCGCGCCGGAAGGCGGCATGCTTTCCCGCCTCGCCGTGGACGACGCGCACGGGGGCGTCCCAAACCAGCGCCATCCGCTCGATGAGCGCGCGGTGGCGGCTCACGGCCGGCAGCACCGCCTCGATGGGACCGAAGCGCTCCGTGAGGCGCCCCAGGGTTGCGCCGAAGACCGGCATCAGCCGCTCGATCTCCGAGCGGCGCGACCCCGGCAGGATCACCAGGGTCGGTGGCGAGGCTTCCCGCGCTTCCACTTCCCGGGGGTCGGGGCGCAGTTCCGACAGGCGCTCGATAAGCGGATGACCGACATAGGTGCAGGCCGGCCCGCCGAGGCGTCGATGCGCCTCCGGCTCGAACGGCAGCAGGGCCAGCACATGGTCGATGAACGGCCGCATCCGGGCCGCCCGCCACGGGCGCCACGCCCATACGCTCGGCGATACGTAATCGACGATGGGCAGGTGCGGCATTCGCTTCCGCACGCGCGAGGCCACCGCATGGGTGAAGCCAGGACTGTCGATGATGACGAGAACATCGGGCCGGGCCTCGATCACGTCGCGCACAGTCTGACGGATCCGGCGCAGCAGGGTACGTAGGCGGGCCGCCACGGGCAGGTAGCCCATGACGGCGACATCATCGATGGGAAACAGCGACTGGAAGCCTTGAGCCGCCATCGCCTCGCCGCCGACGCCGCCGAACCGGATAGGCCGCTCGGACAGGGCGACGAGGGCGGGCATCAGCTTGGCCCCCAGTTGGTCACCGGAATCCTCGCCCGCCACCAGCCAGATTTTTCTCGGGACGAGGCTGCCGCTCATGCGTCGATCCTCAGCCCAATGAGGAACAGGCCCGCACGGTCGGCGGCGGCGACCGTCGCGGGCCGGTCGATGATGAGGGTGAACCCGGCCTGGATCGCGAGGCCGGCGCAGCCGGCGCCGGCCGCCGCCGCGATGGTGCGTGGGCCGATGGCCGGCAGATCGACGCGCAGGTCCTGCCCGACCTTGGCGACCTTGACGAGGACGGTGCCGGGCTGCGCCGCCCCGAGACCGAAGGGTTTGCGCCCCAGGGCCCGGGCGCGGGCGAGCATCCGGTCGGTGCCCTCGGGACCTTCCACGGCGACGGCGCGCTGGGCCACCACCACGGCGGCCTGCCCGACATCGTAGGGCGCGAGGGCGCCGAGGAGCGCGTGGCCCGTGGCGATGGATTCGAGGGCGGCGGCGTCCGGCGCATGCCGGCCCATGATGCCCTCGGGACTCAGGAGATCGGGCGCAACTTCGTGGACGCCGACGACGCCGTGGCCGTTCTCCTCCAGAAGGGCGAGCGCCCCACGCAGGAGGCGGTCGTCCCCGCCGCCCGCGATGGCCTTGAGGGCATCGCGGTTGCGTAAGGCCGCGGCGGCGTTGAGGATGGCGGCCGGGTTCGGCCGCGAGACGCCGCCGGCCGGCACCACGCTCACCGGCCCCCAGGCCTTGAGGATGGCCAGCACCCCGGCGATGTCGAGGAGATCGACGGAGGCTTCGGCGCGGGCGCGCATGGCACGCTCGGCGAAGCCCCGGATCGCCAGGATCCGGAACGGGCGCCCGGCGCGATCGAGGGACTCGGCCACGAGTTCGGGAAGGCGTCCCGCCCCGGCGACGAGGACGAGGGGAGCCGGCGACGCCCTCAAGGCGCGCCCGGATTCTCGCGCGGGGTGCAGATCGAGCGCTTGCCGCCGGCGCGGATGAACGTGACGATCTCGGCGACGCCGCGGTGGGTGTCGAACTCCGCCGCCACGTCCTCCACGCGCTCCATCAGGGTACCCTCAGGAGCGAAGAGCAGGCGATACGCTCGACGCAGGGCATGGATGTCCTCGCGGGCGAAACCCCGGCGCTGCAGTCCGATGATGTTGAGGCCCGACAGGTAGGCCCGGTTGCCGAGTGCCATGCCGTAGGGAATGCAGTCGTTCTCCAGACCCGACAGGCCGCCGACGAAGGCGTGCGCCCCGACGCGGGCGAACTGAATCACCGCTGCGCCGCCACCGAGGATGGCGAAATCACCCACGCTGCAATGGCCGGCGAGCATGACGTTGTTGGAGAACACCACCCCGTTCCCCACGCGGCAATCGTGCCCGACATGGGAGTTGGCGAGGAAGGTACAATTGTCACCGACCGTGGTCTCGAGGCCGCCACCGGCGGTGCCGGGATTCATCGTGACGCCTTCGCGGATGAGGCAATCGGCACCGATGGTGAGGGTCGAGACCTCGCCGCGGAATTTCAGGTCCTGAGGCGGGTGCCCGATGGAAGCGAAGGGGTAGAGGCGCGTACGCGGGCCGATGGCGGTGCGCCCGGCCACGACCACGTGGCTCACGAGCTCACAGCCGTCGCCGAGCTTGACGTCCGGCCCGACATGGCAGAACGGGCCGATCCGCACGTCGGCCCCGAGGGTCGCGCCGTCCTCGATCACCGCGCTCGGATGTATCCCCACCAGACCCCTCATTCCGTCACCAGCATGGCACCGATCTCGGCCTCCGCCACCAGGATGTCACCGACCCTGGCCTGGCCTCGGAACCACCACATGGTGCGGCGCTGGTTCATCTTGGTCATGTGATAGCGCACGGTATCGCCGGGCACGACGGGCTTGCGGAACTTGCACTTGTCGATGGTCATGAAGAACACCTGCTTGGCGCGCAACTCGTCGGTCATGATGTGCTGGCAGCAGATGGCACCCGCGGTCTGGGCCATGCCCTCGATGAGGAGCACACCGGGGAACACCGGCAGGCCGGGAAAGTGACCGGTGAATTGCGGCTCGTTGATCGTGACGTTCTTGATGCCGACACAGGACCGGTCACCGTCGATGTCGACGATCCGGTCGATCATCAGGAAGGGATAGCGGTGCGGCAGGAGTTCCAGGACCTTCTGGATATCGGCCGAGCCGAGCTCGCGCGGCGTCTCGTTCATGGATCGGATCATCTCCCTGACGCGCGGCGACGCACCCGGCGCTTCGCCCCGCTCGTTCTTTCGCCCGCCATCCTGGTGGAAACGAAGTCTTTCCGCAGAAACACCGCCGGATGCAAGCCCCGGTCGTCGAAACTCATGCCCCCCTCGATCATGGTGAAGTAGCGAGATTTTGAGGAGGGCCGTGGGTCGTCCGCGTTGACCGACGCACGCTTCGGTGCGCAATCGTACGGTCGATCGGCGGATGGCACGTCTGGAACGTCTGTCGCCAGAATTTGGGTTCGATGTTCCTCAATCCCCCGGGTTGCTGCCCCGGCACGGAGTTTCGCCAATTGCGATCCCTTCGGCATCCCGGCTCGATGCCTGCCACTTGCGGGAGCCCGCGAACCGCTGGTGGCGAGGCCAGCCCGATGCGGCAGCCCGCCGGCTTCGTGAAATCCGGGGCGGCCGGTGACAATGCTCAGGCACGAGCCATGACGAGGCCCAAGGCGAACCCATTTCGACGCAAACTCGAAAGCCTCGTACCGCTCTCAGCCGCGGCGGGTGATCATCTCGAGGAGATCACCACGATATACGACAGCCATCCCACCCGTGCGAACCTAGTCCCGCGAGAGGATATGCGAGGCGGCCGTCTCGTCCTGATGGAGGGTTTCGCCTGCCACTACCGAACCGTAGCGGGCGGTCGTCGACAGATTATCGCCTATCTCGTGCCCGGCGACAGCTACGATCTCGATACGGCCCTCCAAAATCGGCCGGACCACGTGATGATGGCGCTGACACCCGTTCGCATCGTGCGCTTGGCACGCGCCGCCGTCGCCGACGCAACGCAGGATCATCCGGCCATCGCCGAAGGCCTACGGGTGGCGGGTCAGGTGGAGGAGGCGACCGTGCGCGAATGGCTCGTCGACATCGGTGGTCGCCCGGCCCTGGAGCGGATCGCACATCTGTTCTGCGAACTCGAACTGCGCTTGCGGGCCGTCGGTCTGGCGGAAGCCGACCGGTTCGATATGCCGATCACGCAGTGCGATCTCGCCGACACCGTTGGTTTGTCGAGCGTCCACGTCAACCGGACCCTACAGGAACTGCGTCGTCAGAGGCTGATCACCCTATCGGGTCGGACGTTGACGATCCTGAACCGCTCCACATTCCAGGCCATGGCGGGCTTCCGACCGGATTACCTGCGCCTGCGCGAAACGATCTGATCACGTCTCAGGCCTTCGGTTCCTCGCCATCGCGGGCCGAGCGTTCGGCGAGGCGGGCGAGCGTCGTCAGCTCGCGGAACCACGCGCGGACGGGCTTGGCCGGCGTGCCGCCCCATCGGCTGCCCGCAGGCACGTCTCGGTTGACGTTGGAGGAGCCCGCGATCTGCGCCCCCATGCCGATGCGCAGGTGGCCGACGACGCCGACCTGTCCACCCAAGACGACGTAATCCTCCAAGGTGGTCGAACCGGAGATGCCAACGCCCGAGACGATGACGCAGTGTCGTCCGATGACGACGTTGTGGGCGATCTGGACGAGATTATCGATCTTCGTCCCCTCCCCGATCACCGTATCCCGGCTTGCGCCGCGATCGACGGTGGTGTTGGCACCGATCTCGACATCGTCCTGCACGATGACCCGGCCGATCTGCGGAACCTTGAGATGGCCGCCCGGCCCCATGGCGAAACCGAAACCGTCCTGGCCGAGGCGCGCGCCGGGATGGACGATGACGCGGTTGCCGAGCAACGCATGGGTGAGAGTAGCCCCGGCACCGATGGCGCAGTCGCGCCCAATCCGCACGTTGGGCCCGAGAACCGCGCCGGGTCCGATCACGGTACCGGCCCCGATCTCGGCGCCCGGTCCGATCACCGCGCCGGGATCGACCCGCACGCCCGCCTCCAGGCGAGCGTCGGGATGGACGTGGGCGCCGGGCGCGATTCCCTTCGAGCCGAAAAGGGAACCCGGACTCATGGCATCAGGATGGAAGCGGGCGAGGAGCCCCGCATAGATGCGATAGGGATCGCGGATCACCATGGCGAGGGTACCGGCCGGCACCCGGGCGGCGAACCGCGGCGCGACGAGGCAAGCTCCGGCCCGAGTCCGCGTCAAGGCATCGCCGTAGCGGGCATTGTCCATGTAGGCGAGATCGCTCGCCGTGGCGGTCTCCAGGGACGCGGCCCCGGTAAGCACGGCCTGCGGATCGGCCCCGGGAGGCAGCGAAACGCCAGCAGCCTCGGCGAGGGCACCGAGACTGAGCGTCGTATCGGCAGAGAAAAAGATCGGATCCATAACCGGCAACGCGCCGCCCCTCGAAAAGGGCGGCGCTTTTCTTCGATCAGAAGCGCGAGCCGCCGGAGAACCGGAAGGCCTGGAGCTGATCCTTGCCGATCCGGAAGTTGGTCCCCGGAACCTTCACGCCTTCATCCTTGGTGAGGGCGTAGGCGTAGTCGAAGCGGATCGGGCCGAGCGGCGAATTCCACAGGATCGAGGCGCCGATGGATGACCGGATGACCGCCTTGTCGTGGACGTTCACACATTCCGGCTCGACACCGATAGTGGCCGAGTTGAAGTTGCAGACGCCGCCGGGGGCGATGCCGTTGATGAAGGCGTCGCCGTTCACGTTGAACTGCGTGCGGCCGTTGTAGCCGAACAGGGTACCGGCATCGGCGAAGACCGCGCCCTTCAGACCGAGATCCTTGGGAATGCCCCAGATCGGGAACTGGACCTCGACGGTACCGCCGACATAGGTGCTGCCGCCGATGGCATTGGAACGGCTGTCGGCGATGCCGACGTCGCGCGGACCGATACCGTTGGGGGCGAAACCGCGGACCAGCGACGGGCCGAGGAAGAACTGGTCTGTGATGCGCAGGGGTTCGTCGTTGAGCGCGGAGATGTGACCGCCCTGAAGCCGGACGAAGCCGACCACGTCCTCGTAGAACTCCTTGTAGTACCGGGCGTCGCCGGTCACGCGGAAGAACTTCGAGTCGCCGCCGAGACCAGCGATGTCGGGCTTCAGCTCGGCATAGAGGCCGTTGCGCGGCAGGCCGATATTATCGAGGGTCGAGTAGGCGAGCGTGAGGCCGGCGAGCGACGTGAGCGTGTTGCCCTGTGAGCCCTTGAGGGCGATCGAAGCTTCGCCGTCGAAGGCGCAATTCGGATAGGCCGCCAGGCCCGACACGTTCTGGCCGTTGGCCGTGAACGTGTTGTTCGGATAGACCGCCGTGTAGCCCGGGATCGGGTTCGAGCAATCGTTGTAGGGCCGGCGGATCGAATTCGGAACGCGCAACTCGGTGTTGTAGAGCGAGTAGCGAAGGGTGATGCCGAACTCCTCCGTGATCGGCAGGCCGACGCGGAGCTGACCGCCATAGACGGTGGTCTCGTAGCGCGAGTAGCGGGTCTGGTCGCTGTACTTGTAGAAGGCGTCGAAGCCGGCGGCCAAGCGGTAGCCGAGGAAGTACGGCTCGGTGAACGAGAAGTCGACGCCGCGGGCGTACTGACCGGCGGTACCGGCGACGCGGACGTACTGGCCGCGACCGAGGAAGTTCGACTCGGAGACCGAGACTTCGCCGATGATGCCGTCCTGGGTCGAGTAGCCACCGGCGACCGAGAACGAACCCGTGGGCTGATCCTCGACATCGATGTTGATGATCACGCGGTCGGCGGCCGAGCCCGGCTCGTTGGAGAAGCGGACCTTCTTGAAGAAGCCGAGGCCGTTCAGGCGACGCTCGGCGCGATCCGTGAGGACGCGATTGTAGGCATCACCCTCGGTGATATCGAGTTCGCGACGGATGACGTAGTCGCGGGTGCGGGTGTTGCCGCGGATGTTGATGCGCTCGACGTAGACGCGCGGGCCATCCTCGACCACGAAGCCGAGAGCCACCGTGCCAGTGGCCGGATCGCGCTGGCCGGTGGGACGCACCTGGGCGAAGGGATAGCCCTGGCGGGCGACCTGGTTCGTGACGCCGCTGAGGGTCCTCTCGACGTCTTCGGCATTGTAGACGTCACCGACCTGGGCGCGGACCTCGCCGTCGAGGCCCTTCGTGTCGAGGCCCGGCAAGCGCGAATCGATGGCGACGGCACCGACCTTGTACTGCTGGCCTTCCTCGACCACCACGTCGATGACCCAGCCAGCATCGGTTTCGGCCTCGACGTAGCGGGCATCGGCCTTGACGACGCGGAAGTCGGCGTAGCCGTTCTTGAGATAGAAGCGCCGCACGAGATCGAGGTCGTTGGTGATCCGGTCGGGATCGTAGACGTCGGAGGTCTTGATGAACGACAGGAAATTCATCTCCGAGGAGGACATCAGCTCCTTGATCTTCGACTCGGAGTATTCCTTGTTGCCCGAGATATTGATCGCCTTGATGCCGGTCTTGTCGCCCTCTTCGATGACGTAGATCACGTCCAGGCGGCCGTTGGGCAGATCGACGGTACGGAAACTGACCTTGGCGCTGCCGCGTCCCGAGCGACGGTAGATCTCGCGGATGCGCTGCATGTCGGCGGTGATGATGCCCTGATTGTAGGGACCGCGCGCCTTGGCCTCGATCTCACCCTCGAGGGTGGCTTTCTCGACCTTCTTGTTTCCTTCGAACACCACCCGGTTGATGATGTTGTTCTCGCGCACGCTCACCACGGTGCTGCCGCCGCTGCGCGACACCTTCACGTCGGAGAACATGCCGCTCGCCAGGAGGTTGCGGCGGGCTTCCTCGGGCGAGCCGGAGGCGGTGCCGGTCACGTAGGACCGAATCGTATCGGAATCGACGCGCTTGTTACCCTGGACGACGATCTGCTCGGCCTGCGCCACGCCGCCGAGAACCAGCCCTGCGGCCGTGGCGGCGACTAGGACGATGGTCTGCTCCGCCGACTTGCGTCGGCGCTTCCCCGTCATCGACATCATGTAATCGCCCGTCTCTTTTATTATCAGTACGGGTTCGCACCCGCGGACAGGCGCCGGTTTGCCCGGTCGTCCCGTCGTCTGGTCCCAGGCTCAGCTTCTACCGAGTTTCCCGGTCGAAGCAAACGCCGGGGGCACCCGCTCGCTGGGGATTTTGGGGACACGTGGCCTTCCGGTCACTTAACGATGAAACGCGATCGCCGAACACGGTGAACGAAATCACAACGGCTTTCGGCCGCGCGGCGGAGACGCCTGCGCGGCCATCGCTTTAGCCTCATTCCGGCCCGGCCTGGGGCGTTGAGGGAACGTCGATCAGGTCCCCCGCGCCCCCCAGGACGCACCCAGGTTGAGCACGTCGTTCCAGGCGGCGAACAGCATGAGGAACAGCACGAGAGCGAGGCCGATACGGAAGCCGATCTCCTGCGTCCGCTCGCTCAGGGGCCGGCCTCGCACGGCCTCGAACGCGTAGAACAGCAGGTGGCCACCATCGAGCAGCGGCACCGGGAACAGGTTGAGGAGGCCGATGGAGACGGAGAGCAGGGCGATGAGGCCGATGAGTCCGCCGGCGCCCCCGACCTTGGCCACCTCTCCGGAGACCCGGGCGATGCCGATGGGGCCGGAGAGCTGGTCGGCCGATTCGCGGCCGGTCACGAGTTTGCCGATGTAATCGATGGTGCGGTCCACCACGAAGTAAGTCTCATGGACGCCGAGTGCCACGGACTGGAGCGGCCCATATTGGACGAGCTTGGCCTCGTTGCCTTTCGGGCCCTGGATGCCGAGGCGGCCGAAGCGATGGCGGCCGAAGGGAGTACGCTCCTCCATTCCGTCCGGCACGGCGGTGAGAACCTGGCGCTCGCCGTTGCGCTCGACGGTGATGGCGAGGCTGGAGCCGGCACTCGTGGAGACCGTGCGCTGCATGTCGGTGAAGCTGTTCACCGTCGAGCCGCCAATGGCACGGATCACATCGCCGGGCTGGAAGCCGGCGCGCTCGGCCGGGCTTCCGGCCAGCACGGCTTCGACGCGGGCCGGCGTCTCGTAGCGGCCGCCGAAATAGATTGCCCCGGAGAACAGCACGATCGCCAACAGGAAATTGGCGATGGGCCCGGCCGCGACGATGGCGGCGCGCTTGGCCAGGGGCTGCGTCGGAAAGCTCGTCGCGCGCTCCTGCGGGCTCATCCGGGCGACGGCCTCGGGATCCGGCACGCTGGCACCGTTGGCGTCGCCGTGGAACTTGACGTAGCCGCCGAGCGGCACCGCCGAAAGCTTCCAGCGGGTGCCATGGCGGTCATTGAAGCCGAACAGTTCCGGTCCGAAGCCAAGGGAAAAGGCGTGAACGCCGACACCGCACCAGCGGCCGACCAGGAAGTGCCCCATCTCGTGGACGAACACGACGACGCTGAGCACGATCAGGAACGGGATCACGTTGCCGAAGAAGCCGGCGGCAGTTCCGCCCATCGCGTTCAGAAAGTCCATCGTCGATCCCCGAGGCGTCGCGGCAGCACGCCAATCCGCCTTTAGCAGATCGGACCCGTGGCCGGCGAACGCAAATGCGCCAGCGTGGTTCTGGCGTCGCACCGGGGCAAAGACCAGACGGAAAGCAGGCTTTCCTGCGATCTCGGTAAAGAGAGCGCGTCGTTCAGTGCCCCCCGCCCCCGCCCATGGCGGCCCTCGGCCGGCGGATGAAGGGCACGGCGCAGGCCATGAGGAGGAACAGGCCGGTGAGGACGAGGAACACGTCCGAAAAGCTCATCACGAGGCCTTGGATGCGAACGGTGTTCATCATCGCCTTGAGGGCCATGGCATCGGCGTTGCCGCCCATCCCCTCGAATTGCCGGCGCGTCATCTCCAGTCGCTCGAGCACGGCGGTGTTGGTCCAGGTGAAGCGCTCGTGCAGGCGGGCGAGGTGGAGATCCCAGCGGTCGTTGAGCACCGTGTTGATGAGGGCGAGGCCAACCGCCCCGCCGAGGTTGCGGGTGAGGTTGTAGAGACCGGAGGCGTTCTTCATCCGGGCCGGCGGCAGGGTGCCGAGCGCAATGTTGTTAATGGGGATCATGCACAGCATCAGGGAGCAGCCGCGCAGGATCTGGGGCACGAGCAGCTCGCCGAAATCCCAGTCCTTGGTGAGGCCGGTGACGATCCAGGTGCCGGCGGCGAAGCCGATGAAGCCGAGGCCCATGGGGATGCGCGGATCGACCTTGCCGAGGAAGCGCCCCGCGATGGGGGCGGTGGCGAACATGCACAGGCCGGAGATGAACATGGTCTCGCCGATCTGCAGGGCCGAGTAGCCGCGCACCCGACCGAGATAGACCGGATAGAGGTAGGTCAGGCCGTAGAGGCCGATGCCGAGGACGAAGCTGAACAGGCAGCCGGCGGCGAAATTGCGGTCGGAGAAGGCGCGCAGATCGACGATGGGCTCGGCCGCCGTAAAGGCACGCCAGAAGAAGGCCGGCCCGGCCACCGCGCAGACCACGGCGCAACCAAGGACCGCCTCGTCGGCGAGCCAGTCATGGTTCGGCCCCTCCTCCAGAACGTACTCGAGGCAGCCGAGCATCAGCGCCATGAACACGAGGCCGAACCAGTCGAAGCGACGGAACAGGGCGAGGTTAGGCTCGTCGAAATCGACGAGGCAGTAGGTCGAGACCGTGACGACGATGCCCGGCACGACGTTGATGAGAAACAGCCAGTGCCAGTCGAACAGGTCGGTGAGGTAGCCCCCCACCGTCGGGCCGATGGTGGGAGCGAGGGTCGCCACGAGGCCGATCATCGGCGAGACGATGGAGCGCTTCGAGGGCGGGAAGATCGTGAACGCCGAGGCGAACACCGTCGGGATCATGCCGCCGCCGATGAAGCCCTGCAGGGCACGCCAGACGATCATCTGGTTGATGGTGGTGGAGGTGGCGCACATGAGGCTCATGAGCGTGAAGCCGCCCGCCGAGATCACGAACATCCACCGGGTCGACAGCACCCGTGAGAGGAAGCCCGAGAGGGGAATCGCGATGACTTCCGCGATGAGGTAGCTCGTCTGGACCCAGGGGATCTCGTCGCCCGACGCCGAGAGGCCGGCCTGGATCTCGGCGAGCGACGCCGAGACGATCTGGATGTCCAGGATCGCCATGAACATCCCGAACACCATGCAGACGAACGCCACCATGCGGCGGCGGTCGAGAGGCGGTTCGGCGGCGGTGGGTGGGAACGCCTGGGCTGCGGCGGCCATGACGGCTACGGCCGCAGGGCGGCGGTCGTGGTCGTCACCGCACGGGTGTCGACCCGGACGGTGACGGAGAGGCCCGGCCGCAGCATTCCCTCGCCGGCGACGTCCGCCGGCACCCGTACTCGCACGGGCAGGCGCTGGACGATCTTGGTGAAGTTGCCGGTGGCGTTGTCCGGCGGGAGCAGGCTGAACACCGAGCCCGAAGCCGGCGACAGCGACTCGACCCAGCCGACGATATCGCGGTCCGGATAGGCGTCCACGGCGACGTGGACGGGCTGGCCGGCATGCATCCGCTCGACCTGTGTCTCCTTGAAGTTGGCATCGATGCGCACGCTCTGCAACGGCACCAGGGCAGCGATGCGCGACCCCGGAGACACGTAAGCGCCGGCCTCGACGGCCTTGTTGCCGATGACGCCGTCGAAGGGCGCATGCAGGACGGTGAAGGCGAGGTCGCGCGCGGCGCGCCGCTCGGCCGTGCGCAGTTCGGCGGCCAGCCCCTCGGCCTCGGTCCGCTGCGCGCGCAGGACTTCAACCTGGGCCTTCATCGCCACGAGGGACGCCTCGGCGCCCTTCTCGGCGGCCTGGGTGCGATCGCGGTCGGCTCGCGCCTGCTCGATACGGGCTTTGGCGACGAAATCGACCTTCTCGAGTTGCTGTTGGCGGGCGTAATCGGCCGCCGCACGAACCGAATCGGCCCGGGCAGCATCGATCTGGGCCGCGCTCTGGATGAGCTGGGCCTGGGCCGCCTCGACCTGCCGCCCGATGCGGGTAATGGTCGCCTCCTGGGTCACGAGCTTGTCGTGGGCGGCTTCCTCGGCGAGGCGATAATCCCCGTCGTCGATACGAGCGATGATGTCGCCGGCTTTCACCGACTGCCCGTTCACCACCGGGACGGCGGCGAGGTAGCCGGGCACCTTTGCGGCGAGGACCGAAATATCGGCCTGGATATAGGCATCGTCGGTCGACACGAAGAATCGCCCGACCGTCCACCACGCGTAGGCCTTGTACCCGCCTCCGCCGAGGATCGCGGCGACGAGGAAGGCGAGGATCAGTCTGCGCCCGATCTTCCACCGTGGCTCGGCAGCATCGGACACCGCAACCGACGCGGCCGACGAGGACGGCACCTGCGCGGCCATTGGTGACGGTGCTACCGGCGATGCGAAGCCGGATTCCCGGTCGTCATGGTGCTGCTCGTCCCGTCCGCCAGCGTCGCGCAGGGTCATCGTTGTGCTTCCGAGATCGAAAAATGACCGAACCGTTCGGTCATAAATTGAGACAGATTGAATTGCGATCGCGCGTCGGATAGATAGATTGACCGAACGGTTCGGTCAAGACGATGGTCGTTATGATGACGGGTAGTGCGAGCGTCGTGTCGGTCCGGGCGAGTCAAGAGACGGACAAGCGCCGACGGATTCTGGAGGGCGCGCGCGCGGTGTTCCTTGCCGCTGGCTTTGACGGTGCCAGCATGGGTGAGATCGCCCGGGTGGCCGGAGTCTCGAAGGGCACGCTCTACGTCTATTTCGACAGCAAGGAAGCCTTGTTTGAGGCGCTCACAAGCGCCGAGCGCGCGGGGCTGGCCGAGGCTCTGTTCCGGCTGGACGCGGACGATCCCGACGTCGCCGGCGTACTCACGCGTCTCGGGCACAGCTACCTCACCGAACTGGCACGGCCCGACCACGTGGCGGTGATCCGCATGGTCATCGGCGCAACGGAAAAGTTCCCGCGCTTCGGACAAGCCTTCTACGAGGCTGGGCCGGTCCAAGGTGTGGCGCGTCTAGCCGCTTATCTCGACGCCCAGGTGGTGGCCGAGAGACTCAAGGCAGCGGATCCGGAACTCGCGGCCAAGCACTTCCTGCACCTGTGCCAAGCTGGCCTCCTTACCCGCTTGCTGTTCGCAGCCGGCGAGGCGGTGACGGAGCGTGAGATCGGCTACCGGGTGGAGGAAGCCGTGCGGGTGTTCCTCGCAGGCTACGGACCGAAGGCCTGACCCTTCAGGCTGCCAGAGCCTGGCCGCTCCAGGCCCGAACCTCGGCGTCGATGGCCAGCGCCTCGTCGACATCGGCGGGGGCCTCCCGATAGAGGGCGGCGAACCGCGTGCAGGCGCGCTCGACGAGATCGCTGATCCCATAAAACCCGATGGCGCCGCGAATGAAAGCGTCGACCGCGATCTCGTTGGCGGCGTTCATCACCGTGGGGGCCGCGCCACCGTCGCGCAGGGTTGCTCGGGCGATGCGAAGGCACGGGAAGCGCCCCTCGTCGGTGGCCTCGAACGTCAGGCTGCCGACCGCCGCGAGATCGACGGACCGGCCACGCGCGATGGCGAGGCGTTCGCCGAGCCCGAGGCAATGGGCGATGGGCACCCGCATGTCCGGCATGGCGAGGCCTGCCGTTACGGCGCCGTCGCGCCAGGTGATCAGACCGTGGACGATGGATTGCGGATGCACGATGGCGTCGAGGCGTGCGGCCTCGATACCGAACAGGTGGTGCGCCTCGATGAGTTCGAGGCCCTTGTTCATCAGCGACGCCGAATCGATGTTGATTTTCATGCCCATGGACCAGGTCGGGTGGGCGGCGGCGTCCTCGGGTGAGGCGGCGGCGATGCGCTCCCGGGTCCAGGTGCGGAAGGGGCCACCCGAGGCGGTGATGGTCATGGTGGCGACATCCGCGACCTTGCCGTCGCCAAGCGCCTGCGCAAGGGCATTGTGCTCGGAATCCACCGGCAGGAGGGTGGCGCCGTAGCGCTTGGCGTCCCGCATGAAGGCATCGCCGGCACAGACGAGACTCTCCTTGTTGGCCAGCGCCACCGTGCGCCCGAGGCGCAAAGCCGCGTGGGTCGGGCGCAGTCCGGCGGCACCGCTCACGGCCGCCATCACGATGTCGGCGTCCCGCGCGACGGCTTCGAGCACGGCGCTCTCGCCGGCTCCGTTGGGGATGCCGCTGCCGGAGAGAAGTTCGCGCAGGGCTGCCCCTTGCGATTCGTCGGCGAGGGCGACGAAATCGGCACCGATCTCGCGCGCGAGCCTGGCGAGCGCCACGGCGTCACGGCCGCCGACGAGGGCGCCGATGCGGAAGCGCCCGGGGTGCTGGGCGAGGAGGTCCGTGGTGGAGCGGCCGATGGAGCCGGTGGCACCCAGGATGGAAACGGTGAGACTCAACGCGAGTGTTCCTTCAGACCGCGCCGGTGCGATGCGCGAGGAGATACAATCCGGCCAACAGCGCAACGGCGGCAAAGCCATCGAGGCGGTCCATGACGCCGCCATGGCCGGGAATCGAGCGGCCGGAATCCTTGACGCCCCAATGCCGCTTCAGGGCGGATTCGGCGAGGTCGCCGGCTTGGCTGAAGATGGAGGCGGCCGCGCTCACGAGGCCGACGATGGCGAGCGAGGTCGCCGCGAGCGGGCTCCAGCCGTATCCCCGGGCCAGAGCCACGAGGCCGATGCCGGCCATCGTCCCGGCGGCAAGGCCGCCGAGCGCACCCGACCACGTCTTCTTCGGGCTCACGGCCGGCATGAGCTTCGGGCCGCCGAAGGTGCGGCCGGTGATGTAGGCGACGACATCCGTGGACCACACGACGGCGAACATCCAGGCGGGTCCGAGGATGCCGATGGCGGGATCGTCGCGCAGGCCCGGCGGCACCAGTGCGACGACGGCGCCTCCGGCGAGACCCGCCACCGCGCGGGCCCGCGCCGGGCCGTCCTGAGCCAGGACGAGCAGGCCGATGGCGCCTGTCGCCGCGACCGCGAGAAACACGAGGGGAGTAGCCCCCTCCCGCAGGCACAGGGCGAGGCCGACCAAGGTGACGCCGATGATCGTCAGGAGCAGGCGGCGTGGGGCCGTGCGGCTCATACCGATCCACTCGGCGGTTCCGACGAGGGCGGCGGCGAGCCAGATGAACGCGAACGGACCGCCGCCGAGGATCAGGGCCGAGACGACGAGGACCGCCAGCACCGCGCCCGAAACGACACGAAGCTGGAACTCGCGCTCGCCGAAGGGATTGCGTCGCGCACCGGGGGTCGCCTCGCTCGAGCTTCCCATCACCTGGTCTTGTCGCTGAGGCCGCCGAAACGGCGGTCGCGGCGGTGATACTCGCCGATGGCCGCCACGAAGGCGTCATGGTCGAAATCAGGCCATAGGGCGGGTGTGGTCACGTACTCGGCGTAAGCCGTCTGCCAGGTAAGAAAGTTCGACAGGCGCATTTCGCCCGAGGTGCGGATCACCAGATCGGGGTCGGGAATGCCGGTGGTGTCGAGGGCCTCGGCGATGGCATCGATGTCGATGTCGTCCGGCGTCGCCCGTCCCTCGACGCAGGCGCGCGCGAGGGTGCGGACCGCGCGAACGATCTCCTGCCGTCCGCCGTAATTGAACGCGACCACGAGGGTCAGGCCTGAATTTCCCCGTGTCATCGCCTCGGCCTCGTCGAGGAGCGCGGTGATATCAGTGCTCAGGCCCTCGCGGCCGCCGATGATCCGTACCCGCACGCCGTTGCGGTGGAGGTCGGCCAGATCACGGCGCACGAACAACTTGAGCAGGCCCATGAGATCGGCGACCTCCGCCGGCGGCCGGCGCCAGTTCTCCGACGAGAAGGTGTAGATGGTCAGGTAGCGCACGCCGAGATCGATGGACGAGCGCACGGCCCGGCGCACGGCCTCGACGCCCCGACGATGGCCCTCGACACGGGGCAACCCGCGTTGCGCCGCCCAGCGACCATTGCCGTCCATGATGATGGCGACATGGGCGGGCGCCGGCAGCACGAGACCAGCGGGCAACACCGGCGTCGCACCGGACATGGCCGGCGAGCGGACGTCGAACGCCGACGCGCCTTGCCCACCCGCCATCCCGGTTTCGATGTGACGCGCGCCCTCAGTTCGACCCAACGCGCCCCTCCTCCATGCCTCGTCCAGTCTGATCAGAAATCCGCCGAACGCTAGACCTGCATGATTTCCTTTTCCTTGGACGCGAGGACGCCGTCGATCTCCGCGATGTGCTGGTCGGTGACCTTCTGGACTTCACCGGCCTGACGCTTCTCGTCGTCCTCGCTGATGGCGCCGTCCTTCTCGAGCTTCTTCAAATGATCGAGGCCGTCGCGCCGCACGTGGCGGACGGCGACGCGGGCCTCCTCCGTGTACTTGTGGGCGACCTTGACCATTTCCTTGCGGCGCTGCTCGTTCATCTCGGGAACGCGCAGGCGGATGGTCTGGCCTTCCGTCTGAGGGTTCATGCCGAGATCGGACTCGCGAATGGCCTTCTCGACGGCACTGACCATGCCGCGATCCCACACGGAGATGCTCAGCAGGCGCGGCTCCGGCACGCTCACGGTGGCGACCTGCGCCATGGGCATCATCGCCCCGTAGGCATCGACCTGGATCGGATCGAGGATGCTCGGCGTCGCGCGACCCGTGCGCAGGGAGCCGAGGTCCCCCTTCAGGGAGGTCACGGCGCCCTGCATGCGGCGCTTGATGTCGTTCAGGTCGAATTCGGGGATGGCAGCCATACGTTCAGTGTCCCGACGCGAACAGAGGAGGGAGGGAGGCCGGGCCGCCGGGGCCCGTTCTGCGGCTTCAATGAACCAAAACCCTGTGGCCCGCAAATACGTTCGCGGCCCTTCGCGCTTTCGAGACCGGAGGATCAGGGAACCACGTGGGTGGCAGGCGCCTCACCGGTGAGGATGGCCCGGATCGAGCTCGGCGCGTGGACGGAGCCCACGACGATGGAGAGCCGGCTCTCGCGGGCGAGCGCGAAGGCGGCGGTGTCCATCACCTTGAGGTCTCGACCGATGGCCTCGTCGTGGGTGAGGCGGTCGTAGCGGGTGGCGCTGGGATCCGTCTTGGGGTCGGCCGAGTAGACGCCGTCCACCTGCGTCGCCTTGAGCACGGCGTCGCAGCGCAGCTCGGCCGCGCGGAGGACGGCGGCCGTGTCAGTGGTGAAGAACGGGTTGCCGGTGCCGCCGGCGAGCACGATGACCTGACCCTTGTCGATGTGGTGCAGGGCGGGCTGGCGTGCGAAGGTCTCGCAGATGGTCGGCATCGACACCGCCGACATGGTGCGAGCCGGCACGCCGGCGGCGTTGAGGGCCGTCTCGAGGGCGAGGGAATTCATCACCGTCGCCATCATGCCGAGCGAATCGCCGGTGGCACGGTCGATCCAGCCGGCCGACGAGATGCGCGCGCCTCGGATCATGTTGCCGCCGCCGACCACCAGGGCGAGCTGAATGCCCGCCTCCCGGGTGCGGGCGATGTCCTCGGCGATGCCGGCCAGCGTCGGCGGATGCAGCCAGTAGCCGTCGGGGGCGGCGAGCGCCTCCCCGGAAAGCTTCACGAGGACGCGGCGAAACAACGTGGTGTCCGGCATCGAGCCAGTCCCCTCTAGCCCGACCCTGATCGAGGGCGGGAAGCCAATCGGAAGCGGAGGGGTGTCTAGCCCAAGGCGGGCCTGAACGTCGAGGGGCGGCATCGCTGCCGCCGCCTCTCGTCTCTTGCTCTCGTCTTTTGCGAAAGCGGATAATCCTGCGAAGCGGATAAGGCTCCGATCCGCGACCTAGCGCGACAGGCTCGCCACCTCGGACGCGAAGTCCGGGCCGTCGTCCTTCTCGATGCCCTCGCCGAGGGCGTAGCGCACGAAGGCGGTGAGCTTGACAGGCGCACCAGCCTTGCCCTCGGCCTCCTTGAGGACCTGCGTGATCGTCTTCGAGCCGTCATGGACGAAGGGCTGCTCGAGGAGGGTGACCTCCTTGTAATAGCTCTTCAGGCCGCTTTCGACGATCTTGGCGAGCACGTTCTCGGGCTTGCCGGCGTTCTTCTCGCGCAGGATGTTGATCTCACGGTCGAGGGTCGCCTGATCGACGCCGGCGGCATCCAGCGCCACCGGGTTGGTAGCGGCGACATGCATGGCGATCTGGCGGCCAAGGGTGGAGAGCACCTCGACATCCCCGTCCGACTCGAGCGCGATCAGCACGCCGATCTTGCCGAGACCCTCGACGATCTGACCGTGGACGTAGGAGGCGATGACGCCCTTGGTCACGTCTAGCTTGGCGACGCGGCGCAGGGTCATGTTCTCGCCGATGGTGGCGATGAGGTTGGCGAGGCTCTCCTTGACCGTGGTCTCGGCGCCGGGGAACTTGGCGGATTCGAGACCCTCCAGGGTACCGTCGGTGTCGAGGGCGAGCTTGGCGGCCTCGCGGGCGAAGGCCTGGAAGCTGTCGTTGCGGGCAACGAAGTCCGTCTCGGAGTTCACCTCGACGAGGGCGGCGTGGTGACCCGACGACTCGACGGCGACGAGGCCCTCGGCGGCGACGCGACCGGCCTTCTTGGCAGCCTTGGCGAGGCCCTTCTTGCGGAGCCAGTCCACGGCGGCTTCGATGTCGCCGTCCGTCTCGTTGAGCGCGCCCTTGCAGTCCATCATGCCCGCGCCGGTCTTTTCGCGAAGCTCTTTCACCAGTGCGGCGGTGATGTTGGCCATGGCCTGTCCTTTCCGGGACTCTTGAAGTGGGGGACGCTTGAAGTGCAGGACTTCTGAAGTGAAGGACTTCTGAAGTGAAGGAGCCCGGCGCTCTGCAAAAAGCACCGGGCTTCAGGATGATGATGTCGATCCGTCGGTGGCGGCCCGGTGACGGGCCGCCGGGCGGGATCAGGCGGCCGCGGCGGCCTCGGCGAAGCCGCGGGCCTGCTCGATCCAGCCGTCACGTCCGATGCGGCCGTTGAGCTTGAGATCGGCATCGACCTTGGCGACGTCCGCATCGCTCATCGCGGCGATCTGCCAATAATGATAGACGCCGGCCTCGTTGAGCTTCTGCACGATCTGGGGACCGGCGCCGTGAAGTTTGGACAGGTCGTCGGGGGCGCCGCGCGGAGCCGAGAGCAGCTCGAAGTGCTCGGTGGACTCGACGAGGGCGGCCACATCGGCCTGGGTGACGGAGCCGGACTCGATCGAGGCCGCGCCCTCGTCGTTGGCGGGCAGCTCCTCGGCGGTGGGCTCCTCGGACGCGCCGAGATCGATGCCGCTCGACCCCTGGCCGCGCGAGATGCCATCGATGGCCGCACGGGCGATGAGGTCGCAGTACAGCGCGATGGCGCGGCCGGCGTCGTCGTTGGCCGGGACCACGTAGGTGATGCCGTCCGGGTTGCAGTTCGTGTCGACGATGGCGGCGACCGGGATGCCGAGACGCTGGGCCTCCTTGATCGCAAGCTGCTCCTTGTTGGTGTCGATCACGAACAGCAGGTCGGGCACGCCGCCCATGTCCTTGATGCCGCCCAGAGCCTTCTCGAGCTTGTCCTTCTCGCGGGCGAGCATGAGGCGCTCCTTCTTGGTGAGGCCGGTGGCCCCGCCGTCGAGGATTTCGTCGACCTTGCGCAGGCGCGAGATCGAGCCCGAGATGGTCTTCCAGTTGGTCAGCATGCCGCCGAGCCAGCGGGAGTTGACGTAGTACTGGGCCGACCGCTTGGCCGCCTCGGCAATGGTGTCGGCGGCCTGACGCTTGGTGCCGACGAACAGCACGCGGCCACCCTTGGCAACGGTGTCGCTCACGGCCTGCAGGGCCTGATGGAGGGCCGGCACGGTCTGGGCCAGGTCGATGATGTGAATGTTGTTGCGCGTCCCGAAGATATAGGACTGCATCTTCGGGTTCCAGCGGTGGGCCTGGTGTCCGAAGTGGGCGCCGGCTTCGAGAAGCTGACGCATGCTGAAATCAACGGCCATGATCTTTGGTCTCTCCGGTTATGCCGCCGCGGAGGAAGCGATCGGGTCCGACAGGACCCGATCACCGGAAACTCCTCATTCAGGCATGAGGCCGACTCCGCGTGTGGAATGGGCGGGGCCTTAGCAGACCGGCCAATTGGAGGCAAGGCGGAGCGGCGAGCGTGGTTGCCGTCGCGAGATTCGCGCGTCGGCCGGGACAGGTTACGGAAAATCCTCACGGCAACCCGAAAGGGCATTCCCATGCTGAAACTTCGCTGCCTTAATACAACTTGAAGCATCGGCCGAATCGGTACGGTCGATCACTCAGCCTCCGATTCTGGCCGATGTCCAGGCAACGGAAATCTGACTTCAGGTTGTGCCGCCGAGGATCGACCATGCGTCTTGTGATCGCTTGTCTCATCGCCTGCCTGACAGCCGCCTGCGACTCCCCGAGCTTGCGGGTGACAGACCTTGAATTCGGCACGACGAAGGCCCTGGCGACCACCGGGAACCTCCGTCTCGTCACGGAACGGTTCCGGCCGATGCCGGACGGCTATCCGGCCCTCGCGACGGTCTGCACCGAGCCGAGCCCGGACTACGCGATCGCCTTCGGACAGAAAGCCGACGGCAACGTCAAGGTCACCCTGCCGCAAGGGTCGGGCGAAGGCGGGCTGAAGGTTGAGACCACCGAGCAGGCCACGCCGCTCGCGGGCCGCACGGCGGGCGTCCTCGCCCTGCGCGACGGCCTCTACGCCGCCTGCCAGGCCTACGCCAACGGCACGATCGGCCACGATGCCTACGCGATCATCCTCAGCCAGTACGGCACGCTTCTGGTGGCGCTGACGAGCAGCGGGACCGCCGGGGTCGCGAGTAGGGACGATGCGGGGCGGCGGGCCACGCTCTCCGCGCTCCTCGTCTCCTGCATCAGCGAGTTCGATCGGACGCGGCTCGCACCGCCTCAAAACCCTTTGCTCGACCTTCGGTTCTGCCGAAACGTGCTGTCGCGCAGCCTCGCGCATGGAACCAGCCGATCCTGATTTTCAGGGGTGACCATCATGATTCCAAGACGGATCGTCATCTTCGCTGATGGAACCGGAAACGCGTTCACGACGCAGGAATCGAACATCTGGAGGCTGTTCCAGGCGATCGATCAATCGCAGCCCGATCAGATCGCCCGTTACATTCCGGGCGTGGGAACTTCCGGCTTCCGCCCGTTCGCCATGCTCGACGGTGCCACCGGCATCGGCGTCCCGTCGAACGTCAGGAAGCTCTATCGCTTCCTCTGCTGGAACTGGCGGCCCGGCGACGAAATCTGGATGTTCGGCTTCAGTCGCGGAGCGTTCACCGTTCGCAGCCTGATCGGCCTGATCCATCATGAAGGTCTCGTCCCCGCCCAGATCAATGGCACGCAGGTCACGCATGCGGAGATGGACCGGAATGCCGAGGCAGCCTGGCGCTCCTATCGTCAGGAGACGGCGCCCGATCGGACCATGCTGCCCACGGTTCGGCTGGCGCGCAAAGCCCGTGACCTGATTCTCGCCGCCGTTCAACGCGTGACGGGGCGCCCGGCATATCGGACCATCAAGGACGAAACGACCAAACAAGGGCGCAGGGGCAGCAGCTATTATCCAAAGCGCGGCGAGTCCGAAGTGGGACCTAACGGAGTGGCGATCCGCTTTCTCGGTGTCTTCGACACTGTCGAAGCCTATGGCGTTCCGTTCGAAGAATTGCGCCTGGCGATCGACAGGGCGGTCTGGCCGCTCTCCTTCCGCAACAAGAGACTTTCCGAGAACGTCGCGACCGCATGCCACGCGCTCTCGCTCGATGAGGAACGCCTCTCGTTCAAGCCGATCCGGTTCGATGCGCCATCGCCCGATTCGTCGCAAACGATCGACGAAGTCTGGTTCGCCGGAGTGCATTCCGATGTCGGCGGCGGATATCCGGATGGTGCATTGTCCTACCTCCCCCTGGTGTGGATCGCGGAGGAGGCCGAGCGGCTCGGCCTCCGTCTGTGCCGTGGGCGGCTCAACGGATTTCGTCGGCAGGCGTCGCCTTTCGGGCCGCTCCACGACTCGCGATCCGGCCTCGCATCCGCCTATCGCTACGCACCGCGGGTGATTCAGCCCCAGAAATCCGCGACCGTTCATCACTCCGTCCTCGAGAAGATGACGCTCGGTAGCGAGCGCTACGCGCCCGTGCCGATGCCCCGGCGTGCGATCATCCGGATGCCGGATGGCACTTCATCGGCGCTCGATCCCGCTGGCGCGAACCCTCTGAATCTGCCGACGGCGCAGCGGATTTTTCCTCAATTCGCAAAGGTTGCCCAACTGCCGAAGCCGAACGGCAGCTATCTCGCGTTGGTCGACGCTCAGGTGTGGTGGCGGCGGGTCGCCTATCTGGCGCTGGCATGGTCGGCGACAGCCACCGTGGCCCTGCCCTGGATCGCCGAGGCGGTCGCTGGCCTCTCGAAGCGGGTCCTGATCGATGGCGGGAGCTTGATCGGCCTCGAAGCGGGAGGACGGCGCCTCTGGGAACATCTCGACGCCACGAACAGCGGTCTGGCGGGCACGGTCGGGGTCGTCTCCGGCTCGGTCGGAAGCCTCGTTCCGAGCTATGCGAGCCGCTGGGTGGCCGTTCTGTCCGAGAACACCTTGATTTCCGCGATCTTCATCGGCGCCACCATCGGATTCTATCTCTGGAACGAACGTCTCAAGAGCAGCATCCAGGATAGCGTCCATTGCGCCTGGGCGGCCGGCTCGCCGAAAGCACCGGCTTGGCGTCTTTCGGAGTTGGCGGACCGGGCACGGAAATCCCGCCCCCTGCTAAAATTTCACCGCGCCGTCACGCGCGTCGTCGTTCCCGGCTTCGTCGGTCTCGTCGCACTGGTGGCGGTCGCTGTCGGCTTGAACGCGCTCGCGGTGGGCTTCACCGCCGGCGAGGGCAGTCTGTGCAAGGCGACAGCGAACGGGCCCGATGCCGTACCGTCCGGCGCCGCTGGCCTGACGGCGACCTTCGCCCCGTCCAATCCCTGTTGGTCCAGCGGAATGCTGCTGACGAAAGGCTTGGCCTATCGACTGACGATCTCTGAGACCGATGCCTTCCTGGATTCGACACTCGCCACGGGCGTTTCCGGTTTCGAGAGCTCCACATGGACCTATCGCCTGGGCACGCTCGTGAAACGGCGATCGGATGCGGCCTGGTTCCAGCCGGTGGCGCGGATCGGAAAAGCCGGTGGGACCGAATGGCCGCTCACCCACGACGACAGGACCACGCCCCCCGATCTCGGCGCCGACTTCTCAGCGGAGATCGCGGCCCTGTGCAAAGCCCGTGCGCGGGAGACGAAGGAGCCGAACCGACCGAGCGCCTGCAATTCGCTATCGGGGGACGCACGCGAGACGCTTAGGCAGGCCGTGATCGCGCGACGCCTTCGCCATACGCTGACCGCGACCTTCGTCGCGCCGGAATCCGGGGAGCTCTTCCTCTACATCAATGACGGTCTGCTCGCACCTGGAGTGCCATTTTCAAAGCAGATGTATCGCAACAACTCCGGTGCGGCGACCGTGACGGTGACTCTGGCCCCCGAGCCGGGGGCACCGCTCGCGACGAGATCCGAGATCAGGGCGCCTTAAGCCGCAGTCGCTCCGAAGATCGCCGAGATCGCCGACGCGTCCATCACCCGATACGCCCCCGCCTCCAGATCCGCCGGCAGGTCGAGGCCGCCGATTCGGTCGCGGCGGAGGGCGACGACGTGGTTGCCCAGCGCCGCGAACATGCGCCGGACTTGATGGTAGCGGCCCTCGTGCAGGGTCACGGCCGCGTGGGTGTCGTCGTGAACCTCCGTCTCGACGGGGAGGAGCGGCTTCTCCTCGCCCTCCAGCATCAGAGTGCCGGACGAAAAAATCGCCGCCTCGTTGCCCTTCAGGGGGCGGTCCAGGGTCACCTGATAGCGCTTAGCGACGTTGGATTTCGGCGCGATGATCCGGTGCAGCAGGGCTCCGTCGTCGGTCAGCAGCAGGAGACCGGAGGTCTCCTTGTCGAGGCGCCCGACAGTGGAGAGGGCCGGGTCGCGCCGGCGCCAGCGCTCGGGCAGGAGCCCGTAGACGAGCGGTCCCACCTCCTTGTGCGAGCAGGTGACGCCGAGCGGCTTGTGCAGCATGAGGGTCACGCCCGGCGGCGGATCGAGGGGAACGCCGTCCACCACCATGCGCTGGGCGAGATCGGGCGTCACCGGAATGCGCTGATCCGAATCGCGCAAGGGGGCGCCGTCGAGGACGATGAGGCCGGCGCCGGTCAGCAGCCCGATCTCCCGGCGCGAGCCGTAGCCCATGTTGGCGAGCAGGCGATCGAGGCGCAGGGTCGGGGTTTTGCTCCCCTTGCTCATTTCCGGGCCTCGAAGATCTTGTAGCCGCCGGACGAGGCCTTCAGCTCCACGGTCTTGAAGGCGGCCTTCAGGGGCTTCTCATAGGGAAGGTGCATATTGGCGGTGAGCCACAGGGTGCCGCCCGGACGCAGGGCTTCGGCCGCGCGGGCGATGAAGCCCTGGCCCAGCGCCTGATCCTCCGAGCCGCCATCGTGGAAAGGCGGGTTCATCACCACGAAGTCGAGGCGGCTGAGGCCGAGGCGGCCGGCGCGGATGTCGGCCCAGCGGATGGTGACGCGTGGGTCGGCGACGTTGCGCGTCGCCATCTCGACGGCGCGCCGGTCGATGTCGATGAGGGTGAGCGTCGTCACCTTCGGCGAATGAAGGACGGAGCGGGCGAGGACGCCGAGACCGCAGCCGAAATCGGCGCCGCTTCCGGAAAGCGGCGGCAGGAGCGACAGGAGCAGGGCAGAGCCCGGATCGAGGCGGTCGTACGAGAAGATACCGGCCTGGGAGCAGAGGGCGAGGTTGTCGATGTGGCGCGGACCGCCCTCCTCCAGGGCCACGTTCAGGTCGCCGAGAGAATCGGGCCGGTCGACGACGCAGATGCGGTGGTGGCGCCGGGCGCTCTCCGTCGCCGGAGCATCGAACCCGGCGAGCTCCTTCGCTAGGCGCGAGCCGCCCCGGTCCTTCGGGGCCAGGGCCGTGAGGCGTCCGCCCGGGCGCAGGGCGCGCAGGGCCTGGGCGAGGACATAGCGGCGCTCGATGGTGCCGGCCGGCGCCAGCACGTCGATCCGATCGAGGCCACTCGACGCGACATCCTCGAGCCGGGGCGAGCCCGGGATCAGCGGCGAGACCTGGATGGGTCCTTCGACGGCACCTTCCGGACCCTCGATGAGTTCGGCGGGCGGGAGGCCGTAGACGGCGTGCGAGAACGATGAAGTGGACATGATACTACGATCCGGCGCGACGGCGCGCGCGCCTCGACGGCATTGAGCGTGACGGGTGGCCTGAACGGGCCAGTGATAGCCGATGCCTAACCGCGCGGAAACTCCAGGCCCATCTCGCGGTAGCGCGCCGGATCGTCGGCCCAGTTCTCGCGCACCTTCACGTGCAGGAACAGGTGGACCGTCTGCTCGGCGGCCTCGGCGATCTCGCGCCGCGCCGCCTGGCCGATGGCCTTGATGGTCTGGCCGCCCTTGCCGAGCACGATGGAGCGCTGGCTCTCGCGCTCGACGAAGATGGTCTGCTCGATGCGCACAGATCCGTCGGTCCGCACCTGCCACTGGTCGGTCTCCACGGTTGAGCGGTAGGGCAGTTCCTCGTGCAGACGATCGTAGAGTTTTTCGCGGGTGATCTCCGCCGCCAGAATGCGGATGGGGGCATCCGAGACCTGATCCTCGGGGTAGAGCCACGGACTTTTGGGCATCATGCCGGCGAGCGTCGCCTTCAGCACGTCGATGCCGTCGCCGTTAAGCGCCGAGATCATGAAGGTGTGGGTGAAGGCGATGCGCTCGTTGAGCGAGGCGGCGAGCGCCAGCAGGCGGTCGCGGGGGATCAGGTCGATCTTGTTGAGGATCAAGACCTTCGGGCGCTTCACGTCGGGGAGCTTGGCGAGGATCGCCTCGACCTCGTCGGAGACGCCCTTGCGGGCATCGATGAGCAGGCACACGGCGTCGGCGTCCGACGCGCCGCTCCAGGCGGAATGGACCATGGCGCGGTCGAGCCGGCGCTTCGGGGCGAAGATGCCGGGGGTGTCGACGAGGATGATCTGCGCCGCGCCCTCCATGACGATGCCGCGCACGAGCGCGCGCGTCGTCTGCACCTTGCGGGAGACGATGGAGACCTTGGTACCGACGAGGCTGTTGAGCAGGGTCGACTTGCCGGCGTTCGGGATGCCGATGAGGGCGACGAAGCCCGCAGTGGTATTCTCCGGCATCGGCGCCGACGGCAGCGGCACCAGGGGCGGCAGATCGTCGTCGTCGTGGTCGGTCTCGAAATCGGGATCAGACATCGGAGGAATTTCCTTCGCGGACGTCCGCCGACGTCTCCATGGTTGGGGTGGGAGTCTGACCGAGCACCTCGCGCTCTAGCACGAGGCGGGCGGCCTCCTGCTCGGCGAGGCGTTTCGACGGGCCCGTGCCGAAGCCGGGCGCGAAGCCTTCGACCCGGGCGGCGATGCGGAATACGGGGGCGTGGTCGGGGCCGGAGCGCTCCACCACTTCGTAGGCGGGGATCGGCAGGCCCCGGCCCATGGCCCATTCCTGCAGGGACGACTTGGCGTCGCGCCCGCGCGGGGCGGCCGTGTCGACGCCCGGTGTGAAGGCCGCCTCGACGATTGTCCTGGCCTTGGCGTAGCCGGCGTCGAGGAACACGGCGCCGAGGATCGATTCGCAGGCATCGGCCAGGATGGTCTGGTTGCGGCGCCCGCCGCTCTGGACCTCGCCGGGGCCGAGGAGCAGGTGCGGGCCGACATCCCAGGCGGTGGCGACGGCCGCGCAGGTCTCGCGCCGGACGAGGCCGGCGAGGCGCCGCGACAGGTCGCCCTCGTCGGCGCCCGGAAAGGCCGCGTAGAGGAGATCGCCGATGGCGAGGCCGAGCACACGGTCGCCGAGGAATTCCAGGCGCTGGTAGCTGCCGAGCCGGCCGTTGCCGCCGGCCTTGCTGACATGGGTCAGCGCCAGGGTCAGCAGGGTCTGGTCGGCGAAGGCATGACCGATCGCGGCTTCGAGCACGGCGAGGCCGGGCTTCGGACGGGGCGCGCGCCGCGCCCGGCTGGAAGGACGCGCCTCTTCGTCCACGGTTCGCAATCGCCCTAGTGAATGGTGGTGAACAGACGGCCCCAGCGGACCTTCGCCGGCCAATTCCAGATCTGCCACGCCGGCGTGCCCTCGTCGATGGAGAAGAAGATCATCTCCGCCCGGCCGACGAAGTTCTCGAACGGCACGAAGCCGACATTGGCGAGATCGCGCGAATCCGTCGAGTTGTCGCGGTTGTCGCCCATCATGAAGAACCGCCCTTCCGGCACGGTGTAGGGCTCGGTGTTGTCCCAATAGCCGTTGTCGCCGTCGCGCTCGATCACCTTGTGGGTGACGCCGCCCGGCAGGGTCTCGAGGTACTGCTCGGCTTTCGCCTGCTCGCCGTAGGGGCCGGTGGTCTCGAAGGGCGCGATCTTCTCGCGCTTGACCGGCACGTCATTGATGTAGAGCAGGCCGGACTTCATCTGAATCTTGTCGCCGGGCAGACCGATGACGCGCTTGATATAGTCGGTGGCGTTGTCCTTGGGCAGCTTGAACACCGCGATGTCGCCGCGCTTCGGCGTCGCCGCCCAGACCCGGCCGTCCGCCGTGAACGGCAGATACTCGCTCAGCGGCAGGGAGTATTTCGAATAGCCGTAGGAATATTTCGAGACGAACAGGTAGTCACCGATAAGGAGTGTCGGCACGAGCGAACCCGACGGAATGTTGAACGGCTGGAACAGCAATGTCCGCACCACGAGGGCGATGAGCAGCGCCTGGCCGCCGACCTTCAGGGTTTCCTTGATGCTGGCCCAGGTGCCGGTCTCGGCCGCCTTCAGGTCATGCTTCGTCTGGTGGTCCACGCGGGCACGTTCCATCTGGCTGGCCTCTCCGGTCCGACACGGAAGGCCGCAATCCAGGCCCCGTCCGTCATCGACGGTCGAGCGGCGGCATAGACCATGCGAGGAGGCGCCGCAACGCGAGGGGCCTGCCGACTAATCCCGAGGCGTGCCGAGCGGCACCGCCTCGATGATTACGAAGGCCTGAGCCATCGGCGGATCGTCCGTGAGGGTGATGTGGACCCTGATGGCATGGCCCGCTGGTGTCATCGCGGCGAGGTGGGTCGCGGCCCCGCCGGTGAGATGAAGGGTCGGGCGGCCGCCGGGGAGGTTCACCACTTCCATGTCGCGCCAGAACACGCCCTGGCTCAGGCCCGTGCCCAGCGCCTTGGCGCAGGCCTCCTTCGCGGCGAAGCGCCGGGCGTAGGAGGGCGCGCGGGCGGCGCGGGCGTCGCACTTCGCCCGCTCGGCATCGGTGAAGACCCGGTGGGTGAAACGCGCGCCGTAGCGTTCGAGGGAACGTTCGATGCGGCGGATGTCGCAGAGGTCCGAGCCGATGCCGAGGATCATGCGATGCTTGCCCGACGGGCGCGGTCCATGGCCGCCCGCATGTCGCGCACGGCCCGGTCCAACCCCGAGAAGATCGCCTCGCCGATGAGGGCGTGGCCGATGTTGAGTTCGGCGATCTCGGGCAAGGCCGCGACCGGACCGACGCTGTCCAGGGCCAAGCCATGGCCGGCATGGATCTCGAGTCCGAGACCGGCGCCGTATGCAGCAGCCCGGGCGATCCGGGCAAGTTCGGTCTCGACACGGGAGGCGTCTCCGGCCGCAACCGCCTCGCAATAGGTGCCGGTGTGAAGTTCGACCACGGGGGCGCCGAGGCGGTGGGCCGCGTCCATGACCGAAACGTCGGGCTCGACGAACAGGGAGACGCGCAGCCCGCCCCTCCCCAGGGCCGCGACGCGCGGCGCGAGGTGATCGTGCCCCCCGACGATGTCGAGGCCGCCCTCCGTGGTGCGCTCCTCGCGCTTCTCCGGCACGAGGCAGGCGGCATGGGGCCTCAGGCGGATCGCCAGGGCGATCATCTCGTCGGTGGCCGCCATCTCGAAATTGAGGGGCACGGTGAGGACCCGGGCGAGGGTCTCCATGTCGGCGTCGCGGATGTGACGCCGGTCCTCGCGCAGGTGTGCGGTGATGCCGTCGGCCCCCGCCGCGACGGCCATCCGCGCCGCCCGGATCGGATCGGGATGGGCGCCACCCCGGGCGTTGCGCACGGTGGCGACGTGGTCGATGTTCACGCCGAGACGCAAGGAACGAAGGGACATGGTTCGCGCGGACTCCAAACCCGATCCCGTCCGGGATCGTCACGCCCGGTCGTTTCACCCGGCCGGCCTCGTCCTTACATAGGCGCGACGAACGCGAACGGGGATACGGCACGCGATGGGATTTCTCGACGGCCTGCTCGGCCACGGCAGCGACCTCTCGGCGGCGGAGGTCAACGGACAGCTCGCCGGCATCCTCACGGAAGGCGAAAGCGTGCAGGTCGCATTCCGGCTCATCCGTGACCTCATCGTCTTCACCGACCGGCGCCTGATCCTCGTGGACAAGCAGGGCATCACCGGCCGCAAGATCCAGTACATGACCGTGCCCTATCGGGCGATCACCTGCTTCTCGGTGGAGACGGCGGGCAGCTTCGACCTCGATTCGGAACTCAAGATCTGGGTGTCCGGCCGCGAGCCGATCCAGAAGACCCTCAAGCGCGGCGCTGACATCCTGGGCATTCAGCAGGCCATCGCGCGTTCGATCCGATAGGGCGCAGGGGAACTGGCCTTTGGCATCGCTGTTAACGCCAAAGAGATTTTTTGCCGGCTCATGGAGTTTACGATGTCACGCCTAATCCCCGTCGCTGTCGCGTTCGCCCTCGCCTGCACCGCATCGACCGTCGCGTTCGCCGACCAGCCCGGGGCCGATTGGATGCCCGCCGATCAGGTGAAGCAGAAGCTGATGGCGTCGGGCTACACCAGCATCACCGAGTTCGAAGCCGATGATGGCCACTGGGAGGGTGAGGGCATGAAGAACGGCGTGAAGATGCAGTTCCATGCCGACCCGAAGACCGGCGCACTCCTATCGGAGAAGCCGGACAAGTAGCTCGACCGGTGGCTTGAGTACGGCGAGCGTGCCGCCATGCTGAGCAATTTCGACATGGTCGGCCGTCTGCTCGTGGCGGCCCTCCTCGGCAGCATCATCGGCTTCGAGCGCGAGCGACTGGTCTGGGCAGCCGGCATGCGAACGCACATGCTGGTGTGCGTCGGTTCCTGCCTTCTGATGATCGTCTCGGCCTTCGGGTTCGCGGACATCCTCGGACGGCCGAACGTGACGCTCGATCCGTCACGCGTCGCCGCCCAGGTGGTCTCCGGCATCGGCTTCCTCGGCGCCGGCACGATTCTTCTGCGTGGCGAGGTCGTGAAGGGCCTCACCACCGCCGCCAGTCTGTGGGCGGTGGCTGCCATCGGCCTCGCTTCCGGTGGTGGGCTCTACGTACCCGCCATCGCCGCCACCGCCATCGTGCTCGGCATCCTCGCCGGTATGAAGCCGATCGAAGAGCGCTATCGCGAGCGACGCCAGAAGCACGATCTGCGCATCGTCGCGCAGCACGGCGTCCTGACGATCGAGACCTTGCGAGACCTTGCCGGACCCTGCGCGTCGAAGCTGAGACAGATTGTGATCCGGCAGCGGGCGGGAGAGGCCGCCGACGAGATCGCGCTCTGCCTCGTGCACGTGGATCGCACCGCCGTCGACGCGCTGACCGGGCGCCTGCGCCGGCACGAAGCGGTCGAGAGCGTCGAGACCGTCCATCGAGAAACCGTCGGGCGCGCCTCAGAGACCTGAGCTCCGGCAACATGCGTCGAACGTTCGCCCGTTCCTTCGAGCCGAGCGAGCGCTGCCTTGCCAATCCCGAATAACTCGTTTATCCGCCACCCCTCGCGTTCGCTCCGGCTGGGGGCTGAACGGACGGTGCCGACTCGCTCGGCGCAGGGAAACATCCTGAGAGGGGTGTTTCCCGTCGTCCCGTGTCTCCGCCTTCGATCAACCGCTCGGGCCTTCAAACGGCTCGAAGGGCTTGGCGCCGGGTGAATTGCGTACGAACCGGCCCGACGCTTCTCTTCCAGCACATCAGTGCCGTCGGGTCCCTTTGGATATGAAGGGCCCGTAAATGCCTCTTTACGAACACGTCTTCCTGGCGCGCCAGGACGTGACGACCCAGCAGGTCGAGACCATGGTCGAGACCTACAAGGGCGTCATCGAAGCCAATGGCGGCAAAGTCGAGAAGATCGAGATGTGGGGCGTGAAGTCCCTCGCCTACCGCATCAAGAAGAACCGCAAGGCGCATTTCACGCTCCTCAACGTCGACGCCCCCCCGGCGGCCCTCGCCGAGATGGAGCGTCAGATGCAGATCTCCGAGGACGTCCTGCGCTTCATGACCGTCCGCGTCGAGGAGCTCGAGTCCGAGCCGTCGGCGATGATGCAGAAGCGCGACCGCGACGACCGCAAGGATCGCGAGCGCGGCCGTCGTCGTGACGACGAGGGCTTCGGTGGCGGCGGTGGATTCGGTGGCGACCGCGATCGGGGTGATCGCGGCGACCGTGGGGATCGGGGTGACCGTCCCGAGCGCAACTTCGGCGGGGAGGCTTAAGCCATGGCATTTGGTGCTGGACCCGGTGCGGCTCCTGCCGCTGGTGGCGGTGGTGGTGGTGCGGGCGGCGGACGCCGTCCCTTCTTCCGTCGTCGCAAAACCTGCCCGTTCTCGGGCGCGAACGCGCCCAAGATCGACTACAAGGACGTCAAGCTCCTGTCGCGCTACGTCTCCGAGCGCGGCAAGATCGTGCCGTCGCGCATCACGGCGGTCTCCGCCAAGAAGCAGCGCGAGCTCGCCCAGGCGATCAAGCGCGCCCGTTTCCTCGGCTTCCTGCCCTACGTGATCAAGTAGTTCACGCTGCCTCGGTCCGGCTCCGCCGGACCGAGGCGTCCGTCGCAACCGCGACGGTATGGTTTTCGTACCGGCCTTCGATGGTGAGGGCCGGGAGTCGTTGGGGCGATGTGGTTCGCCTCTAACCCTGCCCGTATCGGGACAGTGGGACAGCGGGATCGATGGGTCAGTTTCTCGGAATCGGCATCGGCGCGGGCATGGTCTCGGCCCTCCTCTTCGGCGTACTGCTGAAGGCGACGACGCTTGCCATCATCCTCTACCTGCTCGCCCCGCTCCCGATCCTCATCGTGGGGCTCGGCTGGAGCCATAAGGCCGCCCTCGTCTCGGCGATTTCGGGCAGCCTCGCCCTCGCCCTCGTGGTTCAACCTTTCCTGGGCCTGGGCTTCCTCGCCTATCTCGCCCTCCCCGCCTGGTGGCTCGCCTACCTCGCGCTTCTCGGCCGCCCCGGCACCGACGGTACCATGGAATGGTACCCGACCGGCCGGCTTCTGGCCTGGACCGCAGGCACGGCCGGCCTCGCCTTCGTCGCCATCGCGGTCATCGCGGCGCCGAACTACGAGACCTTCCACACGCAGTTGCGCGACATGACGCGCTCCATCGTGAAGATCCAGACGCAGGGACGCGCGGCTGCGCCGGCTCCAACCCAGCCCGCCCCCGACACGACCAATCCGGATGGATCGAAATCCGATACGGGCCAGCGTGACCCGAGCAGGACCGACGACACCCTGAAGGATGATGTCTCCGACGCGCTGGCGCGCGTCGCGCCGGGGCTCGCCGCACAGGGTTTGGCCGTCCTCCTCGTGTTCTACCTCTGGGCCGCCGCCAGAATCGTGAAGGTGTCGGGCCGTCTGCCGCGGCCCTGGCCTGACCTGCCGTCCACGCGGATGCCGCGCCGGGTCCTCGGCATCCTCGCCGTCGCCCTCGTGCTGACCTTCGTGCCAGGTTATCCCGGTGTCCTCGGCGTGGCCTTGGCCGGCGCCCTCAGCGCGGCCTTCGCGATCCAGGGCCTCGCTGCCTTCCATGACCGCAGTCGCGGTCGGCCCGGGCGCCTCGCCTTGCTGCTCGGCCTTTACCTCATCCTGTTCGTCACCCAGGGCATCGCCTTCGTGGCCCTGACCCTGTTCGGCATCGCCGACACCGCCCTCGACCGGCGCCGTCCCAAGGACGCGTCCGGGCGACTTTGAGCCCCGCAGCCGACGACCATCGGCAGCCTCCATCCCAACCCCAACCGAAGGACTAAACCCATGGAAGTCATCCTCCTCGAGCGCGTCGCCAAGCTCGGCCAGATGGGCGAGACCGTGAACGTCAAGCCGGGCTACGCCCGCAACTTCCTGCTGGCCCGCGGCAAGGCCCTGCGCGCCACCGCCGGCAACAAGAAGCACTTCGAGACCCAGCGCGCCCAGCTCGAGGCCCGCAATCTCGAGAAGAAGTCCGAGGCCCAGACCGTCGCCGAGACCCTTGAGGGCAAGAGCTTCGTGCTGATCCGCCAGTCGGGCGAGACCGGCGTGCTCTACGGCTCGGTCTCCACCCGCGATCTCGCCGAGGTCGTCACCGCCGAGGGCTTCTCGGTCGGCCGCGATCAGTTCGCCCTCAACCAGCCGATCAAGACCCTCGGCCTGCACGTCGTTCCCGTCGTGCTGCACCCCGAGGTCGAGGTCACCGTCACCGTCAACGTCGCCCGCTCCCCCGAGGAAGCCGAGCGTCAGGCCCGCGGCGAGTCCACCACCGAGCGCGAGGCGTTCAACCTCGACGACCTCGGCCTGGAAGTCGGCGCCGCGCTGGCCGAGGCCGGCGACGACCGCGAATAAGCCTGACCGGCCCTTCGGGGCGGTGGAGAACGGGGAGCGACGGCCCTTGCGGGTTGACTTGTTCCTTGTTTGTTCCAACATGGACGCCCGCGTCTCCCGTGAGTCGCGGGCGTTCGCGTGTCCGGCTCCTGCCGGATTCGTGCGCGGATCGGCCGGTCGTGATCAGAGCCCTTTAACCATGGTGGATCATGGTCGGCCTCTGAATGAAGGCGGGTCGGGCGTTCACATCCCCACGCGCTTGGAAAAAGTCGGAGCCTCGAGTCAGCCCATGGCCCTGCCCAACGCCCTGACGGCCAATCTGCAGGCGGTGACGCAAGAATTCCGCGTCGCGCCGCACAACATCGATGCGGAGCAGGCACTGCTCGGCGCGATCCTGGTCAACAACGACGCTTATTACCGAATTTCGGATTTTCTCCTCGCCGAACACTTCATGGAGGATGTGCACCGCAAAATCTTCGAGGTGGCCTCGCAGCTCATCAAGGGCGGCAAGCTCGCGACGCCCATCACCCTGAAGACCTATCTCGGCGACGCCGATCTCGGCGGCCAGACGGTGATGCAGTACCTCGCCCGCCTCGCGGCCGAGGCGACCACGGTGATCAACGCGGGCGATTACGGCCGCACCATCTACGACCTCGCCATCCGTCGCCGGCTCATCACCATCGGCGAGGACCTCGTCAACGGCGCCTACGAGGCGCCGGTGGAATCCTCGCCCCGCGACCAGATCGAGGGCACCGAGCGCCGCCTCTACGAGCTCGCCGAATCGGGCAAGTACGACGGCGGCTTCCAGAAGTTCTCCGAGGCGCTCACCACCGCCGTCGACATGGCGGCCAAGGCCTACCAGCGCGAGGGCAAGCTCTCGGGCATCGCCACGGGTCTGTCCGACCTCGACGCCAAGATGGGCGGCCTGCAATCGTCGGATCTCATCATCCTTGCGGGCCGCCCGGCCATGGGCAAGACCTCGCTCGTGACCAACATCGCCTTCAACATCGCCAAGGCCTACAAGGGCGAGAAAGGCGCCGATGGCGTCATGAAGACGGTGAACGGCGGCATCGTCGGGTTCTTCTCCCTCGAAATGTCGGCCGAGCAGCTCGCCACCCGTATCATCGCCGAGCAGTCCGGCGTGCCGTCCTACAAGATCCGCCGCGGCGACATCCGCCCGGAGGACTTCTACAAGATCACCGACGCCGCCCGGGACATGCAGACGATCCCGTTCTACATCGACCAGACCGGCGGCATCTCCATCGCCCAGCTCGCAGCGCGCGCCCGGCGCCTGAAGCGCCAGAAGGGTCTCGACCTGCTCATCGTCGATTACCTCCAGCTCCTGTCGGGCTCGGGCAAGCGCTCGGACAATCGCGTGCAGGAGATGACCGAGATCACCACCGGCATGAAAGCGCTGGCGAAGGAACTCGCTGTGCCGATCATCGGCCTGTCGCAGCTCTCGCGTCAGGTCGAGAACCGCGAGGACAAGCGCCCACAGCTCTCGGACCTGCGCGAATCGGGCTCCATCGAGCAGGATGCCGACGTGGTGATGTTCGTGTTTCGCGAGGAATATTACGTCAACAACAAGAAGCCGCGCGAGGGCACCGAGGAGTTCTTCGCCTGGGAGGCGGAGATGAACCGCGTCCACGGCAAGGCCGAGGTGATTCTGGGCAAGCAGCGCCACGGCCCCACCGGCACCGTGGAACTCCAGTTCGACGCCAACATCACCCGGTTCTCGAACCTCGCCCAGTCGGACCGGATTCCCGATCAGCATATGTGATAACGTTGGTCGGCATCGACTGATCGGAGCCACGTCATGGGCGTAGGCAAACGTGCCGTTCCCCCCGAGCGCTACACCCTCAACGACGTGTTCGAGGCCGAGCAGGCGCTCGTCGGCCTCATCCTGTCCGATGGGCGCGTACGCCCCCGCATCGGATCGGTCCTACGCGAGTCGGACTGGACCGAGCGCCTGCATCGCGGCGTGTTCGAGGTGTCCGGATTGCGTTGCGCACGGGGTCTGCCTGTGACCGTGGAAGACATCGCGCCTCACGTCAGCGACACCGGACCCGATGGGGCGTCGGCCGAGCTTTATCTGGCCGATCTCGTCGCCCGTGCACCCGCCTTGCACTTGGCCGACCAGTTCGCGCACGTGATGGCGACTGCCGCAGCGGAGCGGACGATGAGCGACACCGCCTACGACACCGATTTCTACACCTGGGCGTATCGGCAGGCCGAGCGGCTGCGCCGTGGACGTCTGTCAGAGATCGATGCCCTCAACCTCGCCGAGGAGATCGAGGATTTGGGCCGGGAGATCTACCACCGACTGGAGAGTGCGCTGCGCGTCACGCTCCTGCACTTGCTGAAGTGGGATCGTCAGCCCGAGAAACGGACGCGGAGTTGGACTCTGTCGATCCGCAACGGGCGAATCGATGCCGAAGAGCTTCTGGTCCGGCATCCTGGATTGAAAGGCCGCCTCGCGCAGGCCGTCACCGGCGCGTATCGCCGATCCCGTCTCGATGCGGCCGGAGAGACTGGGCTCGACGAAATCGTCTTCCCCGCCACGTGCCCCTACGATGACGAGACCCTTATGAACCGGCCAGTCCCTTGGCCGGTCGAATCATAAGGACGCGAACCATTTCGTTGCACGGCCACGGCGCCACCCTCATCATCGACCTCGGGGCCATCGTGTCGAATTGGCGGCGCCTCGCGGACGAGGCGCCTGGTCGCGCCTGCGCGGCTGTGGTCAAGGCCGACGCCTATGGGTGTGGCCTGGACCGGGTCGCGCCGGCCCTGTGGCAGGCCGGCTGCCGGACCTTCTTCGTTGCCCATCTCAGCGAAGCGATCGCGGCGCGGGCACTCCTGCCGGAGGCGATCATCTACGTCCTCAACGGGCTTTTGCCCGGCATCGGACCAGCGCTCATGGCCCACGCCCTGCGCCCGGTCGTCGGATCGCGCGACGAGATGGTGGAATGGGCGGCCCTGGCTGCTGCGTCCGGCGCCCCTCTGCCCGCCGCGCTTCACATCGATACCGGCATGAACCGCCTCGGATTCCCGGTGCCGGAAGCGCTGGCCCTCGCTGGCGATCCGATCGTGGCCCAGGCCGGCATCGCCCTCCTGATGACCCATCTCGTCAGCGCCGAATTGCCCGAAGAGGTCGTCAACGCCCGGCAGGCGGCGGACTTCGCGCGTCTGCGCGCGGCCCTGCCGGGCATCCCCGCCTCGTTCGCCAACTCGTCGGGCGTCTTCCTCGGCGCGCCGGCCCACCACGACCTCCTGCGCCCCGGCTACGCCCTGTTCGGCGGCAACCCGGTGCCGGGCCGGCCCAACCCCATGCGCCCGGTGGTGCGCCTGGAGGCGACCATCGCCCAGGTCCGTACCGTCGCGGCGGGGGACACCGCCGGCTACAACGCCCGCTGGACGGCGGATGGCCCGCGCCGCCTCGCCACCCTTTCGTTGGGCTACGCGGACGGCTATCCACGCGCAGCGAGCGGACGGGGCATGGCCCTGGTGGGCGGTGTGCGCTGTCCCATCGTCGGCCTCATCTCCATGGACCTCGTCATCCTCGACGTCACCGATGCCCCGGCTGCGGCGCGCGGCAGCACCGCGACTCTCATCGGGGACGGCCTCGACATCGACGCCGTGGGGCGGGCCGCCGGCACCATCGGCTACGAGATCCTGACGGGGCTGGGTTCTCGCTATGTTCGCCATTATGTGACAGGAACCGAGGCCTGAGAGGCCTCTTCCGGACCGAGCATGGCCAAGATCAACCAGACCTTCGTGTGTCAGTCCTGCGGGGCGGTCTACAACCGCTGGCGTGGGCGGTGCGAAGCCTGCAACGGCTGGAACACCATCGTCGAGGAGACCGGCGCCGCCGGTCCCCAATCCGGGCCGGTCAAGACGCGGCCGAGCCGGGCCAAGGGCCGGGTCTTTCCGCTCGAGGGTCTCACCGGCGAGGTGAAGCAGGCGCCGCGCATTCCCTCCGGGATCAACGAGCTCGACCGGGTGACCGGCGGCGGCTTCGTACGCGGTTCGGTGATCCTTCTCGGCGGCGACCCCGGCATCGGCAAATCGACCCTCCTGATGCAGGCCACCGCCGCCATGGCCCGCACGGGGGAGCGCGTCGTCTACATCTCCGGCGAGGAGGCGGTGGCGCAGGTGCGCCTACGCGCCGAGCGCCTCGGCCTCGCCGACATGCCGGTGGAGTTGGCGGCCGAGACCAACGTCGAGGACATCGTCGAGACCCTGTCGCAGGGGACCCCGCCGGCGCTCTGCATCATCGATTCGATTCAGACCATGTGGACGGAGACGGTGGAATCGGCGCCCGGCACCGTCACGCAGGTGCGCGGATCGGCCCAGACCCTGATCCGGTTCGCCAAGACCACCGGCACGGCGGTGATCCTCGTCGGCCACGTCACCAAGGACGGGCAGATCGCGGGCCCTCGCGTCGTCGAGCACATGGTCGATGCGGTCGCCTCGTTCGAGGGCGATCAGGGCCACCATTTCCGGATCCTACGCGCCGTCAAGAACCGCTTCGGTCCCACCGACGAGATCGGGGTGTTCGAGATGACCGATATGGGGCTCGCCGAAGTCCCCAACCCTTCGGCCCTATTCCTCGCCGGGCGCGACCACGCCGCCCCCGGCACGGCGGTGTTCGCTGGCATGGAGGGGACGCGACCGCTCCTTGTCGAGATCCAGGCCCTGGTGGCGCCCTCGTCCCTCGGCATGCCGCGTCGCGCGGTGGTGGGCTGGGACCCCAACCGCCTGTCCATGGTGCTCGCCGTGCTGGAGGCCCATGGCGGCATCCGCCTCGGCACCCACGACGTCTACCTCAACGTCGCTGGCGGCCTGCGCATCACCGAGCCGGCGGCGGATCTGGCGGTCGCCGCCGCCCTGGTCTCGTCCCTGTCGGGCTCGGCCCTTCCGCCCGAGACGGTGTATTTCGGCGAGATCGGCCTGTCCGGCGCCATCCGCCCCGTGGCCCAGGCGCCGGCCCGCCTCAAGGAGGCGCTGAAGCTGGGCTTTGCCAAGGCGGTGACGCCCCAGGGGCGCGGCGAGGGCGGCAATGACGGGTTTCCCACAGAAGCCCTGCGCCACATCGCCGACCTCGTCGCCGGCATCGCCAGCAACGGTCCGCGCCGTGTCGGCTCGAACCGGGGACGTGGCGCGGTGGCGTACGACGACGATTGAAGCCCTCCCAGGCCGGGACGCCCGCCGGCTTGAGGGTGACGGCCAGGATTCGGCACGATATACAGGGGCGCGGCCGGGGGAAGCCGCAGGATACGCTGCGCCGCCGCAACTCCCTTGAAGTGACAATCGCCCACGATGCCGTTCTCCGTTCTCGATCTCGTCGTGCTCGGCATCGTCGTGGTGTCCGCGTTGCTTGCGGCCGTTCGCGGTGCCACCCGTGAAGTGCTGGCGATCATCGCGTGGGTTGCCGCCGCCGCCGTTGCCTGGAAACTCTATCCCCTCCTCCTGCCCACCGTGAGCCAGCACGTCACCAACGCCACCGTGGCCTTGGTGGCCTCCATCGCGGCGATCTTTCTCGGCACGCTCATCGTGGTCTCGATCATCACCGTGAAGGTGTCCGACATGATCCTCGATTCGCGCATCGGCGCCGTCGATCGGTCCCTCGGCTTCCTGTTCGGCGCCGGGCGCGGCTTCCTCATCTGCGTCATCGGCTGGGTGTTCCTGGCCTGGCTCGTCCAGGGCAAGATGCCCGATTGGGCGGCCCAGGCCCGAAGCCGGCCGATGCTGGAGAAATCCGGCGAGGCCCTGGTGGCGCAACTGCCCGAGAACCCCGAAGGCCTCCTGAAGCAGTTCAAGAAGCCCAAGATCGAGACGCCCGCCGATCCCGTCGAGCCGCCGGAGGGCGACGTGCCGGCTCAGCGCCGCAGCGACGTGCCGTCGCCAGCCACGCCCGCCTCGCGACGCTGATCTGCGGTGTCCGCGCTTGGTGCCCGGACGAACGCCGCTTACATGCTGGCTTCTCACATGACGGCGTCGTGACGGCGCCGACCGTGCCCAGTGCCGGGCAACCAGGGATCGACCGCACCATGTCTGCAGTGAAACCGAGTGCCCGTCCGGCCGCCGGGACCGTGGACGGCCTCGATCGCGACGGTGACACCCTGCGCGAGGAATGCGGCGTCTTCGGCATCTTCGGCCACCCCGACGCCTCGGCCATCGTGGCGCTCGGTCTCCATGCCCTCCAGCATCGCGGCCAGGAGGCAGCGGGCATCGTCTCCTTCGACGGCGCCGTGTTCCATTCCGAGCGCCGCCCCGGCCTCGTCGGCGATTCGTTCTCGGATGGCGAGACCATCGCCCGCCTGCGGGGCCCGGCCGCCATCGGTCACGTGCGCTACTCCACCACGGGCGGGACCATCCTGCGCAACGTACAGCCGCTGTTCGCCGAACTCGCCAGCGGCGGCCTCGCGGTCGCGCATAACGGCAACCTCACCAACGCGCTGTCGATCCGCCGCGACCTCGTGCGCGATGGCGCCATCACCCAATCGACCTCCGACACGGAGGTGATCCTGCATCTGGCCGCTCGCTCCCGCGCGCCGCGCATCGTCGAGCGCTTCACGGAAGCCCTGCGCCAGATCGAGGGCGCCTACGCCATCGTGGCGCTCACCAACAAGAAGCTCATCGGCGCCCGCGATCCCATGGGCATCCGCCCCCTGGTACTCGGCGAACTCGACGGCCGCTACATCCTCGCTTCCGAGACCTGTGCCCTCGACATCATCGGCGCCAAGTTCATCCGCGACGTCGAGAACGGCGAGATCGTGGTGATCTCGGAGGAGGGCATCGAGTCGATCCGCTTCGCGCCGGCCCGGCCCATGCGCCCGTGCATCTTCGAGTACATCTACTTCGCGCGGCCCGATTCCGTGGTGAACGGCAAGAGCGTCTACGCGGTGCGCAAGAACATCGGCCACGAACTCGCCCGCGAATCCGCCACCGACGCCGACGTGGTGATCCCGGTCCCGGATTCCGGCGTGCCCGCGGCCCTCGGCTTCGCCCAGGAGACCGGCCTGCCCTTCGAGATGGGCATCATCCGCAACCACTATGTCGGGCGTACCTTCATCCAGCCGACGCAGTCCGTGCGCGAGCTCGGCGTGCGCATGAAGCACTCGGCCAACCGCGCGGTCGTGGAAGGCAAGCGCATCGTCCTGGTCGACGATAGCCTCGTGCGCGGCACCACCTCCGTCAAGATCGTCCGGATGATGCGCGAGGCCGGCGCCAAGGAGGTGCACTTCCGTATCGCCTCGCCGCCGATCACCTATCCGGACTTCTACGGCATCGACACGCCGGAGCGGGAGAAGCTGCTGGCCGCGACCCATGATCTCGAGGGCATGCGCCGTTACATCGGTGCCGATTCGCTGGCCTTCCTGTCCATCGACGGACTGTACAAGGCCATGGGCGAAGAACGCCGCGACGAGGCCTGCCCGCAATACACCGACCATTGCTTCACCGGCGACTACCCGACGAACCTGACCGACATGGCCATCGCCGGCCCGCGCCGGCTGGCGATGCTGGCGGAAGCCGACTGAACGCCTGGCCATGACCGACTCGTACATGACCGACTCGCAAAAGCCCCTGGCCGGACGCGTCGCCGTCGTCACCGGCGCCTCGCGCGGCATCGGCCGGGCCGCGTCCCTGGCCCTGGCGGCGGCGGGCGCCCACATCGTCGCCGTCGCCCGAACGCAGGGCGCCCTCGAGGAACTCGACGACGCCATTCAGGCTGCGGGGTCGAGCGCCACCCTGGTACCCCTCGATCTCACCGACTACGACGCCATCGACCGCCTCGGGGCCGGCCTGTTCCAGCGCTGGAAGCGCCTCGACATCGTCGTCGGCAATGCGGGCATCCTCGGCAACCTGACGCCGCTCGGCCACGTGACGCCGAAAACCTGGGCGCAGGTGATGGACATCAACGTCATGGCGAACTGGCGCCTGATCCGCTCGCTCGATCCGCTTCTCCGCCTGTCCGATGCCGGCAGGGCGATCTTCGTCACCTCGGGTGCCGCCCAGAAGTGCAAGGCCTATTGGGGACCCTATTCCGTCTCCAAGGCCGCCCTCGACGCCCTGGTGCGGACCTACGCCGCCGAGACCGAGACCACGCCGGTGCGCGCCATGCTCCTCAACCCCGGCCCCCTGCGCACGGACATGCGCCGTGCCGCCATGCCGGGCGAGGACCCCGAGACCTTGAAGACGCCGGAGGATCTGGCGCCGCACATCGTCCGGCTGGCGAGTCCCGCCTGGACGGAGACCGGCAAAATCTTCGATTTCCCAAGCAACCGCGTGCTGACGCCGCGGATAGCGGACTGACTCTTTTTCGGTATCGTCGCTGACGCAACTCTCCTCACCCTGTGGGGAGGGGTGCGCAGAGCCGCATATGGTCTTCCCTCCAGGGCCGTGACACCATGATCGACGTTCGCTGCATCTGCGCCATCGGCCAGCGGGGCCAACTCGGGCTCAACGGGCGCCTCCCCTGGGAGGGCAACAGCGATGCGCTCTTCGTCGAGGACGTGACGCGCTTCTTCGCCATTACCATGGGCCACGTGCTCATCGCCGGCCCGAAGACCATCGCCTCGGTGCCGGACTTCGCGTTCAGGGACCGCACCATCGACGTGATCCGCAGCCACGAGGCCCCTGAGGCGGTGCTGGCACGCTATCCCGGCCGCCGCATCTTCGTCGGCGGCGGGATCAGCGTCTGGAACGTCTACGCGAAGTACATCCAGCACTGGGACGTCACCCGCCTGCCCTATGACGGCGAGGCCGACCGCTGGTTCGATCCGGCCTGGCTCGTCGGCGGCCCCTTACGCACCTGACGGCACAAAGGACCGAGCTGGCGGGTTGAGAAGAGCCCTCGAGCCCCAAGGTCCGCGATGAGCCCACATTCGTATCGTTTCGGCATCGAGGAAGAGTACTTCCTGGCCGATGCCGAGACCCGGGGGACGCCGAACCGGTCGCTTGCCGCCTTTCACGACGCGGCCGGAGCGGCTTTGCCGGAGATCGGCCGCGAACTTCTCGAATCTCAGGTCGAGGCTTGCACGCCACCCTCGGACAGCTTCGACACCGCCCGAGAGACCCTCGCGCATCACCGGACCACGCTGGCCCGGATCGGCCGCGAGCACGGCGTCCTCGTCTTCGCCGCCGGCACCCATCCGGTCGCGGCCTGGTCGCGACAGGTGGCCACGCAAGGCGAGCGCTACACCGGTATTCTGAAGGATGTCGGCCTCGCCGGCCGCCGCAGCCTGATCTGCGGCATCCACGTCCACGTCGAGGTGCCGGACCCGGACGCGCGGGTCGACCTCATGAACCGCCTGCTGCCGTTCCAGCCCGTGCTGCTCGCCCTCTCGGCCTCGTCGCCGTTCTGGCAGGGCCAGCCGACGGGGCTCGCCGCCTATCGCCTCAGCGCCTTTGGGGAACTCCCCCGTACCGGGCTGCCCGAGCTGTTTGCCGATGCGGACGCCTACGAGCGCTACGTCCGGATCATGACCCGGGCCGGCTCGATCCAGGATGCGAGTTTCCTGTGGTGGTCCCTGCGCCCGTCCATCAAGTTCCCGACCCTGGAGTTGCGCATCGCGGATTCCTGCACGCGAGTCCCGGACGCGATTACCATCGCGGCCCTCTACCGCTGCCTCGTCCGCTGCGCCGTGCGCTGCCCCGACCTGAATGCCGGCCTCGACGGCGTCTCGCGGGCGATCGCGCAGGAGAACCTGTGGCGAGCGCAGCATGGGGGAACGAAGGCGGAGATGATCGACGAGGCGAACGAGGGAGCGGTGCCCTTCGCCGAGGCGCTCGACGGGCTTCTCGCGCTGATTGCGGAGGATGCCGAGGCCCTGGGCTGCGTGGCGGAGGTCGAAGACGCCCGGCGGCTCGTCCGCGACGGCACGAGCGCCGAGCGCCAGATCGCCGCCTATGAGGAAACTCGGTCCGATGACCAAAGGCGCCTCGCCGCGGTGGTGGACTGGCTGGCAGACACCACGCGGGACGACGGTTGAATCCCCCGCGCGACGGAGCGCCGGCTCAGCCCTTGTTGTCCTTGTCGAACGGGTTCTTCGAGGTCCGGAGCGACAGCCGGATCGGCACGCCGGGCAGCTCGAACGATTCGCGCAGGCCGTTGACGAGGTAGCGGGTATAGGATTTCGGCAGGCCGTCGAGCTGGTTGCCGAACAGGGCGAAATGCGGCGGGCGGCTCTTCACCTGGGTGGCGTAGCGAATCTTGATGCGCCGGCCCGACACGGCAGGCGGAGGGTTGCGCTGGGTCGCAGCACTCAGCCAGTCGTTGATGCGCGAGGTCGACACGCGGGTGTTCCACACCACCTCCGCGCCCGTCACCGCCTGCATGAGCTTGTCGATGCCCTCGCCGGCGAGCCCCGAGAGCGGCACCACCGGCACACCGCGCACCTGCGGCAGCAGGCGGGTGCAATCCTCGCGCAGCTTCTTCAGAAGGCCGTTCTGGTCGGCCACGAGGTCCCACTTGTTGAGGCCGATGACCAGCGCCCGGCCCTCGCTCTCGATGAGATCGACGATGGTGAGATCCTGTTTCTCGAACGGGATCGTGGCATCAAGAAGAACCACCACCACCTCGGCGAAGCGCACGGCACGCAGGCCGTCCGACACGGCGAGCTTCTCCAACTTGTCGTCGATGCGGGCCTTGCGGCGCATGCCGGCAGTGTCGTGCAGCTTGATCCGGCGCCCGCGCCAGACCCAGTCGAGGGAGATGGAATCCCGGGTGATGCCGGCCTCGGGGCCGACGAGAAGACGCTCCTCGCCGAGCATCCGGTTGATCAGGGTCGATTTGCCGGCATTGGGGCGTCCGACGATGGCAACTTTGAGGGACCGGTCGGACGGGTCCTCGTCCGCGTCGTCCTCGTCCTGCGCCGGCAGAGCCTCCGTGAGGGCATCATGGAGTTCGCCGATGCCCTCGCCGTGCTCGGCCGAGAACGGGATCGGATCGCCGAGACCCAGCGAGAACGCCTCGTAGGCGCCGCCGAGGCCAGCGCCGCCCTCGGCCTTGTTGGCGATGAGGATAACGGGGCAGCCGGCGCGGCGCACGAGTTCGGCGAAGGGCTGGTCGGCGGGCAGGATGCCGGCGCGGGCGTCAATGACGAACAGCACCACATCGGCCTCGAGGATCGCGGCCTCCGTCTGGGCACGCATGCGGCCGAGCAGCGAATCGGCATCGGCCTGTTCGAGGCCGGCGGTGTCGATGATGCGGAAGACGAGTCCACCGAAGTTGACGTCGCCCTCGCGCCGGTCGCGGGTCACGCCGGGGCGGTCGTCCACGAGGGCGAGCTTCTTGCCCACGAGGCGGTTGAAGAGGGTCGACTTGCCGACATTCGGCCGTCCGACGATCGCGACGGTCGGCATGTCCATGGTGTGCTCGATTCAGTCGTACAGGATGGGGGAAAACGGGTGTCAGCGCGTCACGGGCGGCGGCGCGGCCGGCTCGGGGACAGCGGCCGTCACCGTCACGGGGCCACCGGCCACGAGGGCGGCGTAGACCTCGATGCGCTGGCGCAGGTTCTGCGGCGCCTGTGGGTCGGCGTTGATCTGGTCGAACCAGCGCCCCGCGGCCTCGTACTCGCCGCGCTTGAGGGCGACGAGGCCGAGCATCTCACGGGCGGTGTGGCGGAACGCGCCGGTCGGCGCGGCGAGGCCCTGGAGGCTGGCGAGCGCCGCGTCGGGCTGCGGCCCGTCGAGGCGCAGGAGGGCGGCGCGCAGGCGAGCGAGGTCGCGCAGGGCGTCGCTCACGCCGGTATCGGCCGCGAGGCCGTCGTACTCGGCGGCACCGGCGGCCCCGTCGCGCTTCGAGGTCTCGGCGGCCGAGCGGAAGCGCGCGAGGAGGCGATAGCCGCCCGGCGCCTCGGTGCGGATCGCCGCGAACGCCTTGTCGGCCTCGGCGGTCTTGCCGTCGCGGGCGAGGCGGCTCGCCGTGTCGAACTGCTCGGAAGCCGCATCGGCGCGCACGCGCTGGTCGTGCTGCCAGTAGCGCCAGCCGCCGACGGCGGCCACCACGAGGATCGCCACGGCGATGATCGCGCCGCTGTAGCGGCGCCAGATCTCGGCGACCTGATCCCGGCGATAGTCCTCGTTGACCTCGCGGATGAACTCGTTGTTCTCGGCCATGCTGTCTCACGCCGGCCGAAAGCCCGCCCGGCCACGTCTAGGGAGAATTGAGACTTGCGCCTAGCACAGGCCCGGGCCGTTGGCGACCGGTCTTCGCCGCAGGGCCGTCCTGCCCGCGTTCGGGCTCCCTCAGGCCTGACCCGGCCAGGCGGCGACACCGATGAGGATCGGATGGAGGTACTTGCCGAACACGAACCACGCGGCGAGGCCGACCACCACCGCGATGGCATCGTTGCGCCAGCCGGCCGGGGCCGCGACGACGCCGTGCTGGGCGGCCACGGCGGTGGGGCTCAGGGCCCGGCGCTTGGCGCTGATGCGGGCGACGACGGCCCAGGCGAGGAACCCGCCGAACAGCAGGATCGAGCCGAGATCGCCGTTGGCGAGCAGGTGGGCCGTCGCCCAGATCTTCACGGCCAGCAGCATCGGGTGCTTGGCCTTGGCGCGGATATGGCCCGGCAGATAAGCCGAGGCGAGGACGATGAAGGCCAACAGGGTCAGGACGAGGGAGAGGTGGCGAGTCCAGACCGGCGGGTTCCAGACTTCGATGTAGCCCGACTGGCGGTAGAGGTGGAAACCGTAGGCGATGAGCACGAGGCCGAGCAACGAGACGCCAGTGTAGATAAGCTTGTACCGGCTCTCACCGACATTACCGATGACGCTGGCGCGCTTGGCCCGCGCCATGGAGAAGGCGTGCATGCCGAGGAACAGCACGAGGCCAAGGATCAGGATCAGCATGGTGGGCTTTCGCGGGTCGGGATGTGGGCGGCCGCCGGAGGCGGCGCCTTGGCAATCAGTCTGTAACGGTTCAAAACCCAAACTCGCAGTGATGTCCAGGCATACGCGATGACGCGCCCCTTCCTCCGCATTCTTCTTGCGCTCGCAGGCCTCACGGGCGCCGCCAACGCAGCGTCCGAACCACCGCTCTCGGCCTTGACCCTGGTCGGACCGCCGACCGTCGTCTTCAAGGCCGGTCGCGACGCCTGCGATGGGGCCGACGTACCGGATGCGTCGGCGCGGGCGTTTCGCGACGCCTCAGGCGCCGTGGCGCTGTTCGGGATGCATTATCGCAATCGCGCCCTGCGGGGTCCGTCGCTCGACAAGCTGACCCTCGACTGCGCCGTGGTGCTCGATTCAGGCGAGAAAGCCGATCCTGCCCTCTACGACGACCGCTCGTGGATCGCCGCCACCTGGACGGAGGACGGCAAGGCGGTCTCCGCCCTCCTCCACCACGAGTATCAGGCCAACGAGCATCCCGGACGCTGCCGCTCCAAGGTCTACATGGAGTGCTGGTACAACGCGGTGGTGGCCGCCGCCTCGACGAATGGGGGGCGTCTCTTCTCGCGGTCGACGCCGCCCGTGGTGGTGGCCGGGGTGCCGTTCCGGCAGGAGGTCGGCCAGGGCCGCCATCGCGGGTTCTTCAACCCGTCGAACGTTTTCGGCGACGGCCGCTGGCGCTACATGTTCGCCTCGACCACGGGGTGGGATCTCAAGGGCAGCGATCAGGCGGCGGGCGTGTGCCTGTTCCGCACCGATGATCCGACCGATCCGACGCGCTGGCGCGCCTGGACCGGCAGCGGCTTCACCGCCGCGTTTCCCGATCCTTACGCCAAACCAATGGCGCATCCGGCGACCTGCAAGCCCGTGTCGCCCTTCCCCACCCCCGTCGGAGCCGTAGTGCGCCATCGCGGCAGCGGAGCCTGGATCGCGGTGTTCATGGCGGCGAAGGCCGACGATTTTCCCGAGTCCGGATTCTATTGGACGAGCTCGCGCGACTTGCTGACCTGGGATCGACCGCGCCTGCTCCTCGCCGGCGCGACCCTGTACGACGATCCGTGCGGGGCACCGGACGGCCTCATCGCCTACCCGTCGCTCCTCGATCCCGCCGCCACCGGCCGCAATTTCGACGACACCGGCGACACGGCGTTCCTCACCTACGTCACCCTGCGCACGGAGGGCTGCGCCATCACCTCGGACCGCGACCTCGTCCGCCGGCCCCTCGCCATCAAGGTCTGGCCCTGAGGCTTACGATCAGAGCTTGCAGGCGCCGGACAGCGCCGTGTTCTCAGCCTGCGTGAACAGCCGCGAGCGGATGAGGAAGCGCCTGTCGCGCCCGTTCTCGAGGGAGAACATGCCGCCGCGCCCCGGGACCACGTCGAGGATGAGGTGGGTGTGTTTCCAGACCTCGAATTGCGGCCGGCTGATCCAGAAATCGGCGCCCGCCACGGTCCCGAGACGCACGTCGCTGTCGCCGGTGAGGAACTCGCCAACCGGGTAGCACATGGGCGAGGAGCCATCGCAGCAGCCGCCCGACTGGTGGAACATCACCGGGCCGTGGTCGGCGCGCAGTTCGTCGATGAGGGCGAGGGCCGCCGGGGTCGCGGTGACACGCAGGGGCGTGCCGTCGACGCCGGCCAAGTCTGCGGTGGTCTGGTCGGGCGTGGCAACGTCGTTCATCGGTTGATCCTCACTGGGGCGATCTTGCCGAAGACATAGGGCGAGAAAAGAAAAAGCCCCGGCCTTTCAGCCGGGGCAAGGTGGTCTCGGGTGGATCTTTAGAAGAAGCCAAGCTTCTTGGCGGAGTAGCTGACCAGCATGTTCTTGGTCTGCTGATAGTGGTCGAGCATCATCTTGTGGTTCTCACGGCCGATGCCTGACTGCTTGTAGCCGCCGAAGGCCGCGTGGGCCGGGTAGGCGTGGTAGCAATTGGTCCAGACGCGGCCGGCCTGGATGGCGCGGCCGAAGCGGTAGGCGCGGGTGCCGTCACGGGTCCAGACGCCGGCGCCGAGGCCGTAGAGGGTGTCGTTGGCGATGCTGAGCGCATCGGCGTCGTCCTTGAAGGTCGTCACCGAGAGCACCGGCCCGAAGATTTCCTCCTGGAAGATGCGCATCTTGTTGTGGCCCTTGAACACGGTCGGCTTCATGTAGAAGCCGTCCGCGAACTCGCCGTCCTTCACGTTGCGCTCGCCGCCCGTCAGGCACTCGGCGCCCTCCTGCTTGCCGATGTCGACGTAGCTCAGGATCTTCTCGAGCTGCTCGGAGGAGGCCTGCGCGCCGATCATCGTGGCGGGATCGAGGGGGGACCCTTGCGTGATCGCCTCGACGCGCTTGATCGCCCGCTCCATGAAGCGGTCGTAGATCGACTCGTGCACAAGCGCCCGGCTCGGGCAGGTGCAGACTTCGCCCTGGTTCAGGGCGAACATGGTGAAGCCCTCGAGCGCCTTGTCGAAGAAGTCGTCATCCTCGTTGGCGACATCGGCAAAGAAGATGTTCGGCGACTTGCCGCCGAGTTCCAGCGTCACCGGGATCAGGTTCTGCGAGGCGTATTGCATGATGAGCCGGCCCGTCGTCGTCTCGCCCGTGAAGGCGATCTTGGCGATGCGGGGCGACGAGGCCAGCGGCTTGCCGCATTCGAGGCCGAAGCCGTTGACGATGTTGAGCACGCCCGGGGGCAGCAGGTCGGCGATGAGTTCGGCCACCACGAGGATCGAGGCGGGGGTTTGCTCGGCGGGCTTCAGCACGACGCAGTTGCCGGCCGCGAGCGCCGGGGCGAGCTTCCACACCGCCATCAGGATGGGGAAGTTCCACGGGATGATCTGGCCGACCACGCCCAGCGGCTCGTGGAAGTGATAGGCGACCGTGTCGTGGTCGATCTCGGAGATCGAGCCTTCCTGCGCGCGGACGCAGCCGGCGAAGTAGCGGAAATGGTCGATGGCCAGCGGGATGTCGGCGTGCGTCGTCTCGCGGATCGGCTTGCCGTTATCCCAGGTCTCGGCGAGCGCGATGAGATCGAGGTTGTCCTCCATCCGGTCGGCGATCTTGTTCAGGATCCGAGCGCGCTCACCCGGCGCGGTCCGGCCCCAGGCGTCCTTCGCGGCGTGGGCGGCATCGAGCGCCTTGTCGACATCGGCCGCGTCGGAGCGGGCGACCTCACAGATCACCCGGCCGGTGATCGGCGAGGTGTTCTCGAAGTAGCGGCCGGCGCTCGGGGCAACCCATTGGCCACCGATGAAATTGTCGTACCGGGCCGAAAACGGGGACTTGGTGCCGGCGTTCAGGAACTCTGGCTTGTTCATGGCGAATCCTCCGATTTTGTTTTTGTGCGTGCGGCAGACAAGGCCAGACGGGACGCCAAGGCAAGGTGGACCTTTGGCCAATGCGGTCCTGTGAGACCGATCCGTCCGCGCGCCGGATGGCGTCCGGGCGGCACGAGCATGTTAGCCCCGATCGGAGTGCGTGGCGACCCGGTTGCGAGCGGGGTGCAGCCGGTGATCCGCCGGGTCTCCTCGGGCTCGATACGAGGCCAGGGCTGCACGGTTGCGGCCCCGCAAGCGGCGCGCAAGCCTCAGGGACATCGCGCGTGTTTTCGCACAGACACCCGGGGTGAAACCATGCGACCGGCCTCCCCTTCGCAACACGTCCTCACTGCCCGCTCGTCGGACATGTGTTCCGCTGGTAGCTCGGCCGTACCCCGCCCACGCATCAGCCAGGGCCCCAGCCAATCGCCCAAGGATCGCTTTGTCGGTGACGCCTCCGCCCGCTCCGGCCCCTTCGTCGCGCCCGGACACACCCGCCTGGAGCGGTCCGCGCTTCGGTGAGTTCGTCGGCATCGTCGCCCTGATGATGGCGGTGACCGCCATCTCCATCGACAACCTGCTGCCGGCCTTTCCCGAGATCCAGGCCCGATTCGGGGTGGCCGATCCCAACAGGCTGCAATGGTTGATCTACGTCTACATGCTGGGCTTCGGCGCGGCGCAGATCGTCTATGGTCCGCTGTCGGACAGCTACGGACGGCGTCCGGTGCTGCTCGCGAGCCTCGCCATCTACGTCGCCGGTACCGTGCTCGCCATGGTGGCGCCCTCCTTCGGCTGGCTCCTCGCCGCCCGGATCATCCAGGGCATCGGCGCGGCCGGCGGACGGGTCCTGTCCACGGCCATCGTGCGCGACCGCTTCGCCGGGCGGGAAATGGCGAGCGTGATGTCGCTTGTGATGATGGTGTTCCTCATCGTGCCGATGATCGCGCCGGCCATTGGCGGGGCGATGCTGCTGCTCGGCTCGTGGCACTATGTCTTCGTATCGATGCTGGTGCTCGCCGGCCTCCTCGTGACGTGGTTCTCCACCCGGATGCCCGAGACCCTGCATCCGCAGGACCGGCGCCCGTTCTCCCTCGCGGCCGTGGGGCAGGCGGTGTCCTTGACCTTCCGCAACCGTGTGGCGGTCGGCTACGCCACGGCGCTCGGTCTGCTGACGGGCTGCATCATGGGCTATGTCGGGTCGGCCCAGCAGGTGTTCGATACGGGACTCTACCACCTCGGGGGTCTTTTCCCCCTCGCCTTCGGACTCGTGGCCGGGGCCATGGGAGCGGCAACCCTGGTCAACGCACGCCTCGTGCGCCGCCTTGGCATGCGGCCGCTCTCGCATGCCGGGCTGACCGCCTTCGTCGTCGTCGCGGTCGTCCAAGTCATGGTGGCGCTCGCCTATGGCGGGCGCCCGCCCCTCGGGCTGTTCCTCGGGATTCTTGCCGCCAACCAGTTCCTCCTCAGCTTCGCCATGCCGAACTTCAACGCCCTCGCGCTGCAGCCGCTCGGCGAGATCGCCGGGACCGCCTCGTCCTTCCTCGGCTTCTACACGACGATCCTGGGCGCCCTGTGCGGCTTCGTCATCGGACAGGCCTTCGACGGTACGGTGCTGCCCATCGGCCTCGGCTATGCCGGGCTCGGAGGCCTCGCCCTCCTCGTCGTCGCCTGGACGGAGCACGGGCGCCTGTTTCGCGGCGGCGTGTCGGGCTGACGGGCTTAACCCGGTCTTCAGGCCCTCGGGACATGCTTTGTTCTCTCGAAGATCAGACGGAGCATCCGACGTGACCGGCCGTACCCATGACGGAGCGCTTCTCCTCGCGCGCCTCCTCCTCGCCGCCGCCCTGCTGCCGACGGGCATCGCCCGGGCGCTGAACGTCTCGGGCTTTGCCCTGACCCTCGCCGGAACCGGCCTGCCCTCGCCGAACCTCGTGGCGACGGCCGCCGTCGTGGTGCAGGTGTTCGGGCCACTCGCCCTCATCCTCGGGGTGCTGCCACGGGTGACCGGGTTCGCGCTCGCGGTGTTCGCCGTGGCCATGGCAGTGCTGCTGCACCCGTTCTGGCAGTTCTCCGGTCCGACGGCGGTGGCCGAACGCACCCTGTTGCTCGCCGATCTCGGCCTCGCCGGGGGCTTTCTGATGGTCGCGATGACGGGCCCCGGCGCCTGGTCCTGGCAGGGCTGGCGCCACGGTGTCCGCGCCCAGGCGAAGCCGGCCTCCGCCAGGACAAACCCTCCGAAATCGGCCGCCCGGCCGAAGCGCCCGGCCGGGCGTGCTCCCACCCGCGCGGCCGCCTAGATCAGGGCGTCGGCGCAACCCGGCGCTGACCCGACACCTCCGCTCCGGCATCGGGCGCAAGGCGCCGGAAGGCGAAGACCGACAGGGCCGAGATCGCCGCCACCGCGAAGAAGGCCGGGCCGAAATCGTCCGCCCGGATCGCCGTGCGCCCGTGCCAGCCCGCGGCCGCTTCGAGGGCGAGGGCCCCGAAGGAGACGCCGAGACTGAGGGACAGTTGCTGGGCGACGCTCGCCAGACTCGTGCCGGCGCTCATGTCGCGCGGCTCGAGGTCGGCATACGCGATGGCGTTGACGCAGGTGAACTGGAGCGAGCGCACGCAGCCCCCGAGCAGCAGGGTGCAGACGATGATCGCATGCGGCGTCTGCGCCGTGAACAGGCCGTTCACCGCGAGGAAGCCCGAGGCCACCACCGCGTTGACGAGCATCACCCGGCGAAAGCCGTAGGCGCGCAGGATGCGTGGTCCGATGAGCTTGATGAGGAGCGCACCGGCAGCGGCGGCGAAGGTGAGCAGGCCCGATTGCAGCGGATCGAGGCCGAATCCGATCTGCAGCATCAGCGGCAGCAGGAACGGGATCGCCCCCGTGCCGATACGAAACAAGCTCCCCCCGGTCACCGCGGCACGGAATGTCGGATAGCGCAGGAGATCGAGGCGGATCACCGGATGGGCCACCCGGCGCGAATGCCGGAGATAGAGGACCAGCAGGACGATCCCGGCGGCGAGGCAGCCCCACGAGACGCCCTCGGGCAGGAGGTGACGACCCGTCGAGGCGAGCCCGAGCATCAGCGTCGCGAGTCCCAGGCCCGAGAGGAGAAAACCGACGACATCGAGGGGCGGCCGTTCGGCCTCGCGCACGTTCTCGAAATAGACGCTCGCAAGCACGATGCCGGCGAGCCCGATGGGGATGTTGATGAAGAAGATCCAGCGCCAGTCGAGGTAGGTCGTGATCAGCCCGCCGAGCGGCGGTCCCATGATCGGGCCGATGAGGGCCGGGATGGTGAGGTAGGCGAGCGCGCTCACGAGTTCGTTCTTCGGCACGCTGCGCAGGATGACGAGGCGCCCCACCGGCACCATCATCGCGCCGCCGAGCCCCTGGAAGAACCGCGCGGCGACGAAGCCCATGAGCGAATCGGAGGCCGCGCACGCGAGCGATCCGGCCATGAACACGCCGAGCGCCGCCCGGAACACCGTGCGGGCGCCGTAGCGGTCGGCCATCCAGCCGCTGATGGGAATGAAGATCGCGAGGCTCACCAGATAGGCCGTGAGCGCGAGTTTCAGGGCGATGGGGTCCTCGCCGAGGCTGCGGGCGATGGCCGGCAGGGCCGTGGCGATCACCGTCGCGTCGGTGTTCTCCATGAACAGTGCGGTGGCGACGACGAGGGGGACGATCTGGGACGGGCGCATTGGTGGGCAACAAGTCCCATGAATGCGATCGGGTTGCGTCCGGGTCGAGAGAAATCCGTCCTCGGATGGGCGCCGGGCGTTTTTCTTACGATGTGATGGATGAAACGAGCCGCCGTAGCCGTGCCCATGGTGGCGTGGCGCTTGCGCCACAGGCTGACGTTACAGCGGGCGGCACCGGCCCGAGCGCCTTTCCACAGGGTCGCCACCCCCGCTAAGCTATGGCCCAACACGGACCGGCTGACGCCGCTCGTGGGCATGCCTGCCCCGAACGCGCGCCGAGCCTGTCGTTCCCGTTCTTCAAGGTTACCGGATGCCCCCGCGCTTCGAACGTCGTCTCAGGCTGCCGGGCATGACCGCCGGTCTGGCCCTCATGCTCGCCATGGCCGGCTGCGGCACGGTCCTTCTCAACGATTCAGGCTCCCTCACCCGCTACGACCGTCTCGTGAGCAGCGACGAGGTCGCCACCCGGGCCAAGCTCTACATCGACCGCGCGGCCACCGCCGGCGCCCGCACGGTGCGGATCATCCCGACGACCTTCTCCGAGGCCGTCTCCGGGCCGGGCCTGACGCCCGTCGAGCGTCGCCTCGTCGCCAATGCCGCCGACCGGGCGCTCTGCTACGAACTGTCCCTACGCTACGACGTCGTGTCGGGCCGCAAGGCGGACCTGACCGTGCGCGCCGCCGTGACCCGCGTCGAGCTCACCGGCCTGCCGGCGGCGGGAGCCACCATCGCGACCTCGGCGGGCGTCAGCATCGCCTCCCAGGTCGGCGTCGGATTCGCCGCCTCCGTCGGCCGGGTGCCGATCCCACGCATCCCCATCGGTCTGGGCAGCATCACCATCGAAGCGGAGGCCCTCGACGGGCGCCACGAACAGCGCGCCGCCATGGTGTGGGGTGGGGCAGCCAACTCGTTCACGAGCCAGCCTCGGTTCTCGCCCATCAGCGACGCCTACGACCTCGCCGGTGAGTTCGGCCAGGATTGGGGCGGCTACCTCGCCACAGGCGTCGATCCGTTCAAGGCCCCCCTCGCGATTCCGAGCTACGACCGCATCCGGATCACCACCCTCGGCGAGGCGCCCCTCGACCCCGATTGCGAGGCCTTCGGCCGCGCGCCGGGTGTCGATGGCATCGCGGCCGATTATCTCGGCCTGCCGCCGGAATACACCGACAAGGGTCCTGTCGCGCCGGTCAACTGACCGAGCGGCCCGGCCCGCACGGCCGATGAGCCATGCGGCCGGGGGATATCCCCCCGCCGCCCATGGATTCCGCCTTTGCGCGGGTCGGGCCTGCATGATACTGGCCCTTGCCAACTCGACGACGCCGAAGCGGTCCCCGGACCCGGTGTCTCAAGCCCTTCTGGGAGTTGGTTCATGGCCCGCATCACCGCAGATTCCATCATCGAGGGCCTGACCTTCGACGACGTCCTCCTGCGCCCCGCCGCATCCTCGGTGATGCCCACGCAGGTCAGCGTGGCGAGCCGGCTCACCCGCACCATCCACCTCAACCTGCCGATCCTGGCCTCCGCCATGGACACCGTGACGGAAGCGCCCATGGCCATCGCCATGGCGCAGAACGGCGGCATGGGGGTGATCCACCGCAACCTCGAGCCCGAAGAGCAGGCCGAGCAGGTCCGCCTCGTCAAGAAGTACGAGTCGGGCATGGTGCTGAACCCCATCACCATCCATCCCGACGAGACTCTGGCCGACGCCTTCTCGCTGATGAAGCGCAACCGCATCTCCGGCATCCCGGTGGTGGAACGCGGTCCCAACGGCTCGCGCGGCAAGCTCGTCGGCATCCTCACCAACCGCGACGTGCGCTTCGCGACCAACTCCTCCGAGACCGTCGCCGAACTCATGACCCGCGACCGGCTCATCACCGTGCGCGAGGGCGTGAACCAGGACGAGGCCAAGCGCCTCCTGCACCAGTTCCGGATCGAGAAGCTCCTCGTGGTCGATGACCATTACCGCTGCATCGGCCTCATCACCGTCAAGGACATCGAGAAGCAGGTCGCCTATCCGGGCGCCGTGAAGGACGAGCAGGGCCGCCTGCGGGTGGCGGCGGCCACCACCACGGGGGACAGCGGTTTCGAGCGGGCCGAGCGCCTCATCGACGCCGGCTGCGACGTGGTCGTGGTCGATACGGCGCACGGACACTCGATCAAGGTGCTCGACGCCGTGCGCCGGGTGAAACAGCTTTCCAACACCGTCCAGATCGTCGCCGGCAACGTCGCCACCCGCGATGGCGCCCAGGCCCTCATCGACGCGGGCGCGGACGCCATCAAAGTGGGCATCGGTCCGGGCTCCATCTGCACGACCCGCATCGTCGCCGGCGTCGGCGTGCCCCAGCTCACCGCCCTGATGGAGGCCGTGGAGGCGGCCGACCGCGCCGACGTGCCGGTGATCGCCGATGGCGGCATCAAGTATTCGGGCGATCTCGCCAAGGCCATCGCGGCCGGCGCGTCGGTGGCCATGCTCGGCTCCCTGCTCGCCGGCACCGACGAGGCGCCCGGCGAGGTGTTCCTGCACCAGGGCCGTTCCTACAAGAGCTACCGGGGCATGGGCTCCGTCGGCGCCATGGCGCGCGGCTCGGCCGACCGCTACTTCCAGGCCGAGGTCAACGACACCCACAAGCTCGTGCCCGAGGGCATCGAGGGCCAGGTGCCGTACAAGGGCCCCGTGGCGGCCGTGCTCCACCAGCTCGCGGGGGGCTTGCGCGCCGCCATGGGCTATGTCGGCGCCCCGACCATCCCGGAGTTCCAGGACAAGGCGCAGTTCGTTCGCATCACCAATGCGGGCCTGCGCGAGAGCCACGTCCACGACGTGACCATCACCCGCGAGAGCCCGAACTATCCCGGGCGGGCGTGAGGATTGGAGCGGATCGTGGTGTTGGGGATAGGATGGTGGTCCATCGATCGGGAGAGACACCATGCCTGACCTGACTATCAAGGATCTGGACGACTCGACTCTGCGGACGATCGCCTTCCAGGCCGAAGTCCAGAACAGGTCCGTGGACGAGGTCGCCATCGGACTCATCCGCCTCGGTCTCCTGCATGACGTCGAGGGGCGGGTCGCGGTCGCCGACCGCATCCGATCGGGGACACGCGGTCCCGTCGAGGACAGCACCGATGTCATCCGGCGGATGCGAGACGCCGTGTGATCGTCGTCGATGCGAGCGTCGCGGTGAAGTGGTTCGTCGCCGAAGCCGATTCCGAGGCCGCCCTGAGCCTTTTTCGCTCTTCCTCCGCGCTGATGTGCCCGGACCATGCGCTCGGTGAGATCGGCGAGGTTCTCGTCAGGTCATGCCGTCGCGGCCGCCTGACGCAGGATGACGTCCGTCGTGCGAATGACGCCATCGCGGGGCGTCTCGCATTCCGGTCGCCGCTGGCGCTCATCGATCTCGCGACCACCATCGCGGTCAGCGTCTCGGTCAGTTTCTATGACGCACTCTATGTCGCCGCAGCCGAACGTTGGCACATCCCGCTGGTGACAGCCGATGCCCGCCTCGTTGCCTCCGTCGCCGGAACGCCGTGGCAGCGGTGCGTCGTCTTGTTGAGCGCGTGGCGTGAGGAGCACGAGCCGTGATCGTCCAGGCCATTCTCGCCCCGGTCTTCGCGCAGGTGCTCCTCACCTTCGCCCTCGGGTTCTGGATGGGACGCGTGCGCTTCGCCGAAGTGAGGGCCGGCACCGTCCGGGTCGGCGACATTGCCCTCGGGCAGAAGGCGTGGCCGGCCCGTGCCCAGCAGGCGGCCAACACCTACGCGAACCAGTTCGAGTTGCCGGTACTCTTCTACGCCCTCGTGCCGCTGGCTCTCTATACGCGGAAGGCGGACCTGCTCTTCGTGGTCATGGCCTGGGCGTTCGTCGCGACGCGGATCGTCCATGCGGGCGTGTCCATCACCACGAACCATGTCCCACATCGCTTTCGCGCCTTCGTCGCGGGCGTGCTCGTGCTGTTGGTGATGTGGGTCGTGTTCGCCGTGCGTATTCTGGCAAGCTGACGCGGACCTCTCGCCGAAGAAGCGTAGGGTCGGCCCCAAGGAGCTTCTTCGAACCAAAAGGATCGTCCCATGCGCGTACTCGTCGTCGGTGCCGGTGCCACCGGTGGTTACTTCGGCGCCCGGCTGGCCGAGATCGGCCGGGACGTGACCTTCCTCGTGCGCCCGGCGCGTGCGGACAAGCTCGCCGCCAGTGGGCTCAACGTGAAGAGCCCGCACGGCGATCTGACGATCCCGGCGCCCAAGACCGTCACGGCGGCCGGCCTGAGCGGCGCTGGAGGGTTCGACCTCGTGTTCCTCAGCTGCAAGGCCTACGACCTCGACGGGGCGCTGGCCGACGTCGCCCCCGCGATCGGATCGGGGACGGCGATCCTGCCCGTCCTCAACGGCATGCGCCACCTCGATGCTCTCGACGCCAGGTTCGGGCCGGAGCGCATCCTCGGCGGTACCTGCGCCATCGCGGCGACGCTTGGGGCCGACGGCACCGTCCACCAGATGAACGACCTGCACACCCTCACCTACGGCGAGCGCGACGGTTCGCTCTCCCCGCGCATCGAGGCCATCGACGCATTGATGCAGGGCGCCATTTTCGAGCCGCGCCTGAGCCGGACCATGGTGTTGGAGATGTGGGAGAAATGGACGTTTTTGGCGACGCTCGCCGGCTCGACCTGCCTCATGCGGGCCACCATCGGCGACATCGTTGCGGCCCCTGGCGGCCGGCCGTTCATCGAGTCCCTGCTGGAGGAATGCCGGAGCATCGCCGAGAATGCAGGTCACGCCCCGCGCGAAAAATTCGTGGCGCGCACCCGCGCCACCCTCACGGCCGAGGGCTCGGGCTTCACCGCCTCGATGCTGCGCGACATCGAGAACGGCGCGCGGATCGAGGCCGACCAGATCATCGGCGATCTCATCGCACGGGCGCCCGACGCGGCCGGGCATCCCCTGCTCGACCGCGTCCTGACGCACGTGAAGGCCTACGAGGTACGCCGCGCCCGCGAGGCGGCGAAGGCTCAGTAGCGCGGGCCGGGCGGCGGCGGCGGGTTGCCGTATTCGAGCTGCGTCTTCGCGTCGAGCCGGCGCGGCGGCGGGGTCGGATCGATGGCCGCCGGAGCCGTCGCGCAGGCGGCGACGAGGAGCATCACGAGGCCGGCGAGGCCGAGATGGATGACGGGGGGCATGGGGTTCTCTAAAGCTCCGGGCGCCAACCGCTGTGGCCCCGCGCTCGACATGCCCGTCGATCGCGCCGGAAGCTCGACCGTATTGTGACCTATTCCGCCTCAAGCGTGGCCGTATCGCGGCTTTTGCCGCAACTCGAAGGACCTTTGCCCTGACGCCCCCCGCCCGCCTCTCCGCCGCCATCGAAGTCCTCGCCGACATCGCCGGACGCCGCCGCCCCGCCGCCGATGCCCTTAAGGATTGGGGCCTCGCCCACCGCTTCGCCGGCTCGGGCGACCGAGCGGCCATCGCCAGCCTCGTCTACGATGCCCTGCGCCGGCGCGCCTCGGCCGCCTGGATCATGGACGATGACAGCCCGCGCGCCCTGGTCATTGGCATGTTGCGTCTTCAGCACGGGCTCGCCGCCCCCACCATCGCGGGCCTTTTCTCGGGCGATCGCTTCGCGCCGGAGCCCCTGTCCGACCAAGAGCGCGCCCGCCTCACCGACGCGACCCTGGCGCAAGCCCCCGACCACGTCGCCGGCGACGTGCCCGAATGGGTTCTGCCCGCCCTGGAGACGACCTTCGGTGGTGCCCTGCTGGAAGAGTTGCGGGCGCTGGGGCGCCGTGCGCCCCTCGACATCCGGATCAACACGCTCAAGCACGACCGCGAAGCGGCCATGGCGGGCCTGACGCACCTCGCCCCCGCAACGACGCCGCACGCCCCCAACGGCCTGCGCATTCCCATCGGCGAGGACGGGCGCGGCCCCGCCCTCCATGTCGAGCCGGAGTTTCTCGACGGGTGGTACGAGATCCAGGACGAGGGCTCGCAGCTCGCGAGTCTGCTCTCCGGCGCGAAGCCGGGCGAGACCGTGGTCGACCTCTGTGCGGGCGGCGGCGGCAAGACCTTAAGTCTCGCCGCGATGATGAACAACGATGGCCGGCTGGTCGCCAGCGACGACGATCCGCGCCGCCTCGCCCCCATCCATGAGCGCCTGCGGCGGGCGGGGGCGAAGGCCGAGATCCGCACCCCGCGCGGCGGCCGGGCCCGGACCGACGTGCTCGGAGACCTTGACGGCGCCGTTGACCGCGTCCTCGTCGACGCGCCCTGCACGGGTTCGGGCACGTGGCGCCGCAACCCCGACGCCAAGTGGCGGATGCGGCCGGGCGCGTTGGCCGCCCGCGTCAACGAGCAGGCGGCGGTCCTCGACCGAGCCGCCCTGCTGGCGCGGCCGGGCGGACGCATCACCTACGTCACCTGCTCCCTGATCCCGGAGGAGAACGACGGTGCGGTGACCGGCTTTCTCGCCCGCACGTGCGGGGACTTCGCGGTCGTACCGGCCACGGACGTGGTCGCGGCGCAAAAGCCCGATCTCGCACCGTTCCTGCGCTTCACCGGCCACGGCCTGCAGATGAGCCCGGCCCTGACGGGAACGGACGGATTCTACGTCGCCACCCTGGAACGTCGCCCTGCCGGCTGACGGCATCCCCAGACGGTTGGAGCGCATGAGAGCCACGCCCTGGCCTATCCGTTGCACCACGCCGAGGCCTCGTCTAACTCCGGTTGCCATGAACACCGAGCACGACAAGATCCTCATCGTCGATTTCGGCTCCCAGGTGACGCAGCTCATCGCGCGGCGTGTGCGCGAGGAGGGCGTCTATTGCGAGATCGTCCCCTTCACCAAGGCGGCCGAGGCCTTCGCCGAGTCGAGGCCCAAGGGCGTCATTCTCTCGGGCGGCCCCGAATCGGTGACCACGGACGCCTCGCCGCGCACGCCGCAGATCGTGTTCGATTCCGGCGTGCCGGTCTTCGGCATCTGCTACGGCCAGCAGACCATGGCGGCCCAGCTCGGCGGCGAGGTCGAGGCCGGGCACCACGCCGAGTTCGGCCGCGCAGAGATCGAGATCCTCTCCGACTGCCCCCTGTTCAAGGGCGTCTGGCATGTGGGCGAGCACTACCCCGTCTGGATGAGCCACGGCGACCGGGTGACGAAGCTCCCCGACGGCTTTACCACCGTCGCCCTATCGAAGAACGCCCCGTTCGCGGCCGTCGCCGACGAATCGCGCAACTACTACGCGGTTCAGTTCCACCCCGAGGTGGCCCACACGCCCCACGGCGCGCTGCTCATCCGCAACTTCGTGCGCGACATCGCCGGTTGCTCGGGCGATTGGACCATGGGGGCCTACCGCGAGGAGGCCATCGCGAAGATCCGCGCGCAGGTCGGCTCCGAGAAGGTGATCTGCGGCCTGTCGGGCGGGGTCGATTCGTCCGTGGCGGCGGTCCTCATCCACGAAGCCATCGGCGAGCAGCTCACCTGCGTTTTCGTGGACCACGGCCTCCTGCGCATGGGCGAGGCCGACGAGGTCGTGCGGCTGTTCCGCGACCACTACAACATCCCGTTGGTCCACGTGCAGGCGCAGGACCTGTTCCTCGGCGAGCTCGAGGGCGTCAGCGACCCCGAGATCAAGCGCAAGACCATCGGCCGGCTGTTCATCGACGTGTTCGACGCGGAGGCGAAGAAGATCGGCGGCGCCAAGTTCCTGGCCCAGGGCACCCTCTACCCCGACGTGATTGAGAGCGTGTCATTCACCGGCGGCCCCTCGGTGACCATCAAGAGCCACCACAATGTCGGCGGTCTCCCCGAGCGCATGAACATGCAGCTCGTCGAGCCGTTGCGGGAGCTGTTCAAGGACGAGGTGCGGGTGCTCGGCAAGGAGCTCGGCCTGCCCGAGGCCTTCGTCGGCCGCCACCCCTTCCCCGGCCCCGGCCTCGCCATCCGTTGCCCCGGCACCATTACGGGCGAGAAGCTGGAGGCCCTCCGAAAAGCCGACGCGATCTACCTCGACGAGATCCGCAAGGCGGGCCTCTACGACACCATCTGGCAGGCCTTCGCGGTGATCCTGCCGGTGAAGACCGTGGGCGTGATGGGCGACGGGCGCACCTACGATCACGTCTGTGCCCTGCGCGCCGTCACCTCCGTCGACGGCATGACGGCGGATTTCTACCCGTTCGACATGGCCTTCCTCGGCCGAGTCGCGACCCGTATCATCAACGAGGTCAAGGGCATCAACCGGGTGACCTACGACATCACCTCGAAGCCGCCCGGCACCATCGAGTGGGAATGATTCAGACCCATCAGAGCGTATCCGAAACTACGCTATGGTACGACCTAAGTCGCTGAAGTTAAAGAATTATATGTCGTCGTCTATCGTCATCTATCGCAGGGCAAGCGAATGGAATGACGGTATGGCCGAATCTTGATCGACCGCTAAGACCATTATACCGTCAGGTTCAAGAGAACCTTGACGGTATATTTTTTGGCCATAGTGCCGTGATAATAAAGCGTAAATTCGGTTTTAAAAGTGCCGATTCTGGCCTGACGGTATAATTCAAGACTCTCCCCTGGAAATCGCCCATTTTTGAGGGAGTCAGGCTGACGGATGCAGCTCTTAAGAGCCTGAAACCGAAAGACAAATTATGCAAAATTACCGACCGTGACGGTATGTACGTGCTCGTGCAGCCGTCAGGCAAAATCGCATTCCGCTACGACTTCCGTTTGAACGGACGGCGTGAGACGGTGACGCTAGGCTGATACTCCCCAATCGACCTGTCTTTGGCGCGAGCACGTGAGAAACTTATCGATGCCAAGCGAGCGATTGGTGAAGGCCGCTCGCCGGCCCATGAGAAGCAGCGCGAGAAGCGCCGGCTCAAGGAAGCCAAGAGCTTCGGCGAGTTCGGCGAGCGTTGGATGCAAGAGGCAAAGATGGCCGACAGCACCCGGGCCATGCGGCGTGCGATCTTCGAGCGCGACATCCTCCCGGCGTTCCGGAACCGCCTGCTGACGGAGATCGATCCGAACGATCTGCGGGCTATGTGCGCGAAGGTCAAAGAGCGCGGGGCGCCGGCCACCGCGGTTCACGTCCGTGACATCGTCAAGCTGATCTACGCGTTTGCGATCCTGCACGGCGAGAAGGTGGCCAATCCTGCGGACGAAGTTGGACCGGCCTCGATCGCAACCTTCGTCCCCAAGGATCGCTCGCTGTCACCCTCCGAAATCCGGGTGATGCTCGGGCAACTTGAGCATGTGCCGACGCTGCCGACGATCCGGCTCGGTTTGCGCCTCATCCTGCTGACGATGGTCCGCAAAAGCGAACTCCAGGATGCGACATGGGACGAGGTGGATTTCGAGAACGCCGTCTGGTCGATCCCCAAGGAACGGATGAAGCGCTCCAGGGCGCACAACGTCTATCTCGCCCAGCAGGCGATCGACATGCTCATCGCACTGAAAACCTGCGCGGGTAATTCGAAGTACCTGCTGCCGTCGCGTTATGACGCCGATGCTCCGATGTCGCGGGCCACGTTCAACCGGATCACGACCGCTGTGGTGGTGCGCGCGAAGAAGGAGGGATTGCCGCTGGAGCCGTTCACGGTGTCAAGCAGCGTTGAACATTGACCCTGGATCGGCGTCGAACTTTGACCCCCCTGGATGGGTATGGCGGGACGCCGCTGATCAGCCCGGCGAAGCGGGTCGGGGTGGCGCAGCCGGGCTGATCATGGGTCCAGCAGGCGCGACGTGTGTGCCGGCCTCAGGCGCGGTTCTTGAAGCGCCAGCTCTCGTTGCCGGTCTCGACGATCTCGCAATGGTGGGTGAGCCGGTCGAGCAGCGCCGTGGTCATCTTGGCGTCGCCGGCGAACACGCTGGGCCATTCCCCGAAGGCGAGGTTGGTGGTGACCACGATCGAGGTGGTCTCGTAGAGCTTGCTGATCAGGTGGAACAGGAGTTGGCCACCCGACTGCGCGAACGGCAGGTAGCCGAGTTCGTCGAGCACCACGAGGTCGAGCCGGGCGAGATGGTCGGCGATGCGGCCCTGGCGGCCGGCGCGTGCCTCGGCTTCGAGCCGGTTGACGAGGTCGACGACGTTGTAGAACCGGCCCCGCGCGCCATCCCGGATGCAGGCCCGTGCGATGGCGATGGCGAGGTGGGTCTTGCCGGTCCCGGTGCCGCCGACGAGCACGACGTTGCGCTGGTGAGCCAGGAACTAGCCGCCGGCGAGGTCGCGCACCAGACCCTCGTTGATCGGGGTGCCGTCGAAGGCGAACTCGGCGATGTCCTTGGCCAGGGGGAGCTTGGCGATGGGGAGCTTGGCGATGGGGAGCTTGGCCTGGAGCAGGTCACCGACGATCTGCTGCGGCTCGTGGGTGCGCTTCACCGCGACCTTGATGATCTCGTCGTAGGCGGCCTTCATGCCGAAGAGCTTCAACTCGCCCATGGTGGCGAGGATGTTCTGGCGTTCCATCATGGGGGGCTCCTCAGGCTGTCGTAGCGGGCACAATCGGCGACCGGCTCGTGGCGCAGCCGCAGGCTCTCAGGCGTCAGGATGGTGACGGGCGGGGTCGGCTCGCGCTGCCGGGCGAGGATGTTGAGGACGATGTCGGCCGAGTGGACGCCCTCGCGCAGCGCCTCGGCACAGGCCGCCTCGACGGCCGGCAACCCGTCGCCGAGCACGGCGGTGAGGATCTCCACCATCTACGGGGCTCCCCATGCGACCTGTCGCATGGGGTCCCGTGTCGGTCACCTCCGGCACTGCCGGCGAGCTTGCGTCGGACCCGGTCGAGGGCGGGAGGCAGCACCCAGTCCTTGAACGGTGCGCCGTTCCGGAGCGCGCCGGGTTTGCGGGCCAGCACGGGGACGTAGTGCCAGGGATCGAACACGGTCTGATCCCGGCCGAAGGCGCGCTCGTGCTCGGCGACGACGCGACCGTCCTGCCCGGATCTCGACGCGCTCGGCGTAGGCCCGCACCTCGACCGGCCGACCGATGGCCGAGGCCATGACCGAGTAACGGTTGTTGTCGAAGCGCACGAGGCAGGTCGTGGACACCGAGGCGGTGATGGCGTGGAAGCCGTCGAAGC
>NZ_JAKSXV010000114.1 GCF_022829345.1 Methylobacterium sp. J-090 | reverse complement strand
GGCTACCAGCCGCCTGCGCCAGAGGTCCTCATCTGGCCAACCGAACCGAGCGGATCAGTGCCGTCCGCTCGCCCTGCCATCGTCACGCGACCGACGATGCACTAACTTCGAACATGGGCCACCGAACGGGGGCAGGCCAGTTGCGTCGACGCCCAGGACGCATCTCGATCCGGAACCCGACGCTACCTTCGAGGCCCTCGATCCGGCGCGCCAGCTCGCTCCAGGGCAGGCGTCCGGAAATGCCACTGTTGAGGGAGTCCGTGACGCGAGCCTTGCCGCTCACCGTCGAGAAGGTCTGCTCCAGGACGTTGCTGTCCGGCCGGTAGCGACGTTCGACGGTGAAAGGCTCGACGGGCGTGACGGAGAAGCGACCGCCCTGTTCCGGATCGAGCATTCGGTCGAACAGGGCCGTGCTGTCCATGTTGGGGACGCACCACCAATCGACCGAGCCGTCGGCCCCGACGAGGGCGACGCTTCGCCCGTCGCCCAGGGCGGCATACTGCCCAAGTGGAAGCGCGTCGCCGTTGCGGATCGCGGTCTCGCTCAAAACAGGTGATTGCCGCCGGTCGCCCCGATGACCTCGCCGGTGACGTCGCTCGACTTGGCCATCGTTTGGACTGCTCCGGTCTCTGTCGGGAAGCCGGCGTGCCTTCGCGCCGGTAGGGTTGAATTGGATGCGATGGGTCTACGGATCGTCAAGCGCCCATCGTCATGACGGAGCCGCCATCGACGCGCAGGAACTCGCCGGTGATGAAGCTCGCCCGCTCGGAACAGAGGAAGACGACGGCGGCGGCGACCTCCTCGGCCTTGCCGCGTCGCTTGGCGACCATGCCGGGGCGCTCCTCATCCAGCGTCTGCTGGATAGCCTCATCGAAGGTGATACCCTTCTCCTTCGACTTCTTCTCCATTTGCGCGTCGGTCATCGGCGTGGCGATGAAGGCAGGTCCGACCGCATTCACCAACACGCCGTCCGGCCCGTAGGCCTTCGACAGGCCCTTGGCGAGGTTCAGGACGCCGGCCTTGGCGGCGGCATAGGGCAGTTCCTCGACGTAGGGCTGAACGGCGTCCTCGGACGAGAACAGCACGACCCGGCCCCAGCCCGCCTTGCGCATGTGCGGAATGAAGGCGCGGGTCGCGCGCACGCCCGCCATCAGGTCGGTCTGGATCGCCTCAAGCCAATCGTCGTCGGTGAGTTCGAGGAAGTCACCGGACGCACCGGTGATCCCTGCCGCGCAGACCAGGATCGTTGGCTTGTCATCGAAAGCCATGTTGGCGAAGGCGGCGAGCACCTCGACGCCCTTCATGCCGCTCAGATCGGCCGCCACGGCCCTGACCTCACCGAACGCGGCTAGCTCGGACGCGGCCTTCTGCAATTGCGTGTCGTCGATGTCGGTGAGGACGACCTTCACGCCTTCCCGCAGGAGGAACTCCGCCGTCTTGAAACCCATGCCGGAGTCGCCGCCCGTGACGACGGCGACCCGCCCGCTGATGCCGAGATCCATCTGCTTCATTCCGTCGAGATCAAGGGATTGCCAGGGCAAGGGTCGCCCTGGATCGATGCGTGGCCATGGCCGGCGTCAGGTCAGTTCGGGTGGAAGACCACCTTCACGCAGCCATCCTTCTTCTCCTTGAAGGTCTTGTAGAGGTCCGGTCCATCGGCGAGGTTCGTCGAGCGATGGGTGATCATCGACGTCGTGTCGATCTTCCCCTCCTGGATCAGCTTGGTCAGCGTCTCCAGGTAGCGCTTCACGTGGGTCTGGCCGCTCTTGATGGTCAGACCCTTCTGGACGACCGAGCCCATGTTGATCGGCACCGGCCCGCCGTAGACGCCGGGCACCGAGACGATGCCACAGGGCCGTACCGCCTTGATGGCTTCCGCCAGGACATACGGCCGCTCGGTCGAGGTCAGCTTCTCCTGGATGGTCGCGAGCGCGCCGGTGAAGCCGCCGTGGCCGGACGATGCTTCCATGCCGACGCAATCGATGACACCGTCGGCGCCCTGACCCTTGCTGATCTCCTTGATGCGCTCGAACACGTCCTCCTGCATGAAGTCGATGATGTCGGTTGCGCCTGCCTTCCTGGCCATGGCGATGCGCTCCGGCACGGTCTCGATGGCGATGATGCGCTCGGCACCCATGATCTTCGCCGACTGGATCGCGAACAGGCCGACCGGGCCGGCACCCCAGACAGCGATGATTTCGCCTCCCTTGATCTCGCAGTGCTCGGCGCCCTGCCATCCGGTGGGCAGGATGTCGGTGAGGAACAGGACGGACTCGTCGTCCATGCCCTCCGGCACCAGCATCGGCGCGACGTCGGCCATCGGCACGCGAACGTACTCGGCCTGACCCCCGGCGTAGCCGCCGGTGAGGTGCGAATAGCCGAATAGGCCGGCGGTGGTGTAGCCGAACTGCTCGGCGGCCATCTTGGCGTTTCGGTTCGAACGCTCGCAGACAGAGTAGTTCCCGAGCTTGCACTGGCGGCACTCGCCGCAGTTGATGTTGAAGGGCACGACGATGCGGTCGCCCTTCTTGAACTTCTTGTGAGCCCCGCCGACCTCGACGACCTCGCCCATGAACTCGTGGCCGAGCACGTCGCCGGATTTCATGGTCGGCATCAGCCCGTCCATGAGGTGGAGGTCCGATCCGCAGATGGCGCACGACGTCACCTTGATGACGACGTCGCGCGGGTCCTCGATGATCGGGTCCGGCACCGTGTCGCAGCGGATGTCGTTCTTGCCGTGCCAGCACAGGGCTTTCATCGTTGATCTCCGAAAGGGCCGAGACGCATCTCGGCGGGATGGGAAGGCCTCGCATGGCAGCAGGGCAGCCTGTGGAAATCCTCGTTTTCGTCTGCCGGTTCCGCAGCGCCCTCTCCCGAATGCCCTGCAGGAGCACCGCATCGGCGTTAGTCCTTCCTGGCCGGTGGGATCACCCACCCCCGAAGGCTTCCGCGTCGCATCCGACTGGATCGGCACTGCATCAACCCGGTGGGGCTCCCAGGAACCCGACCGGCAGGGCTCATGTTGGCCATGGCGACAGGAGAACCGCATGACCGAGACATCCACCCGCCCCTTCGCCGTCGTGACCGGCGGCTCGAACGGCATCGGCTTCGAACTCGCCCACCAGTTCGTCACGAACGGTTTTGACGTCCTCATCGCCGCCCAGGATGCCGGGCACCTGACGACGGCCGCCGGCCGCCTCGCGACGGACGGCGCGCAGGTCACGACGCATGCCTCCGACCTTTCGCGCGAGGACGGCGTCGAAAGCCTCGTCGCGGCGATCCGGTCGCTCGGGCGTCCCGTGGACGTGCTGTGCCTCAACGCCGGCGTCGGCTTGGGTGGTCCCTTCGTTGAGACCGACCTCCAGCGCGAACTGAAGATGATCGACCTGAACGTCCGCGGGGCGGTTCAGCTCACCAAACCCATCCTCAAGGACATGGTGGCGAGAGGCAGAGGCAAGCTGCTCTTCACCTCCTCGGTCGAGGCGTCCATGCCCGATCCGTTCGAAGCCATCTACGGCTCGACGAAGGTGTTCCTGCGCTGGTTCGGCGAATCGCTGCGTAGCGAACTCAAGGATACCGGCGTCGGCGTGACGATCCTGATGCCGGGGGTGACCGACACGAACTTCTTCAACCGCGCCGAGATGCTCGACACCAAGGCGGGCGCGATGGAAGGCAAGGACGATCCCGCCATGGTGGCGAAGGCCGCCTTCGAGGCGCTCCAGGCCGGCAAGGACAAGGTCGTGCCGACGGTGAAGAACAAGCTCATGAGCGCGGTGGCGGAGGCGCTCCCCGAACCGCTCGTGGCGGCGGCGCACCGTGCCTTCTCCAAGCCCGGCTCCGCCAACTGACCCTCCCCGACCCCGGTTCCGTCACTGCGGGCCGAGAAAGCCGAGGATCTCCCGGACGAGACCCTCGGCGTTTTCCTCCGGCACCCAATGGTTCGCCCGCTCGACCGTCCGGAACGTCACGTCCTTCGCGACTTCCCGCATCATCGCCTCGGTGAACGGGGCGAAGGCGCTTTGCTGGCCCGCCATCGCCAGCACCGGCATCGTGAGCTTTCCGTCGCGCTTCACCTCAGCCCTGTTGTGCGCTTCGTCGGCCGGGAAGGCCCTATAGAGCTCGAACCCGGCCCGCATGGCACCCGGCCGCGAGAAAGCGCGCACGTAACGCTGGATCGCGTCCGGGCCGATGGCCTCCGTGTCGTAGCCGAGGTCCTGGTAGAAGCGCTCCAGGTAAAGCTGTTCGCGCCCGGCGGTCAGCAACTCGGGCACGTCCGGCGCGCGGTGGAACTGGAAGTGCCACAGCCTGTCGGTGTCGCCCACCGCCGTCTGGTAGGCATCGGTGCCCGGCAGCGGCGCCTCCATCACGACGAGCCGTTCGGTCAGCTTCGGGTAGCGGCGGGCGAAGGCGTAGGCGACCATCATGCCGATGTCGTGCCCGACCATCGTCACCGGCCGCGTCAGGCCGAGATGGCCGTAGAGCAACGCGTGCAGGTCACCGGCCATCGTATGCTTGTCGTAGCCTCCCGGCGGCTTCGAGGAACCGCCGGCGCCGCGGTAGTCCGGCACCACGACACGAAAGCCGGCCCGGACCAACAGCGGCACGACACGACGCCACGCGTAGGCCGTTTCGGGATAGCCGTGGACGAGCACGATCACACGCTCGCCTTCGCCGGCTACGCCGTGGTGCAGGCGCATGCCGGGCTCGATCTCGACCGAATCCCACTCGACCGCCGCGCCGTCCCATAGCTCACGCATCACCGTGCTCCCTCATTGCCCTCCGTGCATCGGAAGTGCCGGATGAGCGCCGCCGCGACGGCATCCGGAGCTTCCCGCGGGGCGAAGTGGCCCACCCCGTCCAGGGTGATGAACGCGAAGGGTCCGTCGAACTTCGACGGTACGTCCTTGCTCGCCTCCGGCGGGTTCACGCCGTCGACGGCGCCTTGGATGTAGAGGGTCGGGGTCGACAGGGCCTTGGTCGCCTTCACCTTCGCCTCAAGCTCGGCCGAACGCGGGTCGGGTTCGGCCTCGTCCCAGCGCGCTTGGTAGGAGTGCAACGTGACGTCGACGAAGTCCGGGTTCTCCCAGGACGCGGCGACCGCCTCGAACGTCGCATCGTCGTACCAGCCGGGCGGGCTCCAATTGTCCCACATGATGCGGCCGAACCCCTTGGGATCGGCCCGCACGGCGTCCTGGCCGCGCTTGGTCGCCTGGAACCAGTGGTACCACTGGCGCTGGCACTGCGGGAACGGCGGGGTCGGCATGCCGCCGAGCCGCGACGGGGTCGAGAGCATCGCCATGCGGGTCACACGCCCGGGCCAGCCGACCGCCATGGCCTCGGCGGCGTTCGAGCCCCAGTCATGGCCGGCGACCATGGAGGTCTCGACCCCGAGGGCGTCCATGAGATCGATGGCATCGTGGGCCAGGATTCCCGAATTACCGGTGCGTGGCGTGTCGGCCGAACGGAAGCGGGTACCGCCGAAGCCCCTCAACTCCGGCGTCACCGTGCGGAAACCCGCCTCGTTCAAATGCCCGGCCACGTTCGTCCAGGTCGTGGCGTCGTCCGGCCAGCCATGGAGCAGAAGGACGGTCGGTCCGTCCGCCGGCCCCGCCACGTCGACGTTCACATCCAGGAGCGTGGTTTTGACCTGTTGCTCGCTCACGCGAAGCCTCCTTTGGCAGGAATATCCTCACCGGCGTCCGAGACGCCGGTCCTAGGCCGGGATCCGGTCGATGCTTCCGGTATCCTCCTCCGCCACGCCGTTCTCGCGATGGCGGAAGGCGCTCAGGGCTTGGTAGACCTGGAGACGCGCGCGCATAACCGAGCCGAGCGGCCGGTGCGACGCGAGGCTGTGGGCGGGACGGAAGGTCATCACTTCGTCGAAGTAGCGCACGCGATCCGGTGCGTAGGCATCCTGGCGCGGCAGGCGCAGCGTCGCCACGGTGCGGTAGGGGCTGATCGAGACCGGCCAGTCAACCGAGGCGTCCTCGATGGGCTGCCTCTCGGCGTCGGCCCAGAGCTGGGCCTTCAGCTCGTACACCACCTCGTTCTCCCGGAAGAAAGCGACCGTGGCGTGGCGGAAGCCGTCCTCGTCCTGATGCGGGTCGAGGCGCCACTCGGACAGTGCGCGCTGGCTTTCCGTCGAAGGCACAGCCCCGAGCTTGGCGACGTAGTCGCCGTAGCGGACCGACGCCTGGCTGAAGTAGCTGTCGGCCAGCGGGTGGCTGTAGGGATGGCCGAAGAAGTCGGCGAGCGCGCTCTCCGTCCCGAAGGCGTGCAGGGCACGATTGAGGTTGCGCATGGTCGACGAGACCGCGCTCTTGACCCCTTCCGGCAGCCCGGTCGACTTGCCGATGACCGTGCCGTCGCGCAGGAACCCGGCCGCCGTACCCGAGGGGAAGGTGGTTCCGGTCGCGAGGACGAAGTCCTGGGTATCGACGGCGTGGCCGGGCAGCTTCTCGCCGGGGACGTCGAACACCTTGATGGACATGCCGCGATGGGTTGAGACGCGGTCGCCCAGGGTCTCGCCCGGGCCCTGTGCGAAACGGACCGCCACGGGATGGGTGCCAGGGTTGGCGAAGAGCCCTTGTGCCAGTTCGGGCGGCAGGCCGGCGGTGATGGTCAGATCGCCGGTGACGCAGGCCGAACTTTTGGCGTGGCTGGCGCGCACCGCGTGGTGCTCGCGGGCCTCGACCGTCTCGGATTGCTGCGTCATGCCCTTGATGATGCCGTCGATGGTCTCCTGCTCGCCCACGGCGGGCTTCTCGATGTCGGGTGCGTATCGAAGGTAGGTCATGGTCACCTCGCGGAATTGATGAGGGGCAACGCGGGCCGGCCGCGGATTGTGCGACCGACCCCTGGAAGGACCGCCCTCAGACGCTGCGGGCCTGGTCGGGATGGCGGCCCTCGGCGAACTCCTCGACGATCTTGGCGCAGAAGGCGGGCAGGTCCTTAGGGTTGCGGCTGGTCACGAGTCCCTTGTCCGTGACGACCTCCTGGTCGACCCAGGTTCCACCGGCGTTCCGGATGTCGGTCTGCAGCGTTGGGAACGAGGTCAGCGTGCGGCCCTTCACGACGTCCGCCTCCACGAGCGTCCACGGCCCGTGACAGATCACGCCGACCGGCTTGCCCTGGGCGAAGAAATCCCGGACGAACGCGACCACCGCCTCGCTCGCCCGGAGCTTATCGGCGCCGACGCAGCCACCCGGGATGACAAGACCGTCGTACTCGGAGGCCGAGGCGCCCTCGATGGTTGCGTCGACGGCGTAGCGGCCGGCCGGGTCCAGGTCGTTGTTGACCGTCTCGGCCTCGCCGGCCTCAAGCCCGATCACGGTGACGCTCGCACCGGCCATCGTTACCGCATCGCGCGGCTGGACGAACTCGGGCTCCTCGGTCCCGCGCGGGGCGATCAGGATGGCAATCTTCTTTCCTTGCAAGGTCATGTCGTCTTCCTCGTTATGGGGGTGGGGAAAGGTTCGTTGCGGCTGCGGCGCCCTTCAGGCCCTGCGGAGGGCCCTACCGAGCAGGCCGGCCAACTCCTCGGTCGCCGCCAGGCAGCGCCGAGAATGCGCGGTCATTTGGATGAAGCCGTGCGGCAGGTCCGGATGGTGGACGTAGGTGAGATCGTTGCCCGCCGCCGCGAGCTTCCTGGCATAGGCGTGACCGACGTCACGCAGCATGTCGAAGCCGCAGGTAACCAGCAGCGCACGCGGCAGATCCGCGTGGCTGTCCGCGTTCATCGGCGTCACGTAGGGCTGCGTGTAGTCGACCTCGTGCGGCAGCAGGTGCCAGAGGAACTGGTGGACGCCCGCCGTATCGACGTAGGCGCCGGTCCGGTTCTCGATCCCGGCCTTGGTGTCGAAGGGGAGCGCCGTCTCGGGGTAGAGGGGCATCTGCAGGGCGAGGCGCGGCCCACCGGTGTCGCGCAGGCGCAAGGAAATCGTGCAGGTCATGTTGCCGCCGGCCGAGTCGCCGCCGAGCGCGATCCGCGCCGGGTCGATCCCGCGCTCGGCGGCATGCTCGAACAGCCAGCGGACGACGAACTCGTTCTCGTCGATCTGGACCGGCCACTGGTACTCGGGGGCGAGCTTGTAATCGACGCAGTAGACCTGCGCGCCGCTACCCTCGGACAGGTGCCGCATGGCGGTCTCGAACTGGTCGAGCGAACCGACCACGAAGCCGCCGCCGTGCAGGTAGACCAGGGCAGTACCCTCGGCCGGGCCGGGCTTGGAGGGGTGGTAGACGCGTACGGGTACAGTGCCGTGCGGACCGCGCAGGCCGAGATGCTCGATCCTGCCAATGGGCGGCTTGTCGGCATCGATAAAGGCGTCGTGGGCGCGCCGCTGCTTGTAGAACGGCTCCGGCCCTCCGAGCACCGGTCCGGTCTTCAGCCATTCCGCGATCTCGGGATCCATCGTGGTACGGGCCACCGTCTCCGGTAGGTCGCTCGCGGCGTAGACGGGCATGGGTACGCATCTTTCGGTGCGACCGGATCGGGTCCGGGTCGGCTTCATACGAGCTGGGACGGGAACGGCCGCGGGCTACGGGGCCGGGTCGACCTGCTGCTCCGGCACGGGCACGTCGAAGCCGTTCAGCGTGATGCAGACCATCGCGTACAAGCCGACGAGATGGATCAGCTCGGACACCCCGCCAGCGCCGAACGCCGCGACGACCCTGTCGTAGACGGGGCGCGGAAGGACGCCGCCGGCATTCAGGTTGCTGGCCGCGTCGAAGACGGCGGCCTCCTCGGCCGTCAGATCGGACGGACGCTGCCCGGCTACGATGGTCGCGACCTTGTCTTCCTTCAGGCCCTTCTCAAGCGCGACCTGGACGTGGGCGTAGAGTTCGTAGGCTGCCTTGAAGCGCGAGCCCGTCACCAGGATCGCGACCTGCCGTGCCGCGTCCGTCAGGGCGCCGCGCTTCGACACCGCCTCGGTGAGGTCCCAGACCGCTTGGCCGATCTCCGGCTCGTGCAGCCATGGATTGAAGGGTCCGAGCAGGGCGCCGTCCGCCCTGGCCGTCTGGAAGCCTCCGAACTGCTTGGCGATGCCGGCCTGGAGGGTCTCGTAAAGCCGGCGCTGATCCCCGGTGAGGTCTTGCGGTGGAATGGGCGGGAGACGCAACGGAGAACTCCGGGAGGGGGACGGGGCAGTTATATCGACCTACCCGCGACAAGCCCCCCCTGGCCTCGGCGTTCCAAAAATTCGTTCACGTCTGAGTGAAATGAGCCTGAGCGAGGAACGGACGGGGTCAAGCGAGGTTCATCGTCGGATTAGAAATGATGGAGTCGAGAGTTTTGCCAGAGCCTGTCCGTTACAGCCCCGATGTTGAGGTCGTGAAGCCTGACGAGGGTAAGACCATCGAGGGACTGAACGAGACCTTCGACACGATCCTGAAGAGGGTCGCGGACGACTCCGGCCATGCCGTGCGCTCCGTCCATGCCAAGGCGCACGGTATCCTTGACGGCGTGCTCAGGATCGATCCGAACCTTCCGCCGGAACTGGCGCAGGGGCTGTTCGTCAAGCCCGGCGAGCACAAGGTCTACATGCGGCTGTCGACCAACGCCGGTGACATCCTGCCGGACGCCGTCTCCCTGCCGCGCGGCCTCGCGCTCAAGATCCTGGATGTCGAGGGCGAGCGCCTGCCCGATGCCGAGGGTACGACCCAGAACTTCATCATGGTCAACGGCAAGGTCTTCCAAGCTCCGAACGCCGAGAAGTTCCTGGGCAGCCTCAAGATGCTCGCCAAGACCACCGACCGGGCCGAGGGCCTGAAGGTCGCCGCCTCCACCGTGCTGCGCGGCGTGAACAAGGCGCTGACGGCGGTGGGCATCGAGAGCCCTACCATCGGCTCGCTCGGTGGTGCGCCCAACGTCGATCCGCTCGGCGAGATCTACTACAGCGTCACCCCGTTCCGGTACGGGGACTACATCGCCAAGTTCTCCGTCGCCCCCGTAGCCGCCGGGCTGACCGCCCTGACCGGCACCGAGATCGACGCCTCCGGCCGGCCGAACGCGATCCGCGATACGGTGCAGTCGGAGATGGAAGGCATTGAGGGCGTCTGGGAGTTCCGGGTCCAGCTATGCCGCGACCTCGAACGCCAACCCGTCGAGGACTCGACCGTCGAGTGGGACGAGGAGGAAGCGCCGTTCCAACGGGTCGGCCTGATTACTGCCCGACCACAGGACAGCTGGGACGAGGCCCGCGTCCAGGCCGTGAACGAGGAGATGCGCTTCTCGATCTGGACCGGGCTCGCCGCCCACCAGCCCCTGGGCAACATCAATCGCGCTCGCAACGCCCCCTACAAGCATTCTGCCGAGTTCCGCCAGCGCTTCAACGGCTGTCCAATCCACGAGCCGGGTGCCGGACGCTGAGAACGGAGGAGACGATGCGCGGCCTCATCTCGGGCACGGTCCTGGCGGCGCTCGCCGTCATCGGATCCACGCAACTCCAGGCAGGAGAAACCATGAAGACTGAGCTGAAGCCTTACAACGTCACCATCCGGGTGTTCGACCCGACCAAGGGCATGGAGAGCGGCCATGACTACGTGCTGCCGGTCGACAGTCCGGATGTCGAGCACGCCATCGCCTCGACCACCGCCAACGCCGCCTCGTTCACGAAAAAGGCCGACGGTGGCAAGGCCCTCCCGGTCGCCTTCACCTGCATCAAGGTCGAGTCGCGCTGAGGCGACGCCGGTCGGGAGAAAACGATGTCGACGGAATCGAACAAGGATCTGGTGAAGGCGTACTTCGTCGCGTTCCGTGCCCGGGACGAGGCATGGTGGGACCGGTTCATCGCGCCCGACTTCGTGCGCCACGATCCGGGCCTCGACTTCGAGGTGCGTGGAATGGCCGGCATTCGCAAGCTCGCCGAAGTGTTGCACGGCGGCCTATCCGATATCGAGATGCCCGTCGACGAGGTCATCGCGGAAGGCGACCGCGTGCTGGCCCGCTTGCGTTTCCAGGGGCGGCACACCGGCGAGTTTCAGGGCATCCCCGCCACCGGCAAGGCGGTCGACATCGTGGTTATGGACTATTTCCGCGTCGCGGACGACAGGCTGGCCGAGCACTGGGCGCTCATGGACAACCTGACGATGCTCAAACAGATCGGCGCCGTCGACGCCTGAGATCCTGGGTTGCCCCGATCCGACCCACCTCACGCCACCGACAAGGCTCACCCGACTTTACGAGAGACTCGCGAAGCTATGTTCCGATTCACGGTACCTTTCATTCTTGCCCTGGGGATCGCACTGCCAGCCGTCGCGCAGGACGGCCAAGCGACCCGCCACGCGAGCATGCTCATCCATGGCAATTACTGCGGCCCCGGCAACAACGCCCCCGCTGCCCCCATCGATGCCCTCGATGCGGCCTGCGCTCGGCACGACGCCTGCACGCCAACGGGTGCGCTTGCCTCACCGGCTTGCAACGCCCGCCTGAAGCACGAGGCTGACCTGATCGCCAACGATCCCCGCCAGCCAGACGACCTTCGTGCGCTGGCCGGGTTCGTCGCCGCCGGTGCCGCGATGCTGCCCTCCGCTCGCGGTGTCGCATCGGTCCCGGCGAATGGGCCCTCGATGAGCGCCGCCGTGCGGCACCGGACTGCCGAACGCCGTTCGCTACCGACGGGTGCCGACGAGAACTGAGGTCGTTGGATGTTCGCCGACCACGGTCGAGCGTGTTGGCAGCTTTAAAGAATATCGCGCAAGGTCACAGCGGTGTCCCCCAGGCCGCGGTGACCCCACAGACCGTCGTTTCATCGACACGGAAACGGCACCAAGATGTTGGTGCGGCAGCTGTCACGGTCCCGCGATCAGGTCTCTGATGCGGGTGGCCAACGCCTCCATCACGAACGGCTTGGTCAGCAACGACATGCGGGGGTCGAGATGGCCATTCCCGACCACCGCGTTCCCGGCGTAGCCGGTAATGAACCGGACCTTCAGATCCGGTCGGGACACACGGCCGGCGTCGGCCATCTGGCGCCCGTTCATGCCGCCCGGCAGGCCGACGTCGTTTACGAGCAGGTCGACGCGACAACCCGATTGCAGGACCTTGAGCCCGGCCGGGATGTCTGTTGCCTCGATGGCGGTGTAGCCGAGATCCTCCAGCACCTCGGTGACCAGCATCCGGACGGTGGGCTCGTCATCGACGATCAGCACCATCTGGTCCTGCGCGGCACGGGGCGCGTTGCCGAGGCAAGCCATCACGTCGGCCTGCTCAGCCACGCCGTAGTGCTGTGGCAGATAGAGGCACATCGTCGTGCCCTCGCCGACTTCCGAGTAGATCCGCAACTGCCCGTCCGATTGCCGCACGAAACCGTAGAATATTATCAGGACCAGGCATTATCCTGGTCGGCGTGCGGTCGATAGGCGTTATCGGCGCGGTGGGCCCTGCTAAGTCAGGTTGTTCCTGGTCGTCAGGACTCCGGAGACGCTCAGGTGGCCCGCAGCAACAGGGTGACGGCGGCAACGACGATGACGCCGAGGGTGGCGAGGATGCCCCCGCCGCGGCAGGCGAATTGAACCGGCGAGTTCTTGGCGGCGAACATCCCGAACGGATGCAGGACACGGCCGACAAGGAGGACGATCAGGAGCGTCCGTACCAGCGTCGGTCCGCTGCCGCCCGCCTCGACGAGGGCCACGAGGATCAGGGCGAGCGGCACGTACTCGCCGAAGTTGCCCTGGGTCCGGATGCGCTTCTCCAGCGCTTCGTTGCCACCGTCTCCATGCAGCGTGTCGGAGGACACGCGGCTCGCCATGACCCAGGCCGAAAGGCCGACGTAGATGAGCGCGAACAGGCCGGCGTAGAAGGCGGTCAGGGCGGGATAGGTCATCGGCTTTCCTTATGGGGCATCGTGATTGATCGCGGCATGGTCGACCGCGAGCGCGGACGTGGCGGAAAGGGCCGCGACAGTAAGGGCCACGATCAGGATCTTCCCCATAGCGTTTCCCCTCTACGATGGACCCTTGATAGGGTCCCGTCAGATTGACCGGCACGAGAGCTGGAACCACCACCGCTGGATACATTCGTTCACGCGTGGATCATCCAGACCTGAACGGAATTTGAGCTATGGTTTCGAAGAAGTCCAGACTGCGGTTGGACGACCAGCTCTGCTTCGCGCTCTACGCAGCGACCAACGCGTTGGTGCGTGCCTATCGTCCGATGCTCGCCGAGCTCGGCCTGACCTATCCGCAGTACCTCGTGATGCTTGCCCTATGGCAGGACGGTACGACGGCAATCCATGCCTTGGCCGAGCGGCTGCAACTCGGGTCCAACGCCGTGACCCCGCTCGTCGACAAGCTGGAGGCGGCCGGTTTCGTCACGCGCACCCGCGGCGCTGACCGGCGCGTCGTGCTCGTCGCCCTTACCGAAGTGGGTATCCAACTTGAGGCTGATGTCTCGGCCGCGCAGCAATCCGTCGTCTGCCGGACGGGGCTGGCCGACCGCGAGCTCGCCGATCTGCGTCAGGAACTGAAGGATCTCAGCGAACGCATTGCCGCCGCCGGTGCCGCGACGCTGGACGAACCTTCATAGAGGGCCCGCCGGACGAAATGGCGAGGGCTCAGATGCGCGCATACCAAGCGTAGCCCTGGTTCTCCCAACAGCGCCCTTGACCTCGCCGATCTTGGCCAAGCTCTCGGACACCGGCTTCGAGATGCGTCCGGGCGGTGGCGATTTCCCGTTCCGTAAAGGTTGCTTTCGAGGGCGTCCCCGACTCTCACGCGAGCCCATGGACCCAAATCGAAAATCGTGCCCGAACAGGGGAAAACTGCCTCCCGGGTTCCATTTGAAGACCGAGGGGCGTCTCACACGTATGGAGCGGCAAGGATGAGCGACGAGAGGGCGGTGCTGGCGGGCGGGTGCTTCTGGGGCATGCAGGACCTGATCCGGCGCCAGGTAGGCGTGGTATCGACCCGCGTTGGGTACACCGGCGGCGACGTGCCAGACGCGAACTACCGCAACCACGGCACCCACGCCGAGGCCATCGAGATCACCTACGACGCGAACAGGACGAGCTTCCGGCACATGCTGGAGTTCTTCTTCCAGATCCACGACCCGACAACGCCGAACCGGCAGGGCAACGACCGCGGCCTGAGCTACCGGTCGGCGATCTATTACGTCAACGACGAGCAGAGGCGGATTGCCGAGGATACCATCGCCGACGTCGATGCCTCCGGTCTTTGGCCGGGCAAGGTGGTCACGGAGGTCGCGCCCGTCGGCCCGTTCTGGGAGGCCGAGCCCGAGCACCAGGATTACCTGGAGCGTCGCCCCGACGGATACACCTGCCACTTCGTCCGGCCGAACTGGACTTTGCCGGTCCGCTCCCCGGTCCCGCAGGACGCCTGAGGGCATCCAAGGGTATCGGCGGTTTCGGACGTCGATACCCTCCCGATCAGGCGTCGCCTACCTGAGGGTCGCGGACTCCCCGTCTTCCAGGGGGCGATCCTCGTTGTCGTGACCGCCGGTCGAGACGTGGGAGTTCAGTCGGCCCAGATGCTCGAAGACGTGCTCGAAGGCGTTGGTGACAGCCTGCTCGAAGGAGCCGTCGCCCTTGCCCATGGCGGCCTTGAGCGCGCTGAGCAGGGCGTGGTGTTTCTCGGTATCGCTCGACATGGCGTTCCTCGTTGCCGGACGGGGCGCCGGCGCGGAAGGCCAAGCTCCGACCCCCGGACCCGGTTCCGGGGCGTCGCGGAGACCTCCAGCCTGCCCGTCCGGGACAATCAACGCCGGGAACGCCGGGCCACAGTCGTGGTTGCCTCCGTCGAGGGTCGCCCCATTCCAGGGGCGATCAGATTCACTGCCCGGGATATTTCATGCTCGTTCGTACCAAGATCGCCTGCCTTGCCACCCTTCTCGCCGGAACGACCTTCCTCGCTGCCACCTCGGCCTGGGCCCAGGCGCAGCCGACGATGAAGGACCATTTCGACGGTGCCGTCTCGACCGTGACCGGCTCGCCGATGGCGAATCTGGACGTCGACATGAAGCACGTGCTCGACGCGATGAAGAAGCTCGATCCGAAGCCGATCCCGAAGCTCTCCGCCCAGGAAGCCCGCAAGCAGCCGAGCGCCGCCGACGGCGTCAAGGAGCTTCTCAAGGAGCAGGGCAAGCCCACGGCGCCGGAGCCGGGTGTCACCACGAAGGACATGTCGTACGAGACTTCGGGCAGCACCCAGCCGGTTCGGATCTACACCCCCGATGGCGCCACCAGTCCGCTTCCGGTCCTGGTCTACTACCACGGCGGCGGCTTCGTGGTCGCCGACCTCGACACCTACGACGCGACGCCGCGCGCCATCGCGAAGGGCGTCAAGGCGGTCGTGGTATCGGTCGAGTACCGTCATGCCCCCGAGGCCAAGTTCCCTGCCCAGCAGGACGACGCCTTCGCTGCCTACAAGTGGGCGCTGGCCAACGCCAAGTCCTTTGGCGGCGACCCGTCCAAGGTCGCCCTGCTCGGCGAGAGCGCCGGCGGTAACCTCGTGACCAACGTGGCCATCATGGCCCGCGACGGGAACGTCGAAAAGCCCGTCCAGGTCGTGGCCGTCTATCCGATGGCCGGCACCAACCTCGACACGCAGTCCTACAAGGACAACGCCTCGGCCAAGCCCCTCGACAAGCCGATGATGGCCTGGTTCTACGACCAGACCGTCCGCAACGATGCCGACCGCGCCGATCCGCGGCTCGACATCGTCGGCAAGGCCGACCTCAAGGGCCTGCCGCCGTTCACGGTGGTGACCGCGCAGATCGACCCGCTGCACGACGACGGCAAGATGCTGGCGGACAAGATCAAGGCGGCCGGCGGGCAGGTCACCTACAGGGATTATCCCGGCGTGACCCACGAGTTCTTCGGCATGGGCAACGTCGTGGCCAAGGCCAAGGAGGCAGAGACGGCCGTGATCGGCGACCTCAAGGCAGCCTTCGGCGGCACTGCGACCGGCTCGACCGGCGCCAAGTGATCCGACGCCAGCCGGATAGATGACCGGCACGTCCGAGCCATCGTCGCGGGCCGACCTTTCCCGAGGTCGGCTCGCGTCCGTTCCGCACGAAACACGAATGGCTCGCCTCCTCGCAGCGGACCCTGATCCCTTCGACGCCAGCCTGACAGCGCCGAAACCCGCACGCCCGTCGATATCGGAGCCGCCATGCCCAGCCGCCCCAAGGTCGTCGCCTTCGACATCATCGGCACGGTGTTCAGCATGGAGCCGATGCGGCCCGCGCTGATGGCGCTGGGCCTGCCATCGCTCGCCCTGGACGTCCTCTACACCGCCGGCCTGCGGGACACCTTCGCCCTGGCGGCCACGAACAACTTCGCGCCCTTCCAATCCGTGCTGTCGGGATGCCTCGACGAATTGCTCGCCATGCAGGGCCTGACCGCCTCCTCGGATCGGAAGCGGGCGGTGCTCGACATGATGAAGGTCCTGCCCCCGCACGAGGACGCCAAGGCCGCCTTCCAGGTCCTTGCCGATGCCGGCATCCGGATCCTCGCGTTGAGTAACGGCGCGGTTGGCACCACGAAGGGACTGCTTGCGGCGGCGGGCATGGACGGCCTGGTCGAGCAGGTGCTTTCGGTCGAGGACGTCAAGCTCTCCAAGCCGCGTGCCGAGGTCTACCTTTACGCCGCGCAGGCCGCCGGGGTCGCACCCGAGGAGATGTTGTTGGCCGCAACGCATCCATGGGACCTCCATGGAGCCAAGGTCGCGGACCTGCTGGCCGGCTACGTCGCCCGTGGCCGGCCGTACTCCAAGGCGCTACGAGCGCCGGACGTGACCGGGGAGACCTTGCTGGAGGTCGCCTCGGGAGTGGTGCGTATGTAACGCCCGGTATTACAGGCCGGCATCACGGCCACGTCGTCTCAGATGCCAGCATACCAAGCGTAGCCCTGGTCCTCCCAGTAGCCGCCCTTGCCCTCGCCGATGTGCGCGAAGCTCTCGACCACCTCGATGCGCATCACGTATTTGGCCTGCTTGTAGCCGAGGTTTCGTTCGACCCGCAGCCGCAATGGAGCGCCGTTCGACACCGGAAGCGCCATCCCGTTCATGTCGTAGGCGAGGATCGTCTGAGGGTGGAACGCGTCCACGAGGTCGATGCTCTCGTAGTACCGGACCGGCGATCCGCCGCCGGCCGCGGTATCCTCCGACGCCTGCTGGCCGCCGGAACTCTTCCTGCTTTCCCCGGCGCCCGACTGCTTGGTCATGGCCGGGTTGGCATTCCCTGCGGGGACCGCGTCGACGGGGCCGTCATCCTGCGCGGTGTCGGCCCCGCCGTCGTCCTCGCCCTGGTCCATGGTGTCGGCGCAATGGAACACCACGTAGCGCGCCGCAGGCTTCAGCCTGGCCCGGGACAGGAGGTCGGCGAGCGGCACCCCGGTCCACTTGCCGATGGCGCTCCACCCCTCGACGCAATCGTGCCGGGTGACCTGGGTACGCGCCGGTAGCTTGCGGAGCTCGGCCAGCGACAGCTTGAAGGGCGCCTCCACGAGGCCGTCGACCTCCAGGTGGTACTTGGCGAACTTGCCCCTCGCCAGGGTCTTGTAGGCCATGTCCGGCGGGTCCTCGGTGCCGTTCGGCTTGAACCACGGCGAGATGTCGGCCTCGGCGTATTCCGGTGCCAGGGTCCGGTCGGTCAGGAGCAGGCGCTGGACGAACAGGTTGGCGTCCTCACCGGTCTTAAGGGTGCGCTGGAACCACGCCGCGTTACCGAGGCGGTCGCATCCGCCAACCAGGGCCGCCGCGGCGGAGGCGGAAGCCCCCGCCAGGAGGGCGCGTCGGCTTGGAAGGCGGCTCATGCCTGGGTCTCCCCGGCAGCGGGCGTCGGCTCGACCTTGCGCTCGATCACGAACCAGCCGGTGAGCATGCCGCGCATGTTGTTCCAGAAGCCCGAGAGCAGGACGAGGGCGACATGCACGATCACGAACAGGACCAGCAGCGCGGCCACGACGAAGTGGATCGTGCGAGCCGACTGGCGCCCGTCGAACAGCGTCAGCAGGAACGGGAACGCCGCGTTCATCGCCGGCGACATCGCCAGACCGGCCAGGACCTGCACCGGCAGGAGCACGAACAGCACGACGAGGTAGGTGAGCTTCTGGATGACGTTGTAGCGCTTGGCCTCGTCGCCTTGCGGGAAGCGCAGCGTCATGTGCTCCCAAACCGAAGCGCCGAAGTGCCGGATCTGGTCGCGTGACGGGATCACCCGGAATCGAAGCTGTCCGCTGACCAGCCCGTAGACTAGGTAGGCGAGGCCGTTCAGGACGAAGGCCCAGGCGAAAAAGAAGTGCCAGGAGCGGCCGCCGGTGAGATCCTGGTCGCTCGGCAGGGTCGCCCAGGCCGGGAAGCCGCGGTCCGCCGCCTCGCCGTCGGCGCCCGCCGAGGAGCCGAGCCAGCCGGTGGTGTCGAAGGTGTGCCCGAGGACTTTCGTGACGCCTTTCGGCGGATCGTCCTCGGTGGAGGACATCGCCATCAGCGGGGTGTCAAAGGTCGAGACCTTGCCCCAGTACAGGGCCGGATGGGCGTTGAAGATCTGCAGGCCGCTCATCAGCAGCACCAGGAGGCAGACCGCGTTGACCCAGTGCGTGAGGCGGATGACGGCGGGATGCCGGAATATCCACCGGCGGCGCTCGACCTCGCCGGTCTCGGGAGCGGATCTGGTCAGGTAGGTTCGAGCCAAACGGTCGTCCTCGAACTCATGGCCACCGGGGCGGAGGCCCCGCATCGGGGCCTCCGGAAGCGCATGGCGCTAGGGATCACATCCCGCGGTTCATCATCCGCTTCTTCATCATGCCGCGCTTCATCATCTGCTTCCGCATCATACGCTTCTTCATCAGCATCCGGTCGCCCTGCATCATGCGGACCTGGGTGACGCCGCTCTCGGACTGCATGCCGTTAGCGGACATCGGCGCGGCGCTGGCCGAACCGGAAGCGAGGGCGATGCCGCCGAGGGCGGTCAGGGCGGTCAGCGCAAGGGTGAACGTCTTCATGCAATATCTCCTGTACAGGTGAACATCTTATCCAACCCACAGGACAACAGCATGATTGTATCGTTGTTCCTTAAAAAAATGGGGTAATTATTATCTATTCTATAATAGATAGCCAATAGGTATCGCACGCTCAAATCAAGCCTGGGGCCAGGGCGCGATTCCGTTCTTGCGTATCGTTACGGGATCGGACCGCCGAAAGTTTCAGGTCCGACATCGCATCCGTTCGCGATGACGGCATCCGAGGCAGTGACTGCACCCGGGGCGACCCTACGGCTTGGCGGCGACAACCGCGGGGCACCCGTTCGTTGCCAGATTGCTGGCGGGGAGACCGAGCTACGGCCAGCGTGAGCCTCGGGGTTGGATGCCAAGCCGCGGGATCATGCCCACGCCCCGGCCGCGATGGTCACCAAGCCCAGCTTGTCGGATGGATGCGAAGTCGCCGACGCTCATGGGCCGGACGAGGGCGTCGGCCACAGCGGCGGCGATGCCCCCCGGAGGGTCAGCCCTGCAGGCGGGTCATCTTTGCGTGGCGTGCCGCCTTCTCCGGCTCAGGCGTCTTTCGGTTGTCGACGACCTGCTGCTTGGTCTCCGCGTCGCCACCGACGACGTGGTCCACGTCGTTCATCAAGGCCTCGAAGCCCTGGCGGGCGACCTCGGTCCTGTCGTTCTTCTTGCCGTGGTCGATGGCGCTGGTGCCCATGCCGGCGTTCTTGTGGAACTGACTGTCGGTTGCCCCGGGCAGGAGAGCCGTGACCGTCACACCGGTATCGCGAAGTTCCTCCCTCAGGCTCTCGGCGAACATGAAGCCGAACGCCTTCGAAGGGCCGTAGACGGTCTCGTAGGGGGTAGGCAGGGTGGCCGAGACAGACGAGGTGATCAGGATGCGGCCACGCCCGTTCGGGACCATGTGCTGCACCACCCGCTTGGCTAGGTGCACGGTGCCGGTGACGTTGATCGCGATCAGCCGGAACTCGTTCTCCAAATCATTGTCGAGGAAGGCGCCACCCTGGCCGATCCCAACGTTGAGGGCCGCGGCCTCGACGGAGCGACCGAGGTCGGTCACGAAGGTCCAGAATCCCTCGACGCCCTCGTAGGTCGAGGCGTCGGCCCTGTGAGGGTAAGCCTCCACGCCGAGGTCGCGCAGTTCGCCGGCGTCGTCGTGGACCTTATCGCTGGAACCAGTGATCGCGACGTCGAAGCCGTTCCGGGCGAACTGCTTGGCGAGCTCGAAGCCGATGCCGGAGGAGCCGCCGGTCACAAGGGCGAGAGGACGCTGAGATGCCATGGAGGTTCGATCCGTCTTGAGGATGGGCAGGGATGCGTATGAGGAACGGCACGCATGGCTGCGCCCGCCACCGTGGGCTCCCCTTCGTTCTCTAGGGGCGATGCCTCGGTTCGCTGAGTAGACCGGGCCGACCGGGAATAACGGTCGGCCCGATCCGGTGCGGTCCGGCTAGGCGGTGCCGTTACCACCGGTGGCGCCGTAGACCTCGCCGGTGACGAAGCTCGCCTCCTGGGACGCCAGGAACACGTAGATCGGGGCGAGCTCCACCGGCTGCCCGGGACGCCCCAGGGGAACCTCGGAGCCGAACGTCTCGACGGCTTCCTGCGGCTGGCCTCCGGACGGCTGCAGCGCGGTCCAGAACGGGCCGGGCGCCACGGCGTTCACGCGGATGCCCTTGTCGATGGACTGCTTGGCCACCGCCTTCGTGAACGCGATGATCCCGGCCTTGGTGGTCGCGTAGTCAACCAGGATCTTGGGCGGGTTGTAGGCCACGACGGACGCCGTATTGATGATGGAGGCACCCGCCGGCAGCAGCGGCATCGCCGCCTTGGTGATCCAGAACATCGCGTAGAGGTTGGTCTTCAGCGTCAGGTCGAACTGCTCGTCCGTGATGTCGCCGATGTCCGTCTGGTTGGTCTGCTTGCCGGCATTGTTCACGAGGATGTCGAGGCCGCCGAGTTCGACCACGGCCTTGTGCACCAGCGTCTCGCAGAACGGCCTGTCGGTGATATCGCCCGGCAGCAGGATCGCCTTGCGACCCTCGGCCTCGATCAGCCTGGCCACCTCCCGTGCGTCGGGCATTTCCGCCTCAACGAAACTCAGGGCGACGTCGGCGCCCTCACGGGCGAAAGCGATTGCAGCGGCGCGCCCGATGCCGCTGTCGGCTCCGGTCACCAGAGCCTTGCGGCCGGCAAGGCGCCCGTGCCCGACATAGCTCGTCTCACCGTGGTCGGGCTTCGGGTCCATCGCCTCGGCCAGCCCCGGCGCTTCCTGCGGCTGCCGCTTGAACGGCGGCTGCGGGTACTGGGTGCGGGGGTCTTGCATCGCCACGCGATGGTTCCGTACGTCCGTCATGAAGGTATCCTGGGGAGGTTGATCCATGCCGGCCATGACCGCGGCCGGCGCGGGCTTAGTCAGCCCCGGTCGCTGTCCAAATCAACTTCGGACGAGGGGCGTTCCCATCCGCGACCGCGGGTAATGGTCGCCCTGGCGTTTCCGACGGTCGGTACCCCGCCCCAAACTACAACCCGCCCGATGCATAGAACTCCATCGCCTGCATCGACGCCGGTTTACTTGGTAAGACCGACACGATCCTGCATCCCGGCGCGAGCCCTGGGGTCCACAGGTACCGCGAGCGCTGGAGGTTGCACCCGTCGTTCAGGGATGGCGCTCGGCCGAGCAAACCACCATTACGGTGAGGCTGACGGCGGTGGCATCCTCGGGGAGGCCATTAAAGCGTCCGAGTGCCGTTCGGGAGTCCGGCCTCCGGGCGGCCCGGCCGAGGAGCGTCCCGGCAATTGCGCATGCTATGTCTGCCAACGCCCCGACCTCGGCTGACAAGCGGTGACCGGCCAACGCCCATCCGCCGACAGCTCCGACTGCAAGCTGGAACGCGAAGGACGGCGAGATCTGGCGGCCGGGGGCGAAGCATGTCGGGGTACATAATTCCGGTCGCCGGACAGACGATGCGATTGCTCGCGCAGGTGCGGACCCACTGGGTGGTCAACGAGGGACGATTAGCCGATCCGCTTCGCCAGCAAGGTGCGGTGGCGACGATGGTGGCATCGGATCGAGCAGTGAAGGCATCCCGGTCAGCATCGAATGGCGCCCTCCCGCTCGCTTGGTGGGCCAGGGAAACGGGGATCGCTCCATCTCCGAAAGCGATTCGATCCCAAGCAACGAGCGTCGGCCCGCATCGCCGGCCGAACGCCGCTCGTCGGAGTAGATGCCGAGATAATCTCGGATCAGCCCCGTGATCGTGTCATCGAGCGCAGCGAAAGCCGCCCCGTCGTTGCAGAAGCTATAATGCTTGCCCCAGCCTTGGATCGCCCCGTCGAAGCGTCGAAGCGTACCTAGCAAGGACTGCCCTTTCGGAAGCACGGTGCCGGCCCGTCTGGCTCGGAATGCCTTTCTGCTCTCCTTCAGCATAGTCTCCAGTGACGCAACGAACTTCCGCTGAGCCTTAGCGGAGGGGCGGATCAGACCGTTCACCAGCTCGATGCCAAGGAATTCGAATCCCTCCGTGACGCTGCGGGGCTCCGTATGCGTCTTTTCGGGCGACAGGGTCATGCCAAGCCCAGAGAGATGGCTTGTGGCGCGTCTCATGCGGGCCGCGGCCGCCCTCTTGTTCGGCGCGAGCACGATGAAATCGTCGATGTAGCGAATGCAGCGGCAATCGCCCTCGTTCATGATCCTGTCGAACTCATGCAGGATCAGGTTCCCGAGCAGCGGCGAAAGGGAGTTGCCCTGGGCGACGCCGATGTCGTGGATGGGGAACTTCTCGATCCGCTCGCGTAGGTCGGCCATGTTGCTGAGCTCGACCCTCACGGCGTCGGTGAAGAGCGCCATGAAGTCCGGGTCGGGCACGACGCCCGCGATGATCGCCGTCACGGTCGATTTGGGGATGCGGGTGAAGAAGCCACTGATGTCGGCGCAGGAGACGAACGCGGCCCCATTGCCGATGGCGAAAAGCACCTCGCGGATCGCGGCTGGGACGGCCGCCAGGTCCTGCCCAGAAGCCTTCTTGATACCCCCGAAGCTGTGTGGGTTCTGAAAATAGGGCTGAAGGTCGCGAATGCCGGTCAGCACGCCGAGGATGGAGCGCTGGACGATGCGCGCCTCGACGGTTCCGAGCACGATGGGGCGGAAGGCCATTCGGTCCTTCTTGTCGCCCTTGGGAATGGGCACCGCCCGGGCGGCCGGGAACCTGAAGGTGCCGCGTCGCAGCCGTGCGCCGAGCGACGTGAGGTTTCCGAACGCATTCTCGCGGAACGCAAGGATCTCGTTACGGACCGTCTCCGATTTCGAGAACCGGCCGTTCGCCTCGATCACACGCCAGGAGGCTTCCAGGCTCGCCCGGCTGCGGACCTGCCTAAGAAGCGGCGATCCGATGAACCTGCGTGCCATCTAGTCCTAGGGCCCTGTTGTCTCACCCATACCCGTCCGACCAGGCTCTGCCCTCCCCGGAGGTACCTTTCGGCCCAATCCGAACGGTGTCGGCCCAGGCTCGCGCCCCGACCTTGCCGCCGCTCCGCCACCCCAGGCCACCGGGCGAGCCGGTCCCCGTCGCGACGAAGGCGAAAGAGATCCCGAACAAGAACGTCGTCAGACGTCCCGCTCCGGGGCGCGCCGCCTTGCGGCTGGCACGTTTTTGCTTGTCGCGTTGCGCATCACTTTCGACCTCCTGCCACCCTATCGTTTTTGGCCGGCGCGCAAGCCTTCGATGCCCAGGCGACCCCGCCCCACCCCCGAGAATAAATCGTCCAGCCGCCCAACAGGTCCCTTCGAGAGATAAGGTTGCGGCTAGTGTGTGATCGGACGGAACGGGCCTGCCCTCCCCGGAGGTACCTTTCGGCCCAATCCGAACGGTGTCGGCCCAGGCTCGCGCCCCGACCTTGCCGCCGCTCCGCCACCCCAGGCCACCGGGCGAGCCGGTCCCCGTCGCGACGAAGGCGCAATAGCAGAAGTTGAATTTGAGCCGAGCTGCTTCGAGATTGCAAGGCCTGCTCAATGCCAGCGGCAGGCTGGTGTGGGCGTTATCCCAGTCCCTCACGTCCGGCCTTGATCGGTCGGGACAGCTTGCCGGCCATCACTCGGGGGCGTGAGTCGGCTCGACCGAGCACGAGGTCGCTACCCGACCGCTTGCGCCCCTGCGGCAGCGAACGCGCCACGCCGCCCGAGACCGTGCCTGTCCTTAAGCGCCGCCATCGCCTCGTCGGCGGCCCTCTGCCCGCTGTCATGGGCCCCGTGGGCGGTCGTGAAGTCGAAGGGGTGCGTGGCCTCGCCCGCGAAGAAGATCCGGTCCTCGAAGGGCCGCGCCAGCCGCGCCCGCTCACCGGATCGGCCCGGCAGCGCGCAGCTATACGCGCCGCCGATGGACGCCATCCGGCTCCAGGACGTCGCCGCGAGCGGCCGGATCGCCGAGGCGACGTCGCTGCCGAACAGGGCGCCCAACTCCGCTAACACGAAGGCGAAGCCGGCGGCCGGGCCTTCCTCTTCCACGATGCGGGCCCCGTCGCCCCCAAGGAACGCCTCGATCACCGGCCATCCGTTCGATCGGATGGAGTAGGCAGCGGCCCTTGGGTCGTGCAGGTTGCCATAGGCATACGAGCCCGGCTCGAACGCGGCATCGCGCCCGATCTCCAGGAAGACTTTCTCGTTGCGGCCCAGCGGCAGGTTGGCTGCCGCTTCGCGCCAGGGGTCGATCCCGGCGGGAAGCTGGATTGCGCCCCCGGCCAGGACCGCGGTCGAGACCGTGAGGATGGCGGCTCCGGCGCGGACGACGCCGGCGCGCGTGGTGACGGACACGCCGTCCGCCGTCAGGTCGATCCGCTGGGCGGGGGTGGCGAGGCGCAGCGTCGTCGAGGACGGCAGGCTGGCGGCGACCAGCGTCCCGTAGCCGAGTGGCAGGTGCCAGTTACGGCTCGTCGAGGCTTCGTCGTAGGCCAAGTAGTCGGTGGCGGAGATCCCCTCCGGCGCGACGCCGCTCATGAAGCCGGCGATGGCCCGCACGTAGGCGTTCCAGGTGCCGCCCGGCTCAAGGGCATCGCTGGCTTGGTCGCTGCCAGCCGCCACCGTACGGAGCCGCTCCTCCCAGTCGCCGAACGCCCTCTGTGCCGCCTCCTGACCCTCCTCGTCCTGAACGATGCCGGGGTGAGCCTTGCTCCATGGCGGATCGCCTCGATCCACCGGGAAGCCCGAGGCCTCGGCGATACCGACCCAGGTGTTGCGGTCGCCGGAATGCAGCCACTCGCAGCCGAGGTCGAGCGGGTAGCCGCCGAAGTCCTGCGTGTATGCACGGCCGCCAAGGCGCGACGACGCCTCAAGCAGCAGGGCCGATGACCCATGGACCGCAAGCCGCCGGGCGGCGCCGATGCCGGCGGCGCCTCCCCCAACGATAATGACGTCGAACATGTTGCCCATGAGGCCAAGGTGAGGTCGGCCGAGACGGCTTCCAAGGTTCGTGCGGCAGTCGCACGGCACCGGAGCCTGATGTGATCGGTGGACACGCCGTCCCGGCCTTGCGTCTCGGCACCGGCCGGGACGCGGTCGCGTTCTCTGACTTGGTATCGAAGTGGCGGTTCAGATCGGCAGGCCGGCAACCGGTGATCCCCGGCAACGCCGACCATTCGCCGCCTTCCGTACGATCACCGGGCAGGCGGTCATGGTTAAGGGATCGTCGAGCCCGGAAGTGGGCAACTGGAAGCTCGTCCCACAGCCCGCTTCCCTCGGAGACTTGTCCGACGTCGTCGTCGCACACGTCTCGCCCTGGTTCGTGCCGCCCCGGGCCGTCGCCTGGTCAACCAGATGACGAAGCCGTGTCGCTAACCGTCTAATGTCCGATTGTGGGCAGTCGCCGGGCATGCCATGAACCGTGGCGTCTTGGGCACGCGTCGCGCCCGGAACCCCCATTCCCATGTCTAGCGAACCGGCCCATCCCTTCGAGGGCAACCTGCTTCTCGCCGCGCTCGCTCCGAGTGACCTCGCGTTGCTGGCGCCCCACCTCGCACGTCGGGAGCATGCGCGCCACGACGTGCTGTTCCAGGTCGACGAGGACGTCTCGCACGTCACCTTCCCGCTAGACCGGACCGTGGCGACCCTGGTCGTGCCGATGGACGGGGGCCGGACGGTCGAGACCGCCACGGTCGGGCACGAGGGCGCCGTGGGCGGCGTCGTCAGCCACGGCTACCTGCCGGCCTTCACCAAGTGCGTTGTCCAGATCGAGGGCGCGGTCTTGCGCATGGACGCGGACCGCCTGCGCGAGGCCAAGGGCGCCTCGCCGACCCTGAACGACCTGTTCGTTCGCTACGCCGACTGCCTGCTTTCGCAGGTGCTGCAGTCGGTCGCCTGCAACGCCGCCCACCCCATCGAGCAGCGGGTGCTGCGCTGGCTGCTGGGCCTGCAGGACCGGCTCGGCACCGATGCCCTGCCGGTCACCCAGGCCGTGCTCGGCGACATGCTCGGGATCGGGCGCACCTACGTGACCACGGTCCTCGGCCGGCTGCAGGACCGGGGGCTGATCCATGTCGGGCGCGGCCGCATCCACATGCTCGACCGTGCGCGGACGGAGGCGGCGTGCTGCGGGTGCCACGCCCGTGTGCGCCGGCACTTCCAGGCCGTGCTCGGGACGATCTACGCACCGGACGGCGGGATCCTCGCCGTCGAGGGAACCGAGCCCGGAACGGAACCCAAGCCAAGGCCCGAGGCCATCCTGCCGGAACTTCGGGAGGGAAGCCCGTGCTCGTGACCGACCTCGCCACCATCCCGCCGGTGGTCCTCGACGCCTCCAGGCTCGCCGCCCTCGACGCCTACACGATCCTCGACACCCCGCCCGAGAAGGGGTTCGACGACATCGTCCATCTCGCCAGGAAGGTCTGCGACGTGCCGGTGGCGCTGGTCAGCCTCGTGGCCGGCGACCGGCAATGGTTCAAGGCGCGGGTCGGGTTCGAGCCCTGCCAGACTACGCTGGACCAATCGGTCTGCGCGCACGTCCTCGGACAGCCCGACCTCCTCGTCATCCCCGACCTGAGTCTGGATGTGCGCACCCGGGACAACCCGCTTGTGACGGGCGCCCCGTTCCTGCGCTTCTACGCCGGTGCGCCGCTGCGGGCGGCGAACGGCGAGCATCTGGGCTCCCTGTGCGTGATCGACGTCGTCCCCCGTCCGAAGGGCCTGACCGAGGACCAGGCCGAATCTCTCAGGGCGCTCGCCGGACAGGTCATGGCGCAACTGGAGCTCCGCCGTTCGCTGGCCGAGCGCGACGCCATGCTCGACCAACAGCGCGCCACCGTCGTCCAGCGCGAGGCCCTGCTCGCCACCCAGGCCGGCGTGGCGGCGGCGGGGGGACGGCTCGACGACGTCCTCGCGGCCGTGGTCGACGGGGCATTGAGGGCGCTGCCGCAGGCCGAGGGCGGCGTGGTCGAGATGCGGGAGGGCGAGGAGCTCGTCTACCGCTTCGGGGCGGGCAACCTCGCCCGCCATGCCGGGCTGCGCCTCCCGCTGGTCGGCAGCCTCGCAGGCGCCTGCCTGCTGTCCGGCAGGGCCACGGTCGTGGGCGACGTGCTCGACGATCCGAACGTGAAGCGCGACCTGATCGAACGCCTCGCGCTGCGCTCCTGCGTGGTCGCACCCATCGTGCGTGGCGACGACACCATCGGTGTCCTCAAGCTCCAGTCCAGCTGCGTCGGCGCCTTCACGGAGCGTGACGTCGAGATCGTGGGCCTGTTCGCCGGCACCGTCTCCTCCGGCCTGGCGCAGGTCGGCGAGGCAGAGGCGCGCCGCAGCGTCCGTGCTGGCGAGGACCGCTACAGGGCGGTGTTCAACAGCGCCATCGACTACGCGATCATCGTCATGGACCTCGACGGCCTCGTCGACGACTGGAACGAGGGAGCGACCCGCATCCTCGGCTGGGAGCCGGCCGAGATGGTCCGGCGACCGGCCGACGTGTTCTTCACGCCCGAGGACCGCGCCGACGGCATCGCCGCCAGGGAGATGCAGGCTGCGCTCGACCAGGGCCGCGGCATCGACGAGCGCTGGCACCTGCGCAAGGACGGCAGCCGCTTCTGGGCCAACGGCGAGATGATGGCGCTCCGCGACGAGGCCGGCACCGCCATCGGCTTCCTCAAGATCCTGCGCGACCGCACCGAGCAGCGCGACGCCGCCGCCAAGTTGCAATCGAGCGAGGCGTTCCTGCGCAGCGTGCTCGATTCCTCGGCCGACTGCATCAAGGTGCTCGATCTCGACGCCCGCATCGAGTTCATGAGCGAGGGCGGCATGCGCGTCATGGAGGTCAATGCGTTCGACGGGGTGGCCGGCAAGGACTGGACCGGGTTCTGGGAGGGATCGGGCCGAGCCGAGGCGAAGGCGGCGGTCGAGGCCGCGCTCGGTTCCGGCGTCGGCCGCTTCGCCGGTCCCGCCTGTACGATGAAGGGCACGTTGCGGTGGTGGGACGTCCAGGTCACGCCGATCCATGACGCCGACGGCGCGGTGTCGAAGCTGCTCGCCGTGTCGCGCGACGTCACCGCGAGCCGGAAGGCCGAGGAAGCGTTGCTTGCCAGCGAGGCGAGCCAGCGCTCGATCCTGGAGACCGTGCCGGTCGGCATCCTCTTCGCCGAGGCCCCGTCCGGCCGCATCGTCGGCGGGAACGCGCGGATCGAGGAGATCCTCGGCCATCCTGTGCTGCACTCTCCCGGTGTCGCGGCCTACGAGGACTGGCGTGCGATCCATGCCGACAGCAGCCCGGTTGATCCGACGGACTATCCGCTGGCGCGGGTGATCCAGGGCGGCGAGGCGCGTGCCGAGCTGCAGGTGCGGTACCCGCAGCGGGACGGCACCGAGACCTGGATCGACATCGTCGCGGTCCCGGTCCTGGGACCGGACGGGTCCGTGACCGGGGCCGTCGCGGCCGTCTCGGACATCGACGCGCGCAAGCGGGCCGAGGAGCAACGCGACCTGCTCAATGGCGAGCTCAGCCACCGCATGAAGAACCTGCTGGCAATGGTGCAGGCCATCGCGGCCAACACCCTTCGGGGCGCGACCGACATCGAGGTGGCCAAGGAGGTCCTCGCCGACCGGCTGATCACGCTGGGCAAGGCGCACGACCTGCTGCTCGGGGGCGCGGCCGAGCATGCCGCGATGGAAGCCGTGATCCGCGGCGCGGTCGGCCTGCAGGACGACGGATCGGGACGGGTGCACTACGGTGGCCCCGCGGTCGAGATCGGCGGCAAGGCGTCCCTCGCCCTCGCCCTGATGATCCACGAGCTCGCCACGAACGCGGCGAAGTACGGCGCCCTCTCGACCCCGCGGGGCCGGGTCGACATCGCCTGGACCCTGTCGGGCGGGGACGATGCGCGGACGCTCGCTATTTCCTGGCACGAGAGCGGCGGCGTCCCGGTCATCGCGCCATCGCGAAAAGGGTTCGGCACGCGATTGATCGAGCGCGGCCTCGTCGGCGCGGTCGACGGGAAGGTGGTGCTTAGCTACCCGGCGGACGGCGTCCGATGTGTCGTCGAGGCACCGCTCGCCAACTTCCAGGATGCACTTTGAGATCGTCGGGCAACACCTGGGCGATCCCGCCGTTGTCGCTGCGGCCCTACCTGCCCCGGATGCCAGATACCGCCCTGCATGCCCGTTGAGACCAGCACGCGTTCGATGACGTTCCCGAAGGCCGGCGGTGAGATGGGTGCGATGATGCGCGCCCACGATTGGGATCGCACGCCACTGGGCCCGGTGAAGGGCTGGCCCGCCGCGCTGAAGGTCGCCGTCAACCTGATCCTGGCCTCGCCGGAGAGCATGTTCCTGGCGTGGGGGCCGGATCTCACCTTCCTCTTCAACGACACCTACCGCCCCATCCTCGGGCCTAGGCTTTCCAGGGCGTTGGGCGCCACGATGCCCGAGCTCTGGTCCGACGTCTGGGACCAAGTCCGCCCGGCGGTCGAGAAGGCTTTCGCCGGCACCGCCAGCCGGTTCGATGACCTGCCGCTGACGATGGCCCGGCACGGCGTCGAGGAGGAGACGTGGTGGTCGTTCTCGTACTCTCCGGTCTATGACGAGGCCAATACGGTCATGGGCCTGTTCTGCGCCGTGACGGAGACGACGCAACGCGTCCTCACCGAGCGCGCCCTGCGCGCGCGGGAGGCCGAGCTCCTGCTCGTCACCGACGCCCTGCCGGTGCTGATCGCGTTCATCGACCGCGACCTCGTCTATCGCTTCGCAAACCGCGCCTACGAGCACTGGTTCGGCCTGACGCCCTCGGACGTGATCGGGCGCCACGTCCGCGAGTTCGTAGACGCGGCCGGCCTCGAAGCGCGGCGCGGGGCCTTCGAGGCCGCGCTTGCCGGCGAGCAGGCGCGGCTTGAGATCGACTGGCCGTACGCCGACGGACGTCCCCGGGTGGCCGACATCCGATACATGCCGCGCCGTGCGGAGGACGGCACCGTCGACGGATTCTACGTGTTCGTGCTCGACGTGACCGACCGCAAGCAGGTCGAGAGCCACCTGCGGGAGACGAACGAGACCCTGGAGCGGCGGATCGCCGAGAGGACCCACGACCGCAACGCGCTGTGGCAGCTCTCGTCCGACATCATGCTGAGGTGCGGGTTCGACGGGATCATCGTCGCGGTGAACCCGGCCTGGGAGGCGGTGCTCGGGTGGTCGGAAGGGGAAGTGGTCGGAACGAACCTGTTCGACCTGATCCATCCCGAAGACATGCAGCATACCATCGAGGGGGCGCAATCGTCATCGCAGGGCCAAGCCTTCGCCCGGTTCGACAACCGATACCGCCACAAGGACGGCCGCTATCGCTGGATCTCGTGGTCGACGCGCCCGGACGCCGGCGTCATCAACGCGGTTGGGCGGGACTTCACCGTCGAGCGCGAGCGCACCGAGGCCCTCCATGTTGCCGAGGAAGCCCTGCGGCAGGCCCAGAAGATGGAAGCCATCGGCCATCTCACCGGCGGCGTGGCGCATGACTTCAACAACCTGCTGACCGTCATCAAGTCCTCCACCGACCTGCTCAAGCGACCCGCCCTCGCCGAGGAGCGCCGACTCCGATACGTCGGGGCGATCTCCGAGACCGTAGACCGGGCCGCCAAGTTGACGGGTCAGTTGCTGGCTTTCGCCCGTCGCCAGGCGCTGAAGCCCGAGGTGTTCGATGTCGGCCAAAGCCTGATGTCGGTTGGCGACATGGTCGCGACGCTCACGGGTTCGCGCATCGCGGTCCATGTGAAGACACCGGAGGAAGTCTGCCTCATCGATGCCGATCCGAGCCAGTTCGACACGGCGATCGTCAACTTGGTGGTCAACGCCCGCGACGCGATGGACGGCGAGGGTAGGCTCGACATCGCCGTCAGGCCGGCCGCCGCCATCCCGGCCGTGCGCTCGCATCCGCTCCTGCCCGGCGATTTCATCGCGGTGACGGTGAGCGATACTGGGACGGGCATCGCGCCCGACGACCTCGGACGGATCTTCGAGCCCTTCTTCACCACCAAGGGCGTCGGGCACGGCACGGGGCTGGGTCTGTCGCAGGTGTTCGGCTTCACCAAGCAGTCGGGTGGCGAGGTCCAGGTCGACAGCGTCGTCGGCCGCGGAACGACCTTCACGCTTTATCTCCCCCGTTCGTCCGCGGACGCCCCGGCGACCGTGGAGGCGCCGGAGCCCGCCCCCCTGGTCGAGGGCCACGGCACCTGCGTGCTGGTGGTCGAGGACAACGTCGACGTCGGCACATTCGCGACGCAGACCCTTGCCGAGCTTGGCTACGGCACCGTCTGGGCCATCGACGCCCACAAGGCGCTCGCCGAACTCGACCGGGACGCCGAGCGCTTCGACGTGGTCTTCTCCGACGTGGTGATGCCCGGCATGGACGGCGTAGCGCTCGCCCACGAGATCGGGAGGCGGCATCCCGACCTGCCGGTCGTGCTCACCAGCGGCTACAGCCACGTCCTCGCCAAGGCAGGCACGGGAGGGCTCGACCTGTTGCGCAAGCCCTACTCGGTCGAGGAGCTCTCCCGCATCCTGCGCCGGGTCGCGATGGTGCGCAGGGACGCGCGGGCCGGTATCGGTTGATGCAGGGCATCGCGACACCCGGCGATCCGGGATCCACCTCGAATCCGGATATCCGTGAACAGATGAGCGACGCGGCCCAGCCAAGACCCACCGCCCCTGACGAGGCCGATTTCCGCAACCTTGCGGAGACGCTGCCGCAGCTCGCCTGGATCGCCGACGGAACGGGCAGCATCTTCTGGTACAATCGCCGTTGGTACGAATACACCGGGACCACCTTGGAGGGGATGCGCGGCTGGGGCTGGCGCGACGTCCATCACCCGGACCACATCGAGCGCGTGGTCGCTCGCATCTCCGTCGCGTTCGAGACCGGGGAGCCGTGGCAGGACACCTTTCCGCTTCGTGGCGCGGACGGCAGGTATCGCTGGTTCCTGTCGCTGGCCAATCCCTTCCGCGATGCCGAGGGGCGGGTCATCCGCTGGTACGGGACGAACACCGACATCACCGACCGCAAGCGCATGGAGGCGCGGCTTGCGGGCAAGGCCCGCGACCTGCGCCGGACGAACGAGGAACTGGAGCAGTTCGCCTATGTCGCCTCGCACGACCTCAAGGCTCCGCTCCGCGGCATCGAGAACCTCGTCGGCTGGATCGAGGAGGACCTTGAAGGTGCGCTCACCGGCGACGTTCAGACCAACATGGATCTGCTGAAGAGCCGGGTCCGCCGGCTGGAGAGCCTGCTCGACGACCTGCTGGCCTATTCGAGGGCCGGGAAGGCCGACGTCACCTTCACGCCGGTCGACACGAAGGCCCTCGTCGAGGAACTCGCCGTGCTGGTGAGCCCACCGGAGGGCTTCGCAATCGTCGCCTCGGACGATCTCCCGACCCTGAATGCGGCGAAGGCCCCGCTGACCCAGGCGATCCAGAACCTTATCGGGAATGCGATCAAGCACCATGACCGTCCGGGGGACGGCGAGGTTCGGGTCGATGCGCACCCAGCGGCGGACATGGTAGAGTTCGTGGTGACGGACGACGGTGCCGGCATTCCGGAGCAGTTCCGGGAGCGCGTGTTCGGCATGTTCCAGACCCTGAGGCCCCGCGACGAGGTCGAGGGCAGCGGCATGGGACTGGCCATCGTCAGGAAGCTCGTCGAGCGCCAGGGCGGCAAGGTCTGGTTGACCGAGGGTCGGGAGGGTCGCGGCCTCTCGGTCCATTTCACGTGGCCGCAGGACGGAGCGAAGGGGAGTTCGGATGGGTTCGACGGTTAACCTGCTGCTGGTCGACGACGACGAGGTCGACGTCCAAGGCCTCAAGCGCGCGTTCAAGAAGAGCAAGATCGGGAACCCGATCACGGTCGCCCGCGACGGCATCGAGGCGCTGGAATTCCTGCGCGGCCAGAACGGCAAGGAGAAGCTGCCGAAGCCCCACCTGATCCTCCTCGACCTCAACATGCCGCGCATGAACGGGATCGAATTCCTGGAGGAGATCCGGGCCGACGAGGACCTGCGCACCGCCGTGGTGTTCATGATCACCACCTCGAAGGCGGACGAGGACCGAATGCGCGCCTACGGGCACAACGTGGCCGGCTACATCGTTAAGAAGGACCCGGCCAACACCTTCATGGAGGCGGTCTCCATGCTGGAGCACTTCTGGAAGGTGGTCGAGTTCCCGCAGTAGGCCACGACACGCGTGGAAGCCCCGACCCGCATTCTCCTGATCGATGACGACGCCGTCGACAGGGCCTCCGTGCGCCGCGCCCTGAAGAAGTCCGGGCTCCGGCACGACCTGACCGAGGCGCCCGACGGCACCACCGGCCTGCGCCTGGCGCGGGAGGCGGCATTCGACTGCGTGCTGCTCGACTACCGCCTGCCGGACGTCGACACCTTCGATCTGTTGGCGTCGCTTCTCGGCCTCGGCGGGCAGGCGGTGCTGATGCTCACCGGCGAGGCCGACCAAGAGATCGCGCTCAGGCTGATGCGGGCGGGCGCCCTCGACTACCTGACGAAGGCGGAGGCGACCCCGTCGAGCCTCGCGCGGGCGATCCGGTATGCCGAGGCCCGGCGCGGGTTCCAGGCGGAACTCGCCCAGGCCCGGCGCGAGGCGGAGGCGAAGTCGCTCGAACTCGACACCCTCAACCGCCAAAAGTCGCTGTTGTTCTCGATCATCGCCCACGACCTGCGCAACCCGTTCCAGGCGCTGCTCGGCCTCTCGGAGGTCCTGGGCAAGGCCGTGGTGGCCCGCGATGCCGCCTCCATCGAGCGTCGGGCCAACGGTATCCACGAGGCGGCCTCGCAGGCCTACGCGCTGCTGGAGAGCCTGTTCTCTTGGGCGAGCCTGCAGATGGACACCCTTGCCGTCTCCGTCACCGACGTCGACCTCGACGCGATGGCGGCGGAGGTGATGAAGGGAGCCTCAGAAGCGGCGGCCGACAAGGGGCTGACCCTCGTCGTGAGGTGCGATGGCCTCGTCGTGCGCGCCCAGCGCGACATGCTCGCCACGGTGCTGCGCAACCTCATGAGCAACGCGGTGAAGTTCACGCTGCCGGGCGGGACCGTCACGGTCGCCGGTCGGGTCGAGGGCGGCGAGGTCGAGATCTCGGTCGCAGATACCGGCGTGGGCATGCCCCCGGGCAAGGTGGACGACCTGTTCCGGCTCGACCGGCGCACCACCACGAACGGAACGGCCGGCGAGCGGGGAAGCGGGCTCGGCCTGCTGCTCTGCCGCGACCTCGTCGAGCGCCAGGGCGGTGTCCTGACCGTGTCCAGCGCCCTCGACAGGGGGACCACGTTCCGTTTCCGGTTGCCGGTTCCGGTGGCGCCAGACTCAGTTGCCGGGGGCGTGGCCGCACCGATCCCGTAAGAGCCAAGGGGGAGTCGCCGGGGCGGAGTGGTCAGTACCGCACCGTGGAGTGCTGTCCCAGGACGGACGCGTCCCCGATCCGCGTCAAGCCGGTCGCGAACGGCTTCGGAATGCCGCCGGCGGAGCGGACGATGAATTGCGCTGTCGGCTGCACGGCCCTGCCCGGCATCACCTGCGCCGGGAAACTTGCCCCGACGCCGATCTCACTCGACCGCACCGGATATCGGGTGCCCGAGCACAGCGCCGTATCCGAAGGCATTCCAGGGGCTCCATCCGTACGCATCCTCCCGACCCTCAACGGGTTCCGAGCGCGTCGCCAAGCACCGCTTCCAGGTCCGAGACGCCGAACGGCTTCCTGAGGAGGACGGCGGTCGGACCGACGGCCTCCTCGATGGCGGCGGTCTCGGAATAGCCGCTCGCGAAGACGATCGGCAGCCTGGGTCGCCGCGCCCGCGCCAGGGCGGCCACCTGGGCACCGTTCATCCCCGGCATCGCGTAATCGACCAGCAGCAGGTCGGGCTCGGCACTTTCCAGCGCGGCAAGCCCGCGCTCGCCGTCCTCGGCCACGACCACGTCAAAGCCAAGGCTTTCCAGCGATGCGGAAAGGAACCGCCGCACATCCGGATCGTCGTCGATTACGAGCACCTTCCTGGCCTCGTACGTCACGGACGGACCGGTCGCCGCATGGTCCGGCGCCGCCTCGGGCGCGGTGCGCACGAGCGGCAGCGATATGACGATGGTCGTGCCGCGGGGCAGGTGGCGCTCGATCCTGGCCGTGCCACCGGCCTGCGAGGCCATCGCGTAGACCTGGCTGAGCCCGAGACCGGTGCCCTTACCGACACCCTTGGTGGTGAAGAACGGCTCGAAGGCGCGTGCCGCGACATCCGCCGGCATGCCAGTGCCGGTGTCGGAGACGCTGATCTCGACGTAGGCACCCGCACTCGGACGGGATTCCGCGTCCACCATCCGTTCGGCGATCTCGATTGTCAGGTCGCCGCCCTCGGGCATGGCATCGCGCGCGTTGATGGCCAAGTTCAGCAGCGCCATCTCAAGCTGCGTCGGATCGGCCATCACGCCGAGGCCCGGGCGAACCTCGTCGACGGCCACGCGGACGAGCGGTCCTGCCGAGCTCAGCAGGATCTCGTTCATCCCGGCGATCAGGCCGGTCATATCCGTTGGCCGGAGTTCGAGCTTCTGGGCACGCGAGAAAGCCAGCAGCTGCGCCGTGAGCTTGGCGCCGCGCTCCGTCGCCTGCAGGCCGTTCCGGGCGAGCCGCGCGACGCGCTCGGGGTCGTCGGGCCTGCGCAGGATGAGGTCGAGGCTGCCGTGGGCCGCCTGGAGCAGGTTGTTGAAATCGTGCGCCAGCCCACCGGTTAGCTGGCCGACCGCCTCCATCTTGTGGCCTTGCCGGACGATCTCCTCGCGCCGCAGGTCCTCGGTGATGTCCCGCCCGACCGTGTAGAAGCTCCAGCTCGCCACATCGGCCTCGGGCACGGCGGACCATGCGTACGCGATGGGTGTCCCGTCGGCCTTGAGCAGCCGGACGTGGAACTGATGTACGGCCTTGCCTTCTCGGAGCGTGGCCACGACGTCCCCGGTCGCCGCGAGGTCGTCGGGATGGATGATGTCCGAGAACGGCCTCGCCATTATCTCCGTTTCCGACCGGCCGAGTTGGCGCGACCACGCCGGGTTGATCGACGTCAGGTAGCCGTCGAAGGTGGCGACGCCGAACAGGTCGCGGCTCATCTCGAACAGGCGGTCGCGCTCGCGTTTCGCCTCGGCGACCTGCCGACGCTGGATGGTCACCTGTCCGGTCGTCTCGGTGCAGGCACAGAACAGGCCGGCGACGCCACCGCCCTCGTCGGGTACCGGCGTGTACGAAAAGGAGAAATGGGTCTCCTCGGGATAGCCGTTCCGATGCAGGGTAAGCGTCAGGTCGTCCATGTGGATCGGCTCGCCCTCGAACACGCGATCCATCAACGACCCGACCGAATCGCGGACCTCGGGCCAGGTCTCGAAAAACGGCCGCGCGTACGCAGCCGGATGCCGGGGACCGAGCATCGCCGAATAGCCGTCATTGTAGAGCAGGATGCGCTGCGGCCCCCAGGCGATGAACATCGGTTGGCCCGAGTTCATCATCACCCGCACGAGGGTCGTCACGGCCGGGGGCCAATCGCCGGCCGGACCGAGCGGGGTGCTGGTCCAATCCTGACCGCGAAGGAGTGTCCCTGTCTCCCCGCCGCCGGGAAAAAGTCCATGCATCAAGGGTGACGACGAAACGCTCAACGGAAGCTTCGTCCGATGCCGCGCTGGCAAGGGCACGAAGAATGGCGGTTGTCGGCTCCGAACGTCCCGGGAAGTGCTGTCACGCCACGAATCCTGTCGTCACCGCTCCGCACTCCGAATCCTCAAGGTCATCAACCGTGTCCCGGTCGGGTCACCAGCGTCAATCTAGACCAGGCCCAACCGTTCCGGCATGGCAGCGCCGGAACGGGGCACCGCTGTGGATACGCATGCCTCACGTTCCTGGGCCGCCGCCGTCGCATCCGCCAGGCTGCCTACCGGCACCTCGGACCACCGACCTTCGGACCCGCTAGATAGTTCGTTCGGGGAGGCCGCGCGATGCCCACGCGGCCTCCCCGATCATCACGCAACGGCCAACAGGACCGGACTTGCCGAGACGGACGATCAGAAGACGGGCATTCCACCCGCCACCGTGACCAGGGCGCCGGACGTGTAGCTGCTCTCGTCGGACGCCAGCATCACGTAGGCCGAGGCGAGCTCGGCCGGCTGGCCCGGGCGTCCGAACGGCACCTTCGAACCGAACGACTTCACCGAGTCCTGGTCCATGCCGGAGGGGATGAAGGGCGTCCAGATCGGTCCCGGCAGGACGCCGTTCACCCGAATGCCCTTCTCCGCCAGCAACTGGGCGAGGCTTAGCACCATGTTGCTCAGGGCGCCTTTGGTAGCGCTGTAGGCGAGCAGCGACGGCATCGGGTGCTTCGAGTTCACCGACGAGGTGAAGATCACCGAGGCACCGGGCTTCATGTGGGCCATGGCCGCCTTCGTCACGTAGAACGGGCCGAAGACGTTCGTGCGGAAATGGTCCTCGAACACACGATCCTCGATACCGTCGAGCCCCTCGTTTGGCTGCTGGAAAGCGCCGTTGTTCACGAGGAGGTCGAGGCCGCCGAACGCCTCGGCGGTGCGTGCCACGATCGCGCGCCCGTACGCCGGGTCCTTGAGATCTCCCGGCAGGAGGAGCGCTCGCCGGCCCGCCTTCTCGATCCAGCCCTGCACCGCCTCGGCGTCCGCCTGCTCCTCGGGCAGGTAGGAGATGGCCACGTCCGCCCCCTCGCGGGCGAAGGCGATGGCGACCGCCCGCCCGATGCCGCTGTCACCGCCGGTGATCAGCGCGGCCTTACCCGAGAGCTTGCCCGAGCCCTTGTAGCTCTCCTCGCCGTGATCGGGCTCGGGCGCCATCTTGCCGGTCTTGCCCGGAAAACCCTGGGGCTGGGCCTCGAACGGCGGCCGTGGGTACCTGTGCAGGGGGTCGGTCGTCATGACATTTCTCCGAAGGGGATGCCGACCCAACAGGATGCCCCCGGTGGTGTTCCTGTCGCCGTCGCATGCCAGTCCGGCCTTTCGACATGGGACGCAAGCCGGAACCGGGCCCTCGGACTGTTCCAGATGGTTAACGGATTCCTTCCAACGAGGTACCGATGCCGGGTCAGGCCGCATCTTCCTTTGAGGCCCGTCATCGCCCAAGCGGTTGGCCGGCGCCCGTCCTGGGCGAGTGTGGGCCTGATGTCCGGATGAGATTTCGGTGAACCCACCGAGGACGAGCCGTAGGTCATCCCGTCGGCTTGGATCGCGCGGTCAGCTTGTTTCCGTCCGGATCACGGAGGTAGGCGACGAAGGCACCGTTCGGGCGCTCGGCGGGTGGGCTCTCGACCGCTTCGCCCCCGTGCTCGGTGCCTGCCCTATGCCAGGCGAGAACATGATCCGGGCTCGCGGCGGCGATGCCGATGGTGCCGCCGTTGGCCGGGGTCGCGGCTTGGCCGTTGATCGGCTTGGTGATCATCAGGCGACTGCCCTCGCGGACGTAGATCAACCTGCCCCTGGCATCCATCTCGCCAGGCTGGCCGCCCAACGCGGCGAACGTGGCGTCGTAGAAGACCCTGGCCCGCTCAAGGTCGTTGCTGCCGATCATGACGTGGGTGAACATGCCTTCCCTCCAAAGGTCGACCGACCGCCGCTCCGAGGGTCAACGGAGCGTGCGCTGGTACATCGCCCTCAGCTCGCTCCAGCCACGCTCGGCGGCCTCACGGTCGTACATGGGAAAATCCGGCATCATCCAGCCGTGCTCGGCCGGGTAGGTCTCGGTACGGAACGTCACGCCGGCGCCGGTGAGCGCTTGCTCAAGCTTGGCGGCCATCTCGGGCGGGTAGCTCCGGTCGTTCTCGGCCGCCGCGACGTAGACCTCCGCCTTGATATGCGGCGCTCCCCGGTGCGGGCTGGTCGGCGCCTCCGTGGCGAGGTTCCCGCCGTGGAAGCTCGCCGCGGCGGCGAAGCCGTCAGGGAACGCAGCCGCCGCAGCGAGCGCCATGCCGCCGCCCATGCAGAAGCCGACAGCGCCGACCCGGCGGTCCACGACGTCGCTGCGCGAGCCCAGGTAGGCGAGGAGTGCGCCCGTATCCTCGGCGGCCTTGTCATTCCCGGTCGTCGCCATCAGCGGACCGAGGATGGCTCGAAAGTCCCCCTTGAACACCTCTGCGGGCACGAAAGCCTCGTAGGGCCCGAAGCGGTAGAACAGGTCCGGCAGCAGCACGACGTGACCGGCGTCCGCGAGACGCTGCGCCATCTCGACCATGGCGGGCCGTATCCCGCCGGCATCCATGTACATGATCGCTGCCGGCCACGGGCCAGCGCCTCCGGGCGTCAGGACATACGTGGGGCATGCGCCGTCGTGGGTCCGGACGGTCACTTGTTCGTACGGCATGAAATGGCTCCAGGCGTGCAATGCGGCTGGCAGTTTCGCAGGGAAGCACACCTTCCTGATGTCCGGCAGGATCGGCGGATGCCCGCTTTAGGATGTAGGATGCAGACGCCTCAAGGCGATGGGCCCGAACTCGTACGGCAGGAGCTTCCAAGACCCCAAGGAAGATAGGCTGCGGATGTTGCCGGCCGCCCTGGGACCGAGTGGTAGCGATAGCAGGTAGCGCTACCCGCTGTCGCTACGCCCTCGGAGCCGAGAATTCCCGCCGACTTTCGTGCCGAGGCGCGGATTGCCGCCAGGACATCCACCCGCCCGGGCAAGCCTTCGCCCACCAAACGTGCCTCCCCGAACAAGCGTAGCCGCTATACGGAACCCGCCTAACATGTTCTTCTTTTGTTCCTGGATTCGCGGAGGAGCACCATGCAGATCAGCGGCGTCACCATCGGCTTTCCCATGCCGGTTTCCCTTCTCGCCAAGGCTGTCCGGGCAGGTTTCCCCAGCCCAGCGGACGACTTCATCGAGGAGGAGATCGACCTTCAGCGTCTACTGATCGTCAATCGCCCGGCCACCTTGGGGAGCGCCATGGGCTTCATGGGACTTTGATGGGGATTTAGGGATCGGCCATGGGGCGCGCGTCCCATGATAACCGTCGGCGATCCCCCATGCTCACGGTCTTGGAAGACCATGCTGGCCCATGGGCCGGGCCATGGGCGCTCCATGGGGCGCGATGGGCTGGTGATGCTGATCACGACGTCTGGGCGCCATGACGAGATGGAGTCCTGCAGGGCGGCGCGGGATGTGATGGCGAGGTGGGGCATGCCCATGAAGGGGGCCGCCACGACATGCAACGGACAACCCCCGAGGGGGACGCCGACGGCCTACATGAAGCCCCCAACACGGGACGCGTCATCAACCACGGTTTGAACAACACGTGTTGGGGAAATCATGTTGTTGAAATGGGCATGCGCGATGCCGCCTCGGGGCATGCCCAGACATGAAAGAACCCCCCGCCCGTGAGGACGAGGGGTTCATCGAGAGTTGTGGTGCAACTTCATCGAGCCCGAGAGCCCCTGTATATTACCAGGCTCGTGGCAATAGACAACGCCTATCTGAAGGCGGAGACGGCCTTGCGCTTCCTTTCTTCGCTGATGGCCCTCGCCCTGTCGGCCAACGATCTGAGATGGGCGCTACGATCCTCACGAGACATTGACGCCCAAATCTTGTCCGGGTCCGGAGCAGTCGCCTTAGGCTCCGGCGAGGCCACCTGGGCCACGGGCGCCATTTCGATCCTCACCAGCGGCCGGACCTGAGGACGAGGCGCAGGGACGGTCGCCACGGCCACCTGCCTGACCGGTGCGGGGGAATCCGTGCGAGGGGGCAGAGGGGCCCACATGCTCTCTTTGCGCGGGACGGGGACAGGGGATTCCCTCACCTGGGCAGCGGCCAGGGCAGAGGCCTCGGCGGCGGCTTTGGCCAGCGCTCGCTCCTCGTTGAGCAGGACCTGGATGAAGGCCGGCAGGGGGGGACGGTCGACGGGAGCGGGTGACGAGACAGGGGGCGGAGAAAGGGGCGCGGGGTCGACGACGGGCCGGAGAGAACGGGACCGGAGAGAAGTCTCACGGGCAGGACGGGGCGGAACGAGGGCTCCGAAGAGGGAGACCCGGTCCCTCCGGAAAGGAGGCTCTCCTCACCCTCCGGGAAGGGAGCGGTCACACCGGCACCAGGACCGCACAGAACCTCCGGAGAGAGGGTCTCCAAAGAGGAAGGGGTACTCCCACGGCCCTCCGGAGAAGGGGCGACCACGGGCTCCGCAGCGGGGGCGACCACCGGAGGAGAGGAGACCACGGACCCCTTCGGGAGAGAGGCATCCCGGGCCTCCGGCGAAGGGGGGAGTCTCATATGTGGAACCATTTTGAACGATCCCTTTGATCTGGAAGGTGAAATCGCGACAAGGGTCACGTCAAGAACCTGCTGCATAATGGCGGTCACCTGACCCTCGTGGCTCGCCCTGACACGAAAGGAATCGTGGATCGGGAGAGCCTCGATGCCGGCCTTCTCGCAGGCCTTGAGAACGCGGACGGCGATCCCGCTGTCGATGTTCATCAGGTCGATGCCTCGGTCGGCTCCGATGTCGGCGGCGATGGGCGCGTTCCGGGCGACGACGGCGTTGACCAGCCGCTCCGTGTACGACCTGGTGTGAGGCCAGGCGCCCGGGGATTCGATGTTCCGGAACAGCAGCGCGTTGATGGCCAGCGGGAGGGACCAGGCGTTCAGCGCCACGTTTAAGGCGAGCTTGCCATGGGCCCGAGGGAAGACGCCGGTCACGTAAGGGTCGCCGACGAGGACGGCTCCGCGCAGCGCGTAGAGCAACTTGGGGTGGATGAACTCGAAGTCGGGCTCGAACGTAACCTCGCCATCGATGAGGAGCTCGGACCGCCGGATTTTCGGCAGGCTCTGCCACCACCCGTAGATCCTGCCGCCCTTGTCGAAGCGGCCACGGCCATAGACGCGATACACGTCGTTGCCGGGTGTGGGGCAGACCGTCGCCCACGTCTCCCGGCCATCCTTCACCTTCCTGGCCCGGATGCGGTGCCGGCCAACATCCCAGTCGCTGGGGTCGGCCTCGTCGGAGATGCCGACCGAGATCTGGCTCATGTAGGCGTTGATGCCGTCCATCTCGCGCCGCATGCGAGCGACGCGCTCCGTCTCACGGAATGCCATCGGGTTGCCCTCGGCGTCCCGCAAGCGGATGGGGCTGCCCCGCTCGTACTCCAGCGTCACGTCGCCGAGGGCATCGACCAAGGCGTCCTCGGCCCAGAAGACCGATTGCAGGCCGGTGGTCAGGTGGTCGCCAGGCTTGGCCTTTAGGTGCCCCAGCAGGCCGGCCGAGACGGCCTCGTCCACCGCGTTGACGACGGTCCTGTGAGAGAAGGCGGTATTCTCGAATCTATTGACGTACCAGTCGCGCCGCCGGGAGTACGAGACCACGGGCTGTTCGGTGCCGTGCGCGATCAGCGCGGACGCCAGGACGCTGGCGCGGGCCTTCCGGTACGGGTTCTTGCCGAGGGTGGCGAGGCCGGGGAGATCGTGGAGGTGATCGGGGACGGACCAGTGATAGTCCAGGGATCGCGATTGGGCTGCTGAATGGGGGGCCATGGGGATCTCGATGACCGCGAGCAGGCACCACACCGCCACGGTTACGAGACATGTTCACCCGGATTTGCCCTATTACCAGAGGGTCTTAGCCCGCCGGAAATCCGGCGCACCCCGCTACTTCCGCGCTGACCCAGACAGGTCGCGACCCCCGATCCATCGCGGGTATGAGAGGCCTGGCGTTGGTGACTTCGAGGCGGGCTGAAGAATCCTCCACCCGGTCCTGAAATCGAATTCTCGGCCTCGCCTCAGGAGCCAACTTTATTTGCGGGCTCCGCCCATCAAGCCGTCCCAGAGGCCCTTGACGTCGCCTACCTACTAGTAGGTCGGCGAATCGGCAGCGATTCCATACAGTTGCGCGGTCTCAGGGATCGGGGCTTTCCATCACATGAGTTCGGTTCGTCCTTGCGTGAGCGACGCCTACGTCGTGGCGCGCGATGAAGTCGTCGATCACGTCCGGGACCGCATCGAGGGCAAGGGCTACACGCCGGCCGAGATCGCCCGGAACCTGGCCTCCACCCGCCGCCAGTTCGTGAAAAGGTTCATGAACGGACGCGAGGAGATCTCGCTCAAGAGGGCGATCTCCATGGCCGAGGCGGTTAGGCCTTCGGGTCCGGGTGGTCATCGAGACCGACGAGAGCATGGCACCGCGCCGGTACGCCGATGCCCCGCGGGAAGTCTACGAGCGGGCACCGCGGGGGGTGTCCGTTGCAGACGCCGGCCGCCCCTTCTCAGGCACGGCGCCGTCGGGTCCGGGTTCTCCCCTCACCCTGTCCTGATCCTGAGGATCTCCCGCTTCCTGGCGGTGCCGGCCTTCCATCATCCCGGAGCCGGGCATGCGCCTCCCCAACGACATCGTGCAGGCCTGTGTCGCCTACTCCCCGCAAGCCGGCGTCGAGCCCGCATGCCTCCTCACCGTCGTCCAGACCGAGACCGGGGGCCGGCCTTTCGAGGCGGCAGACCTCGATCCGTCCGACGGCATCGAGCCCGCCATGCTCTTCGAGCGGCACATCTTCCTGAAGCGGCTCAAGCTGCTCGCCCCCGGCCTGGTGGCCACGGCGAAGAAGCAGGGTCTGACGGTTCCGAAATGGCAGGGCCCTGGGTCCACGCAGTACGCCGACCAGAAGACGTCAGCCGGTCGTCTCGCGCTGATTGCCAAGGCGGCCGCCCTCCATGCCGAGGCCGCCTACCAGTCCGTTTCGATGGGCCTGTGGCAGGTCATGGGATTCAATTTCGCCGCCGCCGGCTACGGGTCCGCGGTGGAGATGCATGCTGCCCTGACCCGAGGCGGGCTGCCTGCGCACCTGGCCTGCGGCATCGCCTTCATGCGCTCGAAGGGGCTGCTCAAGAAGCTCGGCGCCCACGACTGGGCCGGGTTCGCGAAGGGCTACAACGGGCTCGCGTACCGTAAGAACGAGTACGACACGAAGCTGGCCGAGGGGTACGCGACCTGGACCGCGCAGCTGCGCGCCGCACCGGTCGCCGCCCAGGTCGTCGCCGATCCGACGGTGCTGAAGCTGGGAGACAAGAACCCGCGCGTCCGGGCGCTGCAGGAGGCGCTCAACGCCTTCGGAATGGTCGTCAAGGTTGACGGCGATTTCGGCCCCAAGGTGCGCCGAGCCGTGGCAGGGGCGCAGGTCGAGCTCGGCATGACCGGGGACGGCGTCGCCACGCCGGAGTTCGTGACCCGGCTGGAGAACGCGCCGAAGATCTCGCAGGGCGCCCGTGAGACCGCCACCAAGAAGGAGGTCAAGCAGGCCTCCTTCGCCGCCAGGATCGGCGACCGGTTCCGCAAGGGCGGCGCGGCCGGCTTGGGCGTCGTCGGCGTCTACCAGGGCTACGCGGCCACAGCGCAGTCCACGGTCGACCAGGTGAAGGGCGGGATCGACAGCGCGAAGGCCGCGCGGGAATCCGTGGCCTCCATCGTCGGCGAGGGTTTCGGCGCCACCGTCATCGCCTGGGGCCTGAAGCACTGGCAGGCCATCGCGGTCGCCGGCGTCTGCGCCACCGCGGTCGCCGTCGGCGGGTCGCTCCTCGGTAGCTCGATCAGGGCGTACCGGGCGGGGAGGCTCGTCGCATGAGGATGGATCTCCTCACCTACATGCCCGTCGGTGCGCTGATCGGGCTGATCGCCCTGTTCGTGTTCACGCCCATGGGCGGGATCGCCCTGGGCCTGCTGGCCTCGTCGAAGGTCGCGCGCTGGTTCGCGGCGGCCGGCGCCGTGGTGCTCGGCCTGGTGTTCGCCGCCGGCCGATTCCGCGCGGCCGGGCGCCGGGAAGGCCGCGCCGGTGTCGAGACGGCCAACGCCGCGGCCAAGGCGGACCGGGAGCGCATCGAGGCATCGATAGAGGGGAGGACGGACGATGAGGTCGCCGCCGAGTTGGGGAGGTGGTCCAGATGATCAGGATGTGGACGCTGGCAATCGCCCTGACGTTTTCGTTGGGAGCATGCTCCACGCTGACTGGCGGAGCTGGGGGCGGAAGCTTCTGCTCCGTCGAGAAGCCGATCAGGCCCTCGTCGGCCGAGCTCGCGGCGATGTCCCCGGCGCGGAAGCGGGAGACCCTCGCGCACAACGAATTTGGGGCCCTGCAGTGCGGGTGGCGCCCATGAACGTGGTCAAGGTCAGGGCGCAGCCGGCGCTGTGGATCTTCACGCCGACGCGCATCATGGAGTGGCAGGGCGCGTTCCTCGCGCTCGCCTTCTCGCTGGCCCTGCTCCTCGGCCCCGTGTTCGACACCGGGGCCCAATGGGCTCGCTTCTCCGAATGGGCGACAGAGAGGGAGTGGGGCGTCGTCATCGGCCTCATCGCCCTCATCCGAATCGCGGCCCTTCTAATAAATGGCCATTGGAGACGGACCCCGGCGCTTCGGGTCGGGACGGCACTCCTCGGCGCCGGTCTGTGGTCGTTCGTTTCGGTGATGTTCATCGTGCCGGACGAGCCGGTCACGACGGGTGTCTTTGTATACGGCGTCCTGGCCTGGGGTGACCTTGTCAGCGCCTGGTTCGCAGCCCGAGACGCCGCGACCGCGGACTGGCTCTGGAAGAAGGCGATGCGGGAGAACCCGCCCGCCAGGACGTATTGGGAGCCGAGTGCGTGAGTGTCCTCGCTGACCTGTCGAACGGTTTCCTGCACGGCGCCTCCGTCACCTGGGAGGTGGTCCGGCCCTACAAGGAGGCGATCTTCGGCCTGCTGACTATCGTCGGCGGCGGGTTCGCTGCCGTGTTCGGCGCCTACCGGAAGCAAAGCCGCCGCCCTGAGGAGGCCCTGTCCGAGGCGGCGAACTACGTCCAGCGCCCCACGGTCATGAAGTTTCACGCCAGTGACCAGCAGATCATCGGCGATCTCCAGGAAGCGGTGATCGATCTCACCCGTGCCCTGCGAAGCCATCGCAAGGCCGTCGACGACCATCGCGAGGCCATGGGGTCCTAATGGCCTGGCGCCCAGTCCGCATCCTCGATGATGCCGAGGTCGAGGCCGGCGTCGCCTCGGCCGGTTCCGTCGGTGCCTACGCGGCCTCGATGGGTGTATGCCAAGGCACTGTCTGGACGGCCCTGATACGGATCAGGACTGCCCGCGGCCAGGCCCCGCCCGGCGATTGCGACTGGGAGGGGCGGCTGCGCAGGAAGCCGAGCCGGGCCGAGATCGACGCGCTCGCCGCCTCGCACGGAGTGGACGCCTGCCTGGAACGGTGGGGCGCCTTGCCTGGGAACCTACGGAAGCGGTCCACCGCCAGGCCGGAAGGGTCTCCTCAATCCTGAGGAGACCCTTGCCCTGCCAGGTAGACCCCCGCGCCGTGCGTCTCGCCGGCGTCCATGAAGCGCACGCCGTGTGCCTCCAAGGCCTGCCTCAGGGCCGCGAGGATTGCCCTGTTTGTCTGCCGCTTCCCCATCTCGAATCCGGCCACAGTCCCTTTTGCCACCCCCGACCATTCGGAGAGGTCCCCCTGCTTGGCGCCTAGTAGGGCTCGGGCTGCCCGGCATTGGGCTGCGGAGAGTACGGAGTGAGGATTCGTGGCCATGCGCAGAGCATGCCGTGGCAGAGTCTGGAGGGCAAGTTTGCTCCTGAGACTCTCCGGTGGGACAATCTGGTTAACCGATTCGGTCGGCTGACCGGCGGGGGCGCCACACCCCCACCGGTCGTACTCCAGACGAAACGGAAGCACCCGTGTCCGAAGCTGAAGACCGCGATATCAGAAATACGGAGGCCCTGCTGGAACAGATGGAGGGCATGAGCAGGGACCAGCGCGAGGCATTCCTCCAGGAGAAGCTCCGCCAGTGCCGCGACCTGGTGGCCCGCCGCCGCGCCACTCAGCGGGCCGCCCTCAAGCGCCGGGGGATGAACTGATGAGTGCCCTCGTTCCCATCACCGCCGGCATCGATGCCTCGGGCGCCGGCTTTCGTTTCGACGGGCGTGCCGTCCGCATCTACTCCCGCGACGGCGAGCCGGTGTTCGACACCCGCGACGTCGCCCGCGAGCTCGGCTACGCCGAATCCTCGGCCGTGACCCGGCGCCTCGACCCCGACGAGAAGGGTCTGTTCCCAGTGCAGACCCCTGGCGGCGTGCAGGAGATCCTCGTCGTAACCGAGCCGGGGCTGTACAGGGCCATCGCGACGCGTCGGCAGGTCGCCTCGCTCGGCGTGGCCATGGCGGACCGGGTCGCGCGGTTCCAGAGGTGGGTGTTTCACGAGGTCCTCCCGTCGATCCGGAAGACCGGCCGCTATGGTGCCCCGGCCGCCCCGTCGGCGATGGACGTCATGGCTCTCTTCAAGGACCCGGCGTCCGCCCTGGAGGTCCTTGGTGTCATCGGGCACTACGCTCGTGAGAACCTAGCCCTCCAGGCCACCGTCGCCCAGCAGGATCAGGCCCTGATCGAGAAGGACGCCGTGCTCGCCGTGGCCGCTCCCAAGGCCGAGGCCTACGACACCTTCCTGAACTCCGAGGGGCACTACGGCCTGCAGAACGCGGCCCGGGCCATCGGCGCCCCGCCCAACACCTTCATCGGCTGGCTCAAGGCTGACGGATTCCTGTTCTACCAAAGTGGCAGCCTGGTGCCCAAGGCTCCCTTCCTCAAGCTCGGGGTCTTCGTCGTCCGGGCGGCGGTCGGGGATCTGGGTGCGCAGTCGTTCATCACGCCCTACGGGCTGACCTACCTGTCCAAGTCCTGGGAGCGTCATCTCCTGAAGACCAAGGGGCCCGGCCCCGGGTCGGGCTCCGGCTCCCCCCAAGCGAACCTCTTCGAAGCCGCCTGATCGCCCCATCGGTAGTGGGGACACCTCCACTACCGATTACCTGCACGCAGCCTGGAGCGATCCGATGTCCGGAAACGGCGGCCCCGATCTCGACGAGACCCCGTCCTACGAAATGCTCGCCCGCATGGGGCGCGCTGCCCATGGCGCTCATTGGGAAGGCAAGGTGTGCGACCACCTCGGGGAGAGCCCCCGTACGCTCCGCCGGTGGCGTGACGGTGAGGGAGCGCCATCGGTCCGGACCATGGCGTGGGCGAAGCAATGGGCGCTCAGGACCGCGATGGATCTCCTCGCGGCCGCCGGCGAGGCCGACCTCGCCGGAGACGTCCGGGACCGCCTGCGCAGCCTCGATAGGCGGGCGGTCGAGAAGGGCCGTGACGCCTTCCTGGCAGCCCGGGCTCAGTCGCCCGTCGAGAACTGAGCGACGCCGCCGGCGCAAGGCGTCCGGTCGAACCATTGGAGCGTGGCACCTTCCTGTAGGGTCACGCACCATGTGCCAAGGTCGCCGGCGCCACCGCACCAATCCCCTTGGGCCATCTGCGCAGTCCCCGTGCGCCTGACGCTCTCGGGGCGGCCGCCTCGGACGTCCTGAATCGTGCAGGTCAAATCGACCACGGTCCGCCCCTTGCCCAGCGACACGTACATGCTCGTCGTATGGACGAAAGGCCCATGCCTCTCAGTGGCCCCCAGGTGCCAATTCGGCGCCGACCACGGGCCTTCCCCGGCGGTGGCGGCGGCGGTTGTGATCAGGGCGAGGACGAGGGCGACGACGGCGTTACGCATGTGGAATCCTTGGATCACGGGACCGCCCAGCAGGAGCCGTCCGGGAGGAAGTGAGCGAAGGCGGCCGCGCTGATCGGGCTGCCGTCGGGGAGAGTGAAATCGGGGGACCGGTAGGGGTCGAAGCGGACCCGCAGCGCGCCCGAGAGGAGCGGGGATTCCCACAGGTCGCCTCGGGCGTAGGCCACCACCTCGCGCTGGCGCCGTGACCGGACGCGGATGACGCCGGCCGCCGAGACGATGAACCGGACGTCTCGAAGCGCGAGGTCCTGCCGGTGACCGACGACGCGGCCGCCTTCACGGATCGAGAAGGCGGCCCGGCTCAGGTTGCGGTAGACTTCTACGGCCACCGGAGTCGCGGGAAGCAGTATGCGACCGCCTCGGCCTCCAGCGCCTGTCGGACCGCGTCGCAGCGCTCGATGTGGCCGTGGGCATCGAGGGCGATCAGGCGCTCGATGCGGAGCGTGGCGGCGATCCCGAAGAGGCCGCACACGCGCCGAGACGTCCACGCCGCGCGGACGCGGTCGCGGATCTGATGAAGGTCCTCACTCTGCATGGGGCTCTCCATCAGTGAGGGCGCCCATCAGATTCTCGATTGTCGTCCCGATGGCGATTGCGTCGGCCGGGTCGATCTTGCTGGTGATCACCAGACGCATCAGGTGGAACTGCAAGTCCTGGAGACCGGCGAGGCGGTCGTTCTCGTTCGTCATGATCGCCCCCCTCAATTCAGCGGGCCGCGGGCGGCGAGCGGAAGCTCGTCACGGACGCGGAACACGAGCTCGACGCAGGCCTGCAGGCTTCGGATCGAGCCGCCCTTCCAGCCCTCGCGCAGGGATTCCCACTCAATGGAATCGAAAGAGGCCCACCCCTCATCCAGACCACGCTGGCGGCAGAGCTCTTGAGCGACCCGGGGCGCCAGGATGGACAGATGCTCGGCCGACGGCTCGGGCACCTCGACGAGGGTCATGCGGTCCCGGAGGGAGTTCGGCAGCGCAGAGACGCTGTTCGCCGTCGGGATGTAGACGAGGTGGGAGATGTCGACGGCGTGGAGCAGGAACGGGCTGTGCCAGGACCGAGACGTTTCGGGCTCCCAAGCGCCATGGAGGGTGTCGTGGAGGCTCCCCCCGTTTGACTTGCGTGTGCCGGCCGCCTTCTCGATCTCGTCATGGGAGATGCAGACGGTCGCCTTCTTCTCACCGGCAACGGCGGCCTCCGCGACGCCGAGGTGCCCACTCTGCCAGCGGACGCTCGTGCCCCCGTACGAGTTCTCCGAAGCGGAATCGGCCTGGTACCGGACGAACTTAAGACCGCAACTCTCGGCGAGCTCGCGGGCCAGCGCACTCTTCCCGCAACCCGGCGATCCATGCAGGCACAGGACCGCAAGCCCGAAATGTGAGCGCCCGGCCTGGGCGGTCCGGAACGCGCGGATGGCACGGAACGCCCACGGGAATGCCGCGACGCGGTCACGTTCCCACGCGTCCCAGTCCTCCGGCACCGGCACGAGGGGAAGCTCAGCCCCCAGGGCGTCGGCCAAGATCGCCTTCGCCTCGCGCTTGTTCTCCCCCTTGCCGATGCTGTCGAGGATCGACTTCGGGAAGACGACAACGCCAGGCTTCCCGAGCGGCTCCGCCAGAGATTGCCGGATCAGGCGGTCGAGCGTCGGCCCCGGCGGGACGCGGTGGAGACCCGCGCGGTCGTTGTCGATGCCGTCGTCGTGGATCTCGCGCCGGGGCTCAGCCACGCCGCGCAGGAGGACACGATCCGCCGAGCAATCGGCCACGATCAGCATGTCTGGGTAGACAAGCTCCTCGCTGTTCTCGGGCCAGTCCGTGGGGGCCAGCATAGCCAGGCCGAACGCCCGGCGCCCAATGGCGCTGCCCGTAACACCGGGCTGGCGCGCCATCGTCCACATCGTGTCGAGGAGCGCGCGGCGCGCTTGCCGGCAACCGGCGAGCCCGAGATAGACCGCGGCGATCTCGTGGACGTCCGAGTACGTCCGCCAGGTGTCGTCAGGGACGTCGATCTCGCCCTTCTCGATCCTCTGCAGCGTGCGCTGGAGCGAGAGAAAGGCCTGCAGAATCTCGTCGAGAAATCGCCGGTCGCCGAGGAACGGATTCTTGTGTACGGCGACGCGCCGCATGCATGAACGGTACATGCCCATGACGATCCAAGACAGCAGCCGGTCGTTGTGGCACTCCTCCCGGACGAGCGCCTTGTCCTCGACGGCGAGGGACGGGGCGAGCTGAATGAGGCGGGGGAGCAGGTCTCGGTGGGGGGCGTCCCGGTAGTAGCCGGTCTCTCCGGAGAGGACGTACTCAAGGGGTTCGCAACGAAGCGCTTCGCGCGTGGGCATGTTCGGTTGCACCGGGTTGCCGCGTGTGGCTTGAGCCTCAGGCGGTAGGGAACACGCTGATATAGCAGGCGCGTCCTAATGAATGGAGACCTCAGTCCTTAGACTTGTCTCTATCCTCAGGTTCCGGACGGATCGGGCGTCCCGTGTGGACTTGACGGAGGGCCTCGATGGCGTTCCGCGCCACCCGGCCGGCATCGTCGATGCGGTCCAGCATCGCGTGCCCCTCGCCGTATGACGTGGCGTACGCGGCCAGGGCCCGAAGGATGCGCCCCATGCCCTCGGCATCAGGGCCTTCCGAGACGGCGCCTAGGGTTCGCAGAATGTTTGGGTGAAGCGGGTTCTTGGCGAGCCGGTCCCGCTGCAGCGCCCGACGATTGATCGCGAAGGATTCCGCGAGCGCGAAGCTCCAACCCTCCACCCATAGTCGCGTCGCCGCGTCCTCGATGGCGCCGGCGAGCACCGGGTTGACCTCAGCCGGGTCGAGCGGGGTCGGGACGCCATCGAGGACGGAATTGGGAATCCGGGCCGGGTCGTAGGCCAGCACGGCCGGGCCGTCATCGAGATGACCGACGGCGATCCAGCCGTCCGGAACGTGGAACGTGGCGACGTCGACGTAGGTGAGCGCGATCTTCATGTGCCCTGGATAGCACCCACCCGTAAACGAGAAAGGCCCCGCCGTTTTGGCAGGGCCTTTGGTCTGCCCCCCGATATGGGGGATCGTCACAGGCGGAGTGGCCCACGACTTAAACTAAGGTTTGCCCCCCGAGGGGGGTACGATCAGCGGGGCCGGCGAATGCCAAACCCGTCGATCTGCTCCGTTTCCGGGCATGCACAGAAAATTGAGCTTGTAAGCTGCCATGTCAAGTGGGTCACCTTTTCGAATCGACGGTGCCAACCTATACCTGTTGATAGTGCCCCCGGAGAGGGCGCGGCTGCCAGTGACGGGGTCCACTCCCGCCATGCTGGGTCCAACGGCCGAAGGTGTGTCCGCCAACTCCTCGCCTGACTATCGCGAGGATGACCTATGGCCGACGCAGACACCGCCACCGCTTTCGATTACCGCGACCACCTACCGGCCGAGCTCATCAAGCAGGTGCTGGACGATACCGTCTCGGCCCTGTCCGAGCGCACCGGTCGCCGGTATCACGTCCACATCGAATTCGAGGCCGACGGCTACGTCCTCCGCTGCCAGCGTGACGACGGGTATCACTGCACGTTGCAGTCGAAGAAGCCCAAGAAGCTCGATCCCTCCTTGGACGCGGCCTACGGGCGGACGGATACCGTCACTGCCGAGAACAGCGCGCGGATCTGGCTGACCCTTTCCGTCAAGGCTGACGTCGAGGCCATCATCCGCGGGCACAATGCCGAGCAGGCCGGCATCGATCCGCAGGACTGGTGGAAGAACGACCCCGGCGAACTGGTCGCCACCATCGCCAACGGCACCGTGCAGGTGCGGGAGTGGGACACCCAGGACGGGCTGACCTCGGTCAACCAGTGGGCGTTCTTCGTCAACGGCAAGTGCGTCTATCGGGTCGGGAAGAGGTTCACCGGTCCGGTGCCGTCCGCCGATCTGCTGACGGCAATCTGGAACATCTACCAGGACGGCATCACCGCCGGGCAGCGCCTCGGCGTGAAGGCCGGCCGCCGGACCCTGCAGCGCGAGCTCGCCGCCCTCCTGACCGAGGAGGCCTGAGCCATGGCGACCTGCTGGGACAAGTCCGCCTACACCGCCGCAGACCGCGACCCGCTCACGCACGAGATCCTGCCGGGCGCCATGCCACCGGGAATCTACTGCGAGGACGAGGCCGGCTACCGGGCCCTGCTCAAGGGCGCCCGCGAGAAGGGGCAGGTCGTCCAGCCGACGTTCTCCGGCGTCTCCCTCGGCGGTACGTCGGTCTACGTCGCGACGCCAGCGCAGGCCGAGATGCTTAGGGGCATCGCCGAGGCGCCGGCGGAACCCGACGCGTTCCAGCAGGCGTCCGCCGCCGGATTTCTGGCGATCCAAGCGATGCTGGGCCGCATCTCCGAGAAGCTGGCGGCCGAGGTGACGTCCCGGTCCCGGAAGGTCACCCCGTATCCATTGCGGATTCCCACGCAGATGAACCGGGCGGCCCAGCGCGCAGCAGCATCAAGGAGGTCCTGACCATGGCTTACCGACTGACCGAATGGACCCAGTGCAAGGATCAGGACGCGGAGATCTGCCACCTCGTCTGGGAGGAAGACGTCGACAACGAGGAGGTCTTCGCGACGTTCTCGAACTGCGAGCTCGGGGCGAAGGTGTCAGCGGCCGCGCTCGCCCTGGCCAACGGCGACGTCGCCCTGATTGATCGCATCCCCGGCACGGCCCAGGCGACGGCCTGATCATGGGCGAGCACGTCACGCCCTCGGGCATCACCGTCGAGTTCCGCCAGCACGACTTCATGCCGGGCTTCGCGGCCTACCTGCACCAGGAGGGCAAGCCCTTCCCGGACGGGAAGGCATTCTGCGCCATCGACCTGTCGGCGATCCTGCTGTCGCATGCCGTGACCGACGGGACCCGGGCCGAGCTTGCCGAGACCATCGCCGACACGATGGTTCACGAGGTGATCCACGTCATCGAGGCCTGGGCCGGCGCCGAGTTCTCGGAGGCCCGCGTCGAGGGGCTGATCGCCCGGTACCGGGGGCACGCTTCCGGTTACGGCGACGCCGCCGCCGACGACGGCATGGACTTCAGCTCGGCCCTGTACCTGGCGCGCACCGAAGGGGCACGCATCCACCGGAAGGGGTGGGAGGACGACTCGTGCTGGCGGATCGAGGGAGGCACCCTGAAGGCTCAGTGGACCTTCTCCCCCGGCGAAGACGAGTGGGAGCCGAGGGACCTGAGCCCGACGGACATCCTCGCCGAGGACTGGGAGGTCGTAAGCTGATGCCCGTCTTCGAGGTCACCTCCCGCGTCACCCGGCGCTCGCTCATGAACCGCACGAAGGACGAGCTCGCCTCGCGGGTGCTGGAGCTCATGGATGGGGTCGACTGGCAGCGGGCCCGGCGAGAGGAAGAGGCCACCCGCGCCAAGGCGGCCGAAGACGCCCTGATCGGGCTCACCCCCGATGGGTCAGAGTTCTACCGCAGGAATCCGGACCGCTTCGCCGAGCGCGAGTACCTCGTCGACGTTCCGGCCTGCGTCGCGCATATCCGGGACGCCCGGGACCGGATGCGTGAAGGCATCGTCGAGGCTAACCGCGGCCGCAACGAAGCCGTCACCGAGCTTCGGTCCGCACGGTTCCGGCACGAGCAGGCCACGCGATGCGCCAGCTGCGGGGAGCGGAAGCATACCCCTCTCCGGGTCGACGCCATGGAAGGCTACGTCTGCCTGACCTGCATCGACAAGCGCCTTCACGAGCTGCTGGCGAAGGAGGCCGATCCGGCGAAGGAGGCCGATCCGGAGACCATTACCCTGACGCAGGTCGAGCTCCGCAACCTGCTGAAGGTTTCCTGGCGAGACGGGAACGGCCTGCGGGAGATGTTCCACGACGAGTGGCCCGAGACGATGCACGCTAACGTCAAGCAGACCCTCGCCGAGATCGACCGGTGGAAGGTCGAGGGCGTCTCGAAAGAGAGCTACCCGGAGGAATCCCGGTGCCCCTGCGGCATGCCCTACGCGGACTGCCTGGAGGGGAGCGTCCGCGGTCGCCGCCCAACCGAAGAGGAGTGCCCGACCTATGGCTCCTGAAATCACCACCAAGCCGGTCAGCAATGTCGGGACGGCTCTCCACGACTGGATCAGGGCCGCGGTCGAGAATGGCAAGTGGACCCCGCCCGCGGGGATGACCGTCGATGACGTGCTCGCCAACCTGACCGTCAGGCCCGAGGGCGAGGTCTTCTTGGGCGATCAGGACGTGGAGGTGACCACCCACCATGGGGACGGCACCTACTCTGTGAGGCTCGCATGACCGAGCGCGAGACCCTCGCCATCGCTCAGCTCGCCCCGGTGTTCGCGGCCCATGGCGTCCCAGATGGAGACCGCCTCTTCGTCTACTGGGCGGTCGACACCCTGATGGAGCAGGACTGCGATCACGCTACCGCGGCCGGCTGCGTCGAGGGCGGCACCCTTGGCGAGGTCGACTACGAGGACCTGCTGGAGAGCTTCGGCCGCGGCCACCGCCGGGGTCGCACATGGTTCCGGGACGTCGATGACCACGGCGAGGTGGGCTTGACGCGCAGGGGGCGCGACCTGCTGCGGGCGCTCGCCGCGGTCAACCCGGACTGGCAGGACAGGAGCACAGCATGACCCGGACGCACACCCACACCGTTGCCGAGCTCGCCATCTCGGCCCCCGCCTACGACGAGATCCGGAAGCTGCTGGAGGCCGCCGGGTACCAGCATGCCTTCGACGCCGAGGGCATGATCGACATGACCGGTATCGGGCTGACCCGCGGCGAGGCCGGCGCCCCCGGCAAGGGCGACTTCGTCCACCCCCACTGGACCGACCTGTTCGACGGCGCCGAGGCGTACCTGACCTGGCGAGAGGGGCAGCACGCTGGCGCACACCCGGAGGAAGCGCTGACCCCGTGCTTGGACGAGGAGATCGAGGCGTGGGAGACGTGGGCGAAGGACCAGAAGTTCGACATGGAGGAGCACCCCCTCCACTACCTGTTCATGGACGCCAAGACAGCCGCTGCCCGCCACGGATGGAAGGCCGGCCTGGCGTTCGCCCGACGCACCGTGCAGGGCGAGCAGACCTCAAATAAGGGAGCCATGGAGCGGCTCGATCAGGGAGAAACACGATGAAGGAACTCGATACTTCTGCCATCGGGCGGTCCGAGATGGACAACCGGCTAGCCTATCTTCACGTGAAACTCTCAGAACCGGGCGGCTTGGATCTGGTGGTAGACGCTGGATTGGAACTCGTGCTGGTAGGAATGGGGATTCCTACTGCGACCACCGTATACCCGCCAGAATCCATCCCCGCCTACACGGCAAGCCTCGATGAAGCCCGCAAGTTCGTCGCCCTTGCCCTGCCGGGGTTCTACGTCACCTCAGGCCTGTGCGCGCTCACGGGGCATGCCTCGCTCGGCCCGGACTACAACGGCCCCGACGGCGAGCGCCTTCGCACGGAGTGGCCCCCGGAGGAGACGCCCTGCTGCTGCGACGAGGACCTCGCCCCGGGCGACGGGGTCCATCGCGAGTGCCGTGCCATCCTGGCGGCCGCCGTCCGGGCGCTCGCCCACCGGAGGAAGGCGACCCCATGAGCGGCCGAGAAGAGTTTTGGTGGATCACCTCGGCGGTATGGGGGCACCCGACCCCGACGCCCGCGCAGGTCAGTTTCAGCGACGATGTCGCCTCCCGGGTGTTCGCGTTCGGGGCCGATAAGATCTACCGGGCCGAGGATTGCGTCCTGATCGAGCAGGTGCTGCCGGCCGGGCGGGCCGCGGCGGCGGTCGAGAAGTTGCAGGCGGCCGCTTTGAACGTGGTCGTGAGGTGCCCGGCGTGCGGGGGAGAGTTCGTCGGCCGGGAGAGGCGCTAGGTCTCGGGCGCTTCGACAGGGTGAAACAGCCGCCAGTTGATGTGAGCCCGGGGGGCGTCCGTGCCGGCTGTGTAGAGCTCCTCACGCCGCAGGTTGAGCGCCTCGATGGCCGCCCGTGCCTTCTCGTGCGCCTGAGCGGATTCCTTCAGGCCCCACAACATCTCGTCGGTGATGCCCGAGGCCTGCTCGAACAGGCCTCGGATGCGGGGCTCGTCGTCCCTGGTTCGGCACAGCCCGTCGATGAGCGAGCCCCACTCGCCGGACGTGCACCGTTCATTCGTGCGGAATTCTGCCAGGTCCTCGACCAGCACACGCATCTTCTCCCTGGTCGGTTTACCCCCACCTCCGCATCCGGCGCTCATGCCGAAGTTCGCGAGACTGTTATGCCAGTCGGAAGGATTGCCCCGCTCGCCGTCTGCCAGGATCATCTCGCGGGAAAGGTGCGCACACTCGTCAGCCGTCAACTCCACGATGACGTAGGTCCCGACGTACCGTAGATCGGTGCGCGGCCTGATGCCCGACCGGGACATCGGGGGCGCCTCACCCCACGACGGATGCGGCATGCGGTCGAGGGCATCCTTCAACCGCCTCATCTCGATCCCGCGCCTCATCAGGTCTGACGGTGTTGAGACCGCCCGCCGGCACTCCATGATCTTTGCTTCCCGCTCGACCTGCCAGGGCTGCCCGACCTCGGATGATGTCCAATACGACTGGAAGTTCTCCTCCAGGAAAGGACGTATCGGGTAGATCGGTGCGATGGGATAAAGCGACATGCCACCTTGGATAGGGGGCAATAATTACGTGGAGGTAAGAACCTAGGGTTACTGGGGACGGAATCTGCTTCTGGATGCCATCTCAGTGAACGCACATGTGGAAGTCGCATATATTCGTCGCAGTCACCCTTCGGAAGCGTGTGCCGTGGTGGCCGGGCTTGAGGGTTCCCGTACAGACATGGATCACGCGCAGGAGGGAGGAGCTTGAGTGCGATCCCCATTTCCTCAATTGCCGCATGGAGGACGGGGTGAGGGAGTTCCTGCTTGGCCGGCCCTTCGAGGCGCGCATCGTACGGGAGCCCGTCGTCTCGAAGGGAGACCCTGAGACGCGCTACGGCACCGTCGTGAAGTTCATGAAGCACTCGTTCACGTGGCCCTTGGAGACCTGCGTCATCTCAAGGAAGCCGCTTGCCGAGATGACGGACCTGCACCGCGTGGCGGTATTCCGGCACGGGAAGGTGACGACCTATCGCGAGGCATCCACGTACCGCGCCTTCGCGGAGCTCGCGGCCGACGTAATCAAGAGCGCGAAGCCCAGGGTCCGGCACGAGATGTTCGCCAAGCCCAGAAAGCCCGAGGCCGGGTTCGCGGAGATGTCGGACGAGGACGCCGAATCGCTGAGGGATCTGTGAAGGGGTCGTCTGCAGAGCGATCAAAGCCTAGGAGGATATGCCCTGAGGCTGGTATCCAAACTGGTATCCATCGGGGCGGAGATACCAGAAACCGGCGCTAAGTACCTGAAAGTAAATGGAGCGGGCGGCGGGAATCGAACCCTCATATTCAGCTTGGGAAGCTGACGTTCTACCACTGAACTACGCCCGCGAGCCGCGGCCCTGGGCCGGCGGTGCGGCTGTGGGGGCCGCGATCGGGACCATACCAGAGACGGTCGCGTTGTCCACGGCCTTGATGGCGGGGGGCGTGCGTTCCCATTCGGGTCGGATTCCGATAGCGTCCGGCGGCGCGCCGGGCGGTTCCGTCCGGGGCCGATCGATTTCCTCCTAAGTTCTTCCGGTGGATACCTTATTTCGCATGACGGTTCGCACGTGACGATGGCCGACGCTCCCATCCCGCCCCCGCCGCAGGCGGCCCGCCTCGTCCTCGCCTCGGCGTCGCCCCGGCGCCTCGCCCTTCTGCAGCAGGTCGGGATCGAGCCCGATGCGCTGCTGCCGGCGGATGTCGACGAGACGCCGCGCAAGTCCGAGACGCCGCGCGAGCTCGCCCGGCGCCTCGCCCGCGACAAGCTCGGCGTCGCGGGCGACGCGGCGCGGCGGCGGGACGACATGCGCCAAGCCTTTGTGATTGCAGCCGATACCGTCGTGGCGGTGGGGCGCCGCGTCCTGCCGAAGGCCGAGGTGGCCGACGAGGCGGCCGACTGCCTGCGCCTGCTCTCGGGGCGCCAGCACCGGGTCTACACGGCGGTGTGCCTGCTCTCGCCGAAGGGGACCCGGCGCGAGCGCCTCGTCGAGACCCGGGTGCGGTTCAAGCGCCTGTCGGGCCGGGAGATCGAGGCCTACATCGCCTCGGAGGAATGGCGCGGCAAGGCTGGCGGCTACGCCATCCAGGGGCTCGCCGCCGCCTTCGTGGTCAAGCTCGTCGGCTCGCAGAGCGCGGTCGTCGGGCTGCCGCTCTATGAGACCCTAAGCCTCTTGGAAGGCGAGGGTTTTCCCGTTCGCGAAGCTTGGGGGACTATCCCATGACCGGCCCGATTCCCTGGCCTACTTCCCCCGAGGAAGCCTGCCCCATCTGCGCCAAGAAGGCCAAGGCGGAGTTCCGGCCGTTCTGCTCGGCACGCTGCGCCGACGTCGATCTCGGGCGCTGGCTCACGGACCGCTACGCGATCCCCACGGCCGATGACGAGGACGAGGACGCCGCGCCCGAGGCCGGGCGCGATCGGTCCGCGTGAGGCGGGACGCGCCGTTCCACGCCCTCGTGGAACGGCGTTCCGCTCAGCCCGCCGCCGTGGTGCGCCGGTTGTAGCCCAGAGCGGCGAGGGTCGCGACGGCACCCGACAGCAGGTAGACGCCGACCCAGGCGAGGCCGAACTCGCTCGACAGGCTCAGCGCCACGAGCGGCGCGAAACCGGCGCCGATGAGCCAGGCCAGATCCGAGGTGAGGGCCGCGCCGGTGTAGCGGTAGCGGGTGCCGAGGTTGCTCGTCACCGAGCCCGAGGTCTGGCCGTAGGACAGGCCGAGCAGGCCGAAGCCGACGAGCACGTAGATGGTCTGCCCGACCTCGCTGTCGCCGACGAGCAGCGGGGCGACGATGCTGCCGAGGGCGAACAGCAGGATCAGGCCGGCCGCGACCGCCACCAGGGTGCGCCGCCCGATCTGGTCGGCGACGATCCCTGAGATCACGATGGCGCCGGCCCCCACCATGGCGCCGGCGAACTGCACCATGAGGAACTCGCCGACCGAGCGCTGGGTGAACAGGTTGATCCACGAGATCGGGAACACCGTCACGAGGTGGAACAACGCAAAGCTCGCCAGGGGCACGAAGGCGCCGACGAGGATGTCGCGGCCATGGACCCGCACGGTCTCGAACACCGGCGTCGGCTCGAGCTCGCGCATCTCGATGAGGCGGACGAATTCCTCCGTCGCCACGAGGCGCAGGCGGGCGAACAGCGCGACCACGTTGATGGTGAAGGCGACGAAGAACGGGTAGCGCCAGCCGAAATCGAGGAAGTCCGCCTCCGACAGGTTGGCGAGGAAGAACGCGAACAGGGCCGAGGCCAGCATGAAGCCGATGGGCGCGCCGAGCTGCGGCATCATCGCGTACCAGCCCCGCTTACCCTCGGGGGCGTTGAGCGCGAGCAGCGACGCCAGACCGTCCCAGGCGCCGCCCAGCGCCAGGCCCTGGCCGAAACGGAAGGCGGCGAGCAGCCAGATCGTGGTGGCGCCGAGCGTCGCGTAGTTCGGCAGGAACGCGATGGCCGCCGTGGAGCCGCCAAGAAGGAACAGCGCGATGGTGAGCTTGACCCCGCGCCCGTGGCGCCGGTCGATCTCCGTGAAGATCGCCGAGCCGATGGGCCGGGCGACGAAGGCGAGGGCGAACAGGGCGAAGGAATAGAGCGTGCCGGCGAGCGGGGTCGCGAACGGGAAGAACACCTTCGGAAAGATCAGCACCGAGGCGATGCCGTAGACGAAGAAGTCGAAATACTCGGCGGCGCGGCCGATCACCACGCCGATGGCGATCTCGCCCGGCGCCACCGTGTGGTCCGAGGAGGTCTCGTGGGCGTGGCGCTCCGCCTCCGACGAGGACGGCACTGCGGTGTTTGCGCTCATCGGGGCACGTGTGCTCACTGGCTTGGGGCCCGGAATGCGGGCCGGCTTGGTGCCCGGAGGGCGGATCTGAGGTCCGGAGGGCGGCGGCCTCGCACGCGGCGCCGCGCCCCGTCGGTGTGCTGATTATGGCCTGAGGCGGGCCCGCGTCAAAGCGCAAGGCCCGCCGCCCTGTCGCACCCGTCACGGTGCCCCTGAGGCGGTAAGGGACATTGCCTCGGGGGAAAGGGTTTGGCTATGCTCCGAGCGCCTACCTGAGAGCATACCTTTCCCCTTGTCAGGCCGGTCTGTTGCATCGCACTAGGCGGCACGTTCGACGTGACGCTCATCGGCGGCACGGCACGGGCGGCATCATCGAGTCCGCGTCAGCCGATCCCATGACCGTCAGAATCCTTCGCACGCTCCTCCTCCTGCCCGTGTTCGGCCTCCTGTCCGGCTGCAACATGGTGCTCATGCGGCCGTCGGGCGACATCGCCATGCGGCAGCGCGACCTCATCCTGGCCTCCACCGGACTGATGCTGCTGATCATCATCCCGGTGATCCTCGTGACCCTGTTCTTCGCCTGGCACTATCGCCAGTCGAACAAGGAGGCGGCCTACGAGCCCGACTGGCATCACTCGACCCATCTCGAGGTGCTGATCTGGTCGGCCCCCCTGGTGATCGTCATCGCTCTGGGCGCGCTGACCTGGATCAGCACCCACACCCTCGATCCGTACCGGCCGCTCAGCCGCCTCGACGCGTCGCGGCCCCTGCCGAAGGACGTGAAGCCCCTGGTCATCGAGGTCGTCGCACTCGATTGGAAGTGGCTGTTCTTCTACCCAGATCAGGGCATCGCCACCGTCAACGAGATCGCCGCCCCCGTCGATGTGCCCATCACCTTCAAGATCACGGCCGCCACGGTGATGAACTCGTTCTTCATTCCCGCGCTGGCCGGGCAGATCTACGCCATGCCCGGCATGGAGACGAAGCTGCACGCGGTGATCAACAAGCCCGGCACCTTCGAGGGCATGTCGGCCAATTACAGCGGCTCGGGCTTTTCGCGCATGAACTTCCGCTTCGTCGGCCTCGATCAGGCCGGCTTCGACGAATGGGTCGCCAAGGCCAAGGCGGCGAACAAGCCGCTCAGCCGCGACGCCTACCTCGAACTCGAGCGGCCGAGCGAGCGCGAGCCCGTGACGTTCTTCTCCTCGGTGGCGCCCGGCCTCTACGGGCAGGTCCTCAACATGTGCGCCGTGCCGGGCAAGATGTGCATGCACGAGATGATGGCCATCGACGCCAAGGGCGGCGCCGGCAAGGACAGCCACGCCAACCGCGCCCGCCTCGAATACGACAACCGCTACGCCGAGCGCGGCGACGAGGGCAACGCCGCCACCGTGGGCGGTTCCGGGCGCTCCTCGCACAGCCCCGAGCAGCCCCAGGGCATGAAGCCGAAATCCATAGCGCCCGAGGTCAAGCCGCACTCGGGAGCGGACCACTCGGGACACGATCATTCCGGTCATGCGACCGGGGACGCGACCCCCGCCGCCCCGGCCGGCGACGGAACCAAGAGCGACGGAACCAAGAGCGACGGGCCCGCGGGAGCCGATCCCGTCGCCCCCGGCCAGCTCAACAAGTAGCGCGGACGCTCACGCCCGCCCGCAGCCCCATTCGGCACTCCTCTCACGAGACAGGCCCATGTTCTCCAATCCGGACCTTCAGAAGCTCCTGTTCGGGCGGCTGACCCTCGACGCCGTGCCCCTGCATGAGCCGATCCTGCTCATCACCTTCGCCATGGTCGGCCTCGGCGGTCTCGCGGTGCTCGGCGGACTCACCTATTTCCGCCTCTGGGGACCCCTGTGGCGGGACTGGTTCACGAGCGTCGATCACAAGAAGATCGGCATCATGTACATCGTCCTGGCCCTCGTCATGCTCCTGCGGGGCTTTGCCGACGCGCTGATGATGCGCGCCCAGCAGGCCATGGCGTTCGGCCCCAACGAGGGCTACCTGCCGCCGCACCACTACGATCAGATCTTCACGGCCCACGGCGTGATCATGATCTTCTTCGTCGCGATGCCGCTGGTGACGGGCCTGATGAACTTCGTCGTGCCGCTCCAGATCGGCGCCCGCGACGTGGCCTTCCCGTTCCTCAACAATTTCAGCTTCTGGATGACGGTGGCCGGCGCCGTGACGGTGATGGCCTCGCTGTTCGTCGGCGAGTTCGCCCGCACGGGCTGGCTCGCCTACCCGCCGCTTTCGGGGCCCGCCATGAGTCCGGGCGTCGGCGTCGACTATTATATCTGGGCCCTGCAGATCGCCGGCATCGGCACATTGCTCTCGGGCATCAACCTCATCGCCACCATCGTGAAGATGCGGGCCCCCGGCATGGGCATGATGCGCATGCCGATCTTCACCTGGACGGCGCTCTGCACCAACATCCTCATCGTCGCCGCCTTCCCGATCCTCACCGCCGTTCTGGCGATGCTGTCCCTCGACCGCTACGTGGGCACGCATTTCTTCTCGAACGACCTCGGCGGCAACCCGATGATGTACGTGAACCTCATCTGGATCTGGGGTCACCCGGAGGTCTACATCCTGATCCTGCCGGCCTTCGGGGTGTTCTCCGAGATCACCGCCACCTTCTCGCGCAAGCGCCTCTTCGGCTACGCGTCCATGGTCTACGCGACCGTGGTGATCACGATCCTGTCCTACCTCGTCTGGCTGCACCACTTCTTCACCATGGGCTCGGGCGCCAGCGTGAATTCGTTCTTCGGCATCACGACGATGATCATCTCGATCCCGACGGGCGCCAAGATCTTCAACTGGCTGTTCACCATGTACAAGGGCCGCATCGACTTCGACGTGCCGATGCTCTGGACCGTCGGCTTCATGGTGACCTTCACCGTCGGCGGCATGACCGGCGTGCTGCTCGCCGTACCCCCGGCCGACTTCGTGCTGCACAACTCCCTGTTCCTCATCGCCCACTTCCACAACGTCATCATCGGCGGCGTGCTGTTCGGGATGCTGGCCGGGATCACCTACTGGTTCCCGAAGGCCTTCGGCTACAAGCTCGACGCGTTCTGGGGGAAGATGTCGTTCTGGTTCTGGCTCACCGGCTTCTGGTTCGCCTTCATGCCGCTCTACATCCTCGGCCTCATGGGCGTGACGCGCCGGGTCCAGCACTTCGACGACCCGTCGCTGCAGATCTGGTTCGTCATCGCGGCCTTCGGCGCCTTCCTGATCCTGCTCGGCATCGCGTCGTTCATCGTGACCCTGGTGGTGAGCTTCCTCAAGCGCGAGGAACTGCGCGACCTCACCGGCGATCCGTGGAACGGCCGCACCCTCGAATGGGCGACCTCGTCGCCGCCGCCGGACTACAACTTCGCCTTCACGCCCGTGGTCCACGACCATGACGCGTGGTGGGACATGAAGAAGCGCGGCTACGTCCGGCCCGTGAGCGGCTTCAGCAAGATCCACATGCCGCGCGGCACCGCGACGGGCCTCATCCTCGGCATGATCTCCATCGTCTTCTCGTTCGCGATGATCTGGTACATCTGGTGGCTCGCGGCCCTGACCTTCGCGGCGCTGGTGGTCGTCACCATCGGCCACACCTTCAACTACGCCCGCGACTTCTACATTCACGCCGACGAGGTCGTCCGGACGGAGAATGCGCGCACGGCCCTTCTCGCGGAACGAGTCTGAGCACCATGGCAGCGCATTCCACGGCGGCCCTGACCGCCGACGACTTCAAGGGGCCGGGGGACACCCCGGTCTTCGTCGACACGCACGGCAAGCACCATCCCGAGGGTGGGACGATGCTGGGCTTCTGGCTCTACCTGATGAGCGATTGCCTCATCTTCGCGGCCCTGTTCGCGGTCTACGCCGTGCTCGGGCGCAACTACGCCGCCGGGCCGTCGCCGAAGGACCTGTTCGACCTCAAGCTCGTCGCCCTCAACACCTCGATGCTGCTGTTCTCCTCCATCACCTACGGCTTCGCCATGCTGGAGATGGAGAAGGAGAAGCGCGGCCGGATGCAGCTCTGGCTCGCCGTCACCGGCCTGTTCGGCCTGTGCTTCATCGGCCTCGAACTCTACGAGTTCCAGCACCTCATCCATGAGGGCGCGACGCCCCAGCGCAGCGCGTTCCTGTCGGCCTTCTTCACCCTGGTGGGCACCCACGGCCTGCACGTGAGCCTCGGCATCGTCTGGCTCGTGATCCTGATGGTGCAGGTCCAGATGCGCGGGCTCGGCGACGAGAACAAGCGCCGCCTGATGTGCCTGTCGATGTTCTGGCACTTCCTCGACGTGGTCTGGATCGGCGTGTTCACCTTCGTCTACCTCATGGGAGTCCTTTAGATGAGCGTCGCATCGGAGGACCTGCACACGCGCGGCAGCGGCCGCGAGGTGCACGAGGAGCCGGGCGGCCACGGCTCGTTCCGGGGCTACATGACGGGCTTCCTCCTGTCGGTGGTGCTGACCGCGATCCCGTTCTGGCTGGTGATGAGCGACGTGCTCGGGAGCCCGCGCCTCACCGGCATCGTCGTCATGGGCTTCGCCGTGGTGCAGATCGTGGTCCACATGGTCTACTTCCTCCACATGAACACGAAGTCCGAGGGCGGCTGGACCATCCTGGCGCTGATCTTCACCCTGACCCTGGTGCTCATCACCCTCGTGGGCTCGGTCTGGGTGATGTACCATCTCGACACCAACATGATGCCCGCCGACCACGGCATGCACATGCCGGCAGCCGAATCGGTGCCGGTCGAGCCGGGGACGGCGGCCCCGCCGCCGCACCAGCACCAGCATTGATTTTCTACGGTCGGCCGCGTTCGATGATGGCGGTCGTGTCGATCCTGCAAACGGGCCGCGTTCGATGAGCGCGGCCCGCTTGCGTCCGGGCTTGTGGGGCTTTGCCGTCGGCGCCTGTCTCGTGGCGGCGGCGCTCGTCGCCCTCGGGACCTGGCAGCTCCAGCGCCGCGCCTGGAAGCACGACCTCGTCGCCCGCGTGGACGCCCGCATCCACGCCGCCGCCGTCGCGGCCCCGATCGTTTGTCCCTGCGATCCCTATGCCCGCGTCTTCGCCGACGGCGTGTTCGCCCATGACCGCGAGACCCTGGTCCAGGCCGTGACCGAGGCCGGACCGGGGTTCTGGGTGCTGACCCCCCTGGAGGGAGAGGGCCGGACGGTCCTGATCAATCGCGGCTTCGTGCCGAAGGAGCGGCGCGACCCCGCCACGCGGGCGGCGGGCCAGGTCACCGGCCCCGTGCGCGTCACCGGGCTCCTGCGCCTCACCGAACCCGGCGGCGCTTTTCTGCGAAGCAACGATCCGGCCGGGGGACGCTGGTACTCGCGGGATGTCGCAGGCATCGCGGCGGCGCGCGGGCTCCCGGGGGCGGCACCGTACTTCGTCGATGCCGACGCGACGCCCAATCCCGGTGGGCTGCCGCTCGGCGGCCTCACCATCGTGGCGTTCCCCGACAACCACCTCGTCTACGCACTGACCTGGTTCACCCTCGCGGCCATGGTGCTCGGTGCACTCGCCTACACCCTGCGCGATGCCCTGCGGTCCCGGAACGATCGTTCCACCTGAGCAGCGGGGGAGGGGGGCTTCGCGACGCAGGATGCGTGCGGAGCGGTGTCCGAGGGTGGCTGCGCGGGGGAGGGGAGGGGTTTTGGGGGTCGAGGGATGGCATATCCTGCCGGAAGTGCCCCTTGCGCGGCCCAGGAGGCGCAAGGGCGGCTTTCGCCGGGCCCGCCGCAAAAATTTCGCCTCCCTGTCATCTGGGGTGTTGACGGGGCGATGGGAGGTCCGTATACCCCGGTCATCGGCGGCGGCCAGCGGGACTTGAGGGTCTGGCGGCGGTGCCGGTACATCTTGGAGACGATTTATCGGATGGATGATCCGGCTTTGGCTGGATGATCCACTGTTTTTGTCTCTTGGGTGTT
>NZ_JAKSXV010000105.1 GCF_022829345.1 Methylobacterium sp. J-090 | reverse complement strand
GGGCGCCTCGACTGGCCGAAGGATTGCGCCGAGGAGGCGGTGCCGGACTGGCTGGTGTTCTCCGCCATGGTGATCGTCTCCAAGTCCCATCTCGGCGATCCGGGCCTCACCCCGGATTCGACGGCCCTCGACGAGGAAGGGCTCATGATCACCTACACGGGCATCGTGACGATCGCCTTCACCCTCATGCCCTGGTGCATCGCCTCGGCCTACAAGGGCGACGAGATGCGATTCTACGTCTAGGCCGGCCAGAGTCCGGCCTGGCGGACCGCCGCCGGGCGCCCCCGTCGCCGGCCTTGACCCGCGCGCCCTCGCGCACGCGCAATTCGCCGACGACGCCGCCGGTGGGATGCTGGACCTTCTTCACGTCGGATTCGACCACGAGCTGGCCCGGCGCGATCACCGCGCCCGAGATCTGCGTGACGGTGGCCCAGCCGCCGACGCCGACCACCAGGGCCGCGCCGAGGCCGAGGCTGAGGGCGAGGTGACGGCGGATCGAGCCATGGGCGGTGGGACGCGGACCCGCGGGGGCGGAGCCGGGGATGTCGGAATCGAGGGCGAGGGCCATCACGCGCGTTCCTGCAAGAGACCGGACTGCAAAGGGCTGGACTGGAGCGTGCCGGGGGTGGCACGGGCTTCGAAGGGACGGGTCTCGGCGGTAACCGGCGCCGGGCGCATCACACGCTTCAGGACCTCGTCCTTCGGCCCGAAGGCCTGGGCCCGTCCATCGGCCATCATCAGGATGAGGTCGACGGCGGCCAGCGCCGAGGGCCGGTGGGCGACGACGACGCAGATGCCGCCGCGCTGGCGCACCCCGAGGATCGCCTGCGTCAGGGCGTTCTCGCCCTCGGAATCGAGGTTGGC
>NZ_JAKSXV010000103.1 GCF_022829345.1 Methylobacterium sp. J-090 | reverse complement strand
GTTCTACTTCATCGAGATGAACACCCGCATCCAGGTCGAGCATCCGGTCACCGAGATGAGCACCGGGATCGACCTCGTCAACGAGCAGCTCCGGGGCGCCGCCGGCCGGCGGCGGTCGGTCACCCAGGACGAGAGCAAGGGTTCAGGCCACGCCATCGATTGCCGGTTCAACGCCGAGCACCCGGAGACCTGCCTGCCGTCGGCGTCCCTCATCACCTACTTCCACCCGCCGGGCCGCCTCAGCGTTCGCTTCGAGTGGGCGCTTGTCCAGGGGTATCGCCTCCCCCGACCCGAACATTCGCTCCACGCCAA
>NZ_JAKSXV010000100.1 GCF_022829345.1 Methylobacterium sp. J-090 | reverse complement strand
CTGACGTCCCCCCATCGCTTTGGTCCGGCTTGAGTGCGAGTTTTCCGGTTTTGTGAGACCCTGACGGGAGGAGCGGAGCCGTGAAGAAGAGCAGGTTCACCGAAGAGCAGATCGCCTTTGCGCTGAAGCAGGCCGAGACTGGGACGCCGGTTGCGGAGGTACTGCGCCGGATGGGCATCTCCGAGCAGACGTTCTACCGCTGGAAGAAGCTTTATGGCGGTTTGGGCACGGGCGAACTGCGGCGGCTGAAGCAGCTCGAGGAGGAGAACCGCAAGCTCAAGCAGCTCGTGGCCGATCTGAGCCTCGACAAGCACATCCTGCAGGACGTGCTCGCAAAAAAGCTCTGACGCCTGCTC
>NZ_JAKSXV010000099.1 GCF_022829345.1 Methylobacterium sp. J-090 | reverse complement strand
CCGCGCGGCGTGGAGTGCCGCGACCGCCACGGCGGCGGCCGAGTCGCGCCGCTCCGGCTCGAGCACGATGTCCGCCCCGACCCCGGCTTGGAGCAGCTGCTCGGCGACGATGAAGCGGGCTTCGCTGTTGCTGATGATCGTTGGGCGGCCGAACACCGCCGGGTCGAGCACCCGGCGTGCGGTATCCTGAAAGGTCGAGGATTCGGCGTTCACCAGGGGGGTGAACTGCTTCGGCATGCTCTCGCGCGAGGCCGGCCACAGGCGCGTACCCGATCCGCCGCACAGGATCACGGGGTGGATCAGCTCAAAACCTACCTGCGCCATGGCCGGAACCTCAAGTGGGGGAAACGTCGTCCAATAGCGACCTAGGTCGCAAGGACCAATTTATCGTCGCAAGCGAAGCGTAGGGCAGCGGGCCGCGAAGTTTGCAATCCGGTTTCACCGTCGGTTCTGTGAGCACTGCACCGAGTAAGCAAGCCCCGCCATGCCCTTCGAGCTCGTTTCAGCGAATCCCTCGATTTACCGGGAGGTTATGCTCAGTTTCAATCTGAGGACCGGCTCGGACGAAATTTTGTGATTGGAATTGCCCCGCTTTCGTAGTGACCCGAAGTTTGCGTGGAAAGGTCACGGCGATGCAGCGTCAGTGGTCCGATCCGCGGTTGGGATGGCTCTCCTTTCATCCCTACCAAGCTGCATCGTCGACCAATTCGTCCGTCGCTTCGGTAATTTGGTTCTCGTCGCGCATCTCCCCCGGGATCGTGGGCATTGTCTGGACTGCGGTGTGTCAAACTCTTTCGTTCATAGCTGATAAGTGCGGCATCCTGCCGACCTTCCATGCTTCGGCAACGCCGTGACGCTGCAGCTTTAGGCCCTCCATTTATTTCACCCATTCGGCCTGACGACGGCGCCCGTTCGTCGAACGGCTGTCTCAGCTTCTCGCACCATGCGCACGACGCACCTGTCGGCCCGGCCGAGCGCAGGCTCGGTGTAGCTCGTACTAGGTGGCGAAGCCTCGCTCGCCTGGCCGGGCATCTGGCGATAACTACGAGCTCCAATACGGTGCTGCGCCTTGTGCAAGGCATGAAGCTGCCGACGATCGATCCGCTGCGGGCAGTGCGAATTAACGACCGGGCGATCCGCAAAAGGAAGACCTACGCCACGCTCGTCGTCAATCTCGACCGTCGACATCCGATTGATTTGTTGCCGAACCGAACTAGCAAGACCTTCGCCGCGTGGCTTTCAGCTGACGTCCCCCCATCGCTTTGGTCCGGCGTGAGTGCGAGTTTTCCGGTTTTGTGAGACCCTGACGGGAGGAGCTGAGCCGTGAAGAAGAGCAGGTTCACCGAAGAGCAGATCGCCTTCGCGCTGAAGCAGGCCGAGACTGGGACGCCGGTCGCGGAGGTGCTGCGCCGTATGGGCATCTCCGAGCAGACATTCTACCGCTGGAAGAAGCTCTACGGCGGTTTGGGCACGGGCGAACTGCGGCGGCTGAAGCAGCTCGAGGAGGAGAACCGCAAGCTCAAGCAGCTCGTGGCCGATCTGAGCCTCGACAAGCACATCCTGCAGGACGTGCTCGCAAAAAAGCTCTGACGCCTGCTC
>NZ_JAKSXV010000098.1 GCF_022829345.1 Methylobacterium sp. J-090 | reverse complement strand
ACCATCTTCACCAACAGCCCGGGCGTCGTCCTGGCCAGCGGTGGCCGTCAGGTCCGCGACACCGAGTTCGCCGTCGTCCGCGCCGGCCTGAACTACAAGTTCGGCTCGTACTAGGACCCGGCCGGCGCCCCTCACCGGGCGCCACCGGCTCCACGACCTTACGAGAAGCCCGGCCGGAAGGCCGGGCTTTTTCGCGTTCCGGTGACGGCCCGGGACGAATCGATGCATCCCGAACCGCGGAGTTTGCGTTGAGCCCCTGACAAAAGCCGATGGCATCCCCCATCTGTGAACCGCCCGGGCGGTGACGGCGCCGCCGGCTTGGCTTGAGGAGGACGACTCCATGAACAGCGAAGAACGCGACGTCATCGGTGGTATTTTCCAGCGTCTGGAGCAGGCCGCGAGCCAGCCCCGCGATCTGGAGGCCGAGCGCTTCATTGCCGAGAAGCTGCGCGCCCAGCCCTACGCGCCCTACGCGATGGCGCAGCTCATCTACGTGCAGGAAGAGGCGATCAAGAGCCTGAACCAGCAGCTCGAGCAAGCGAAGCAGGCCGGTCAGCAGCAGCCTCAGGGCGGCGGCGGCTTCCTGTCGAGCATCTTCGGCGGCGGGTCCCAGCGCCAGGAGCCGCAGCGTCCGGCGGGTCAGGCCTGGGGCAACCAGGGCCAGCCCCAGCCGGGCTACGGTCAGCAGCAGCCCGGTTACGGCCAGCAGCCGGGCTATGGCGGCCCGCAGCAGGGCGGCCCGTGGGGTGGCCAGCAGCAGGCGCCGGCGCGCGGAGGCGGCTTCATGGCGACCGCCCTGCCGATGGCGGCCGGTGCGGCGGGCGGCATGCTGCTGGGCAGCGCCCTGTCGAACGCCTTCGCGGGCGGTCACTCGTCCCTCGGAAGCGCCGCTGCGGCGGGACTTCCGGCGGCGGGTGCGGCGGCGGGCGGGGATTCCGACCTCGGATCGGCGCTCGGTGGCGGCAACGATTTCCAGGATGCGTCGTTCGGCGGCGATCCGGGCGATGATTTCGGCGGCGACCTCGGCGGCGGCGGCGACGACGATTGGGTGTGATCTCAAGGCCCGGCCGTCCTCGGACGGCCGGGCGGAATTGGAATGCGAAGGACCGGCTCCGCGCCCTGCGGAACCGGTCCTTCTTCGTTTCAGAGCACTTCGACGCGCGTGCCCACGGGGGTGCGTTCGTAGAGGTCGATGACGTCCTCGTTCATCATCCGGATGCAGCCCGACGAGACCGACTGGCCGATGGTATGCGGCTCGTTGGTGCCGTGGATGCGGTAGAGCGACGAGCCGAGGTAGAGGGCGCGCGCTCCCAAGGGATTGCCGGGGCCGCCGGCCATGTGGCGCGGCAGGTCGGGACGCCGCCGGATCATCTCGGAGGGCGGGGTCCAATCCGGCCATTCGCGCTTCTGGCTGATGGACTTGAGGCCAGACCAGGCGAAGCCCGGCCGCCCGACGCCGATGCCGTAGCGGATCGCCTTGCCGCCGGGCTGGACGAGGTAGAGGAACTTCGTCGGCGTATCGACCACGATGGTGCCAGGCCGCCGGCCGCCGTCGTAGTCTACGACCTGGCGCGCGAAGCGCGGGTCGGGCGTGCGGGCGATGGTCTCCGCCCCGGGCCTCGCAGAGGTCGCGACCGGCACCCGCTCGTCCGCCTGCGGCAGGGCCGCGAGGCGCATCCGGGTGGGCGCGACGTCGGCGGGGGCCTGCGGCATCGCCTCGGGGACGCGGTCCCCCGACGAGAGGCGGCGCGGCGCGGCACCGTCGGGGCGGCCGAGCGCCCGCACCGGACCCGACGGGGGGGCATCGCTCATCAGGAACTCGATGAATCCGCCGCCGTAACGGCCCGGACCCGCCTGCGCCTGGGCGGCCCCGCCGCCCAGCACCATCGCGAGGCCGGCCATGGCCACGCACCATTCGAACCGCATGATCTCTTCTCCCGACACCTGCGACCCGTTGGGGTCTCGTCCGGGCGAGGATCGTCGTCGGAGGGTCCGCGTCCGGTGAAGGAACGTGGTGAATCCTTCACGAAACCGGGCCGCGACGGGGGCCGTGCGGATTCAGCGTGAACGCGCGGTAAAGGTTGCCCAATCGTTGCGGCATTCAAGAAATGGCAACCAGTTTGGCGGATGGTCTCACCGCTGACCTCTGGCGGGCTTGATCTCACCGATGACCACCAAACGCTACCGCATCGAAGACAGCCTCGGCCTCGCCGCGAGCGCACCGGTTCCGGAGGCGGCCGTGTCCTCCGAGGCCGTGACCCTGAACAACGCCCGTCTCGAAGAAATCCTGTCGGCGATCCAGGACCTGCGGCGCGTCACCCAGACCAGCACCGTCGAGACCGTCGAGGCGTGCCGGCGCGAGCTGAGCGAGGCCTTCGCCATGCGCTCCGAGCTCGACATCATGAAGGATGCCATCACCCGCACCAAGCAGGAGATCGCCACCCTCTACCGCTCGGAGAACACCGGCAAGGGCATGCGCCGGGTGGCGGGCGAACTCGACGCCGTGGTCGATTCCACCGAGCAGGCCACGAGCACTATCCTGGGGGCCATCGAGGAAATCGAGACCAACGCGAGCATGCTGCGCGCCATGACCACCACCATGGCGGGCCGCGAGAACATCGACGCCATCCTCGAGCGCGTGGTCATCGCCTTCGAGGCCTGCAACTTCCAGGACCTCACCGGCCAGCGCATCAACAAGATCGTCGGCGTGCTCAAGTTCATCGAGGAGCACCTCGACCGGATGATCGACGCCTGGGGCGGCCTCGACACGTTCAGCGAGATCCTGGGCGTCAGCGGCGGCAAGATCGACATCGAGGACGAGAGTTCGCTCCTCAACGGTCCGAAGCTCGCCGGGGACGACGGCCACGTCGATCAGGGCGACATCGACGCGCTGTTCGACTGATCGCCCCCTCGGGGGGCCGCGCAAGGCCCCGATGCCCGTCCGCGTCGGATTTCGATCGGAGACACGTCCAAGGAAACTCCGATCCCGCGCGTCTCACCCTATGAAGAGGCCGAGACGCGAGACCGGGGATGCTCCACCATGTCGCCGCACGCGAAGCGGGAGGATGCGATGCCGACGCGGCCTTCCCGGGCGAAGCTCGGCGGCATCGTTTGACCGAACCGGATGCCCTCGCGGTCGCGGCGGGGTCGGGCGAACGCGCCGCCTTCGAGACGCTGTTGCGGCGGCACTCCGATCGCATCCACGGGATCGCGTGGCGTCTGACGGGATCGAGCCATGACGCGGACGACATCGCGCAGGACGTCTGCTGCACGCTCGCGACCAAGCTCGCCGGCTTCAAGGCCAAGGCGCGCTTCACCACGTGGCTGTACGGCATCGTCGTCAACGCCTGCCGCGATCACCATCGTCGGCGCGCCACCCTCGCCACTCTGAAGAACGGTCTCACGGTCCTGGTCGGCCTGGCGGCTCCGCCGGACGGGCGCGACCTCTACCGCCGCGCGTGGCTCGCCAGCGAAATCGCCCGCTTCGATCCTCCTTTACGAGAGCCGTCTGCTGGCCCGGGAGGACTTTTCCAACGACAAGGTCGATGCCGGCGACGTCGGCTCCGGCCGGAGCGTCACGGCCCTCTACGACATCGTGCCCGTGGGCGGCCCGCGCCTGAACCCGGATCTGCGCTACGGCACAGTGCCGGCGGACGCATCATCCGGAGTGGCGGGCGAGTACGCTCATGTGGGGATCCGCTACGAGCTGCCGGAGGCCGAGGCGAGTTCGCTGATGACCACGCCCATCGATCGCACCCGCGAGAATGCCCGGTTCGAGGATGCCCCGCAGGAAGCGCGGTTCGCCACGTCCGTCGCCGCCTTCGGCGAATTGCTCAAGGGCTGCCCGTATACCGGAACGCTCCGCCTCGACGACGTGGCGCGGATGGCGTCCGCGGCCAAGGGCGAGGACCCGTTCGGTTACCGCGCCGAGTTCGTCCAGCTGGTTCGGGCGGCCAAGACCGCGCAGGGGCTGGGATCGCCGTGATCCTCGTCCCCAGGGGGCGTGGTCGGGCACGTGAGGTGTGCTTCGCGAGGTGGTGGGATCGGGCGCCGAACCCCTTCCCCCGCCCGGTCTCGCGGCTTAAATCCTACCCATGAGCCGCCAGCCCGCGAAAGACCTGCCTCCGGATACCTTCGATGAGCGCGAGGACGCCGACGGGTCCCTCGAACAGGCCGACGATGCCCCCGAGATCGATTTCGATTTCGAGGAAGGCGCAGTCAAGGCCGGCACGGAGATCATCCGCCGGTTCTGGACCACCCTGCCGTCGGGCCCGGGCGTCTACCGGATGTTCGACCACAAGGGCGACGTGCTCTACGTCGGCAAGGCCAAGAACCTGAAGGCCCGGGTCGGCTCCTACGCCCGGGGCCAGGCGCATTCCAATCGCATCGCCCGGATGATCTCGCAGACGGCGGCGATGGAGTTCGTCACCACCGCCACCGAGACCGAGGCCCTGCTGCTCGAGGCCAACCTCATCAAGCAGTTGAAGCCGCGCTTCAACGTGCTGATGCGGGACGACAAGTCGTTCCCCTACATCCTGGTCACGGCCGATTCCGAAGCGCCGCAGATCGTCAAGCATCGCGGCGCGCGTCGCCGCAAGGGCAGCTATTACGGGCCCTTCGCCAACGTCTGGGCGGTCAACCGCACGGTCAACGCCCTCCAGCGCGCGTTCCTCCTGCGGACCTGCACGGACAGCTACTACGAGAACCGCACCCGGCCGTGCCTGCTCTACCAGATCAAGCGCTGCGCCGGCCCGTGCACGGGCGAGATCGCCCTGCCCGAGTACCAAACGCTCGCCGACAACGCCAAGGCGTTCCTCGCCGGCAAGTCCAACGCCGTGAAGGACCGCATGCGCGAGGAGATGCAGGCGGCCTCAGAGGTGATGGAGTTCGAGCGTGCGGCGCGCTTTCGCGACCGGATCTCGGCCCTGTCGGCGATCCAGGGGACGCAAGGGGTCAACACGCAAGGGGTCGAGGAGGCGGACGTGTTCGCCCTCGACGAGCAGGCCGGGCAGTTCTGCATCGAGGTGTTCTTCTTCCGCAACTTCCAGAACTGGGGCAACCGGGCCTACTTCCCCAAAGCCGACCGCACCATGACGGCCGACGAGGTGCTGGCCTCGTTCATGGGCCAGTTCTACGACGACAAGCCGGCCCCGCGCCTCGTCCTCGTCTCCCACGTCATCGAGGACGCCGAACTGCTCGCCGCCGCGCTCTCCAGCCGCACGGAGTACCGGGTCGACATCCACCTGCCCCAGCGCGGCGAGCGCAAGAACCTCGTCGAGTACGCCCAGCGCAACGCCAAGGAGGCCTTGGGCCGGCGCCTCGCCGACACCGCCTCGCAGGGCAAGCTGCTGGTGGCGCTGGGGCAGTCGTTCGGGCTGCCGGCCGCGCCGCGCCGGATCGAGGTCTACGACAACTCGCACATCATGGGCACGAACGCGGTGGGCGGCATGATCGTCGCCGGGCCGACGGGCTTCGCCAAGACCCATTACCGCACCTTCAACATCAAGTCCGAGGAGCTGACCCCGGGCGACGATTACGGGATGATGCGCGAGGTGCTGCAGCGGCGCTTCAAGCGCCTCGTGAAGGAGAACCCGCGCACCCCCGCCCAGGCGGCGGTCGCGGCGGAGGAGGCGGGCGAGATCGGAATGGTACCACCGCCGGAGGTCGATACCGAGACCCTGCCGGCCTGGCCCGACCTCGTCCTCATCGACGGCGGCAAGGGCCAGCTCGACGCCGCCCGCACGGCCCTCGAGGAGATGGGCGTCACCGACGTCGCCCTCGTCGGCATCGCCAAGGGGCGCGACCGCGACGCCGGCCGCGAGACCTTCTTCGTGCCGGGCCGCCCGCCGTTCAAGCTGCCGCCGCGCGATCCCACCCTGTACTTCGTCCAGCGTCTGCGCGACGAGGCGCATCGCTTCGCCATCGGCACCCACCGGGCCAAGCGCAAGCGCGAGATGCTCACCAACCCGCTCGACGAGATCGCCGGCATCGGCCCGACGCGCAAGCGTGCGCTCCTGCACCATTTCGGCACCGTGAAGGCGATCCAGCGGGCGGCCGTCGAGGATCTGGCGAAGACGCCCGGCGTCAACGCCGCCACGGCGCGCGCCGTCTACGACTTCTTCCACGCCCAGGCCTGAGGGCGCCGTCCCATCATGAGCGAGACCCAGCGGTTGACCCCCACCCCGCCCCATGGTTTCACCGCGCCGATGGAGCCGACCCTCACCCGCCGCCGTTCGCCGGCCTGGACGCTCGCGAACTGCCTGACCTACGGGCGGCTCGTCGCCGTGCCCATCGTCGTCGCCCTGCTGTACTGGCCCGTCGAGCACACCGCCCGCTTCGCGGCCCTCGGCGTCTACATCCTGGCCGCCATCACCGATTACCTCGACGGCTACGTGGCGCGGACCTACGACCAGTCCTCGGCGCTCGGCCGCATGCTCGATCCCATCGCCGACAAGCTGCTGGTGGCCGCCTGCCTCCTCATGCTCGCCGCCGACACCACCATCCACGGCTGGACCCTGTGGGCCGCCATCGTGATCCTGTGCCGCGAGATCCTCGTCTCGGGCCTGCGCGAGTATCTGGCCGAGCTGAAGGTGGGCGTGCCCGTGAGCCGGGTCGCCAAGTGGAAGACCACCCTGCAGCTCGTCGCCATCGGCTTCCTCGTGGCGGGTCCCGCCGGCGAGACGATCCTGCCCGGAACCGTTCAGACCGGGACCTATCTGCTGTGGATCGCCGCGGCGCTCACGCTCTACACCGGCTGGGACTACATGCGGGCGGGCATCAAGCACGTCATCGACGACCCGCGCTGAGAGACCGTCACATGAAACTCGTCTATTTCGCCTGGGTGCGCGAGCGCGTCGGCAAGGCCGACGAGGTGGTGGATCTGCCCGCAGGCCTCGCCACCGTCGCGGATCTCCTGCGCTGGCTGCGTGGCCGGGGCGAGGAATACGCCTACGCGTTCGAGGGCGACGGCGTGGTGCGGGTGGCGATCGATCGTGTCCACGCCAAGCCCGACGCGTCCCTGGCCGGCGCCACCGAGATCGCGTTCTTCCCGCCGATGACCGGCGGCTGAGCTTTCCTCGACACGGAGGACCGGGCGGCGCCGGGGTTTTCCTCCGTCGGAAACGGGCAATCGTCCGGCTGTCGATGAGCGCGCGCCCGGCCGCCGCCTCCCCTCTGCTCGAGAGGGCGGGACGGAGGCGCCCCCGTCATCGTCGGTAAGCGCCCTGCCTCCCAGGACCGGCCGGCGCCGTGCGACGCCGGAAAACCGCCGGATATCCGAAGGTCGATCAGGCGGCGGCCTTGGCCACGGCATCCACCACCGTATCGACCACGTCCGACACCAGAGTGCGGTCGTCGCCCTCGGCCATCACGCGGATCACCGGCTCGGTGCCCGACGCGCGGATCACGAGGCGGCCGCCATTGCCGAGGCGTTCGCGCGCCTGCGCGATGGCGGTGACGACGGCATCCGCCCGCAGCGGTTCGCCGGCGCGGTAGCGGACGTTGCGCAGGATCTGCGGCAGCGGGTCGAAGCAGTGGCACACCTCGCTCACGGGCCGGTCCGAGCGCTTGACCACGCTGAGGAGCTGGAGGGCGGCGACGAGGCCGTCGCCGGTGGTGGCGTAGTCCGACATGATGATGTGGCCGGATTGCTCGCCGCCGAGGTTGTAGCCGTGCTCGCGCATGTGCTCGAGGACGTAGCGGTCACCCACCGCCGTGCGGGCGAGCGACAGGCCGATGCCCCCGAGGTAGCGCTCGAGGCCGAGGTTGGACATGATCGTCGCCACCAGCCCCGGCTGGGTCAGGCGGTCGTCCTCCTGCCATGAGCGGGCGACGACGGCCATGAGCTGGTCGCCGTCGACGGACTGGCCCTTCTCGTCGACGATGAGGACGCGGTCGGCGTCGCCGTCGAGGGCGATGCCGATGTCGGCGCGCAACTCGCGAACCTTGGCGGCGAGCGCCGCCGGCGCCGTCGAGCCGACATCCTTGTTGATGTTGAAGCCGTCCGGCTCGACGCCGATGGCGATCACCTCGGCGCCGAGCTCCCACAGGGTCTCGGGCGCGACGCGATAGGCCGCGCCGTTGGCGCAATCGACCACGATGCGCAGGCCGTCGAGGGTGACGTTGCGCGGGAGCGAGCGCTTGGCGAACTCGATGTAGCGGGCATGCACGCTCTCGATGCGCTTGGCCCGGCCGAGGTCGCGCGAACCGGAGAGGCGCTTGTGCAGCTCGCCGTCGATGAGAGCCTCGATCTCGCGCTCGACTTCGTCGCTGAGCTTGAACCCATCCGGTCCGAACAGCTTGATGCCGTTATCCTCGAACGGGTTGTGCGAGGCCGAGATCATGACGCCGATATCGGCCCGCATGGAGCGGGTGAGCATGGCCACCGCCGGCGTCGGCATCGGCCCGAGCTGGAGCACGTCCATGCCGACGGAGGTGAAGCCGGCGATGAGGGCCGTCTCGATCATGTAGCCGGACAGGCGGGTGTCCTTGCCGATGACCACGCGGTGGCGGTGGTCGCCGCGCTGGAAGATGAGGCCCGCTGCCTGCCCGACCTTCAGGGCGAGCTCCGGCGTGATGACGCCGTTGGCACGGCCGCGGATGCCGTCGGTTCCGAAATACTTGCGCGACATGGGTTTCGCGATCCGTCCTTGAGCTGATGCGATGGCAATTGTCTGATGCAGGGCGGTCCTGGCCCATCTCACGAAGGCATCCTGCTGGACGCCGGTCGAGCGGAGCTTGGTGCCGCGACCCTGAAGGCCCGGTTGAGAACGGCGGGCGGCCCGATCCATGGCTGTCCGAAAAGTCCGAGGCGGTTAACGGATCCCGGATATGCGTGAGCCCGCCGGGGGGCGGGCTCACGGAATCGTCGCCTTGGTTCTGAGGGATCGTCAGGCCTGGGGCTGCGGCTCCAGGCCACCATCGGTCTCGCGCGGTCGCCCGCGTCCGGCGGACGGGACCGACGAGCCCCGCACCGTGTTCGACGGACCGTCACCGGAATCCCGCACCGGCGGTTTGCCGGCGATGAGATTGCGGATCTCGTCACCCGACAGGGTCTCGTACTCGAGCAGCCCCTGGGCCAGGGCTTCCAGATCGTGCTTGTGCTCGCCGAGGATGCGGCGGGCCTCCTGCAGGCCGGTCTCGACGAGGCGGCGGACCTCGGCGTCGATCTTCTGGGCGGTCGCCTCGGACACCGTCTGCTGACGGCCCATGGACATGCCGAGGAAGACCTCGTCGTTGTTCTCGCCGTACGCGACGGTGCCGAGCTCGGGGCTGAAGCCCCAGCGGGTCACCATCATGCGGGCCAGACGCGTAGCCTGCTCGATGTCGGACTGGGCGCCGGACGTCACCTTGTCGGCGCCGAAGGTCATCTCCTCGGCGATGCGGCCGCCCATCATGATGGCGAGGCGCGAGGTCATCTGCTCGAAGCTCATCGAGAGCTTGTCGCGCTCGGGCAGCTGCATGACCATGCCCAGCGCCCGGCCGCGCGGAATGATCGTCGCCTTGTGGACGGGATCGGTGGCCGGCACGTTGAAGGCGACGATGGCGTGGCCGCCCTCGTGGTAGGCGGTGAGGCGCTTCTCGTCCTCGGTCATGACCAGGGTGCGCCGCTCGGCGCCCATCATCACCTTGTCCTTGGCGTCCTCGAACTCGTGCATCGTGACGATGCGCTTTCCGCGCCGCGCCGCGAGCAGGGCGGATTCGTTGACGAGGTTCATCAGGTCGGCGCCCGAGAAGCCGGGGGTACCGCGCGCGATCACCTTGAGGTCGACGTCCGGCGCCAGGGGCACCTTGCGGACGTGGACGCGCAGGATGCGCTCGCGGCCGACGACGTCCGGGTTCGGCACCATGATCTGGCGATCGAACCGGCCCGGACGCAGCAGCGCGGGGTCGAGCACGTCGGGCCGGTTGGTGGCCGCGATGATGATCACGCCCTCGTTGGCCTCGAAGCCGTCCATCTCGACGAGAAGCTGATTGAGGGTCTGCTCGCGCTCGTCGTTGCCGCCCCCTAAGCCGGCGCCGCGATGGCGGCCGACCGCGTCGATCTCGTCGATGAAGATGATGCAGGGGGCGTTCTTCTTGGCCTGCTCGAACATGTCGCGGACGCGGCTCGCGCCGACGCCGACGAACATCTCGACGAAGTCCGATCCGGAAATCGTGAAGAACGGCACGTTGGCCTCACCGGCCACGGCCCGGGCGATGAGGGTCTTACCCGTGCCGGGGGGGCCGACGAGGAGCACGCCGCGCGGAATGCGGCCGCCGAGGCGCTGGAACTTCTGCGGATCGCGCAGGAACTCCACGATCTCCTGCAGGTCCTCCTTGGCTTCCTCGACGCCGGCGACGTCGTCGAAGCTCACGCGGCCCGAGGCCTCGGTGAGGAGCTTGGCCTTCGACTTCCCGAAGCCCATGGCGCGCCCGGCACCCGACTGCATCTGGCGGCTGAGGAAGATCCACGCGCCGATGAACACGAGGATCGGCAGCCAGCTGACGAGGAGCTGGATGAACCACGGCGTGTTGTCCGAAGGCGGACGGGCGGTGATCTGGACACCCTTGCTCTGGAGCTTGGAGACCAGGCCCGGATCGTTCGGTGCGTAGGAGGAGAAGTTGCCGCCGCCGACATAGGTGCCGCTCACGTCCTGCCCGGAGATCACCACCGTCTGAATCTTGCCGGCATCGGCATCGTTCAGGAGCTGGCTGTAGGCGATCTCGGAGCCGCCACCGCGATGTCCCGGATTCTGGAACAGGGTCACGAGGGCGAGCACGAGCAGGAAGATGACGACCCACAAGGCGAAATTGCGGAAGTTCGGGTTCATCGATCAATCCCTGGGGGGCATCCGGGCCCGCGGCGCGAATGGGCGGTTATCAGTCCGGACACTCCGGGCCAATGTAGGCAGCCCCGTCTCCCTTGCCAAGTAAATCGCGCGCGCCTGCGGCAAGGCCGTCCCCGCGCGGGGCGCGTCCGGTACGGGCGGGGGCTGGGGCCAGGGTCAGGCCCCGCCCCCGCGTCAGGGAGACGAGACATCCGCCGAGCGTCCGGCGCAGGGGCGTGCGGGTATCGAGCGCCGGGCGCAGGGCGGTGAGGACCAGCGCCTCGATCTTCTCCAGGCGCGGGGCGGCGGCGCCGGGACACGCCGCCTCACCCAGCGCCCTGGCGACGACGCGGATGAGGATCGCGTCCGGCACGGCAGCCAGGGTCGGGCCGTCGAGGCGGATCAGGATCGGATCGTCGGCCGCGCGGCGCGCCGCGGCGTAGGCCGCCGCCGCCGCCTGCCCGAGGGCATCGTCGTCGCGGGCGCAGCGCGCGGCGAGGCGGCACAGGCGGGCGTCGGTCAGGCCTTCCTCGGCGAGATCCGGCAGCAGGCGGCGCAGGCGGGCGCGTGCGAAGCGCGGGCTGAGATTCGTCGGATCTTGGATGGGGACAAGTCCCTGCGCCGCGCAATAGGCGACGAGGCCGGCCTTCGGCAGCCCGAGGAACGGCCGTCCGAGGCGGACGCCGCCGACGAGGGCGCGCTCGGTCCGCATGCCGGCCAGGCCCGCCGGGCCGCTGCCCGCGAGCAGGCGCATCAAGACGGTTTCGGCCTGATCGTCGCGGGTGTGCCCGGTCAGCACCCACTGGGCGCCAACGTCTTCCGCATAGCGTCCCAGCAGCGCGTAGCGGACCGCGCGGGCCGCCGCCTGGAGGCCGTTCGCCGGCTTCGCGCCGGTCCAAGGGAGGATGTCATGCCGCAGGCCGAGATGCCGAGCCATCGCGGCCACCGTCCCGGCCTCGGTAACCGAGGCGGTGCGCAGGCGATGATCGACGGTGACGACGTGGAGGGGGACCGTCGGCCCGGCCCGTGAGGCGGCGCGCATCAGGGCCGTCGAATCGGGTCCGCCCGAGACGGCCAGCACCACGCCGCCATGGGACAGCGCGGGGGCGACGTAGGGGATGAGCGCCGCCTCGATGGCGGCGGGGTCGAGTTCCGGTGCGGTCACGCCGCGCAGCGGGCGCGCTTCTGCTCTCGGGTCACGCCCTGGCGCACGGAGGGCGCGGCGCCGGGGAACTTGCGCTCGAGTTCGGCGAGCGTCGCGCAGGCCTGCTCGCGGGCGCCCAAGGCGTTGAGGGAGGTGCCGAGCTTCAGCATCGCGTCCGGCGCCTGGGGCGAGCGGGCGTAATCCGTCGACACCTTCAGGAACTGCTCGGCGGCTTCCCGGTTGCGGTTGCGCTGGAGGTAGCTCTCGCCGAGCCAGTAGGTCGCCGCCGGCACGAGACCGTCGCGCGGGTGGGACTGGATGAACTGGCGCAGGCCCATCTCGGCTTGCTCGTACTGGCGCTGGAGAATGTAGGCGTAGGCCGATTCGTAATCGGCGCGGGCGTCGCCCGTGGCGGTGGCCGCGATGCCGGGGCGGGTCGGGGCTGCGATGGCGCCCGTGGTCGGCACGCGCGACGGCGGCGTCAGATCGACGGGGCCGCCGAAGCCGGGGGCCGACAGGCCGGTCTCCTCGTCGTCGGCCTCGACCACCGTCGGCGGCACCGTGCGGGCGCGGGGCGCTTCGGCCACGGGGGGCGTCGGGGTCGTGGTGCCGAGTTGCATCGGCGCACCCGGCCGGCCGGGATTCTGGTCGGGATCGAAGGCGTCGCTGCGTTTCGCCGGTTTCTGCGGCGCCGGGTTGCCGCTCGGGGAGGCCGCGCCGCGGCCGCCCTTCGCCTCCTGCAGGCGGAACTCGACATCCTCCTGGAACTTCCGCAACTGCTCCTTGAGTTGGCGATTCTCGTACTGCAGCGTCTCGATCTGCCCCGCCTGCTGGCGCGACTGGTTCTCGAGCCGGTTGAGCCGCACGACGAAATCGGACCCGTCCTGGGCCGCCGCCGGCGCCAGGGTTGCGACCATCAGGCAGGTGGTGAGGAGGAGGCGACGGAGCATGGCGATCGGCACCGGTGAACGTATCCCGAGAAGGCCGCCGCAGCGGCCTTCCGCCCCATAACAGGTGTCCCGCATCGCGGCAAAAGGAAGGCTCCTCCGGTGGGCCCGGCGTTCGTGCCGAACCCGTCCGGTGGATCAGGAGCCGGCGCCGCGGTCAAGGACGGTGACGGCGCGGCGGTTCTGCGACCAGCACGAGATGTCGTTGCACACGGCCACGGGCCGCTCCTTGCCGTAGGACACCGTGCGGATGCGGCCCGAGGCGATGCCGCGCGAAGCGAGATAATCGTTCACCGCCTGGGCGCGGCGGGCGCCGAGGGAGAAGTTGTACTCGCGGGTGCCGCGCTCGTCGGCATGCCCCTCGATGAGGAAGGTGTAGCGCGGGTAGCGCTGCAGCCAGCTCGCCTGCTTGTCGAGGGTCGCCGTCGCCGTGGGCGTCAGGTCCGTCGAGTCGGATTCGAAGAACACCCGGTCGCCGATATTGACTACGAAGTCCTGGGCGCTGCCGGGCGTGTTGGCGCCCGCACCGTAGGCGCCCCCTGCGCCGAAGCCGGAGGCGTCGGCGAGATCCTTATCGTTGCTGCAGGCTGCGACGCTGAGCGCGGCGCAGAGCGCCGCCGCGAGGCTAAGCACGCGGGAGCGCGCGATCGTGACCATGGTCCTGTTCTCCTCGGACGGTACCTGCGGCCGGCGCGGTCCGATGCGGGTGGCTCGCGCGGCGTCTTCAGGTTCGTCTGTCTAAGCCGGTCGGGTTAAGCGAAGGTTCCGTCAACCTTGACGGCGCGTTTCCATCATCGATTCGCGGCCGGCGAGGTGCGCGCCCGCACCCCTTTGCCGATGCGGCGATCCTCGTCGGACAATACGGCGGCGCCGGGACGGCGTGGCCCCGCACGGCCTTTCGGGGATCCCTGTCGCTTCGCCGCAACGGTCGGCCTTGAGCGGACGACCGTTCGAACCCCCCGGGTGGGAGAGACGTTGCGATAGGCACCGGGCATCGCCGCATCCTCGATGGAGGCGCCGCCGCCGCCCGGACCTGATGCCGAACCCGAGGACAAGACACATGACGGACGCGGCCGACCATCGCCTGACGATGCAGGACCCCCGCACCCAGTACCCGCAGCCCCCGTTCAGGCGTCAGCCGCAGGCGGCGCCCGGCCTTGCCGGGGCGATGGACCCGAAGCCCGATCACGGCGAGACCAGCTACAGGGGATATGGTCGCCTGGCGGGCCGGAAGGCCCTGGTGACCGGTGCCGACAGCGGCATCGGCCGCGCCGCCGCCATCGCGTTCGCCCGCGAGGGGGCCGACGTCGCCCTGAGCTTCGTCGAGGCCGAGATGCCCGACGCGCATGAGGTCGCAAGGCTCATCGAGGCGGAAGGCCGCAAGGCGGTCCTGCTGCCGGGCGACATCACCGACAAGGCGTTCTGCGAGACGCTCGTCCACAAGGCCGTGGTCGAACTCGGCGGTCTCGACATCCTCGTAAACAACGCCGGCAAGCAGACGAATCAGACGGACATCGGCGACATCACGGACGAGCAGTTCGACCTGACGCTGAAGACCAACCTCTACGCGATGTTCTGGATCACCAAGGCGGCGATGCCCCTGCTTCCGGCCGGTGCGTCCATCATCAACACGGCGTCCGTCGTCGCCTACAACCCGCCCAAGATCCTGGTCGATTACGCGACCACCAAGGCCGGCATCATCGCGTTCTCGAAGGCGCTGGCGAAGCAGGCGATCGCGAAGGGCATCCGCGTGAATGCGGTGGCGCCCGGGCCGTTCTGGACCGCGCTGCAGCCGTCGGGCGGCCAGCCGCAGGAGGCGGTCGAGACGTTCGGTTCCGAGGTGCCGCTGGGCCGGCCAGGACAGCCGGTCGAGCTCGCGCCGGTCTACGTCTTCCTGGCCTCCCAGGAGGCGAGCTTCGTCACGGGCGAAGTCTACGGCGCCACCGGCGGCAACGGAACCGCCTAGGCGATCCGCTGCGGAAGGCGGGCGCCCCGACCCGCCTTCCGCAGCGCGTCCGCGAAGCCCGATCCGCCGCCCGGGTCGGAGACCGCTCGGACCGGTCTCACAGTTCCTGGCCCGACAACGTGGCGGCCGCCTGGATCAGCGCGAGATGGGTCAGTCCCTGGGGCAGGTTGCCGAGGAAGGCGCCCGAGATCGGGTCGGCCATCTCGGAATAGGTGCCGGAGTTGCGGTCGAGCACCGCGATCAGCGCCTCGAACTTTCGTGCCGCCTCGTCCTTCCGGTCGAGCAGGGCCATCGCCTCGACCAGCCAGAAGGTACAGGCCAGGAAGCACCCCTCCTCGGCGTCGACCCCGGTGTAGCGGTAATGGTAGGGGCCGCGGCCGAGCTCCCTGTCGATGGCCGCGCAGGTCGCGGCGAGGCGGTCGGGATCGCCGAACCGGAAGCGAACCGCGAGCGCCAGCGAGGCGTCGAGCTTGTCGGATCCCGGATGCATGACATAGGCCTGCTTCGCCTCCGACCAGCACTGCGCCTGGATCCAGTCCGCGATGCGGTCCCGGGCGCGGGCCCAACGGTCCTTGCAGGCGCCGGGCAGATGCCCGTTCTCGGCCATCTCGACGGCCCGGCTGAGCGCCTGCCAGCAGCTGATCTTCGATCCCGTGTAATGTTGCGGCTCGGGCAGCTCCCAGATCCCGGCATCCTTCAGCTTCCACTTCTCGGCGCATTCGTCGGCGAGGCGCGCCAGCAGCGCGCCGCTGCGCAGATCGAGCATGCCGCCGCCGGTGACGAAGCGCGCCGCCGTCTCGAAGATGTCGCCGTAGATCCCGTGCTGATGCTGTCCGGAGGCGGCGTTACCGGTCCTGACCGGGCGGGAGTTGCGATAGCCGGGAAGGTCGAGTTCCTCTTCCCCGGACACGATCTCGCCGTCCAGGGTGTAGAGGACGTGGGCGCCCCGCTCCTCGAGGCGGCGCAGGAGCCAGGTCAACGCCGCGCTGGCCTCGGCGTGGGCCCCGAGGCGGAGGAAAGCCTTGATGACGTAACCGGCGTCGCGAACCCAGGCGTAGCGGTAGTCATAGTTCTTCTCGCCGCCGATGCCTTCGGGCAGCGACGTGGTCGCCGCCGCCGCGATGGCCCCGGTGGGCGAGTAGAGCAGGAGCTTCAACGCCAGGGCGCTGCGCTCGACCGGCCCACGGTATCGGCCCCTGTAGCCGAGGCGTTCGGTCCAATTGCGCCAGGCATCGCAGGAGACCTCGATGCGTCGGTCGATATCCGCCACCGGCGCGACGACCAAGGGCTCGTGCTCGCCGGCGACGATGGCGACGAGTTCGCTCCGACCGGCGGTCACCTCGACATGCGCCGTGATCGCGTGGTCGTCCTCGGCGTCGACGCGGACGCCGTCGCTGTGACGGAAGAGTCCCATCAGGCCGGCGACGTGGAAGGCGTGGCCGCTCGCGTTCGCGGACAGGAAGGGGCCGGCCGTGTCCCCCCGCGTTCCGAACACCAGTTCGATCCGGAAGCGGATACGGCCCTCCAGCCCTTCGATGCGACGGGCGAGCTCCGCCCAAGGCAGGCGACCGGCGGGACCGCTGTTGAGGCTCTCGGTCAGCCGCGCCTTGCCCGCCGCGGTGGTGAAGACGGTCTCGTGCACGTTGCTGCCGTCGCGATATCCGATCTCGACCGTGAAGGGCACATCCGGGGTCACGGCGAAGTAGCCGCCCCCGTGCGGAGACAGCAGGCGGTCGAACAGCGGCGGGGAATCGAGGTTCGGGCAACACCACCAGTCGATGGACCCGTCGGCCCCCGAGAGCGCCACCGAGCGCCCTTCACCGAGGGCGGCATAGGCTTCCAGGGGGAGGTATCCGTCCCGGCGTTCGACGGCCCCGCCGGTGCGGGGAAAAGGCTTCAGCACGCGCGATGGCTCCGGGCGAAGAAAGGTCGGCTTCGTCAGTCCATCGCCACCGCGGCGAGCGAGAAGGTCCCCGCGAGGGTGAGGTTGGCGGCGATGAGAAGGGTGAGGAGGATCATGACCGCGTGTTTCCGTTGGAATGCGGGCCTCAACGCGATCCGAGACGGTTCGTTGCCGCGCCCCGCCGCCTGCGGCACCGTGGCCATGCCGACCGGCGAGACGGAGCCGCACGAGCCCACGCGTCGCTCTCCGCGATGACGTCGTCGATGGGCATCGCGATCTTCGACGGGCCGCTGTGGAGCGCCTCGCCGAGCCTGCGGATGCCCGCCGGTCCCCGGACCTTTAGATCGCGGCCGGGATCGTGCCGCCCTCAGGTCCCGGCACCGGGCTCGTGGATCGGACAGCCGTTGAACCGTTGGCGGAATTCGGCCGAATGCTTGTAGGGCGCGTTGCGGGCGCGGTTGATGTTGCCCAGCGGCCGGTGCGCCGCGAGCCCGGTCCAGATGCTGAAACGCATCTCCTCGTCGACGGTCTGCACCTGGGCGGCGTCCCAGCTGTCCTGGGGCCGGGCGACGATGAGGCCCACCCGCTGGAACGGCGCCTCGTCCTCGTTCCATTCCACGGTCGGGTCCTCGACCGGCTGGCGTTCGAGGTCGCGGCAGAGCTGCACCCGGAACTCCCAGACGCCCTCGATGCCCTTCATCTCCGACTGGACCGTCTCGCGGATCGCGTTCGGACGGCCGGAGGCGTCGATCTCCCTGCCGGTCAGGGCCGTCAGAGCCGGTGCGACGGGCGCGACGGAGAACTTGGCGATGTGGTCCCCGTACCGGAACGGGGTGACGCTGTAGTAGGTCTCCCCCAGTGGATCGACGTTCGGCGCGCCGCCGAGCGATCCGAGCGTCGTGCTCTCGATCCCCACCGCCGTCAGCGCCTTGTTGACGCCGCGCAGCACGGTCGAGGCCGCGACCTTGAGGGCCTCGGCGCGGTCGGTGGTGGCGGCCAGCAGCTTGAGGCTGCCGAGGAATTTCTCGGTGGTCTTCGCCTGGAAGACCTTGCCGTTGACCATGATGAAGTTCTGCGTCGTCCCCTCGGCGTCGGGCAGGCGCTCGCCCGGCACATCGAGGACCTTCAGGGCGAGGCCGCGCGGCAGGGAGACGGCATCCGGCAGGATGTCGCCGGCATTGGTCGACATCCGCAAGTAAACCTTGTGCGCGCCGGGCTTGGCGAACAGACCCTGGGCCAATTCCGGCGGAAGGTCGGAATCGATCGTGAGAATGCCTTCCAGAATACCGTGTGACTTGGCGTGCACGGAGCGCACCGCATGGCCGGAATCCTTCGCGACGGTCTCCAGGATCGTGTCGAACGTCTCGTTCAGCTGCGCGATGGTCTGGCCCTCGTCGGACTTCACGTCTTCGACACCGGGGCTGTAGCGGACGGGCGCTTGCACGGCAGGGACTCCAGTCTGGTTCAATTCCAACATGAACCACGCTTGCCGCCCCCTGTTCCGAATTGTGCTCTATTCAATTGTCCGTGAACGCGTTCTTGGGAATGCCGGACCGGGATGAGGCCGTTCGCGGAGGGGGGCTCGAGAATGCCTTGCCGTTCTCACTGTCCGGGGTCGCCGGTGCGTCTCGGGTCGTCGCCGATCAGGGGCTGGTGAAGGTCGCCTGACCGTAAGGGGAGACGAGACGCCCCCCATATGGGACGACCTCAGGCAGCCGTGGGTCCCGTGCACGGGGAGTCGACATGCGCAACGGGCCGCGGCGGACCGGCATGCGATTTATTATTCGCTGGGGAAGGGAGCGCCGCGAACCGGATCAGTTCTTGTCCAGAACCCTGTCGGCCCTGGCATCGACCTTCGCCTTGTCGGACGTCGACAGGTTTCCGGCTTTCTCCGCTTGCGCGGCCCGGGCCTTGGCGTTGCGGGCATGCGCCGCGTCTTCGATCGGGAAGCGCTTCTCGTCCGGCAAGGCGAAATCCCGGTTTGGGAGTGCCTCGCGCTCCTTGGCGGTCAGCTTCGACATCGCCCGCTCCTCCGCTCGGACACCCGGCCGCCGCGGGCGGGTTCTGTCAGATCCCCGTGCGGCGGCCGGTCTCATTCGGAAGGGAGGTGCCGGAGCACGGCACCTCCCTTCCTGATCGGATGTCCGATCCTCGCTCAGCGCTTCCCGGTGTGGTCGCCGTCGCGCAAGCCGCCGGTCGGCTCCTGGACGTGGGCTTCGAGGAACCAGAGCTGCTTGTCGACGCCGCGCGAGACCTCGGTGAAGAGGTCCGCCGTGCCGGCATCGCCCGCCTCGTCGGTGTCGTCGATATTCTGGCGGACCGCGTTCGCATAGACGGCGTACCGGTCGATCAGCGCCGCGACGTGGTCGGCGATGGCGTAGGCGTCGAGGGGATAGGGCGCCAGCTGCGAGGCCGCGGCCACCGCGGTCGCCGTGCCGCGCGCCGTGCCGCCGAGCTGCGTGATCCGCTCGGCCACCTTGTCGTTGTAGTCGTCGAGTTCGTCGCGGAACCCGTCCAGCATCAGGTGGATGCCGATGAATTGCGGGCCCTTCAGGTTCCAGTGTGCCTGCTTGACCGCCAGAGCCAGGTCGATCCCGTCGGAGAGACGGGCGTTGAGCGCGTCGGTGGAGACCTTCTTCGCGTTGGACTTCGTGTCGTTCTGGGTCTCGTGAAGCCGCTGTCCCGTGGTGGAGTTCGTGTTCGCCATGATCGGTTCCTCGTGGTTTCGGAAAGGGTCGGGATCGCCCGCCCAGCGCCTGTTCAGTTCCAATGCCTCGATGTGCCGAGGGCCTCCAAGACGGTGGCGTCCCGAACGCTGCCCTGCGGGTAATGGACGTCAGGCCCGCCCGACGATCCCGCGTGGCGGCCTCGAAGAGGCCGTGCGGGACACGCGCGAGGCGGGCTCGCTTCCTTCAAGACCGCCATCGCTCGCCGGTTCCTCCGCGCGGGTCGAACGCGTGGGCCATGCATGGATGATCGGCATGGATGATCGGCGCGCGCCCACCTCGACGGCCGGGTCGTCGGCGCGCCGCCTATGGCGTCACGACGCCCGGCGGAACTCAGGCGGCGATCGGAAGTGACCTTGCGGTCCGCGTCGCCAGCCGCGAGTTGCGGTAGCGCTCGTCCGACGTGACCTCCCGGCCGATCCAGGCGGGCAGAACCACCGTCTCGTCCTCGCGACCGAGTTCGACCTCGGCCAGGATCAGGCCGCTCAGCGCGCCGGCGAACAGGTCCACCTCCCAGACATGCCCGTGCGCCTCGATCCGATGACGGACCTTCTCGATCCGCAGGCCGGTCGTGACCGTGGCGAGCATCGCGGCCCCGGTCTCAGGCGCGACCTCCTGCTCCAGCTCGATGCGGGACGCGCCCCGGCGCTTGCCCTTCCAGGCGAGGAAGTAGCGCTCGCCCATGCGGCGAACCCGCACCGTGCTCTCCGAATCCGTGAACAGATACCCCTGCACGATGGCGACACCGAACCGGCAATGCTCGAGCACGGCCGGGTGGGCGAGGAACTTGCGCTCGATCTCGATCGGCATGCAGAGCCCTGAGCGGTGAAGAGGGCGACTCTCTGACGCACATCGGGGCCCGGCGCAAGGGCGCCGAAGGACGGCGTCGGCGTTCTCCAGCGCGGCCGGACCCGGCTGACCTCCGGGCGCCCTACGGCAGGCCCGGGTTTCTGCTGACCACCTCCCGCGAGCCGAAGCGCCGGATCATCCCCGAGGGCTGGCCCATGCGCGGGCACAAGGATCGCCGCGCCGGCGAGCCGACGCTTCGTCAGGTTTCGCGCCTCGGTGTGTCGCAGGGCTTCGACGCAGAACCGGGGACCACTCCTGCTCAGGCTCGCGCGGGGTCGAGGGTGACGGACCACAGGGCGGTGTCGGTGGCATCCTTGAGGGTGACGGTCATCTGCTCGGTGCCGCCGTCGACGGCGACATGGCCGAAGAACTGGTAGCCGGCCGCCGGCGAGAGGTTCGACTGACCCTTCGGTGGCGCCTTCGCGAAGCGGACTTCCGGGCCGAAGGTGTCGTCGAGGGCATTCGGGCCGAAGGTCCCGGCATGCAGCGGCCCGGCGACGAACTCCCAGAACGGCTCGAACTCCTGGAAGCGCGCCCGGTTCGGATCGTAATGATGCGCGGCCGCGTAGTGTACGTCGGCCGTCAGCCAGACCGTGTTGCGGACCTTGGCATCCCGCAGGAAGCGCAGGAGATCGGCGATCTCGAGTTCGCGCCCGAGCGGTGGTCCGTCTCCCTGTGCGATGGCTTCCGAGCCGAACGCCCGGTCCGAATCGTAGGGGACGACGAGGCCGAGCGGCATGTCGGCGGCGATCACCTTCCACGTCGCGCGCGACGCGGCGAGTTCGCGCTTGAGCCAGGCCACCTGCGTCGGCCCGAGGAAATGGGCGTCCGGCCCATAATCCGTCTCCCGGTTCTCGCCGTTCGGCCCGCGATAGGAGCGCATGTCGAGCATGAACACGTCGACGAGCGGGCCGTGCGCGATCCGGCGGTAGACGCGACCGGGCTCCGACGGTTCGAAGCGCATCGGCATGTAATCGTGGAAGGCGCGCGATGCGCGCACCTGCAGGGCCAGCACGTTCCGGTCGCGGTACTTCTTGCGCAGATGCTCCGCACGGGTCAGCGGCTCGCCCGGCCACCAGTTGTTGGTGACCTCGTGGTCGTCCCATTGCGCGAAGATCGGGACCTCGCCGTTCATGGCGAGCACGTTGGCGTCGGTGAGGTTGTAGCGATAGCGGCCCCGGAAGTCGTCGAGGGTCTCGGCCGGCTTCGACACGGCCTCGGTGACGCGGTTGCGCCACATGGTCCCGTCGGGCAGCCGCACCTCGGGCGTGATCGGGCCATCGGCGTAGATCGTGTCGCCGGAATGCAGGAAGAAGTCCGGCCGGTTGCGCAGCATGGCCGCGTAGATCGTCATCCCGCCGCGGGCCTCGTCGATGCCCCAGCCCTGCCCGGCCGTGTCGCCGGACCAGCAGAACGAGACCGAGCGACGGTCGGACGGCGCGGTGCGGAAGCGTCCGACCTGCGGCTCCCCCAGGATCGTCGGCGCGGCGAGGTCCTGGAGGCGCACCCGGTAGAACACGTCCTGGCCCGGCGGCAGGTCCGTCAGGGCGACCCTCACGGTCCCGTCGCTCACCGGAAGGGCATCGGCGAAGACGCCGCCGCGGATTGCGGTGAAGCGGTCCGTGGTCGCCCATTCGATCATCGCGCGGCAGGGTCGGTCGGCCCGCGCCCAGACGACGGCGGAGGTCGCGTCGACGTCGCCGGATTGCAGGCCATGGGTCAGGACGGGGCGATCGGAGGCCCGGCTGAGGCCGGGGCGGAACACGCCCGCGCCGGCTCCCACGAGGCTGGCGGCGGCACCGGCCAGGAACGGACGCCGGGTCAGGCTCGAACGGGACGACCAGGGCATGGCAGCAGCCTCGATGCGGGAGTCGCCCCTATGCCGATCCAGTCTGACGCCTTGACGACATCCGGCGCGCAGCCCGACGAGGGCGCCGGGTGCCTCCGTCCCGCACGTCGGGGGCGGCACTTCTAATCCAGGACGGGCGACGGATTGCGGCAGCCTGTCACATGATTGTATCGGATCAAGGATAGCGCACGGACGATTGTCGCACCGAGACCCGGGAACGCCCATGTCCGACGCCGCCACGACGTCACCCGATCTGGCACTGGGAGCTGCGTCGCGGCCCGGACCGCGGATGGATCACCGCATCCATCCGGGCGGCATCATCGCCTTCCTGCTGGTCCTCGTCGGAGGGCTGACCTACGCTGTCGTCAGCCTCGTCGCCGACATGAACGCCGTACACCAGGAGCCCCTGGCCGTCGGCGCCTTCGTCCTTCTCGGCCTCGCCCTGCTCATCGCCCTGGCCTTCGAGTTCGTGAACGGCTTTCACGATACGGCGAACGCGGTGGCGACCGTCATCTACACGCACGCGATGCCGCCCCTCGTGGCGGTGATCTGGTCCGGGGCGTTCAACTTCCTCGGCGTCCTGCTGTCCTCGGGCGCCGTGGCTTACGCCATCGTCACGCTGCTGCCGGTGGAACTGATTCTCCAGGTCGGTTCCGGCGCCGGGTACGCGATGATCTCCGCGCTGCTGATCGCCGCCATCATCTGGAATCTCGGCACCTGGGCCTTGGGGCTGCCGAACTCCTCCTCGCACGCCCTCATCGGCTCGGTCATCGGCGTCGGCCTCGCCAACCAGTTGATGGCGCCCGAGGGCGCCGCGACCTCCGGTGTGGACTGGGCCCAGGCGCTCGGCGTGTTCAAGGCCCTGCTGTTCAGCCCCCTCTGCGGCTTCTTCGCCGCCGCCCTGCTTCTCCTGACGCTGAAATTCACGGTGCGGCGCAAGGATCTCTACGAGGCGCCCGAGGGCGAGGCGCCGCCGCCCCTCTGGATTCGCGGCCTGCTGATCCTGACCTGCACCCTCGTCTCGTTCTTCCATGGCGGGAATGACGGGCAGAAGGGCATGGGGCTGATCATGCTCATCCTCATCGGCGCGGCTCCCACGGCGTACGCCCTCAACCGCACCATGGCGGACGACACCACCCCGGCCTTCATTCAGACCTCGCAGAACGCGAGCGCGGTGTTCGCCGGCCATGCCGGGAGCAGCCCGCAGCCCGATGCGGCCTCGGCGCGCAAGCGGGTGTCGGAGGCCCTGCGTTCGAAGGACCTGAACCAGCCCGCCGTGTACGGGGCCCTCGCGGCCCTCTCGACCGACATCGCCGCGAACGTGAAGAATTACGGCGCGATCAAGCAGGTCCCGGCCGCCCAGACCTCCAACCTGCGCAACGACATGTACCTGGCGGCCGATGCGATCCGTCTGCTGCCGAAGAACGGCGCCAGCTTCTCCGAAGCCGAGACCGCGACGCTGAAAACCTATTCCGGGCTGCTCAACGACGGCACCCGCTACATCCCGACCTGGGTGAAGGTCTGCGTCGCCCTCGCGCTCGGGCTCGGCACCATGGTCGGTTGGAAGCGCATCGTGGTCACCGTCGGCGAGAAGATCGGCAGGACCCATCTCACCTACGCGCAGGGCGCCTCGGCCGAGATGGTGGCGGCCGGCACGATCGGGCTGGCCGAACTCTACGGGCTTCCGGTCTCGACCACGCACATCCTGTCGAGCGGCGTCGCCGGGACCATGGCGGCCAACGGCTCGGGCCTGCAGATGTCGACCGTCCGCAACATGGCGCTGGCCTGGGTGCTGACCCTGCCGGCCGCGATCACCCTGGCGGGGATCCTGTTCTTCCTCCTGCGGCACGTGTTCTGAACGGTGAAGAGAAACCCGCCATGACCGATCCCGAGACGGTTCCCGATCCGGCTTCCGAGCCGACGCCCGACGCGGCTTCCGGCGACCGCATCGCCGCCCTGAACGCCATGATGGCGGAATGGGCCGCCTGTTCCGCCGCCGAGAGCCCCTCGCTCGTCGAGCGGTTCGAGGCGATGGGATACCGGGTCCGGGGCAAATCGCGGGACGAGGTCGCCGAGGTGCTGAAGCACCCGCCGGCCGGGCTTTCCGACGCACCGTCGCGCGGGCCCTAGCCCGTTCGGCCCCGCGCCGCACGGGCTTCTCCCCCGAAAAACGGGGCCTTCGCCGAAAACAGCGTCCGATCCGATGCGTCCCCTTGAAAGATACCAAACAGTCGGTATCTAAAGGGTCATCGATTGAACGGTGGAATCATGCCGAGCCAGACCGCCGCCTACGCCGCCCTCGCCGTCGCCATCCTGTGCGAGGTCGCCGGCACGACCTTCCTGCAGAAGTCCGAGCAGTTCACGAAGGTCGCTCCGACGCTGGCCATGGCGGTGTTCTACGCCGGGGCCTTCTACCTGATGACGCACGCCCTGAAGGTCATGCCCCTCGGCGTCGTCTACGCGCTCTGGAGCGGCGTCGGCATCGTCCTGACCGCCCTGATCGGCGCGACGGTTTTCCGGCAGTCCCTCGACCTGGCGGCCCTCGTCGGCATCGCCATGATCGTCGGCGGCGTCGTGGTGATGCAGGCGTTCTCGCGCGCGACGGGGCACTGAGCATGGCCACCGCGTCCCGCCGCAGGAAGCAGCCCGAGCTCGTCCGCCGCACCCTCCTCGACTGCGCCGCCAGGCTGGCCCTGGAACAGGGTCTCGCCGCGGTCACGGTGCAGGCCGTCTGCGAGGCCGCCGGTGTGACCAAGGGCGGGCTGTTCCACCACTTCGCCAGCAAGCAGGCCCTCATCGACGCCGTCGTCGCCGAGCTCCTGGAGAAGCTCGACGCCGATATCGAGGCGGCCATGGCCACGGACCCGCAGCCGTGGGGCCGATTCACGCGGGCCTACGTCACCGTGACCCTCGACGACCTGATGCTGAACCAGAGCAGCCAGTGGACCGCCCTGTACATCTCGTCCCTCACCGAACCGAGCCTGCGCCGGGTCACGGCGGCGTGGTTCGCGAAGTTCGTCGAGCGGCATCGCGCCACCGACGACGATCCAACCCTGGAGATCGTACGGCTCGCGGCCGACGGGGTCTGGCTCGCCGGCCTCCTGCGCGACGACGGCGGACCGATGCCCGACCTCGCTGGCCTACGCGCGCGCCTCGTGGCGATGACCCTCGCCCGCTGACCGCCGCCTGCACCTTCCTCCCTCGCCCCAAGGACCCGTCGACCCATGAGTGCGCGTGAACGCTGGCGCTGGCCCGCCCTCCCCCTCATCACGCCCGGCCTCGTGATCCTGGCGCTGTTCGGCTGCAAGCCGGCGGCGAACGGCCCCGCCGCGCCCGCGGCCGAGACGCCTCCCCTGGACGTCTCCACCGTGACCGTCGCGGCGATCACCGTCCCGCGCATGCTCGACTTGCCCGGACGCCTCGCCTCGACCCGCGTCGCCGAGGTCCGCGCCCAGGTCTCCGGCATCATCCGGGAGCGCGCCTTCGAGGAGGGCAGCCTCGTGCACAAGGGCGACGTCCTCTTCCGGATCGATCCCGCCGTCTACCGGGCCGAGGTCGACGCCAAGGCGGCGGCCCTCGCCCGGGCCGAGGCGACGCGGGTGCAGGCTCAGCGCCAATCCGAGCGCACCGGGACCCTGGTCGAGCGGCAGGCGGCGAGCACGGCCCAGAGCGACATCGCCGTCGCCACCCTGCGCCAGGCCGAGGCCGACGTGGCGAGCGCGACGGCGCAACTCGCCCGGGCCCGGATCGACCTCGACTACGCCACCGTGCGCGCGCCCATCGCCGGCCGCATCGGCCGGGCGCTGGTCACCGAGGGCGCCCTCGTCGGCCAGGGCGATGCGACGAAGCTCGCCGTGGTCCAGCAGATCGATCCGATCTTCGCCGACTTCAACGCTTCGGCCTCCGACCCGAATCCGCTCGCCGCGAACCGGGAGACCGTGGAGGTCATGCTCGTGCAGCCGGACAGGAGCCTCTACCCGGATGCGGGCCGCCTCCTGTTCACGGATGTCAGCGTCGATCCCGGCACCGGGCAGCTCAGCCTGCGCGCGACCCTGCCCAACCCGAAGGCCGCCCTGCTGCCGGGCACCTATGTCCGGGTGCGGGTGGCGCAGGGCCTGAGCGCCGACGCCGTCATCGTCCCGGCTCAGGCCATCCAGCGCTCGAGCGCCGGCGAGGCCCAGGCCTACGTCGTCGCGGACGGCAAGACCGCCCTGCGGCCGCTGCGTACCGGGGCCCTCACGGATGCGGGCTGGATCGTCGAGGAGGGGCTCAAGGCCGGCGAGACCGTCGTCGTCGAGGGCTTCCAGAAGATCCAGCCCGGCATGGCCGTCAATCCGGTCGCCTGGACGGGCGGCAAGACGGCCGCCGTCCCCGACCCGCACTGATCAAGCCCGACGCTTCATCATCGTCCCGGCCCCGCTCGCGCAGGCGCAGTCCCATGACCCGGTTCTTCATCGACCGCCCGATCTTCGCCTGGGCGATCTCCCTGTTCATCATGCTGGTGGGGGCGATTTCGGTCTTCGTCCTGCCGGTGTCGCAATACCCTGACGTGGCCCCCGTCACGATCCAGGTCACGGCGACCTATCCGGGCGCCCCGCCCGAGCGGCTCTATGACGGCGTCACCCGCATCATCGAGGAGGAGCTCAACGGCATCCCGGGGCTCATGTACTTCGAGAGTACCAGCGACACCTCGGGCCAGGCCCAGATCATGGCCTCGTTCGCGCCGGGCTCGGATGCCTCCAAGGCCACCGTCGCGGTCCAGAACCGGATCAAGCGCATCGAGGCGCGCCTGCCGCGGGCGGTGACCCAGCAGGGCGTCATCGTCGAGGAAGCCAGCACGAGCTTCCTGCAGTTCGTCACCCTGAGTTCCCGCGACGGCGCCATGAGCGAGATGGATCTCGGCGACCTCGCCGCCCGGCGCGTGCTCGGTGAATTGCGGCGCGTGCCGGGGGTCGGGCGCGCCACCCTGTTCTCGTCCGAGAAGGCCCTGCGGATCTGGATCGATCCGGTCAAGCTCGTCGGCCTCAACCTGACGGCGGCCGACGTCACGGCGGCGGTGGGCGCGCAGAACGCCCAGATCGCCTCCGGCATCGTCGGGGCGCAGCCGGCCAGGCAGGGCCAGCGCATCGCGGCGAACGTCCTGGTGAAGGGACAGCTGACGACGCCGCGCGAGTTCGGCGAGATCGTCCTGCGCGCCAACATGGACGGCTCGCTGGTGCGCCTGCGCGATGTCGCGGAGGTCGAGCTCGCCGGCCAGTCCTACGCCATGCAGACCCGCCTCGACGGGCGTCCCGCCGCCGGCATCGGCATCCAGCTCGCGCCCGGCGGCAATGCCCTCGCCGCCGCCACGGGCGTGCGGGCTAAGATCGCCCAGCTCGGCAAGACCCTGCCCGCCAACGTGAGGATCAGTATCCCCTACGACACCACCCCCTTTGTCGAGGTCTCGATCCGGCAGGTGCTGATGACCCTCGCCGAGGCGATGGCGCTGGTCTTCGCGGTGATGTTCCTGTTCCTCCAGAACATCCGCTACACGATCATCCCGACCATCGTGGTGCCGGTGGCCCTGCTCGGCACCTGCGGCGCCCTGCTGCTCGCCGGGTTCTCCATCAACGTGCTGACCATGTTCGGCATGGTGCTGGCCATCGGCATCCTCGTCGACGACGCCATCGTGGTGGTGGAGAACGTCGAGCGGATCATGGCCGAGGAGGGCCTGTCCCCGCGCGCCGCCACCGCCAAGGCCATGGGGCAGATCACCGGCGCCATCGTGGGCATCACCCTGGTGCTGGTCGCGGTGTTCGTGCCGATGGCGTTCTTCCCCGGCTCCGTCGGGGTGATCTACCGCCAGTTCGCCGTCAGCATGGCGACCTCCATCGCGTTCTCGGCCTTCCTGGCGCTGTCGCTGACGCCGGCCCTGTGCGCGACCCTGCTCAAGCCCGTCGCGGCCGGCCACGGCCACGCCAAGGGTGGCATGTTCGGCTGGTTCAACCGTCGCTTCGCCGCCGGAACGGAGGCCTACCGGTCCGGGGTGAGCGCGATGCTGAACCGGCCCGTGCGCGCCCTCGCCGTCTACGCCGCGCTCATCGCGGCGTTGGGGTGGGGCTACGCCCGCATGCCGTCGAGCTTCCTGCCCGTCGAGGACCAGGGCTTCATCATCGTCGATGTGCAGACGCCGCCGGAATCCTCGGCCGAGCGCACCCTCGACGTCGCCAGGCGGATCGAGGCGCATTTCGCCCGCGAGCCCGGCGTCGACAACCAGACCGTCCTGCTCGGCTTCGGCTTCTCGGGCCAGGGCCAGAACGCGGCGCTGAACTTCGTCGGGTTGAAGCCGTGGCCGGAACGCGGGCCGTCCGACGGCGCCGACGCCATCAGCGCCCGCGCCAACGCCATGCTGGCCGGCCTGCCCGACGCCGTCGCCATGAGTCTCGCCCCGCCGGCCATCGACTCCCTCGGCAATTCCAGCGGCTTCAGCTTCCGCCTGCAGGACAAGGGCCAGCAGGGCTACGCCGCCCTGGCGGCGGCCCGCGACCGGCTTCTCTCCGCCGCCGCGCAGAGCCCTGCCCTGCAGGGCGTCTACGTCGAGGGCCTGCCGACGGCGCCGCAGGTCGAACTCCTGATCGACCGCGAGAAGGCGAACGCGCTCGGCGTCACCTTCGCGGAGATCAACGACACGCTCTCGACGAGCCTCGGCTCGGCCTACGTCAACGACTTCCCGAATCAGGCCCGCATGCAGCGGGTGATCGTGCAGGCCGAGGCCGGGCGGCGGATGAAGGCCGAGGATCTGCTCGACCTGAACGTGCGCAATGCCCGGGGCCAGATGGTGCCGCTGCAATCCTTCGCGCGGCTGCAATGGACCATGGGCCCGGCCCAGGTGGTGGGCTTCAACGGCTACCCCAGCATCAAGTTCGGCGGCACGGCGGCCCCGGGCTATGCCAGCGGCGACGCCATGGCGGAGATGGAGCGGTTGGCCGGGCAACTGCCGGCCGGTTTCGACTACGCCTGGACCGGCCAGTCCCTGCAGGAGAAGCTCTCGGGGAGCCAGGCGGTCTATCTGCTCGCCCTGTCGCTGTTCTGCGTCTTCCTCTGCCTCGCGGCGCTCTACGAGAGCTGGTCGATCCCGCTCGCCGTGCTGCTGGTAGTGCCGACGGGCGTGGTCGGCGCGGTCTTCGCCATGCTGATGCGCGACATGCCGAACGACGTCTACTTCAAGGTCGGCCTGATCACGGTGATCGGCCTGACGGCGAAGAACGCCATCCTGATCATCGAGGTCGCCAAGGATCTCGTGGCGCAGGGCCGCTCGGTGCGCGAGGCCGCGCTGGCGGCCTGCGCCCTGCGCTTCCGGCCCATCGTGATGACCTCATTCGCCTTCATCCTCGGCGTCGTGCCGCTCGCAATCGCCACGGGGGCCAGCATGAACAGCCAGCGCGCCATCGGCACCGGCGTGCTCGGCGGCATGATCACCGCGACCGTGCTGGCGGTGTTCGTCACGCCCCTCTTCTACGTTCTCATCGCCTCCGCCATCCGCAACAGGCCCGGAGCCGCGCCGGCGGGGTCCGTCGGCGCGCCGGCGAACGCAGTGCCACGGGCCGATGCCGCGAGCGCCGCTCGCTGAACATCGCGGCCCCCGTCGATCAGCGCCCCGTCTCCTTCGACACCTCCATCACGAGGCGGGTCGCGAGGTAGAGCCGCGGCGTGATGCTCGCGAGGACCGCGAATTCGTCGGCGCTGTGATAGTGGCCTCCGACGATGCCGAGGGATTCGAGGATCGCCGGCTTTGCCGGGCTGTCGGGCTGGAAGGCGTAGCCCGCATCCGTGCCGCCGCCGATTTCGGCGAGGGTGAGGTCGGCGCCGAGTTCGGCGTAGATCGCGTGCGCGCGGTCGCCGAGGGCCTGCGTGGCCGGGTTGTGCGGCAGCGGCGGGCGGCCCTTCGCGAGATCGAAGGTCACCTGCGTGTCGGGAACGCGATGCGCGCCGACGATCCTCCGCGCCTGCGTCAGCACCCGGTCGTACTCGCTCGGCAGGAAGTAGCGCATGTCGCCCTCCGCCTTGGCGTCGTCGGGGATGATGTTCGGCTTGGTCCCGCCGTGCATCACGGTCCAATGCAGGCTGGTCCCCTTCGCCGGGTCGCCGAGGTCCTGAAGCTGAAGGATCTGATGCGCGAGTTCGACCACCGCATTGCGGCCGGCTTCCGGCGCACCGCCGGCATGGGAGGCGCGGCCTTTGACGGCGAGGCTCGCGTAGTTGATGCCCTTGGTGGCGACGGTGACGGCGTCGACACCGGCCTCGGCGAAGGACGGCTCGAAGGACAGGACCACGTCCTGCTCGCGGGCGACCTTGGCGATCGCGTCGCGGGACCCGCGCGAGCCGCGCTCCTCATCCGGATTGAACACCACCGTGAGGGTGCCGTAGCCGTCGAAGCGCAGGGCCTCCAGGCCGGCCAGGACGTGGAGAATCATCGCGACGCCGCCCTTCGCGTCGGCGACTCCCGGCCCGTAGGCACGGCCCTCGCGCTCGGTATAGGGGCGCTTGGCGGCGTCGCCCGTGCCGAACACGGTGTCGTAGTGCACGAGCAGCATGATTCTGCGCGTGCCCTTGCCGGAGCGCGTGCCGATCAGGGTGTTGCCGCCGAAGGCGGGGGCGGTCCGGGCGCTCACCGCGAAGCCCGAGGCTTCGAGACGCGCCGTCAGGATCGCCTCGACCTTGGAAAGGCCGGGCACATCGCCGGTGCCGGTATCGACATCGACCAACCCCTTGAGCGTCTCGCGATACGGGCCGTCCTGGGCCCTGGCTGCCGCGAGCACGGCCTCGTCCGGCGCGGACAGGGCCTCGATCGGCGCCAGGGCCACGAGGATGGCGAGAGCGAGTAGGGCAATCGTGCGCATGGGAATCCTTCTCGTCGGGTCGGCAGCCAACGCGGCCCGTCACCGTCCGTCAAGCGAACGGGCTTGGTGGCCTTACCCCGACGCGTTCGCGGCCCGGTCCGGACACCCCGTTGTGAAGGGTGGGGTTGAACGGGACGGACGGGTCATGGGCGGCGGCATGACCGTGCCGGCGTCCGTTCGCGCCGGAGACCGTCTCGGCTCGGGAGCACGGACGAACGACGTGATCGAGGCGGAGCCCGCCGCCCGGGACGGTGTCCCCGCCGCGGCCCTCACCGGCCGGCGCCGAACCCGGAGAAGAACCGCCGCGACAGCGCGCCCAGGCTGTCGATGGCGTAGCCGCCTTCCTGGACGATGAGGGTCGGCAGACCGATCGATGCGACCGCACGGCCCAGGCGCTCGAACCCGGCCTCGCTGACGGCCACCTTCGCCTGCGGATCGTGGGCGTAGATGTCGAAGCCGAGCGACAGGACCAGCACATCCGGGGCGTACCGGTCGAGGGCCGCGCGTGCGGTGTCGAGCGTCTCGAAGAACACGTCTTCCGGCGATCCGTGCGGCATGGGCAGGTTCAGGTTGAAGCCGAGGCCGTCGCCGCGACCGATCTCGTCGGCGTATCCCGCCACGACGGGATAGAAGTTCGTCGGATCTCCGTGAATCGAGACGTAGTAGACGTCGCTTCGGTCGTAGAAGATCTCCTGGATGCCCTGGCCGTGATGCATGTCCGTGTCGAGGACCGCGACGCGCGGGAAGCGCCCGGCCATCCGCGCGGCCGCGACGGCGGCGTTGTTGAGGAAGCAGAAGCCGCCGGCGGCGGAGCGGCGGGCATGGTGCCCCGGCGGCCGGCACAACGCGTAGGCCTCCCGCGCGCCTCCCAGGATGGCGTCGGCCCCCGCGATGGCGCACTGGGCCGAGGCGTACGCGGCCCGGTAGGTGTGCTCTCCGATCGGCGCACTTCCGTCGGCGATGTGGCAGGCCGCCTTCGCCAGGATGCCCGTGGGATTGGCGGTCTGCACGAAGATGTTGGACATCACCTCGTCGCCCCAATCCTCGCCTTCGGCGATCCAGTCCGCATGGGCCGACTGGAGGAAGGCGAGGTAGTCGGGCGAATGCACCGCCGCGATCGGGGCGAGCCCCCGATCCTCCGGCTCCGCCACGTCGAAGCCGAGGCTGCGCGCGGCGTCGAGGAGAGCGCCGGTGCGGGTCGGAAGCTCCTGCGGCGTCCGCATGGCACCCCGCGAGAAGTAGGTGCGGGGTTCGTGCAGGGATTGATCCCGATGGAAGTAGGTTCTCATCCGGCGACCCTCAGGCGGCTTGGGGAAGCGCGTCCGTCCGGTTGCGCAGGGCGTGCAGCGCCAGGACGGACACGAGGGAGATGGTCGAGATGAGGCTGAACAGGATCGCCAGCGGCATCCAGTTCCCGTTGGCGTTCTGGGCCAGCATGGTGCCGAGCAGGGGGGTCAGTCCGCCGAAGATCGCACCGCTGAGCTGATAGGCCATGGAGATCCCGGTGTAGCGGTACCGCGTGGGGAAGGACGCGCTGACGTAGCCGGCGATGACCGCGTAATACGCGCCGAGGCCGGCCACGGCGATGCCGATCCCGAGGGTGACGCTGACGAGGTCGCGCTGCTCGACGAGCATGAACATGGCGTAGGGTGCGACGATGGAATACGCGGCGGTGCAGACGAGGAACCGGATCACCGAGGTCCGCTCGGCGATGTAGGCCGAGAGCGGCGTGATGACGAACTGCATGATCGAGACGATCAGCAGGCAGTCGATGATCGTGCCCCGCGCGAGCCCGAGGTAGCTCGTCGTGTAGGAAATCATGAACGTGTTGGTGAAGTAGAACCCGGAAATGCCGAGAACGTTGCTGCAGATCGCCGCGATCAGGAGCCCCTTGGAAGTCGCGAAGATCTCCCGGAGCGGGGCCTGATCCTGCTTGAGGCTGGCGAGGCGCTGCCGCTGGGCGGCGATGAAGTCCGGAGATTCCTTCACGCCCATGCGAATGGCGAACCCGACCACCAGCATGACGGCGCTGAACAGGAACGGCACGCGCCACCCCCAACTGAGCAGCTCGGCCTCGGGCAGGAGGGTGACGAACTTGAACATGACCATGGACAGGATCAGCCCGGCCGGGCTTCCGAGCTGGGCGAAGGACGCCATGAACGTCCGGCGGTCCTCGGTGCGGGCGTGCTCGCCGGCGAGCAGGACGGCGCCGCCCCATTCGCCGCCGACCGCGATGCCCTGGACGAACCGGAGCGTCACCAGCAGGATCGGCGCCCAGATGCCCACCATGGCATGCGTCGGCAGGAGGCCGATGAGGATCGTCGACACGCCCATCATGACGAGGGTGATGATGAGGGATTTCTTCCGGCCGACGCGGTCGCCGAGATGGCCGAAGATCGCACCACCCAGGGGACGCGCCAGGAACCCGACGGCGAAGGTGCCGAACGCGGCGAGCGTCCCGTAGAAGCTGTCGACCTGCGGGAAGAACAGTCGACCGAAGACGAGCGCGGCCGCCGTTCCGTAGATGAAGAAATCATACCATTCGATCATCGTCCCGACGAACGCGGCGATGCCGGCCCTCACCGGTTGATGCATGTCCGTCACGTCGCCCGTCATCGGCCCGAACCCCCAGAGATTGCGCGGCACGTTCGTCCGGACGGCGGACCCGCCGCCGCTCGTCCTCACGAAGCGCAAGGAGCTGGACGAAGCGCAAGGAGCTGGCCAGAGTTCGCACCGACGCTCAAGAGCGGCGATCTGGTTCGCCTGTGGGCGACCCCGTCGCGTCGCGGGCCCGGCGGGATCGATGTCCACCGTTGCGCGGTCGGGAAACCCGGCGAACGCGCTACGGGCGCGGTGCCGCGGGCGCACCGGACTTGCTGTCGGCCTTGCCGAGGGTGTCGGCCGTGCCGTTGTGGTCGGACGGCCGGCCGCCGGGATTTGGGTTCGTGTCGGGGGCGGAGCCCGTGGTCCGATCGTCGGCCTTCTCGCCGTTGCTCTTCACGCTGCCGGGATTGTTCATGGTGCCGCCGGCCGCCGGGTTCTGCGCGAAGGCGGCGCCCGTCAGCGACAGGATCAGGGAGGCGGTGAGGACAAGGGTCGCGCGCATGAAAAGTCCGTACTTCGAGCGTTGGTATGGACGGGCAACGCGCCCGGGCCCGTGTTCGTTCGCCGTCCGGCGCCGCGCTTGCCAACGGTCCGCGGCGGACGCATTCAACACGCTGTCGCCGCTGCGAGCCCATCCCCCATGTCCCCTTCGACTCCAATGCCGGATCTTCCGCGCCGGGATGGATTGCCGCCGGGCCGGCGCGGCCGGGCGATGGTGGCGGTGCTCACCGGCGTGGCGCTCGCCACCCTCGACACCGCCATCGCCAACACCGCCCTGCCGACCATCGCGGCCGATCTCGGCGTCGATCCGGGCGCCTCGGTGTGGATCGTCAACGCCTATCAGCTCGCCGTGGTGGCGACCCTGCTGCCGATCGCGGCCCTGGGGGAGATCGTCGGGCAGCAGCGGATCTACATCGCCGGCTTCATCCTGTTCACGGCGGCCTCCCTCGTCTGCGCCCTCGCCTGGTCCCTGCCCACCCTGGTGGCGGCCCGCGTGCTCCAGGGCGTCGGCGCGAGCGCCCTGATGGCCGTGAACATCGCGCTCATCCGCTTCATCTATCCCGCCGACCGGCTCGGGCGCGGCGTCGGGCTCAACGCCTTCGTGGTCGGCGTCGGCTTCGCCGTTGGTCCGACCGTGGCGTCCCTGATCCTCGTCGCGGCGCCGTGGCCGTGGCTCTTCGCCGTCAACGTGCCCATCGGCCTCGGCGCCCTGGCCCTGGCCTGGACCGCGCTGCCGGACACCGGACGCTCCGGCCACCGGTTCGACGTGCCGGGCGCGTTCCTGAACGCCGCCGCCTTCGCCCTCCTCGTGCTCGGGCTCGGCGAGGCCGCCCACGAGGCGCCGCTCTGGCACATCCTGGCGGAGATCGCCGGGTCGCTCGCCTGCTTCACCCTGCTCCTGCGCCGGCAGGCGGGCCACCCGGCGCCGATGCTCGCCGCCGATCTGCTCCGGCGACCGCTCTTCGCCCTCTCGGCCCTGACGTCGGTGTGCTCCTTCGCGGCCCAGGGCCTCGCCTTCGTCTCCCTGCCCTTCCTGTTCCAGCACACCCTCGGGCGCAGTCAGGTCGAGACCGGCTTCCTGATGACGCCGTGGCCCGTCGTGGTCGCCGCGATGGCGCCGCTGGCCGGACGCCTCTCGGACCGCTACCCGCCGGGGCTGCTCGGCGGCATCGGCCTCGCCGCCCTCGCGGTCGGCATGGGATTGCTGGCGAGCCTGCCGGCGAGCCCGAGCGTCGTGGATATCGGCTGGCGCATGGCGATCTGCGGCGCCGGCTTCGGCTTCTTCCAGGCCCCGAACCTGCGCGCCATCATGACGAGCGCGCCGGCGGCACGCTCGGGGGGCGCGAGCGGCATCGTCGCCACCGCCCGCCTCCTCGGCCAGACCATGGGCGCGGCCCTCGTGGCCGCCTGCTTCGTCATCACGGAGGCCCATGGGCCGGCCCTCGCCCTCGGGCTCGGCGGCGTCTTCGCGGCCGTCGCCAGCGCCGTGAGCTTCCTGCGCCTCGCGGTTGGCCCCGGGACGACGGCCGGTTCCGCGTAGCAGTCCGCGATGGGACGCCCGACGCGCCCGCGCGTTGTCCCGCCGGCGCCCTGTCACCGACGCCCGAGGACACCGACATGACGAAGCTCTTCATCGCCAACATCCGCGCCGCCGAGGGCGTCAGGCCGCTCGTGACCGTCCGTGCGGCCGCCGAGGGCGAGGCCCGCCTGTTCCTCGCCGCCGCCTATCCCGACGACGAGGTGATCGACGTGGCCGAGCCGAGCGACTGGACCACCGACGCGGATACCGGCGCCCAAGACGGCGACATCCGCGAACATGCCGGTGTGGCGTGGCAGGCGCCGTCGAGCCTCGCCTAGCGCATCGTCCCGAAAGCCGGCAACCACCGTTCGGGACGATGCTCCAGCGGCCGAGCTCGCCTCGCGGGGCACTCCGCTCAGAACTCGATGCCGAAGCGGACCCGCAGGTTGTGGCGGGCGAACTGGGTCAGGCTGAGCGCCCGGTCGGTGAACGCGGGGTCGCGGTCGTGGCCGATGACCTGGGCCGCGTAGGCGATCGTGAGGAAACCCTTCTCCGAGACCTGGTAGTGCAGCACCGGTCCGAGGAACACGGCATGCCCGAGGAACCGGTTGAGGAACGCACCGTCATAGGCGCGCATGGCCCGGATCTCCGGCCCGAGGAACAACGTCTCCGTCATCCGGGCCATCAGCGTCCCCGACAGGGCGAGGGTGGAGGATCGATCGACCTCGCCCGAACCCTTGAGGCGCGCCACCGACGGATCGTAGATCAGGTTCGCGCCGACCCACAGCCTGTCCGGAATCAGGCGCGCATCCGCCATCAGGCGCGTGTCCATGCTGAACACGTCGGCACCCCGCCCCTCGATGGGCGTCACCCGCGAATACAGGGGCTCCGCCTGCAGGGCGAGGCCGAAGGGGTGGTCGTCCGTGCGCTTGAGGACCTGATACTTCATTTCGAGGGAGCCGCCGTTGACGGTGGCGAACGCTTTGTCGGGCACGCCCGCGACGTTGCGATCGCGCCGCGCGTCGAATTGCAGGCCGGGCTCGATGCTGAAATTGTCGGTGGGATCGACCTGGTAGCTGACGATGGGCTCGGCGGCGCCGTATCCCGAGGCCCCCGGGCCACCGCGCCGCTTGCTGAAGCGGCCGATGGTGTCGACGACCACCTCCTGCTCGCCCGCCTTGCCGGTGTCGGTCCCCTCCGTGAACCCGAACAGGTTCTCGGAATCGACCTTGTCCGGTTCGCCACCCTTCCCCCGATCGTGCCCGGGCTCGGCCCGGGCGGCTCCCGCGAGCGTCGCCGCAAAGAGGACGAGGCCCAGGACCGTCGCGTGGGCGTGCCGATATGCGCGACGACGCCGCGTGCGGAAAGTCTGAGGCATCGCGCACGCTAGCCCGCGCGCACGATCCTGGCTGATGCACAAAGGTGACAGGACGATATCTCGGGAAGCAGAAAAAGGCTTTTGCCGGAGATCCATCACGGGTTGCAAAAGTCGTCGACGCACCCAGGATGAGTATCGGCGCGGCGTTTCCGCAGCGCGGTGGAACGCGTTCGGCAATGGCCTATCGTTCGAAGGTCTTCGTCACGCGCGCCTCGTCCGGCAACATTGCGGATCCCGGCTTCCGACGAATCCCACGATTCCCGAATCTGCTGCGATCGGAATTCGTCGACTGAAGACCAGATTAATTCGATGACGATCTATGATCTGACTACGCGATTCGGTGTTTTACGCCAAACTCATGTCATGAATGGCAATGGGAGTTCTGATTTGACACAATCCCACGATTTGTGAATGGCTTCCGGTGCGGTTTTATTCAGCGAATATCAAATGCAAGCCTCCTCAATCCGAGCCCTGAACCGGATAGTACATCTGAATAAATAGGATAAAATTCGATTCGATTTATAAATAACACATGACCGAATATTGATCTACAGATGTGTTTTCGAGAGATCGCAAAGATAGAACATTAACGCCAAAATAATAACTTCAGGAAACAATTGGCGCGTCACTGACCTGGACGACCTGTGCGCGGCAGCTCGTCTGGTACCTCACGCGCCGAATCGTCTCATGCGCATCACCCTCAAAGCCACCCTCGCCGCCCTCTTCGGGGGCGTCGCGCTCATCGTTGCGGGCCAGGGCATCCTCTCGATCTCGAAACTCGCCACGATCCGGCAGGGCGTGAACGAGGTGGCGGCGAACTGGCTGCCGTCCGTCGCGACGGTCAACGAGATCAATGCCGCCGCCAGCCAGCTGCGCCTGAGGCAGTATCGCCTCGTCACCACCTCGACGAACCCCGAGAAGCTGGCCGAGAACCGGCGCTTCTACGAGGCCGCGACCGTCGTCATGGCGGAGGCGCGCAAGCGCTACGAACCCCTGATCTCCTCGCCGGAGGAGCAAGCCCTGTATGGACGCTTCGCCGAACTCTGGAGCCACTACGATCAGTCGAGCCGGCACCTCGTCGGCCTGATGGAGACCGGCCGCCAGGCCGAGGCCCTGGCGGAGCTCGTCGGCCCCGATCTGCTCAAGACCTATTCGGAGGCCGGCGAGATGCTCGGCCGCAACGTCGACCTGAATCGGAAGGGCGCGCAGCGGGATGCGGATGCGAGCGTTTCCACCGTCGACTCCGCCTCGTTCATGGCGATGGTGTCGATCATCCTGACGGCCCTGGTCGCCCTCGGGGCGATGCTGATCGGCCTCGTGCGGATTTCCCGTCCGATCACGGCGATGACCGGGGCGATGAGCGGCCTGGCGACCGGCGATACCGCGACCGTCGTTCCCCACCGGGCGCGGGCGGACGAAATCGGCGCCATGGCGCAGGCGGTTCAGGTGTTCAAGGACAACATGATCCGGACGCAGCAACTCGAGAGCGAGACGGCGCAGGCCCGCCTCGCCGCCGAGGAGCAGCGCAAGGCCGGCATGCGGCAGATGGCGGATCGTTTCGAGCAGGCCGTCGGCGGCATCATCGGCATGGTCTCGTCCTCGGCGACCGAGCTGCAGGCGACGGCGCAGACCATGACGTCGACGGCGGCGGAGACCGCCTCGCAATCCACCACCGTCGCGGCCGCCGCCGAGGAAGCCGCGGTGAACGTCAACACGGTCGCGGCCGCCGCGGAGGAACTCGGAGTTTCCGTCCAGGAGATCGGCCGTCAGGTCAGCGGTTCGGCGCAGATGGCGCAGGCCGCGGTGACCGAGGCGGGCGCGACGGCGGTCCTCGTCCAGGAACTGGCCCAGGCCGCGAGCCGGATCGGCGACGTGGTGGGTCTGATCTCGACGATCGCCAGCCAGACCAATCTCCTCGCCCTCAACGCCACCATCGAGGCCGCCCGCGCGGGTGAAGCGGGCCGCGGATTCGCCGTGGTGGCGGCCGAGGTCAAGGAACTCGCGAACCAGACGGCCAGGGCGACCGACGAGATCGGCGGCCAGATCGGCCGCATCCAGGCAGCGACGGGCCAGGCGGTCTCGGCGATCGGCGGGATCACCACCCGCATCCAGGATATCAGCGGGACGGCCACGGCGATCGCGGCGGCCGTCGAGGAGCAGGGGGCGGCGACGCAGGAGATCGTTCGCAACGTCGCCCAGGCGGCGACGGGCACCGGCGAGGTGACGAGCAACGTGGCCGGCGTCGCCCAGGCCGCGGAGGAGACCGGCGCCGCGGCGGCCCAGGTTCTCGGTGCGGCCTCCGAACTCTCCCGCCAGTCCGAGCATCTCGACGCCGAGGTGGCCCGCTTCCTCGCCACCGTGCGCGCGGCGTAAGACGACCGGGCGCATCGCCGGGAGCCCGGGGATGCGCCCGATCGACGGGCCCGATGTCCCCCCTCGTTCGGCCGACGAGATTCATTTGAGGAGCGGTCAACTCGGGTTCCCGCTCCTGGAAGGCTACCGGATTCACACAACTGCGAATGGGCCGATTCTGTGCAGCGGCAGGCATCCAGATGCGGGCGGGAGGCGCACCGGGGCTTCCTCTCCATCCAGGCAGGGCGATCGCAGATGCGCTTTCTCGGCGCTCGAACAAAGAAGCACGGCGCTTCGAACGGTCGTGACGGGCTCCCTCTCCTTTCAGGAGAGGGGACCTGCGCTGCCCGCGAGATGTGTGAATGCCGTAGCCTGGAGGAAGGCGGAGCACCGATGGGCCTCACGCCCGTTTGGCGCGCTTCCCGAAGGCCACGGCCAGCCGCGTGCGGGCCCGCTCGGGAATCTCCGTCTGCGACTCGATCCGCACCATCGGCATCTCCGCGCCGATGAGGCTTTTCGGGTCGAAGGTGAAGTGCAGGGACCGCAGGCCGATCTCCAGCGCCACCACGCCGTCGGCCTGGGTCAGGTCCTCGCCGAAGATCTCGATGAGGGGGCCGTCGGGGTCGCCCTTCTCGATCTGGATGATGAAGTAGCCGGCCGGCTCCTCCTCGTCGTCGGCGCCGGAGACGAGGCAGATCCCGTTCTCCTCGTCGTAGCGGACGCGCTGGACCGAGAAGGTGGTGATGTCGTCGTCCATGCTCAGCGCTGTCCGTGTCGGGTCTCGAGAAACAGGTCTTTGTATTGGCGCGGCTGGGAGCGCCAATACTGCTTGGGCGCCCGCACCTTGCCCCCGAGTTCCGCCGCCGCGTGCCAGGGCCAGCGCGGATCGTAGAGTAGCGCGCGGGCGAGCGAGATGGCGTCGGCCTTGTTCTCGGCGAGGATCGATTCGGCGTGGGCGGCTTCCGTGATGAGGCCGACCGCGATGGTGGTCAGCCCGGTCTCGGCCTTGATGCGTTCGGCGAACGGCACCTGATAGCCGGCCGAGAGCGGGATCTGCTGCGCCGTCGAGAGGCCGCCCGTGGAGACGTGGATGGCGGCCGAGCCCCGGCGCTTGAGGGCGTGGGCGAGTTCCACGGTCTCGTTGAGGGTCCAGCCGTCCTCGACCCAGTCGGTGGCCGAGACGCGCATCCAGACGGGTTTTCCCGCCGGCACGGCGTCGCGCACGGCCTCGAAGCATTCGAGCGGGAAGCGCATGCGGTTGGCGAGGTCGCCGCCGTACTGGTCCGTGCGCTGGTTGGAGAGCGGCGACAGGAACTGGTGCAGGAGGTAGCCGTGCGCCCCGTGCAGCTCGAACCCGTCGATGCCGAGCCGGAGCGCCCGGCGGGCCGTCGCCACGAAGCCGTCGCGGATGCGCTTCAGCCCCTCCGAATCGAGGGCGTGGGGCGGGACCTCGTCGGTGCCGTGGGCGACCGCCGAGGGCGCTTCCGTGCGCCAGCCGTCGGGGGCGTCGGGCGGGATCTGCGCGCCGCCGTCCCAGGGGGCGCGGCTCGAGGCCTTGCGTCCGGCATGGTTGATCTGGATCGCGATGGGGATGGGGGCATGCGCCCGGACGGCGTCGAGGACGCGGCCGAGGGCCAGCTCCGTCGCGTCGGAATAGAGCCCGAGGTCGGTCGGCGAGATCCGCGCCTCGGGCGAAACCGCCGTCGCCTCCAGGGTGAGGAGACCGGCCCCGGATTGGGCCATCTGGGCGAGGTGCATGAGGTGCCAGTCGCCGGCCTGGCCCGCATGGGCCGAGTACTGGCACATGGGCGCCACGATGATGCGGTTCTCGAGTTCGAGGTCGTCGAGGCGCAGGGGCTCGAACAGGCGGACGGTCATGGGTGGCTCTCCCGGGCGATGTCCGCCCTTTTGGCCGAACCGGCGCCCCCCGGCTAGGGCGTCAGACCCCGCGCCTTCAGGCTCGCGCCGATCTCGTCGAGCACGCCCGCATCGTCGATGGTCGGCGGCGTGGTCCAGGGCTCCCCGTCGGCGATCCGCTTCATGGTCCCGCGCAGGATCTTGCCGGAGCGGGTTTTCGGCAGCCGCGCCACGGTGAGCGCCAGCTTGAACGCCGCGACGGGGCCGATGCGCTCGCGCACCCGGGCGACGAGTTCGGCTTCGATGGCGCCGGTGTCGCGATCGACGCCGGATTTCAGCACCACGAAGCCGCAGGGCTGTTCGCCCTTCAGGGGATCGCGGATGCCGATGACGGCGCATTCGGCCACGTCGGGGTGCCCGGCCAGCACCGCCTCCATCCCGCCCGTGGACAGGCGGTGGCCGGCGACGTTGATGATGTCGTCCGTGCGCCCCAGCACCGTGACGTAGCCGTCCGCATCGACCACGCCCGCATCCGAGGTGTCGTACCAGCCGGGATAGGTGGTGAGGTAGCTGGCGCGGAAGCGCGCGTCCGAGCCCCACAGGGTCGGCAGGCACCCGGGCGGCAGGGGCAGGCGCAGGGCGATGGTGCCCATGGTGTCGGCGGGCACGCGGCGGCCGGCCTCGTCGAGGACCGCGAGGTCGTAGCCCGGCATCGGCACGCAGGCGCTGCCGTGCTTGACCGGCAGGAGGCCGAGGCCGAGGGGATTGCCGGCGATGGCCCAGCCCGTCTCCGTCTGCCACCAATGGTCGATGACCGGGCGGCCGAGCGCCCGTTCGGCCCAGGCGACGGAATCGGGGTCGGCCCGCTCGCCGGCGAGGAACAGGCTGCGGAAGCCGGAGAGGTCGTAATCCGCCACCCGCTCGGCGCGCGGATCGTCCTTCTTGATGGCGCGCAAGGCCGTCGGCGCGGTGAACAGGCAGACGGCGCCGTACTCGGAGACCACCCGCCACAGGGCGCCGGCATCGGGCGTGCCGACGGGCTTGCCCTCGTACAGGATGGTGGTGCAGCCGTGGAGCAGCGGGCCGTAGACGATGTAGGAATGCCCCACCACCCAGCCGATGTCGGAGGCGCAGAAGTAGGTCTCGCCGGGCGCGACGCCGTAGAGGTTGGGCATCGTCCAGGCCAAGGCCACGCAATACCCGCCGGTGTCCCGCACCACGCCCTTCGGCTTGCCCGTCGTGCCTGAGGTGTAGAGGATGTAGAGCGGGTCGGTGGCCGCCACGGGCGTGCACGCGGCCCGGCGGCCCGCCGCCTTCGCCTGCGCCACGGCCTCGGCCCAGTCCCGGTCGCGCCCCGCCACAAGGGACGCCTCCCCTTGCGGGCGCTGGAGGATGAGGCAGGCCTCGGGCTTGTGCGAGGACGCCGCGAGGGCGGCATCGAGCAGCGGCTTGTAGGCGACGACACGGTTCGGCTCGATCCCGCACGAGGCGGCGAGAACGACCTTCGGCGCGGCGTCGTCGATGCGCAGGCTCAGTTCGTTGGCGGCGAAGCCTCCGAACACCACGGAGTGGACGGCCCCGAGCCGGGCGCAGGCGAGCATGCCGAACAGGGCTTCGGGCACCATCGGCATGTAGATCACCACCCGGTCGCCGTGGCCGACCCCGAGATCGGCGAGGAGTCCGGCGAGCGTCGCCACCGCGTCGAGCAGGGCCGCGTACGTGATGGTGCGCCGGGTACCGGTGACGGGCGAATCGTAGCGGATCGCCGCCTGCGCGCCCCGCCCGGCCGCGACGTGCCGGTCGACCATGTTGTGGCAGGCATTCAGCGTGGCATCGGGAAACCAGCTTCCGTAGGCGCCGGCCGTTGCATCGAAGGCGCGCGCGGGCGGACGCGTCCAGTCGAGGGCCCTCGCGGCGTCGAGCCAGAACGCTTCGGGGTCGGCGAGGGAAGCCGCGTGCAGGGCGGCGTAGGGCATCTCGCCGGTGGGGCCGGGCCGCGAAGTGGCTGTCTCGTCCATCGTTCCTCCGGTCGTCGGACCGGTCGTAACCGCCGGTTTGGGCCGGAGCTTACGCGCTTTTCGCGCGCGGCGAAGGGCTTGTCCCGGGAGACTCTGTCCCGGAAGACCCCGCCCCGGAGAAGGCCCTGCCCAAACGAGAACCGCCGCCCTGGAGACCAGCGGCGGCGGCGAACGCTAAGAGAAACAAACGTTGGGTCCAGGCGGCTCAGTGAACCGAATCGGTGTCGCTTCGAAGCCGGTTCATCTCGTCCTTGAGAAGGAGTTTCTTTCTCTTGAGTTCTGCGATGCGCAGATCGTTCGCCGAGGGTCGGTGGGTGGCGTCGTGGATCTCCCGCTCGAGGGCTTCGTGCTTCCGGGCGAGCTGGGTGAGGTGCGTCTGCAGTGACATGAGTGTCTTCTCCTGTCTCGTTTCGACGGGCGGGAGACTGGCACACGATGAGCCGGCTGTCGAAGCCTATCGACGGCCATGCTTGACGGAACTTTGTGCGAGCCTTCGATGTGCACGCCCATTCGGGGGTTCTTGCCGAGGGCGGACCGGTGCCGCATGGTCGCGGCCAGGGCGTCCCGGGACATCAGGTGCGATGGCGAGTGAGTTGAACGACGACGAACCGACGGCGTCCGCCGAGGAACTGGAGCGGCTCAAGCAGGAGCACCGCGACCTCGACGGCGCCATCGACGCCCTGGAGCTGAGCGTGGCCGGCGACCAGCTCCAGATCCAGCGCCTGAAGCGGCGCAAGCTCGCCCTGCGCGACCGGATTTCCTACATCGAGGACCAGATCACGCCGGACATCATCGCCTGAGGGCGGCGGTCCGCTCGCGCTCGGTCGGGATGGGGGCGAGCGTCCCCCAAGCCCCTCGAACCCCTGAGCTCCGGCCCCGGGCGGACGTTCGGGCCGCGCGCCGCGCCCGCCGTCGCATCGTCATCCACGCCGGGCCGCCTCGATGGCCGCAACGTCGATCTTGCGCATGCCCATCATGGCGGTGAAGGCGCGCTTCGCCTCCTCGCCACCGGCGGCCAACGCGGCGGTGAGAACCCGTGGCGTGATCTGCCACGAGATGCCCCAGCGGTCCTTGCACCAGCCGCACGCGCTTTCCTGTCCACCGTTGTCGACGATCGCGTTCCACAGACGGTCCGTCTCCGCCTGATCCTCCGTCGCGATCTGGAACGAGAAGGCCTCGTTGTGCCGGAAGGCGGGCCCGCCGTTCAGGCCGAGACACGGGATGCCGGCGACCGTGAACGTGACTGTCAGCACGTCACCCGCCTTTCCGGACGGGTAATCGGCCGGCGCCAGGTGGACCGCCCCCATCGCACTGTCCGGAAACGTGTCGGCGTAGAAGCGGGCGGCTGCCTCCGCCTCCCTGTCGTACCAGAGGCAGATCATGGCCTTGGCTACCATAGCGGCTCCTCCCTCGCGCTGCCGACGGACGAACACCGTCCGCGTCCGCGCCGATTCTGCCACAGGACGTTCCTCCGGACATCCGGCGTCGAGGCTGCAAGGATGCCAGGATGCCAGGATGCAAGGAGACCGCTCGACATCCCGTCGGTCTTTTCGTCCGGGATCGATCCGATCCTCCACCGGTACCGCCCTCCGCCGGTCGCCCGCACGGCCCGCAATCCGCAGGGGATGGCCCGCCCCGGATTCCCGCCCCGGCCGGCGGCCGTCTTGCGGCCCAGCCACGGCGCGCGTATGCGGCTGGATTGGGGTGCCGCAGGCCCCCGCCCCCTGAATCCATAGGGATGGGACGACGATGGCGGGAGCCAATCCGGTCGCGATCATCATGGGCAGCCAGTCCGACTGGGCGACCATGCGCCATGCCGCCGAGACCCTCGACGCCCTCGGCGTCGCCCACACCGACCGCATCGTCTCGGCCCATCGCACGCCCGATCGCCTCGTCGCCTTCGCCAAGGGCGCGAAGGCCGAGGGTTTCCAGGTGGTGATCGCCGGGGCCGGCGGAGCCGCGCACCTGCCCGGCATGACCGCCGCCATGACCCCCCTCCCCGTCCTCGGCGTGCCCGTCGAATCGAAGGCCCTGTCCGGCCAGGACAGCCTGCTCTCCATCGTGCAGATGCCGGCCGGCATTCCCGTCGGCACCCTCGCCATCGGCCGGGCCGGCGCCGTCAACGCGGCGCTCCTCGCCGCCGCCATCCTGGCGCTCACCGATCCGGGCCTGGCCGCCCGCCTCGAAGCCTGGCGCGCCGCGCAGACCGCGAGCGTCGCCGAACACCCGCAGAGCGACCCTTCTTGATCGTGAAATCCGCCGTGACCGCACCATCCGCCGCGACCGCCACACGAAACGTTCAGCCCGGCTCGACCCTCGGCATCGTCGGCGGCGGTCAGCTCGGCCGCATGATCGCCCTCGCCGCCGCCAATTACGGCCTGAAGGTCCACGTCTTCGCCCCCGACGACGACAGCCCGGCCTTCGACGTCTGCGCCACGCGGACGGTGGCGGCCTACGACGACGTCGAAGCCCTGACGCGGTTCGCCGCCAGCGTCGATGTCGTGACCTACGAGTTCGAGAACATTCCCGCCGCCGCGGCCGAGGCGCTCGCCGCCAAGGCGCCCCTGCGCCCCAATGCCGGGGCGCTGGCCACCACGCAGGACCGGCTCGCGGAGAAGACCTTCCTCAACGGGCTCGGCATCGAGACCGCGCCGTACCGGGCCGTCGACACGCCCGAGGATCTGGTGCGGGCGCTCGACGGGATCGGCCGGCCCGCGATCCTGAAGACCCGGCGCTTCGGCTACGACGGCAAGGGCCAGCGCATGATCCGGGCGGAGGGCGACGTCGACGCCGCCGCGATCCTGGCGGAATTCGACGGCGCGCCCTGCATCCTCGAGGGGTTCGTGCCGTTCGAGACCGAAGTGTCCGTGGTGGCCGCCCGCGGCCCCGACGGGGCGTTCGCCGCCTACGAGCCCTGCGCCAACGAGCACCGCGACCACATCCTCGCCGTCACCCGCGTGCCCGCCCCCGGCATCGCCCCCCAGACCGAGGCCGCCGCCATAGGCATGGCCCGGCGCATCGCGGAGGCGCTGGACTATGTCGGCGTGCTCGCCGTCGAGATGTTCCTGGTGCCGCAGGCCGACGGCCCGGCCCGGGTCGTGGTCAACGAGATCGCCCCGCGCGTCCACAATTCCGGCCACTGGACCATCGAGGGGGCCATCACCTCGCAATTCGCCCAGCACGTCCGCGCCGTCTGCGGCTGGCCGCTCGGCGACCCCGCCCGCGTCGGCGGCATGGGTGTCGAGATGCACAACCTCATCGGCGACGAGGTGTCGGACTGGGCCGGCCTCCTCGCCCAGTCCAGCGCGCACCTGCACCTCTACGGCAAGGGCGAGGCCCGCCCCGGCCGCAAGATGGGCCACGTCACCCGCCTCCTTCCGAAAACCTGATCGTCTCGCGAGCGTCCTCATGACCGACCTTAGCCTTGCCGCTGCCCAGACCCTCGTCGCCAAGGCCCTGGAGGCCGGTCGCGGGCACGGCCTGAAACCCCTGGTCGTGGTGGTGTTCGATGCGCGCGGCGCCCTCAAGGCCCTGGCGGCCGAGGACGGCACGTCCCTGCGCCGGGCCGAGATCGCCATGGGCAAGGCCAACGGCGCGCTGGCTCTGGGGCTGGGCTCGCGCGCCATCGCCAAGCGCGCCGCGGACGATCCGACCTTCATCGCCGCCGTGAGCCACGTCGTCGGCCCGGCCGCCCTGGTGCCGGTGCCGGGCGGCGTCCTCATCCGCGACGGCGCCGCCGTGATCGGTGCGGTCGGCATCTCCGGCGACACCTCGGACAACGACGAACTCTGCGCCGTCGCCGGCATCGAGGCGGCGGGGTTTTCGGCGCAGACCGGCGCCTGACATGGGTTTCCGGTGATCGCGCTGTCTCCGCGGCCCCCCGCCTCCCCCTTGTGGGGAGGCGGAGGAGGCGAGGAAGGTCGGGTGACCCGTCGACGGCTGAGGGTCGCCCAATCACCCCCACCCTCGATCCCTCCCCACAGGGGGCAGGGACGCGCTCACACCCGCCGTGTCCCCGCAAAGGCGGCATGACACCGGCCCCGCACCGCCGCCACTGCCTCGCGGGCCTCGCCGCCGCGGCCCTCGTCCGCCCGGCCGAGGCCGCGCCCGCCGACCTCTACCGGCGCGGCAACGACGCCGATCCCGGGACCCTCGATCCGCACAAATCCTCGACGGTGGCCGAGGCGCACATCCTGCGCGATCTCTACGAGGGCCTGCTCACCTACGACAATCACGGCCGCATCATCCCCGGATGCGCGGAGGCCTGGACCGTCTCCGACGATGGCCTGACCTACACCTTCACCCTGCGCGAGGCCGCGCGCTGGTCGAACGGCGATCCGGTTCTGGCCGCCGATTTCGTCTTCAGCCTGTCCCGCATCCTCGATCCGGCGCTGGGCGCGAAATACGCCGCGGTGCTGGCCCCGATCCGCAACGCCGTCGCGGTCAATTCGGGCGACGCCGCGCCCGACACGATCGGGGTCGCGGCGCCCTCCCCCGACACCCTCGTGATCACCCTGGAGCGGCCGACCCCGTACTTCCTCGAACTCCTGACCCATTCCACCGCCCTGCCGGTCCACCCGGACAGCGTCCGGCGCTGGGGCGAAGCCTTCACCCGGCCCGGAAACCTCGTCTCCAACGGCGCCTACGCCCTGCGCGACGTGGTGCCGAACGACCGCGTCACCCTGGCCCGCAATCCGCATTTCCACGCGGCGGCGGACGTCACGATCCCCGGCGTCGCGTTCCTGCCGACACCCGACCTCGCCAGCGCCGTGCGCCGCTACGCCGGTGGCGAGATCGACTCGCTGGCCGATCTGCCCGGCGACCAGATGGCCTCCCTCAGGGCACGGTTCGGCAGCCAGGTCGTGCTCGGGCCGTCGCTGGGACTCTACGCCCTGGCCCTCGATACCCGCCGCCGCCCCTTCGACGATGTCCGGGTGCGCCGCGCCCTGTCGCTGGTCATCGACCGCGAGTTCCTGGCGCAGCGCCTCTGGGGCGAGACCATGGACCCGGCCTATTCCCTGTGCCCGCCCGGCCTCGACCACTACCGGACGCCGCCGGAACTCGCCGGCCGCGACGCCCTGCCCATCGACCGGGAGGACGAGGCCCGCGCGCTCCTGCGAGCGGCCGGCTTCGGGCCGGGGGATAGGCCCCTCGCCATCGAGTACCGCTTCAATTCCAGCGACAACAACCGCAACACAGCGGTGGCCCTGGCCGAGATGTGGCGCGGCATCGGCGTGGAGACGCGCTTCACCTACACCGACGCCAAGACTCATTTCGCGTACCTGCGCGACGGCCGACCCTTCGGGGTGGCGCGAATTTCCTGGGTCGCCGACTATTCCGACCCGCAGAACTTCCTGTTCCTGCTCCAGGGCGGCAACGACACCCTGAACCCCGGCCACTACGCCAACCCGGATTACGACGCCCTCATGCGGGACGCCGCCGCGGAGACCGACCTCGCCCGCCGGGCCGATCTGCTGTTCCGGGCCGAGACCATCGTGGTCACGGACCTGCCGTGGATTCCGGTGATGCACACCCGCTCCAAGGCCCTGATCAGCCCGCGCCTCTCGGGCTATCACGCGAATCTCCGCAACGCCGCGCCGACGCGCTTCCTGAGGCTGGAGGCGTGATCGGCTTCGTCCTGCGCCGGCTGCTCCAGGCGGTGCCGACCCTGTTCGCCGTGGTGACGGTGAGCTTCTTTCTGATTCGCCTCGCCCCCGGCGGGCCGTTCGATCTGGAACGCCCCCTGGCGCCCGCCGTCATGGCGGCGTTGCGAAAGACCTACGGCCTCGATCAGTCCCTGGCGGTGCAGTACCTGCGCTATCTCGGTGCCCTGGCGCGGGGCGATTTCGGGCCATCCTTCTCGTTTCGCGACCTCGGCGTCGCCGAGCTCCTGGCGCGCGGCCTGCCCGTCTCCATGACGGTCGGCGGCCTCGCCTTCGTGCTGGCGCTGGGTCTTGGCATCGGCCTTGGCGCCGGAGCGGCGTTCCGGCCGGGAGGGGGCCTCGACCGGCTGGTCGGATTCGGTGCCGGCCTCGGACTCGCGGTGCCGACCTTCGTGGTGGCGCCCCTGCTCCAGATCGTGTTCGGCCTCGCGCTCGGCTGGCTCCCCATCGGCGGCTGGGAGGGCGGTGCGCCGCGCCACCTCGTCCTGCCGGTCCTGACCCTCGCCCTGCCCCAGGCCGGCATCCTCGCGCGCCTCACCCGGGCGTCCTTGCGCGAAACCCTCGCCCTGCCCCACATCCGCACCCAGCGCGCCATGGGTCTGCCGGCCCACCGCATCGCCCGCCACGCCCTGCGCGGCGCCCTGCTGCCCGTCGTGGCGATCCTCGGCTCCACCGCCGCCGCCCTGCTCACCGGCTCGGTGGTGGTCGAGACCCTGTTCGGCCTGCCCGGCCTCGGCCGCTACTTCGTCGATGGCGCGCTCAACCGCGACTACACCCTGGTGATGGGCACCGTGGTGCTGGTGGGCGTGTTCGTCGTAATCCTCAACCTCGCCGCCGACGTCGCCTGCGCGCTGCTCGACCCGCGCCTGCGGATCGCCCGATGAGGCGCGTGGCCCTGCGCCTCGTCCGCCACCGGACCGCCATGGCCGCCCTCGGATTCCTCGCGGCGATGGCGCTCGCCTGCCTCGTCGGTCCGGCCCTCACCGGCCATGCGCCGGGGCGGATCTACCCCGACCTCGTCGGCACCGCGCCGGGCCTCGCCGCCCATCCGCGCCCCGAGACGGTGCGGCCGGCCCTGGACCGGCTCGCGTTCCGCATGCGTGTGACGGTGGCGGCCGTCACGATCCGGGACGGAACGGCGCGCGTGACACTTCACGCGCCGAGGCCCATCGACCCGCGCGTGCTGACCTACCTGCCCCGCTCCGACCTGTTCGGCCCGGCGACGATCCTCGACCGGTCGGAGGACGGACGCGGCCTCGTCGTCGCCGCACCCGTGCTGCGGCGACACTTTCTCCTCGGTACCGACAGCCTCGGGCGCGACCTCCTCACCCGCAGCCTCGTCGCCGGCCGGGTCTCCCTCGCCATCGGCCTCGTCGCCACCGGAGTCGCCCTCCTCATCGGCCTCGTCTACGGGGCGGCGGCCGGCTACGCCGGTGGGCGCATCGACGCCGTCATGATGCGGGTCGTCGACGTGCTCTACGCCCTGCCGTTCGTGTTCTTCGTGATCATGCTGCTGGTGTTCTTCCCCGCCGGCCTCGGCCTCATCCTGGTGGCCATCGGCACCGTCGAATGGCTCGACATGGCCCGCATGGTCCGGGCCCAGACCCTGTCCCTGCGCCGTCGCGACTTCGTCCGCGCCGCCGAGGCGCTCGGCCTGTCCGCCTCGCGGATCCTCGCCCGGCACATCGTGCCCAACACCCTCGGGCCCGTGGCCGTCGCCGCGACCTTGTTGGTCCCAAAGGTGATTTTGCTGGAAAGCTTCCTCTCGTTCCTCGGCCTCGGCGTACAGGAGCCGGAGACGAGTTGGGGCGCCCTCATCGCGGAAGGCGCGCGCGCCATCGAATCCGCCCCCTGGATGCTCGCCGTCCCGGCGGCCTTCCTCGTGGCGACGCTGCTGGCCCTCAACGTCCTGGGCGATGCCCTGGGAGAGGCCCTCGACCCGCGCCGCGCGGGCGGTCCATCCGGGCCTCACCGCCCCGGGACAAGCCCCGGATAGACCACCCGGACGGCCCGTCGCTCCCCGGGCGCTTCGGTAGGCGCGTTCCCGCCGACCCGCGGCTCGCGCGGCCCCGCGCCCGTCGATCCCGTCGTGCTCACGTCGGTGGGGCGCAGCCGCCACCATTCGAAGCCGGACCGGGCCGGGCCTTCCGCGCCGAAGGACCGGGCGGAACAGACGAGAACGAAGGGGGCAAGCAGGGCGGCGAGGCCGGCACGGGATGTCATGGGGAAAGTGCATCCGGAAAGAGGATGCCATTTCACCCGGAGAGCGATGAAAGCTTGGCGGAACCGTTGGTGACTTCGGCGGATTGCCCACACCTGTCCCCCAATACGCTTAACGAGGTGTCGATGGCGACCAAGGCAGAGACCGCGTCCGGCCCCACGCCGGAGCGCGTGCCCATGGGCACCGTCATCGACACCGACATCGCCGCCCGTCTCGATCGCCTGCCCTGGGGCCGCTTCCACGTCCTCGTCATCGTGGCGCTGGGCATCACCTGGGTCCTCGACGGCCTCGAAGTGACCCTGGCCGGCTCCCTCGTCGGGGCGCTCCGCGCCGCGCCCATGAGTTTCACGGAATTCGACATCGGCTTGGCAGCAAGTTCCTACTTGGTTGGCGCCGTCGTCGGTGCCCTGGGCTTCGGCTGGCTCACCGACCGCATCGGGCGCAAGAAACTGTTCTTCATCACCCTGGCGCTCTACCTCGCGGCCACCGCCTCCACCGGGCTGTCGTGGAATATCTGGAGCTTCTGCCTCTTCCGCTTCCTCACCGGCGCGGGCATCGGCGGCGAGTACACCGCGATCAACTCGACGATCCAGGAACTCGTGCCCGCCCGCGTGCGCGGCTGGACCGATCTCGTCATCAACGGTTCGTTCTGGATCGGCGCGGCCCTCGGTTCGTTCCTGTCCATCGCGGTGCTGCGTCCGGGCATGATCGACCCGGCCTGGGGCTGGCGCATCGCCTTCTTCGTTGGCGGCGGCATCGGCCTCGTCATCCTGATCCTGCGGACCTGGATTCCCGAGAGCCCGCGCTGGCTCGCCACCCACGGCTACGTTGCGGAGGCCGACCGGGTCGTCACCGGCATCGAGAAGCGCTTCACCGACGAGGGGCTGACCCTGCCGCCCGTCGATCCGAAGAAGCGCATGAAACTGAAGACTCGCAGCCACACGCCCCTGGGGGAAGTGTTCGGCACCATGCTGGGCGGCCACCGCAAGCAGACCCTCGTCGGTCTCGCTCTGATGGTGGCGCAGGCGTTCTTCTACAACGCCCTGTTCTTCACCTACGCCCTCGTGCTGCAGCGCTTCTACGGCGTGCCGGGCGACCATGTCGGCTGGTACCTGCTGCCCTTCGCCCTCGGCTCCTTCCTCGGGCCGCTGCTGCTGGGGCGCCTGTTCGACACCTGGGGCCGACGCCAGATGATCGCCTTCACCTACGGCATCTCGGCGGTGCTGCTCACAATCACCGGCTACCTGTTCAAGATCGAGGTGTTCGGCCCCGTCGGACAGACGGCGGCCTGGATGGTGGTGTTCTTCTTCGCGTCCGCCGCCGCGAGCGCCGCCTACCTCACCGTGGCGGAGACTTTCCCCCTCGAGATCCGGGCGCTCGCCATCGCGGTGTTCTACGCGCTGGGCACCGGCATCGGCGGCGTCTCGGGGCCCCTCCTCTTCGGGGCGCTGGTGGAGACGGGGTCCCGCGACAACGTCCTCATCGGCTACGCCATCGGCGCCACCCTGATGGCGGTGGCGGCCATCGTCGGAGGGATCTGGGGCACCGCGGCGGAGGGCAAGTCCCTGGAGGATGTGTCGAAGCCGCTGGCGGCGGCATGACGCGCGTCCTCGGGCCGGACCCGCAACCTGGGAGCCTCCAACCCGTTGACCCGTCACGGAAGTTTGGTTCACCGCAAGAGGACGTCTTTCATGCAGCGCATCCTGACCTCGGCCGTTTTCGTTCTGGCGACCGCCACCCTCGCGGCGCCTGCCCTCGCTCAGAGTAGCGGCCCCGCCGAAATTCGGCAGCCCGGACCGCCCCGGATCACGACGCCCGGGACACCGGACACGCCCGTGGTGAAGCCGGGCGGTATCGACAACAGCGGCCCCGGCTCCATCGGCTCGGTGGCCCCCGGCGCTACGGGCGCCGAGACCCGCTCCAACAATTCCGGCGCCAGCGGCAATGCCGAGCAGAACACGAAGCCCATCGGCAACACCGGCGGCGGGGGCGGCGGCGGAAGCTGAGTCCTACGGCTCGCGGCGTTCCGCGAAGAAGGCGCGCAGCAGCCCGGCAGCCTCCGCCTCGCGAAAGCCGCCATAGACCTCCGGGGCGTGGTGGCAGGTCGGCTGGTTGAACACTCGGGGGCCATGCTCGACCCCGCCACCCTTGGGGTCGTAGGCACCGAAGTACAGGCGACGGATGCGGGCGAACGCGATGGCGCCCGCGCACATGGGGCACGGCTCCAGGGTGACGTAGAGGTCGCAGCCGGTCAGGCGTTCGTCGCCCAGGATCCCACAGGCCGCGCGGATCGCGAGAATCTCGGCATGCGCCGTCGGGTCCTTCAGGGCGCGGGGCCGGTTGTGGGCCGCCGCGATCACCCGGCCGTCCCGCACCACCACCGCACCCACGGGGACCTCACCGGCCAGGGCCGCGCGGCGCGCTTCATCGAAGGCGAGGCTCAGGGGATCGTCGGTGGTGTGAGGCGGGGCGCGCGTCGGCATCGCCCCGTCCTAATCGCATCACCATCTTTCGGACAATCGCTGCCTCCCGGCGCACCAGCGTGCCGTTCCGGGAGGCAGGATGGGGAACCACCTGCGCGGCGTGACCGTTTCATCTCCAACGCGGCCGAGGCCGCCCGTCTCACACGAGGATCTCACGATGAGCAGCACCACCGACAAGATCAAGGGCGTCGCCAACGAGGCCGTCGGCAACATCAAGCAGGGCATCGGCAACGCCACCGACAACGACAAGCTCAAGGCCGAAGGCAAGGCGCAAGAGCTGAAGGGCGACGCCCAGAAGACGGTGGGCGATGCTAAGGACGGCGTGAAGAGCGCCGCCGACACGGTGAAGAGCAAGCTCTGATCCTCGCATCCCTGACAGATCACTGACGCGCCGTACCCTGTGGGACGTCGGCAGACTGTTCGGAAAGGCAGCCTCGGGGCTGCCTTTTTCGTGTCCCGCTTGCCCGATGTCTCGGGTGCCATGCGCTGCTTCACGCTTGCTTTGGCGCGGGATATCTCGCAACGGCGCCCCCGCTCTGTTATGGGGCAGGCATGAGCGACAACAACGACGACAAGACGGGCGGGTCCGACGACGCGCCCGCCGCCCCCTCCGTTTCGAATCAGGCCGACGCGCCCGCCCCCTGGACCCCCGCCACCGATGCCGGTGTGCCGGGTCCTTCGGCCGAGGAGCAGCCCAGGGTCCGCAAGGCCGCGATGCCGTCGCGCGGGGGTGACGCGCCCCTGAGGCGCAAGGCCGTTGCCCCGGCCAGACCCGTCGCGGAGCGGGCGCCATCCGAGGCCGGCGAAGCGGACAAGGACACGTCGGCGCACGAGGGCGATCGGATCGCCAAGGCCATCGCACGGGCCGGCATCGCCTCGCGCCGCGACGTCGAGGTGATGATCGAGCAGGGTCGCGTGACCCTCAATGGTAAGATCCTGACCTCGCCGGCCATCAACGTCACGGCGGAGGACGAGATCACCGTCGACGGCGAGCCCCTGCCCGAGCGCGAGCGCACCCGCCTGTGGATCTACCACAAGCCGCGCGGCCTCGTGACCACGGCCCGCGACCCCGAGGGGCGCCAAACGGTGTTCGAGGCCCTGCCCGAGGACCTGCCCCGGGTCGTGGCCATCGGCCGCCTCGACATCAACACCGAAGGTCTGCTGCTGCTGACCAACGACGGCGGCCTCGCCAAGGTCATCGCCCACCCGGATACGGGCTGGCTGCGCCGCTACCGCGTACGGGCGCACGGCGACACCAGCCAAGCCGAGCTCGACAAGCTGCGCAAGGGTGTCACCATCGACGGGATGGATTACGGCCCCGTCGACGCGGTTCTCGACCGGTCGTCGGGCGACAACCTCTGGCTGACCCTCGGCCTGCGCGAGGGCAAGAACCGCGAGGTCAAGCGCATCCTCGAGCATCTGGGCCTTGCCGTGAACCGGCTGATCCGCCTGTCGTTCGGGCCGTTCCAGCTCGGCGATCTCGAGGCCGGCCTGACGGAGGAAATCCGCACCAAGGTCTTAAAGGAACAGCTCGGACCCGGCCTGTCCGACCAGGCGGGCGTCGATTTCGAGAGCCCCGTGCGCGAGCCCATCGCGCCGTTCGGCTCGCCGAAGCAGCAGGCCAAGCAGCCGGCTCGCAGCGCCTCGGCGGCGCAGCAGCGCGACCGCCGCGATGTCAACGACGGCGATGCGCGGCCCGCGCGCGGGGCCGAGCGGGGTCCTTCGCGGGGCGGCGACCGCCCCATGTACAAGCCGACGGCGCCCGCCCGGGTCCCCACCGGCGGCAACAGCGCCGGCCCGCGCCGCTCCGTCTGGCGCGCCGAGGAAGACGCCCCCCAGGAGGACGGTCCGCGCCGGGTGAAGATTCCGCGCCGGGGTGCCGACCCCAAGGTCGAGCGCGAGGCCGCCGCCGCACGCGGCCGCGAGCGCGTCGGCTCCATCGGCACCGGCGACCGCCGCGTGCTCGTGGAGCGCCTGAAGGCGAGCCCGCAGGAGCCGGCGCCCGAGCCGCATCGCCGGGACCGCGGCGCCCGCCGCGACGAGACGGGCGCGCCCGAGCGTCCGGTGCGCACAGTCCGCCAGTCGGATGCCCGCGCGGCGCGCCAGAACGACGCTGCCGCGCGCCCGAGCGAGGCCGCGCGCCCGCAGCGCCGCTTCGACAACGACACCCGGCCTCCGCGCCGGGACGACGCGCCGCGTGGCCAGGGGACGCCGCGCGCCTTCTCGAAGCCGGACGGTGCCGAGCGGCGCGGCCCCCCCCGCGGGGGCGATGAGCGTCCGCGCAGCTTCAAGCCCCACGACGGTGGCGGTTTTAACGACCGCGCCGAGCGGCCCGCATTCAACCGTGGGGAGCCCCGGGGCGACAAGCCGTCCGGGTTCCGGGGCGACAAGCCCGGCGGGTTCCGCGGCGGCGACGATCGTTCCGGCGGCTTCCGCGCCGGCGGGGGCAAGCCCGGTGGCTTCAAGGCGGGCGGCTTCAAGGGTGCCGAGCGCTCGGGCGGCGGGGATCGCGACATCGGGGCCGAGCGCTCCGGCGCCGATCGCGGCGGTTTCCGCCCCGGCGACAAGCCCGGTGGCTTCAAGGCCGGCGGCAAGCCCGGCGGGTTCGGCAAGCCCGGCGGGTTCAGCAAGCCCGGCGGTGGTGGCGGTAAGCCGGGTGGTTTCAAGGCTGGCGCTGCGGGCCGCGTCGCCGGCGGTAAGCCCGGTGGGTTCGGCGGTCGGAGCGGCGCGGGTGGCAAGCCCGGCGGCGGGTTTGGCAAGCCTTCGGGTGGCTTCAACAAGCCCGGCGGTGGCGCGGGCCGTCCGCCGCGCGGCGGCCGGTGAGGATCGTCGGCGGCGACCAGCGCGGTCGCCGGCTCGCCACCCCGAAGACCGACGCGATCCGCCCGACCTCCGACCGCCTGCGCGAGGCCGTGTTCAACGTCCTTGCGCACGCCTATGACGACGCGGTCGTGGGTGCCCGCGTCCTCGATCTCTTCGCCGGCACGGGCGCCCTCAGCTTCGAGGCCCTGTCGCGCGGCGCCGCCTACGCGCTCCTCGTCGACGAGGGGGGCGAGGCGCGCGGCCTGATTCGCGAGAACATCGAGGCGTTCGGGGCCGAGGGGCGGACGCGCCTGTTCCGCCGCGACGCCACCCGCCTCGGGCCGGTCGGCACTAGCGGCACCTTCGGCCTCGTCTTCTGCGATCCCCCCTACGGACGCGACCTCGCCCCGGCGGCCCTCGCCTCGGCGGCCTCCGGCGGCTGGCTCGTGCCCGGCGCCCTGGTGGTGGTGGAGGAGACGGCGAGCGTCACCGTCGCGCCGCCGCCGGGCTTTTCGGAGCTGGAGCGCCGGGTCTACGGCGACACCGCCGTGGCCTTCGTTCGCTTCACGGGCTGAGCGTTCAGCGCCGTCCGAACAGCCGCTCGATATCGGCGAGCTTCAGGGCGACGAAGGTCGGGCGGCCGTGGTTGCACGTGCCCGACAGGGGCGTCGCCTCCATCTCGCGCAGGAGCGCGTTCATTTCCTCCGGGCGCAGGCGCCGGCCGGCGCGGATCGAGCCGTGGCAGCTCATCCGCGACAGGATCGCGTCGAGGCGCCGGCTCAGGGGGCCGCCGCCCGACTCGGTGCCGTCGAGGCCGCCCTCTTCCAGTCCACTGCCCGCCAGAGCGTCGAGGATGTCGATGACGAGGGTGCGGGTCGACGCGCCGGCCAGCGCCGCGGGTACCTCGCGGACCAGCACTGCGCCGGGGCCGAAGGCTTCGAGGCTGAGCCCGAGGCGATCGAGATCCGCCGCGGCGTCGAGGAGGCGCGCGGCATCGTCCGGGGCCATCTCGACCACGTCGGGGATCAGCAGGCCCTGGCGGGCGATGCCGCCCGCCGCGCGCTCCCGTTTCAGGCGCTCGTAGACGAGGCGCTCGTGCGCCGCGTGCTGGTCGACGAGGACGAGTCCGTCCCGGGTCTGGGCGACGATGTAGGTTTCGTGGAGCTGGGCCCGTGCCGCCCCGAGGGGATGCTCGCCGGCCGCCTCGGTGTCGTCGTCGCGGGTGTCGCTCGCCGGGCGCAGGTCGGCAGCATCACGAAAATCAGCGCCGGGCGGAGCGAAATCGTGGGTGAAGGCGGCCTGGGGCGCCTCGTCGAAGCCGTTCCGTACCGTGGGGAAACGCCCCGGCGCGCCAAACGAGGGCAGGCCGCGCGGCAGGGGCGCCGTCGTTGAAGGCCGCCCTCCCCACCCTGTGTGGGCCTGCATCGGGCGGCCCCCATCCGCCATCGCGAAAGCGGCTTGGCCCCCTGGGGGCAAAATCTCCGCCCGCAGGGCCTCCAGGGTCCGGGCGGCGGTGGTGGTCGCTGTGCGAGCGCCGGCCCGGCGCAGGGCCTCGTGGATCGCGCTGACGATGAGCCCGCGCACGAGGGACGCGTCGCGGAATCGCACCTCCGTCTTGGCCGGGTGGACGTTGACGTCGACGAAGGCCGGATCGCAGGTGATCGACAGGGCGAGCACGGGGTGGCGATCCGAGCTCATGGTGTCCGCGTAGGCGCCGCGCACGGCGCCGAGCAGGAGGCGGTCGCGCACCGGGCGCCCGTTCACCGTGAAATGGATTTGGTTGGCGTTGCCGCGGTGATAGCTCGGCAAGCCGACATGGCCCGACAGGGCGAAGCCTTCCCGCGCCATGTCGAGGGGCGTCGCGTTGGCGCCGAAATCAGGCCCGAGCACCGCCGTCAGACGTCGGAGCAGCGCGGCCGCGCCGCCCTCGCTCTCGGCCGGAAACACCAGGGGATTGCCGCCCTCGGAGCGCAGCACGAGGCGGATGCCGGGCTCTGCCACGGCGAGGCGCCGGAGGCCATCGGCGATGGCCGCCGTCTCGGCCCGGTCAGACTTGAGGAACTTGAGGCGGGCCGGTGTGGCCGAGAACAGGTCGGCGACCTCGATGCGGGTGCCGCGCGGGCTCGGGGCCGGGCGCACCGCGCCCCGGATTCCGGCATCCACCGTGAGGCTGTGGCCGGTCTCGCCCTCCGCCGTGCGGCTCGTCAGGGTCAGCCGCGCCACGGCGCCGATGGACGGCAGGGCCTCGCCGCGAAAGCCGAGGGTGTCGATCCGGGTGAGGTCGCCGCCCGGCAGCTTCGAGGTGGCGTGGCGCTCCACCGCGAGGGCGAGGTCGTCGGCGTCCATGCCGGCGCCGTCGTCGACGACGCGGATCAGGCGACGGCCTCCGCCCTCGACGGTGATCTCGATGCTCCGCGCGCCGGCATCGATGGCGTTCTCCACGAGCTCCTTCACGGCGGAGGCCGGGCGCTCCACCACCTCGCCGGCCGCGATGCGATCGACGAGGATCGGATCGAGGCGGCGGACCGGGGCGGGGGAACGGGATGGCGCGGGCGGCATGCCCGGACTATACGACCGCCTTCGCGCCGCCGGAAGGCGAGCGGCCGGGGTCCCTGCGCGTCATCCCGCCCGCAACGGGATGGAACCTGTCCGGGGAACGAGGCGTGTCGTGACCGATCTTCTGGAACGCTGCCGGGTGGTGTGGGGGCGGACCGACCGCATCGCCGCTCCGCCGGCCCTTCGCGTCGTGACCGACGCGGTCTACCGACCCGCGATCGGCACCGCGCCCCGGACCCCGGCCGCGCCGGACGGCACGCACTCCGACGGCACGCATCTGGACGGCAACTCTCCGGATGTCGCCGGTGAAGGCCCGGTGGCGCGTGCCGAAGCAATCCCGCACCTCTATCTCGGGCCGCTGGCGACCCATTACGGGCATTTCCTCGTCGGCACGCTCGGGCGCCTGTGGCCCCTCCTCGATTGGCACGGCCCGCCGCCGCGCCTGCTCTACCAGGGTGATGCGGACCCCACCGCCCTACCCTTCCTGGCGCCGATCCTCGCGGGTTTCGGCCTGACGCCCGACGACGTGGTGCGGTTCGATCGACCCACCCGCATTCCGTACCTCGTCCTGCCGGAGCCGAGCCTCGTAGAGCAGGCGTTCGCCCACGCGGTCCATGCCGACCTCGTGCGGACCATCGGGCGCCCGTTCTGGTCGGGCGTGGCGGTCGATGGCGTTGCGCGACCGGCCTACCTGTCGAAGACGCGCCTCGCCTCTGGCATCTCGCGCCTGCGCAACGAACCGGACCTCGAAGCCGCCCTTGCCCGGCGCGGTGTCGACATCGTCTATCCGGAGACTCTCGAACTGCCGGACCTCGTGCGCCTGTTCTCGGAACGCCGGGTGGTGATGGGCACGACGGGGTCCGCCTTCCACACGGCGGCCTTCGCCGCGCCCGGCCGGCGCATCCTCGGCCTGAACTGGGCGCCGCACCTCAACGCGAACTTTCCTCTTCTCGACGGCCTCAATGGCACGCGGGGACGCTACTACCATCCCGCCGGCAGCCAATCCGGCCCGGACGAAGGGTTCCACTTCGGCTGGTCCGTGCCCGATCCCGAGGGGGTGGCGGCGGAACTGGTGCGCCGGGCGGCGGATTTCGACGGACTCGAGGCCCTCGACGTCGAACGGGACATTGCCCGGCGCCGGGCCGGGCGCGGTCCGCTCACGGCGCGGATCGGGCGCTGGCTCGGGCGCCCCTGAGACGGCATGGCGCCTGAGCGCAGCCCGAATCCGTCATCCCGGAGGGATCAAGCGGATTGGGTATGACCTCAGGCGACGCCGGCGCGCAGGAGGTCGTGGTAGTGGACGAGGCCCACGGGGCGGCCGTCCTCGATCACCACCAGGGTGGTGATCTTCATGGATTCCTGGATCTCCAGGGCCTTCGCCAGCAGTGTTTCCGGCACCACCGTGCGGGGCGTGCCGCTCATCAGGGCCTCGACGGCGAGGCTGTCGAGGTCGCTGCGGAAGACGTTGCGGCGGAGATCCCCGTCGGTGACGATGCCGGCGAGGCGCCCGTCCGCCTCCACCACCAGCACGGAGCCGAAGCCCTTGGCGTCGATCTCGCGGATGGCCGCCCGCATGGGCGTGCCGCGCGCGACCACGGGCAGGCGCTCGCCCGTATGCATCACCTCGCGGACCTGACGGAGCGACGCGCCGAGGCGCCCGCCCGGATGGTAGATCCCAAATTCCCGAGCCGAGAAACCGCGCGCTTCGAGGAGCGCGACGGCCAGGGCGTCGCCCAGCGCCAGCTGCATGGCCGTCGAGGTGGTGGGGGCGAGGCCGTTGGGGCAGGCCTCGCGGGCCTTCGGTAGGGTCAGGCAGACATCGGCCTCGCGTCCCAGGGTCGAGCCCGGATTGGCCGTGATGGCGATGAGGCCGACCCGGTAGCGGCGGGCATAGCCGATGATGTCGGCGAGTTCCGTGGTCTCGCCCGACCAGGACAGCGCCACCACCACGTCCTCGGGCTGGATCATGCCGAGGTCGCCGTGGCTCGCCTCCGCCGGGTGGACGTAGAGGGCCGGGGTCCCGGTGGACGCGAAGGTGGCGGCGATCTTGCGGCCGATATGGCCGGACTTGCCCATGCCCGTGAGGATCGCACGGCCCCGGGCGCGGCTGAGATGCGCCACCGCCGCCGTGAAGGCTTCTCCGAGGTCGTTCCCCCCCACACCGCTGCCGATGGCCTCCATGAGGCAGGCGAGGCCGTCGCGCTCGGTTCCGATGGTGCGCAGGGCCGAGGCGACGGCCGGTGTCGGATCGGAGGCCGTGTCGCGTGCCGCGCCGTCCAGGGCCGTGTTCGCTCGAGCCATTCCGCCCCGTCTCCTCGTGTGATTCCGCGCCTGCTCGAACTCGTCTGACGCGCCCATGGCGCGGGCGATGGTGCGCCTATGGCGTGGGAATGTGGTCGCACGGCGACCCCGGCGGGGGCCGCCCGCGCGTCCGTTGACGGCGCATTAACCCTGCCGGTTGTACCGATCTTAACCATGATCCGCCGCTTGCCCGGCGGCTTGTTCCCCGAGTCCGGGGTGTCCAGCGCCCCTCGGGGGCGCCCCGGGGCGCCGCGCCTCCCTTGCGAAGGACAACAGGTCCGTGATGCGTGTGCGGCCGACGGGTGAGTGGCGGAATCGGAGCCTCGGCGGCCTCGCCCTGACGGCCGCCCTTCTCCTGCCGGACACGGCGGCGGCGCAGGTGCAATCACAGGTTCAAGGCCAGTTTCCAGGCCAAGGCCTCGGCCCGTCGCAGACCCAGCGCAGTCAGGCCCCGAGTTTCGGGACCACCACCCAGGCCGATCCCCTCGCCGATGCGACGAGCGGCGACACCCCGCCGTTGCGTCCCACCCGGGACGGCGCCGTGGATACCGGAGCGGGCCTGCCCGCGAGCGGCGATACGCCCAGCGGAGAATCGGGTGCCGGGCTCCCGAGCCCGACCCGTGCGTCCACTGCATTCCGCGCCTCGTCCGGCCCCAACAACCGTGCACTCGGTCCCATCCTGCGACGGCGCGCGGCGCCGGCACGCCGCTTCGGCACAGCCACCACCCGGGTTACGCGTCAGATCACGCAGTCCTCGCCCACCGACCTGCGGCTGACCCCGGTGGTCCGCACCGCCGTGGTCGGCGTCCCCCTGCCGACCCTGCTGCCCCTCGCCGGCATCCAGACGCCGGGGTTCCTGTTCGGCGGGAGCCTGCGCCAGCCCCTCGCCGTGGATCAGGCCTACGCGCCGCTCGGAATCAAGCTCGGGACCTTCACCTTCCTGCCGAGCTTCCAGCAGAGCATCGGCTACGACACCAATCCGGAGCAGATCACCCGTCTGGCGGCCAAGCCTTCGGTGGCCCTGCGCACGGAAGCGGATCTGACCTTCCGCAGCGACTGGTCGGCGAGCGAGCTCAGCGGCGAGTTGCGCGGGGCCTATCTCGACTACCCCGACAACCAAGCGGCGAGCCGGCCCAACGGCCTCGGCGCGACGCGCCTCAGGATCGACGCCAATCGAGACACGCGCATCGATGTCGAGGGCCGTTTCCTCATCGATACCCAGCGCACCGGCACACCCGACCTCAACGTCGGGTCGGCGACGCGCCCGCTCGTCATGAGCTACGGCACCACGGTGGGCGTCACGGAGGTGTTCAACCGTCTGCAGCTCTCCCTGCGCGGCCTCCTCGATCGCTCGCAATTCGAGGATGCACGTCTCGGCGACGGAACCGTGATCACTCAAAGCGACCGCAACCTGAACCAGTACGGGCTGCAATTGCGGGCCGGCTACGAGGTCTCGCCCAGCCTCACGCCCTTCGTCGATGTCCTCGCCGATACGCGCGTCTACGATAGACGCGTCGACACATCCGGCACGCGGCGCGACTCCGACGGACTGACCCTCTCGGCGGGCGCCACCATCGCGCTGACCCGCTTCGTCTCCGGCGAGGTCTCGGCCGGCCTGCAGCACCGCACCTACAACGATCCGACCCTGCGCGATCTCACGGCGCCGGTGATGAACGCGTCCCTCATCTGGACGGCGAGCCCGCTGACCACCGTCCGCCTCAACGCCACGGCGGGCGTCGTCGAGACCGCCGTGACGGGCTCCGGCGGCGTTCGGACCCAGGCCGTCACCCTGGAAGTCCAGCACGATCTGCTGCGCAACCTCTCGCTCATCGGCGGGATCACCTACGTGGCGAGCGACTACGACCGGGTGAACATCTCGGAGCGCGGTTTCTCCGCGACGGCACGCCTCGACTATCGCTTCAACCGGTGGCTCTCCTTGCGTGGCAGCTACATCTACCAACAAGTGGAGAGTTCGATCGCCACGGCGAGCTTTACCTCCAACACCTGGCTCCTCGGCCTGCGGGTGAACCCTTAGCCATCCTGGGCCAAGGAGGTCCTACCGGTCCCGCCCCTCAGCGCACCATCGCCAGGGAGGCGCCGGACTTCGACAGCGCGCCGTCGAGGGCGCCGCCACCCTGGCGCAGCCGGGCCGTGACGGTGCCGCCGGGCTGGTAGAGGTAGACTTCGCCGTCGCGATAATCCCAGGCCGTGACCTTGGCGAGGTCCTTGTTCGGGCAGGCGGCGGCACTGGCCTTGTACAGGTCGAGGGCCGGCGCGCTCGACAGGGAGACCCTGCAGCTCGCGCCCGTTGCGTCCTTGGCCGTCCAGGCGCCGACCACGGAGGACCGGCCCGTGGCCACCACGACGGGCGGCGGGGCCGGTGGCGCGATCGCCGCCGCGCTCGGCTCGGGGGCGATGACCGGAGTCGCGGGGGCGACGGCGACATTGGCCCCGAGGGGCGCGTCCACGGGGGTGGCGGCGGCGCCCGGCGGCGGTGCCAGGGGCGCCGAGGTGATGGGGGCCGACGGCATCGCCGGCACCGATGTGTCGAGGGCCGCCTGGGGACCGGGGCCACGGCCGCTCGCCGGACCGTCGAGTCGCGACGAGGCGCAGGCACCGAGGCCGGCGGTGAGCGCGAGGATGGCGACGGTCGTCAGGAGCGGACGCGGCATCGTTTGGCAAATCCCGAACACGTCGGGGTCGTGGACACGACCCTCGTGCGCGCTGCCTCACCGTCAAATGCGATGGCCGCAAGGCAGGGTCGCCCGCGTCCTGGGGATTCCCGCACGGGTCGGTGACTTTGCGTCCCGGTGTGGCCGGAACGCCTCAAGCCGGATGGATCAGGCCTTGCGGATGCCGCCGATGGACAGGCGCAGGTGTTTGGGACCGCGCAGGGCCGAGCCCGGCCGATAGGGCGGCGGATCGGCCTGGAGACGCGGGTCGTCGAGGCGCCGGGCGAGCGCGGTCAGCGCCGCCTCCGCCTCGAACCGGGCGAGCGGCGCGCCGACGCAATAATGCAGCCCGCCGCCGAAGCCGAGATGGCGGATGCCGCCCCGGTCGGGGTCGAAGCGGTCGGCGTCGTTGAACACCGCCGGGTCGCGGTTGCCGGAGGCCAGGAGCAGGATCACGTCAGCGCCCTCCGGGATCGTGACGTCACCCATGGGGATATCCGCTAGCGCCCGGCGGGTTCGGAACTGGACCGGGGGATCGTAGCGCTGCACCTCTTCAATGAGGCGCGGCGCCCGGGCCGGATCGTCGCGCAGACGTGCCAACTCCGCCGGATTGCGCATCAATGCCAGCATGGCGTTGGCGATGAGGTTCACGGTGGTCTCGTGGCCGGCCACCAGCATCAGGATCGAGGTGGCGATGAGGTCGTAATCGCCCATGCGCGGGATGCCCGGCACGCCGTTCACGGCCAGGCCAGACAGCATGTCGTCCTTGGGGTGCCGGCGCTTCTCCTTGATGAGACCGGTCATGTACGTGGAGATGGTCTCGAAGGTCCGGCTGTTCTCGGACCGCTTCTCGGTGTCCGCCATGGTGTCGGGTTCGAGGGCGGTGGCGAGCTGCGTTGCCCAGCCGTGGAATTGCGGCTCGTCCTCGGTCGGAATGCCGAGCAGCTCGCAGATGATGGTCACGGGAAGCGGGTAGGCGAGGTCGTCGACGATATCGAAGCTCCTGGCCGCCGCGTGCCTATCCAGGATCTCGTCCACGAGGACGTGCGAGCGCTCGCGCAGCACTTGGACGCGCTTCTGCGTGAACTCGTGCATCACGGCCTTGCGCAGGGTGTCGTGATCGGGCGGGTCGCGGAAGATGAACGGCCGGTGGGTATCGGTGATCCGGTCGCGGATCGGCTTGACGATCCAGTCGGAGATCGGGTTGCCGGTCTTGGGCCGGTCGGCCGGCGGCAGGGTCTCGGAACTGATCCGCGGGTCGTGCAGAAGGCTGCTGATCGCCGCGTGCGTCGCGGCCACGTAGGTGCCGTCGGACTGGCGCGACACGGGCGTCTCGCGCAGACGGGCGAAGAGTGGATAGGGATCGACGCGGTTGGCCTCGTCCTTGACCTGCTCGAACAGGGTCGCGTCGCTCATCGCTCGTCCTCTTTCGGAAACCCGGGCGGCAGCACCCTCAGGCGGCCCTGGTCCACGGCGCCGTGGATCGGCGGGAACGGTGCGCCCGCCGCCACCATCTCGGCATAGGCCGGCAGCCAGCGCACGGAGTCGAACGAGACGGCGGCGATGCAGCGTCCGGCACGGCCGTAGAGGGCGAGGAACCGCCCGGTCTTCGGATCGCCCTGGGCGATGACGAGGCCGTCGGCGCCCTCGGTCAGGCCCGCCATCTTGAGGGTGACTCCACCCTGCGACGACCAGAAGGCCGGCACCTCGGCATAGGCCGGGCTGCTGGCCTGTCCCGCGAGCAGGCGCCCGGCATGCGCGCCCTGCGCCACGGCGTGACCCCAATGCTCTAGGGCGACGCGACGTCCGTCGTAGATGGGATGGGGAAAGCGCGCCACGTCGCCGGCGGCGGCGATGGTCCGGTCGGACCGCCCATCCGTGTCGAGCACGTAGCCGTCCGCATCGCAGTCGACGCCGCCCTCGTCGAAGGCGAGGCCGGAGCCCGAGAGCCATTCGGTGTTGCGGACCGCGCCGAGGGCGACGACCACGCACGTCGTCTCGATCGTGCGACCATCCGCGAGGCGGGCGCGCACCACGTGCCCGCTGTCGTCATCCTCGAGGGCCTCGACCTTCGCGCCCAAGCGCAGATCGACGCCGCGCACCGCGTGCAGGGCCGCGACGACGGAGCCGAGATGGCTGCCGAGCACCCGTTCCAGCACCGTCGCGCCGCTCTCCACCAGGGTGACGGGCAGATCGAGGTCGCGGCAGGCGGCGGCCACCTCGCAGCCGATGAAGCCGCCACCGATGACGAGCACCCGGCCGGGCCCGGCCGCAAGCGCCCCCCGCAGGGCCGCCGCGTCATCGCGACTCCGCAGGGTGTGGACGCCTCCGAACCGGTTCTGCACCGTGTCCGGCCAGGGCCGTGCCCGCGCGCCGGTGGCGATGAGGAGGCGGTCGTAGGCGACGCGGTCGCCGCTCTCCAGAATGACGGCCCGGTCGGACCGGTCGAGGCCTGCGGCGGCCGAGCCGAGGCGCCATTCCGCGTCGAGGGGCTCGAGGTTCGGCAGGGTGGTGGCCCCGGGCGCGACGCCGCCGGTCAGGACCAGCTTCGACAGGGGCGGCCGATCGTACGGCCGGTGCGGTTCTGCGCCGATAAGGGTGAGGCGGCCCTGGAAGCCGGCCTTCCGGGCGGCTTCGGCGCCCCGCAGGCCCGCCAGGGACGCGCCGACGACAACGAGATGTTCCATAGTCACGCGCGTTGCCGCCCCGCGTCTTCGACACGGATCGCCTGGACAGGACACGCGACGCGGGCGCGCTCGATGTCGTCGCGCGCCGCTGCCGTCGGCGCCGGATCGTAGTGGAGCGCCTCGGCGCCGTGCAGGGCGAAATGGTGCGGTGCCGCGTAGCAGCACTGAGCATAAGCCTGACAGCGGTTGAGATCGACGGTGACCCGCAGGCCGCCCGCAGCGCGCGAGACATCTGGGCTCGGCGACGGGCCGATGCGGTCGGGGTTCGGATCAGGCATGGAGGCGCAATGTCCGCGAGGCACCGGCGGTTCCGCACCGCACGCGCGTCACAGGGTCCGGTACATCACCAGGGCGTCGACGAAGCCGTGGAGCGGATGGCGAAAGGCCCCGGGCAGGCGTCCGACCACCTTGAATCCGAGATGCTCCCAGAGGGCGACGGCGCGGGTGTTGGTGGATACGACGAAGTTGAACTGCATCGCCGAAAACCCTGCCTGCCGGGCGGTCTCCAGGGCGTGCCGGCCCATGGCCTGGGCGATGCCGCGCCCACCCGCATCCGGGTGGGTCATGAACCCGGCATTGGCCACATGGCCACCGCCGCCGGGCTGGTTCGCCCGCAGCAGGTAGGTGCCCCGCACCGCGCCCTCGCTCGCGGCGACGAAGACGCGGTTGCCGGGGGTGAACCAGTAGGCAAGCATGTCCGCGCGGGTGCCGTCGCGGGGCAGCGTGTAGGTCTCGCCGGCGCGGATCGTCGGTTCGAGGATGGCCCAGACGGCATCGTGATCCGCAGCGTCTGCGGAGCGGATCGTCGGATTCATGCGGCGATCCCCGTCATGCCGATGCGGCCCCAGCCGGGCAGCTTCACCGCCGGCCGGCGCAGGTCGATCCCGGCGACCAGACCCAGAAGATTGACCTCGATGCCCTCGACCCAGCCGAGGGTCAAACCAGCATAGCCGCCGAAACCGAGGCGCAGACCGGTGCCGCTCGGTGTGCGCTCCACGAACCGTCCGGGCGGCGTCCAGTCCTTGCCCAGGGCGGTGGGCGGCAGGGTCGTGGCGATGCCGGGAATGCGGGCCATCACATGGGCCGCGAAGGTGTTAGAGTTCGGCCCCGGCCAGACCGTGTAGGAGCCCAGCGCCCGGTGCGGATAATCCGCCACCGCCGACCGTACCGCCGGGATCGCCGCCTCGGCCGAGGCCCCGTCGAGGGCCAGGATGGTCTCGGGCGGATTGCCGAACCACAGGCCGTCCGCTGCCCAGCCATCCGTCCGCACGGGCAGGCCCCATCCGACGACGTCGTAGCGTGTGTAGCGGGTGGCGCCGGCGGCCTTGATCACGATCCAGCTGTGATGGGCGACGATCCCGCGCCAGCGCCCGACCCGCGCCGCATACACCCGGACGAGGGCCGGATCGTCGGCCTTCGGCCGCGCCAGGAGGCCGGTGCTCGACCAGCTCGGGGCCACCTCCGCGCGGGCGAGCCACCACAGCGCGTGGGTCCCGAGGGGGAGGAGGAAGCCGAGCAAGACGAGGATTGCGAGCCCGCGCAGGATCGCCAGGAGGGGGACGGATACCATTGCATCGAGAATTCGGCATGGGAGGCCGCATCGGCAAGTCCCGCTCGGCGAGAGCCGAACCGATGCGCCTGCGCAACAGGGCCGCACCATCGAGCGACCCGAGCTACGAAAGGACTTGTTACATTATCACATCTGCTTAATGAAACATTATAACGTTTGTTGTGTGAGGTTCGACGATGCACGCCGGTTTGTCGAAGGGTCTGCTGGCGGGAACGATCCTGGCCGGGGCCGGACTGATGTCCGGGGATGCGCGGGCGCAGCAGGCGGAGGCGACGCTCTCCGAACTCAGCGTCACGTCGCCGAGTCCCATCGTGCCGTTGCGCGGAAGCGGCGTGGCGAGCGCCCCGGCCACCGGCATCCTACCCGTCGTCGTCAACACCTTCTCGCCCGTCACCGTGGTCACCGCCGACCAGATCGCCCGTGAGCAGCCGCGCACCCTCGGCGACGCCCTCGCCGACCGGCCGGGCATCTCGGCCTCGACCTACGCGCCCGGCGCCGCGAGCCGTCCGATCATCCGCGGCCTCGACAACAGCCGGGTCCGCATCCAGGAGAACGGCGTCGGCATCCAGGACGTGTCGGAGCTCGGCGAGGACCACGGCGTCCCCATCAACCCGCTGGTCGCCAACCGCATCGAGGTGATCCGGGGGCCGGCCTCCCTGCGTTTCGGTTCCCAGGCCATCGGCGGCGTGGTGAGCGCCGAGAACAACCGCGTGCCGACCTTCATCCCCGAGCGGGGCATCTCGGGCTCCGCCACCACGGGGTATTCCACCGTGGACAACGGCCGCCTCGGCGCCGTGACGGTGGATGCGGGCGCGGGCAACGTCGCGGTCCATGCCGACGGATTCAAGACAGCGTCCGACAGTTACGCCACCCCCCTCGGGATTCAGCGCAACTCCGCCAACGAGTCCCAGGGTGGCGCCGTCGGCATATCGTTCATCGGCGACCGGGGCTTCGTCGGCCTGTCCTACAGCCACTACGACGCGCTCTATCAGATTCCCGGCGGCTCGGCGGCGGAGAACCGCACCCGCCTCGACCCGCGCCAGGATCGCCTGCTGGCCCGCGGCGAATTCCGCCCCCTCGACGGGCCCATCGCGGCGATCCGGTTCTGGGTCGGCGGCTCGGTCTATCGTCACGACGAGACCGGGATCGGTGGGGATGGGCAGGACGGCATCCGCGCCACGTTCAAGAACCGCGAGGCGGAGGCCCGCGTCGAATTCCAGCACGTGCCGGTCTTCACGGCCCTCGGCACGCTGACGGGTGCCCTCGGCCTGCAGGCCGGCCGCCGCACCCTCGGCACCGCCGGCGAGGCGGGTGGTCTGCTGGCGCCGACGGATTCGCGCAGCAACGCCGCGTACCTCTTCGAGGAGCTGGCAATGGGCAACGGCCTGCGCGTCCAGGCCGCCGGCCGCATCGAGGGGGACCGCTCCACCGGCACCGCGACGCTGTTTCCCGGCGACTTCCTGCCGGTCGAGGGCGAGGACCCACTCTCCTACGGCCGCCGCCGCCGGTTCGCCCCGAAGAGCCTCAGCTTCGGCGCCCTTCAGGATCTCCCCAACGGGTTCGTCGCCAGCCTGAACGGCAGCTTCGTCGAGCGCGCGCCGACCGCCTTCGAGCTGTATTCGCGCGGCGCCCACGATGCGACGGAGACCTTCGAGATCGGCAACGCCGCCCTCAAGAAGGAGCGGGCCCGCACCATCGAGGCCAGCATCCGCCGAGCCGAGGGGCCGCTGCGCCTCGACGCCACCGGCTACTACACCCGCTACACCGGCTTCATCTACAAGCGCGACACTGGCCTCCGGTGCGGCGACGATTTCGCGTCCTGCGGCAGCGACGACGAATTGCAGCAGATCGTCTACGCGCAGCGCAACGCCACGTTCTATGGGGCCGAGATCGGCGCGCAGCTCGATCTCCTGCCCGTGGGCAACGGCTGGGCCGGCCTCGACGCCCAGTACGACTTAATCCGCGCCCAGTTCGACGACGGCACTTTCGTGCCGCGCATCCCGCCCCACCGCGTCGGCGGCGGCCTGTTCGTGCGCGCCGACGGCTGGTTCGCCCGGGTGAACCTGCTCCACGCCTTCGCCCACACGGAGGTCGCCCCCATCGAGACGGTGACCCCCGGTTTCGACGACCTGCGCACCGAGGTCAGCTACACCAAGCCCCTCGACCCCGTGCTGTACGGCGCCACCGAAGTGACCCTCGGCCTCCAGGGCCGCAACCTGCTGAACGACCAGATCCGCAACTCGGCCTCGTTCAAGAAGGACGAGATCCTGCTGCCGGGCCGCAACGTGCGGGTGTTCCTGACGGCGCGGTTCTGAACCGTCAGAGCAGGCGCCCTTGGCCTTGGTCCGACAGGATCGGCCGGCCCGCGAAAGCTTCGCGCGTGGTCGGCCTCGGGTCGGGCTCCGCCCCGGTCAGCGTCTCCTGCGCGTCCGTGTCGCCGGAGACGCTGCAGCGGTAGACGATCTCGTCCGGCGGACCGAGGCCGGTGTCGAGGGGGATCGCGACGGTGTCATCGGCAAAGCGCCACTTGCGGGTGCCGCGGTCCCAGTAGAGCCAGACCGTCGTCGGATGGCCCTGAACCCCGAACACCGCCGCCTTCTTCGAGAGGGCCTGGACCGTGCGGGGTGCGTACATCCCCTTTCGCCGGTAGGCTTCCTGAAAGGTCGCCCCCTGTCGGTCGATGAAGGTGTTGCGCACGACCCGGATCGTCGCGCCGGGCTTGGCCAGGAACCGTTTGAAGTCGCTCAAAGAGCGAAGGACGAGTGCCATGCCGGTCACCCTCGATTGCGTCGTCGATCGGTCGCTCCGACATCGCGTCTGAACTTGTCGAAGAGCCTGCGGGCCAATTGTTCGATTTCGATGACACCGTCCCCACTGGTCCCAAGGGTCTTAGCGGGGATATCAACAGAAATCGCGGGTTATGCCCAGACCATGTCGGATCGTCCGGCCATTCCCAGGGGTATTCCTGCGCCCAGGGCCGTGATCCGGTCCCTTGACCCGGACCGCGTCGTGCCGCGTTGTCGGTCCATGCTACTCCAGTTCTTCACCGCCCTGCGCGAGGCAAAGGTTCCCGTCACCCTACGGGAGTTTCTGACCCTGCTGGAGGCCCTCCATCGCGACCTCGCCGACAAGCGCGTGGAGGAATTCTACCTGCTGGCCCGCACGGCCCTGGTGAAGGACGAGCGCCACCTCGACCGGTTCGACCGGGTGTTCGGCACCGTCTTCAAGGGGCTGGAGACCGTGGGCGAGGCGACGGACCCCTCCGCGATCCCGGAGGAATGGCTGCGCCGCATCGCGGAAAAATACCTCACCGACGACGAGAAGGCGGAGCTGAAGGCGCTCGGCTGGGACACGCTGTTCGAGACCCTGAAACAGCGCCTCGCCGAGCAGAAGGCGCGCCACGAGGGCGGCTCGAAATGGATCGGCACCGGCGGTACCTCGCCGTTCGGCGCCTACGGCTACAACCCGGAAGGCATCCGCATCGGCCAGGACGGCAACCGCAACTTCCGCGCGGTGAAGGTGTGGGACAAGCGCGAGTTCCGGGATCTCGACGACGGCGTCGAGCTCGGCACCCGCAACATGCGGGTGGCCCTGCGGCGCCTGCGCCGTTTCGCCCGCACGGGGGCAGCCGAGGAACTCGACCTCGACGGCACGATCCGGGAAACGGCGGCGAAGGGCTACCTCGACGTGAAGCTGCGGCCCGAGCGCCGCAACACCGTCAAGGTACTGCTCTTCCTCGATGTGGGCGGGTCGATGGACTGGCATATCGGGCTCGCCGAAGAGCTGTTCTCGGCGGCCCGGTCCGAGTTCAAGCACGTGGAACACTATTACTTCCACAACTGTCCCTACGAGGCCGTGTGGAAGGACAATCGCCGCCGCCGCGACGAGACCGTGTCCCTGCTGGAGGTGCTGCGGACCTATCCGTCGGATTACCGGGTGGTGATCGTCGGTGACGCCTCCATGAGCCCTTACGAGATCGCGACGCCGGGCGGCTCCGTGGAGCACTGGAACGCGGAATCCGGCGAGGTCTGGCTCGGACGCCTGCTGGAGCGGTTCTCGAAGGCGGTGTGGCTGAACCCCATCCCCGCCGATCACTGGGGCTACGCCCAGTCCATCGCCATGATCCGCCGGATCGTCGGCGGGCGGATGTATCCCCTCACCATCGAGGGCATCGATTCCGCCATGCGTGAACTGGTGCGATGACGACGGACCGTCTCCCCGAGGGCGGCTTCGCCGGCCTCGTGCCGGAACTCGACGTGTTCGATCTGGAGCGGAGCCTGAAATTCTGGTGCGGCGGCCTCGGCTTCGTCGTCGCCTATGCCCGGCCGGAGGCGGGCTTCGCCTACCTGGAGCGGGACGGCGTCCAGGTGATGCTCAACCGCGTCAACGGCAACTGGTCCGTGGGCGCCCTGGAGCCGCCGCTGGGCCGGGGCCTCAACCTGCAGATCACCGTCGCGACCCTCGAACCAGTGCTGGTGGGCCTCGCGGCCGGGGGCTCGCCGCTGTTCCGCGGCGTCCACGATGCCTGGTACCGGGCCGGCAGCGTCGAGATCGGTCTCCGTCAGGTCCTGGTGCAGGACCCCGACGGCTATCTCCTGCGCCTCTGCGAGGCCCTCGGAACGCGTTCTGTCGACCCTGTCCTCAACCTTGGCGGGCCGGCGTCGTCACCGTGAGGCCGTCGAGTTCCGGCTTGATCCGGATCTGGCAGCACAGGCGGGAGGTCGTGCGCACGTCGGAGGCGAAGTCGAGCATGTCCTGCTCCATGTCCTCGGCCGGGCCGACGATGGCGGCCCAGGCGTCATCGACGTAGACGTGACAGGTGGCGCAGGCGCAGGCGCCCCCGCATTCGGCGTCGATCCCCGGCACGTTGTTGCGGATCGCCGCTTCCATCACGGTCGATCCTACGTCGCCCTCCACGGTCCTGGCCGTGCCGGTATGGTCGACGTAGGTGATCTTGGGCATCAGGGGCTCCGGGCTCGTACAACGCGTGTGTGGCCGGTTGTGCGGCGCGAGGTCTGCCTTGAAGGGGCAGGCCCCGGAATGCAAGCGCTCGCCGCCGCGCGACGGACATTCCTGCGCTTGGGCCGACAACCTTGCGCTTACGCGGGACACGCCGCGCCGTTCCATTCCAACCACTGCGACGGGTTCGCTCCGGTCACCCGTTCGGGATTGCCTGAAGTGCCGCCGCGACGGCCTCCGCCAGGGGAGCGGTCCCCGGATCGCGGCCGGCGCGCAGGGCGTCTTCCACGGCGGCGCTCGCCGCCGCCACGCGCCCGGCGCCGACACCGAGGGCCGAGCCCTTCAGGGTATGGGCGAGGTCCGCCCGCTCCGCCATGGGCCGAGACGGATCGAGGATTTCCGACAGGAGGCGCTGGCACTGACCGGCGAACAGCATCAGGAGGTCGCGGGCGAGCTCCGCGTCGCCGAAGGTCTGTCGGGCGAGGTGGTCGTGGTCGAGGGGTGTCTGGTCGAGAGGTGTCACGGGTGCTTTTCAGTGGGGATCGGGAGGCTATGTCCGGGCGGCCCTATCCACAGGCGCGGCGCCGCCCTTGGTTTGCGTTTAAGCATTGCGGGCCCATGGATAAAGCCGACGGCGGAGCACCGGGCCTCGGCCTTGGTAACCATTCCGTTAAGGTTTTTGCGGCGGACGCGCCGGGTCGGGTATCCGGCCTCCGCGGCGATGTCTAAAGTTCGTTTGGTAAATTGGTAAAATGATCTCCTTCGCCGGGCGCGGCCGATGCGGGAGATCGCGCGTGACGAGGCGTTGCATGGCCACGGAAAAGAAGCTCAAGGATCCGGCGGAGGCAGCTCTGTCCGCGATCGAGCAGGCTCTCAACCTCGACATGCTCACGCCCGACACCTCCGAATCCCGCGTCGAACCGCGCCTTCCCGATGTCGGCGACGGTGATCCGCTCCTCGATCCGAGCGGCCGAACCCTGCCGCCCCGCCTCGACGAGCCCTTGGCCTCCGACCTGCCGCCGCCGGACCGCACCCGCCCCCGCCGCGAAGGTGGATTGCTGCCGCCCGACCGCTCGCTGGTGGCCAACGACGATCGCCAGAACATCGGCATCCTGCAGCAGACTCTGCGGGTGCGCCCGTCACCCCTGCCCTACCTCGTCGCGGCCGTGGTCTCGGCGGTGTGGTTCGCCTGCCTGCTGGGGTTGGCCTGGAGCCAGTCCGGCGGGGACCTGAAGACCTACGCGCACGGGCTCACGGCCCTGCAATCGGCGGTGGCGGCCACGGCCCTCCTCGGCCCCGTCGTGCTGTTCTTCATCATGGCGATGCTGGCCGTGCGCGCCCAGGAGATGCGCCTCGTGGCGCGTGCCGTGGGCGAAGTCGCCATTCGCCTCGCCGAGCCCGAGAACTTCTCCACCGACGCCGTGCTGACCATGTCGCAGACCGTTCGCCGCGAAGTCGCCGCCGTCGGCGACGGCGTCGAGCGGGCGCTCGCCCGTGCCGGTGAGCTCGAGACCCTGGTGCGCGGCGAGATCGCCACCCTGGAGCGGGCCTATTCGGAGAACGAGATCCGCATCCGCTCCCTCGTCGACGAACTCGTCGCCCAGCGCGAATCCATCGTCGCGAACGCCGAGCGCGTGAGGGGGGCCATTACGGGTTCGCACCAGAACCTGACGCAGGAGCTCGACGGTGCCGCCGAGCGCATCGTCGCGGCGGTGACGGACGCGGGCGAGCGCGTCACCGGCGCCCTCGACGCGCGCGGACAAGCCATCACCACGGCGCTGGGCGACCGGGGCGACGCCATTACGGCGGCCCTCGCCGAGGCGGGCGACCGCGTCGTCGGCCTGGTGACGGACCGGGGCGACGACCTCGTGCAGCGCCTCGCCGCGACCAGCGAGGGCGTGCGCGGCAGCCTGTCGGAGGTCGGAACGGCTCTCACCCAGTCCCTGGAGAGCCGCGCCGAGGAGGTCACCCAGGCCTTCGAGCGCACCGGGGGCCTCCTCACCACCACCCTCGCTGCCAATGCCGGCGACGTCGCCCGCACCCTCGCCCAGACCGGCGCCGAGGTGATCGAGACCCTCAACCGCGAGGGCAGCGCGGTCCGCAAGACCTTCGAGGACTCCGCCCGCGGTCTCGAGAACGCCTTCCTGGCGCGGGGCGGCGAGCTGACGGCCCAGTTCTCGACCACAGGCGGCGAGATCACCGCCCGCTTCGCCGAGACCGGCGACGCCCTGCGCGCGCATTTCGCCGCCACGGGCTCGACCCTGACCCAGGACATCGCCACCGTCGGCGGCGGCGTCTCCGACGCCATCGTGGCACGCGGCCGCGAGGCCGAGGAGCAGCTCGCCCGGGCCGCCAGCGGCGTCATCGAGGATTTCGGCACACGGGCCGACGCTCTGCGCGAGAACCTCATGCGCTCCGTCGAGGAAGCGGCCACCCTCGTCGATCGCAACGGCGGCGCCCTGGCCGACCGCATCGAGACCGTGACCGGTCGCCTTCACGAGACCATCACGGTCCAGGGCGGCGGCATCGCCGACCTCATCGAGGCCCGTGGCCGCGACGCTCAGGCCGGGTTCGCCCTGACGGCGAGCGGTCTCATCGAGACCCTGGATTCCCGTGCGGAGGCCGTGCGCCAGGGGCTCGCTCGCTCCGTCGCCGACATCACCAGCGGCATCGACAGCAGCGGCGGCGCCCTGGCGTCGCGCATCGAGGCCCTGGCCGGCCAGCTGCACGAGACCGTCACCGTCCGGGGCAGCGGCCTCGAAAGCGCCCTCGCGGTCACCGGCGACCGCGTCGGTGGCCTCATCGCCGAGCGGACCCGCGAGGCGACGGCGCAGGTCGACCGGCTCCTGTCCGATCTCGGCCATGCGCTCGAAGCCCGCACCAGGCAGACGGTCTCGACCCTCGAGGCCACCGCCGCGACCCTTGATGGCCAGTTCGGCGCCCGGACCCTGGAGGCGACGGAGACCCTGCGTCGCAGCGCCGAGGAGATCACCGTCGCCCTTGGTGCCTGCGCGGCCGAGGCCGCTCAGTCCCTGCGCCGCTCGTCGGCCGGCGCGACGGGCGAACTCGAAGCCCGCACCGTCGAGGCTGTCGAGATCTTCGAGCGCCGTCTCGCCGCCACCGCGAGCGAGCTGTCGAGCCGCACCGAGCAGGCCGCCGCTCTGCTCCGCCAACTCGCCGACGGCGTCGGCGGCGATGTCGCCGACCGCACCGAGGCCTCCGTCGCGGCCCTGCGCCGGACTCTCGAAGAGATCAACGCCGAGCTGTCCGTGCGCGCCGGCGAGGCGGCGGGCATCATCGACCGCGCGGCGCAGGGGATTGGCGGCGACCTCGGTGCCCGCGTCCGCGACGCCGAGGCGGCCCTCGGCAACCACGGCCGCACCCTCGGCGATCTCATCGCCGCCCATACTCAGGAGGCGCATTCGCAGCTGGCCACGGCGGGCCGCGACATCGTGCTGGCCATCACGGCGCAGGGCGCCCGGGTTAGCGACGCCCTCGGCGCGTCCGGCGAGCGTTTCAGCGAGACCACCCGGACCCGGGCCGACGCCATCGAGACCGTGTTCACCGATCGCCTCGCCGCGCTTCAGGACACCATCGCGAGGGGCGACATCATCGCCGAGCGTATCGCCCGCGACACCACCGCCCTCACCGAGACCGTGGGCGGCCAGCTCGAGGAGATGGACCGGATCATCACCGTGCGCGGCCAGGCCGTGGCGGAGACCATCGGCGCGCGCACCCGCGAGGCCCGCGAGGCCCTCGAGACCCAGCTCGGCGCCCTCGAGGAGCGCGGCGCGAAGCGCACCGCCGAGATCGGCGAGACCTTCTCGAACCTCGTCACCCATATCGATGGCCAGCTCGGCTCGCGCGCCACGGCGCTGAACGAAGCCCTGATCCTGCGCACGGCCGAGATGGCCCGGATCATGACCGAGGGCGGACGCGACCTCGTCCAGGTCCTTGATGCCCGCGCCGACACCATGGCGCAGGACATCGCCACCCGCAGCCTCAGCCTCGGCGATGCGCTGGGCGCCCGCGCGGCGGAGATCACCGACCGCCTCGACGGCCAGACCCGCGACCTCGCCCTGCGCCTCGACGAGGGCGCCGCGCGCTTCGATACCGGAATCCTGTCCCGCCTGGAGGCGATCGGCGCCACCCTCGAGGAGCGCAGCCGCCTCATCGACGAGACCTTCGGCACCCAGGCCATGGAGGCGATCCGCCTCATCGAGAGCCGTACCCGCGCCGTGGACGAGGATCTCGCCGCCCGCACCCGCGAACTCGTGGATATGATCGTCGAGCGCACGGGCGGGGCCAACACGGCCCTGTCGCAGCAGGCGCAGGGCATCCGCGACGCCTTCTCCGAGCGCGCCGACCATCTCGGCCGCCTCATCGACGAGCGCACCGCCGCCATGGGCAACGAGCTCGACGAGAAGGGCCGTGCCGTGTTCGGGGCTCTGGGTAGCCGGATCACCGAGCTCGCCCGGCTGCTCGACTCCGGCAGCAACGCCCTGGGCACCCTGCTGGAAACCCGCGGCGAGACCATCCTGGCCCGCCTGCGCGAAGTCGTGGCCGAGGCCGATCGTCTGCTGGGCGAGGGCGAAGGCCGCCTCGGCCGCACCCTCGACGGGCGGACCTCGGACATCAGTTCGCTCCTCGACGAGGGCGTCCGCACGGTCCATCAGCTCCTCGACGACCGCACGGGTGAGATCCGCGCGCTGCTCGACACCCACGCGCAGACCCTCGGCACCAGCTTCGAGGACCGGCTCGCGCCGCTCCAGGATAACCTCGACCTGCGCGGCCGCCGCTTCGTCGAGACCATCGAGGCGAGTCTCGGCAGCGCCGTCGGCGCCGTCGATGCCCGCACCCGGGCGCTGGCAGCCTTGTTCGACGAGCGCATCGGCCAGTTCGACGAGGTCGTCGAGCAGCGCGGCACGGGTCTCGCCGAGGCCGTCGAGGCACGCACCCACGCCCTGGCCACGACCTTCGACGACCGGATCGGGCGGCTCGATGCCCTGGTGAATCAGGACGGCGGCGGCTTCGCCACGGCCATCGATGATCGCATCCGGGCCCTCTCCACCCTATTCGACGCCCGCATCGGTGAACTCGACAGCCTCGTCGAGCGCCGCAGCGGCGGCCTCGCCGAGGCCGTGGATGGTGGTGCCCGCACCCTCGCCGCCCTGTTCGACCACCGCATCGGCCTCCTTGGGCAGGTCGTGGAGGGACGCGGCGCCCAGGTCACCGACGCCATCGACGCGCGGACGAACGCCATGGCGGCCCTGTTGGACGAGCGTCTCGGCAGCCTCGACGCCCTGGTGGACGGGCACGGTTCGCAGATCGGCCGAGCCCTCGAGGAGCGCACCCGCGCCCTCGCGAGCCTGTTCGACGAGCATCTCGGCGGATTGTCCGATCTCGTGGACGGTCGCAGCCAGCAGATCGGCCTGGCCCTCGATACCCGCGCGCAAGCCCTCGCGGCCCTGTTCGACGCGCGCATCGGTCGCCTCGACGCGGTCGTGGACCAGCACGGCTCGGGTCTCCACGATGCCGTGGAGACACAGATCCGGGCCCTCGTCACGGCGTTCGATGCCCGCATCGGCCAACTCCAGGCCCTGGTGAACGGGGATGGCGGCGGCTTCGCCGCGGCTGTCGAAGAGCGTATCCAGGCCCTCTCCACCCTGTTCGACACCCGGATCGGTGACCTCGACAACCTCGTCGAGCGCCGCAGCGGCGGCTTTGCGGAGACCGTGGATGGCCGCGCCCGCAGCCTCGCCGCCATGTTCGATCACCGCATCGGCCTCCTCGGCCAGATCGTCGAGGGGCGCGGCGCCCAGGTCACCGATGCCATCGACACGCGGACTCAGGCCCTGTCGAGCCTGTTCGACGAGCGCCTGAAGCACCTCGACGACCTCGTCGAGGGACGCGGCGCCGGCCTCGCCCGGTCCATGGAGAGCGGGACCGAGGGGTTGCGCGCCCAGTTCGATGCGATGCTCGCCGCCGTCGATGGGCTCATGGACAGCCGGACCGACGCCCTGACCGACCGGGTCGACGCGCGCACCCGCGCCCTGACGACCCTGTTCGACGAGCGCCTCCAGGCCCTCGACAGCCTCGTCGAAGGACGCGGCACGCGCCTCGCCGAATCGGTGGACAACCGGACCCAGGGCCTGCGCGTCCTGTTCGACGAGATGCTGACGGCCCTTGACGGACTCGTCGACAGCCGTGCCGAGACGCTGACCGACCGGGTCGACGCCCGCACCCACGCCCTCGTTGCCCTGTTCGACGAGCGTCTCAGGGTCCTCGACGGGCTCGTCGGCGACAGCGCCGGCTCCCTCACGGACCGCGTCGAGGAGCGCACCCGCACCCTCGCCTCGCTGTTCGACGAGGGGCTGGCCCGCCTCGACGGGATCGTGGACAGCCGGTCCGGTGCCCTCACCCATCAGGTCGATGCGAAGACGCAGGCCCTCGCTACGGTGTTCGACGAGCGCCTCGGCGCCCTCGACGCCCTCATCTCAGGCCGCGCGGCCGGTCTCGCCCGGACCATCGAGGCGGAAGGCGCCGCCCTCACCCAGGCCGTCGATGCCCGCAGCGAGGCCTTCACCAGCCGCATCGACAGCCGGATGAAGGTGTTCGCTTCCCTCGTCGCCTCGCGCGGCGATGCCCTGGCTGCGGCCTTCGACGACCGCCAGGACGCCTACGCGACCCTGGTCGACGAGCGCAGCGCGGCGATGCTGTCGGCCTTCGACGAGCGCGTCGGCCGTCATGCGGCCCTCGCCGAGGCCCATGCCGCCGCCCTCGCCTCCGCGCTTGACCAGCGCAACGAAGCCGTGGCCAGCCTCATCGACGGCCGCAATTCGGCGATGACGGAGGCGTTCGACCGCCGCTCCACGGCGTTGGCTGCTTTGGTCGAGGCGCGCGGCCAGTCCCTGGCCCAGCGTCTCGCCGACAGCGCGGAGACCATCACCCGCGCCATCGAGGAGCGCGGCGGCAGCCTCGTCGAGACCCTCGACGGACGCGGTTCGGACGTCGTCACGGCCATCGCCACGCAGTCCGAGCGCCTGCGCGCCGTGGTCGACGGTCCGGCCGCCGAGTTGGTCGAGGCCCTGACCGAGCGTGGCCACGCCATCGAGCGGGCGTTCGCCGAGACCGGCGCGCCCCTGGTCGAGGCGATCCGCCAGCGCACGGCCGATCTCGAGGCCCGCTCGCAGGCCTCCGCTGAATCCCTGCTGGCGGCCATCGACGGCGGCGCCTCGCGCGCCATCGCCACTCTCACTCAGGCCAACGACGCCCTGCGCCACGATGTCGGCGGTGTGCTCCAGCGCGTCGAGAGCGCCAACGCGGCGCTCACCGAACTCCTGGCAGGCGCGGGCGACAACCTCGGCAGCATCGAGACGGGCCTCGCCGCCCGCATCGAGCAGGTGCGGGAAGCCCTGGGCTCCATTGCCAGCGAGACCGAGCGGGCGAGCCGTGGCGTCGCCGAGCAGGTCGGGCAGCTCAAGGCGGTCGCGCAGGGGGCCCTGCGCGAGGCGGCCGAACTCGCTGCCTCCCTCGATGCCAGCGGTCGAACCTTGGGCGACCTCGGGCAGACCCATGCGGCGGCCCTGACGGGAGCCGCCGGCTCCCTGGAGACGGCCGAGGTCCGCCTCTCCGAAGTCCTGGCGGCACGGGGCGGCGCCATCGAGGGAGTGCTCGCCCGGATCGACGAGCGCTCGGGCTCCCTGGAGGCCGAGACCGCGCGCTTCGACGTGATGATCGAGAAGACCCTGCGCGCGGCCGAGGAGCGCGCCCGCACCATCGGCAGCGGCTTGGCCGAGACCGCACAGGGCGCCGGCGCCCGCGTGGTCGAGGCGTTCGAAGGCCTGCGCTCGGGCGCCGACACCCAGGGCGAGCGGACGGCACAGGCCGTGCGCGTGGCCATCGACGAGGCGTCGCGCCAGATGATGGCGGTGTTCGAGACCGCCTCGGGCCGGTTCGGTGAATCCGTCACGGGCCTGCGCGAGATGGCGACCGAGATCCGTCGCGAACTCGACGCCACCCGCGCCGAGATCCAGCGCGGCGTCCTCGACCTGCCGCGCGAGACCCAGGACGCCACCGGTGAGATGCGCCGGGTCGTCTCCGACCAGATCAAGGCGCTCGGCGAGTTGACGACCCTGGTCGCCCGCACCGACCGCAGCGTCGATGTCGCCCGCCCGCCCGCGACCCCGCCGAGCCCGGCCCAGGCGGCTCCGGTCCAGCCGACGCCCGCGCCATCGGTTCCCGCGCCGTCGGCCAAGGCCCCGGTCCGGGCTCCCGCCCCGGCGGCACCGAAGGCGACCCAGTCGATGACCATCGTGCCGGCTCCGGCCGGGCGTCCGGCCAACGTGGCCGCCCGCACGGGTGAGGCCCAGCGCGCGCAGGCCACCGGTGGAAAGGCCGGAGACCGCGGCTGGCTCTCCGACCTCCTGACCCGCGCGTCCCTCGACGACGACGGCGAGAACGCCGAGGCCGGACCGCAGGCCGCCACCGCCCCCGTCGCGAAGGGAGCGGCCGAGGCGAAGAACCCGACGGACAAGGCGACGGCCGAGCGCGGGCGCACGGCCCTGGAGACCATCTCGGCCGATATCGCCAAGATGATCGACCACCGCACGGCCGTGGACCTGTGGGAGCGCTACCGCCGGGGCGAGCCGAACCTGTTCGATCGCCGCATCTACACGGCGCAGGGTCGGCAGACCTTCGAGGAGGTGCGTCGCCGCTACGCGGGGGATGCCGATTTCCGCCGCACGGTGGACCGCTACGTCGCCGAGTTCGAGCGCCTGATGGCGGACGTCTCCCGAAACGACCGCGATTCCAAGCGCGCCGACGCCTACCTCACCTCGGAGACCGGAAAGGTCTACACGATGCTGGCCCATGCCAGCGGCCGCTTCGAGGGAGCGTGAGCCCGGGGTCGAGGCTCCCCCCACCCGACGAGGGGGAGCCTGCGCGGTGGCGGATCAGATGAGTCCGAGGCCGGCGAGTTCGCGGCGCAGGGATTCGGGCATCTCCGCCAAGTCGCCGGCGGTCGCGCCGTCGAGGTCTGCCGGGGCGTCCTCGGCCTTCAGGTAGCGCCAGCCCTGGAAAGGACGGCACGGGCGCGGCGAGACCGGAACCACCACGGGATCGAGCACGAGGCGGCAGCGGCCGATTCCGTCGGTGCCCGTGAACGGCGTGATGGCCGCGATGGTCTGGCGGCAGATGAGCGTGCCCTTGATCACCCAGTAGATCGACCCGCCGCCGACGATCTCCCGCATCCGCGTCGGCACCATGCGGGTGACGTGCGAGGGCGTGGTGTCACGTCCCTGGGCCAGGGCCTCGGCCCGGTTCTGGGCGATGCGCGCCTCGAGGTCCGCGATCGTCGCGGGACCGACGCTCAGCTTCAGGAGATGGAGAGCCATGATCGCTCTCCTAATGGGTTCTTCCGCACGGCGAACCTGGGGCTTCGACAGAAAACTCCGAGCCGCGACGCCGCACCCTCACGAGAACAAGGCGAGTTTCTCGTCTTCCGAGAGAGCATCGATGTCGGCGAAGGCGGCGGCGATGTCCTTCTTGGGATTGACGTCCTGATTCGGGACGGCGTCCGGCTCGGCGGCGGCCTCCTGGACCGGAATCGGCGCATCCGACGCCGCCGGCGTTTCGGCGCGAGCCTCCTCGGGGGAAGACGGCGATGGGGCAGCCTCCGAAACGACCTCCGGAGCGGTTGGGGACTCCAATTCGGTCTCCCGAAAATCCAACGCCGCATCGTCGAGGTCGAGGGACGCCATCGCTGCCGCGACGGGGGCGGCGGCGTCGATGAAGCGATCGACGTCGCTCTGGGACAGGTCGACGGGTTCGGCCGAGGCGGACTCGCCGGGGGCGGGCGGCACGGTGTCGAGGCTGTCGCCCCAGATCGCCATCATCGAGGCGACGCGCTCCTCGAGGTAGCGCAGGGTGTGGATGATGCGCGCCGTGCGCTGGGCCGTGAGATCCTGGAACGAGCAGGCCGTGTAGATCTCCGTGGCGCGCTGATCGAGGGCATCGCACAGGGCGGCGTCGGAGCCGGACTCGCGCAGGGTCCAGGCGGTCTCCTGCACGTCCTCGGCCGCGCCCAGGATGTCGGAGGTCGCCCGCTCCGTGGAGCGTACGATGGCGTCGAGGGCCATGGAGGCACCGCCGAGGCGGCTGGTCTCGTGGTCGGGCGTGCCGAGGGCGGCGATCTCGGCCTTGGTGCGGGCGATGGCGCCCGCCATGTCCATGAGGTCGCCGCGCATGCGCCCGACGTGGGAGCCGTCGCGCTCGCTGGTGACGACGGTTTCGAGGCGGGCGATGGCGCCCAGCACGGTCTGCGTATCCTCGCCCCGCGTGCGCCGGGCGTACTCGTCGAGGAACCAGCGCCCCCGTGCGCTCTCGGACATCGCCGTCTCGATGCGATCGTATTCCGAAACGTCGATGGACGTCAGCGAGCGGGAACGCGACATGAAGATCCGGGTCCTCGGGTTGCCGCGCTCGCCACAAGGGGCGACCGCGCGCATCCCGGATCATTGACACCATGGTTTTAACGCGGGCTTTACGGGTTCGGCCTCTCCGCAATGTCTCGCGCCCCCCGATCGACGTGTCCCACGCCGCCTTTCCACCCGAGCCGAGCCCGTTCCGGCTCGCCAGCCTCTACGCCGTGGTCTTCGTCGAGATCGGCATCGCCATGCCGTTCATGCCGGTGTGGCTGAACGCCCTGGGGCTCGAAGCCGGGATCATCGGGGCGCTCCTGGCGCTGCCCATCGCGGTCAAGATCGTCGCCACCGCACCGCTGGTCGGCCTCATCGACCGGGGCGTCGGCGCGCGCGCCCTCCTGGTCGCCGGAAGCCTCGCCCTGGCCGCCACCTACGCCCTGATGCCGGCGGGCGCGGCGCTGGGCTGGCCGGTGCTGGCGCTCCTCATCGCCCTCAACGCCGCCGCGGGGGCGCCCCTGGTGCCGAGCATCGACTACCTGACGCTCGCCGCCGTGCGCCGCAGCGCCCGCCTCGACTACGCCCGCATCCGGATGGCCGGCTCCATCGCGTTCCTGGCCGCGAACCTCGCCGGCGGGGCGGCGCTCGGTGTTCTCGGCGAGCATCTCGCCGTGCCGCTCCTCACTACGGCCCTCGCCCTCGTCGCCGCGTCCGTCTGCGCCGGTGTCCGCCTGGAACTCCCCGTCGCATCCGTCCCAACCACGAAGGCGGCCCGCATCCCCCTGCCCCCTATCCTTTGGCTCACCATCGCGGCCGGCGCGGCGATCCAGGCGAGCCACGCGGCGCTCTACGCTTTCGCCTCCATCCACTGGAGCATTCACGGTTTTTCGGCCCCCTGGATCGGCGCCCTGTGGGCCATCGGGGTGCTGGCCGAGATCGTCCTGTTCGCCGGCATCGGCCTGTGCCGGGAAGCTTGGCGCACGCCGTTCCGCCTCCTCGGCCTCGGCGCGGCGGCCGGTGCCGTGCGGGCCGTCGGTATGGTATTCTATGGCGATTCCCTCGGCGCCGTCGTCTGCCTCCAGACCCTGCACGGGTTCAGCTTCGGCGCGACGCAGCTCGGCGCCATGGCGGCGGTGTCGCGCTTCGCCCCCGAGGGCGCCCGCGGCCGGGCACAGGGAACGCTGAGTGCCACCAACGCCCTCGCGTCCGCTTGCGCGACCCTCATGAGCGGGCTCGCCTACGGCCAGGGCGGCGGCCCCCTCGCCTTCGGTCTGATGGCCCCGCTCGCCGTGCTCGGCCTGTGCCTGACGGCACGCGCCGCGCGCCTCGCGCGTGACGGGCGTCTTCACAGCGCCGCCTTTGTCCGTCAGCACCCGGATACGATTGCGTAACCCTAACCTGTGAGGAACGGGGGACGTGTGGAACGGAGTGGCGTGTCGTGCCGACCGCTGATGCCCTGTCGAACCCGGACGCCGCCGACGCCTCCGCCCTCACCGGCGGACGCATCGCCCTGCGCGGGCGATGGACCGTCGACCAGGGCAACGCCGTCGAGGCCGCCGCCGCCGCGATCTTTCGCGATGCCGAGCGGGGCTCCATCGTCGTCGATCTCACGGGCGTGACCCGCCTCGATACCCTCGGCGCCTGGGTGCTGGAGCGGACCCGGGCGGAGATCGAGGCCGCGGGCGGCCGTCTCGCCTATGCGGGCGCCAGCCCCGAGCATCGCATCCTGCTCGCCGAGGTCAAGCTGCCCGCGGCCGAGCCCGGTCCGGCGCCGCGCGGCCGGATGATCGGGTTCCTGCACGATTTCGGCGTGCGCGTGGTCGGCGCCCGCTCGGACCTCGTCACTGGCCTCGCCTTCTTCGGGGAGGTCGTCACCGCCTGCATCCGCGTAGCGACGCGGCCGGGGACATTCCGCGGCACGGCGTTCGTCAACCAGCTCGATCAGGTCGCCTTCCGGGGCGTGCCGATCATCGTCCTCATCTCGTTCCTCGTCGGCGGCATCGTCGCCCAGCAGGGCATCTTCCAGCTCCAGCGCTTCGGCGCGCAGAGCTTCGTCGTGAATCTCATCGGTCTCCTCATCCTGCGCGAGCTCGGGGTCCTCCTCACCTCGATCATGGTGGCGGGCCGCTCCGGGTCGGCCTTCACGGCGGAGATCGGCTCGATGCGCATGCGCGAGGAGGTCGACGCCCTGCGGGTCATGGGCCTCGATCCCATCGAGATCCTCATCGTCCCGCGCATCCTTGCCCTCGTCGTCGGGCTGCCGATCCTCGCCTTCCTCGCTTCCCTCGCGGCGCTCGCCGGCGGCGGCCTCACGGCGGCCCTCTACGGCGGGATGACCACGGAGGCGTTCCTCGCGCGGCTTCAGGTGGCGGTGTCGTTCCACCACGTCGCCGTGGGGCTCATCAAGGCGCCGTTCATGGCGCTCATCATCGGGATCATCGCGACCATCGAGGGTTTCGCCGTAGAGGGCTCGGCCGAATCGCTGGGTCGCCACGTCACGGCCTCAGTCGTGAAGTCAATCTTCATGGTCATCGTGCTCGATGGACTCTTCGCTGTCTTCTTCGCGGCAATCGATTTCTGACCCCGTGCAGACCGAACTCGCCCAGGCCGAGCGGCCGACCCGTGAACACAGGCCCGACGCCGCGCCGGATGCGATCATCCGTGTCCGCGACCTCGTGGTCGGCTTCGGCTCGAAGATCGTGATGAAGGGCCTCGACCTCGACATCCGCCGGGGCGAGATTTTAGGCTTCGTCGGTCCTTCGGGACAGGGCAAGTCGGTGCTGACCCGGACCATCCTCGGCCTCGTGCCGAAGCGCTCCGGCAGCATCACCGTGTTCGGCGAGGACGTGGACGGCCTCACCGTGGCCCGGCGCCGGCAGATCGAGCAGCGGTGGGGCGTACTGTTCCAGCAGGGTGCGCTGTTCTCGGCGCTCACCGTCAAGCAGAACATCCAGATGCCCATGCGCGAGCACCTCAACCTGTCCGAGCGCCTGCTCGACGAGTTCGCGCGCCTCAAGATCGAGATGGTCGGCCTCAAGCCGGACGCCGCCGACAAGCTGCCGTCCGAACTCTCCGGCGGCATGATCAAGCGCGCGGCCCTGGCCCGTTCCCTGGCGCTCGACCCCGAGATCCTGTTCCTCGACGAGCCGACCTCGGGCCTCGATCCCATCGGCGCCGGCGAGTTCGACGAACTCGTCGCCACCCTGAAGCAGACCCTGGGGCTGACCGTGTTCATGGTCACCCACGACCTCGACAGCCTCTACACCGCCTGCGATCGCATCGCGGCTCTGGGCGACGGCCAGATCATCGCGCAGGGCACCATTGAAGAGATGCTGGAAAGCGACCATCCCTGGCTGCGCTCCTACTTCCACGGCAAGCGCGGCCGCGCCGTGGTCTCGAACGGCCTGCGCCATGCCGCGGCCTGATCCCATCCACCGTGCGGTGACGCACGGCACATCCGCCACGAACCCGGGCATTCGCTGATCCCATGGAGACTCGTGCGAACTACGCCCTGATCGGCGCCTTCACCCTCGCCGTGCTGGTCGCCGCCTTCGGCTTCGTGTTCTGGCTGCAGGGCGGCTCGCGCAGCCAGGTCCGGCAGGCGGTGCGGATCGTCTTCTCCGGCAGCGTCGGGGGGTTGGCCAAGGGCTCGACGGTGGCGTTCAACGGCATCAAGGTCGGTGAGGTGACGGATGTGCGCCTGCTGCCGCAGGACCCGCGCCGGGTCGTCGCCGTGGTCGAGGTCGACCGCACCACGCCCCTGCGCGCCGACACCCGCGCCCGGCTCGATTCGGCGATGCTGACGGGCGTCTCCACCATCTCGCTGTCCGGCGGCAACGCCGACGCGCCGGTCCTCGGCACCGGCACGGGCGATCAGATGCCGACGATCTTCGCGGATTACTCCGACATCCAGGACATGATGGCGGCGGCCAAGCAGATCGCCCAGCGCGCCGACGACGTGCTCCAGCGCCTCGACAAGGTTGTGGCCGGCAATGAGGGCGCCATCACCCGCACCCTCGCCAACGTCGAGGCGTTCTCGAAGACCCTCGCGGATGCCGGCCCGGCGGTGAGCGGCCTCGTGAAGGCCATCGACGGGCAGAAGCTCAACCGGGTCATCGACAACGCCGACCGTTTCTCGGCGGCGCTGGCCGCCGGCAGCCCGGACATCGAGGGCGCCCTCAAGGACGCGCGCGGAATGATGGCCAAGCTCAACGCCTCGGCCGACCGCGTCGATGCCGTGCTGAAGGGCGCCGAGGGCTTTTTGGGCTCGGCTTCCGGCTCGGCCGGCACCAGCACCTTCACCGAAGTGCGCGAGGCCGCCATCTCCGTGCGCGACGCCGGCAAGGCGTTCCGGACCCTCAGCGAGAACCTCGACAAGCGGACCTCGAACATCGCCACGAGCTTCAACCGCCTGAGCGGGACCGGTCGGCGCGAGGTCGAGGCCCTGTCCACCGACGGGCAGCGCACCCTCAACACCCTCAACCGCACGGTGAAGAACCTCGAGCGCGACCCGAGCCAGGTGATCTTCGGCGGCAAGCCGTCGTTGCCGGAATACAACGGTGGCCGCTGAATGCAGCTCGGCCGGGATGAGCGTGTCCCGGCGCACGGCACGAAACGAGCTTTGCCGTAGTTTACGGTCCGCAGCCTGTCACGCTGCGAAGTCCGGATCGCGTATGACCCAATCCACACCGGCCCTCGCCCTCGGCGTGAGCCTGCTCGCCGCCGCCCTCGGGGGCTGCGGCGGCGCCGTGCCCCTCACCTTCGACCTCGCCGCCCTGCCGCCCACCGGCCGGACGAGCGCGTCCGCGCGCTCCGTCACCGTGGCCGAACCCGTTGGCATCCAGCCGTTCGAGGCGGACCGCATCATCGTGCGCGAGCCCGGCGGCGCCCTGTCCTTCCTCGGCGGCGCACAATGGGCCGACCGCCTGCCGCGCCTGATCCAGACCCGCCTGATCCAGAGCCTGGAAAATTCCGGCCGCCTGAAATCCGTGAGCCGGCCGGGCGACAAGATCGTCTCGGATTTCCAGCTGATCTCGGAGATCCGCGCCTTCGACATCGCCGCCGGCTCCAGCGAGGCGGTGGTCGACCTATCGGCCAAGATCGTCGCCGAAGGCACCGGCAAGGTCGTGTCCGCGCGGGTGTTCACGGCGCGCATCCCCGTGGCGAAGGTCGATGTCGGCTCCGCCGCCGTCGGGCTCGACGCGGCCCTGGCCCGCGTCCTCGGCGAGATGGTGGTGTGGGTGAATTCCGGGCGTTGAGGCGCCGCAAAGCCAAGGCACTGCCGGTCTATGCAGCGCATCCTCGTCTTCGGGCCGCCGGGTAGCGGAAAATCGACGTTGGCCCGCCGGATCGGGGAGGCCAATGGGTTACCGGTGTTCCATCTCGACCAAGCGTTCTGGCGACCCGGCTGGGTCCGCGTTCCGGATGCGGAGTTCGCCCATGCCGTAGAGGATATCGTTTCGCGGCCGGCCTGGGTGATCGACGGGAATTACACTGGAACGATCGAATCGCGTTTGAGCCGCGCTGACACCGTCGTCTACCTCGATGTACCCCGAAGCTTGGCGATCTACCGGATCGTGCGTCGAAGCTTGAGCCAATGGGGCCGAGTGCGGCAGGATGCTGCCCTGGGGTGCGTCGAGCGACTGGACTGGGCGTTCCTCCGTTTCGCCTGGAACTGGAACGTCACGTCTCGCACCAAAATGCTTGATCGAGTGGCCGCGTTTAACGGACTCCAGATCGTTCTTCGCGGCCGGGACGCCCGCTTTCCCTGGCAGGCGCTGGACAGCCTCATTCCATTACGGCGGCCTTCATGATCACCACCATGATCGCCTTGGCCGATTCCGGGCCGATGCAGCGCACCGTGTGAGGCCGGTCGCAGCGGTAGCGCAGGGTCTCGCCCGTGCGGGCGCGCTGGACGGTACCGGCGACCTCGACTTCGAGCTGGCCGGCCGTCACCGTCAGGGATTCCACCGAACCGCGCTGATGCGGGTCGGAATCGAGGATGCCGCCCGGATCGGCCGTCACCTCGTACCATTGCAGCCACTCGACGGTCTTGATCCAGCCGACGATGGCGAGCCGCACCTTGCCGTCGTCGGAGACGAGGATCGGCGTGTCGGCCCGCGAGGTCTTCTCGATGAAGGGCTCTTCGTCGCTCGTGGCCAGCACCCGCTCGATGGAGACGTCGAGGGCCTGGCTCAGGCGCCAGATGGTGGCGAGCGTCGGGTTCGTCTCGTTGCGCTCGATCTGGGAGATGATCGACTTGGCGACCCCCGACTGTTCGGCGAGCTCCGAGAGCGAGAGGTTGTAGGCCTTGCGCAGCCGCTGGATCGTCTTGCCGAGCTGCCCCGAGAGCACCTGGGCTCCCGTCAGGATGTCCCGCTGCCGCCGCTCGGGGATCGTTGCCTGATCGTCCATGGTCCCTGTCATCCGCCGCATCGTTCCGTACATCGAACGAACGTGCGGTACTTCAAACGCAATTCTCAGAGGTGCGCAAGCCGGAGCGTGGTTCTGGGAGGTGGCCGTGTCACGTCCAGAGCGCGTGGAAATGGTGGACCGGTCCGTGGCCGCGACCGACCGGCACGGAATCCGCGGCCTGCAGGGCCGCCGTGAGGTAGCGCTTGGCCGCCGCCACCGCCTCGACGAGGGGGAGTCCCCGGGCGAGGCCCGCTGCCACCGCCGCCGACAGGGTGCAGCCGGTGCCGTGGGTGTTGCGGGTGGCGACCCGGGGGGCCGCGAACCGGCGCAGCGTCCCGTCGGCGCAGAGGAGGTGATCGACGCTCTCGTCACCCTGCCCGTGGCCGCCCTTCACCAGCACCGCCCGGGCGCCGAGGACCAGGAGCCGGCGGGCCTGGGCCACCGCCTCGTTCTCGCTCGCCGGAGCTTCGGCGCCGATGAGCGTCCCGGTCTCGGGCAGGTTGGGCGTGACGAGGTCGGCGAGCGGCAGGAGCAGGCGGCGCAGGGCCTCGACGGCATCCTCCGAGATGAGCCGGTCGCCGCTCGTCGCGACCATCACCGGATCGAGCACCACGGGAATGCCGCGCGCGTGCCGGCGCAGGCCCGCCGCCACGGCCTCGATGGTGGCGACCTGGGATAGCATCCCGATCTTCACGGCCGTCACGCCGAGGTCACTGAACACGCTGTCGATCTGCGCCGCAACGAAGTCCGCCGGCACGTCGTGGATGCCCTGAACGCCCAGGGTGTTCTGGGCCGTGAGCGCCGTGACGACGCTGGCGCCGTAGACGCGCAGGGCCGCGAAGGTCTTCAGATCCGCCTGGATGCCGGCGCCCCCGCCCGAATCCGAGCCCGCGATGGTGACGGCAATGGGGGTCATGGCGTGTCTCACGGTTCAGATCAGTCTATCGGGTGACGCCGCGCCCGGCGAGGGCCGAATCCACCCGGTGGCGCAGGTCGCGCGCCCGCGCCTCTGCATCCTCCCCGGCGAACAGGGCCGAGATGACCGCGACCCCGTCCGCCCCGGCACCGATGACGGCGGCGGTATTGCTCGAATCGATGCCCGCAATGGCGCCGATGGGGAAGCCCTGACCGCGCGCGAGGCGGCCCCGGAATAGGATGCGGCCGAGGCCGTCGAGGCCCACCGGTGGGTCGGGATTGTCCTTGCTGGTGGTGGCGAACACGCCGCCGATGCAGCCGTAGTCCACCGGTAGACGGTAGAGCTCGTCGGCCTGCGCACCGGTCTTCAGGGTCAGGCCGACGATGGCCGCGCGCCCGAGGAGGCGCCGCGCATCGGAGGGATGCAGATCGGACTGGCCGAGATGCACGCCCTCGACCCCCCCTGCCAGGGCAAGGTCAACCCGGTCGTTGACGAGGAGCGGCACGCCGCTACCCTTAAGCGCCTCGTGGATCGCCCGAATACGTGCCAGGGCGGCGCGGGCATCGGCGATCGTCTTTTCGCGGTACTGGAGCAGGGTGCAGCCGCCCCGCGCCGCCGCGGCTGCCATGGCGGCGAGGTGTGCCGGATCGGTTCCGCAGACGCCCGTATCGAGGATGCCGTAGAGGCGCAGATCCACCGGCGCCGTTCGCGCCTGCGCGTCATCCCGTCCGATCACGTCGTTCTCCCCGATCGCCCCTATCCGCACCGTCTTACGGGTGCGGGCCCGGACCGCAAAGGCACACGGATGGGAGCTTGGCCGACGGGAGAGCGTTGACCGGCCCAAGGGGAGAGGATCGAACCCAGATGGAACGCACGCCAAAACAGAAGATGCTCGCCGGAGATCTCTACCACCCCGACGATCCCGAGATTCAGGCCGATGCCCACGCCTGCAAGGCGTGGATGGTGCGCTACAATGCGGCGCTCGGCCTGTCGCCCGCCGACCGACGCGATCTGCTGCGCGAGATCTTCGCCGCCGTCGGCGAGGGCGCCGTCGTCCGGCCGCCCTTCCACTGCGATTACGGCCAGCACATCACCCTCGAGGACCACGTCTTCCTCAATTTCGGCTGCGTCATCCTCGATTGCGCCCCCGTCCATATCGGTGCGCGGACGCAGATCGGTCCCGGCGTGCAGATCCTCACGGCCGACCATCCCCGCGATGCCGCGTCCCGGGAAGCCGGTCTCGAATTCGCCAGACTCATTCACATCGGCCGCAACGTCTGGATCGGCGGCGGCGCCCTGATCCTGCCGGGCGTGACGGTGGGCGATCACGCCATCATCGGGGCCGGCAGCGTCGTGACGCGGGACGTCGCCGAGGGCGACACGGTCGTGGGCAACCCCGCCCGGCCCCTGCCCCGGCGTGAGCCGGCCTGAGCCATCGGCCGCGCCGTTTGGCCGTTCATCAAGGCGACGCGATATGCCATGAGCATGGGGTGCGAGACCGAGGGGCGAATACGGTGACGACGGTGAAGGACACGCAGGGGCGCGACAGCGACGCGCTTCCCAACCCGTCCGCCGTCGGGCTCGTCGCCGTCATCGTGGCGGCCACGGACGGGGAACCGCGTGCCCTGACGGTCCAGGTCGACGGCCAGGCCGCCGGCCGCTCCGTCGGCCTGCCCGCCGGCCCCCTCGTGCCGGAGCACCCGACCCTGGAGCGGGGCCTGCGCGCCTGGGTGGAGCGCCAGACCCATCAGCGACTCGGCTACGTCGAGCAACTCTACACCTTCGGCGACCGCGACCGGCAGGGCGACGAAGCCCATGGGCTCCACTCCCTCTCCGTGGCCTACCTCGCCCTGGTGCGCGAGGTCCGGCCCGCCGGCCTCGCCGAGGCCTCCTGGCGCAACTGGTACCGCTACCTGCCCTGGGAGGATTTTCGCGAGGGCCGACCGGCGGCGCTGTCCGAGATCGAGCGGAAGCTCCTGGCCTGGGCGGGCGAGACCGGTGATGCGAAGCTGAAGCGCCGGCGCGAGGATCGCCTGAGCCTCACCTTCGGCCTGTGCGACGGTGCCTGGAACGAGGAGCGCGTGCTGGAGCGATACGAGCTGCTGTTCGAGGCCGGCCTCATCCCCGAGGCGCGGGGCCAGTCGGGGGCGGCCAGCCCGGCCGACATCGCGGTGACGGGCCAGCCGATGGCGTTCGATCACCGCCGGGTGCTCGCCACCGCCATCGGGCGCCTGCGCGGCAAGATCAAGTACCGCCCCGTGGTGTTCGAGCTGATGCCGCCGACCTTCACCCTGTTCCAGCTTCAGAGGACGGTGGAGGCCCTGTCGGGCACCAACCTGCACAAGCAGAACTTCCGCCGGCTCGTGGCGCAGCAGGGACTGGTCGAGGAGACCGACGGCGTCACCAGCGGCGCCACCGGCCGGCCGGCACGCCTCGTGCGGTTCCGCCGGGAAGTCCTGCTCGAACGCCCGGCCCCGGGTTTCCGCCTGAGACCGGCCAAACGGCCGGTCTGACAATCGCATCGCACCATAAAGAAGTGCGTCGCAAAACCGTTATGCTCAAGTCCAGCATATCTGGACAACGGGGCACGGGACCCCTACGTTAGTCGGCACAATGCTCACTTTGAGCATAAGTGAGGACGCATCCATGGCGGCCACTAGTTTCCCGATATCCCCGGCGCCCTCGGCGTATCCCGGCCTGCCCCTGCCCGACATCTACGCGCGGGTCAGCCGGCACGTGCCCGCCATCGAATGGCCGGCGCTGGCCGACGACGTGGCGGCGATCCTGGAGCTGAAGAAGACGCGCAACGCCGTCATCCTGGCGCACAATTACCAGGCGCCCGAGATCTTCCACACGGTGGCCGACATCGTCGGTGACAGCCTGGCGCTCGCCCGCGAAGCCGTGACGGTTGATGCCGACGTGATCGTGCTCGCCGGCGTGCACTTCATGGCCGAGACTGCCAAGCTCCTGAACCCGGGCAAGACCGTGCTGATCCCGGACATGCGCGCCGGCTGCTCGCTCGCCGATTCGATCACCGCCGCCGACGTGCGGGGCTTGCGGGAGAAGTATCCCGGCGTGCCCATCGTGACCTACGTCAACACTTCGGCCGCCGTGAAGGCCGAGTCGGACCTGTGCTGCACCTCGGGCAATGCCGTCGACGTGGTGCGCTCGCTCAACGCGCCCCGCGTCCTGATGATTCCCGACGAGTTCCTGGCCCAGAACGTCCAGGCCCTCGTGCCGGAGATTGAGATCCTGACCTGGGCCGGCCATTGCGAGGTCCACGAGCAGTTCACGCCGGCCGACATCCACGCTGTGCGCGAGAGCTACCCCGGCGTCACCGTCATCGCCCACCCGGAATGCCCGCCCGACGTGGTGGCCGAATCGGATTTCTCCGGTTCGACCGCGATGATGATGAACTTCGTGACCGAGAAACGCCCTCGGCAGGTGGTGCTCGTGACCGAGTGCTCCATGGGCGACAACATCGCGGCGGCGAACCCCGACATCGAGTTCATCAAGCCGTGCAACCTGTGCCCGCACATGAAGCGCATGAGCCTGAAGAACATCCGCCACGCCCTGGAGACCCTGACCCACGAGGTCACTGTGGAGCCCGAGTTGGCCGACCGCGCGCGCCTGGCGGTGGAGCGCATGCTCGCGGTGCGGCCGCGATGAACGCGCACGCGCCCTTCTCCTTCGCGCGCGCCGACCGCGTCGTCGTCATCGGGGCCGGCGTCGCCGGCCTCGCAACGGCGCTCCGCCTCGCGCCCCGCCCTGTCACCCTCGTCACGGCGAGCCCCCTCGGGCTCGGCACCGCCACGGGCTGGGCGCAGGGCGGCATCGCCGCCGCCATGGGCGAGGACGATGTCCCCACCCTCCATGCCGCCGACACCCTCGCGGCGGGCGCCGGCCTGACGGAACGGGATGTCGCCGAGCGCGTCGCGGCGGCCGGCCCCGGCCTCATCGACTGGCTCGTCGCGCTCGGCGCGCCCTTCGACCGGGATGCGGCCGGTGGCCTCGCCCTCGGCCTCGAGGCCGCCCATTCCCGCCGCCGCATTGTGCGGGCGGGCGGCGATTCCACCGGTCGCCTCGTGCTGGAGACCCTGGTGCGGGCCGTGGCCGCCACGCCGTCCATCGACGTGGTGGTGGCGCACGCCCGCAGCCTCATGCGCGATGCCCACGGGGCGATCGCGGGCGTGGTGTGCGAGCGGGCCGGCACGCGCCTGCGCCTGCCGGCCCGTGCCGTGGTGCTCGCCACCGGCGGCATCGGTGCGCTCTACGCCTCCACCACCAACCCGCGCGGGGCCACCGGGGCCGGCCTCGCCCTGGCGGCCCGGGCGGGGGCCACGTTGCGCGACATGGAGTTCGTGCAGTTCCACCCCACCGCCATCGCGGTCGGCGTCGATCCGATGCCGCTCGCCACCGAAGCCCTGCGCGGCGAGGGCGCGCGGCTCGTCGATGCCGAGGGGACTCCGATCATGGCCGGCATCGCCGGTGGGGATCTGGCGCCGCGCGACGTCGTCGCCCGGGCGATCTTCCAGGCGCAGGGCCGGGGTGCCGGCGTCTTCCTCGATTGCCGGGGCGCCCTCGGCGCCCGGATGCCCGCGCGCTTCCCCACGGTGGCGGGCCTGTGCGCAACGGCCGGCATCGATCCGCAGCGTCAGCCGATTCCCGTGCGGCCGGCGGCCCACTACCACATGGGCGGCGTGAAGGTAGATGCGGCCGGGGCCGGCACCGTGCCGGGCCTGTTCGCCTGCGGCGAGGTCGCCTCCACCGGCCTGCACGGCGCCAACCGCCTCGCCAGCAACTCGCTCCTCGAGGCCATGGCGTTCGCGCCCTGGATCGCCGAGGCCATCACGGCCGTGCCGGTACCGGGACCCGCCCAGCGCGAACCCGAGCCGACGCAACCGGCGACGGATCTTTCCGCAATTCGCACCATCATGGAGACGCGTGTCGGTGTCGTGCGGGACGCCGACGGCCTCGCCGGAGCGGTCCGTCGCCTCGCCCCCGCCGCCCGGGCCGGCTGCGACGCGGCCCTCGTCGGGCTCGTGGTCGCCACCTCGGCCCTGTCGCGCCGGGAGAGCCGGGGCGCCCATTGGCGCAGTGACTGCCTCGATCAGGTGGCACCCCGCCATACGGAGACGACACTGGCTCAAGCCTTGGCGGCTGCCGAGACCAACGCGCCCGTCCTCGCCTGATCCGTCCCGCCGCCAGAACCGCCCGGGAGGGCTGCCATGACCGACGATCTCCACCTCGTCCCCCTGCCGCGCCTGATGATCGAGCCCATCGTCCGGGCGGCCCTGCTGGAGGATCTCGGCCGGGCCGGCGACATCACCACCGACGCCATCGTGCCGGCCTCCCTGACCATGAGTGCCGTCATCGCCGCCCGCCAGGACGGGGTGATCTCCGGCATCGACGCGGCCGTGATCGCCTTCGGGCTCATCGACCCCGCCGTGGCGGTGACGGTCGTGCGGGGCGACGGCGCCCGCGTGGGGCCGGGCGACGTGGTGATCCGCCTCTCGGGCCCGGCCCGCGCCATCATCACCGCCGAGCGCGTCGCCCTGAACCTCCTGTGCCGGATGTCCGGCGTCGCTACCGCCACAGCGGGCCTCGTCGAAGCGGCGCGACCCCACGGCAAGGCCCGCATCGTCTGCACCCGCAAGACCACGCCGGGCCTGCGCGCCCTTGAGAAGCACGCCGTTCGGGCGGGCGGCGGCTCGAATCACCGCTTCGGTCTCGACGACGCCGTGCTCATCAAGGACAACCACGTGGCGGTGGCCGGCGGCATCGTCCCGGCCATCACCCGGGCGCGGGCCTATGCGGGCCACCTCGTCAAGATCGAGTGCGAGGTCGATACCCTCGCTCAACTGGAGGAAGCGCTGTCCGTCGGCGCCGACGCCGTGCTCCTCGACAACATGAACCCGGATCAGCTGCGCGAGGCCGTGCGGATGATCGATGGGCGCGCCCTCAGCGAGGCCTCGGGCCGAATCACCCGCGAGACCGTGGGCGCCGTGGCGGCGTCCGGCGTCGATCTCATCTCCTGCGGCTGGATCACCCACAGCGCGCCGATCATCGATCTCGGCCTCGACGACGCCTGAGCCTGCGGCCTGAACCAGACGGTCTTACGGCCAAGGCGCCACAGTGTGGCCACGGAGTCACGACGTCGCGGCAACCGATGCTGCACCGCGGATAGAGCTTGGCTTTGGAACCCCAGCGTTTACGTCTTGGGCATGCCTCGCGCGGTACCGTGCGTCGAGCTGCCCACCGTAGATTCCGACTGCCCTCGAGAGGCCCCGATGCGCCGTTTCGCCCCCGCCCTCACCGGGCTCGCCTGCGCGCTTGGCGCGTGGGCCTCGCCCGCTGCCGCCTACGAGATCGATCCCCTCACCCGCCAGCCCCTCGACAATGCCCTGGTGCTGCGGGTGCGGCCCCAGGCCGAGCCGGTGGCCGCCGTCGCCGTCCCGACCTCCAATGCCTCGCTCTCGCCGGCGGACCCCATGGCCTCGGCCGTGCCGCAGATGTCGGCGATCCAGCGCGAGCAGGTGGCCTATGCCGGCAACTACGCGCCCGGCACCATCGTGGTCTCCACCGCCGAGCGTCGGCTGTACTACGTGCTCGGTGACGGGCAGGCCCTGCGCTACGGCGTCGGCGTCGGTCGTCCGGGCTTCACCTGGGGCGGCGTGCAGACCATTACGATGAAGCGCGAATGGCCCGATTGGCGTCCGCCCTCGGAGATGCTGCGTCGCCGTCCCGACCTGCCGCGCTTCATGAAGGGCGGCATCGAGAACCCGCTGGGCGCCCGCGCCATGTACCTCGGCAACTCGATCTACCGCATCCACGGCTCCAACGAGCCGGAGACCATAGGCACCGCCGTGTCCTCGGGCTGCATCCGCATGACCAACGAGGACGTCAGCGATCTCTACACCCGCGCCAAGGTCGGCGCGAAGGTCATCGTGGTGCGCTGATCGCGTCGAGCGAAATCGAGCTGCGGAAGGGCCGGTGGAGACACCGGCCCTTTCTCGTTGCGCCCTACTTCGAGACGACGAAGAAGCGCGACAGCAGCCACAGGGGCACCACCACCACGGCGCCCGCGAGGATCCAGCGGCCGAAATCGTGAAACGTGTCGAGGCCGAGATCGACCAGGGCGCGCACGGCGTCGTAGGCGTGCCAGAACAGCAGCCCCGGCGTGACCCCGAGCATCGCCATCACGGCGCCGACGAGGATCGACAGGAAGAGCAGCTTGGCGAACACCGCCGCCGGCGACCCACCGAGGAAACGACGCAGGGTCGAGCGGCGCTCCGCTTGCGGGAAGGCGCCGGCATAGGGCTGGCCGGGGAATGGCTGCGAGCGGCGCGGGTCGTTGTCGATGCTCATCGGAAAAGGGTCCTTGCGGCGCGCGGCCTGTGGTCTCTCTGAACCCGCCGAAGCTGGCGGAAGCGTGACCGAATCAGCACACCCCGTCGAAACCGGATCGGCGCTCGGGCGTTAGGCGGGTTGCTGCCGACAGCGCAGGTGGCAATGCGCGCCGCGCGGTCCAAGTTGGGACGATCTGTTTTTGTCATGAAACGAAGCGACCCATGATCGACCACGCCCTGTTCGACCCGGCGACGATCGATCCGGACACCAAGCGGCTCAACGCCGAGATCATCGCGGCGCATGCGGCCCAGTCCGATCCGTGGTCGATTCCCATCGCAGAGGTGCGCGAGCGCCGCCGCCTGGGCACCAAGGCCTCGCCCGCCATGCCGCGCAGCGCGCGCGCCGAGACCGTGACCATCAACGGCCCCGGTGGTCCCCTGGCGCTCAGGATGATCCGGCCCGACGCGAAGAAATGGCCGAAGGCGCGTGGTGCCTATCTTCACATCCATCGCGGCGGCTGGGTGTGGGGGGCGGCCGACGAGCAGGACCCCTGGCTGGAGCGCATTGCCGACACCTGCGGCTTCGTCTGCCTCTCCGTCGAGTACCGCCTCGCCCCCGAGCATCCCTATCCGGCCGCCCTCGAAGATTGCGAGGCCGCCGCCCTGTGGCTCGCCGGACCGGGCCGGGCGGAGCTCGGCGTCACCGCCCTCACCATCGGGGGCGAATCGGCGGGTGCCCATCTCGCCGTGATGACGCTCCTGCGCCTGCGCGACCGGCACAGCTTGCCGCGCGCGTTCCGGGGCGCCAACCTCAATGCCGGGTTCTTCGACCTCGGCTTGACCCCGAGCGTGCGCAACTGGGGCGACGAGCGCCTCGTGGTGAACACCAAGGATCTCACCACCTTCGCCAACGACTATGTTCGCGATGGAATCGATCGCCGCCGCCCGGACGTTTCTCCACTCTACGCCGATCTTGCCGGGTTGCCCCCCGCCCTGTTCACCGTCGGCACCCACGATCCGCTCCTCGACGACACCCTCTACATGTCGTCGCGCTGGGCGGCGGCGGGCAACGGCGGCCACACGGCGATCTATCCCGGCGGCTGCCACGTCTTCGTGCGCTATCCCGGCGCCATGTCGGAGCGGGCCCTGGAACTCATCGACCGCTTCCTGATGGCCCTCGCCTGAGCCCGCCTCCCCCGGACCACGCCCTGCCCGAACGGTTCGCGGCGTGGTTTTCCGCGCGCGGCTGGACGCCCCGGCCGCACCAGCTCGACCTGCTCGTCATCGTCCGGGCGGGCCGCTCCGCCCTGCTGGTGGCCCCCACGGGCGCGGGCAAGACGCTGGCGGGCTTCCTGCCGAGCCTGACCGCCCTCGCGGAGCGCCCGCCCGCCCAGAAGTCGCGTGGGTTGCACACCCTCTACATCTCGCCCCTGAAGGCGCTGGCCGTCGACATTGCCCGCAACCTCGAGGCGCCCATCGCCGAGATGGGGCTGCCGATCCGCGTGGAGACCCGCACGGGCGACACGCCCTCCCACAAGCGGACCCGGCAGATCGAGCGCCCGCCCGACATCCTGCTCACCACGCCCGAACAGCTCGCCCTGCTCATCGCGCACCGCGAGGCGTCCGAACTTTTCGCCAACTTGTCCTGCGTCGTGCTCGACGAGCTTCACGCCCTGGTCACGTCGAAGCGCGGCGACCTCCTGTCCCTGGCACTCGCGCGGCTGCACCGCCTTAGTCCCGGGCTCACCGCCATCGGCCTGTCGGCGACGGTGCGCGAGCCGGACGATCTGCGCCGGTACCTCGTGCCGCAAACCAGGGAGGATGAAACACCGATCCCTCTCCCCTCTGCGGGAGAGGGTGGCCCGCGAAGCGGGTCGGGCCGGGACGAAGTCCCGCATGAGGGGAGCACCGCCTTTTCCGGAGGGGCCGGCGCAACCCCTCTCCCGGTCGCTCCGCGACCACCCTCCCCCGCGGAGGGGGGAGGGTTCGAGGCTCCCATGGCCGACCTCGTCGTCGTTCAGGGAGGCGCCGCGCCAGACCTCCACATGCTCGACACCGGTCTCACCCTGCCGCTCGCTGGCCACACCGCCTGGCAGGCGATGCCGGCGATCTACGATCTCATCGGGCGCCACCGCACTGTGCTGGTCTTCGTCAACACCCGGCTTCAGGCGGAATACACCTTTCAGGAACTGTGGCGGATCAACGAGGCCTCCTACCCCATCGCCCTGCACCACGGGTCGCTGGACGCCACCCAGCGCCGACGCGTGGAGGCGGCCATGGCGGCGGGGCAATTGCGGGCCATCGTCTGCACGGCCACCCTCGACCTCGGCATCGACTGGGGTGACGTTGACCTCGTGGTCAACATCGGCGCGCCGAAGGGCGCGAGCCGGATCATGCAGCGCATCGGCCGCGCCAACCACCGCATGGACGAGCCCTCGAAAGCCTACCTCGTGCCGGCCAACCGCTTCGAGATCCTCGAATGCCAGGCCGCCCTCGATGCCGTCGAGGCCGCCGCCCAGGACACGCCCGACGCGCGCCTCGGCGCCCCCGACGTGCTGGCCCAGCACATCCTCGGCATGGCCTGTGCCGACGCGTTCGATCCGCGGGAGCTCTACGACGAGATCGTCTCGGCCGCCCCCTACGCCACCCTGAGCTGGGAGGATTTCGAGGCGGTGGTGGATTACGTCGCCACGGGCGGCTACGCCCTTCGCGCCTACGAGCGCTTCGCCAAGATCCTACGCGGCCCCGACGGGTTGTGGCGGGTGCGCGATGCCCGCACCGCGCAGCAATACCGGATGAATGTCGGCACCATCGTCGAGTCGGCCAAGGTGAAGGTCCGCCTCGCCCGGGCGAACCGGGCGCGGCCGGGCGCGGTGCTGCCCCGGGGCGGGCGGGTGCTCGGGGAGATCGAGGAGGATTTCGCCGATACCCTCACCCCCGGCGACACCTTCCTGTTCGCCGGCGAGGTCCTGCGCTTCGAGGGCCTCTCCGAGGACGAGGCGCTGGCCACCCGTGCCGGTCCCGGCACCGATCCGGCGATACCCTCCTATGCCGGCGCCAAGTTTCCGATCTCGACTTTCCTCGCCGCGCGGGTGCGGGCGCTGATCGCCGATCCGTTCGAGTGGGACCGCCTGCCGAGCCAGGTTTCGGACTACCTCGTACAGCAAAGGTCGCGCTCGGTGCTGCCGGGCGCCACGGGCCTGCTGGTCGAGACGTTTCCACGGTCGGGTCGGTACTACCTCACGGCCTTCCCGTTCGAGGGCCGCCTCGCCCACCAGACTCTGGGCATGCTCCTCACCCGCCGCCTGGAGCGCGCGCGCATGCGGCCGCTGGGCTTTGCCGCCAACGATTACGGCATCGCCATCTGGATGACCCGCGATCTCTCCGCGCGCATCGCCCTGGAGCCCGACTTCCTGGAGGGCCTGTTCGCCGAGGACATGCTCGGCGACGACCTCGAAGCCTGGCTCGACGAATCGGCGATGATGAAGCGCACCTTCCGGCAATGCGCCGTCATCGCCGGGCTCATCGAGCGGCGCTATCCGGGGCAGGCGAAGACCGGGCGCCAGGTCACCATGTCGACGGACCTCGTCTACGACGTCCTGCGCAAGCACCAGCCCGACCACCTGCTCCTGCGCGCCGCGCGCCAGGATGCGGCAACCGGACTCCTCGACGTGAGGCGCCTCGGTGTGATGTTGAGGCGCATCCAGGGACACATCGTCCACAAGGCCCTCGACCGCGTCTCGCCCCTGTCCGTCTCCGTGATGCTCGAGATCGGGCGGGAGAAGGTCTACGGCGAGGGCGCGGACGAGATCCTGGCCGAGGCCGAGGCGCAGCTTCTCGAAGAGGCGCTTGGGTGACGGAGCGCGGTGGAACGCCCCCCTTCAAGAATGAGGATGCGGTTTTGGCCCTCGGCGCGAGACTTGAGAAGACGACCAGGGCGCCCGGACTGACGCTCGCCGGTGAACACCTCACCCTCGACCTATGCGGCGGCCTGTGGCTGGCCGCGCATCGCACCCTCGTCGTATCCGATCTCCATCTGGAGAAAGGCTCGGCCTTTGCCGCGCGCTCGGGCCAGTTCCTGCCGCCCTACGATACCCGCGAGACCCTGGCCTGCCTGCACGAGGTGGTGGCCCGCCTCGATCCGGCCCGCGTGGTCGCGCTCGGTGATTCGTTTCACGATGCGCGCGGGCCCGACCGGATGGAGCCCGGCGATCGGGCCATGGTGGCGGCGCTTCAGGAAGGACGCGACTGGGTCTGGATCGCGGGCAACCACGATCATGCCGTCACCGAAGGGGTGGGCGGACGCTATGCCGAGACCCTGACCCTGGGCGGCCTGACCCTGCGGCACGAACCGAGCCCGGATGCCGTCGAGGGCGAGGTCTCCGGCCACCTGCATCCCTGCGGCAAGGTCGCCATGCGGGGCCGCGCCGTGCGCCGCCGCTGCTTCGTTACCGATGGCCGCCGCCTCATCATGCCGGCCTTCGGTGCCTATGCGGGTGGGCTCAACGTGCGCCACCCGGTGTTCGAGCCGCTGTTTCCGGCGGGCTTCACCGCGCACCTCCTGGGGGACGGGCGCGTCTTCGCCATCGGTCGGGCGATGCTGGCGAAGGATTAGCGGCCTTCGTCGGTGGCCTGCCTGCCTTCAGGCCGCGACGAGGAGGGAGGTGCCCGCCACCGCCGACAGCACCAGCCGCAGCCGCCCGAGCCACACGGGCACGAGGCCGCGGCGAGGCAGGTCCTGGTCGATGAAGCCCCAGGCCAGGACGAGGCAGCCGAGCATCCGCAGGTCCCAGGGGGCCGGGACCGCGAGGGCCGCCCAGGCCAGGAGCGAGGGCACGATGGCGATGGCGTAGTCGGCCCCGCCACCGCCGCGCGCTGCGGCCGCTCCCCAGCGAATGCCGCCGAGGAAAGAGGCGACCACCGCGCCGTAGGTCGAGAGCACGGTGCGGGGGCTCAACCCGATGGTGCTCAGGCCCGCATCACCGCCGCTGACCGACAGGAAGGCGAAGCCGAGGAACGGGATCAGGCCGGCGATCCCGAGAATCAGGGCCGCCGGCGGTACCGTCGTCACGCGCGCCATCGGCTCTCCGCTCGTCCCTGGATTCACGTTCCTGCCGGCCCACGCCGTCAGGAAGGAATCGCTCCCTATCAAACGCCTCGGCGCGTCCGGGGAAAGGCGGCACATACCCGCAGCGCGGCAAGCCCGCCCCGGGTCGAGAGTCGACTTCGCGGTTTCAGCCTCGACGGGGCGGTGCCGTGGTCGGGACCGGCGGCGTCGCACCCAGCAGGCTCATGGTCCGAGGGGCGGTAGGGGGTGCCGGCGGCTCGTTATGGGCCGGATCGGGAGCCTTGGCCCTGAATGCGGCGACAAGGCCGCGCGCCGTGGCGAGATCCTTCGGCTCGAGCTTGGCGGCGACGTCGTCGCGCTTCTTGGCGGCATCGGCATCACCCTGTGCGCCCGCAGCCGAGAACCACAGGTAGGATTGCACGAGGTCCTGTTGCACGCCGAGGCCGCGGGCGTAGAGCACCGCGAGATTGTACTGGCTGTCGCGCAGGCCGTACTCGGCCGCACGCCGAAACCACTGCCCGGCCGCGGCGTAGTCCGGTTTGCCCGACGCCATGGGATTCTCGGCGTGGATCACCGCGAGATTGTGCATGGCGCGGGCGTTGCCCTGCTCGGCCGCGCGTCCGTACCACAGCTTGGCCTGGCCTAGGTCGCGGGGGACGCCGAGGCCTTTCTCGTGGATGCCGCCGAGCTTGTACTGGGCCGGCGCGTAGCCGGCCTGCGCGAGCCTGTCGTAGAGCTTGCGCGACAGGGACAGGTCCCGCGCCACGCCGCGTCCATCGGCGGAGCGGGCAGCGAGGTCGTAGATGGCCGCGCCATCTCCTTCCAGGGCTGCCTGACGTAAGGGGGCGAGCGTCTCGGGTACGGCGGCGAGATCCCCCGAAAGGCCGGCCATCTCGGAGACCTGCGGGACCCCTCGGACGGCGCCGACCTTCGTGGTCTCGGCCTTTGAGGGCTCGGTTTTGGTGGTCTCGAGCTTGCCAGCCGCGGGTTTGGCGGCCTCGTCCCGGGCGCCGGCCGACTCGGCGAGGGACTGGGTCGTGACCGGATCGGGCGGGGACGAGGCGGTCGCCGGCTGGTCTGCCCTGGAGGTCTCCGGCGCGGTCACCGCGACGGTCTCGTTGACCGGACGGCTCGTGCCGATGGCCTGAAGGGCGCCGAGCGCCAGGATGATGGCGGCGAGCCCCAGCAGCAGGGGCTTGCGGCGGCGGTCGAGTTCGGCGCGCAGGCGGGCGAGCCGGCCGGCCGCCAGCCCCGATGCGGGGGCCTCGCCACGGACGGGCGCCGTGTCGGGATGACGCCCGTTCAGGCTCGACGCGTTGCCGGTGGCTTCCGCCTGCGCCACCTGGGCCGCGCGCCGGGCGGCGGCGATGAAGCTCGTCTTGATGTCGCCGTCGAGAGCCGCGGAGGCGTGGGTATCCGCGTCGTCCCGAAGCGGCTCGCGGCCGGGGCGCCGGGCGCCGGGCTCCAAGGGAAGGTCGCCGAGGGCGGCGTCGGGGCGCGGCCGCTCGACCTGCGGTCCGGCGCGGCGGCCGGCCGCCTTGATCGCCGGCTTGATCGCGGGCTTGGGCGAGGGGTTGAGCGAAGGGTCGGCCAGCGGCATCCCGGCTGCGCCGAGGGCGCGTTCCGTCGCCGCCCGCATCTCGGGCGGCCCGGTCACGGTCTCCGTCGAGACGAACCGCCCGGCGATGCGCTCGAGGACCGTATGGACCCCGGTCAGGGTCGATTGCAGGCGCTTCTCGGAAGCCGCCTGCTGATCGCGCAAGTCGGCGAGGCCGGCCTGGAGTCGGCCGAGGTCAGCCCCGCCCACGGTCTCGGCCATGGCGTGACGGGCGGCCCGCTCGGCGAGGGGCGCTTCCTCCCGCAGGGCGGAGACCTGGGCGAGGAGATCGCCCATGGTGCGCTCGAGACCGACGAGGGCCGGGTCGGCGTCGCGGGTGTCGATGCGGGCGGCGAGCGCCAGGACCTGATGCTCGAGGGCGTCGAGCCCCTCGGCGGACACGGTGTCTGACGTGCCCATGCGATCGACCTTGACGGACAGGTCGTGCAGCATGCCGTGGATGGCGGCGAGATCGCCGTCCGGCACCATCGGCCGGCGCAGGGTCGCACCGAGGCCTTCCAGGCGCTCGATGAGGTCGCCCACGGGATTGATGTGGACGCGGTCCACCTTCTCGGACAGGGCATCGATCCGATGGATGATGGCGGCCGAATCAGGACCATCCGGCACGGCGGAGCCGTCGCGCAGGGCGTCGAGCTTGGCCGCCATGGCGTCGATCCGGGCTTCGAGGCCGGCCTGGGCGGGGCGATCCAGGCTCGCCCGGATGTCCTCCAGCAGCGGACGCAGGGACGCCAGATTCGCCTGGGCGCCGGCCCCGGTCTGGAGGCGCGCAATCTCGGCGCTGATCGCGGCGACGCCGGAGGTCAGGATTTCGATGCGCTCTGGCGCCGCCAAACCGGCGATGGCTCCGCGGATGTCCTGCAATTCGCGAAACAGACCGTCGAGCGCCTCGCGATCGGCGAAGGCCTCGGGGCCGCTGCGCAGGACGGCATCGACCCGCGCGCCGAGGCTTTCCAGATCGGCGGCGAGCCGGACCTGGACCTCCCGCGCTGTGTCGCCGCACAGGCGATCGACCTCGGCACGAATTCGGTCGAGGGGGGCCGTCACGGCGGAGAGATCGGCCTGGGCCGGGGAGCCCTCGACGCCCGTGGCGAGGGCGTGCATCGCCTGCTCCAGGGCACCGACCTCGCGGCCCGTGGCCAGACCGTCGAGGGAGGCGCGCAGGCGGCTGGTCTCGCTGCGCAGATCGCCGATGACCGTCGCGGCGGGCGCCGCATGCGCGTCGAGTTCGCGCTGGCGCTGACGGATCTCGCTTACGGCGTCACGGACTTCGACGGCGGCCGAACGGCCCCGGCGCCCGATGGGTCGGGGCGCTGTGATCTGCTCGCCGAGTTCGGCCATCCGCCGCTCGAGTTCGGCGAGGGTGCGGGCGGCCGCGGCCTGCGCGGCCGTGTGCTCCCCGGCGATTCTGTCGTCGATGGCATCGAGGCGTTGCATCATCTGCGCGAGGGCCTGCGCCATCGGGTCCGGCATCGCGGTCGCCGGCGCCGTCGCGCGCGCGGGTTCTGGGGCCGGACGGGCTTCCTCGGCCGCGACCGCCGGCGCCGCATCAGGGATCTTCGGCTGTGGCTGCGCCTTCGCCCCGGACGACGTCTCGCGCGCCGTGTTCGCAGGGGCCTTGCGGGACGTGCTCGACGGGGTCTTTCGGGGCGGTTCGGTGACTTCGTCCGGGGTGACGATGGAGGCGATCCAGGTCTCGACGGGAACGCCGGCCCGCCGGGCCACGTCGCGCGCGGCATCGAGGATGTCCGGATCGAAGCCGTCGAGGTCGATGGGGGCGGAGCGGGTCATCGTCAAACCTGATTGGGCGAGGTCCGGTCTCGATGCACGGCGCCGAACCCCAGCAGACGACGGCTCGGGTCGATGTCGGATCGTCTGACCCGACCTTTAACTTTCTTGGTAAAGAGCAGGTTAACCGGACAAAAATTCCGATTTTCGGTTCTGGCACCAGCGGCATCCGGTTTCGCACCGGCGCCCCCTTTTCGGTTCGGCCGAGATAGTTTAGATATGAACCATCCAAGGAGCGGTGCCGTGATCCGGATAGGAGCGCGAGGGCCGCCCGGCCGTGGGAAGGACGCTGAGAAATGCCGAGCTACAAGGCGCCGGTCGAGGACGTTCTGTTTCTGCTGAACGACGTGCTCGGGTTTCAACGCTACAGCAATCTCCGGGGCTTCGCCGATGCGTCGCCCGACGTGGTCGAGGCCGTGCTGACCGAGGGCGCCAAGCTCGCCGAGGAAGTCCTGGCTCCCCTCAACGCCGTCGGCGATCGCGAGGGCTGCACCCGTGGAGCGGACGGCAGCGTCGCCACGCCGAAGGGCTTCAAGGCCGGCTACGACACCTACGCGAGGGGCGGCTGGATGGGGTTGTCGGTGCCGGAGGAATTCGGCGGCCAGGGCCTGCCCCACACCTTGAACACGGCGATCTCCGAGTTCGTCTCGGGCGCCAACCTGGCGCTCGGCATGTATCCGGGCCTGACCCAGGGCGCGATGGCGGCGCTCCTCGTCCACGGCTCGGACGAACAGAAGACCACTTACCTGCCGAAGATGGTCAAGGGCGCCTGGACCGGGACCATGAACCTCACCGAGCCGCATTGCGGCACGGATCTGGGTCTGCTCAAGACCAAGGCGGTGCCCAACGGTGACGGCTCCTACAGCCTCACCGGCACCAAGATCTTCATCTCGGCGGGCGAGCACGACCTCTCCGAGAACATCGTCCACCTCGTCATCGCCCGCATCGAGGGTGCTCCGGCGGGCACCAAAGGTATTTCGCTCTTTGTGGTGCCGAAGTTCCTCGTGAATGCGGACGGGTCGGTGGGGGCTCGTAATGGGGTGTCCTGCGGCTCCCTCGAGCACAAGATGGGCATCCACGGCAATTCTACCTGCGTCATGAACTACGACGGCGCCACGGGCTGGCTCGTCGGACAGGAGAATCGCGGCCTCGCCGCCATGTTCGTGATGATGAACGAGGCACGCCTCGCGGTGGGCGTCCAGGGCCTCGGCCAGTCCGAGGTCGCCTATCAGAACGCCTTGGCCTACGCCAAGGACCGGCTCCAGGGCCGGTCGCTCACCGGCGCCAAGGCCCCCGACAAGGTGGCCGATCCGATCATCGTCCACCCGGACGTGCGCCGCACCCTCATGGGCATCCGCGCCTTCAACGAGGCCGGCCGCGCCCTGGTGCTGTGGACCGCCCTTCAGGCCGATATCGGCCACCGCTCCGAGGATGCGGCCGAACGGCAGCGGGCCGAGGACCACATGGGCCTGATGACCCCGGTGGTGAAGGGCGTCCTCACCGACCGGGGCTTCGCCAACGCGGTGGAGGCCCAGCAGCTCTTCGGTGGCCACGGCTACATCGAGGAATGGGGCATGTCGCAGTTCGTGCGCGATGCCCGCATCGCCATGATCTACGAGGGCGCCAACGGCATCCAGGCCATGGACCTCATCGGCCGCAAGCTGCCGAAGGACGGCGGCCGCGCGATGATGGGCTTCCTCGCGGAGGTCCAGAGCTTCCTTAAGGACCATGGCGAAGACGACGCGATGAAGCCGTTCACCGGGCCGCTCCAGGCCGGACTGAACGATCTCCAGGGCGCCACGATGTGGTTCATGCAGAACGCCTTCTCGAAGCCCGATAACGCGGGCGCCGGCGCCACCGACTATATGCATCTCCTCGGCCTCGTCGCCATGGGCTACATGTGGGCGCGTATCGCCAAGGCGGCGCTGGCGAAGAAGGCCGAGGCCGCGTCCGACCGCATGGCCGACAAGCTCGTCGTCGGGCGGTTCTACATGGAGCGTCTGCTGCCCGAGACGGCGATGCGCTTGGTGCGGATCAAGGCCGGTTCGGAGACGACCATGGCGCTTGCCGCCGAGGCGTTTTAGACCGGACGCCGCCAAGGGCCGAGTGCGCGCGGAGTTCCCCTCCCCCGAGGGCGGCCCGCGCCGGATCGGCCAGGCATGGGATCGTATCGACGGACCCGCACGGGGTTCGTGTCGTTCTGCCGCCCGGCCTTTCGCGAAGGTCTGGGAATCCGGAGAAGAGAAATGCCCGAGGCCTACATCTACGATCATGTCCGCACCCCGCGCGGTCGCGGCAAGCCCGACGGGTCGCTGCACGAGGTGACGGCCCTGCGGCTGGCGGAGGTGGCGCTTCGCGCCCTCAAGGACCGCAACGGTCTCGACACCAGGCGGGTCGACGACGTGATCCTCGGCTGCGTCGATCCCATCGGCGAGGCCGGCGGCGACATCGCCCGGGCCGCCGCCCTGGTGGCCGATTACGGCACCCACGTCCCCGGTGTGCAGATCAACCGGTTCTGCGCCTCCGGCCTCGACGCGGTGAACTTCGCGGCCGCCCAGGTCATGGCCGGCCAGCACGACATGACCATCGGCGGCGGCGTCGAATCCATGAGCCGCGTCGGCCTCGGCGCCTCGGGCGGGGCCTGGCCCGTGGACCCGGCCATCGCCATCAAGTCGTGGTTCATGCCGCAAGGGGTTTCGGCCGACCTCATCGCCACGAAGTACGGGTTCTCCCGCGCCGATTGCGACGCCTACGCCGTCGAGTCGCAGAAGCGTTCCGCCGCCGCATGGGCCGAGGGGCGGTTCAGCGACGCCGTGGTGCCCGTGCGCGACATCAACGGGATCACGCTGCTGGCCACCGACGAGCACATGCGGCCCGCGACCGACATGCAGTCCCTCGGCCAGCTCAAGGCGTCCTTCGTCCAGATGGGCCAGATGGGCGGCTTCGATGCCGTGGCCATCGACGCCCACCCGGATGTCGAGACCGTGGATCACGTCCACCATGCCGGCAACTCGTCGGGCATCGTCGACGGTGCCGCCGCCGTGCTCATCGGGTCGCGGGAGGCCGGCACCGCCGCCGGGCTGAAGCCGCGCGCGCGCATCCAGGCGTTCGCCAATATCGGCTCCGACCCGGCCCTGATGCTCACGGGGCCCGTCGACGTCACCCGCAAGGTGCTGGCGCGCTCGGGGCTCAGCCTGTCGGACATCGACCTGTTCGAGGTCAACGAGGCCTTCGCCGCCGTGGTCCTGCGCTTCCAGCAGGCGTTCAACCTCGACCCGGCCCGGGTCAACGTCTGCGGCGGCGCCATCGCCATGGGCCATCCGCTCGGCGCCACCGGAGCGATGATCCTCGGGACTGTCCTCGACGAGCTGGAGCGAACCGGCAAGGAGCGCGCCCTCGTCACCCTCTGCATCGGCGCGGGCATGGGCACGGCGACGATCATCGAGCGGGTTTGAGACGGGGCCACGGGGCGACAAACCCTTCGAAACACTGGTAGACGGCGGCGCCCGTCGCGTTTTCGCGATGGGGCTCAGCCCATAAGAACCGGGAGAAACGCCACGATGACGCGCCTGCTCGCCACACTGTGCCTGACTACCGCCCTGTGCCTGCCGCTCACGGCCCGCGCGGACGACGCCTCCGACCGTGTTGGCGTCGCGAAGGACCTCGTGCAGAAGACCCTGATCAAGAACCTCGAGACCGGCTTCACCGGCGCCCTTGAGAAGACCGTCGCGTCGATGCCCGAGGACAAGGCCGAGGCCGTGCGCAAGGAGGTGCGGGCCGAGTTCGACAAGCAGCGCGAGGTGATGATCGACGGCCTGTCGAAGGCCTACGCGGAAAAGTTCACCCTCGACGAGCTCAAGCACCTCAGCGGCATCTACGACGACAAGACCTACCAGAAGTTCCAGGCGGTCAATGCCGACCCGGCCTCCAGCGTCACGGCGATCTCGCAGGCCTCGGTGACGAAGCTCCTCAACATGCTCGCCATCGCCCAGGCCGGGGACAGCAAGGCTGGTGCCCCCCCGATGCCGATGCCGGCGCGCTAGGACGCGTCCGCCCCCGTGCCGGCCTCGCCCGTGTTCGAGATCCTGCACCGCTTCGGCCGCCCGGATCGGGTCTTTCCGATCCGGAGGGGTGGATCAGGCGACCAGAGCCTGGGCGAACGCGGCGTGCGCCGGGAAGCCGGCCACGGCCGGGAGATGTTCGAGATGTGGCCGAGCGAAGTGGTAGCCCTGGAACAGCGTCGCGCCGAGGCCGCGCAGGGTCGCGAACTCGGCTTCCGTCTCGATTCCCTCGGCGATCACCGCAAGGCCGAGGTTTCGCGCGATCCCGATGAGGCCGCCGACGATGGTCTGCCGGCGGTGGTCGGCGTCGATGCCGCGCAGCAGGTCCATGTCGATCTTGATGAGGTCCGGCTGGAAGTTCGCCAGCAGGCTCAGACCGGCGAAGCCCGCGCCGAAATCGTCGAGCGCCGTGAGGAAGCCCTGCTTGCGGTACTCGGCGACGATGCGCGTGACATGCGCCGTGTCGCGGAACTTCTCGTTCTCCGTGAACTCGAACATGATGCGGTCGTGCGCGAAGCCGGCCCGGCGCGCCGCCTCAAGGGACGAGCGGATGCAGGCCGCCGGCTCGTAGACCGCGTTCGGCATGAAGTTGATGGACAGCTTGGTCCGGTCGTCCGTCGGGAACAGGCGACCGGCCAGCTCGATCGCCTTGACCCGCGCGGCCTGATCGAAGCGGTACACGGTTTCGGGCGTCACGCGGTCGAGGATGGAGCCGGCGGATTCGCCGCCCGTGCCGCGGACCAGGGCCTCGTAACCCCAGACGCGCTCCGTCACGATGTCGAGGATCGGCTGGAACGCCATGGTGAAAGTGAAGTCGAGTTCGGCGCCCTCGCGGCAGCCTCGACAGCCGATCTGTCCGAGCATCGTGTTTCCCTAGGCGCTCAATCTGTACGCTCGCCGACAAGGCTGCACAGATAAAACTTACATCCCATTAAGGGCGCCCCATCATGGGCCCGCTCCGCCAACCCGAGGATCAGCGATGGATCTCATCAATTTCCGCCTCGAGACCGATGCCGATGGGATCGCGCTGGCGACCTGGGACATGCCGGGGCGCTCCATGAACGTCTTCACCAACGCGGTGATGGACGAACTGCACGCGGTCATCGACGCGGTAGTGGCCGACCCCGCCGTCAAGGGCTGCGTCATCACCTCGGGTAAGGACAATTTCTCCGGCGGCGCCGACCTCACCATGCTCCAGGGCCTCGGCCGCGCCTTCGAGGCGCTGAAGGCCGAGCGCGGCGAGGAGGAGGCCATGCGCCACTTCTTTGAGGAATCGCGCAAGCTGACGCTGCTGTTCCGCAAGCTCGAGACCTGCGGCAAGCCCTTCGCTGCGGCCGTGAACGGCATCTGCCTCGGCGGTGCCTTCGAGCTCGCCCTCTCGTGTCACCATCGGGTGCTGTCGGATGACCCCAAGACCCGCGTCGGCCTGCCCGAGATCAAGGTCGGCCTATTCCCGGGCGCCGGCGGCACCCAGCGCGTGCCCCGCCTGATGCAGACGGGCGACGCCCTTCAGATGCTGTTCAAGGGCGAGCAGATCCGGCCCCTCATGGCGAAGAACATGGGCCTCGTGCACGAGGTGGCCCCGAAGGATGAGATCGTCGCCAAGGCCAAGGCCTGGATCCTCGGCGGCGGCTCGGCCGTGGCGCCCTGGGACGTGCCGAAGTTCAAGGCCCCGTCGGGCAAGGTCTATTCGCCCGCCGGCATGATGACCTGGCCGCCGGCCAACGCCATCTACCGCCGCGAGACCCATGACAACTACCCCGCCGCCAAGGCGATCCTGGGCGCGGTCTACGAGGGATTGCAGCTCCCCATGGACCTCGCCCTCCGGGTCGAGAGCCGGTACTTCGCCATGATACTGCGCTCGACGGAAGCGGCGGCGATGATCCGCACCCTGTTCCTGTCCATGGGCGAGCTGAACAAGGGCGCGCGCCGGCCGAAGGGCGTGGCGCCGACCTCCGTGCGCCGCGTCGGCGTCGTCGGCGCCGGCTTCATGGGCGCGGGCGTCGCCTACGTCTCGGCCAATGCCGGCCTCGACGTGGTGCTCGTCGACCAGTCCGTGGAAGCGGCCGAGAAGGGCAAGGCCTACGCCCACAAGCTCGTCACCGACCAGATCAACAAGGGCCGCGCCAAGACCGCCGACCGCGACGCGCTCCTGGCCCGCATCGCCACGAGTGCGGACTACGCCGCCCTCTCCGACTGCGATCTCGTCATCGAAGCGGTGTTCGAGGACCCGGCGGTGAAGGCCGAGGTCATCGGCAAGGTCGAGGCCGCAATCCGCCCGGACGCGATCTTCGCCTCCAACACCTCGACGCTCCCCATCACCGGCCTCGCCAAGACCTCAAGCCGCCCGGAGAATTTCGTCGGCATCCACTTCTTCTCTCCCGTGGAGAAGATGATGCTCGTCGAGATCATCAAGGGCGACCAGACCGGCGACACGGCACTCGCCACCGCCCTCGACTTCGTCCGTGCCATCAAGAAGACCCCCATCGTTGTCAACGACGCGCGCGGGTTCTTCGCCAACCGCTGTGTCGGAGCCTACCTGCTCGAAGGTCACACCATGCTCAACGAGGGCATCCCGGCGGCGATGATCGAGAATGCCGGGCGTCAAGCCGGCATGCCGGTTGGGCCGCTGTCTCTCACCGACGAGGTCGCGGTCGACCTCGCGTTGAAGATCGTCAAGGCGACGGAGGCGCAGCTCGGTACCGGCGCCATCGATCCGGCGCAGAAGGCGCTCCTCACGACCCTGGTGGAGGGCGAGGGCCGGCTCGGGCGCAAGAACAAGCGCGGCTTCTACGACTATCCCGAGGGTGCGCCGAAGCGCCTGTGGCCCGGCCTCAAGGACCTGCAGGCGACCCGCGTCGATCCGGACGACGTGGACTTCACGGAGCTGAAGCAGCGCCTCCTCGTAGTCCAGGCCCTGGAGGCGGCCCGCACCGTCGGCGAGGGCGTCGTCACCGATCCGCGCGAGGCCGATGTCGGCTCGATCCTCGGCTTCGGCTTCGCGCCGTTCACGGGCGGCGCCCTGTCCTACATCGACTTCATGGGCGCCAAGGCCTTCGTCGCCCTTGCCCAGGGCCTGGAGGCCAAGCACGGACCGCGCTTCGCCGTGCCGCGCAATCTCCTCGCCATGGCGGAGCGGGAGGGCACGTTCTACGGCGATGCGGCGGCCCGCAAGGCGGCGTGAGGTTCGCAAGGGGACGTGCGCGACGGCGCATGCCCCCTCGACGGGCCGGCGTCACACCTCAATGGAGGCACCGCGCCGCAGATGCTCGTCGAGCCGCGGCATGATCTCGACGAAGTTGCAAGGGCGGTGCCGATAGTCGAGCTGGGCGGCGAGGATGCCGTCCCAGGCGTCGCGGCAGGCGCCCGGCGAGCCCGGCAGGACGAAGACGTAGGTGGCATTCACCACCCCAGCCGTGGCGCGTGACTGCAGGGTCGAGGTGCCGATCTTGTCGTAGGAAATCCGGTGGAACACCGCCGAGAATCCGTCCATCCGCTTCTCGAACAGGGGCTCGATGGCCTCGGGCGTGACGTCGCGGCCGGTAAAGCCCGTGCCGCCCGTGGTGAGGACCACGTCCACCGCCGGATCGCGCGACCACGCCTCCACCTGCCCGCGAATCTGGTCGACCTCGTCCGGCACCACGGCGCGGGCGGCCAGCGTATGGCCGGCCGCAATCAGCCGATCCCTCAGGGTGTCGCCCGAGCGATCCTCCTCCAGCGAGCGCGTGTCCGACACCGTCAGCACCGCGATGGCGAGGGGGACGAAGCTGCGGGTCTTGTCGGATGCGACCATGGCGTTCGTGCCCCAGGTTGAAGCGGTTCAGTTTCCGGCCGCGCGAAACGTGTCGCAGGACTTGGTCTGGCCGCTCTTGTAGCCGGTCATGAACCAGCGCTGGCGCTGGGCCGACGAGCCGTGGGTGAAGGAATCCGGCACGGCGTAGCCCTGCGACTGCTTCTGAAGCCTGTCGTCGCCGATGGCGCTGGCGGCGTTCATGGCTTCCTCGATGTCACCGGGCTCGAGGGAATTGTACTTGTCGTTGGAGTTCTTCGCCCAGACGCCGGCGAGGCAGTCGGCCATCAGTTCGACGCGCACGGAGAGCTGGTTCGACTCGACCTTGCTCGATGCGGCCTGCTGGCGGCCCTGGACCTTGCCGAGGATGCCGAGCTCGTCCTGGACGTGGTGGCCGACCTCGTGGGCGATGACGTAGGCGTAGGCAAAGTCGCCCTTCACACCGAACTTCTGCTCCATCTCCTTGAAGAACGACGTGTCGAGATAGACCTTCTTGTCGAGCGGGCAGTAGAAAGGTCCCATGGCGGCCTGGGCCGAGCCGCAGCCGCTGCGGGTCCCGCCGGTGTAGAGCACCATGCCGGTCGGGCGGTACTGCTTACCGGTCTGGTTCGGCAGGATCTCTTTCCAGACATCTTCCGTGTTGCCCAGGATCGCGGCGGCGAAACGCCCGCTCTCGTCCGTCGGCTTGGTCTTGCGCTGCGCCTGGGTCTGCGGATCGACCTGCTCCTGGCGCGGCCGCCCACCGCCGGTCATCTGCTCGGCGCCACCGATGAGGATCGCCGGGTTGATGCCCGTCACCCAGCCGATGATGCACAGGATGACGATGGCGCCGATGCCGAGGCCGCCGGCACCGCCGCCCGGAAAACCGCCGCCCCCGCCGCCCTCACCGCGACGATCCTCGACATTGTCGGAACTGCGGAAATCTTCCCAGCGCATGTGCTCGCCACCACTCGTCCCGGAACGCGGACCGACGCGACCGGTCCGAAGTAATCTCCCCGCGCGTCGTACGGTTCCGCTTGGCCGTTCCCTACCGGCCTCAGACCTTCCCGTCGAGGGCGGCCCGGAGCGTGCGGAAGTCCCGCCAAGCAAGCCGCTTCTGCAGGGGTTGGCGCAGGAGATAGGCCGGATGCAGGGTCGCCAGCGCCCGGATCTCGCGGTCGCCCACCCGGTAGGGATAGAACCGGCCGCGCGCCTTGAGGATGCCGTCCCTCGTGCCGGTGATCGCCTGCGTGGACGGGCTCCCGAGGCAGACGATGAGGTCGGGGTCGGCGAGTTCGATCTGCCGCTCGATGAACGGCTTGCAGATCGCGACCTCCTGCGGTGTCGGGTTGCGGTTTCCCGGCGGGCGCCAGGGGACGATGTTGGTGACGTAGGCGGTCGTGCGGTCGAGGCCGATGGCCGCCATCATCCGGTCGAGCAGCTTGCCCGAGCGGCCCATGAACGGTTTGCCGATCCGGTCCTCATCGGCGCCCGGGGCCTCGCCGATGAACATGAGCTTGGCGGCCGGATTGCCGTCGGCGAAGACGAGGTTCTTCGCCGTGAACTTGAGGGGGCAGCCGTCGAAGCCGGCGAGCAGGGCTTCCAGCTCTTCGAGGGAGTTCACGTCCTTCGCCCGCGCCCGCGCGTCGCCGGCCGCCTCGCCCGGCCGGGCTGCGGCCGACTGGCCGTAGGTCCGCGCCGGGGCCGGGGTTTCCCCGCGCTGCGGCAACTCACGGCGGGGTGGCGGCGCGGCAATCTCCGGCTCGGGCGTCGGTGCTGCCGGATGAGCTGGCGCCTCCACCTCGGAGAAACGGTCGTGGGGATGCTCGTCGAGCATGAGGTCGACGCCCGCCGCGACGTGGAAGTCGAGGGCGGCGATGAGGTCGCGCTGGCTGTCGTCACTCGCAGTCATGATCGGAGATGTGGCGCGTTCGGCGCCTGTGGACAACGGGGGGCGGGCGGGCTGATCGACGGCGGCGTCCCCTTTCGCGCGGCGCGACTCTTCACCACGACGGCTGCCAGGGGAACGAGGCCGCTTGCCTTCCCATCTTGGAATCGGTTGAGAGTACTCTGAAACGACAACCCACGTGTCCTGCCGCGCGGCGGGCGTGACAGGAGGATGACGGAATGGCGCTGCCCGAACGCGAGGGGATGGATTTCGACGTGGTGATCGTCGGCGCCGGACCGGCCGGCCTCGCCGCCGCCATCCGCCTCAAGCAGCTGTCCTCCGATGTCAGCATCGTCGTGGTCGAGAAGGGCTCCGAGGTCGGCGCCCACATCCTGTCGGGCGCCGTCATCGACCCGGCCGGCCTCGACGACCTCCTGCCCGAATGGCGGACCGACCCCGAACGGCCCCTGAAGACGGCCGTGGAGCGCGACGAGTTCATGTTTCTGACGAAGAACAGCGGCTTGACCATGCCGAACCTGTTCTTTCCCAAGTTCATGTCGAACCACGGCAACTTCGTCGGCTCGCTCTCGAACGTGACGAAGTACCTCGGCGCCAAGGCGGAAGCGCTCGGTGTCGAGATCTACCCGGGCTTCCCGGCCTCGGAGGTGCTCTACGACGATCGCGGCGTGGTGGTCGGCATCGCCACGGGCGACCTCGGCATCGGCCGCTCGGGCGAGCCCCGCGACGACTACACCCGCGGCATGGAATTGCGCGGCAAGTACACGATCTTCGGCGAGGGCGCCCGCGGCTCGCTCACGAAGACGCTCATCGACCGGTTCAAGCTCAACGCCGACAGCGATCACCAGAAATACGGCCTCGGCGTCAAGGAGATCTGGCAGCTGAGCCCGGACAGGTTCCAGGCGGGCCTCGTGCAGCACACCATGGGTTGGCCCCTGCCGAACAAGGCCGGCGGCGGCTCGTGGCTGTACCATTTCGACGACCACCTGCTCTCGGTGGGGTTCGTCACGCACCTGAACTACGAGAACCCAACCTTGTCGCCGTTCGAGGAGTTTCAGCGCTTCAAGACCCACCCGATGATCCGCGAGACCTTCGAGGGCGCCAAGCGCATCGGCTACGGGGCGCGGGCGATCATGGAGGGCGGCTGGCAATCGGTGCCCAAGCTCGTCTTCCCCGGCGGCTGCCTCGTCGGCGATTCCGCCGGCTTCGTGAACGTGCCGCGCATCAAGGGGTCGCACAACGCGGTGCTGTCCGGCATGCAGGCGGCGCACGCCATCGCGCAGGCCCTCGAGTCCGGCCGCCAGGGCGACGAGCTGACGGCCTACGAGAACGGCTGGCGCGACAGCGCCATCGGCCAGGACCTCAAGCGCGTCCGCAACGTCAAGCCACTGTGGTCGAAGTACGGCACCCTCGTCGGCGTCGGCCTCGGTGGGGCCGACATGTGGGCCAACACCCTGCTCGGGACCTCGCTGTTCGGCACGCTCAAGCACGGCAAGCCGGACTACGCCTGCACCAAGCCGCTCGCCGAGGTGACGCCCATCGTCTACCCGAAGCCCGACGGCAAGCTGACCTTCGACCGGCTCTCGTCGGTGTACCTGTCGAACACCAACCACGAGGAGGACCAGCCGCCTCACCTCAACGTGAAGAACCTCGACCTGCATAAGGCGTCCGAGCACGACGTCTATGGCGGCCCCTCGGCGCGCTACTGCCCGGCCGGCGTCTACGAATGGGTGGCGGATGCGGCCCAGAGCGACGGCGTGCGATATCAGATCAACGCGCAGAACTGCGTCCACTGCAAGACGTGCGATATCAAGGACCCGAACCAGAACATCAACTGGGTCACGCCGGAGGGGCCGGGCGGTCCGAATTACCCGAACATGTGATGCGACCCCCGCATGGGACGGACGACACTCCGGGTCGCTCGCCCTGCGTCTTCGGCCGTCATCCTTATGCCTTGCAGGGATGCGGGGAAGAGTTCAGTGTCCCGCCCGATCGAGCGCCGGCCCCCGATCGGGCCGGTGCGCAGAAGCCCTGAACGGTGCCCATGAACGGATACGCCAAGACCTTTCGGATTGGCCGCCGAGCCCTGCCGGCCCTCGCATTCTGCCTGGCCGCGACCCTGCCGGCGCAGGCGGCGCAGCCGCGCGAATCGACCCCGCTGCCGGAGTTCGAGCCTGCCGAGTCCCTGGAGGGTAACTTCCTCGCGGCCTACATCGCCGGTGCTTCGAAGGACACGGCGGCGGCGGCGAGCTTCTACCGCGAGGCCGTGAAGGCCGACCCGCGCAACGCCGAACTGCTGGAGCGCGCCTTCGTGTCGCTGCTGGCCGACGGCGCCCTGCCGGATGCGTTCCGCGCCGCCGAGCGCCTCACCACCCGAGACGGCGCCAACGGGCTCGCCCAGCTCGCCCTCGGCGTCCGCCAGATCAAGGCCGGCCAGTTCGCCCAGGCGCGCCAGAACTTCGCCCGCAGCGGTCGGGGGGCCGCCGCCGATCTCACCGCCACGCTTCTGACCGCCTGGACCTTCGCCGGGGCGGGAGACGGCAAGCGCGCCCAGGAGACCATCAACAAGCTCAAGGGCGAGCGCACCTACAACACGTTTCGCGATTTCCATGCCGGTCTGATCGCCGCCCTCGTCGGCGACCAGGCCGAGGCCGAGCGCCGCCTCAAGGCGGCCTATGACGGCGACCGCAACACCCTGCGGGTCGTCGACGCCTATGCCCGCTTCGAGGCGCAGGCCGGCCGCACGGATCTGGCGATCCAGGCCTACACCGATTTCGACAAGCTGCTGCCGCGCCACCCCATCGTGCGCGATGCCCTGAACCGTCTGAAGGAGGGCAAGCCCCTCGCCCGCCTCATCAACACCGCGCAGGAAGGCGCCGGCGAGGTGCTCTACGGCCTCGGCTCGGCCGGTTCGACGCAGGGAGACGAATTGCCGGCGGTGGTCTACCTGCGCCTCGCCCTCTACCTCGCGCCCGAGCATGCCCTCGCCCGCCTGACGCTCGCCGATATCCTCGACCGGATGAAGCAACCCGAGCGCGCCAACGAGGCCTACGCCCAGATCCCGGCGAGCTCCCCGTTGCGCCTCAACGCGGACGTGCAGGTCGGGCTCAACCTCGAGCAGATGGGCAAGGGCGACGAGGCGATCCAGCACCTCGACGCGGCCATGAAGGCCCACCCCAACGACATCGACGTGATCACGGCGCTCGGCAACGTCCAGCGCTCGCGCAAGAAATACGAGGAAGCGGCCGAGACCTACAGCCGCGCCATCGCCCTCATCGGCGACCAGCCGGCGGCGAATTACTGGACGACGTTCTACTTCCGCGGCACGGCCTACGAGCGCGCCAAGCAATGGGCCAAGGCCGAAGCCGACCTGAAGAAGGCCCTCGAGCTCGTGCCGCCCTCGCAGCCCGGCGCCCGCGCCCAAGTGCTCAACTACCTCGCCTATTCGTGGGTCGATCAGAACATCAACATCGACGAAGCCTTCACCATGCTCAAGCAGGCTGTGGATGCGAGCCCGCGCGACGGCATGATCATCGACAGCCTCGGCTGGGCCTACTTTCGCCTCGGACGCTGGGACGAGGCCATGCGCGAGCTGGAGAAGGCCATCGAGCTCAAACCCGGTGATCCGACCATCAACGATCACCTCGGCGACGCCTACTGGCGCGCCGGACGCCGCCTCGAGGGCAAGTTCCAGTGGCAGCACGCCAAGGATCTGAACCCCGAGCCGGAGGAGCTCGAGAAGATCAACGCCAAGCTCAAGGACGGCCTGCCCGAACTCGACAAGCCGGCGGCCACGGCCGAGAATCCCCCCGAGGGCAAGGCCAACCCCGAACTGCCGAAGGGCGCTCCGGCCCCGAGCGAGCCGCCGGGCGCGGCCGACAAGAAGAGCGGCGGCTGATCCGCCGATCGCGGACTTGACGCGGACGGGGGCGCGAGGCCAGACCGGCGCCCCGATCCCCTCGAGAACCGCCGAGAGCCCGTGCCAATCCTCGTCACCCGCGCTCCGGCGAAGATCAACCTGACCCTCCACGTCCTCGGCCGCCGCGCCGGGGACGGCTACCACGAGCTCGAAAGTCTCGTCGCATTCACGGGCGCGGGAGATACCCTCTCGCTCACGCCCGGTGCGGACCTCGGTCTGACGGTTGTCGGACCGACGGCGGGGCCGGCCGGCCCCCTCGGCGACAATCTCGTCATCCGTGCGGCGCACCACCTCGCCGCACGCCGGCCGCGCCTGCGGCTCGGGGCGTTCCATCTCGTCAAGCGCCTGCCCGTTGCGGCGGGCATCGGTGGCGGTTCGTCGGACGCGGCCGCCGCCCTGCGGCTGCTCGGCCGCAGCAACGGCCTCGATCCGGCCGATCCCGACCTCCTCGAGGCCGCGCGTGCCACGGGGGCCGATGTATCCGTCTGCCTCGATCCCCGGGCCCGGATGATGCGGGGGGCCGGCGAGACCCTGGGCCCTGCCCTCGGAATGGCTCCCCTCCCCGCCGTACTGATCAATCCCGGTGTGCCCGTCGAGACCGCGCCGGTGTTCCGGGCGCTGGGCCTCGGGATCGGTGAGCGCCACCGGCCGGAACCGCATCCGGCGGTTGCCGAAGGGGCCGATGCCGAGGCGGTGCTGGCGTCGATCCGCCCGGCCCGCAACGATCTCGAAGCTCCGGCCCTCGGCCTCGCGCCGGTGATCGGCGAGACGCTTCGGGCCTTGTCCGCCGAGGCCGGTTGCCGACTGGCCCGGATGTCCGGTTCGGGGGCGACGGTGTTCGGCCTGTTCGCCGATCGCGCGGCGGCGGTGCGGGCGGCGCGGCGCATCCGGGCGCATCACCCCGCATGGTGGGTGAAACCATCCCTGCTGCGGTGACCCCGCAGGTTTTTGCTGTCTCGCGAAAAGTTGACAATCGCTCCTGGGACAGACTTCCTTTACCGTCAGGAAAGAGTCTCGTCGGCACTGTCGCTTCTTAGGGAGCATCAGATGGAAGAGACGAAGCAAGCCTCGTGGGGCGAAGGTGAGTTGCGTGAGGCCCTGTGCCTCATGATGATCGGCGTCTGCATCTGGATTGCCGGCACTCAACTCGGCCTGTTCGACTATCTCCTGAACTTCACGACCTTCCACCATCTTCACGATCTGCTCATGCTCGCCATCTGCATGAGCTTCGGCCTCGTGGTCGCTTCGATCCGCAAGTCGTTCAAGCTGCGACAGGCTATGATGGCCCGCGATTTCGCCCGCGATCGTGCGGAATCCGCCGCCCGCCACGACGCCCTCACGGGTCTGGCCAACCGCCGCCTCTTCAAGGAGACCCTCGACGATCGTCTGTCGGGGCCCGGGCCGGCGGCGATCGCCGTCCTCGTGATCGACCTCGACCGCTTCAAGCCGGTGAACGACGTCCATGGCCATGCGGCCGGCGATGCGGTTCTCTGTACCGTGGCCGACCGGATGCGTGCCCTGGTTCCCGAGGGCGGCATGATCGCGCGCCTGGGCGGCGATGAATTCGCGGTCATGATCGAGTACGGCCTCGACAGCGAGGCCGTGCCCCGCTTCGCCCAGCAGATCATCGCCGCGCTGTCGAAACCCGTGGCGTGGGAGCAGAGCCGAGTCGAGGTCGGTGCCACCATCGGCATCGCCCTGGCCTCGGAAAGCAATCCCGACGCCGTTTCGCTCCTGCATGCCGCCGATGTCGCCATGTACCAGGGCAAGCGCGACGGCCGCGGCACCTTCCGCTTCTTCCACCTGGAGATGGGGCACGCCCTCAAGGTCCGTGCCCGCCTGGAGACCGATCTGCGCCTCGGCATCGAGCGTGGCGAGATCGAGCCGTTCTATCAGCCGGTGGTGCAACTCCCCGGCCGTGAACTCATCGGATTCGAGGTCCTGGCCCGCTGGCGCCACCCCGAACACGGTCTCCTGAATCCGGTCGAGTTCATCTCGCTCGCCGAAGAGACCGGCATGATCGCCGACCTCAGCTGGGTGTTGATGCGCAAGGCCTGCAACGATGCCAAATCGTGGCCCGGCCACCTGCAGCTCGCCGTCAACATCTCGCCGTTGCAGCTCCAGGACAAGCACCTTCCCGAGCGTATCCTCGCCATCCTGACGGAGACCGGATTCGCACCCGGCCGCCTCGAGATCGAGATCACCGAGACCGCCCTGGTGAACGACCTGGAATCCGCGCGCGTCGCCTTGAAGTCCCTGCAGAATTTCGGCGTCCGCATCGCGCTCGACGATTTCGGCACGGGCTATTCGAGCCTCTACCACCTGCGCGAACTGCAATTCGACAAGCTGAAGATCGACCGCAGCTACGTCGCCTCGATCCCGCTCGGCGAGGACCGGGCCAAGCTCGTGGATGCGATCATCGCACTGGGATCGAGCCTCGGACTCTCGACGACGGCCGAGGGCATCGAGACAGCATCGAGCGTCGACTGGCTCGCCGACCAGGGCTGCACCTACGGACAGGGCTACCTGTTCGGCAAGCCGATGAACAAGGAGACCACCGACGGGCTCCTGACCCAATGGTCCGACAGGGCCGGCAACATCGTCATCGCCGATCTCGAAGCGTCATCGGCGGAGTTCCCTCTCGTCCCGCCGAACGCCTCTGCCGCCTAATCCGAGGCGGCGGGGTGCCCCGCCCCTCTCAGTGCGCGCGGGCGATGCAGAAATCGACCACCTGAAGCAGCGCCTGTTTCATCGGACCATTGGGAAACAGTCCCAGGGCGTCGCGGGCCATGGCACCGTAATGGCGTGCCCGCTCGATGGTGTCCTCGAGGGCCCGGTGGCGGCGCAGGATGGCGAGCGCCGTGGCGAGGTCGTCCTCCGACACGTCGCCATCCTCCAGGGCCCGCTTCCAGAACACCCGTTCCGCGTCGGTCCCGCGTCGGAATGCGAGGACGATGGGAAGCGTGATCTTGCCCTCGCGAAAATCGTCGCCGACATTCTTGCCGAGGCTCGCGCTGGTCCCGCCGTAATCGAGAACGTCGTCGACGAGCTGAAAGGCGATGCCGAGGTTCATGCCGTAGGCGCGGCACGCGGCCTGCTCGGCCCGGGGGCGCTCGGCGATCACCGGCCCGACCTCGCAGGCGGCGGCGAACAGTTCGGCGGTCTTGGAACGGATGACGGCGAGGTACTCGTCCTCCGTCGTCTCGGTGTTCTTGGCGGCGGCGAGCTGCATCACCTCGCCCTCGGCGATGACCGTCGCGGCGGCCGACAGGATGTCGAGGGCTTTGAGCGAGCCGACCTCGACCATCATCCGGAATGCCTGGCCAAGGAGGAAGTCGCCGACCAGCACGCTGGCCTCGTTGCCCCACTTGATCCGCGCCGCCACCGTGCCGCGCCGCATGTCGCTCTCGTCCACGACATCGTCGTGCAGGAGGGTGGCCGTGTGCATGAACTCGACGCTGGCGGCGAGCTTCACCGCCCCGTCGCCCGCGTAGGCGCACAGGTCGGCCGTGGCGAGGGTCAGGATCGGGCGCAGGCGCTTGCCGCCGGACGCGATGAGGTGGTTGGCCACTTCCGGGATCATCTGCACGGACGAGCCGGTGCGCGACAGGATGGTCGCGTTGACGCGCTCCATGCCGGCGGCCACCAGGGCCACGAGGTCCGTCAGGCTCGCCTCCGGATCGGGGCGGCTCTCTTCCAAGGGTACTACGACGCCCAAAACCCCGCTGCCTCCCAACCCGACGGGTCTGGTGCGGGTCCGCCGGAACCGGCCGACCCGAATGCCACAACCTCGTCTTGCGCGATCGACTTCCGTGCGGCACCCCATCGCATGGGCTCGGAGGCGCTGCAACACGCACCATGCCGCAAGAGCCGTGACCGGGGGCGAAACCTCCGCCGCGTCGGAGGTACGATGAACGAACTCATCCGCAGCAACGACATCGTCCTGATCGGCTTCGCCGAGTCCCTCCTGGCGGGTGCCGAGATCCCGGTTCTCATCGCCGACAATCACATGAGCGGACTCGAGGGTTCCATTGGCGCCTTCACGCGCCGGCTTCTGGTTCCGGCGGACCACGCCGCGCAGGCCCGCCGCCTGCTGACGGAGGCAGGCCTCGCCCATGAACTGCGCGACGCCTGAGCCGCCCGGAGAATCCGGCGTCGAGGCCGCGTTCGAGAGGGCTTGGTTCGGGGGACGCCTGCATCTGCGCCAGCCGGAACGCGGCGCGCATCGGGCCGGCACGGATGCGGTGCTGCTCGCGAGTCTCGTCCGGCCGTATCCGGGCACGACGATCTGCGATGTCGGTGCCGCGACAGGGGCCGTCGGCCTCGCCATGGCGCTGCGCGCGCCGACATGCGGTCTCGTCCTCGTGGAGCGCGATCCGGCGCTGGCCGCCCTGGCCCGGGACAACGCGGCCCTCAACGGGATGAGCGCGCGCGTCGCCGTGCTGGAAGGCGACATCCTCGCCGGGGGCGCCGAGCGGCGGATGGCCGGCCTCGTCCCGGGCCTCGCCGATCTCGTCCTGACCAATCCGCCGTTCTTCGAGGCCGGCCGCCACCGTGCCTCGCCCGTTGCCGGCAAGGCGTCCGCCCACACCTTGCCGGCCGGCGGCCTGGATCGCTGGCTGCGTACCTGTGTCGAGCTCCTGCGCCCGCGCGGACGCCTCGGGCTGATCCACCGGGCCGATGCCCTGCCCGCCTGCCTCGACGCCCTGCACGGACGCTTCGGCGCCATCGCGGTCCGGCCGGTCCAGGCACGGGCCGACATGGCGGCGATCCGGGTGCTCGTCACCGCCGTGAAGGGAAGCCGCGCGCCGTTCGCTCTGCTGGCACCCGTGGTGCTCCATGAAGCGGATGGCGCGTTCACGCCGTTCGCCGCGACCCTGAACGCCGGAGCGGCCTGGATCGGGCCCGACGACGCACCATGAGCGCGCTGGCGAAGCGGAACCCGCATCCCATCTGAGTCGATGGATCGCGCCGAAGCTTCGGCGCGCGGACCTTATCCTCCCCCGAGCGAGACACGATGGCGTTCACGATCCCGACTTCCCTGCGCGCGCTCCTCCCCGCACGTTGGCGCAGGCGCAAGCCGCGTGTCGCGGTCGTGCGCCTCAGCGGCGCCATCGGGGCGGCCTCGCCATTTCGGCCGGGCCTGTCCATCGCCGGGCTCGCCGGTCCCCTGGAGCAGGCTTTCGCCACCCCGCACATCGCGGCCGTGGCGCTCATCATCAACTCGCCGGGTGGCTCGCCGGCCCAGTCTCACCTCATCCACCAGCGCATCCGGGCGCTCGCGGCGGAGAAATCCCTGCCGGTCTACGCCTTCGTCGAGGATGTGGCGGCGTCGGGCGGCTACATGATCGCCTGCGCGGCCGACGATATCATCGCCGATCCGACGTCGCTCATCGGCTCCATCGGCGTGGTCTCGGCGGGGTTCGGGTTCGACCGGCTCATCGAGCGCCTCGGCGTCGAGCGCCGCGTCCACACCCAGGGCGAAGCGAAAGCGATGCTGGACCCGTTCCGGCCGGAGAATCCCGACGACATCGTCCGCCTCAAGCAGATTCAGGCCGACGTGCAGGACCTGTTCACCACCCTGGTGCGGGGGCGCCGGCCGACCCTCGATCCGAAAGGCGAAAACCTGTTCACCGGTGCCGTCTGGACCGGGCGTCAGGCCCTGCGCCTTGGCCTAATCGATGGCTTGGGCGATGCGCGCTCGACCCTGCGGGCGCGCTTTGGCGAAGAAGTCCAGCTCGTCATGGTCGCGGAGAAGCGGGGTTCCCTCGTCGCGCGCCTGCTGCGGCGGGCGAATCCCGGAAGCACCGCCGGGCTTACTGGTGCCGGCCTTGCCGGCGAGGCCCTGGCGGTCATCGAGGAGCGCGCCGCCTGGGCGCGCTTCGGTCTTTAGATCAGCGGGCGCAGGAATCAGCGGGCACAGGACTCGCCGCCGTAGCCGGCGTAGACCACCCGGACCTTGCGGGTGCAGGTCTCGGCCGCGGCCGGGGCTGGCACGGTGACGACATCGATGGGGGTCACCACCGCCGGCATGGTGATGACGTTGGTGGGCTCCTGCGTCGCGAAGGCGTTCGAGGCGCCCATCACCAGGGGCGTGGCGGCGAGGGAAGCGGCAGCGAGGGCGGCGAAGACTGCGAAAGACGAGCGCATGGCGCGTTGATCCAAATGATTGCCCGTCGCTCTGCGACGGCGAAGACTGCCTGATTGTCGGATAAACTTGGCAGGGAGCGTGACAGTTCCGGCCCCCCGGCGGAATTGGGGCGAAATTGCGTGCGCCCGCGCACCGGGTTCGCTTGACACCCCCGACCCGGCTCTTAAACGCTGGCCGCCCCTCCACGGACCGGATTGCCCATGTCGAGCGCCCTCCACACGTCGAGCGCCGTCGATCTCGCGCCCCATACCTCGTTCCAGGGCCTGATCCTGACGCTGCAGCGGTTCTGGGCCGCGCAGGGCTGCGTGATCCTGCAGCCCTACGACATGGAGGTCGGCGCAGGCACCTTCCACCCGGCCACGACCCTGCGGGCGCTGGGGCCGAAGCCCTGGAAGGCGGCCTACGTCCAGCCCTCGCGGCGCCCCAAGGACGGCCGCTACGGCGAGAACCCCAACCGGCTGCAGCACTATTACCAGTTCCAGGTGATCCTGAAGCCGAACCCGCCGAACCTGCAGGAGCTCTACCTCGCGTCGCTCGACGCCATCGGCGTCGATCTCAAGCTCCACGACATCCGCTTCGTCGAGGACGATTGGGAGAGCCCGACGCTCGGCGCCTGGGGCCTCGGCTGGGAATGCTGGTGCGACGGGATGGAGGTGAGCCAGTTCACCTATTTCCAGCAGGTCGCCGGCGTCGAGTGTTCGCCGGTGGCGGGCGAGCTCACCTACGGGTTGGAGCGCCTCGCCATGTACGTTCAGGGCGTCGAGAACGTCTACGACCTGAACTTCAACGGCGGCACCGGCGACGACAAGGTCACCTACGGCGACGTCTTCCTGCAATCGGAGCAGGAATACTCGCGTCACAACTTCGAGGCCGCCGACACCGCGATGCTGTTCCGGCAGTTCACCGACGCGGAGAAGGCCTGCCGGACCTACCTCGACGCCGGTGCGCCGGAGGGCGAGTCCGGACGGCACCGGATGGCGCAGCCGGCCTACGACCAGTGCATCAAGGCGAGCCACGTCTTCAACCTCCTCGACGCGCGCGGCGTGATCTCGGTGACCGAACGCCAGAGCTACATCCTGCGGGTGCGCGAACTCGCCAAGGCCTGCGGAGCCGCGTATCTGAAGACGGCCGGCGGTGGCGCGGCCTGATCCGAGGGCCACACTGCGACTTGGCCTCTCGACGTCGATGGCGACCCCCGCCGCGCCAGCGACACCTTGGACAAATCATCTCGGACGCCGCCTGATCCCATGCCCGACCTCCTCCTCGAACTGCGTTCCGAAGAGATCCCCGCCCGCATGCAGCGGCGCGCGGCCGACGACCTGAGGAAGCTCGTCACCGACGCCCTCGTCGATCGCGGTTTCCTCTACGACGGGGCCAAGGCGTTCGCGACGCCGCGCCGCCTCGCCCTCCACATCGCCGGCCTGCCGGCCCGCGGCAAGGACGTGCGCGAGGAGCGAAAGGGCCCCCGCGTCGGCGCGCCCGAGGGTGCCGTGCAGGGCTTCCTGAAGGGCGCGGGCCTCGCGAGCCTCGACCAGGCGACCATCGTCTCCGATCCGAAGAAGGGCGAGTTCTACGTCGCGATCATCGAGCGGCCCGGTCGCGATACCCTCGATGTCCTGGCCGAAATCCTGCCCCAGATCATCCGCAGCTTCCCGTGGCCGAAATCCATGCGCTGGGGCGCGGCCTCGGCGCAAGCCGGCGCCCTGCGGTGGGTGCGGCCCCTGCAATCCATCGTCGCCACCTTCGGCCCCGAGACCGAGACGCCCGACGTCGTGCCGTTCAGCGTCGACGGGATCGCGGCCGGCACCACCACCTACGGCCACCGCTTCCTCGCCCCCGAGGCCATCGAGGTCCGCCGCTTCGACGACTACGTCGCCGCCCTGGAGCGCGCCAAGGTCGTCCTCGACGCCGACCGCCGCAAGGACATCATCCTGCACGATGCCCGCGATCTGGCCTTCGCGCGCGGCCTGGAACTCGTCGAGGACGAGGGCCTGCTCGAGGAGGTCGCCGGCCTCGTCGAATGGCCCGTGGTGCTCCTCGGCACCTTCGACCCCGCCTTCCTCGACATCCCGGCCGAGGCCATCCGCGCCACCATCAAGGCCAACCAGAAGTGCTTCGTCCTGCGCGAGCCCGGCGCCGAGCGCCTAGCCCCGGCCTTCATCCTGACCTCGAACCTCGTCGCCAGCGACGGCGGCCTCGCCATCACGGCCGGCAACGAGCGCGTGGTGCGGGCTCGCCTCTCGGACGCGAAGTTCTTTTGGGAGACCGACAAGGCGATTCGGTTGGAAGACCGGCTGCCGAAGCTCGATTCGATCGTGTTCCACGAGAAGCTCGGGACGCAGGGCGAGCGGGTGCAGCGGATCGCCGCCCTGGCGCGGGAACTGGCACCCCTGGTCGGCGCCGATCCCGACCTCGCCGAGCGCGCCGCCCGCCTCGCCAAGGCCGATCTCGTCACCGAGATGGTCGGCGAGTTTCCTGAGCTTCAGGGCCTCATGGGCAGGAAATACGCTGTCCTGCAAGGCGAACACGCCAGCGTCGCTGCAGCCGTCGAAGACCATTACAAGCCGGTTGGTCCCTCCGACCGCGTGCCGACCGATCCTGTCGCCGTTGCTGTCGCGTTGGTGGACAAGCTCGACACACTGGCGGGGTTTTGGGCCATCGACGAGAAGCCGACGGGCAGCAAGGATCCCTACGCTTTGCGACGGGCCGCCCTGGGTGTGATTAGACTGATTTTGGAAAGCAAAGTGCGCCTTCCTTTGCACAGCCAGATCGGTCACGCATTCCAAGAACTCCTAATTCAGAATGCGAAGATGGGAATGCCCTCTTCATACAAAGAATATCCAGTTGAATTTGTAAATCTGACTGCAGCTCAAGAGAAATTTTCGCCTTTCGATCGTTCTCTGCTTCCACCAATTCAAGCGGGCGCAACAGAGTATCGGGTCGTAAAATCAGCCGAGTCATATTTTTTCAATGCCGATCTGGTTTCTTTCTTCGCCGACCGCCTAAAAGTCTACCTCCGCGACCAGGGCGCCCGCCACGACCTCATCGACGCCGTCTTCGCCCTGCCGGGCCAGGACGACCTCCTGATGGTGGTCCGCCGCGTTGAGGCCCTGGGCAAGTTCCTCGAGACCGACGACGGAAAGAACCTCCTCGCCGGCTACAAGCGCGCGGCCAACATCCTTCGGATCGAGGAGAAGAAGGACGGGCGGTCCTACGAGGCCGTGCCCGATGCGGCGCTGGCCGCGCGGGGCGAGCCGGAGGAGCGCGCCCTGTCCGACGCCCTCATAGCGGCGCGCTCAGCTGCCTCGGCGGCGGTGGAACGGGAAGACTTCGCCGGTGCCATGCAGGCCCTGTCGATCCTGCGCGCACCCGTCGACGCGTTCTTCGAGAAGGTCACGGTGAACGCAGAGGACCCGGCGCTCCGAGAAAACCGCCTCGCCCTCCTCAACGCCCTGCGGGCGGCGACGCGGGAAGTCGCGGATTTTTCGAAGATCGAGGGCTGACGGGCGCTGATACTTCGGGAGATTTGCGCAAGACTGTCGAGGAAATCCGGAACCGTCTCGCTTGGTCGCCCGTTGGGGGCCGACGTTTCAACACGGAGGTCTCCCCATGCGCAATCCGCTCTTCGCCGCCGCCACCCTGGCGCTCCTCGTCGGCGCCCCGGCGCTGGCCCAGGCCGAGACCACGATCATCCGCCGCGATGCGCCGGACGTGGTGGTCGAGCGGCCCGCGAGCGAGCGCAAGACCGTCGAGACCCGCGAGAGCGCGGACGGTTGCGCCACCAAGACCGTGACGAAGGAAAACGACGTCGGCGACCGCAAGACGGTCACGAAGGAAGTCTGCGATTGATTCACCCACCCCGGCGCGATGCCGGGGCACGGCAAGCCCACAACACCCGTCCTGGCCTCCGCCGGGGCGGGTTTTTGTTTGGCCCTACGACAGCGCCTTCACGTAGCGCCACGCCTCCATGCCATCCTCGTAATAGTCCGCGATCACGGCAAAGCGGGCGTAGCCCCGGCGCTCGTAGAGGCGGATGCCGGCGCCGTTGTCGGCGCGGACTTCCAGGCGCAGGTGCGTGCAGCCATGGGCGGCGGCGTCGGACTCGGCCGCGTCGAGGATGAGGCCGCCGAGACCGATCCCGGCGCGAGCGGGCGAGACGGCGATGGAGGAAAGGCGTGCGTTGCGGCTGCCCTTGCGCCGCTCGAGCGTCGCGGCGCCCACGAGCATTTCGCGGGCATCGTCGTCGGCGAGCGCCACCAGCAGCGTCATGCTCGCCGAACGGATGGCGTGGCGAATCGCCCGCCGCTCCGCCCGGTCGATGGAGAACGCGGCATGTTCCAGGGCGACGAGGGCGTCGAGATCCTCGATTCGCGCCGGTCGTATGGTGATGACGGGCGTTGCAGCACGCTGTTGCAAGGCTGCGCTCACGCGGCGGTCCAGGGATAGACCCAGGTTTCCGAGAGCGTCCGCCCACCGGCCCGGAGGAAAGCGCGCAGGTCCGTCGTCTGTCCCGGGGCGTTCACCGCGACGTCGATGGCCGCGCGCAGGCCGCCCGTCTGAGGGTTGGTGACGAGGGACGTCGCGGTGACCCGGGCGTCCGAGGCGTTGGCGACGATTTCGACCTTGGTCGGATCGGCGCGATAATAGGCGAGGTCCCCACCCGCGAAATCCACGAGGAAGCGCCGGCTGAGGGCGCCCTTCGCCTCGTCGGCCTTGGCGGTGCCGCTCGCGAGTGCCGCGGCCCCGAAGGTATTCACCACGCGGGCGCCGGGATGGAGCGGGTCGCCGCCGACGCTGCGCACCCGGTAGGACAGGCTCACGGCCTCGCCGGCCGCGTAGGGCTGGCGCGGGCGCCAGCAGGCGACGATGTTGTCGTTGGTCTCCGTATCGGTGGGCAGTTCCATCAGCATCACCGCCCCCTCTCCCCAGGGGCCGTCGGGCTCGACGAAGTAGCCGGGCCGGCGCTGATAGGAGGCTTCGAGATCTTGATAGGTCTCGAAGTTGCGATCGCGCTGGAGCAGGCCGAACCCTTTCGGGTCCGTGTCGGCGAAGTGGGAGAAGCGCCGGTCCTTCGGATTGTCGAGGGGACGCCACAGCCATTCGCCGCTGCCGGCCGCGATCTGGAGCCCATCCGAATCGTGGAGTTCGGGACGGTAATCGTCGGAATGGCGCCGGTCGTTCTCGCCGATGAAGAACATCGAGGTTAGCGGCGCGAGGCCGAGGGTCGCGAGCTCCGTGCGCGGATGGAGGGTGGCCCGCACCGCAACCGTGGTCTCGTCGCCGGGGTACACCGTGAAGCGGAAGGCACCGGCGAGGCCGGGGCTGTCGAGGAGCGCGTCGACGACCAGCGCATCGGCGTTCGCCTCTGGCATGGTCACCCAGAATTCGCGGAACACCGGAAATTCCTCCGGCCCGTCCTGCCCCTCGGCGTTCACCGCTAGCCCGCGCGCCGATAGGCCGTAGAGTTCGTCGCGACCGAGGAAACGGTAGTAGCTCGCCCCGAGGAAGACGATGAGTTCGTCGAGGAGTTTGGGGCTGTTGAGGAAGGAATGGATGCGGATACCGGCGAACCCGAGATCCACCGGCAGAGGCTTGTCGACCTTGGTCCGCCCCATGTCGAACAGGCTCGCCTGATAGGCGATCGGCGTTGCGACCCCGCCGCGCACGAGGTTCACCGTCACCGGGCGGTCGTAGAGGAAGCCGAGGTGGAACAGCTGCAGCCGGAACGGGCTGCCCTCGGCGCCGAGGAACGCCTTGTCCGGTTTGAACCGGATGTCGCGCCACGCATCGTAATCGAGCTTGGCGATGGGGGCCGGCAGGCTCGGCGCCTTCGCCACGTACGCCACCTTCGACAAGGTCTCGGCACGCCGCTCGACATCGGCGAAGCCGAAGGGTTTTGGACGACCCTCCTGCCCCGCGGCGGAGCCGGCGAGCAGGCCGGTGACGGCCAAGCCCGTGACGACGGCGCGGCGGTTCGGTTCTGTCATGATCCTGCGCCCTGCTTCAGTGTCTCTCGCAAAACTCCCGCTGCAGCGCCGTGCTCACAGCGCGAACCGACGGTGACCGGGAGTTTTGTGAGCACTCTTGGACCGTCGATCGGCGAATCGCCCGCTTGATGGCGCGTCCGTCCGGGCTTGGGAAGGGGCGGCGCGGGCCGGCGCGGTGTTTGTGCAACAATCTCCCCGGTGCGGCATCGCGGAGCGGGGAAAATCCGCGTTTTTCCTTGTGACGGGAAGGCCCTGGGCGTATAGCGCCCTTGCCCAATTTCGCACGTGCCTGTGGCCGCGTGTCGGTTGGTGGGCATCCGGCCAACTGCCGGACAGCCGCCAGGGGTCTTAAAGGATCGATGGTCGATAGGGTGGATTCCCTCCGGCCGGCATCCAGGTGGCGACACCGGACCCCGACAACAACCGGCAGCCGGAGGCGAAACCGGCGAACCCCGCTCTCCACGGGGGACGCAGCTTAAAGCAACGACGAACGGGCTTTTTTGGTCTCGTCGGCCCTCCAAAGGCCGGCACCGAAGAGGCTTGTTTCTCTTTGCCCGGCGTGCGGTGGGGATCTCCCTTCCAATCCAAGGCAGCTTCCGGGTGCTCCGTGCCCGTGTTCGACGTCGTGTCTCCAAAGCACGCCGCGCGACGCGTCGCATCGCCCCCAGACGCCGGACGACTCGTGTCGTCCTGACATTCGACAGCGCGCCCCGAGACGGGCGCTCGCGAACCTGTGGGTTGGAAACAGCATGACCGATCGCATCCGCGACTTCCTGCGCGCGCGCCGTGACATGGGCCAGGACGAAGGCCCCGTGATGGTCCTCGACCTCGATGTGGTGCGCGACAACTACACCGCCTTCGCCCGCGCCCTGCCCGACACCCGGGTGTTCTACGCCGTGAAGGCCAATCCTGCCCCCGAGGTCCTGCGTCTGCTCGCCGAGATGGGCTCGTGCTTCGACACGGCCTCCGTGGTCGAGGTCGAGATGGCGCTCGCCGCCGGCGCCACAGCTGACCGCATCTCCTTCGGCAACACCATCAAGAAGGAGCGCTGCATCGGCCGCGCCCTCAAGCTCGGCGTGCGCCTGTTCGCCGTCGATTGCGAAGCCGAGGTCGAGAAGATTTCGCGCGCCGCCGAGGCGGCCGGCATCGCGGCGGCCGACGTGCAGGTGTTCTGCCGCATCCTCTGCGACGGCGCCGGCGCCGAGTGGCCTCTGTCCCGCAAGTTCGGCTGCGTGCCCGAGATGGCCGTCGACGTGCTGGAACATGCCTGCCGCCAGGGCCTGCACGCCTACGGTGTGTCGTTCCACGTCGGCTCGCAGCAGGGCAACACCGAAGCCTGGGACGGGGCGCTGGCCTCCGCCGCGACGATCTTCCGCGAATGCGCCGACCGGGGCATCGCCCTGTCGATGGTCAATCTCGGCGGCGGCTTCCCGACCCGGTACCTCAAGGCGGTGCCGGGCGTGGAATCCTACGGCGACGCGATCTTCCGAGCGCTCACCAAGCATTTCGGCAACCACCTGCCGGAGACCATCATCGAGCCGGGCCGTGGCATGGTCGGCAATGCCGGGATGATCGAGGCGGAGGTCGTACTCGTCTCGAAGAAGTCTGAGGCTGAGGATGAGATCCGCTGGGTCTACCTCGACATCGGCAAGTTCGGGGGCCTCGCCGAAACCATGGACGAGTCGATCCGCTACGCCATCCGCACGGATCACGACGGGGATCGTACGAGCCCGTGCGTGCTGGCCGGCCCGACCTGCGATTCGGCCGACGTGCTCTACGAGAAGGTGCCGTATCCGCTGCCCGTGTCGCTCTCCATCGGCGACAAGGTCCTGATCGAGGGCGCGGGTGCCTACACCACCACCTACGCGGCGGTGGCATTCAACGGCTTCCCGCCCCTTCAGCAATTCGTCATCTAGTTCGGCCTACGAGCCAGTCCCGCGAGACCGGTCACCGGTCTTGCGGGCAAACCCATCCCGGACCGAGGGCTTGCGCCCGACGCGAGGATCGTTCGTCCCCCGCCCAAGTTTCGGGAAAGGGTGTGGCCTTGGTTCAGATTCGCCATGAACGTCCGGGCGACAGCGCCGCCCGCGAGCACCTGCTCGACCTGTGCTTCGGCGACGCCCGACGCCTGAAGACCTCCGAGCGCCTGCGCGAGGGACGGCTTCCGGCCGAGGGGCTCGCCTTCACGGCGGAGCATAGGGGGTGCGTTGCCGGTACGATCCGTCTCTGGCACGTCGAGGCGGGCCTGCGCCGGCCGGCCCTCCTGCTCGGGCCCCTCGCCGTCGATCCGGAGATCCAGGGCCTCGGCCTCGGTGCCGGCCTCATGCGCCACGCACTGGCACGGGCGGGTGCGCTCGCCCACGGCGCAGTACTGCTGGTCGGGGACGCGCCGTACTATGCGCGCTTCGGTTTCACCCCGTCGCTGACCGCCGGTCTGGCCATGCCGGGGCCGTTCGAACGCGAGCGTTTTCTAGGTCTCAATCTGCGGCCCGGTGCCCTGGATGGCGCGCGCGGAATCGTGCGGGCGACGGGGGCATGGGGTGAGGCCGACGCTCCGATCCCGGTCTTCGGCGACGCCGGGGCGGCGTCGCGACGACGGGTAGCCTGACGGGCGGTCGGTCCGGCTCAGCGATTCGGATTGGTCTGCCCGGCGAGATCGCAGCGGCGACGGAAGGCGGCGTCCGTCTGACGGGTGAGCGCCCGCAGCATTGTGGCGGCCAGGGTGATGATGCCGGGATCGCGGTCGATGGGCTCTTCGGCCTGAGCGGGCAGGTTCGCGGTGAGGAAGGCGAGCATGGCTTGAATCCTTGGCGTCGATGGGGTGGCGTGTCCTCCGGCTTTGTTGCAGTGCAATATCGACCTCGCCCTCGGGGCTCGCAATCCCGCCGGATGGGATGCAAACCTGCGGTGGGAGCATGGACGGGTTCATCGTTCGTTAGTAACCGGCGGCCCGCGGTTGACCCGCCGGACGCCAGCCGCCACTGAGCCCGTCGCGTGCGCGTCATCTCAGCCGGCTAGGTGCGTCGGCCACGCGTGCACGCGACGCGACGCTCGACCAGTTGAAGGATAGCCTGCCCCATGACCGAAGCCGCCACCGCCTGGCCCGTCCACGGCCGCATCACCGGCCCCATCGTGATGATCGGCTTCGGCTCCATCGGACGCGGCACCCTGCCGCTGATCGAGCGCCACTTCGCGTACGACAAGAGCCGCTTCACCGTCGTCGAGCCCTCCGACGCGCACAAGGCGCTGGCCGACCAGCACGGCCTGCGCTTCGAGCAGGCGGCGCTGACCCGGGAGAACTATCGCGAGATCCTGACCCCCCTCCTCACGGAAGGCGGCGGCCAGGGCTTCTGCGTGAACGTCTCCGTCGACACTTCGTCGCGCGCCATCATGGAACTGTGCCGCGAGCTCGGTGCCTTCTACATCGACACCGTCGCCGAGCCGTGGCCGGGCTTCTACTTCGACAAGTCGAAGAGCCAGGGGGATCGCACCAACTACGCCCTGCGCCAGGACATCCTCGATGCCCGCACCGCGAGCCCCGGCGGTACCACCGCCGTGTCGTGCTGCGGCGCCAACCCCGGCATGGTGTCGTGGTTCGTCAAGCAGGCGCTCCTCAACGTCGCGTCCGACATCGGGCTGACCGCGGCCGAGCCGACGGACCGCACCGGTTGGGCGAAGCTGATGCGGGAAGTCGGCGTCAAGGGAATCCACATCGCCGAGCGCGACACCCAGCGCGCCAAGAACCCGAAGCCCCGGGGTGTCTTCGTCAACACCTGGTCGGTGGAGGGCTTTGTCTCCGAGGGCAACCAGCCGGCCGAGCTCGGCTGGGGCACCCACGAGACCTGGCGCCCCGACAATGCTCGCGACCAGGAGAAGGGGTCGCGCTGCGCCATCTATCTCCTCCAGCCCGGCGCCGACACCCGCGTGCGCTCGTGGACGCCGACCGCCCAGGCGCAGTTCGGCTTCCTCGTGACCCACAACGAGGCGGTATCGATCTCGGATTACTACACCGTGCTGGAGGGCGAGCGCGCCGCCTACCGGCCGACCTGCCACTACGCCTATCACCCGGCCGACGACGCCGTGCTGTCGCTCCACGAGATGTTCGGCAAGGCCGCCGCCGTGCAGGAGACGCACCACATCCTCGACGAGACCGAGATCGTCGACGGCATCGACGAGCTCGGCGTGCTCCTCTACGGCCACGAGAAGAACGCCTACTGGTTCGGGTCGCAGCTCTCCATCGAGGAGACCCGCCGCATCGCCCCCTACCAGAACGCCACCGGTCTTCAGGTGACCTCGGCCGTCCTCGCCGGCATGGTCTGGGCCCTCGAGAACCCGAAGGCCGGCATCGTCGAGGCCGACGAGATGGATTTCCGTTGCTGCCTCGAGGTGCAGATGCCGTATCTCGGCCCGGTGGTGGGCGTCTACACCGACTGGACGCCGCTCACCGGCCGCCCGGGCCTGTTCCCGGAGAACATCGACGAGACCGATCCCTGGCAGTTCCGCAACGTGCTGGTCCAGGGCTGATCGAAGATTGAGCGACGCCGCCCGCGATTGCGGGCGGCGTTCGCGGTGCTACCATGGGTGCTCGTTCGAGGGGATGAGTGATGGCGGTCGCCGCGCGGGTCGAGACGGGTCTGAATGTCGCCGCCTACAAAGTGTGGGTCGAGGCCCGGCCCGGCGACGAGCGCTGGGAGCTGATCGACGGTGTGCCGGTGATGATGTCGCCGCCATCGGCCCGGCATCAGCGCATCGTGGCCAACCTGATCAGGCGGCTCGACGACCTCGCCGAACGCCGTGGGTGCAACGCGCTCCCGGGCTTCGGCGTGCTCAGCGCGGCCATGGACGACTACGCGCCGATCCCCGATATCGTCGTGACCTGCGGCCCCCTCGGCCCGGACGGCTATACCCGCGACCCGGTACTTCTCGCCGAAGTCCTCTCGCCCTCGACCCAGAAGGCCGACCTCGGTGCAAAGACGATGTTTTATCGCACGGTGCCGAGCCTGTGCACCTTCCTGATGGTCGATCAAGAGACGGCACGGGTCGAAGTGTGGCGCCGCGGGGACGCGGGGTGGAGCATGCGCGGGGTCGGGCCCGACGAAGCCGTCGACTTGCCCGAACTCGACGGAACCCTCGCCGTCTCCGAGATCTACGCGCGCGTCGGGATCATCTGACTCGGACACGCGCGCCGCCGTTGCGGGCCGCCGCCAGGATGCTACCATCCGGGGGTCGATCGGGAGAGACCGCCATGGCCGTCGCGGCGCGACGCGAGACCCGCATGAGTGTCGCCGAATATCGCCTCTGGGTGGAGGACCGGCCGGACTGCGAGCGCTGGGAGCTGATCGACGGCGAGCCCCTGCTCATGTCGCCGCCCCGCGAGCGGCATCAGGCGATCGTGGCAAGGATCATTCGGCAACTTGGTGATCTAGCGGATCGGAAGGGCTGCCGCGCCCTGCCCGGCCTCGCCGTCCTCAGCGCCGCCATGGATGATTTCGCGCCGATCCCCGACGCGGTCGTGCGCTGCGGTCCCCTGCTGCCGGACGGGTATTCCTCCGATCCGATCCTCGTCGCCGAGGTGCTCTCGCCCAGCACCATGAGCCTCGACCGCGGCCGCAAGACCGATTTCTACCGCAGCGTCCCGAGCCTCCACCGCTTCCTCCTCGTCTCGCAGGACGAGGTGCGGATCGAGGTGTGGCGCCGTGCGGCGGAGGGGTGGGACATCGACATCCTGTACGGTGACGGCGTCCTCGATCTGCCGGAACTCGGCGGGTCGGTTGCGGTCCGGGATCTCTACACCGACATCGTCTTCTAGAATCGCCCGCCGTCCGGCGCGCCCATCCAAGGTTTCGCCCTTGCCTCACTTCGAAGATTTCTACGCCGACAAGCTCCGCGGCTCGCTCGGCGTCACCGACGCCGAATCCGTGCTCGACCTGCGCGGGACCAACCGTCCGACGGCGGAGGCCTCCCTCGCCGACATGCTCGAGCGCAGCCGCTTCGGGAAGGGCAAGACCGTGGCCATCCGCCTCGATCCGCCGCCCGAGGGCGGGGGCGAGACCCTGTTTCAGCCCACCGGCCGCCTGCTCCTCGATGCCAAGCGCAAGGGGCTGGTCGAACGCCTCCAGACCCTGCCGGCCGGCGACGGGCTCGGATTCTACGTGGCACTCACCGGCAAGGCCGCGCGTTCGGTGGAGTGATCTCCACCGGACGTCAGGCAAATCCGTGAATCTCCTCGGCCGAAACGTCATCGAACGCCTCGCCCGCTTCGGCTACGGCGCGCGCGGGATCGTCTACTGCGTCGTCGGCGCCCTCGCGCTCCTGGCCGCCCTCGGGCGCGGCGGCCGGGCCGACGACAGCGAGAGCGCGATCCGCTGGGTCTTCGCCGGGCCGTTCGGCACCATTCTGGTCGGCATCATCGCGCTTGGCCTCGCGGGTTTCGCCCTCTGGCGCTTCGTCGAGGGGCTGACCGATGCCGACCGGCGCGGCACCTCGCCGAAGGGGCTCGTGGTCCGGGCCGCCCATGTCGGCAGCGCGGTGATCTATTCGGGTCTCGCCATCACCGCCGGCAGCCTCGCGCTGGGCCTCGGCCGCCGCTCGCAGGGTGGTCATGGAATGCAGGATTGGACCGCCTGGCTCCTCGCCAAACCCTTCGGCCTGTGGTTCGTCGGGTTCATCGGCCTCGGGGTGATCGCGGGCGGCGTCGCCTTCCTCGCCAAAGCGGCCACCGGCAACGTCACCGACCGGCTGAAGCTCGCGAGCAGCCAAAGCGGGTGGGCGAAACCCGTGGGGCAGTTCGGCTACGCGGCGCGGGGCGTCGCCTTCGTCATCATCGGCGGGTTCTTCATCGCGGCGGCGTGGTATCAGGCGTCGTCCGAGGTGAAGGGCCTCGCCGGGGCCTTCGCCGCCCTGCGGGCGCAGCCCTACGGCTGGGTGCTCCTCGCCATCGTGGCCGCCGGCCATGTCGCGTTCGGGGTCTTCGGCCTGATTCAGGCCCGGTTCCGCCACATCGACGCGCCCGACCTCGACGAGACCGACGACGCCGTACGCGACGCCCTGCGCGGCGCGAGTTGAGCGACCTCGGACGCCGGCGCGTGCGTTGACAGATCCGGGGCCGGCGCCGATACCGCGCTTCGGCCCGGAACCCATGCAGAAGCGCATTTACAAGAACGCGGTGATGGTGGTCCACGATTGCGTGGCGACTGCCCTGGCCGTGATCCTCACCTTCGTCTTCCGCTTCAACGGCGATCCCCTCGCCGAGCGTCTGCACGCGCTTCCCCTGCTGCTACCGCCCTTCGTGCTGTTCGCGGCCCTCGTCTACACGCGGTTCCGGCTCTATCGGACCAAGTGGCGCTTCGCCTCTCTGCCCGACCTTGCGGGCATCGTGCGGGCGGCGAGTGTGCTCGCCCTGGCGCTCCTGGTGCTGGACTACGTCCTCGTCTCCTCGACGATGTACGGGTTCTACTTCTTCGGCAAGATCGCCATCGGCCTGTACTGGGTGCTGCAGATCTTCCTGCTCGGTGGCCCGCGCCTCGCCTTCCGCTACCTCAAATACACCCGCTCGCGGCAGAGCCAGGCCCGCGCGGCGACGACGCCGACCCTGCTGCTCGGGCGCGGCAGCGAGATCGAGATCCTGGTGCGGGCCATCGAATCCGGCTCCGTGCGGCGTCTCGCACCCAAGGGCATCCTGTCGCCGCGCGTCGACGAGACCGGTCAGACCATGCGCGGCGTGCCCGTCCTCGGATCCTTCGCCGATCTCGAACGCGTGGTGGCCGAACTCGCCCGCGACGGCACGCCCGTGCGCCGCCTCGTGGCCGTCCCGAGCGCCCTCGCGCCCGAGGCGGAACCCGACGACGTCATCGCCCGCGCCCGCCGCCTCGGCCTGCCCCTGTCGCGCGTCACGAGTCTCGGCGAGAACATGCGCGACGCCGGCCTCGCGCCCCTGGAGATCGAGGACCTGCTCCTGCGTCCCACCGTCGCCATCGACCGGCCGCGCCTGGAGCGCCTGCTCACGGCCAAGCGCGTGATCGTGACGGGCGGCGGCGGCTCCATCGGCTCGGAGATCTGTGCCCGGGCCGTGGCGTTCGGCGCGACCGCGGTGCTCGTGGTCGAGAGTTCGGAGCCGGCGCTCCACGGTATCCTGAGCCGGCCGGATCTGGCCGAGGCCGACGTCACCGGCGTCCTCGCCGACATCCGCGACCCCGCCCGGCTTCACGCCGTCTTCGCGGATTTCCGGCCGGACTACGTCTTCCACGCCGCCGCTCTCAAGCAGGTGCCCTATCTCGAGCGCGACTGGACCGAGGGCATCAAGACCAACGTGTTCGGCTCCATCAACGTCGCGGAGGCCACTCTGGCGGTCGGCGCGCGGGCCCTGGTGATGATCTCCACGGACAAGGCCATCGAGCCGGTATCGCAGCTCGGCGCCACCAAGCGCTTCGCCGAGATGGTCGCCCAGGCGCATGACGCCGCTCAGGGATGCGCGGCGGACGCGGTACCGACCCGGCTCATCGCCGTGCGCTTCGGCAACGTGCTGGGTTCCGTCGGCTCCGTCGTGCCGGTGTTCAAGGCGCAGATCGCCCGGGGCGGCCCCGTCACCGTCACGGACCCCGAGATGGTGCGCTACTTCATGACCGTGCGGGAGGCCGCCGACCTCGTTCTCACCGCCGCCTCGCACGCCGACCGGGAGGCCCGCGCCGTGACCTGCGCGGGCGGCGTCGATCAGCGCGCGGCGGTCTACGTCCTCAAGATGGGCCAGCCCGTCCGCATCGGCGACCTCGCCGAGCGGATGATCCGGCTCGCCGGCTTCGAACCCGGCGTCGATATCGACATCGTCCACACGGGCTCGCGCCCCGGCGAGCGCCTCAACGAGATCCTGTTCGCCCGCGAGGAGCCGCGCGTCGCCCTCGACGGGATCGATGGTGTCATGGCCGCGCGCCCGGTCTTCGCCGATCGGACGGTCCTCGACGGCTGGATCGCGCGTCTGCATGCGGCGGTCGCGTGCCAGGACCGGGCGGCGGCGGAGGCGGTATTCTGCGAAGCGATTCCCGACTTCCGCAATCGTCCGACGCCGCCGCTGCCCGTGCCGGAGACGGAACCGGACCAGCCGATTCCTGTTGGTCCCTCACGCAAATCGCGGGAACCAACGGCAGCGCTTCGTCATTGAGGCGCTGACCCGAACGTTAGAGACCGGGCCGGCCGGATTGACCGGCGCGGTCGGACGATCCGAGGAGAAGATCTTGCAGAGTGTTTCGAAGCTCCTGGCGGGCAGCGTGTTCGCGATGGCCCTCGGCCTCGCCGCCGCGCCCGCCTTCGCCCAGGGTATCTCCATCGGACCGGGCGGCGTTCAGGTCGATCCGGGCTACCGGCGCGGTTATGACGATCGCGGTCCCCCGCGCAGCGAGCTCAGCCGCGGCGAGGCCACCCGCATCGCCCGCCGCGAAGGTCTCGTCGATGTGGACGGCGTCGATCGTCGCGGGCCCCGGATGATCGTGCGCGGGTCCGACCGGCGGGGCGACGACATGACCGTCGTCCTCGACAGCCGCTCCGGCGACGTGATCGACGTGCGCCGCTGAGGCGTCTTCGCGTTTCGAGATCCGAGGGTCCGGCGTCATGTGCCGGGCCCTTTTCTATGCCGTCTCGGCGCGGGCGAAGCGGGCGAGCCCGTCCCGCGTCGTGCGCGACGGGGTCCAGCCCAAGGCCGACAGGCCGTCGGTCCGGGCGACGAGCGTTGTCGAGAGCCGGGCATAGGCCTCCTCCCGTCCCGCGAGACGGCAGGCGAGACCGATGAGGCCGGTGGGCACCCGGACGAGTTTCGGCGCCTTGCCGAGTCCCTCGCGCAGCGCCTCGATCATCTCCGGCAGGCTCAGGGGATCGGGCTCGGCGACCACGAGGGGCCGGCCGAGGGGCGCGGGCGCGCTGAGGGCGGCGATGACGGCCCCGGCCAGGTTGTCCACGGACACGAGGGAGCGCCGGGCGGTGAGGCCCGCAAGCGGTAAGGGATAGGGCGTGCGGGCGAGGCGCAGCAGCGCCGCCATGTTGCCCTTCACGCCCGCGCCGTAGACGAGGACCGGCCGCAGGGCGACCCAGTCGAGGCCGATCTCGGCGAGCGCGTCCTCCGCCGCCAGTTTCGAGCGGCCATAGGCGTCCGTCGGCGCGGGCGCATCGCTCTCGGAGACGGTGCCGATGGCGCTCGGACCGGTCTGGGCGCGGATCGAGGACAGGAACACGAAGCGGCGCACCCGGGCCCGGGCGGCACATTCGGCCAGACGCCGCGTGGCTTCGGTGTTGGACGTGCGAAAGTCGTCCTCGGGCGTGCCCGACATGGCGTGTGCGAGTCCGGCCGAATGCACGATGGCATCGACCCCGGCGAGCGCCGCCGCCATGTTCATCGGGCGGCTGAGATCCCCCACCACGGCGCCGCTCGCGCCCTCCGGCACGGTGACCGGCCGGCGCAGCAGAACGCGCACCCGGTAGCCCTGGGCCGAGAGGGCGTGGAGCAGGTGGCGGCCGATGAACCCCGTGGCCCCCGTCAACGCGATGAGCTGTCCGCCCAAAGTCTTCTCCCCCTCAAGCGGTGGTCCGGCGCCGCGCGAAGGCGTGCAGGACACCGGCCACCAGGGCGGCCCCCGCCCCGAAAGTGAGGACGGTGACGGGCCAGGACGGCCAAAGCAAGGTTGCGCCGGCGAGGGCCGCCAGGGCGATGTTGAGAACGAAGACCCGGCCGACCACGGCGATGACCGAAAATCCGTTGTCGGTGGCGCGCTGGTAGAAATGCGAGCGATGAGCCTGCCAGACCGGCTCGCGCCGCAGGAGCCGGCGGCCCAGGGTCAGGGTCGCGTCGGCGAGGTAGTACAGGGGCAGCAGGATCGCGGCGGCGAACCCACCCTCGACGGCGAGGCGATAGAGCAGCCATGCCCCGAGCAGGCCGATGGGCAGGGAGCCGACATCGCCGAGGAACAGCCGCGCCACGGGCCGGTTGAACGGCGCGAAGCCGAGCATCGCCCCGAGGAGGGCCCCAGCAACCAGCATGGGCAGGAACGGCAGTCCCCCGACCATACCGAGGAGCAGCAGGGCGGCGGTGAGGGGCACGAATTCGGCGACGCTCATCCAGTCGAGCCCGTCCATGAAGTTGACGAGGTTGACGAACCAGACGCCCGCCAGGATCGCGGCGGCGCGTTCCACCGCCATTGGCAGCCCCGGCATCAGGCGCCCGCCCACCGCCATCACCAGTCCGGCGATGACGAGAATCTGCACGCCGAGCCGGAGGGAGGCCGGCAGGGGACGGATGTCGTCCACGGCGCCAAGGACGGCGAGCGCCAGCACCGCATGGGCAAGGATTAGGGCCTCCAGCGCGTCGAGCCCGGCCCCGCGCAGGGCCAGCCCGGCGCCGACGCTGGCCAGGACCGCCAGCACGATGGCGATGCCGCCGCCCTGCGGGGTCGGCACCGTGTGGCTGGAGCGGGCATTGGGACGGGCGAGGGCGTAGCGCTGGAGGAGCTGGCGCAGGGCGAGGATCAGCCCCGCGCTCACCCCGGCGGCGAGGGGGACGGCGACGAGCGGCGCGAGGAGCATGACAGGTCCGTGATACGGGAGATCTCCCCCCGAAACGTGTCGGGTTTCTAAGGGCCGAGCCCTTCGCGGGTCCAGGGCGGAGCCCTGGGACGACGTCGGGCTCTGCCCGATACCCGCCGAAGGGATAATCCCTTCGGAATCTCAAGCCCCGGGGTGGCGTCGCCTGCACTCCGGAGCGATCCTTGGTGAGAAGAGGTCCAGAGGCCTCTTAGAACACCTTCTCGACGTCGGCCCGGCGGCCAACCCCGTCCGCCTTGTCGGCGGCCTGCTTGTCGAGGGACCGGTTCACCACCTTGGCCAACCCGACCATGATGGTGTCGAGGATGTAGTCCTTCGGCGTGTAGACGGCGGTCACACCCATGTTCTTGAGCACCAGCTCGTCGTCGGGCGAGATGATGCCGCCCACCACCACGGGGATGTGGTCGAGGCCGGCTTCGCGCATCTTCGCCTTCACGTCGCGGACCAGCGGCACGTGGCTGCCGGACAGGATCGACAGGCCGACCACGTGGGCGCCGGTTTCCTTGGCCTTGGCGACGATCTCGGCCGGGGTCTGGCGGATGCCGTCATAGGTCACGTCGAAGCCGACATCGCGGGCGCGGAGCGCGATCTGCTCGGCGCCGTTGGAATGGCCGTCGAGGCCGGGCTTGCCGACCACGAGCTTCGGGGTCTCGCCGAGGCGCTCGCCGAGATCGGCGATGAGGAGCTTGGCTTCCTCGGCCGCGCCGGACGACACCGTCTCCAGCGTCACGCCCGTGGGGGCACGGTACTCGCCGAACACTTCGCGCAGGCGCGTGCCCCACTCGCCGGTGGTGACGCCGGCCTTGGCGGCGGCGATGGAGACTGGCATGATGTTGGCGCCCGAGCGGGCCGCCGCCTCGAGGTCGGCGAGCGCCTTCTCGACGGCCTTGCTGTCCCGCTGCGAGCGCCAGGCGCGGATGCGCTGCTCGGCCTCCATCTCCACGGTCTCCGAGACGGTGAAGATCGCGCCCTCCCCGGCAGTCAGCGGCGAGGGCTCGCCGGCCTGGAACTTGTTGACGCCGACCACGACCTGATCGCCGGCCTCGATGGCCGAGATGCGCTTGGCGTTGGACTCGACGAGGGCGCGCTTGAGGGCGCCGGTCTCCACCGCAGCCACGGCGCCGCCGATCCCGCCGATTTCCTCCAAAGCCTTGCGGGTCTCGGCCTTCAGGGACTCGACCTTGGCGTCGATCACCGTCGAACCGTCGAAAATGTCGTCGTACTCGAGAAGATCCGTCTCGAAGGCGAGGATCTGCTGCATCCGCATGGACCATTGCTGGTCCCAGGGACGCGGCAGGCCCAAAGCCTCGTTCCAGGCCGGCAGCTGCACGGCCCGCGCCCGGGCGCGCTTCGAGAGCGTCACGGCCAGCATCTCGATGAGGATGCGATGGACGTTGTTCTCGGGCTGCTGCTCCGTCAGGCCGAGGCTGTTGACCTGGACGCCGTAGCGGAAGATCCGCTTCTTCGGGTCGGTGATGCCGTAGCGCTCCTGGGCGATCTCGTCCCAGAGCTCGGCGAACGCCCGCATCTTGCAGATCTCGGTGACGAACCGCATGCCGGCATTCACGAAGAACGAGATCCGGCTGAACACGTCGGCGAAGCTCGCCTCGTCGAAATCGGGGTCGTCCCGCACCGTGTCGAGCACCGCGATGGCGATGGCCAGGGCGTAGGACAGCTCCTGCACCGGCGTCGCCCCGGCCTCCTGCAGGTGATAGGAACACACGTTCATCGGGTTCCACTTCGGCACCGCCTTGGTGGTGAACAGGATCACGTCCTTGGTCAGCCGCAGGGACGGGGCCGGCGGGAACACGTAGGTGCCGCGCGACAGGTACTCCTTGATGATGTCGTTCTGCGTCGTGCCCTGCAGCCCCGAGAACGGCGCGCCCTGCTCCTCGGCCACGGCGAGGTAGAGCGACAACAGCCACGGCGCCGTGGCGTTGATCGTCATCGAGGTGTTCATCTGCTGCAGCGGGATCTGGTCGAACAGCGTCCGCATGTCGCCGAGATGCGCGATGGAGACGCCGACCTTGCCGACCTCGCCGCGCGCCAGCTCGTGGTCCGGATCGTAGCCCGTCTGCGTCGGCAGATCGAAGGCCACCGACAGGCCGGTCTGCCCCTTGGCGAGGTTGCCCCGGTACAGTTCGTTGGATTCCTTGGCATTGGAATGCCCGGCATAGGTCCGGATGATCCAGGGCTTGTCGCGCTTGACCTCGGCGACGGTCGCGTTCGCGCTCATTCCACTCGACTCCGTTGGATGCTGTGCCGCGCTTGACCGCGCGTGATGCGCGGCACCCTAACCAAGCGATACGCGCGCGTCATCTGGCCGAAGGTTCGGCATCGGGACGTTGGCGTGCGAAGGCTTGGAAAAATTCTAGGTCCATGGCGAAAGCGAATTGAACGGCGCGTCGTGAAAAAGAGCCGCCAAGATGAACCTAAGCACTTGAGATACCGGTGAGATCCGACTCAAGTTCGAGCAAACGCGGCCCAATGAATATTGAATACGCATACAGGCCGTCGCACGAAGGGCGGTTCACCCACGGGGCGGCACCTTCATGGCCTTTAGTGGGGCCTTGGAGCGGTTCAGGTTCGCCGATATAGGGTCGCTCAGAACAAGATAAGGGAGAGCCAGGATGGCCGCGAGCGCTGCGTCGAGCACGACTGAAATCAAGGACTTGTACGAGATGGGCGAGGTTCCGCCCCTCGGTCACGTGCCGGCGAAGATGTACGCCTGGGCGATCCGGCGCGAGCGCCACGGTCCGCCGGAGCAGTCGCACCTGCTCGAGGTGCTGCCGGTCTGGGAGATCGGCGACGACGAGGTGCTGGTCTACGTCATGGCCGCCGGCGTCAACTACAACGGCGTCTGGGCCGGCCTCGGCGAGCCGATCTCGCCCTTCGACGTGCATAAGGGCGAGTACCACATCGCGGGCTCCGACGCGTCGGGCATCGTCTGGAAGGTCGGCGCCAAGGTGAAGCGTTGGAAGGTCGGCGACGAGGTTATCGTCCACTGCAACCAGGACGACGGCGACGACGAGGAGTGCAACGGCGGCGACCCGATGTTCTCGTCCTCCCAGCGCATTTGGGGCTACGAGACCGGGGACGGCTCCTTCGCCCAGTATTGCAGGGTGCAGTCGCGCCAGCTCATGGCCCGCCCCAAGCACCTCACCTGGGAGGAAGCGGCCTGCTACACGCTGACCCTCGCCACCGCCTACCGCATGCTGTTCGGCCACGCGCCGCACACCGTTCGTCCCGGCCAGAACGTCCTGATCTGGGGGGCAAGCGGCGGTCTGGGCGTGTTCGGCGTCCAGCTCTGCGCGGCGTCCGGCGCCAACGCCATCGCGGTGATCTCCGACGAGTCGAAGCGCGACTACGTCATGAGTCTCGGCGCCAAGGGCGTCATCAACCGCAAGGAGTTCGACTGCTGGGGCCAGCTGCCGAAGGTGAACTCGCCTGAGTACAACACCTGGCTCAAGGAAGCCCGGAAGTTCGGCAAGGCGATCTGGGACATCACCGGCAAGGGCAACGATGTCGACATCGTGTTCGAGCACCCGGGTGAATCGACCTTCCCGGTCTCGACGCTGGTGGCCAAGCGCGGCGGCATGATCGTGTTCTGCGCCGGCACCACCGGCTTCAACATCACCTTCGACGCCCGCTACGTCTGGATGCGCCAGAAGCGCATTCAGGGCTCGCACTTCGCCCACCTGAAGCAGGCCTCGGCCGCCAACCAGTTCGTCATGGATCAGCGCATCGACCCGTGCATGAGCGAGGTGTTCCCCTGGGAGAAGATTCCCCAGGCTCACACCAAGATGTGGAAGAACCAGCACCCGCCCGGCAACATGGCCTGCCTCGTCAACGCGCCTCGCGCCGGCCTGCGGACCGTGGAGGACGTGATCGAGGCCGGGCCGAGCCCGAAGGCCTGATCGAAACGGGCCTTATCGGCGCAAAAGTCACCTGCCCTTCTCGGAGGGCAGGTGCTTGGCGTAATCCTCGCGTTCCTCTTTCTGCTTGATGAGGTCCGCATAGGCCTGCCGCATCTCGGGCGAGACGGAGACGGAGCGGGTCTTCTCCTTCTTGCGCTTGGGCGCCTTCTTGAACTGGTTGGCGGTCTCGGTCATCGGCTGGTTCCGGATGGGTCGCGTCGCCTCAGCATAGGCCAGCCCGACGACGTTCGCGAGACGTCAGGGACGGATGGTTCCGGTCGGACCCTTGCGCTGGTAGAGAACGGTCCAGCAAGCCCCCCGGATCGGACGAAAGACCATGGAAAAGTTCACCACCCTGGAGGGCGTCGCGGCGCCCATGCGGATCATCAACGTCGACACCGACCGGATCATCCCGAAGCAGTACCTCAAGACCATCAAGCGCACGGGGCTCGGCAAGGGCCTGTTCTCGGAGATGCGCTACCGCGACGATGGTTCGGAGAACCCCGACTTCGTCCTCAACAAGCCGGCCTATCGCAACACGAAGATCCTCGTGGTCGGCGACAATTTCGGCTGCGGCTCGTCGCGTGAGCACGCGCCCTGGGCGCTGACCGATTTCGGTATCCGCTGCGTGATCTCCACGAGCTTTGCCGACATCTTCTTCAACAACTGCGCCAAGAACGGCATCCTGGCGATCACGGTCTCGGCCGAGGATCTCGAGAAGCTGTTCGAGGATGCCGAGCGCGGCGCCAACGCCACCCTGTCGGTGGACCTCATGGCCCAGACCATCAAGGGGCCGGACGGCGGCACCCTGCATTTCGACATCGATCCGGGCCGTAAGGAGAGCCTGCTCAACGGCCTCGACGAGATCGGCCTGACCCTGAAGCGGGCCCCGGCCATCGACGCCTACGAGGACAAGATCGCCGCGCGCGGCTGGGCGTGAGATCGCGCATGCTCATGGTTCGTTTACCATGGGCACGCCTTAAGGGTGGGTAGACCCGCACCCGCTCCGGAGACCGCCCCATGACGCCGCGCGCGACGCTCACCGCCCTCCTCTGCCTCGCCGGCACCGCCGCCGCGCCGGAGGCCCGCGCCGACTTCCCGGATTGCCTCGCCGGTCTCCAGGCGCAGGCCGCGGCGCAGGGCATCTCGGCCCAGGCGTTTCGCGCCGCGACGAACGGCATCGCCCACGATCCCAAGGTCCTCGAACTCGCCAGCGCCCAGCCCGAGTTCAAGACGCCGATCTGGGACTATATGGCGGCCCTGGTCGACGAGGAGCGCGTCGACGACGGCAAGGCGGCGATGAAGCAGCACGGCCAGGCGCTCGCCAACGCGGAGAGCCGCTACAGCGTCGACCGCTACACCATCGCGGCGGTATGGGGCGTCGAATCGAACTTCGGCAAGAACCTCGGCAAGATGCCGCTCGTCCAGTCCTTCGCCACGCTTATCTGCGCCAACCACCGCCGGAAGGAGTTCTTCAAGGGCGAACTGATGGCGACGTTCAAGATCATCGAGCGCGGCGACATCGATCCCTCGCGCCTCAACGGCTCCTGGGCCGGCGCCTTCGGCCAGACCCAGTTCATGCCCACCACCTACCAGCGCCTCGCCGTCGACGGCGACGGCGACGGCCGCCGCGACCTCGTCGATTCGGTTCCCGATGCCGTCGCCTCCACGGCGAACTTTCTGCGCGTGGCGAAGTGGCAGAACGGTCAGCCCTGGGGCTACGAGGTCCGCCTGCCGCGCAGCTTCAACGCCGGTGCCGCCGGCCGCAAGAACCGGCACGCCGTGTCGCACTGGGCGTCCCTGGGCGTGACCCGCATCGACGGCCGTCCCCTCACGGGCGACGCGCCCATCGGCATCCTGATCCCCGCCGGGGTGAACGGCCCCGCCTTCGCCGTCACCAAGAACTTCGACGCGCTCTACTCCTACAACGCCGCCGAATCCTACGGCCTCGCCATCGCGGTCCTGTCCGACCGCCTGCGGGGGCGCCCCGGCATCCAGGCCGAGTGGCCCACCGACGATCCGCCCCTGTCGCGGGCTGAGCGCCGCGACCTCCAAACCCGGCTGGCGGCCCGTGGCTACGACGTCGGCGAACCCGACGGCAAGGTCGGCTCCAAGACCCGCGACGCCATCAAGGAGATCGAGCGCAGCCTCGGCATGCCGCAGACCGGCCGTCCGGGCGCGAAGGTGCTGGAGGCCCTGCGGCGGGGATGAGCAGGGAGCGGAGATCTGCTCGTCTCATCCCACCCACTGCCTGACGATGGGAAACGAAAAAGGCCGGGCAATCGCCCGGCCTTCTGCATTCGTCCAAATCCGAAAGACTTACTCGGCGGCGGTCTTCGCGGCGGACTTGGCGGCCTTCTCGGCCTTGCGGGCGTCCTTGTTCGCCTTCGAGGCGTCGGCCTTGGCGGCCTTCTCGGCGGGGCGGTCGGCGCGCTCGACGATGCGGGCGGACTTCCCGCGACGGTCGCGCAGGTAGTACAGCTTGGCGCGACGCACCTTGCCGCGACGCACGACGGTGATGGATTCGATGAGGGGCGAGTAGAGCGGGAACACGCGCTCGACGCCTTCACCGTAGGAGATCTTGCGGACGGTGAAGCTCTCGTTGAGGCTGCCGCCGGAGCGGGCGATGCACACGCCCTCGTAGGCCTGCACGCGGGTGCGCTCGCCTTCCTTCACCTTGACGTTCACGATGACCGTGTCGCCGGGCTGAAAGTCGGGAATGGTCTTGTTGAGCGAAGCGATCTGCTCCTGCTCGAGCTGCTGGATGATGTTCATCGGTCACGTCCTGCCGGTGCGCGCCCGGAATCCCCGGATGGGATCGTGGGCGTCAGGATTTCGGCATCCTGTTTTGAGTTGAGGCGGGCCATACACGAGGCGTGTATTTTTGTCTACGCAGCGTAGCTTTTTTCGTGAATCTCGCTCTCGGAGATTCGCGAACTTCCTTTGGCAACACGCCGCTGCGATCCCCCCGGGAGTTGAGAAAATCATCCACGGGGTCCACATGGATATCCATGCTGGATGTATCCGGCATCATTCCCGGCCGGCCTTGAACCGGCGCAGCGGACGAGGATCCTCGCACCCATGTTCATCCAGACCGAAGCCACCCCGAATCCCGCCACCCTGAAGTTCCTGCCCGGCCGCGTGGTGCTGGACACCGGCACCTTCGAGGCGCGCGACGCCGAGGCCGCCACTCGCTCGCCCCTGGCCCAGCGCCTGTTCGACGTGCCGGGCGTCGCCGGGGTCTATTTCGGCCACGACTTCATCTCCGTCACCAAGGCCGAGGACGAGAACCTGTGGCCGCAGGTGAAGCCCGCCATCCTCGGCGCGATCATGGAGCATTTCCAGTCCGGCGCTCCGGTCCTGGCCGAGGGCACCAGTTCCGCGGACGACGACGCGGAAGAATTCTTCGATCCGGCCGACGCCGACACGGTCGTCACCATCAAGGACCTGCTCGAGACCCGCGTGCGCCCGGCGGTGGCCGGCGACGGCGGCGACATCACCTTCCGGGGTTACAAGGAAGGCGTGGTCTACCTCGAGATGAAGGGCGCCTGCTCGGGCTGCCCCTCCTCCACCGCGACCCTGCGCAACGGCGTCCAGAACCTGTTCCGCCACTTCCTGCCGGAGATCCGCGAAGTCCAAGCCATTTGAGGGCCTGAGGCGCGCCGCCTTTCGGCGCAAAGCGGCAACACTGCACCGCGAATCTCTCCGATCCGGCCGCTCCGCACTCACGGGGCGGCCGTTTTTGTCCTACCATCCAGGTCCCGGCGGGCTCGCATTCAAGGCCCCGGCGGGAGCGTGATCGGCTCATGCGGGCCGGGGCACATCGGGAGTGACGTTGCGTATCCTGGCCATCGACACGGCGCTCGACGCCTGCTCCGTCTGCATCGCGACGGATGCGTCCGACGATCTCCTCGCCCACGAGTCGATGATCCTCGGGCGCGGCCATGCCGAGGCCCTGCTGCCCATGGTCGAGCGCGTGGTGTCGCGCGTGGAAGGCGGCTTCGAGGCCCTCGACCGCGTCGCCGTCACCGTCGGCCCCGGCAGCTACACCGGCCTGCGCGTCGGCCTCTCGGCGGCCCGCGCCATCGGACTCGCCGTCGGCATCCCCGTCGTCGGCGTCACCACCCTGTCGGCCCTGCTCGCCCCCCTTCTGGCCCTCAACGGCGACGGCCTCATCGTCGCCGCCATCGATGCCCGCCACGGTGCGGTCTACCTCCAGGCCATGAGCATGGCCGACGGCATCGTCGTCCCCCCGAGCCTGCTTCCCCTGGAGGAAGCCGCCGCCATGCTCGACGGCACCGTGACCCTCGTAGGCTCCGGCGCGCCGGCGCTGGCCGCCCTCCTGAAAGCGCGCGGCCTCGACGTGCAGCTCGCCGGGACGGGGCCCGCCGACATCGCCTGGATCGCCTCCCTCGGCATGCTGGCCGACCCGGCCCAGGCCCTCGCCCGCCCGCTCTACCTGCGCGGCCCCGACGCGCAGCCCCAGGATCACGCGAGGCTCGCCCGCCGATGACGCGACCGATGACCCCGTTCTGGCCCTTCGAGATGTGGTCCGCGTGGTGGGAGGCCTGGGGCGGGGCGCCCTACGTGGCGCCCTTGCGCGATTCCGGTCAGGCCCGGGCCCTCGCCCGGCTCCACGCCACCGCCTTCGCCCGGCCGTGGGACGCCCACGAATTCGAGCGCATGCTGTGCGAGCGCTCCACCGAGGCCCATGCCCTGTGGAAGGGCGGCACGATCCAGGGCTTCGTCCTCTCGCGAAAGGCCGCGGACGAGGCCGAGATCCTCACCGTGGTGCTGGCGCCGAGCGCGCGCGGCCACGGCCTGAGCCGCAGGCTCGTCGCCGACCACCTCGCCCACCTCGCGTTAAGCGGCGTGCGCCGGGTCCATCTCGAGGTTGACGAGGGCAACGCGCCGGCCCTCAAGCTCTATGCCCGCCACGGGTTCCGGCAGGTCGGCGAACGCACGGGTTACTACGCCCGCGCCGATGGCGGCCGCGCCACCGCCCTCACCATGACGGCCGAGCTGGCGTGAGGCGCCCGGCGGCCCGATGACCCGCATCGGTACGATCCTGCGCCTCGCGCTCTGCGCCCTCGCCTTCGGGCTGATGGTCGGGCCCCATCTGCTCAGCCGGCGCTACGGGCGCGGGCGCCTGGCGGGCGACCTGCCGACGCGGTTCCACCGGACCTTCCTGCGCCTGTTCGGCGTGCGCGTGACCCAGAGCGGCACCCCGCCGGCACCGGGCGAGCCGGCCTTGGTCCTCGCCAACCACATCTCCTGGCTCGACATTCTCGTGCTGGGGTCCCTGCGCCCCCTGTCCTTCGTGGCCAAATCCGAGATCGCGAGCTGGCCGGTCGTCGGCACCCTGGCGCGGCTGCAGCGCACGGTGTTCATCGACCGGGCCCGCCGGGCAGCCACCGCGGACGTCAACGCCACCGTCGCCGATCGCCTCGCCGGAGGGGACCTCATCGTGCTGTTCGCCGAGGGCACCACGGGGGACGGCACCCGCCTGCTGCCGTTCCGCTCGTCCCTCGTCGGAGCGGCCCGCGCCGCCATCGACGGAACCACCGGCGGCCCCGACCGCATCCGGCTCCAGCCGCTGGCCATCACCTATCCACGTCGCAACGGCCTGCCCCTGGTGCGGGCCGAGCGGCCGGGCATCGCCTGGTACGGCGACATGGAGCTCGCGCCGCACCTGTCCGAGTTCTTCGAGAACGGTCCCATCGATGTGCACGTGGTCTGGGGCGCCCCCATCGCCTTCGAGGCCGGCACCGACCGCAAGCGCGCGACGGCCCTCGCCGAAGCCTCCGTCCGCGAGGCCCTTCAGCGCGCGGTCACGGGCCGTCCGCCGACAGGCGCGGTCTGGAGGGGCACGCGTCGCCTGTCCGACACGGCGCCCGACGAGACGGCCTCCGGCGTGCCCGCCCTCTGAGGCAATCGCCCCCGGCCGGGGATCGCGACGCATTCCGCGAACCGTGCTAAGGGCTGGACCAAACTCGCGTCGGGACCGGACTGTTGAAGAAAGCCTTCGTCAAATCCTACGGCTGCCAGATGAACGCCTACGACGCCACCCGGATGGCGGACGTGCTCGGCGCCGAAGGCTACACCGCGACGGAGACGGTGGAGGAGGCGGATGTCGTCATCCTCAACACCTGCCACATCCGCGAGAAGGCCGCCGACAAGGTCTATTCCGAACTCGGGCGCCTGCGGGTCCTCAAGAACGAGCGCGCGGCGGCCGGTCACGACACCCGCATCGTGGTCGCCGGCTGCGTCGCCCAGGCCGAGGGCGCCGAGATCCTGTCCCGGGCGCCGAGCGTCGACGTGGTCGTCGGCCCGCAGAACTATCATCGCCTGCCGGACCTCCTCGCCCGCTCGCGCACGAAGCGCGTCGTCGACACGGAATTCCCCATCGAGGACAAGTTCGACCACCTGCCGGCGCGGCGCACCCTCGGGGTCACCGCTTTCCTCACGGTGCAGGAGGGCTGCGACAAGTTCTGCGCCTTTTGCGTGGTGCCCTACACCCGCGGCGCCGAGGTCTCGCGCTCCGTGGCGGCGATCCGGGCCGAGGCGGAACGGCTGCTCCAGGGCGGCGCCCGCGAGATCACCCTCATCGGCCAGAACGTCAACGCCTATCACGGCGTCGGCCTCGACGGCGGCGGCGCCACCCTCACGGACCTCATGCGCGAGATCGCGGCCCTGCCCGGCCTCCTGCGCCTGCGCTACACCACCAGCCACCCCAACGACATGACGCCCGACCTCGTCGCGGCGCATCGCAGCCTGCCGTCCCTGATGCCGTTCCTGCACCTGCCGGTGCAGTCGGGCTCGGACCGGGTCCTGAAGGCGATGAACCGCAAGCACACGGCGGATACCTACCGCGAACGCATCGCCGAGGTCCGCGCCGTGCGGCCCGACATCGCCCTGTCGTCGGACTTCATCGTCGGCTTCCCCGGTGAGACCGAAGCCGAGTTCGACGAGACGATGCGGCTCGTCGAAGACATCGGGTTCGCCAGCGCCTACTCCTTCAAGTACAGCGCCCGTCCCGGGACCCCAGCGGCGGATTGGGCCGATGCGGTACCGGAGGACGTGAAGACCCGCCGGTTGCACGCCCTCCAGACCCTGCTGGACGCGCAGCGCCACGCCTTCAACGCCTCCTATGTCGGGTCGGTCGTGGAGGTGCTGGTGGAGAAGGCCGGGCGCCATCCCGGTCAGGTCGCGGGCAAGACGCCTCACCTCCTTCCCGTCCAGTTCGACGCGCCCACATCCACCATCGGCACCCTGGTGCCCGTGCGGATCGTCCGGGCCGGCTCCAACAGCCTGTTCGGCGAGGCCGTCGCCGACGCGGCGGTCGCGGCTTGAGCGCGCGTCGATCCCATCCCATCGCCAACGAAGGAACTGTGCGTGCCAGCATCTGACGGGATCGGCCGGGGCGGCCCCTTGCGCGGGCGCGGCCCGGCGGCGCGCACGGGTGAGATCGTCGAATCCCTCGAGGCGTCCCTGACCTTCGACGACAACCGCCTCGCGAGCCTCGTCTTCGGCCAGTACGACCAGAACGTCGCCCATATCGAGCGGCGCCTCGACGTGGTCGCCACGGCTCTGGGCAACCACCTCGTCATCAAGGGCTCGCCCGAGGCGGCGGAGAAAGCCCGAAAGGTGTTCGAGCGCCTCTACGCCCGGGTGCGGGCGAGCGGCACCGCCCTGACGCTCGGCGACGTCGACGGCGCGATCCAGGAGACAACGCAGCAGGGCACCCTGTTCCCGGCGGCGGAAGTCAGCGCCGAGCCCGACCGGCCGGTCTTCGACCAGATCGCCACCCGCCGGCGCGGCGCCGTGCGCGCCCGCAACACGGCGCAGGACGCCTACATCAAGCTCCTGCGCACCCGCGAGCTCGTCTTCGCCGAGGGGCCCGCCGGCACCGGCAAGACCTGGCTCGCCGTGGGCCACGCCGTCTCCCTGCTGGAGCAGGGCCATGTCGAGCGCATCATCCTGTCCCGCCCCGCCGTCGAGGCCGGCGAGCGCCTCGGCTTCCTGCCCGGCGACATGCGCGACAAGGTCGATCCGTACCTGCGCCCGATCTACGACGCCCTCTACGATTTCATGGAGGCGCGTCACGTCGACCGCGGCCTCCAGACCGGAATCATCGAGATCGCGCCGCTGGCCTTCATGCGCGGGCGCACCCTCACCAATGCCGTGGTGCTCCTCGACGAGGCACAGAACACCACCTCCATGCAGATGAAGATGTTCCTCACCCGCCTCGGCGAGAACTCCCGGATGATCATCACGGGCGATCCGAGCCAGGTCGATCTGCCGCCGGGCCAGCGCTCGGGCCTCGTCGAGGCGGTGAACATCCTCGACGGCGTCGAGGGCATCGGCCGCGTCACGTTTCGCGATGTCGACGTGGTCCGCCACGACCTCGTGCGCCGCATCGTCACCGCCTACGAGTCGGCCGCCCACGGCGAGCACGATTCGGACCGCAATCCGAACCCGCGCCGCCGTCCCCTCGCATGACCCTCGAGAACGAGATCGACGTCGCCGTCGAGGACGCGCGCTGGGACGGCGTAGCGCCCGACCTCGAAGCTTTCGTGATTCGCGCCGTCGAGGCCGGCCTCGCCGTCGTGCCGGAATCCCCCGGGGGGGCGGTCGAGGTCAGCGTCCTGCTGACTAACGACGCGGCCGTGCAGGCGCTGAACAAGACCTGGCGCGGCAAGGACCGACCCACCAACGTCCTGTCGTTTCCGGCGGCCCCGCAGCCCCCCCATGCGGGAATGGCGCGGCCCCTCGGCGATGTCGTTCTTGCGTATGACACGATGCTGCGCGAGAGTGGCGAGCAATCGAAGCCGCTCAGCCATCACCTCGCGCACCTCCTTGTCCATGGCACCCTCCACCTCCTCGGTCAGGACCACGAGACGGGCGACGCGGACGCCGAGGCCATGGAGGCGCTCGAAGTCGCGGCCCTCGCCACCCTCGGCATGCCCGATCCCTACGCCGATTGAGCGGCTGCAACGCCGGCCATCCCAGATCAGAGAGACATGACGAACGATCGAAGTCGCGGCGCGGCCCAGGCCGCGCCCAGCGCACATGACGGTGAGGCTCAGGCCCGCGAGCCCTGGTACGACCGTCTGCTGCACGTGTTCCACCTCCGGCCGCGCGACTCGTTGCGCGACGACATCGAGGACCGGCTGGCCGAGCCCGATTCGGGTGAGAACGCCTTCTCGCCCATCGAGCGGGCCATGCTCAAGAACGTGCTCGGCCTGCACAAGGTGCGGGTCGACGATGTGATGATCCCGCGCATCGACATCGTCGCCGTATCCATGGACACGAGTCTGGGCGAATTGCTCAAGCTGTTCCGCACGGCCGGGCATTCGCGTCTGCCCGTCTACGGGGAGACCCTCGACGACCCGAAGGGCATGGTCCACATCCGCGACTTCGTCGATCACATCGCCGCCCGCGCCGAAGCCGGCAGCCGCCGTCTCGGTGCGGCTCCCATTGAACCCCTGGACGAAGCGCCGCACGCGCGCCCCCGCCGTGGCGCCCGCGCGCTGCGCAATCTCAACCTCGGCAATGTCGATCTCTCGGCGACCCTGGCGTCCACGCGCATCCAGCGCCCGGTCCTGTTCGTGCCCCCCTCCATGCCGGCCATCGATCTGCTCGTGCGCATGCAGGCGACCCGCACCCACATGGCGCTGGTCATCGACGAGTACGGCGGCACCGACGGCCTCATCTCCATCGAGGACCTCGTCGAGATGGTGGTGGGCGACATCGAGGACGAGCACGACGTGGCGGAGGGACGCCTCGTCCACCGCGTCGAGGGCGAAGGCGAGGTGTTCGTCGCCGACGCCCGCGCCGGCCTCGCCGAGGTGTCGGAGGCCAGCGGCGTCGATCTCGTCGCGGCGGTGGGCGAGATGGCCGAGGAGATCGACACCATCGGCGGCCTCATCGTCACGCTCGCCGGTCGCGTGCCCTCGCGCGGCGAACTCATCGCCGGACCGGGCGACCTCGAATTCGAGGTCCTGGACGCCGATCCGCGCCGGGTGAAGCGACTGCGCCTCCAGCGCGGCGACGCGCGGATCACGTCGGTCGTGCCGCTGGCCCTGCCGCCGCCCTCGCCCAATCCGAGCCTCGAAGCCCCCGCTTCGTGACGGCGACCGTCGCGTCATGAGCCGCAGCCGCGCCGACGCCATGCCGGCGCCGGGTCCCCTCGCCCTCCCCGCCCAGTGGGTGATGCTGAGCGCGGGGTGGCGCCGGCTGCTCCTGGCCTACTGCGCCGGTGCCTTCGGGGCGCTGGCGATGCCGCCCTTCGGGGCACTGCCGGCCCTCGTCGTCGCCCTGTCCGTCGGGGTCTGGCTCCTCGACGGGGCCGCGACGGGCCGAAGCGCCTGGCGCACCTTCCGGGTCGCCGGTCTCATCGGCTGGGCCTGGGGCTTCGGCTACCTCACGGCCGGCCTGTGGTGGCTCGGCTCGGCCTTCCTCGTCGAGGCGGAGGAATTCGCCTGGGCCCTGCCCCTCGGGGTGATCGGCCTGCCGGCCGTGCTCGGCCTGTTCTACGGGCTCGGATTCGCGCTGGCCCGCCTCGTCTGGTCGCCGGGTACGGGGCGGATCCTGGCCCTCGCCTTCGGTCTGGCCACGTGCGAATGGCTGCGCGGCCACCTCTTCACCGGGTTTCCCTGGAACACCCTCGGCATGGCGCTCGGCCAGAACCTCTGGCTGATGCAGAGTGCCGCCGGCATCGGCCTCTACGGCCTCACCCTTCTCGCCGTTCTCATCGCCGCCGCCCCCGCCACCCTCGCCACGGGCGCGACCGTCTCCGTGCGCCTCGTACCGACCCTCGTGGCAGGACTGGCCCTCGCGACCATGGCCCTCCTCGGCGCCGCGCGCCTGCCGGCCGGTCCGGACGCCACGGTGGCCGGCATTCGCCTGCGCCTCGTTCAGCCGAACCTGAACCAGGACGCCAAGTTCCGCCCCGAGAACCGCGCGGACATCCTCGACCGCTACATCGAACTCAGCGACCGGGCCGCCGCCCCCGATCGTTCGGGGATCGCCGACGTCACTCACGTGATCTGGCCGGAATCGGCCTTCCCGTTCCTGATCCAGCGCGATCCGGCGGCGCTGGCGCGCATCGCCGCCGCCCTGCCGTCGGGCACGCAGCTCATCACGGGCGCGGCGCGCGCCGACACGCCCGCCGCCGGCGAGCGCCCGCATTTCTTCAATTCGATCCTAACCATCGCGGCCGGCCCGAAATTTGGCGACGTCTACGACAAGGTCCACCTCGTCCCCTTCGGCGAGTACCTGCCGGGGCCCCTCGACGCGGCCTTGCGAGCGCTGCGCGTCCGCCAGTTCGTGGCGATCCCGGGCGGCTTCACCGCCGGCGACCGGACGCGCCAGCGCATCCTGTCGGTGCCGGGCCTGCCGCCCGTCGCCGCCACCATCTGCTACGAGGCGATTTTTCCCGGTGCCATCGTGCCCGAGGCGACCCCGGGCGGTCCGCCGCCGGTGCCGGGGCTGATCCTCAACCTCACCAACGACGCCTGGTTCGGCGACACGCCCGGCCCCCGCCAGCACTTCGCCCAGGCACGCCTGCGCGCCGTCGAGGAGGGGCTGCCCCTCGTGCGCGACGCCAACACCGGCATCTCGGCGGTGGTCGATGCCCACGGGCGGATCACCGCGAGCCTGCCCGTCGGCGTCGAGGGCGTGCTCGACGCGAGCCTTCCCGTACGCCTGAGCCGGCGCACGACCTACGCCCGGTTCGGCGACGCGCCGTTTGCAATGATGCTCGGACTCGCGTTCCTCGGGGCGTTCGCCGCGCGTCGCCGGTCGCCAGGGATCGCATGAGATGAGATGGCGTCGCATGGCATGAGCGGGTCGCGCTCCGCTTCTGTCCGTCCCGCCCTCGTCGGCATCGGGATGATGCTCGTCGCGTTCAACATGCGGCCGGCCCTGACCACGGTCGGTCCCCTCCTCGAGGCGATCCGGGCGACGACGGGGCTGAGCACCGCCGGGGCCGCATTTCTCAACACCCTGCCGGTGCTGTGCATCGGCCTCGCCTGCGCGCTGGGTCCCGTGGTGATCCGCCGCCTCGGCGCCGACCGGGGCGTGCTGCTCGCCGTCGCCGTGGTCGCCCTCGGCTCTGGGTTGCGCGGCCTGGGCGGCCTGGGGCCGCTCTTCGTCGGCGCGTGCGTCGCCGCCATGGGGATCGGCCTCGCGGGCGTCCTGCTGCCGGGCCTCGTGAAGCGCGATTTTCCGAGCCGGGTCGGCCTCATGACCGGGCTCTACACCATGGTGCTGTGCCTCGGGGCCGCCGCCGGGGCCGGGTTCAGCGTCCCCCTCGCCCAATCCGTAGACGGCTGGTCCCCGGCCCTCGGCCTCTGGGGCGTTCCGGCCCTCGTCGCGACCCTGGCCTGGCTGCCCTTCGCCCGGGCCACCGATCCGGCCGAGCGCTCCGTGCGCCGCCGGCCCCTTTGGCGGGACAGGCTCGCCTGGCAGGTCACCGGCTTCATGGGCCTGCAATCCTCGCTCGCCTACATCATGTTCGGCTGGCTGCCGGTGGTGCTGCACGATCGCGGTCTGAGCGCGGTCGATGCCGGCTTGGTGTCGTCGCTGATGGGACTCGGGCAGGCGCCGGCCGCCCTTCTGGTGCCCACCCTCGCCGCCCGTGTCCGCGATCAGCGCCTCTTCGTGGCTGGTCTCCTCGCCCTGGCCGTGGGCGCCCTGCTCGCCCTGGCCGTCGGCCCGGTCGGCCTCGTACGGCCCTTCGGGATGCTGCTCGGCTTCGCAATCGGCGGCCTGTTCGGCCTCGGGCTGACCATCATCGTCCTGCGCGCGCGCGATGCCGCCTCGACGGCATCCCTCGCGGCGATGTCGCAGAGCGTCGGCTACACCCTCGCCGCCTTCGGTCCCCTGGGCTTCGGCCTCGCGCACGACGCCAGCGGGAGTTGGGGCGCCTCCCTCGGCCTGTTCTGCGCAATCGCGTTCGGCGCGCTGCTGTTCGGCCTCGGTGCCGGCCGCGACCGCAAGGTCGGCGCACCCTGACCGACGGGCGCCCTTCCGGCCGATCGCCGCGCGACGGCGGAAGGCGGTTTCCGCTCAGGCCATCGCCCGCATCATGCGAGCGCCGTGTGATCGCTTCGCGATGCGGGGTTCGGCTTCGCTCGGGTGCCGCGCCGGCTGACCGATCCCGTCGCCGGTCTGATCGGGCGGCTCCAGTCCCGGGGGATACGTCTCCGCTGCGCCGACAGCCGGATTCGACGCGGCGGAGATGTTCTGCGTGATCCAGGCGAGGGTCTGCGCCTGAGGCATGGGCCGCGCGAAATAGTATCCCTGCAGGACGAGGCAGCCGAGGCCGGCGAGCGTATCCGCCTGCGCCTTCGTCTCGATGCCCTCGGCGACCACGTCGACGCCGAGGGATTGCGCGAAGGCGATGATCGCCCCCGTCAGCCTGTGGTCCTTCTGTTCGTCCCCCACATCCTGGATGAAGCTCTTGTCGATCTTGATCCCGTCGAATCGGATGGTGCGCAGGGAGCCGATCGACGAGTAGGCGACACCGAAATCATCGACGATGATCCGGACGCCCATCCGTCTCAAGGCGGCGAGATCGGCCCCGCCGCGCTCGGTGGAGTAGACGGCCTCCTCGGTGATCTCGATCGCGATCGATGTCGGCGCGACCCCGTGGGCCGTCAGCTCCTGCGCGATCATGTCGGCGACCGCGTAGGTGCCGAACTCGTCGGGCGAGACGTTGAGCGACACGACGATGCCCGGGCGTCCCAGCTGCGCGAGCCTCTGCGCCATGCGGCACACGCCCTGAAGCACGGCCCGGGTGAGACGCTCGGATTGGCGCGTGGCGGCGGCGGCCTGGACCACATCCGGTGGCGACAGCCATCCGAGTTCCGGATGCTTCCAGCGCAGGAGCGCTTCCAACCCGCTGACCTCGCCGGTCCTGCCGTCGATCTGCGGCTGGAACCAGACCTCGATGCCACCCTCGTCCACGGCGGTGGCGAGGTCCCGTCCGATCACTTGCCGGATCGCCGCGCCGCGCCGCATGTCCTCGCTGAAGGCGCGCCAAGCCGAGCGTCCGTCCGACTTGGCGCGGTAGAGCGCGATATCGGCGCAGACCTGCAGATCTTTCACCGTGCCGCCGTCCTCCGGGAAACGCGCGAAGCCGACGCTGGCTCCGGTCTGCCACGCCTGATCGGCGAGCAGGAACGGTTCGCGGAGCCGGTCCACGATTCTCTCGGCGATCGCTTCGTCCTCTGCCGCCATCGTCGGCCGGAAGATGAGCGCGGCGAACTCGTCGCCGCCCAGGCGCGCGATCAGATCGTCGGGCGTCAGGAGGCTTTTCAGGCGCCGGGCCACTTCCATCAGCGCTGCGTCGCCTTCCGCATGGCCCAGGGTGTCGTTGATTTCCTTGAAGCGGTCCAGATCGATCAACATGATCGTCAGATCACCCTCGCCGGAAGCGGAGCGTGCCAGGAACTGGTCGAACGCCTTCTGGTAGGCGATCCTGTTGGCGAGGGCGGTGAGGTGATCGTGGTTCGCGACGTATTCCAGGCGATGGACGGCCTGCGTCGCCACGACATTCGCGGACTGCAGCGACGCGGCGAGATGGGTGGCTTCGTATTTGAGGCGCGTGGCATCCTTGAAGTGTCGCTCTGTCCTGTAGGAGGCCTTCACCATGAGAATGGCGAGCAGCAACAGGTTCAGGGCGAGGACGCGCGACTCGATCGGACCGGCACTCGCAAACAGCAGGATCAGCACGAGATTGTTCGGCACCACGAAGGCGAGGACGACCCCGCGATGGGCCGTCGACTGGATCACCGCACCGGCGGTGATCCCGCAGAAGGCCAGACCTGTGGCGATGGTGTAGGCCTGCCCCGCAACCGCGACTCCGATGAGCCCGGCCGCCCAGCACAGGCCGGAGAGGAATGCGCCGAGCACGAAGTAGAAAAGGACTCGATCGGGATATCGGTCCGACTGTCCGGTCTTGTGCCAGTACGATGCCAGTAGAATACGGATCAGGTTGATGCCGGCATTGGAGCCCACCCAGGCGAGCAGGAAAACATGGTCGACGCTGGGCCACATCATGAAGGCGAAGGAGCCGGACACGAAGACGTTCGAGATCAATGTCGGGAGCAGCGCCTGGTGCACGGCGTTGAGCTGATCGCGCGTCACGAGCGAATCGATTGTCCTGGGCGGCCTGCTCATCGCGCGTTCGTCTCTCTCGCCGGGCCAAAAACCCAAGCCACCTCCGGTTGTATGGATTACTCCGCGAGAAACATGAAAAATATCTTGCAGACGCAGGATCGAGGCGAGTGAACAGAACTATTCTTGTGAATCAAACCTTGAATATACGGTATCGTACAGAGTTTATTCGGCAATTTTGCAAGATTTCGATTTGTATATCGTCGTGAAATACCCGTGAGGGCTATATATTGCTGAACAGAGGGCAAGGGAGATCGGCTCTGCGCAAACAGGGAGGCAGTTTTCGGCGTGTCGCGGTTCCGCATCGGCGCGGCATCGGAGCGATGCCGATGCTTTATCGCGATCCCATCGCGCGGGTGACGTTGCTTGCGCGGTGTCATTTTCGACTTGTCGCGTACCGCCTGACGGTCGCGGCCACGACGGGTCGGACCGGGCGACGCGCGGCATGAAAAAGCCCCGCAGGGTCGGGTGACCCTGCGGGGCTTGTGGCCGTCCACAAACCTGAAGACGGTCTCAGGTCACTCGGCGGCGACGCGGTGGGCGTGGCTGCCATCCGTGTAGGTCTCGGCCTCGAGACGCTTGCCCGGAGCCGCGCGACCCGGCAGGGGCGGCAGGGCTAGAGCCTTCGCGAGGTCGATGCCCGCACCCTCGGCGACGCGGCGGCCGTAATCCGCATCCGCGTGCGAGAAGTGCCAGACCATCCGGAGCTGGATCGCCTCGGGGCACTGCTTCATGTCGCCGACGAGGTTGGCGATCAGGTCGTCGCGCTCCCAATCCTGGAACGAGCGGTAGCGTACGCCGGCCTGGGCGTAGTCGTCCTCGGTGCGCGAGGTCTGGTAGCGGCCGAGCTGGCCCTGCACCGGCTGGTGATAGTCACGTGCCGGCTTGGGGGCTTCACGCAGGCCTTCGGCCAGGGTCGAGGGCTCGTAGTTGATGTGCCGGTTCTGGCCGGTGCCGTCGACGCCGTAGGTCATCTGGCCGTCGCGCTGGTTCGAGTAGACCTTCACGCCGGGCTGCGGCGCATTGATCGGCAGCTGCAGGTAGTTGGCGCCGACGCGGTAACGCTGCGTGTCCGAGTAGGACAGCGTGCGGCCCTGGAGCATCTTGTCGTCCGAGAAGTCGATGCCGTCGACCAGAACGCCGGTCCCGAAGGCCGACTGCTCGACTTCCGCGAAGAAGTTGTCCGGCACCCGGTCGAGCACCATGCGGCCCACCGGCAGGAGCGGGAAGTCCTCCACCGGCCACAGCTTGGTGTCGTCAAGGGGATCGAACGACAGGTGGTCGTTCGGGCCGTCGGGCATGATCTGCACGCAGAACTCCCACTCGGGGAAGTTGCCCTTGGAGATGTTGTCGTAGAGGTCGCGGGTGGCGTGGCCGACATCCTTGGCCTGGATCTCGGACGCCTGGGCCGAAGTCAGGTTGCGGATGCCCTGCTTCGGCTCCCAGTGGAACTTGCAGAGCACGGCCTCGCCCTGGTCGTTGACGAGCTTGTAGGTGTTGACGCCCGAGCCCTCCATCTCGCGATAGTTCGCGGGAATGCCCCAGGGCGACTTCAGGTGGGTCACCATGTGGATCGCTTCGGGGTGCTGAGCCACGAAGTCGAAGAAGCGCCACGCCTCCTGGCGGTTCGTCACCGGGTCGGGCTTGAACGCGTGGATCATGTCGGGGAACTTGATCGCGTCGCGGATGAAGAAGACCTTGAGGTTGTTTCCGACAAGATCCCAGTTGCCGTCGACGGTCTTGAACTTCACCGCGAAGCCGCGCGGATCGCGCTCGGTCTCGGGCGACTCCTTGGCGCCGGCGACCGTGGAGAAGCGCACGAACATCGGCGTCTTCACGCCGGTCTCGTTGAGCACGCGGGCACGGGTGTACTTGGACGCCGGCTCGTTGCCGATCTTGCCGTAAGCCTCGAAGTAGCCGTGCGCACCGGCGCCGCGGGCATGCACCACGCGCTCGGGGATCCGCTCACGATCGAAATGGGTGATCTTCTCGATGAACTGATAGTTTTCGAGGGTCGCGGGGCCGCGCTCGCCCACCGTGCGGGTGCTCTGGTTGTCGCGGACCGGATGGCCCTGGCGGGTGGTGAGAATCGGGCGCTGATCGCTCATGAGGCGTTGTCTCCAAAACGTTGGATCGGGCCAGGGGACAGTTCGGGAACCGGACGGCTCGAAAAACACATCGACCCTGGAATAGTTCTGAGACAGGCTTATGAACCCTCCCCGACCGTTTGGCCAATGCATCGTGGCAAACGTTCTGATAGGCAGGGCCTATGAACCTGTCCGGACTGTCCCTGCGCGACCTCGAATATGTGGTCGCCGTCGCCGAGGAATCGCATTTCGGCCGTGCCGCCGAGCGCTGCAACGTCAGCCAGCCGACCCTCAGCGTGCAGGTGCGCAAGCTCGAGGAGGCCCTGGGCCTCGTCCTGTTCGAGCGCGGCAACCGCCGGGTGATGCTCACCCCCGCCGGCCAGGTCATCGTCCGCCAGGCCCGCACGGTCCTGGCCGAGGCGCAGCGCCTGCTGGTCCTGGCGAGCGAGGGACGCGGCGCGCCCCTCACCGGCCGCCTTGTGCTCGCGGCGATCCAGACCCTGGGGCCGTACCTCTTCCCCCTCGTCCTGCGCAGCCTGCGCCAGGAGTTTCCGCTGCTGGCCCTGGCGCTCAGCGAGGCCCGCACGGCCGAGATCCTGGAGGGGCTCCGCGACGGGCGCATCGATGCCGCCCTGCTCTCCCTGCCGGTGCCGTCGTCGGGGCTGACGCTCTCGCCGCTGTTCGTCGAGCCGTTCCTGCTCGCCTGCCCGGCCGATCACGCCCTCGCTCGGGGCGGGGCGCTGCGGGCCCGCGATATCGCCGGGCCGGACCTCCTGCTCCTCGACGAGGGCAATTGCCTGCGCGACCAGACCGTGGCGGCCTGCGGCGCGGGAAGTGCCGCGGGCCGCCACGCCACGAGCCTCGAGACCCTGCGCTCCATGGTGGCGGCGGGGGCCGGCTACACCCTGCTGCCGGCGCTCGCCGTGCCGACCAGCCCCGATCCGAGCGGTCTGACCGTGACGCGCGGCTTCGATGTCGATGGCCCCGGCCGCACCATCGCCCTCGCCTGGCGCGCCAGCGACCCGCGCGGCGCCGGCCTGTCGCATCTCGCCGCCTTCTTCCGCGCCCACGCGCCGACCGGCACCGCCGCCTGCCGAGACGACGGCGCCCCCCGTCCCCCACGGGCGCGTCGTGACAGCGTGGCCGATCCGGTGTAGCGCGCAGGCCCGTTCTTCCCCCGCTCCCGGCTCTCCGCTGTGCTCTCTTTCCGGTTCCTCGGCCTCTGGACGGCGCTCGTCGCGGCCTCGGGCGCCCTCGCGTACGGCCTCGCAGTCGCACATTTCCCCGCCGCCCTCCTGCTCGGGCCGATGCTCGCCGCCATTACGTTCGGCGTCGGCGGCGCCGGGCTCGGCGTCCCGAAGCCCGGCTTCCTCGCGGCGCAGGCGATGATCGGCTGCCTCGTCGCCAAGGCCGTCACCACCGAAATCGTCGCCACCATCACGGAGGACGGCTGGATCATCCTCGCCGTGGTCCTCGTCACCGTGGTGGCCGGCGCCGTCGTCGGCTGGGCCCTGACCCGCCTGCGCATCCTGCCCGGCACCACCGCCGCCTGGGGCTCCTCGCCCGGCGGGGCCGCCGCCATGGTGGCGATGTCGGAGGAGTACGGCGCCGACCCGCGCCTCGTCGCCTTCATGCAGTACGTCCGCGTCGTCGCCGTGGTGCTGTCGGCCTCCGCGGTGGCGCGCCTCCTCACCGATGTGGCCGCACCCGCCGCCGCCGTGCCCGACGCGACGCCGCCGCTGGCCGTCCTGGCGACCCTCGCGGTCGCGGCGGCGGGTTTTGGGCTCGCGTACCTCCTGCGAATGCCGGCCGCCGCCCTGGTCGGACCGATGCTCCTCGGCGCCCTGCTGCACGCCCTGGGCCTCGTCAGCATGGCCCTGCCGGTGTCGATCCTCGACCTCGCTTACGCGACCATCGGCTGGTACGTCGGCCTGCGTTTCCGCCGGGAAACCCTGCGCGAGACGGTGACCGCCCTGCCGGGTATCCTCGTGGCGACGGTGGCGGTCATCGCCCTCTGCGCCGGCTGGGCCTACGGCCTCACCCGCCTCCTGCCCATCGATTTCCTCACGGCCTACCTCGCCACCAGCCCGGGCGGCCTCGATTCCGTGGCGATCATCGCGGTGGGCTCGAAGGCGGACGTGTCGTTCGTGCTCGCCGTGCAGACCCTGCGGCTGTTCGTGGTGCTGATCACCGGACCGCTCCTGGCCAAGTGGATCGCCAAGGGCGCGCCAGCCAAGGACGCTCCGGCGCAGACCTGACCATGCACGCCCTGTACCTCGCCTTCCTCAATTCCTGGCGCGGCCTCGTCCACGGAGCGCGCACCGAGCGCGCCGTGCGCCTCGAACTCGTTCTCCTCGTCCTCGGCCTGCCCCTGGGGCTGCTGCTGGGCACGACCCTGTGGGTGCGTGTCGCCCTGCTGGCGAGCCTGCTCCTCATGCTGGCGGCCGAGTTCCTCAACACCGCCATCGAGAAGCTGTGCGACCATCTCCATCCCGACCATCACCCGAGGATCGGAATCGTCAAGGATCTGGCTTCGGCCGGGACCTTCTCGGCTCAGGGCATCGCAGCCCTGATCTGGGTCGCCGCCCTGATCGAGCGTCTCGGCTGACGCGGGAGCGGGGCGTTTGCGTTGCCGCCGATTTGCCCCTACCGCCCGTCCGGGAGGTGGGCCACGATGGCAAAGCAGTTCTCGGCGATCAGTGACCGGCATCGGGACTTCATCGCAGCGCAAAAGATCTTCTTCACCGGCTCCTGTGCCGCGGGGGCGCGGGTCAACATCTCGCCGCGCTCCACCACGCATCTTCACGTCCTCGGCCCGAACGCAGTCGCGTATCTCGATCTCACCGGCAGCGGCAGCGAAACGGCGGCCCACGTGAAGGCCGAAGGCGCCCTGACCGTGATGCTGTGCGCCTTCGACGGTCCGCCCTCGATTCTGCGCCTGTACGGAAAGGGCCGCATCGCGTTCCGGGGAACGCCGGACTACGTCGCCGTCCTCGATCGCTTCTACGGCAGCGCGGAGCCTGCCGGGGCGCGCCAGATCGTCTTCCTCGCCGTCGACCTCGTGCAGACGAGCTGCGGCTATGCGGTGCCGCTCTTCGACCATGTCGGCGAGCGCCCCATCCTCGACCGCTGGGCGCAAGCCCAGGGCGAGGAGGGACTGCGCGCCTACCGGGCCGAGAAGAACGCGGCCAGCATCGACGGGCTGCCGACGGGGTTTCGCGACCCCTGATCACGCCCTTCGCGAATCGGCCTCCCTCGCTTCTTGTCCGGCAACGGCCTATGTGCGGGCACAGTTTCCCGCATCGCGGCATCGCCGGAGCCCGTGTCTCCTTGACCGACTACATCCGAAAGATCCTCACCGCGCGCGTCTACGACGTCGCCATCGAGAGCCCGCTGGACCCGATGCCGCGCATGTCCGCGCGCCTCGGGCGGCCGATCCTCTTGAAGCGCGAGGACCTGCAGCCGGTGTTCTCGTTCAAGCTGCGCGGGGCCTACAACAAGATGTCGGGCCTCTCCGCGGAAGTCCTGTCGCGCGGCGTCGTCTGCGCCTCGGCGGGCAACCATGCGCAGGGTGTCGCCCTGGCGGCGGCCCGCCTGAACGTCCGCGCCGTCATCGTGATGCCGCGCACCACGCCAGCCATCAAGGTCGATGCCTGCCGGGCGCGCGGCGCCGAGGTGATCCTGTTCGGCGACGCCTTCGACGAGGCCCTCGGCCACGCCCGCGAGCTGGAGGCGGCCGAGGGGCTGACCTTCCTGCACCCGTTCGACGATCCCGAGGTGATCGCCGGCCAGGGCACCATCGGCATGGAGATCCTGACCCAGCATTCCGGGCCCATCGAGGCGATCTTCGTGCCCATCGGCGGCGGCGGCTTGGCCGCCGGCATCGCGACCTTCGTGAAGTACCTGCGGCCCGAGACCAAGGTGATCGGCGTCGAGCCGGACGACGCCGCCTGCATGGCGGCGGCCCTCGCGGCGGATTCGCGCGTGATCCTGCCCACGGTGGGCCTGTTCGCCGACGGCGTCGCCGTGCGCCAGGCCGGCGAGGAGACGTTCCGCCTGTGCCGGGAGTTCCTCGACGGGGTCATCACCGTCGACACCGACGCCATGTGCGCGGCGGTCAAGGACATCTTCGACGACACCCGCGCGATCTCCGAACCCTCGGGGGCCCTGGCCCTCGCCGGCGCCAAGGCCTACGCCGACCGCGAGGGCCACGGGACCGGCACCCTGGTCGCCATCTCCAGCGGCGCCAACCTCAATTTCGACCGCCTGCGCCACATCGCCGAGCGCGCCGAGATCGGCGAGCAGCGCGAGGTGCTGCTCGGGGTGACGATCCCCGAGCGCCCCGGCGCCTACCGCGCCTTCATCCAGACCCTCGGCCCGCGCGCCATCACCGAGTTCAACTACCGCTACGCGCGGGGCGCGGAGGCGCAGATCTTCGTCGGCATCAACCTGCCCGGCGGTGCGCCGGAGAAGCGCGCCCTGATCGCCGAACTGTCGGCGGCCGGCTACCGCGCCCTCGACATGAGCGACAACGAGATGGCCAAGGTCCATATCCGCTACATGGTCGGCGGACGGGCGACGGGGCTCGTCGACGAGCGACTCTGCCGCTTCCAGTTCCCCGAGCGGCCGGGCGCCCTGATGAAGTTCCTCGACGGCCTCGGCGAGGGGTTCGACATCACCCTGTTCCATTACCGCAACCACGGCGCCGATTACGGCCGGGTCCTGGCCGGGATCGCCGTACCGCCGGCCGAGCGCGCCCGGTTCGACGCGGCCATCGACGCCCTCGGCTATCCCTGCATCGACGAGACCGACAACCCGGCCTATCGGATGTTCCTCGACGATGGGGCGGAGGCGCAGGGCGCCTGAGCGCCGTGCCTCCCTGGCCTGCCTGACCGCATGCACAGGGCACAACCCATGCGGGATTCAATTTTCCAAAAAATCTACTATAAGTTTTTTCTTTGAAGAACTGAGATACAATCGATCTTTGCGAAAAAGCTCCGATTATAATTCAGTATCGTTTTTCGTTCATCCTGTTCGCGAACGGGATAATAAGAAATTCTTAGCGTTCCTTCGGCACACGAAAGCTCCCCTCTCGTGGTGCCGCTGAATGTCTGCTCTCTCCAGTCTCAAGGTTCGTCTTCCCGCCATCACGGTCGGTCTCGCCCTCGTCAGCGCCACCGCCATGGGGGGTCTGAGCTGGCATTTCGCCCGGTCCGGCCTCATCGAGGGCGCCCGGAACCGGCTGGAGCTGGCGGCGGACGCCCGCAAGATCGGCATCGAACTCGTCGCTGAGCGGGCCGCCGGCGATCTCGTCACCACGGCGGCCAATCCGCAGGTCGGCGGCAATTTCGCGGACCTCGTCGAGGCCCTCGATCCGGCCAAGGCCGACTTCGCGCGGATCGTCCAAGCCTACACGTCCGCGCCCAAACCCGAGGATCGCCTCGCCGCCGAGGCAGCGGGCACCATGTACGGGCGCCGTCACGGCAAGGTGCAGGAGGTGGCGCGCAAGCTCGTCGAGCGGCGCGGCTACGCCGACCTCATCTTCGTCTCGGAGGATGGGCGCCTCGTCTACACCACCACGAAGGGCGCGGATTTCGCTCACGCCCTGTCCGAGCGCGAGCTTGCCGAAACCGGCCTCGCCCGCCTGGTCCAGCGCCTCAAAGCCGCCGATGCCGACGCGACCCTCTTCGAGGATTTCGCACCCTACCCGGCCGAGGCCGGTCCCTCGGCCTTCCTCGGGCGTTCCATCGCGCGTCGCGCCAACGTCGCCATGGGCACCGGCCAGGCGGCCGAGCGCATCGGCTTCGTGGTGATGCGCGTCACGCCTGCCCTGTTCGACCGGACCCTGTCCGATCGCGGCGGCCTCGGCGACACCGGCCAGGTCGTGGCTTTGGGCGCCGACGGGCGCCTGCGCAGCAATGCCCCCCTCGGCGGCGGCGCGACGGCCGGACGGGAGGCGGCGGAGTTCGGTCTTGCTTCGGCGCTCCTCGCCACCGGCCAAGCCTTCGGCTACGCGGCCGCCGACGGCAACCGCATGGCGGCGACGGCCAAGGTCTCGGTCATGGGCGCACCCTGGACCTTGGTCGCCACGCAATCCGACGACGAAATCCTGTCCGCGGTGGCGACCCTCACCCGCGCCCTCGCCCTGGCGGCGCTCGGCGTCCTCGCAGCCACCGCGCTCCTCGGCCTGCTCTTCGCGCGCTCCATCGTCCGTCCCCTCGGCGCCCTCACCCGGGCGCTGGACGCCCTGGCCCGCCGCGAGCCCCTGGCCGACGTGCCGGGCGCCGGGCGCACCGACGAGATCGGCGGCATCGCGCGGGCCGTCGTCACCATCCGGGACATTTCCCTGGAGGATGCGGCCCGGCAGCTCGAGACGAATGCCGCCGCGCGGATGCGGGAGGAATCCGACCGGCGCGTCCTGCTCGCCGACCTCGCCGACGGCTTCGAGCGCTCGGTCGGCCGCATCGTCGAGACGGTCTCGCAGGCCGCGACCGGCCTCAACCACGCCTCGGACAGCATGATCACCGCCGTGGCCGGCACCGCCCGGCGCTCCGGCACCGTCGCGGCGACGGCGCACGAGACGGCCGGCAACGTCAACGCCGTCGCGGCGGCGGCGGAGGAACTCGGCGCGACCGTGGAGGAGATCGGCCGTCAGGTCGAGCAGGCCGCCGACATGTCGCGGAACGCCGTGGGCGAGGCGAGCCGGACCGCCGAGACCATGCGCCGGCTCTCCGCCGCCGCCGCCCGCATCGGCGACGTCGTCGGGATCGTCTCGCAGATCGCCGGCCAGACCAACCTTCTGGCGCTCAACGCCACCATCGAGGCGGCGCGGGCCGGCGAGGCCGGGCGCGGCTTCGCCGTGGTCGCGGCCGAGGTCAAGAACCTGGCCGAGCAGACCGCGCGCGCGACCACGGAGATCGGCCAGCAGGTGGAGGCGATCCAGGCCGCCACCGGGGAGGCCGCCGGCGCGATTCAGGGCATCGTCGGCCGCATCGAGGGCATGAGCCAGGTCACCGGCAGCATCGCGGCGGCCGTCGAGGAGCAGGGCGTCACCACCCAGGAGATCGTCCGCAACATGGGCCAAGCCTCTGCCGGCACCGGGGCGATGACGCAGGACATCGCGGCGGTGGCCCGCTCCGCCGACGAAGCCGGGACATCCGCCGGACAGGTCCGGCAGGCCTCCGCCGACCTCGCGCGCCAATCCGAGAGCCTGCGGGCGGAAGTCGACGGCTTCCTCGCCACCGTGCGGGCCGCCTGAGCTGAGGCGGGAGCGTCCTGGGCTCAGCCCAAGCGCTCCTCCAGATGCGCCGCCACCCGCAGCGCGTTGGCCACGATGGTCAGGGTGGGGTTCACCGCACCGATGGAGGGAAAGAAGCTCGCATCGGTGACGTAGAGGTTGTCGACCTCGTGGGCCTTGCAGTCGAGGTCGAGCACGGAGGATCGGGGATCGGTGCCGAACCGCAGGGTTCCGGCCTGGTGGGCGGTGCCGCTCAACGGGATGTTCTTGCCGAGGTAGAGCGAGCGCTCGAACAGGTAGGTGTAGGCGCCGGCCGGCCGGAGCAAGCCTTCCAGGGTGTCGCGCAGGCGGTCGTGGGCGGCGCGGTTGTTCTCCTTCACGTCGAGGATCACCCGGCCGTCGCGCGCGAGACTCACTCTGTTGTCGGGATGCGGCAGGTCCTCGCTCTGAAGCCAGAAATCCATGGAGTGGCGCGCCACCATCGCGAACGGCGCGTCGGGCAGGAACCCGGTCCATTTCGGAAATTCCTCGCCGCGGATCTGGTCCGGTTGCGTCTTGGCGCACATCTGGATCAGGCCCATGGGATACTCCCACGCCTTCGATTCGAAGTAGTAGTCCGACACCGCGAGCGTCTTCTGGAACACCGTGTCGTTGGGTTCCTTGGAGAGCGCCATCAGCACCGACATGTTGTGGCGCATGTAGTTGCGCCCGACCTGATCCGAGCCGTTGGCCAGACCGTTCGGGTGCGCGTCGGAGTGGGAGCGCAGGAGCAGCAGGGCCGACGACAGGGCACCGCACGCCACCACGACGATATCGGCGCTGTAGCGCTCCTCCGCCCCCTCGCGGGTCACATGGACCGAAGTCACCCGGCGGCCCGACGCATCCGTCTCCAGGCGTGAGACGTAGGCGTTGACCAGCAGGGTGACGTTGTCGTGGGCGGCGAGCGTCGGGTCGACGGTCATCACCTGGGCGTCGGCCTTGCCGTTCAGGAGGCAGGGGAACCCGTCGAAGGCGTCGCAGCGGATGCAGGTGCTCGTCGGCGTCGGGCGGCCGTTCTTCTCGGTGAGCTTGATGCCGAGCGGCAGGTGAAACGGGTGCAGTCCGTGCGCGGCCCAGTCGTCCGAGAGCTGCTGGATGCGCGGCTCGTGGGAGACGGCGGGATGATCGTAGGGCGCGCTCGCCCACGGTTCATTGGGGTCCTCGCCCCGGTTGCCGTGGACGGCGAACAGGCGCTCGGCCTCCGTGTAGTAGGGCTCGAACACGTCGTAGCCCAGCGGCCAGGCGGGGGAAACGCCATCGACGTGGCGCACGGCCTCGAAGTCGCGCTCGCGCATCCTGAGCAGGGCCGCGCCGTAGACCTTCGAATTGCCGCCGACATAATAGTGCAGGGCCGGGCTGAAGGCGCGCCCGTCGCCGCCGTACCAGGTCTCCTTGGCCTGGTAGGCGCCATCGACGAACACGGTCTTGGCGCTCCAGTTCGCCTGCGAGCGGGGCAGGTAGTCGCCGCGCTCCAGGAGCAGGATGCGCTTGCCGGTCCGCGCCAGGCGCGCCGTGAGGGAGCCGCCGCCGGGACCGCTGCCGATGACGATGACGTCGTAACGATCCTTGGACATGGGTGGCCTTGCGGAGAGGCGTGGGTGGCGGGTGTTCGAAACGGCCAACGTGAGCCCTTTCGGCCCGTTCCGCGTTGCAGTGCACACGGAGCTGCGAGGCGGCGCAACCGTACGGACGGCGTGGCGTTGAAGGCACATGGCACGCCCTCGCGTTCCGTCAGTCGCGACGAGGCCCCGATGATCGATGCGCCCGCCTCACACCCCACGTCGGGCACACGGGAGAACCGCCCTTGAACTGGCTCGACCTCGTGGCCGTGCCGCTCCTGGCCAAGCTCTGCCTCGTCTGCATGTTTCCCCTCAGCGCCTACGACAAGGTCGTGCATTGGGACGAGGCCATGGCCCAGGCCGCCACCGGGCCCCTGCCCTTCCCCGGCCTGCTCCTCGTGCTCGGCATCGTCGTCGAGGCGGTGACGCCGGTGATGATCGTCACCGGTTGGTACGACCGCGCCGGTGCTTTCGTGCTCGCAGGCTTCTGCGCCGTGACCGCTGTGATGTTCCACCGCTTCTGGGAGTTTCCCCGGTTCTGGTCGCGCGACGGCGAGGGACGGGCCCATTTCTGGGACTTCTTCAAAAATTTCGGCCTTGTCGGCGGCCTGCTGCTGGTGGTGATCGGCGGCAGCTACGCCCCGGCCTCGGAGGTCATCCGCCACCCCCTCGCGAGCGGCCCGCAGGCCGCCCCGACCCAGCCCTGACGGAGGACCAATATGGCCGAAACCAAGCCGAATATGCCGTACTGGCATGTCTACACGGATTCGGACGGGATCAGCCGTCAGGAGCGCTTCACCCTGTCGAACTTCCGGTTCCAGGGCGTCGGTCCGGACGTCGCGCCGCAATGGAACGACAAGCAGGACCCGGCGCAATCCGGCGTGACCTTCACGGTACTTCCCGTCGGCTGGGTCGGCGAATGGCACGAGAACCCGAAGCCCCAGTGGATCGCCGTGCTCACGGGCCGCTGGTTCGTCGAGACCATGGATGGGTACCGGGTCGAGATGGGCCCGGGCGAGCTCATGTTCGGCGAGGACCAGAACACGGTGCCGCACGATGGCCGCAAGGGGCATCTCTCCGGCACCGTGGGCGAGGAACCCTGTACCATGATGGTGGTCGGCCTCGACGTGACGCCGACGGTGAACCAGCCCGGGCGCTTCACCTGAGGGAGGAGTTCCCATGGACGGTTTCGAGATCCACGACCCGCGCTTTCGCGCCTTCATCCTGCCGAACGCCCCCCTGGAGACCCTCGCGGAGGGATTCCGCTGGTGCGAGGGACCGGTCTGGTTCGGCGACCGGGACGAACTCCTGTTCAGCGACCTGCCCAACGACCGGGTCATGCGCTGGAGCGAGCACGGCGGCGTGAGCGTCTATCGCGCACCGAGCCACTACGAGAACGGGCACGCCCGCGACCGCGAGGGCCGGCTGCTGTCGTGCTCGCACCGCGGGCGCTGCATCACCCGGACCGAACTCGACGGCACCATCACGGTGCTCGCCGATCGCTACGAGGGCCGCCGACTGAACTCCCCCAACGACATCGTCTGCAAATCCGACGGGACGATCTGGTTCACGGACCCGCCCTACGGCATCCAGACCGATTACGAGGGCGGCAAGCAGGCGTCCGAACTGCCGGCCCGGGTCTACCGCCTCGATCCGGCGACGGGCCATCTCACCATCGTGGCCGACGATTTCGAGGGCCCCAACGGCCTGTGCTTCTCGCCCGACGAGAGCCGCCTCTACATCGCCGAGAGCGGCCTGCAATTCGCAGCCGAGCCGACCCGGCACCTGCGCGTCTTCGTTGTCGGTGCCGGTGGCAGCCTGTCCGGCGGACGGGTGTTCCGCACGGTCGCGCCCGGCTTCGCCGACGGGTTCCGCTGCGACACCGATGGAAACCTGTGGTCGAGCGCCGGCGACGGCGTCCATTGCATCGACCCCGCCGGCACGTTGCTCGGCAAGATCCTCACGCCCGGCCCCGTCGCCAACCTCGCCTTCGGCGGACGCGAGCGGGCCCGGCTGTTCCTCTGCGCCGGCCAGCGCCTCATGGCGATCCACGTCAACCAACGTGGAGCCAGGCTGCTTTGAGGGCCTGCGTGGACGGCCTCGTCGCCATCAGCCGCACCGTGGCGGATCTCGCCCGCACGGAGGCGTTCTACGAAGCGCTCGATTTCCGGCGCCTCGGCCCCGTCGAGCGCATCCCGGGCGCCATGCTGGAGGCCCTCGGGCTCCCCGATGCCAGCGGGGGACGCCTGCGGATGGGGCTCGGGCGCCAGAGCATCGAGTTCCTGGCCTTCGACGTGCCCGGCCAGCGCTATCCCGTCGGTGCCAGCGCCAGCGATCCATGGTTCCAGCATGCCGCCATCGTGGTCTCGGACATGGACCGCGCGTTCGCGCGCCTGGAGGGATTCGCCCCCGTGCCGATCTCGCGCGGCGGCCCGCAGCTTCTGCCCCCCTCCTCCGGCGGGGTCACCGCCTGGAAGTTCCGCGATCCCGACGGCCACCCTCTCGAACTCATCGCCTTCCCCGAGGGGGGCGCCGGGCGCCACTGGGCAAAAGCGCCCGGCGTGTTCGCCGGCATCGATCATTCGGCCATCACCGTCACGGACGTCGCGGCCGCCGTGGCGTTCTTCCGCGATGGGCTCGGCCTTCGCCTCCTCACGCGCGGTCTCAACACCGGACCCGGGCAGGCCGCCCTCGATGGCCTGCCCGATCCGACGGTGGATGTGATCGCCCTCGCGCCGTCCGGAGTGCAGACCCCGCACGTGGAACTCCTGCGCTACCGCGCGCCCCCCGCGCCGGCAGCCCCCCTGCCCCTCACCGCCCGGGACCGGGCGACCTCCCGGCTCTGCTTCGGCGTGGACGATCTGGCCGCCCTCCTCGCTCACCTCGCCGAAGTCCGGCCCGAACACACGGTCATTCGTTCCGACGACGGCCGCATGGCCGGCCTGACGGGGCCGGACGGGCACGGCATCCTCCTCATGACGCGGCAGGACGCGGACGGGCGCGCAGTCGCGCCGGCATGATCCCCGCGCAGGGCTCGGCCTTGACGGGTCGGGCCCCGCGCGTCCAATGCCCGGATGCGCAAGGCCTCACGAAGCTCCCGATCGCCACCCGCACGCCGGCACGACGGACTTTTCGTGAGAGGCCCTCAGACCGGGACGCCCGCCGATGCCACCGCTCCTCGCCCTGCCGTTTCCCGCCATCGATCCGGTGGCGGTGGCCATCGGGCCGATCACGATCAAGTGGTACGCCCTGTCCTACATCGCAGGGCTCCTCGGCGGCTGGTTCTACGCGCGCCGGCTCGTCGCCGTCGACCGGTTCTGGGGCGCGGGCAAGCGCCCGAGCCTGAACGACATCGACGACCTCATCGTCTGGGTGGCGCTCGGCGTCGTCCTCGGCGGGCGCATCGGCTACGTCCTGTTCTACAACCTGCCGCTCTACCTGAACGACCCCCTGGAAATTCTCGCCATCCGCAACGGCGGGATGTCGTTCCACGGCGGCTTCCTCGGGGCGGTGCTGGCCATGGCCCTGTTCGCGCGCTCGCGACAATTGCCCCCCTTCAGCCTGTTCGATCTCGCCGCCGTCACCGTCCCCATCGGGCTGTTCTTCGGACGCATCGCCAATTTCGTAAACGGCGAGTTGTGGGGCCGCATCGCGCCGGACTTCGACTACGCCGTGGTGTTTCCCTCCGGCGGCCCCCTGCCGCGCCACCCGAGCCAGCTCTACGAAGCCGCCACCGAGGGCGCCCTGCTGTTCGGGGTGATGGCGGTCGCCGTGCGGGTGTTCGGCTTCCGCAAGCCGGGGCTTCTCAGCGGCATCTTCGTCCTCGGCTACGCGCTCGCCCGGACGTTCTGCGAGTTCTTCCGCGAGCCCGACCGGCAACTCGGCTACCTGTTCGGCACGGAGGGCTGGCGCACGGGCGGCATCACCATGGGGATGCTGCTCTGCGTGCCGATGGCGCTGGTCGGCATCGCCACGATCGTGCTCGCGGCTCGCGGCGTGACCGCGCCGCGCGAAGCCACCGCCGACGCCCCTCCCCGGACCGACGCCGCGTGACGACGCCGCTCTTCGCGATCCTGCGGGAGGAAATCCTCGCCACGGGGCCGATTCCGCTCGCGCGCTACATGGACCTCTGCCTCGGCCATCCGGTCCACGGCTACTACCGCACGCGCGATCCCCTCGGGGCGTCCGGGGATTTCACCACCGCGCCGGAAATCTCGCAGATGTTCGGCGAGCTGATCGGGATCTGGATCGCCGCGACCTGGGGCGCCATGGGCGCGCCCGCCGACCTCGTTCTGGTGGAACTCGGCCCCGGGCGCGGCACCCTGATGGCCGACGCGCTCAGGGCCCTCGCCCGCGCCGCGCCGACCCTGCGCCCCGCCCTCCACCTCGTCGAGACCAGCCCGGTCCTGCGGGCCGCCCAGGCCGAACGGCTCTCGGGCTTCGCGCCAACGTGGCACGAGGGCCTCGCGACCCTGCCGCCGGGGCCCGCCCTCGTCGTCGCCAACGAGTTCTTCGACGCCCTGCCCGTGCGCCAGTTCCAGCGCACGGAGCGCGGCTGGCATGAGCGCTGCGTCGGCCTGTCGCCCGAGGGGGACCGCCTCGCCTTCGGGCTCAGCGCCGAGCCCGATCCGCGTATCGACGCGCACGCCCCGGTCGGTGTGACCCTGACCCTTCCGGGCGCCGCCCTCGACATCGTCCGCACCCTCGCCCGGCGCCTCGCGCGAGACCGGGGCGCCCTGCTCGCCATCGATTACGGCCACGCCCGGCCGGGTTTCGGCGATTCGCTCCAGGCGGTGGCCCAGCACCGCTTCGTCGATCCCCTGGCGGCGCCGGGGGAGGCCGACCTCACCACCCACGTGGACTTTTCGGCCCTGGCCCGCGCCGCCTCGGCCGAGGGCGCGCGGGTGCACGGCCCGATCGACCAGCGCGACTTTCTCCAGGCCCTGGGTTTGCGCGAGCGCGCCGAACACCTGAGCACCAAGGCCACGCCGCAGCAGGCGGTGCGGATCGCCGCCGCCGTCGCGCGCCTCACCGATCCGACCCGGCGCGGCATGGGCAGCCTGTTCAAGGTGATGGCGGTGAGCGACCCTGCCTTGCCAGCGCTGCCGGGATTTCCGGCCTGAGCCTATCCGGCGATGTCCCATCGCTTCCTTCGCGATGGCGGAAATCGGCTTCGCATGGGTTTGCTGATATCGCAGGTGGGGATGTTCGGAGACTTTCAGGAACAGTCATGTCGCTGACCCAGCTTCTCATCCCAACCTATACGCAGATGTTGCGCACGCTCGCTGGCCTGCTCGCGAAGGCTGAGGATACGGTGCCGCAAGCGGACGCGCTGCTCGCCGCACGGCTCGCGCCCGATATGCTTCCCCTGTCGTCTCAAGTGCGCTTCGCGGTGTTTCAAGCCCAGGAGGCAGCCTACCGGCTCACCGGTGACGCCGTACCAGATTGGCTGCATTCGGTAGCCGCCGAAGGCCGCAACGCCGACGAAAACCCGGGGTCGATGGCCGAGGCCAGATCCCGGGTCCACGACGCGCTCGCGTTCCTCGGCAAGATTGGCCGGGACGCCCTGGATACCGGTGCCGGACAAGCGATCTCTCTCGAGCTTCCGAACGGAATCGTCTTCGACATGACGGGTGAGCAGTATGCGCGGGATTGGGCGCTGGCCCAGTTCTATTTTCACGTCGGCATGGCCTACGCTATCCTGCGGAGTCAGGGTATCGCCCTCGGCAAAGCCGATTACGTGCCGCACATGTTCGCCTATCTCCGGCCGGAGGCGGCCCGGACGCCATGAAGCGATGCCGCGCGACGGGCCCGTCAAACTTGACTCCCCCGCGGTCTCGTCCTAACCGACCCTTCATCTTTCAGACGATCCGATCGTCAGCACGAACGCCGACCGGTCCCATGAGGCCGGAGGTCAACGCCCGACAGCGCGATGCGCCCTCGGGCGAGCTTCGCGTTGGGGACAGGGCGTCGATCCCACGTCCGTTCGAAAGCCGCATGCCCAACGCCACGCCCCTCACGTCGAACACGCCGCTGGAGATCGCGGATGCGGTCAACGACGTCTGCCCGTGGTCGGGCAAGCCCATCGCGGCGGATGCGCTGACCCTCTACAACGGCGCCGTCGTGGGGTTCTGCGACCCCGCATGCCGGGACAAGTTCGCCCGCGCGGTGCGCAGCTTCGAGAACGCCCTCCAGGCGCGCCGGGCCGAGAGCGCGGGCATCAACCAGTGATGCGGTTCGCCGTGACGATCCTGGCAAAGGGAGCCTGACGCATGTTCGAAGGCCTGTCCGATCGCCTCTCCGGGATTCTCTCCGGGCTGACGCGCCGCGGCGCGTTGACCGAGGCCGACGTCACCGCGGCCCTGCGCGAGGTTCGGCGCGCCCTGCTCGAGGCCGACGTCGCCCTCGAGGTCGTGCGCGATTTTACCGAGAAGGTCCGCGAGAAGGCGGTGGGCGCCGTCGTCGTCAAGTCGGTGACGCCCGGCCAGATGGTCGTGAAGATCGTCAATGACGAGCTGACCGCGATGCTGGGCTCAGATGTCGGGCTCATCGACCTCAACGCCCCCGCCCCCGTCGCCATCCTGATGGTCGGCCTCCAGGGCTCGGGCAAGACCACGACGACGGCCAAGATCGCCCGTCGGCTCACGGGCCGCGACAAGCGCAAGGTGCTGCTCGCTTCTCTCGACACCCGCCGCCCGGCCGCCATGGAGCAGCTGGCGATTCTCGCCAAGCAGGTCGAGGTCGAGTGCCTGCCGATCATCGCCGGCCAGTCGGCGGTGCAGATCGCCCGGCGCGCCATGGATGCGGGCCGCCTCGGCGGCTTCGACGTGGTGATGCTCGACACCGCCGGCCGCACCACCCTCGACGAGGCCCTGATGCAGGAGGCGGCCGAGGTGAAGGCCGCCACCAACCCGCACGAGGTGCTCCTCGTCGCCGACGCCCTCACGGGCCAGGACGCGGTGGTCACGGCGCGTGCCTTCGACGCGCGCCTCGGCGTCACCGGCATCGTGCTCACCCGCATGGACGGCGATTCCCGCGGCGGTGCGGCTTTGTCCATGCGCGCCGTTACGGGCAAGCCGATCAAGCTCGTCGGCACCGGCGAGAAGGTCGACGCGCTGGAAGAGTTCCACCCGGCCCGCGTCGCCAATCGCATCCTCGGCATGGGCGACATCGTCTCCCTCGTCGAGAAGGCGGCCGAGACCATCGACCACGAGCAGGCGCTCCGCACCGCGGAGAAGATGCGCAAGGGCAAGTTCGACCTCGACGACCTGTCGATGCAGCTCGCCCAGATGGAGAAGATGGGCGGCATCGGCGGCCTCATGGGCATGCTGCCGGGCATGGGCCAGATCAAGAAGCAGGTCGAGAACGCCAACCTCGACGAAAAGATGTTTGCCCGCCAGCGGGCCATCATCTCGTCGATGACTGCGCAGGAGCGCAAGAATCCCGACATCCTCAAGAATTCCCGCAAGAAGCGTATCGCGGCGGGCTCGGGGACGAAGGTGGAGGAACTGAACAAGCTCCTCAAGATGCACCGGACCATGGCCGACATGATGAAGGCGATGGGCTCGGGCAAGCGCGGCATCGGCCAAGCGCTCGGCTCGATGTTCGGCATGGGTGCAGGAGGAATGGGTGGCGGTGGGATGCCGGGTGGGATGCCGGGCCTGCCCCCGGGCCTGCCCCCGGGCATGCCCGAGCCGACGCCCGAGATGATCGCCGACATGCAGAAGCAGTTCGGCGGCAAGCTGCCCCCCATGCCCCCGGGTCTGGCGGGCAAGATGCCGGGCTTGCCCGGGCTCGGCGGCCCGAAGGGGCTTCCGGGTCTCGGCGGCTTCCTGCCGGGCAAGAACTCGCCGGGGAAGAAGAAATGAGCGGCCCCGAGACCATGGCGGCGCAGGGGATCGATCCCGAACTCGTGCGCCTGCGCGAGAGCATCGACAACTTCGACGCGGCCCTCATCTATCTCCTCGCCGAGCGGTTCCGCTGCACCCAGCGGGTCGGCGAGCTGAAGGCCCGCAAGGGCCTGCCCGCCTCCGACCCCGGGCGCGAGGCGATGCAGATCGCGCGCCTGCGCCGGCTCGCGATCGACGCCAAGCTCGATCCCGATTTCGCCGAGACCTTCCTGGCCTTCGTGGTCAAGGAAGTGATCCGGCACCACCAGACGATTGCGGCCCATCACAACGCGATCGAAAACAGAGAGTAGAAAAGATGTCCCTCAAGATCCGTCTCACCCGTGGCGGCGCCAAGAAGCGCCCGTACTACCGCATCGTCGTCGCCGACGCCCGCGCACCGCGCGACGGCCGCTTCATCGAGAAGGTCGGCGTCTACGATCCCATGAAGGCCAAGGACGATCCGGCCCGCATCGTGCTCGAGTCCGACAAGATCCAGGCCTGGCTCGCCAAGGGCGCCCAGCCCACCGACCGCGTCCTGCGCTTCCTCGACGCCGCCGGCCTCGCCAAGCGCCCCGCGCGCAACAACCCGCAGAAGGCCGAGCCCGGCGAGAAGGCCAAGGAGCGCGCCGCCAAGCGTGCCGAGAAGGCCGCCGCCCCGGCCGAAGACGCCGCGGCGTAAGGCGCATCGCGATGGCCCGCCGTCCCCCCGGTCACACGCCCCACGGGGACGGCGGACGCCGCGCGCGTCCCGGACGCATCGGGACGAGTGTCCCGACTTCGGCCCACCGGCCGAGGCCCGACGCCGATGCGCCCCTGCCCGCCACCGATCCGAGCCTCGTCCAGATGGGCGAGTTCGGCCGGGCGCACGGGCTCACCGGCGAGATCCGCCTGAAATCCTACACCGGCGACCCGCAGGCCATCGCATCCTACGGTCCGCTGCTCGGTGCCGACGGGCGCCGCATCGAATTCACCGACGTACGCCGGGCCGGCGGCGCCTCGCCCGACCTCCTGGTGGTGCGCGTCAAGGGTGTCGCCGACCGCACCGGCGCGGAAGCGCTCAATCGCCTCGCCCTCTACCTGCCGCGCGAGCGCCTCGGCACCGTCGAGACGGAAGACGAGTTCTTCACCGCCGACCTCGTCGGCCTCGACGTCGTCGATACCACCGGCACCCATCTCGGCACCGTCGCGGACGTGCCGAATTACGGCGGCGGCGATCTCCTCGAGATCAAGCCGGCCATGGGGGGCGCCACGGCCCTCCTGCCCTTCACCAAGGCCTTCGTGCCGGAGCTCGACATCGCCGGCGGCCGAGTGGTGATCGATCCCCCCGACGACCTGTTCGCGCCGGCCGGCCCGCGCCCGCCCGACGAGCCGGTGTAGGAGCGGAAATCCGACACTCGGTACCCGCCCCGCCCGTCCGCGGGGGTGAACTCTGGATCGGCCGCTCCGAAGATAGCTTCCAGCCCCGGCAGATGGCGCCGCTCGGCCTGTCCCGAGATTTTCGCGAGATTTGCGAAACACACCGCCGACGCGGGTCGTAGATTTCGAGCATTCCCTTTCTCCGAGGCGACCGATAGTACGGACGCATCACTGCCGGAGAAGAACGGATGTTGGTCGCACGATACGGACGGACCCTGGCGGCAGGCGTCGCGCTGGCTTTCGTCACGGGCCTTCCCGCCGCGGCCCAGGACAGCTCGACGGCCGAGCAGACCATCGACGTGATGAACACCCTCTTCGGAAAGCATCCCGGCAAGCGCGCCAACCATGCCAAGGGCGTGGTCACGCAAGGCAGCTTCACCCCCTCGGCCGACGCAGCCAAGATCAGCAAGGCCTCCCTGTTCGCCGGACCGGCCGTACCGGTCACCATCCGCTTCTCCGACGCGACCGGCGTTCCGACGATCGCCGACGGCGCGGCCAACGCCAATCCCCACGGCATGTCGCTCAAGTTCAGGCTGAGCGACGGTTCCGACATGGACGTCGTCGTGAACGCGCTGGCCTATTTCCCGGTCGCCACCGGGGAGGAGTTTCGCGACCTGCTGAAGGCGGTGTCCGAGAGCGGGCCGGATGCCAAGAAGCCGACGGCGCTGGAACGCTTCGTCGCCACCCATCCCGCCGCCGCCACGGCCGGCGCGACGGCCAAGACTCCGTCGAGCCTCGCCCGGCAGACCTACAACGGTGTGAACGCCTTCGTCTTCGTGGACAAGGATGGCAAGCGTCAGCCGTTCCGCTTCCGCTTCGTCCCGGTCCAGGGCGAGGAGATCCTCCCGGCCGACGAGGCCTCCAAGCGCGATCCGAACTATCTCATGGACGAGATCGGCCCCCGCGTGGCCAAGGAGCCGGCGACGTTCCGGGTCCTCGCGCAACTGGCCGAGGCGGGCGACCCGACCAACGACGCGACGAAGCCGTGGCCGGACAGCCGCACGACGGTCGATCTCGGCACCCTGACGGTCACCAAGGCCGTGCCGGACAGTGCCGAGGCCGAGAAGGCGCTGCTGTTCATGCCGAACGCGCTCACCGACGGCATCGAGGTGTCGGACGACCCCCTCATCGATGCGCGCGTCCAGGCCTACGCCGTGTCGTTCGGCCGGCGCTCGCAGTAGAGCCCCGGCGGCGAGACGGTCGCCCGCCTAGCGAGACGTTCCGGCCGCCGGGCTCGACGATCCGGCGGGACGGGTGGTGTCCGAACTCCCGGTCCGGGCACTGTCCTTCGTTGCGCCCGAGCCGGTCAGACCACCCGCGCCCACGCTGCCCGTGGATGTGCCGGCCTTGTCGTGCGCCGGCGGTTTTGCGGGGGCTCTGCCGTCCTCCGCCGCCTCGGCACGTCCCGCGAGACACGCGAGAAGGGCCGCGCCGAGATAGATTGCGCGTCCGGATGCTCTCATGATGCGTCCACTCCCGATTTCGGTGATCTGCGATCGTCGCCGCGGTTCATCAACGGGAGCCGTTCGGCAGCGTTCCAGGAGCTGCGGCGGCCCGGCGATCCTGAACGCCTGCTCCGCCCCTCCGACATCACCGCCTTCGCGCGCGCTGGGCGCCGGACTCATAGTCGTGGTCACGGGGCCGTGCGCAGGCTCATCACCGCGTCGCGCAGCGGGGCATGGGCGGCACGTCCCGATCGATCGTGCCTCGGGTCGGCCGCCACCGCCATCAGCCCACCGGCGCCGGAAGCCGGTCCGTTCGCTCTAGCGCCGAATCGGAGCGGCCCGCGTCGCCGTATCCGGGCAGGTCCGGATCGCCGCCGGCTCCGGCCGGGCCGCGACGGCGGGGGCCTCGAAGATCGCGAGGTAGCCGACGCCCCCGTCGAGGACCTGGAACCCGGTCTCGCGATAGCCCATGGCGGCGAGTTCGCAGCGGAGTAGGGCCGGCGGCGTGCCGTGCCGCGACGGGATCGCATCGGCATCGACGATGCCGACCCGGCCGCCCGGCTTCATCGCCGCTGCGAGGTTGTGGAGCAGACCGAAGGGCTGGGTGATCTCGTGATACATGTGGACGAGGATCGCGGCATCGACCGACGCGGCGGGCAGCCGGGGATCATGCGGCTCGCCGCGCACCACCGTGACGTTGGGAAGGCTCGCCACCCGGCGCTCGAGATCGGCGAGATAGGAGGGCGTCACGTCCTCGGCGAGGATGCGGCCCTGCGGGCCGACGCGTTCGGCCAGCCGCACGGTGTAGTAGCCGCTGCCGGCGCCGATATCGGCCACGGTCTGGCCCGGCGCGATTCCCATCAAGCGGGCGACCTGCCCGACCTCGTCGGCCCGGTCGCGCTGGCCTTCCAACGCCCAGAGCGGGGCGATGATCTCCGCCACCAGCCGGTCGGGTTTTGGGAATGCGGCGGCCGGGGCGCCCGGCGGCCCGAGGGGCTCGGCCGCGAGCGCCGGCAGGGTGAAGAGGGCGAGGACGAAGGGAGCGAGGCGCATCATGGCGGGACAACCGGCGGCGCCCCCGAGAAGTGCCCGCCACCCACGCGTTGACCCGCCGGCCCGGCCCGCGTCATGGAGCATCATGACCTGGCACGCCACGATTCTCACCCTCTACCCCGAAATGTTTCCCGGGCCCCTGGGCCATTCCCTCTCGGGCGAGGCCCTGGCGCAGGGCACCTGGGCCCTCGAGGCCCGCCAGATCCGCGAGCACGGACTCGGCCGCCACCGCGCCGTCGACGACACCCCGGCGGGGGGCGGCGCCGGCATGGTCCTGCGCTGCGACGTGCTCGCGGCGGCCATCGATGCCGCGGCGTCGGCCGACGATCCGCGCCCGCGCCTGCTCATGAGCCCGCGCGGAAGACCCCTGACCCAGGCCCGCGTGCGGGCCTTGAGCGCGGGGCCGGGACTCGTCGTCGTCTGCGGCCGGTTCGAGGGGGTCGACGAGCGGGTCATCGCCGGGCGCGGCCTGGAGGAGGTCTCCATCGGCGACTACGTCCTTTCGGGCGGCGAGATCGCGGCGTTCACCCTATTGGACGCCTGCGTGCGCCTGCTGCCCGGCGTCATGGGCAAGGCGGCCTCGGGCGTCGAGGAGAGCTTCGAGGGCGGTCGCCTCGAATACCCGCACTATACCCGGCCCCGGGACTGGGAGGGACGGACGATCCCGGACGTGCTCACGGGCGGCAATCACGGCGCCATCGCGCGGTGGCGCGCGGCCGAATCCCTGCGCCTCACCCGCGAGCGCCGGCCGGACCTCCTCGATCCGGCAAAGCCGTGATCAAGTCGTGATCGGATGGCGAAGAGACCTGTAGGCTGCCTCAAACGGCATTCGTCGAAACCCGACAGACTTCCACAAAAAGAAACTTGCCTTCGGGTTGGTCGCGGTTCACTGCTCCGGGCGGGACACTCCTCCCCAACGAGGAGCTTTCATCTGTAAGGATGACCATCATGAGCCGACCCAACACGCGCCCCCGCGTGCCGAATTTCTCGTCCGGTCCCTGCACCAAGCGCCCCGGCTGGAGCCTCCAGGCCCTCGAAGGCGCCGCCCTCGGGCGCTCCCACCGCTCGGCGCTGGGCAAGGCCAAGCTCAGGGAAGCCATCGACCTCACCCGCGACGTGCTGCAGGTTCCCGCCGACTACCGCATCGGAATCGTTCCGGCCTCCGACACCGGCGCCGTCGAGATGGCGATGTGGTCGATGCTGGGGACGCGCACCGTCGAGGTCGTGGCCTGGGAGGCGTTCGGCCTCGAATGGGTCACGGACGCGCTGAAAGAACTTAAGATTGCGCCGAAGGTCCATGTCGGCGAGTACGGCATCCTGCCGGATCTCTCGGCGGTCGATACCCGGCACAACGACGTGATCTTCACCTGGAACGGCACCGCCGCCGGCGTGCGCGTGCCGAACGGCGACTGGATCGCGGCCGACCGCGAGGGCGTCACCATCTGCGACGCCACCTCGGCCGCCTTCGCTATGCCGCTCGCCTGGGACAAGCTCGATGTCGTGACTTTTTCCTGGCAGAAGGTCATGGGCGGCGAGGCCGCGCACGGCATGATCGTGCTCTCGCCCCGCGCCGTCGCGCGCATCGAGGGCAACACGCCCGCCTGGCCCGTGCCGAAGGTCTTCCGCATGGCCAAGGACGGCAAGCTCATCGAGGGCATCTTCAAGGGCGACACCATCAACACGCCGTCCATGCTGGCGGTGGAGGATTACCTCGACACGCTCAAATGGGCGCAGGGCATCGGCGGCCTCGACGCGCTCTACGCGCGAGCCGACGCCAACACGAAGGTGGTCCACGACTGGGTGGCCCGCACGCCCTGGATCGGCCATCTGGCCGCGGATGCCGCGACCTACACCAACACCGGCGTGTGCCTCGTGATCACCGACCCGGACGTGCTGGCGAAGGGCGACAAGGCCGTCGAGGCGGTGGCCAAGGGCATTGCTGAGACCCTCGACCGCGAGGGGATCGCCTACGACATCGGCGCCTACCGCGACGCCCCGGCGGGCCTGCGCATCTGGTGCGGCGGCACGGTGGAGGCCTCGGATCTCGAGGCGCTCCTGCCGTGGCTCGACTGGGCGTACGCCGCCGAAAAAGCCAAGCTGGCGCAGGCCGCGTAGCATCACACCCCCTCCCCTGTGCGGGAGGGGTGCCGGACCCAACACACCCGCACGATCGCCGTTTCCGAGAAGGACCCAAAGGGTTTTGCGTCGGGCACGGCGGGCTCCCTCTCCTGGAAGGAGAGGGTTGGGGTGAGGTGTGTGGACTCTCCGGAAAGCTCGCACACCTCACCCTGTCCCTCTCCTTCCAGGAGAGGGGACTCGTGCTTCCCGCGACCCGTGGAAGCCAGTCGTTCGCAGGGAGGGAGCGATGTGCCCTGCGCCTCACACCCGGAAAAATCCCCTTTTCCTTAAGATCCCGGAGGCCATCATGGCTGCTCCCAAGGTGCTTATTTCCGACGCCCTCTCCGACGCGGCCGTGCAGATCTTCCGCGATCGCGGCATCGACGTCGACTTCATTCCCGACCTCGGCAAGGACAAGGAGGCCTTCGCGGCCATCGTCGGACACTACGACGGTCTTGCCATCCGCTCAGCCTCCAAGGTCACCAGCAAGGTCATCGCCGAGGCGGGCCGCCTCAAGGTGATCGGCCGGGCCGGCATCGGCGTCGACAACGTCGACGTGGCGGCCGCGACCGCGCGCGGCATCATCGTGATGAACACGCCGTTCGGCAATTCCATCACCACCGCCGAGCACGCCATCGCGCTGATGTTCGCGCTGGCCCGGCAGCTGCCCCAGGCCGATGCCTCGACGCAGGCCGGCAAGTGGGAGAAGAACCGCTTCATGGGCGTCGAGCTGACGGCGAAGACCTTGGGCGTCATCGGCTGCGGCAACATCGGCGCCATCGTGGCCGACCGGGCCATCGGCCTCAAGCTCAAGGTCGTGGCCTACGACCCCTACCTGTCGCCCGAGCGCGCCGTCGAAATCGGCGTCGAGAAGGTCGAGCTCGACGCCCTGCTGGCGCGGGCCGACATCATCACGCTCCACGTGCCGATGACGGACAAGACCCGCAACATCCTGTCGGCCGAGGCGCTGGCCAAGACCAAGCGGGGCGTGCGGATCATCAACTGCGCCCGCGGCGGCCTCGTCGACGAGGTCGCCCTGCGTGCCGCCCTCGATTCGGGCCACGTGGCGGGCGCGGCGCTGGACGTGTTCGTCACCGAGCCGGCCAAGGAGAACCCGCTGTTCGGGCACCCGAACGTCATCTGCACGCCGCATCTCGGCGCCTCCACCAACGAGGCGCAGGAGAACGTCGCCCTGCAGGTGGCCGAGCAGATGTCCGACTACCTGCTTCAGGGCGCCATCACCAACGCCATCAACTTTCCCTCCATCTCCGCCGACGAGGCGCCGCGCCTGAAGCCCTTCGTGGCTTTGGCGGAGAAGCTCGGCTCGTTCCTCGGCCAGCTCACCGAGGCGCCGATCAAGGGCATCCGCATCACCTATGAGGGGGCGGTGGCCTCCATGAACACCCGCGCCCTGACTTCGGCGGCGATCACCGGCGTGCTGCGCCCGTTCCTGCAGGACATCAACATGGTCTCGGCCCCCGCACTTGCCCGGGAGCGCGGTATCGTCGTCGACGAGATCAAGCGCGAGGGGGCGGTCACCGACTTCGAATCGGTGATCCGCATCACGGTCGACGCCGAGGACATGCCGCGCGACGCCGCCGGCACGGTGTTCCACGACGGCAAGCCCCGCGTCATCGAGATCCGCTCCATCGCCATCGACGCGGCCTTCGCGCGCCACATGCTCTACGTGCGCAACCATGACAAGCCGGGCTTCATCGGGCGGCTCGGCACGATCCTGGGCGAGGCCAACGTCAACGTCGGCACGTTCAACCTCGGCCGCGAGGAAGAGGGCGGCAGCGCCATCTGCCTGTGCGCCGTGGATGCGCCGGTCTCCGAGGCGGTGCTGAAGCAGATCGACGCGATCCCGCAGGTGCGCCGGGTGCGGGCGGTGAGTTTCTAGACGACCTAAGGCGGGGCGCCCGGTGATCTCGGGCGCCCCGCAAGAAGCTGGCCTCCCCAAGGCGTTCTGACGTAAAGGCTCGGCCACCCGCCCGGCCCCTCCCCTCTCGGACGCAACCCGCCATGAAGATCGACGGCCAGCCCTACCGCACCATCTTCCCCGATGCCGACGGCGTCTCCGTGCAGGTCATCGACCAGACCCGCCTGCCCTTCGCGTTCGAGCTGAAGCGCTTGCGCTCCATGCACGAGGCGGGCACCGCCATCCGCACCATGGTTGTGCGCGGCGCCCCCCTCATCGGCGTCGCGGCGGCCTACGGCCTGGCGCTCGGTTTGGCCGAGGATTCGTCCGATGCCGGCATTGAGCGGGCGGTGGAGTTTTTGGCCGACACCCGTCCCACGGCGATCAACCTGCGCTGGGCCCTGGACCGGGTCGCGGCCAAGCTGCGTGCGGTGCCGATCCCCGAGCGCGCGGCCTTCGCCTTCGCCGAGGCCGGGCGCATCGCCGACGAGGACGTGGAGAGCTGCCACGCCATCGGCGTGCACGGTGCAAAGATCCTGGCCGATCGGCATGCCGAGACCGGCCGGACCGTCAACGTGCTGACCCATTGCAACGCCGGCTGGCTCGCCACCGTCGATTGGGGCACGGCGCTGGCGCCCATCTACGTCGCCCACGATGCCGGCGTGCCGGTCCACGTCTTCGTGGACGAGACCCGGCCGCGCAACCAGGGCGCGGCGCTCACCGCCTTCGAGCTCAACGCCCACGGCGTGCCGCACACGGTGATCAGTGACAATGCCGGCGGCCACCTCATGCAGCACGGCCGCATCGACCTCTGCATCGTCGGCTCCGACCGCACCACGGCCTCGGGCGACGTCTGCAACAAGATCGGCACCTACCTCAAGGCCCTGGCGGCGTCCGACAACCGGGTGCCGTTCTACGCCGCCCTGCCGTTCTCGACCATCGACTGGACCCTCGACGACGGCGTCGCGCAGATTCCCATCGAGGAGCGCGACGGCCGCGAGGTCTCGCACCTTACCGGCCGCCTGCCCGACGGCGCCTTCGCCACCATCGAGGTCGTCTCGCCCGGCTCTCCCGTCGCCAACCCGGCCTTCGACGTGACCCCGGCCCGGCTGGTGACGGGCATCATCACCGAGCGCGGCGTCGCCACGGCGAGCGCGGATGGGTTGCTGTCGCTGTACCCGGAGCGGCGGGCGGCGGCGTAGGAAAGCTTGCGTACTTACTGGATCAGTTTGCAGTTTCGGTCTGATGCGCAAGCGTCAGGCCGAGGAACACGACGATCGCACGATCGAGCCGGATGCTATCCGCGACATCGAGCGAGCCGAGCTTTCGTCCAAGCTTCGATTCCGGAACGGTCGTAACTTTATCGACCATCAGGCGGGATATGGCGCGGAGTCCATTGCGATCGTTGGGCGTCACCAAAAGACGCATCAGTGGTGCGTCGATCGCGTCCGTGGTCAGAGCGCAAATGGTGATGGAGTCAGTCGCGTCGAAACGATCGTCCTGGATAATAACGACGGGTCGCGGCTTTCCGGCGTAATTCTTACCGCCCGATACGGTCCAGATCTCACCGCGCTTCACGCATCATCCCGGCGTGATACCGCGTCGATGAAGTCCTGATCATCGTCGGACTGAGCACTCGCCGCAACGGCGGCGGACTGCCGATGGGCTTCGGCGGCGAAGGACGCCGCATTCGGATCTGGGACCCAGATGCGCACGGGCCGTAAGCCCTGACCGCGCAACCGGTCATGGCGCTCCCGGATCGTCTCCGTGGGACGTTCAGTCTTCGACGGAGCGCTCAAGATCGATCTCCTTCGGTAAGACCTGAATGTGCGATGTCTCGTCCTGAATGCCAAGGCGCGCGCTGAGATACGGTACGGGCCGGTCGATCAGTGCGCCCGCTCCCACTGCCAGAACACCGACCCGGTGAATTCGAAAACCTTCGTGCCGTGCTGGTTCACGGCCTCGTTGTGGTGGGTGGCGACGCCCCAGCCCGGACGCGAGGTCGACTGGCGCTTCTCGGTGAGCGCGCAGGTGTAGCGCAGGGTGTCGCCGGCATAGACCGGGGCGAGCCAGCGCATGTCGCGAAACCCCGGCGACGGCCCGAGCTGCGGCACGGCGCCCGAGGCCGCGGTGAGCGCGATGTCGCGCGCGCGGGTGATGTGAAGCCGCTTCATCCACACGGCCGCCGTGTGCCAGCCCGACGCGCACAGCGCCCCGAAATGGCTCTTTCGCGCGGCCTCCGCGTCGAGGTGGAAACTCTGGGGATCGTAGGCCCGGGCGAAGGCGGTGATGCCCTCGGGGGTGAAGACGTGGCGGCCGAGGTCGCGCGGGGCGCCGATGACCGCATCCTTCAGGAACAGCAGGAGTTCGGCGTCGCTACCCTCGGTGATCGGCACGGGATCGCTGAGTTCGACGGCGCGGGGCGGCAGCGGCGCCGCGTCCCGGCGCGGGAACATCACCGAGAAGGCCTGGGTCATCACCGCCTCGTCGCGGCCGTTGAGCAGGGTCATGGCGAAGCGGACGAAACCGCGATCGGGCTTCGTGTTCGAGACCCGGCAACTCTCGACCTTCACGGAGATGCGGAGCGTGTCGTCGGGCACCACCGGGCGCAGCCAGCGCAGCTGCATCACCCCGGGCGAACCCATGGAGGTGGCGCCTCGAAAGACATGCTGCTGCAGGAGCCGCATGCCGAAGCCGGCGCTCTGCCAGCCCGAGCCGATGAGGTGGCCGACGAAGGTCGCCTCCGCCGCCGCCTCGTCGAGGTGGAACGGCTGCGGATCGAATTCCTTCGCGAAGGCGACGAGCTCGTCGCGCGTCACGGTGATCGGCCCGCCCTCGATGACGGTGGCGGGGGTGAAATCCTCGAAGGCGATGCCGGTCATGGGCGCACTCAGTTGGCGAAGCGGAAGTGCAGCACGTCGCCGTCCTGGACCACGTACTCCTTGCCCTCGAGCCGGAACTTGCCGGCCTCCTTGGCGCCGCTCTCGCCCTTGAGCGCGGTGTAGTCGGCGAACGCGATGGTCTCGGCGCGGATGAAGCCTTTTTCGAAATCCGTGTGGATCACGCCGGCGGCGGCGGGCGCCCGGGTGCCCTTCTCGATCGTCCAGGCACGGGCCTCCTTCGGGCCCACCGTGAAGTAGGTGATGAGGCCGAGAAGCTCGTATCCGGCGCGGATGACGCGGTTGAGACCGGGTTCGGCTAAACCCACGGCCTCGAGGAAATCGCCCTGGTCGGCCGGGGGCATCACCGCGATCTCGCTCTCGATCTTGGCCGAGACCACCACGGCCTTGGCGCCCTCGGCCTTCGCCTGCGCCATCACGGCCTCGGAATAGGCGTTGCCCTTGTCGGCGTCGCCCTCGTCGACGTTGCAGACGTAGAGGACGGGCTTGGCGGTCATCAGGCCCAGCGTCTGGAACAGGGCCTCCTCCTCGGGCTTGCGCGGGACGAGGCGGGCCGGCTTGCCCTCGCGCAGGAGCGGCAGGGCACGGTTGACGAGGTCGAGGGCTTCCTTGGCCTCCTTGTCGGCGCCCTTGGCCTTCTTCTCCAGGGCGAAGAGGCGCTTCTCCAGGCTGTCGAGGTCGGCGAGCATCAGCTCGGTCTCGATGGTCTCGATGTCGGCCTTCGGATCGACCTTGCCCTCGACATGGGTCACGTCGCCGTCGGTGAAGCACCGCACCACGTGGGCGATGGCATCGACCTCGCGGATGTTGGCGAGGAACTGGTTGCCCAGACCCTCGCCCTTCGAGGCGCCGCGCACGAGGCCGGCGATGTCCACGAAGGTCAGTCGCGTCGGGATGATCTCCTTCGAGGCGGCGATCTTCGCAAGATCGTCGAGGCGCGCATCCGGCACCGCCACCTCGCCGACATTCGGCTCGATGGTGCAGAACGGATAGTTCGCCGCCTGCGCCGCCGCCGTCTGCGTCAGCGCGTTGAAGAGGGTCGACTTGCCGACGTTCGGCAGGCCGACGATGCCGCATTTGAAGCCCATGGTGTCAGTCCTAATGCTCGGTCATGACGGCCTCGGGGCCGACGGTGAAAGGGTTGAGTATGGTCGTGCCGCGGACCGTCCTGCCGTGCTGGTAATCCTCCGACAGGAGATAGCGGCATCCGGCTCGGATCGCGGCGGCGAGGATCACGCAGTCCCACCATTGGAAGGCGGTCTCCTTCCGGATCGTCCACGCCTGCGCGATGAGTTCGAGATCGGTGGTGCCATGCGAGAAGGGCTGTAGCGCGGCAATCACCCGCCGCATCTCCGCCTCGTCCACGCCGACCTTGCCCCGCAGGATCGCGTTGTGGAATTCGCCGAGGATCTGCGGACTGACGATCAGGGCCTCGCGATGCGCCAGGGCCGCGAGCCAATGCGCCGCCGCCTTCTGCTTGTCGGGGTAACGATCGTCGCGGGCGTAGAGAAGCACGTTCGTATCGACGAAAACTCGTTCAGTCGTCATCGTACAGCTGCGCCGTGGTCGGAGCCTTCCCGTTCTCATCCAGGACGTGAAGCGGCGGCCCGGAGAGGAAGATGTCGAGGGCCTCGCGCTGTGTGAGTGGCCGGCCCACCCGCTGTTCCACCGCCTCGGCGACGAATTTCGACAGGCTCTTGCCGTCCCGCGCGGCCGCGACTCGCGCCCGCTGCAACAGCGCCTCGCTCATGGTCACGGTCACGTTCTTCATCGCGGCCTCCGGGTTGTCTTAGATATCGTGTTCCCGTGTTTTCGTGTCAATTCTCAGGGCTCGTCTCAGGCCTTGCCCGAGCCGGCCCGCTCGCCGACGCCCTTGACGTCGTCCCAGCCCCGGTCCGCCATGGCGAGGTGGACCTTGTTCTGGAAGCTCGCATCCTCGCCGGCCGCCAGGAGGGCGATGTGGTTGGCGATGGCGCGGTCGAGGTCCTCGACCCAAGCGCCCTCGTCCTTGCCGAAATCGTTGAGCACGTAGGCGTGGACCAGGGCCTTGTCGCCGGGATGCCCGATGCCGAGGCGGACCCGGCGATAGTCGTTGCCGCACTGCGCCGTGATCGAGCGCAGGCCGTTATGCCCGGCATTGCCGCCCCCGAGCTTCACCCGGAGCTTGGCCGGTGCGAGGTCGAGTTCGTCGTGCAGTACGATCACGTCGGCGAGGGCGATCTTGCAGAAGCGCTGCGCCTCCGAGACGGAGCGGCCGGATTCGTTCATGAAGGTCTGGGGCTTCAGGAGGATCGCCCGCTCGAGGCCCAGCGCCACTTCGGCGATCTCGCCCTGGAACTTCTTCCGCCAAGGCCCGGCGCGGTGGACGCGCGCGATCTCGTCGACGGCCAGGAAGCCGATGTTGTGGCGGTTGCGGGCGTAGCGGGAGCCCGGATTGCCGAGGCCGACGATCAGGCGCATGGCGCGAACATTCCTGCCAGAAGACGGGCCTGGAAACAGGAATGCCCCGGCTTGGCGGCCGGGGCATTCTCAAGGACGTGAAACCTGGGAAGACCCCCGATCTCAGTCCTCCTTCTTCTCGTCCTCGGACGCCTCGGCGGCCTCCTCGATCTTCTCGTCGGCGGCCTCGGCCGACTGGGCCTCGGCGATGGCGGCCTCCTCGGCCTCCACCTCGGCGCCGAGCACCGTCGGCGGCACGATGTTGGCGACGGTGGCATCCGGCTCGCCGGTGAAGGTGGCGCCCGCGGGCAGCTTCACGTCGGTGATGTGGATGATGTCGCCGATCTCGCGGCCGGTGAGGTCGATCTCGATGGCCTCCGGGATCGCGTCGGGGGCGACTTCGAGGGCCAGGGTGTGAAGCACGATGTTGAGGGTGCCGCCGCGCTGCTTGATGCCGGGGGCCGCCTCGTCGTGGATGAAGTGCACCGGCACCTCGACGGTGATGGACTGGCCGGCGACGACGCGCAGGAAGTCGACATGCAGCGGCACGCCGTTGACCGGGTCGAGCTGGAAGTCGCGCGGGATCGCGCGGGTCTTCTTGCCGCCGGCGTTGATCTCGAACAGCGTGGTCTTGAAACCACCGGCGTAGATCAGGGTGCGGGTGCGGATGAGGTCGATGGCGATGGCCTGCGGGGCCTGGCCGCCGCCGTAGATGACGGCGGGAACTTGGCCCTGGCGACGAACGGCCCGGGCGGCCCCCTTGCCGACCCGGTCGCGTGCCACGGCCTCAAGCGTCTTGACTGCGCTCATGGCGTGATCCTTCAAAGATTAAAACAAGCCGGGGAACGAGGAAAGGCCGCCCGAAACGGACGGCCACACCGAACCCCGATTCGCGCCCGTGCCTCCAAGGGTGTCTGGCGGGCGCGGATTGCCTATAGCGTGCGGTCTCCGCGCGATCAAGGACCCGCAACGCTCGCCGCCGGATCGACGGGGAAAGCAGGGAGCCGACGCGTCGAGCATCGTCCCTATTGCTTCTCCAACACCGCCATCAGGGTGAGCGAGATACTCGGCCGCGATCCCGGCCGATTCATGCCCGATCCCCATCGGGCCAGGCCGAAGACCGGGCGGGCGCCGACCATGTCACCCCATGGCGCCTCGCCGTGTTCAGGGCTGTCGATGGCATCCTGGCGCGAGGGTCTGGGCGGCGCCTCCAACCGCACCATCCGACCCACAGTGGGGACGGGCCTACTTGCCCCCCACCGCCATGGCGCGGCGGGACTCGGCCTGCCCGCTGACCTCGCCGAAGTAGCGGCTCGAATCGCCGAGCTGGACCGAGGGCTGGCAATTGGGCGTGCACGAGTACGACTCGCGCTCCAGGCCGCGCTGCACCGTCACGACGGCGGCCTGGGGCGCCTGAACCCGGATGGTCGATTCCGCCAGCATGTTGCCGCCCCGGTCGAGGGCGATGAGGTTGGTCGAGCCGAAGCTCTTGCCCGTGAGGATGAGGACGCCGTTCTTCTGCAGGGACACGTCGGCGATGATCGGATTGCCGACGATGACCGTCTGGGTGCTCTCGGGCAGGCGGATGACCTTGGCGTTATCCACCGTCACGGCGACGACGGTGGGGGGCTGCTCCTGAGCCCGTCCCGGCGCGACGCCTCCGCAGAGGATGAACGCGGCGAGGAGTAGCCCCGCGGCTCGGTCGGCGTTCCGGGAAGATGCGTTCCGCTCGTCCATGGGAATTACTCGTGCCTGTGGACCCGCGCGGGCTGGGACGACGGTCGGCCGCCGTCGACGTCATCCGAACCCAAGCACGGCAATGGTAAACAGCGGCCTAAGTGTCTCTTGCAAAGCTCCCGCCGGGCCGTGGCGCTCGAGGCGAGACCCGGCGATGGTCAGGCGTTTCGCGAGGCACTTCAGACGCGTTTCCCTCACGCTGGTCACGCGATCGCGCCGCGATGCGGATGTCGGCTTCGCTCTGGCGCCGCGCGGATCTGCCGGCGGCGTGAACCGGCCCGGAATCCGAGACGCGGAGTCGAGGGCAGGCATCGGCGAAAGACGAGCACGGCCCCGGGCATGACGTCCCGGCCCCAATTCATGAGCCCGCGACGGGCTGGTCTTCATGCCGTTTTTACCATGCCGAAAACGGAGCCGATGACCCGGGGTTTCAGCATCGCATTTAACTGAATTGCAACGCGGACCGGGCAATCTCTCCCATGTCGCCGGACGAAACGTGACGATCTTCGACGGCACCCGAATTCCACCGGTCGAACAAGGATCCTACGTCATGACGAACCTCTTCAAGCGTTTTGCCTCCGACGAGTCCGGCGCCACCGCCATCGAGTACGGCCTGATCGCGGCCCTCATCGCCGTGGCGATCATCGCGTCCCTGAACTCGCTGTCGACGAACATCAAGGGCACCTTCACCAAGATCACCAACGCTCTTCCGCAATAATAACAACTCGAGTTCACTGGGCTGCAACGCTTTCAGGCGTTGCGGACCCCGAGTTCTTCGAACGTTTCTTGAAATGCGGAACCAAAGGGGACGCGCATGTTGCATCGCGTCTCCTTTCATTTGGAGATTCCGCCGTGGGTGCCCTGAGCGTTCTGATCGTCTTCCCGTTCCTGATGGTCTACGCCGCCGTCAACGACCTGCTGACGATGCTGATCCCGAACCGGATCACCCTCGCCCTCACGGTCGGTTTCGCCGTTCTCGCCGCGAGCTTCGGCTTCGGCTGGACCGAGATCGCGTCGCATGCCGGGGCCGGTGCCCTCGTTCTGGCCGTCACCTTCACCCTGTTCGCCCTCGGACATATCGGTGGCGGCGATGCCAAGCTCGCCGCGGGCACCGCCCTGTGGATCGGGTTCGACCACCTCCTCGACTACCTCACCCTCGCGGCCCTGGCCGGCGGCTTCCTCACCCTGGCGATCCTGGCCCTGCGCTCGCAGCCCCTGCCGGTGTTTGTCGGGCCGTCCCTGTCCCGGGTGCCGTTCCTGCTGCACCTCCACGACAACCGCACGGGCGTTCCCTACGGCATCGCCCTCGCCTTCGCGGCGGTGATGGTCCTGCCCGAGACGGCGATCTGGGCGCGGGCGCTCGGCCTCTGAGACGGCCTCCGTTCGCTCGAAGCGGCGGCCGTTTCGGCCAAGCCCCCACGGCGCTTGAGCGAAGCCCAGATCCGCCATCCCGAGGGGATCAATCGAATCTGGTCTGAGTCCGGATTCGCCCGGCGCCCCTGCCTGGGCCAAGGGGCGGACGATAGGACGGAGCGGGGCGCGGACCCTGCAATTCGTCACAAAGCCTTAACCCTAATTTGAGGAATCCGGCGGCATGCTGATCGGGCGCGGCACTTGGCCGTCCCACAGGTTCATCCCCGGCAATGAAACCCGCCCGCCTTGCCGTCCTCGCCATCGCCCTGGTTACCGGCGGCCTCGCCGCCTTCCTGATGAGCGGCGACGACAAACCCCCGGCTCCCGTCATGACGGCGGCCCCGCCGCCGCCGCCGGTCCTGCCGACCACGGATGTCCTCGTGGCCGCCGCGGAGCTGCCCATGGGGCAGAGCCTCCAGGTGGCGGACCTGCGCTGGCAGCCCTGGCCCGATCAGGCGATCACCCCCGGCTACATCACCCGGACCAATCAGCCCAAGGGCCTGGAGGATATCACCGGCTCCATCGCCCGGTCGGGCTTCCTCGCCGGAGAGCCGATCCGGCCGCAGAAGCTCGCGCGTCCGGACGGGGGCTTCATGGCCGCGATCCTTCCCGCCGGCATGCGCGCCGTGGCCATCGTCACCGACACGCGCGGATCGAGTTCCGCCGGCGGCTTCATCCTGCCCAACGACCACGTCGATCTCATCCGGACCTACCGCGACGAGGAGGCCATGCAGGCGGGCGGCACCGAGACCCAGGTCTCGGAGACGATCCTCACGGATATCCGCGTGCTCGCCGTCGGTCAGATCGTGCAGGAGAAGAACGGCAGCAACGTCGTCACCGGCGAGACCGCGACCCTGGCCCTCACCCCGGCGCAGGCCGAGATCGTGACCCTGGCCCAGAAGGTCGGCCAGCTCTCCCTGTCCCTGCGCAGCCTCGCCGATGCCGGGCGCACCCCGGACGCGGCGCCCGAGATCCGGGCCGATGCGGGCGTCACGGTGGTTCGTTTCGGCGTCTCCAAGCAACAGTCGCGGCGCTGATGGCTCCGGCGAACGCGATGACAGGGGTTTCAACCATGACCATCCGATCCCGGAGCGGCACCCGACACCTGCGCGCCCTCCTGGGCCTGGGCGCATGCCTCCTCGCCGGTCCCGTCGCGGCCCGGCCCCTGGCCGAACTCGCCCCCGCGCCGGTGCTCGCCGTCGGCTCGAACGAAGCGGCGACCTCGCGCAAGATCGAACTGACCATGGGTCGCTCCATCGTCATCGACCTGCCGCGCGACGCCAAGGAGGTCTTCGTCGCCAACCCGAAGGTCGCCAACGCCGTCGTGCGATCGACCCGCAAGGTCTTCGTCATCGGCATGGAGGACGGGGCGACCTCGATCTTCATCATGGACGGCGAGGGCCGCCAGATCACCGCCCTCGACGTCACCGTGGCGCGCGACCTCCAGCTCGGCGCCCTGCGCCAGATCCTGACCCAGAGCATCGCGGGCGCCCGGTTCGACATCCGCACGGCCGGCAGCTCGATCATCCTGTCGGGCAGCGTCAACTCGGCGGCGGAAGCGTCGCAGGCCATCGACATCGCCAACGCCTTCGTCGGCCAGTCCGGCTCCGCCGGGGCGGGCAGCGCGGCGGCGGGTGCTGCCGCCGGCAGCACCCCGACCCGGGGCACGGTGATCAACAACATCACCATCCGGGGCCGCGATCAGGTGATGCTGCGCGTCACCGTGGTCGAGGTCGCCCGCACGGTGCTGAAGCAGTTCGGCATCAACATCAGCGGCAACTGGTCGGGCCTGAACCTCGTCAACACGGCGCCTCTGGCCCTCAATGGCGGCTCGTTCCCAAGCGGAAACGCCCTGACCGGCACCGTCAATGGGACGGGCGGTGCCAGTCTGTCGGCGACGCTCAAGGCATTCGAGCAGGCGGGCGTTTCCCGCGTGCTCGCCGAACCCACCCTCACGGCGATTTCCGGTGAGTCGGCGAAGTTCACTGCGGGTGGCCAGATTCCGGTGCCATCGACCCTCGCCTGCGTGCAAGGCAGTGGCACGACCCAGATCTGTACCCCCTCCATCGCGTTCAAGCCCTACGGCGTCAGCTTGACGTTCACGCCCGTGGTCCTGGCCGAGAACCGGATCTCGATCCGCGTCGGCACCGACGTGACCGAGGTCGACCAGCAGAATTCCATCAATATCAGCCAGGGCAATTCCAACATTGCTGTGCCGGGCTTCACCGTGCGCACCTCGGAGACCACCGTCGAGCTCGCCTCCGGCGCCAGCATGATGACCGCCGGCCTGATCCAGCAGCGCAACAAGGCCACCATCTCGGGCCTGCCGGGGCTCGTCAACCTGCCGATCATCGGCGCCCTGTTCCGGTCGCGCGACTACCAGCGCCAGGAGACCGAGCTGATGATCATGGTCACCCCCTACATCGCCAAGCCGATGGAGGCGCGCCAGCCGGCGCGGCCCGACGACGGCTTCGTCGACGCCCAGGACGCGCAGGGCATCCTGCTCGGCCGCCTCAACCGCCTCTACGGGGTCGCGGGCGCCAGCCCGCTGGGCCCGGCCTATCGCGGTCGCGTCGGCTTCATCACCGACTGAACCGCCCGACCCGTCACAGACCCGGCCCCCGTTCCGCCAGGACCCCTTCCATGCTCCCGTCCCCCTCGCCGAAGATCCTGGCGCCCAAGATCCTCTCGCCCAGGACCCTGGCCGCGCTCGCCGCCCTGACGGCGCTCCTCGGCGCGTGCCAGACCCGCGCCCCGGCGACGACGGGCTCGCTCTATCCCATCGACTACCGGGCCCGGCACCCCATCGCCCTCACGGACGCCTCGCGCAGCCTCGACGTCTTCGTCACCGGCACCGGTCATATCGACCCGCGCCAGGCCGCCGACATCGACGCGTTCCTCCTCGAGTTCCGCCGCTACGGCCGTGGCACCCTGGTCCTCGACATGCCGCGCGGCGTGGCCCCGGCCGTGGGCGCCGCCGTCGAGCGCACCGGCGCGGCGATCCGCCGGATGGGCGCGGAGAGTGGCGTTGGGCCGGGCCAGTTCGTGGTGACGAACTACCTCGCGACGAGCCCGAACCTGGTCGCCCCCCTGCGCCTGAGCTTCCAACGCATGGAGGCCAAGGTCGCGAGCCAGTGCGGGCTGTGGCCGCAGGATCTCGGCGTCGGCGACGCCGCCTTCAGTGGGCGCAACGAGCCCCACTGGAACCTCGGCTGCGCCACGCAGACGAACATCGCCGCCCAGGTCGCCGATCCCATCGACCTCGTTCGCGGCCGTCCCGAGGGCCGGATCGACACCATCCGGCGCACGAAGAACATCGAGAAAGTGCGCAACGGAAATGATCCGTCAATTCCCTGGCGCCAGGATGGCAAGGCCGACGTGAAATCACAGCTCTCCCAGTAGGATTTCTCCGGGCGTGTGCCCCTCCCGGGGCACTCTCCGGGGAAGTTGCGCCGGGGATCGGCGCCCCGAACGAAGACCGCGAGCCCCAGAGCCCCCTCGGGGGCAACTTCAACCGGAACGAGAGCCATGGTCGACCCGAACCAGACACCCGAGCGCCTCATCGCCCCGGTGCCGCGGATCACGATCCAGGCCTTCTGCGAGACCCAGGACACGGCGGCCGTGATCGAGGCCGCGAGCTCCGACCGGCGCATGCAGAAGGCGCACGTGAAGGTGCAGATGGGCGGTGGGGCCGCCGCCGTCGAGGCGTATCGCCACGCGCCGACCCCGAACGTCATCGTCATCGAGACGCAAGGGGCGAAATCGCGCCCCATCGAGTGCCTCGATTCCCTGGCGGAGGTCTGCGACGCCGGCACCAAGGTCATCGTCATCGGCCACATCAACGACGTGATGCTCTACCGGCAGTTCATCCAGCGCGGGGTGAGCGAGTACCTCATGGCGCCCGTCGATTCCATCGCGCTGATCCAGGCGGTGTCGGACCTGTTCACCGCCCCGGGCGCCAAGCCCGTCGGCCGCACCATCGCGGTGGTGGGCGCCAAGGGCGGCGTCGGGGCCTCCACCCTCGCCCACAACCTCGCCTGGACCATCGCCCGGGAGCAGGACACCGCGACCGTCATCGCCGACCTCGACATCGCCTTCGGCACCGCGAGCCTGAACTTCAACCAGGACCCGCCCCAGGGCATCGCCGAGGCGGTGTTCGCGCCCGAGCGCCTCGACGCCAACCTCCTCGACCGCCTCCTGTCGAAGTGCAGCGACAACCTCAGCCTGCTCGCCGCGCCCGCGACCCTTGACCGGACCATCGACCTGTCCGAACCCGCCCTCGACGCCGTCATCGACCTCCTGCGCGGCACGGTCCCGTGCGTCGTCCTCGACGTGCCCCATGTCTGGTCCGCCTGGACGAAGCGCCTCCTCGTTTCGGCCGACGAGATCCTGATCGTCAGCGCGCCCGAGCTCGCTTCCCTCCGCAACACCAAGAACATGCTGACGATGCTGCAGCAGAACCGGCCCAACGACCGCAAGGCCCGCGTGGTGCTGAACGGCGTCGGCATGGCGAAGCGCCCGGAGATCAGCGTGGCCGAGTTCGGCAAGGCCCTCGACATCACGATCACCGCGAGCCTGCCGTTCGATCCGGCCCTGTTCGGTACGGCGGCGAACAACGGGCAGATGATCGCCGAGGTGCAGGCCGGGGCCAAGGCCACGGACGTGCTCTCGGACATCGCCGCCACCCTCATCGGGCGTCCCGAGACGCGGCGGCCGCGCAACACCCTCCTGGAGCCGCTCCTGTCCCGGCTCCAGCGTCGCAAGGCCTCGTGATGCGCGCGACCCACCCCACCGCAGGAACGCGCCATGTTCGGTAGGCGACAGGGTGCCGCGGCCGTGCAGGTCGCCCCGATGCACCTCGCTCCGCGCCCGGCGACCCCGCAGCCCGTCTTCGAGGAGCCGGCGGCCCGCACGCGCGTCGAGGCGCCGAAACCCGTCCAGCCCGTGGTGGAGGCGGCCAAGTCCGAGGATTACTTCCGCACGAAGAGCATGATCTTCGGCGCGCTGATCGAGGCCATCGACCTGGCGCAGCTCGCCCGCCTCGACGCGGAATCCGCCCGCGAGGAAATCCGCGACATCGTCTCGGAGATCATCGGCCTCAAGAACATCGTCCTGTCCATCAACGAGCAGGAGGACCTGCTCGACGACATCTGCAACGACGTCCTCGGCTACGGCCCCCTCGAGCCGCTGCTGATGCGCGACGACATCGCCGACATCATGGTCAACGGCGCCAACCGGGCCTTCATCGAGGTCGGCGGCAAGATCCAGCTCACGGGCGTGCGGTTCCGCGACAACCAGCAACTCATGAACATCTGCCAGCGCATCGTCAGCCAGGTGGGGCGACGCGTCGACGAGGCCTCGCCGATCTGCGACGCGCGCCTGCCCGACGGATCGCGCGTCAACATCATCGCGCCGCCGCTCGCCATCGACGGCCCGGTGCTGACCATCCGCAAGTTCAAGAAGGACAAGCTCACCCTCGACCAGCTCGTCACCTTCGGGGCGATCTCACCGGAGGGCGCGCGCATCCTGCAGATCATCGGCCGGGTGCGCTGCAACGTCGTCATCTCGGGCGGCACCGGCTCGGGCAAGACCACGCTGCTGAACTGCCTCACTGCCTACATCGACCACGACGAGCGCATCATCACCTGCGAGGACGCGGCCGAACTGCAGCTCCAGCAGGCCCACGTGGTGCGCCTCGAGACCCGGCCGCCCAACATGGAGGGCTCGGGCCAGGTCACCATGCGCGACCTCGTCAAGAACTGCCTGCGCATGCGGCCCGAGCGGATCATCGTCGGCGAGGTCCGCGGCCCGGAGGCGTTCGATCTCCTCCAGGCCATGAACACCGGCCATGACGGCTCCATGGGGACGCTCCACGCCAACTCACCGCGCGAGGCCCTGAGCCGCCTCGAATCGATGATCACCATGGGCGGATTCACCCTGCCGTCGCGCACCCTGCGGGAGATGATCTGCGGCTCCATCGACATCATCGTCCAGGCGACCCGCCTGCGCGACGGCTCGCGGCGCATCACCCACATCACCGAGGTGATGGGGATGGAGGGCGACGTCATCATCACCCAGGACCTGTTCCTCTACGACATCCTCGGCGAGGATCAGAACGGCAAGCTCATCGGGCGCCACCGCTCCACCGGCATCGGCCGCCCGCGCTTCTGGGAGCGGGCGCGCTACTACGGCGAGGAGAAGGCCCTGGCCGCGGCCCTCGACGCCGCCGCCGTCCTGGAGGAGCGCGACCTGTGACCGCCCCGTCCCCGCCCGTGCAGGGCGCGCCATGAGCGCCAACCTGCCGCTGGCCGCCGGACTCGCGGCCCTCGCCGCCGGCGCCGTCGCCTGGGTCGTGCTCACGCCGCTCCTGACCGGCGAGAAGCGCGTGAGCCAGCGCCGCAAGGCTGTCAGCGTCGCCACGTCGTCGGGCCATGCGCGCGCCGTGACCACCAGCCGCCGCGAGCAGGTGGCCAAGAGCCTCAAGGAGATCGAGGCGAAGAAGGCCGGCACCCGCGTCAGCCTGGAACTCAAGATCGCCCGCGCCGGCCTGAGCTGGACCAGGGAGAAGTACTACGTCGTCTCCGGCCTGCTGGCCTTCCTCGCCGGCGCCGTGATCTACCTCGGGACGAGCAGCGTCCCGGCGGGGATCGCGGCCGTGTTCGCCGGCGGCCTCGGCCTGCCGATGTGGTTCCTCGCCTATATGCGCAAACGCCGTGTGGCGCGCTTCATCACCGAGTTGCCCACCGCCATCGACATCATCACCCGCGGCGTGCGCGCCGGGATCCCGGTGGGCGACTGCTTCCGCATCATCTCGCGCGAGGCCGAGGAGCCGATCCGCTCCGAGTTCCGGATCGTGGTCGAGTCCCAGACCCTCGGCCTGTCGATCGGCGAAGCGCTGGTGACGATGCACGAGCGGGTGCCGGTCTCCGACGTGAATTTCTTCGCCATCGTCATCGGCATCCAGGCGAAATCCGGCGGCAACCTGTCGGAGGCCCTCTCCAACCTCTCCCGCGTCCTGCGCGAGCGCAAGAAGATGGCCGGCAAGATCCAGGCGATGAGCATGGAGGCCAAGGCGTCGGGCGCCATCATCGCGGCCCTGCCCTTCGTCGTCGCGACCCTGACCTACGTCGCCAGCCCCGACTACATCTCGCTCCTGTGGACCACGGATCTCGGCAAGCTCGGCCTCGTCGCCTCGGCGATCTGGATGTCCATCGGAATCTTCACCATGAAGAAGATGATCAGCTTCGACTTCTGAGACGGCCGCCGCTCGATCGGAGCGGCGGCTGGATCGGACAAGCCCCGCGCGGCGTCCGAGCGAAGCCCAGATCCGCCATCCCGACGGGATCGACCGGGTTTGGTACGTGACGCGCGCGACTTTTCGAAAGCCCGCCATGCTGGACACCATCGCCACCAAGTTCACCGACCCGCGGTTCCTCGGCATGGCGCTCAGCGGCATCGCGGCGGCGGCCACCGCGTTCGCCCTGCTCCAGCCGCTCCTCGAGCCGGACCGACTCGGCCGGCGCATGAAGATGGTCGGCGAGGAGCGCGAGGAACTGCGTCAGCGCGAGCGCGAGCGCCTGTCGAACAGCGCCGCCAAGGCGACCCTGCGGGTGGCGCCGAAAGCCTACATGAAGCGCGTGGTGGAGCAGTTCAACCTGAGCCGCTGGCTCGGCACCGAGACGGCGCGCCAGCAGCTGCTCATGGCCGGCTACCGCTCGCCCGGTGCCGAGACCGGGTTCCTGTTCTTCCGCATGGTGAGCCCCATCGCCATGCTGGCGGCGGCGATCCTGTATCTCTTCGTCCTCAAGGTGATCGACCAGCCCGTGGCGATCCGCGCCATGATGGTGATCGCGGCCGTGCTTCTCGGGATCAAGGCGCCCGAACTCTACCTCCTTAACGCCACCAAGAAGCGCCAGACCGAGATCCGCAAGGCCTGGCCCGACGCCCTCGATCTCAGCCTGATCTGCGTCGAATCCGGCATGTCGGTCGAGCACGCCTTCCGGCGGGTGAGCACGGAGATCGCGACCCAGTCCATCGTGCTCGCCGAGGAACTGGCGGTGATGACGGCCGAGCTGTCGTTCCTGCCCGACCGGCGCCTCGCCTTCGAAAATCTGGCCACCCGCACGGGCCTCGACCCGGTGAAGGCGGTGACCACCGCCCTGATCCAGGCCGAGCGCTACGGCACGCCCGTCGGCCAGGCCCTGCGGGTGCTCTCCCAGGAGAGCCGCGACACCCGGATGAACGAGGCCGAGAAGAAGGCCGCCGCCCTGCCGCCCAAGCTCACCGTGCCGATGATCCTGTTCTTCCTGCCGGTGCTGTTCGTCGTGATCCTCACCCCGGCGATGATCCAGGTGTTCAAGTAGTCAGAGCCCGGTCTCGGCGATGTGCAGGGCGACGAGGTCGTCGAACGAGGTGTCGCCGGAAAAGCCCAGGGCCAGGGCGCGCTCGGTGGCGAAAGCCTCGGGCCAGGTCTCCACGATGGCGCGGATCGCCGTATCGGGCTCGCGCCGGATCAGCGCGACGGCGCGGTCCCCGGCAGCCCGGCGCAGGGCCTCGATCGCTTCCGCCACGGTGACGGACAGGCCCGGCATCGTCAGGTTGCGGCTTGTGCCCAAGGCCGAAAGATCGATCCGCGCGGCGTGCAGCAGGAAATTCGTGGCCGCGCGCGGGCTCGCGAACCAGTGCCGCACGGTGTCGGGCACCGGCAGGACCGCCTCCTTGCCAGCCAGCGGCTCGCGGATAATGCCGGAGAAGAAGCCCGAGGCCGCGCGGTTGGGCAGCCCCGGTCGGACGCAAATGGTCGGCAGGCGCAGGCCGATGCCGTCGACGATCCCGCGCCGGCTGTAATCCGACAGCAGCAGCTCGCCCATGGCCTTCTGCGTGCCGTAGGAGGTCGCCGGGGTCAGGATCATGTCGTCGGGAATCACGCCCGGCAGGGGCGGACCGAACACGGCGAGCGACGAGGTGAACACCACGCGGGGACGGTAGCCGTCGCCGACGCGCCGGACGGCGTCGAGGAGGAGCCGGGTGCCGTCGAGGTTGACCCGGTAGCCCTTCTCGAGATCGGCCTCGGCCTCGCCCGAGACAATGGCGGCGAGGTGGAAGATCACGTCCGGGCGGCCGGCGACGGCAGCCTCTGCGCCACCCGGGGCCGACAGGTCGAGGCCGGCCCGATGGACCTGCCCGGCGAAGTCCGCCGGTGCTTCGGGGGCGGCGATATCGACGAGGGTCAGGGCGTCGAAGCGACCTTCCGACACCAGGGCGGCGGTGAGGCGGCGGCCGATCATGCCGGCAGCGCCGAGGATCAGGGCGTGCATGGGGCGTTCCTTTCACAATCGCTGGAGGTCAACTGAAATTCGTTCGATCGCTTCAGATCAAGCAGTCGCGCCGCGCTCCCTCTCCTGGAAGGAGAGGGGACCCGTGCTTCCCCTCGTCCTTCAGCGATTTCCAGAAGCGCCGGACTGATCTGACGAAGACTGTGTCAGTCCATCAGCGCGAGGGCGCGAGCAAAAAAGTCCGGGCCGCCGAAATTGCCGGATTTGAGGGCGAGGCGCATGGGCGTCGCCCCACCCGTGGTGAGGAGCACCGGCACGCCGGGGGCGATCTCCGGCCCGAGCAGGAATGCCCGCAGGCCCAACCGGTCGACCACGGCGCCCGAGGTCTCGCCCCCGGCGACGACGAGGCGGCGCACGCCCCGCGCCACCAGGGCCTCGGCGAGGGCGGCGAGCGCCCCCTCGATGGCGTGGCCCACGGCCTCGCCGCCGTGCCGGGCCTGGAGGGCCCGCACGATGGCCGGCTCGGCGCTGCTGGCGATGAGGATGGGACCGGTTCCGATCCGCGCCCCGGCCCAGGCGACGGCGTCCGACACCGCCTCGGGTCCAGCGAGCACCCGTTCGGGATCGAGGCGCAGCACCGGCATCACGGCTTCGGCCGCCGCGATCTGGCCGAGGGTCGCCTGCGAGCAGGAGCCGGCGAGGCAGGCGGCCTGGCCGCCGACGGGGGTGTCCGCGTCCGTGCTCCGCCCGCCGCGCCCGGCCGCCACCAGGGCGCGGGCGAGGCCGAGCCCGAGGCCGGAGGCGCCGACGGAGAGGGGATGGTGCAGCGCCGAGACCCCGAGGGTTTCGAGGTCGGATTCGAACACCGCGTCGGCGATGGCGGCCCCCATGCCGTCGGCCGCGAGCGCCGCGAGGCGGGCCGCCACCGCCGCCGGGCCGGCCGCGACGGTGGGCAGATCGACGAGGCCGACGGGGGCGGCGCTCTGCCGGGCGAGGACCCGGACGAGGTTGGCGTCCCGCATGGGGTTGAGGGGATGGTCCTTGAGCGGGCTCTCGTCGAGGGGCACGCCGCCGACGAAGAGGTGGCCCTGGTAGACCGTGCGGCCCGTCTCCGGGAAGGCGGGGGTCACGAGGGCGATGCGCCCGGCCCTGAGGGCGTCCATCACCGGGCCGATATTGCCGGCTGGCGTCGAATCGAAGGTCGAGCAGATCTTGAACAGGACGTGCCCGGCCCCACGCGCCCGGAGCCAGGTTTCGGCCGCGCGCGAACGGGCCACGGCGTCGGCGGCCGGGATCGAGCGGCTCTTCAGGGCCACCACCACGGCATCGACTTCCGGCAGGGCGAGATCGTCCTCCGGGATGCCGATGGTCTGGACTGTGCGCAGGCCTGCCCGGGTGAGGGTGTTTGCGAGGTCCGAGGCGCCGGTATAGTCGTCGGCGACCGCTCCGAGGGCGAGGCTCATGCGCCGGCTCCCTGGCCGGCGCGGTAGGGGGCGAACCAGCCCAGGCCCGCCTCGGTGCCGGCCGCCGGGTTGTACTCGCATCCGACGAAGCCCGCATAGCCGAGGCGGTCGAGCTCGGCGAACAGGAACGCGTCGTTCATCTCGCCGGTGCCGGGCTCGTTGCGGGCCGGCACGCTCGCGGTCTGGACGTGGCCGACCATCGGCATGAGCGCGCGCAGGTGGGTGGTCACGTCGCCGTGCAGGATCTGGCAATGGTAGAGGTCGAACTGGAGCTTGAGGTTCGGCAGGGCCAGGTCCCGGATGAGGTCGGCGGCGTGGCCGAAATCGGCGAGGAAGTAGCCCGGCATGTTGCGGGCGTTGATGGGCTCCAGCACGAGGTCGAGGTTTTCTCGGGAAAGACGCTCGGCGGTCCAGGCGACGGCGCGGCGGTAGGCGTCCCGCGCCCGCGGATCGCGGGCATCTGCCATCCCGGCCATGAGGTGGAGCCGGGCGACGCCGGTGGCCTTCGCGTAGCGCAGGCCGGTCTCGACGCCCGCCTGCAGCTCCGAAAACCGCTCCGGCAGAACGGCGAGACCGCGCTCGCCGGCGGCCCAATCGCCCGGCGGCAGGTTGAACAGGGCCTGGGTCAGGCCGTGCCGAATGAGCCGCTCGGCGATGGCCTCGGGCGGGTGCTCGTAGGGGAACAGGAACTCGACAGCCGTGAAGCCGGCCTCCGCCGCCGCCGCGAAGCGGTCGAGGAACGGGCGTTCGGTGAACATCAGGGTGAGGTTGGCGGCAAAGCGCGGCATTGGGTGCGGTCTCCTCAAGCCTTCGCAGTCGGCAGGGCGACGCCCGCCACCTGCGCGTAGAGGCGGGCGACCGACGCGTCGTCGTCCCGCCCCATGCCGGAGCCGGACGCCATCAGGAACATCTGCAGGGCGGCCGCCGCCACCGGCACCGGGTATCTTTCGGTTCGGGCCATGTCCTGCACGATGCCGAGATCCTTGACGAAGATGTCGACGGCGCTCTTCGGAGAATAGTCGCCGTCGAGGACGTGCGGCATCCGGTTCTCGAACATCCACGAATTGCCGGCGGACGCCGTGATCACCTCGTAGACCTTCGCGAGGTCGAGGCCCTGCTTGGCCGCAAAGCTCATGGCCTCGCAGGCGGCGGCGATGTGCACGCCGGCGAGCAGCTGGTTGATCATCTTGAACGCCGCGCCCTGCCCGGCCGCGTCCCCGAGTTCGTAGAGCGTGCCCGCCATGGCGTCGAGCGCCGGCCGGGCGGCGGTGAAGGCCGCCGGCGTGCCCGAGGCCAGGAAGGTGAGCGCGCCTTCGGCCGCGCGGGCCGCCCCGCCGCTCATGGGCGCGTCGAGGTAGTGGCGCCCCGTCTCCTCCAGGCGCGCGCCGAGGCGCCGGGCGATGGCCGGGTCCATGGTGGCGGACGACACGAACACGGCTCCGGGCGCCATGGTCTCGGCCGCGCCGCCCGGCCCGAACAGGACGGCCTCGGTCTGAGCGGCGTTGACGACGACGCAGATCACCACGTCGGCGCCCCGCGACGCAGCGGCGGGACTGGCCGCCGCCTCACCGCCCAGGGCGGCGAAGCGCGCCACCGCGTCCGGGTTCACGTCGCAGGCCGCGACGGTGAAGCCGGCCCGGAGGAGCGAACCGGCCATGCCGGCGCCCATGGAGCCGAGGCCGATCACCGCCGCGCGGTTTTTTCCGGGTGTGTTGATGCTCATCGAAGACCTGTCGGCAGGGGAGTCGGAAGAAATGTCGAAGGGGGCGGCGGACGACCGCCCCGGCGTCAGCGCTTGACCACCTGCTTCGGCGTGGCGAACACGCAGGCCGCCCCGATCACCAGCATGGCGGCCAGCGCGTACATGCCTGCGGCGGTGGAGCCCGTGAGGTCGCGCAGGGCGCCGATCATGTAGGGGCTGGCGAAGCCCGCGAGGTTGCCCACCGAGTTGATGAGCGCAATGCCGGCGGCGGCCCCGGCGCCGCTGAGGAAGGCGGTCGGCAGCGACCAGAACAGGGGCGCGCAGGTGAGCACGCCGCCCGCCGCCACGGCGAGGGCCGCGATGGCGATCACCGTGCTGCCGGCGCTCGCCGCCACCACGAAGCCGACGGCGCCGCAGAGCGCCGGGACGATGAGGTGCCAGCGGCGCTCGCGCATCCGGTCGGCGCTGCGGCCGAGCCCCACCATCACGAACACCGCGAACAGGAACGGGATCGCGCTGACGAGGCCGATGTTGAGGTTGCCCTGGACGCCCGAGGCCTTGACGATGGTCGGCATCCAGAAGGTCAGGCCGTACTGGCCCGTGACGAAGGCGAAGTAGATCAGGCTCATGAACCAGACCTGGCGGTTGCGGAACACCGTGGCGATGGAGTGCGGACTCGCCTCCTTGCCGGCGCCGTCGGCGGCGATGTCGCGCTCGATCACTTGCTGCTCCGCCGGATCGAGCCACTTCGCCTCGGACGGGCGGTTGTCGAGGTAGAAGAACACCGCGAGGCCGACCAGCACCGCCGGCACCGCCTCGATGAGGAACATCCACTGCCAGCCGGACAGGCCGTGCGCGCCGTTGAAGGTATCCATGATCCAGCCCGAGAGCGGGTTTCCGAAGATGCCGGAGACCGGAATGGCCGCCATGAACACGGTGATCACCCGGGCGCGGCGATGGGCCGGGAACCACGTCGTCGTGTAGAGGATCACACCCGGATAGAAGCCGGCTTCGGCGAGCCCCAGCAGGAAGCGCATGAGGTAGAAGGTGGTCGCCGAGTTCACGAACATGAACCCGGCGGAGATGATCCCCCAGGAGATCATGATGCGGGCGATCCAGACCCGGGCGCCGACTCGGTGGAGGATCACGTTCGAGGGCACCTCGAACAGGAAGTAGCCGATGAAGAACAGCCCGGCGCCGAGGCCGTAGACCGTCTCGCTGAACCCCAGTTCCTGGGACATCTGCAGCTTGGCGAAGCCGACGTTCACCCGGTCGAGATAGGCGACGATGTAGCAGAGCATCAGGAACGGCACGAGGCGCCAGAACACCTTCCTGTAGGTCCGGTCGACGAAATCGGGCGCGGACGTCGTGACGCCCGGCGCGGCAGCAGCCTGCACCGTCATGGTTTCCTCCGATCGGTGCAATCGTTGCGCTGCACCATTTAGGGCGGCCCCGTACTGTCCGTCGGCGCTCGAATCACTGGATAACTGAAATTGGCAGCGCTGCCAATCTGATTGTTGCCCGCGCCTAACCTTGCTATGGCAGAACGGAAGACGATGAGGACCGCGCCGCGTGAACGTTCATGATCCCGACTACCGCGCCGTGACCCTGGCGGACGTCGCCCGGCTGGCCGGGGTCGGCGAGAGCACGGTGTCGCGGGTCCTGCGCAACCAGGGCTCGTTCTCGAAGCGGACGGAAGGGCGCGTCGCGGAGGCGGTGGCCAGCCTCGGCTACGTGCCGAACCGCCTCGCCGGCATGCTGGCCGGCTCGCAGAGCACGGCGGGGGCCAAGCTCGTCGGCATCGTCATCCCGTCGCTCGCCAACGTGGTGTTTCCCGACCTCCTGAGCGGGGCGGCCTCGGTGCTCGACCGGGACGGCTTCCAGAGCGTCATCGGGGTGAGCGACTACGACCTCGGCCGTGAGGAGACGCTCATCGGCGCTCTGCTGTCGTGGCGCCCGGCCGGGCTCATCGTCACCGGCCTGGAGCACACGGACGGCGCGCTCGCGCGCCTGCGGGCCTCCGGCATCCGCATCGTCGAGATGATCGACACGGACGGCCCCGGCCTCGACATCGTCGTCGGGTTCTCGAACCGGGCCGTGGGCCGCGACAGCGCCCGGCACCTGCTCGCGCGCGGCTATCGCCGGATCGGCTATGTTGGCCACGACGTCACCCGGGATCTCCGCGCGGGCAAGCGCCTGGCCGGCTTCACCGAGACGCTGACCGAGGCCGGCGTGCCGCTCCACGACCGCGAGATCGCGCCCGGCGCCTCCTCGGCCGCCGCCGGGCGGGCCGCCCTCGACCGGCTGCTCGCCCGGACGCCCGACCTCGACGCGGTCTACTTCTCCAACGACGACATGGCGCTCGGCGGCTATTTCCACTGCCTCGCGGCGGGTCTCGCGATCCCCGACCGCCTCGCCCTGTTCGGCTTCAACGCCCTCGACATCACCGCCGCCATGCCCCAGCCACTCGCGACGGTCCGGACCCCGCGCCGGGCCATCGGCGCCATGGCGGCGGAGCGCCTCGGGGACGGCGGCCCCAGCGAGGTCATCGACCTCGGCTACGACCTGATCCCGGGCGCCACCGCCTGACTTTTTCGACCCGCACGAGGCAACCCATGAGCGACGCGGTATTGCGTGACCAGATCTGCCGGTTCGGCCGCTCCCTGTTCGAGCGCGGGCTGACGCCGGGCTCGTCGGGCAACATTTCGCTCCGCCTCGACGACGGCGGCTGGCTGGTGACGCCGACCAATGCATCGCTCGGCTTCCTCGACCCGGCGACGCTCGCGCACCTCGATTCCACGGGCCGCCTCGTCTCGGGCCACGCGCCGACGAAGGAGATTCCGCTCCATGCCGCCCTGTACGACAGCCGGGCTGACGCCCGCGCCATCGTCCACCTGCATTCGACCCACGCGGTCGCCGTCTCGATGCTGCCGGAGATCGACCCGAAGGCGGTGCTGCCGCCCCTGACGCCGTACTACCTCATGCGGGCGGGGGCGACCGCCCTGGTGCCGTACTACCGCCCCGGCGACCCGGCGGTGGCCGACGCGATCCGGGGTCTCGCCGGCCGCTACGCCTCGGTGCTGCTCGCCAACCACGGCCCCGTGGTCGCCGGCACGACTCTGGAGAACGCGGTGTTCGCCACGGAGGAACTCGAGGAGACGGCCAAGCTCTACCTGCTCCTGCGCAACCTCAACCCGCGCCACCTCAGCCCGGCCCAGGTCCAGGACCTCGTCGCGCATTTCGGCCTGACCCTGCCGGAGCCGCACGACCACGACCATTAAACGATCTCGGCTTGGTTGCTCCGGATCGAGTGGACGCGGTGGGCTCTCCATTCAGGCCGGGCGATCGCGTCGGGATGCGTCCGCTTGCGGCAGCCCCTGCCCCTTTACGCAGGGCGTCTGCGCGCTTCCTCGACACGGCCCTCTTGCGGCGGTGTTTGGCCGCGACCCTCGGCACACGAGCGCCATCCTACCTTGGAGAGGTGGAAATCTGACGCTTGGCACCCGCCCCGAAGGTCCGTACCGGGCGGTGAGCGGACTTTAGAGTGCCTCACAAAACTCCCGATCCCGGACGGTTCTTACTCTGAGACCAACGGTACAGCTGGAGTTTTGTGAGAGACACTTAGCCCTTCGGCTCGAAGCAGTAGTTCCGTCGCAGCCCCTAAGCAGACCCCCCGAGGACGAACCGGACCAGACTGCAACTTATGCGAAGAGGGAGGCCATCCGTCGAACGAAGGACAACACCTTCAGTCGATCTCGTTCGTCCTCAATCGTGTCCCAGAGCTGCAAAAGTGCGGCCGTTTGATCAGGATCACACGACGCCGGCTTGGAAAACGCCGCGACTGGACAACCTAAGGCTTGGGCGATCTCTTCAATGGTGGATGTCGAGGTGTTCGCGCCCTCTGGAGGGCACTGTAAATCTAACATCGGACCCTCTCAGTTGTGCGCAAAAAATATTAGCAAAACGTCTTAGAACGATCAATTCACCATTTTATACGATCAAATGACGGCTTTTTGGGAAAAGAACTTTCCTTGCGCACCCAATTGCAACCAAAAGAAGTTTTATTTCTTATCGTTCTGGAGGAGGAGCTATCAGGAATGGGTAGCGACGATAATTTCGGCGCGATGGTAGATGCCTGCCTCAAGGCTCATGCTGCTGTTGTTAAAACAGGCACGCCCGCGATGGTCGCTATGATGCGAGCCCTCTTGTGGCAACTTGGCCAGGAAGCTGCACAGCGGGAAGCACGCGCTGGAAACAAAGCGCATCCTTATACAGAAATCCATTATGTGAATATGGGTCGCGCGGCTGGTAAGGGCGGAGAAGAGACCTGAGCGTTTCCATACGACAAATCATGCGAACAAGCCGGGCGTCAGCGCTTCTCTAAGTCTGGGTATCTGCCCGCGACCGTACGAACGAATCCCAACACTTTCATACGGTCCTGATCGTCTGAAATTTTAGACCATAACATAAATAATTCAAAAGTATATTTATGAGACTGAAAATCTTGATCCCAGAATTCTGATACCTCACAGCCAAGAGCCTGAGAAAGACGGATCAGTATTTCCTTCGTGCAACCTAGTTCGTTATCAGTTTCATCTTTAGGAATCATCATTACCCCAATCGCACGATTTAATCGTGCGCAACCAAATGTCTTGTATACCTATCAGGAACGTTTGGTCCGTCGCAATTCGCTCTGAGAGATTTTCGAATACGAGATCGTCGCCTCACGAAAAAGTTGTTCAATTAAAATGCGAATTCTTAAGCGAATTCAATATAAAATTGAATGATCGGAGACGATGATGTGCATTGTCAGAAAATGGCAGATGCATGTCACACTGCTGATGCGTCATCAGCTAGGCTCGGCACGCCCGAGATGTTGACATTGGCCTGCGCCGTTTTGTTTCAGGTCGGCCTGAAGGCCGTAGAACATGCTCTGACAGATCAGAGTGAAGTTGGGTCTTAGCTTTTCCGCGCTTAACTCTTGAGGCGCTGCCGCATCCAGCGGGTCGCGTCGTCAAGGGTATCGAACACAGGGGCTCGCACGCCCGCGAGCCGGCCTAGTCCAACTTCCATGAACCAAGCCCCACACCGCGCGTGTTCCGGGGCATCGAGGCGAACCAGGACGCCCACCAAGAGCCCGTTGGCCATGACCAGCATGCCCACCTGGTCAGGGCTTCCCGTTTCGACGGAAATGGGCTGGAGAAAGACCAGGGTTTCGACGTTGTCCTGGTCTGCCAAGTGCTATTCCCCTTGAACTCTGTTCAGCCAGGGCATCTGCCGACGCCCACTCCAACGCGCGTTTCTGAGGTGGAGGTAGTTCGGGTTGAACCCGCAGTACGCTTTGAGCTGCTCGGCGTCCAGGATCGTCAGAACCCGGCGGTGCAATGTGATGAGCTCAAGCCGGCGCAACTTCCTGAGGGTCCGGCTCACGTGCACGTCCGATAAGCCCACTGAGTCGGCGAGATCCGTCTGGGTAAAGGGGAATGGCAAACTGTTGTCTTTCACGCGCCCGACCACGTCCATACGCAGCAACAGTTCGCAAAAAAGGTGCGCGATGCGTTGGTCCGGCGAGCGCGCACCCATGTTCACGAGCCATTGGCGTAGGACCGCCTCATCGACGAGGGCGCACCACCAGAACGCCCGCGTGATGGTGGGGTATTGTGCCGTGATCGCATCGATGGACTTGCGCGGGATCTCTACGACTTGGCACTGCGAGATGGTGCCGATGTTGTGGTCCATCTGGTCGAGGATGAACACGTTCAGGTCGCAGAAGTCGCCCGGTATGAAATAGGCCATGATCTGGCGCTGCCCATCCGGCAGCACCTTGTAGCGGCAGGCGAAGCCATCAAGGATAAGATGCATATTGCTGGGGATGTCGCCTTCCCGGATAAGGTCCGTTCGTGCCGGAACCTCTCGCAGCCGGGGCACAAACGCTCGCAATGCTCTCCGGTCAGCGTCGGTGAGTTCCTCGTAGCTCTCAAGCTTGCGAATCAGTGCATCTTGCATCGGACCACAACAGTGTAAGGCAATCTGCCAACGCTATGTGCGGTGTGAGGGCAAAATACTCCATCATTTGACGGGTATTTGAGCCGATAGTGCGCGCGTAACCGAGGCTGCTTCCATTCTCTGAATTTGGACAAATCGAATCAGAAACCTATCATATTTTACGGGTTACGCAGACCCTATCGAGGCTACAACGACCTGCCTCCCATGGCGAGATCGGATCCGAGGCGGAACGTCAACGTTAGGACAAAGAGCCAAGGTCCGGTTGCCACCCGACCCGGTGGCAGTAATCTGTTTCAGGAGTCTCCAGAACCGGACCTTGCGACCGTCTGCAAAGGGTCGATTTCCTTGAAGAACTCGTTGGCGGCCGAGATCGACGCCGGTCCGCATGGGCTCTCGTCCTCGGGCCGGGTGTCCCCTGCCGGTCAAGCCGGGCTCGGCTGCGGGACCGGGATGATCTTGGCGAGGTTCCTCAGAGTCAGCCGCCGCGAAACGGGAGGTTCTGTCGCAGGCTCTTCGAGACGCCTCCCGCGTTGCCTGTCGCTGATGCAGGAGAACGACATGGCAACGAACAAAGACGTGACGAGCTACACCCTGAAGCAGGCGCTGGCCGCAAAGGTCGGCGACCACGTCGAAATCGCGGTCGAGGCTGAGGATGGCACCAAGTTCAAGATTGTCGCCACGTCCGAGCAGCTTGAGGCCCTGACGGGGGATCTGGAAACGATCCTCGATGCCGACGATGCGGAAGCCGAAGCCGCCGAGTAGCTCAGCGGGGCTTCATTGAGGGTTGACCATGCTGCCCCCATCCAACGACCCTACCGGTTGCGACGCAGTCGCCTGATCGGATGCGGCCACGATGCCGAGATCGGGTGACGCCGGATGTACGCGCACCTGCTCTCGGCTTCCGTGGCCGTTGCTGGTTCCCGGGGGCGGGCTCGACCGAGGTCGAGCATTAGGCTCCCGGTAACGACCCTGCCTTCAGCATCACCGTCATGACCAAGCGTACGATCAAGAACACCAGGGCCGCCCTGTGGATGGCTTCGCTCGCGCTCTGCTGCCTCGTCGCGTTTGCTCTGATGAGAGCCACGCAAGACGGTGATCACAGGGCTCTGGTGTCGCTCGGGAAAGACCCTGAGACCACCGGTTCAATAGCGCCGAAACCGATGAAATGGTGTGGCGTGGCGCCCTGGTGCCGGTAACGGGTTCAGCCGACGAGGTCTCGGCCTTCCAGCGCGCTCGGCTACGCATGTTGCACGAGTGCGAATAGGTCAAGTTGCTGCGGGTGAGGCGGAGTCGAGCGGCGCATACTCCGCGACCGGGGCAGGCTTTTGGCGACGGGAAGCGCCATCCCGGGCCGGCCATGCAAGACCGCCCCGACGATCTGACATCCGTCACCGGAATGGTAGACGTAGGCCCGAAGCGGGCCTGACCGGAAGATTGCCTGCACCAGCGGCGCGTCGCCGGCGAGCGAGCCCAGAGCCTTCAGCAGGCAGGCAAGACCCCACGTCTCGACCTGCGAGGCCCGGAATTCGAAGCTCTGCCCCGCCCAGATATGTCCCTGAGCGCCCGCACTCGAGTGCGGAAATGGGTTGGGGCTCGCCTCGGTCGCATCATCCAGAATAAAGCTCGCAATCGCCTCGCGATCCGCGATGTGCGAAGCCGCGCGGATCGATGCCGCGAGCTGATGTCTGGTAACCGGCACTGGTCCTCCCCGATCTGTCCGTTGCGGGCAGGGCTACGCTTGCACAGGATCGGCGCGCTACAAAGCCAATCCTCCGCGCAATCCAGTCCAGTGTCAGACCCATATCCGAGATCCGCCATGCCGATCCGGCGCGAGCACCGGTTCTTCTACCCGATCGACTGGCCCGAGCTCTCGGCTGTGATCCGGTTCAGCCGCGCCGGTGGGGGCTGCGAAGCCGGTACTCGGCGCGACGGGCGAGGCCCTACGCACGACTCGTGTGGTACTGCCCACCGCGCACCGGAATCACGATACCGCGAACAACGTCGATGCGAACCTTGCGGCCTTCTGCCAGCGCTGCCACACCCATCACGATCGGCGAGAGCATCGCCGTCGACAGGGGCGGACGCTGTTCGGGTGCCGGGCGCAGGGCGATCTGTTTCGAGGGCCGTACGCGGCGCCGACAGCGAGCCGCCCCTGCCCACCTTGGACACCGGCCGTGAGGTTCATCGAACGCTCGATTGGGCTCAATCTGCACAACGATGGCGAACACGCGGTGATCATCGCCTGAGCCGCGCATGGCGTTGTCTTCAGAACGCCCGGTACGCACGATGCGCTATGACTGCGCGACGGTGCCCTCTACCGCCAAGTCAGCACGGCGTTCGTTATCGGCAGGCTCGCTGAGCAACGAGGCGCTGTGAGGCGCGCGGGAGCTTTTTCCTCGTACCCGCGAGCTTTTTCCTCATACCAAGGAGCGGGCATCCGCCCGCGCAGGAGACCAACATGCCCTTCGCTCGCATCGATCTCGTTCAAGGCAAGTCGGCTGATTACCGCCGCACGATCGGCGATGTTGTCTATGAGGCCATCGTTTCGGCGCTCGGAGCCCCGAAGGACGACCGCTTTCAGGCCATCACCGAGCACGCGCCCGAGAACTTCATCATCGATCCGACATACCTTGGCATTACCCGGACGGCGGATTGCGTCGTGATCCAACTCACGCTCAACGGCGGCCGTTCGCTCGAGCAGAAGCGCGCCTTCTACAAGCAGGTCGCCGATGGGCTGCACGAGCGGCTCGGGCTGCGCCGTGAAGACGTGTTCATCAACCTCGTCGAAGTCGTGAAGGAGAACTGGTCCTTCGGAAACGGCGAGGCACAGTATGCGACCTAGCCGCTGCGGGTGCCGCCGAGTACCTGCGTCGGGTTGGGAGCGTCCACGTTCCGGCGCAGCCGCTCGATGGCGCATGCCCGAAGGGGACGTATCGATCTTCTCGTATCCCGGAGGATTCCGGAATGCTAGTTGTGCCGCCTCGATTTCTTGGTTTGACACTGATTCATGACTTCAAAACCGTCGAACGAAGCGGAACGTCTGGTGGCCCTTCGTGCACTGGATCTGGTTGGCAGCCTGCCAGAACCGCATTTCGATGCGGTCTGCCGGACAGCCCAGGCGCTGTTTGACATGCCGATCTGCCTTGTCACTCTCGTCGAGGAGCAAGAGCAATGGTTCAAAGCGAAGTGCGGATTGGAGATCGAGGGGACTTCTCGAGAAGTATCTTTCTGCAGTCACGCCATTCTTTCAGATGCCATCATGGTCATCGAGGATGCGAAACAAGATATCCGCTTCTCGGCGAACCCTCTGGTCACGGGCCCACCCTACATTCGCTTCTACGCGGGAGCGCCCCTTACTCTGCAGCCCGGAATTCGAGTCGGCACGCTCTGCCTGATTGACACGAAATCGCGTGCTCTCACAGCTGCGCAGGCGCACCAACTTGAGGATCTTGCGCGTATCGTTGTTGCTCATCTGCGCCTTCACGAGGCGTTGCGGACTGGTGAAGCCGCAGCCGAGCAACACGCCCTTGATGTCACCGCCCGCAGGCAGGCCGAGCAGGTGGCAGCCGAGAGCGAGGCACGCTTGCACGACGCCGTCGAGCTGGCCCACAACGCGATCCTGGCGCAGCTCGCCGAAGGCGTGATCGTCACGGACACGGCGGGCCGGATCACCCTCGTGAATGAAGCGGCTGCCGCGATCCACGGCGTCGCTCGCCTTGATGTCGACCCGGAGGATTACAGCGAGACCTACCATCTCTACATGGAGGATGGGACGCCCTACATCCCTGAGAACTTGCCCCTGACGCGGGCCGTGCGGGGCGAGACGGTCCGGGACGCGCGTTGGCGGGTGCGGCGGCCGGACGGTATCGAGGTCCTTGCCATCGGCTCTGCGCGGCCCCTGGTCGGCCGCGATGGTGATCGGGTCGGCGCTGTGCTGACCATGCGCGACGATACCGCCCGGGACGCCGCCGAGCGCGCCTTGCGCGAAAGCGAAGCGGAGCTGCGCGAGCTGAATGCTACCCTCAGCGAGCGGGTGGCCGCGCAGACCCGCGACGCCGAGGCGGCGCGATTGGACGCAGAGCACGCGAGTGCGGCGAAGACGGAGTTCCTCGCGGCCATGAGCCATGAGATCCGGACCCCCCTCAATGCCATCATCGGCTTCACCGACCTCATGCTCGGCTCAGGCCGGATGCAACCCGATTTGCAGCGTCAAGCCGAACTCGTACGGACCTCCGGAGCGGCGCTGCTCACGGTGGTCAACGACATTCTCGATTTCTCCAAGGTGGAAGCTGGCGCCATCGCGTTGGAGCGGCAGGCCTTCGCCCCGCGCACGCTGATCGACAACTGCCTTAGCATCGTGCGCGGTTCGGGTGAGTTGAAGGGTCTCGACATCCGGTCGATGATTGATCCGGCGGTTCCGCGAACCTTGTTCGGCGATGAGGCGCGCCTGAGGCAGATGCTACTCAATCTGCTCAACAACGCCATCAAGTTCACCGGGCATGGTAGCGTCATCCTGAGCGTGCGGCATGCCGGGACGGACCAGGAGGGTGAACGCCTGCACTTCAGCGTGACGGATACGGGTATCGGCATCGCTCGGGATAAGCAGGACCGCCTGTTCCAGCGATTCTCCCAGGTGGACGGATCCATCGAGCGCAGGTTTGGGGGAACCGGCCTCGGCCTTGCCATCTGCAGGCAGCTCATTGAGCTCATGAGGGGGCGTATCGGCGTGTTTTCCGAGGAGGGGGTGGGGGCCACGTTCTGGTTCTCCCTCACGCTCCCCCTCGGCACGGCCGGGCAGCCCCTCGCCCTTGACAAGAACCCACCCCGACCACTTCGGAGCGGACGCCTCCTCGTGGTCGAAGATCATCCCATCAATCAGGAGCTGGCAAGAGCGGCCCTCGAGGCTGGAGGCCACACCGTCGAGGTCGTCTCGGATGGCGCTTCCGCGATCCGCGCAGTGGAGCGGACGCGGTTTGATCTGGTGCTGATGGACGTGCAAATGGCGGGCATGGACGGACTGACGACGGCCCGTCACATCCGCAAACTTGGCACGTCGGCTGCCACGATGCCGATCGTCGCCATGACCGCCAACGTCCTCCCGGAGCAGATTCGGCTCTTCCACGAAGCCGGCATGGACGACCATATCGGCAAGCCGTTCAATCGGGTGCATCTCTACCAAGTGATCGACCGTTGGCTGTCGTGCGAGACGGCGGCGCTCCCCTCGAGCCTGTCCGCCGATCGGTACAGCCTCCTCGATCAGTCGACCTATGACGGTATCGTGGCAACGATTGGCAGCGCCCGCACCGCTGGCATCATTGATGCCCTCGTAGAGGAACTGGGCACCTATTTTCTCGGAGAGGCCGCGACGGTGGACGAGCGGATACGCCTGCGTTTCGAGGCGCATACCTGCATCTCCTCGGCGGGTACCCTCGGTTTCGTGGCGCTCTCCGCCGCCTGCCGTGCCCTCGAATCCCACAACGAGCAGCGGGTTGCGGACGAGGGATTGGAAACGTTCCAGCGGTTACTTCACGAGACACGAGTGTTGGCGCGTCAAACCGCGACGTACGCCGCGCGGCTGTTACATTGAAATCTTGAGAGAACATCAATTGGGGTTTAAGAATTTAATTCAACGTAAAAATGACGCGAAATCAGTCGATCTGCCTATCGATCGAAGATTATGGCCCGAATGGTTGGCGGTTTTTCTGCTGCGTCAGGGACGGCCGGTGGGGATGTGGCCTGTGGAGCAGGCGCGGACGGACAGGATCGCTCTGTGCCGCTCCGCCCGCCCACGATCGGATCGGGCGGCGAGGCAGCCGCCGGTCAAGCCTCTTCGCTTAGTTCGATTGACACCGGCAGTCTTCTCGCGCTCGAAGATCGGCGTGACCGCTGCCGAACGTCTCGTCTCCCGCGGCTTCGTCCGGGACGCCAGCACCACAGGCCGCGATTGAGATGAAGCGCCTCCGCGACGTCCGAGCGGAGCAACTCGTCATCACCTGCAGAACAACCTCCTTGGGGGATCACCGAACTCGGAGGCGAGGCGTCCGCCGGAACGGGGAAAGTCCTGCACCGTAAGCCTCCCTGCCGACAGGGCAAAGGGCAACCGGACTCACATCATTTCGTCGTTCTTTCTAAGAAAGTTAAGAATTATCAAGTTAATCGTAAAGTTTCATGCAATGCGTGATTTTCACGCCCTTGATTTTAACTTCCTCATACCAGATTGTAGTTTGATACAAGCAATAATATGGCATAAATATTTTATCAATCTTGTGCCAGACGCATATCTCGATCCGCGAAGAAAACTGCTCTTGAAGAAATCCAAGAAATTCGCGATCTTTCGGCGCCGAATTGATCGGCTTCCAATCAGTAAATAAGTCTTTGTCTTTTTTCACGTACATACCTATACGAATGTAGGATCAGACGTGATAATCGAGAAATCGGCCGGAGCACTTCACTCAACGGACACCCGAAACGGCATGTCGCGGAAAGCGTTCTGACCGGATCGTCCGATATTCTCGAGCTCGCGCGGCAACGGATGCGACGATTCTAGCGAGACTGGGTGGACCACGCCAGAAGAGTCGGGCAAATGTGGCAATCCGCACGGGGGCTGTGGGCAACACGAGGACTTTTCGATGCAACGGCGGGCAATCCTGTCCGCGGATCTGGCGCTGGCCCTCGGTGCGGTGCTCGGCCTAGGAGTCCTCGGCGGACTCGTGCTGACGGACACCGGCACCGATCTTCTGGGAAGGGTTGGTCCTGCGGCGACCGACCTACGCCATCGGTTGTTCGCGACATCGCCGGCTGCCGATCAACGGGGCGGTCCTGAGCCAGTCAGGGCCCCCGTGCGAACAGTGCTGGAAGGCGGGCGGGTCGTGGTGCGTCTGAGCCACTCGGAACAGGCGCGGATCGGCGTCGAGACGGCACGGCGCACGCGCCTTCCCCATCCGATCGAGATCCAGGCCTATGGCAGCGTCGTTGATCCCGCCCGCGTCACGGACCTCACCAACAGCTACGCGGGCGCGGTGGCGGCCCTCCAGGCCGCGAAAGCGAGAGCCGAGGTCTCCGGCAGCGCCGCGCGGCGCTCCAAGAGCCTCAGTGCCGGGGTGGTGACCGCGGCCCAGATCGAGGTCACTGAGGGGACCGCCATCACCGATCAGGCTGCCGTGATCGTCGCCGAATCGCAGATCCGCACCCTGGCCGCCACGGCTCAGCAGGAATGGGGTCCGGTGATCGGCAAGGCCATCGTCGAGCGCAGCCCCGTCGTGACGCGCCTGATCGAACGAATCGATTTCCTGGTCCAGGTGACGCTGCCGCCCGGCGAGACGTTGAAGGCCCCACCCGCCATGGCGTTCGCCGAGGTTCCGCCCCAGAGCGAGCGCGTCCCCCTACGCTACGTCTCGCCCGCGACGCGGACCGACCAGCGCGTCCAGGGCATCAGCTCCTTCTACACGGTCGCGGGCAACAGCGGCCTCCTGCCCGGCATGAGCACGCTCGCCTTCCTGACCTCCGATCGCAAGACCCCGGGGCTCAGCATTCCGGAGAGCGCCGTGGTGCACTGGCAGGGAGGCGCCTGGTTCTATCGAGATGTCGGCGAGGACGCCTTCGTGCGCCATCCGCTGAAGATCGACGCCCCGATCTCCGCCGACACCTACATCGTCGACGATCTCGGCCCAGAGGCGCATATCATCGTGACCGGGCCACAGGCGGTCCTCTCGGAAGAGTTGAGGGGCCAGATCCAGGCCGCCGGCGATACGGACAACGATTGAGCATGCTAGATGAGCGGCCCCCGCTCCGCCCGTCGCGGAGCGATGCCTCCGGCTCAGCGTCCGCCCGTGCGCCCTCGGGCCTGCAGGGTCGCCTCGTCGCTTTTGCCGTGCGGCGGCCCGGCATCGTCCTGGCCCTCGCCTTCACCCTCGCATTCTACGGCCTCTTCGCCCTCAGCGGGGCCAAGTACGACGTCTTCCCGGAATTCGCGCCTCCGACGGTGACGGTGCAGACCGAAGCGCCTGGCCTCAACCCGGAGCAGGTCGAGGTGTTGGTCACCCAGGCCTTGGAGGTCGCCATCGCCGGCCTGCCGGGCCTTGCCACCGTACGCTCCAATTCGATCCAGGGCCTGTCAGTGATCACTGCGACCTTCGGGGCGGGCAGCGACATCTACCGCGCGCGCCAGCTCGTGAACGAGCGCCTGGCCGCACTGGCCGGGCGGCTGCCCCAGGGTGTGCTGCCGCCGGCCATGACGGCGCTGACATCCTCCACGAGTTCGGTGCTGCTCATCGGGCTCACCTCGCCGACCCGCACGCTCATGGATCTGCGCACCATCGCCGATTGGCGTATGCGCCTGCGCCTGCTCGCCGCCCCCGGCGTCGGCGAGGTGCTGGTCTATGGCGGCGACGTGCGTTCAATCCGCATCCAGGTCCGGCCGCACGACCTCGTGCGCTTCCGCGTCGGCCTCAACGATGTCCTCGCGGCCGGGCGCAAGGCGACGGGCGTGCGCGGGGCGGGATTCGTCGATACCACCAACCAGCGCATCACCCTGCAAACCGAGGGGCAATCCTTGACCCCGGAGGCGATCGCCCGGACCGTCCTCGTCAACGAAGGCGGGGCCAGCGTGGTGCTCGGCGACGTGGCCGACGTGGTGACGGAGCCGGAGCCGGCGATCAGCGCGGCCCTCGTCGATGGCCGACCGGGGGTGCTGATGATGGTCGGCGCACAATACGGTTCCAACACCCTCGACGTCACCGCCCGTGTCGACGCCGCCCTGGCTGAGCTGCGCCCGGGGCTGGAGCGCGATGGCATCGACCTGCGCGCCGATCTGTTCCGGCCGGCGAATTTCGTCACGCAAGCCACCGGACACGTGGTCCGGGCCCTGGCCCTCGGCGGCGTCCTCGTCGTTATCGTGCTGCTCGTGTTCCTTTTCGACTGGCGGACGGCGCTCATCAGCGTCACGGCGATCCCGCTCTCCCTGATCGGAGCCGTGCTCGTGCTCGGGGCGTTCGGCCAGAGCCTCAACACGATGACGCTCGGTGGTCTGGCCATCGCCATTGGCGAGGTGGTCGACGACGCGGTGATCGGTGTCGAGAACGTGATGCGTCGGCTGCGCGAGAACCACCTCGCGGGCTCGCCCGTGGCCGGAGACAGGGTGGTGCGCGATGCCATCTTGGAAGTGCGCATCTCGGTCGCCTACGCCACCTTCGCAGTACTGCTCGTCTTCCTGCCGGTGCTGGCTTTGACCGGCGTGCCGGGGCGCCTGTTCGGCCCCCTGGCGCTCGCCTACATCCTCGCCGTACTGACATCGCTTGTCGTCGCCCTGACGGTAACGCCGGCGCTGGCCCGCCTGCTGCTGGCCGATCGCGAAACCTTGCCGGCCGCCGAGCCGCCGGTGACCCGTGCCGCACGGCGCATGTACGTCCGCCTGCTGCGTCGGAGCGATCGGCACCCGCGCCTCGTCCTGATCGCCTGCCTTGCTCTCACGCTCCTGAGCGGCGCGCTGGTGCCGCTGCTGGGCGGCACCTTCCTGCCGGACCTCAAGGAGGGCCACCTCATCCTGCACATGACGACGGCGCCGGGGACCTCGCTCCGGGAGACGCTCCGGCTCGGCGAGCGCGTCACAGCGGGGCTGAAATCCGTGCCCGGCGTGCGCGCCGTGGCTCAGCAGGTCGGTCGCGCCGAGGCCGGGTACGATCTCGGCGGCACGCATGACAGCGAAATCCACATCGATCTCGAGTCCGGCCTCGACGGCGCGGCGCAGGCGCGGGCCGAGGCCGGCATCCGGGCGTTGATGCTGGCCACCCCCGGCGTGAGCTTCTCCCTCAAGACCTTCCTCACCGAGCGCATCGAGGAGGTGGTGTCCGGCTTCACCGCGCCGGTGGTGGTCAGCGTCTCCGGTGCGGACCTCGACACCATCGAGGCGACCGCCCGCGAGGTGGCGCGGGAACTCGCGGAGGTGCGCGGTGCCGTGGACGTGCAGCTCAAGTCACCGCCCGGCCTGCCGCAGATCAACGTGAGCTTGCGCTCGAACGACCTGCGCCACTGGGGGCTCGACGCCATCGAGGTTCTGGAGATCGTCCGCACAGCCTACCAAGGCGACATCGTCGGGCAGGCCTACGAGGGCAACGCCGTTTTCAACGTCGTGGTCGTTCTCGACCAGGTCACGGCCACGCGCCTGGCGACCCTCGGCAATCTGCCCCTGCGCACGCCCGGCGGCACCTACATCCGGCTCGCGCACGTGGCCGACGTGTACGAGACCTCCGGCCGCTACGCCGTCGGACATGTCGGCGCCCAACGCGTGCGGGTGGTGACCGCGAACGTGCAGGGGCGCGACGTCGCCTCGTTCACCGAGGCTGTGAAGCGGAAACTCGCCCGGTCGGTAACGCCGCCCTCAGACGTCGACATCGGCATCGCCGGCGCGGCCGAGGCGCAGGCCGCGGCGCGGCGCGACCTGATCCTGTATTCGGGGCTTGCCGGGCTCGGGATCGTGCTGCTGCTCCTCCTCGTCACGGGGTCGCTGACGAACCTTGCCCTGATCCTCGTCAATATCCCGTTCGCGTTCGTCGGCGGCGTGATGGCGGTCGCCGCCACCAGCGCGGTGATCTCGCTCGGCTCGATCGTCGGCTTTGTGACGTTGTTCGGCATCTCGCTCCGCAACACCATCATGATGATCGCGCATTACGAGCACCTCGTGCTCGTCGAGGGCCGCACCTGGAATGCGGCCGTGGCCGTCGAAGGCGCGGCCGACCGCCTCGTACCGATCCTGATGACATCCCTCGTCACGGGTCTCGGCCTCCTGCCTTTGGCGTTGGGTGCAGGCGAGCCCGGGCGTGAGATCGAAGGCCCGATGGCCCAGGTGATCCTCGGTGGGCTCATCACCTCGACCGTGCTCAATCTTGCCGTGCTGCCCATGCTGGCACGCCGCTTTGCCCAGTTCCGAGCGCCGAACACAGCCGATTGATCGCCACCAAATCAGAGGGTCGGCTTGATCACAGGGTCGGCTCGGCCGAGACCGCTTCTGGCGACGCGTCGCGCGCGCCATCGCTGAACGCGCGGGGTGCGCAGACCGGATCGGTGTGAAGGGTTCGGATCGGTGGAGCGGGGTCGCAGGATGACCGTCACCGCGACCCGCTCCTCGGGGTGTTATCGTTCATGGCCCAGAGCGGGTAAGGTTTGGGTTGCGAGTTTCGAAGCGACCTTTTCCTCCGAAGCATCGCTCTCTCGATGAAAGAGGCGATCTGTGGTGACCGGCGTTCGAGCCACCTGCGCCAACGCCTGGGACCGGTTCGCGGGCGCTTCTCCATATTTCACCCCAGGCGATCGAGTTCTCCAATTCTGCACGTTCAGCGGCGATCCTGGATTGCCTCGCAGCCGAAATGATTATGGTTTCAGAGCTGCAAAATACTGATGCGCCCTGGATGGTGACTGCGTGGGCCAGATGGGTCCATCCGAGGGATAGGGAGAGGAAATCCGGAAGAGGCCCGTGGCCGGCGCGCCATCGCCTCGCGCTTCGCTCGCGCCTATCCCGTCCGGCCATCACACGCTGGCCCCCATGTCAGCCGCACGCGAGATCATCCCCTCCGCGACCCGCAAGCTTGACTCCAGGGTCTCCTGAACATCTGGCCGAACGTCGTGCCGTGCCCCGATCTGACGAGGCAGAATTGGGCCGACGTCCCTGAGACGTGCGTCGCCTTCCTCGACCGCTTGGCTCATGAGGCTGCCGACCGAGGGTGGACGGCACTGGATCTCTTTGGTGTGCATCCCACGGCAGGCATGATCTTCCCAACTATTGCGGCGGCATCATCATGTCAGGCGACGAGGTCTCAGCCGTCATCGGCACCCGGATCACGTTCGTGACCACGGCCTACTACCTCGACAAACCGTGCCGTCCGATCGGCGCCGGGCCGATCTGGCTGTTTGGACGGTAAGCCCTATCTGGCCGGTATGGCCAACACGCTCCAAACCACCGGCAAACTGTTCAAGGCGAAGGCGATGACCGACGCGGACATCGCCGCCGCCGAAGACGCCTTCATGGCCGATCCGAGCACGTCGGCGTTCCGGTTCGGCGAGGGCTACCGGATCGACCTCGCCGAGGCCGTGCACGCGCACGCGTGGGCCTCCGTCACGACGGCCAACACGGATGCGGCGGACCATCCGAAGCGCGCCGCCATGCGCAATGCGATCCTGCTTTCCCGGCCGGAGAAGGTGTGATGCCTCCGTCCAATTCCGACGCGCATCAATTCGCGGCGCAAGCCCATGCAGGCCAGGTCGACAAGGCCGGGAAGCCGTACATTCGGCATGTGAACCGCGTTGCGGGGGCTGCCAGCGACCGTGCAATCCACGCCTTCGAGAAAGACGGCCTGAACATCAACCCGGATCACGTGCTGCAGGCGGCCTACCTTCACGACGTTCTGGAGGACACGCCGACGACTGCTGACGATCTCCTGCAAGCAGGCTACGTTCCTCAGGTCGTCAAGATGGTGCAACTCCTGTCCAAGACCGATGAGGTGGTGTCCTACGCCGAGCGCATCAGCACCTTGATTCGGTCCGGCAATATCGGCGCAATCCTCATCAAGCTGTCGGACAATGAGGACAATGCGCGGGCCGACCGACAACTGCCGGTCGGTACCGGCCTTACGGCCCGCTACGCCGCTTCGATGCCGAGGCTTCGCGACGCTGCAGCTGCCCTGGGGTACACGGGGCCTTAACGAGGTTAGGGGGGCCGTTACGCGCGTGCCGTCGGCCGCTCGGCGACCTGCGTTGTGTTGCCGGGTGAGCGCATCCCGACCTTTGTCGACCACGTGCGCTTATGGGCAAGCCCGGCGGGCACAGGAGCGAAAATCCAGAACCGGAATTGCTTTTGGCAAGAACCCGTCCGCGCAGGGAACGCATCCCACCATCCAAACGAAGGATTCGGCTCTTCTCACCCCCACGCTTCATGTCATTGAAGCCGAAATTGGTAGTTCGGTATCCTCTTGATCGAGCCACTGGATCGAGGTTCCGGCGTACCCGCTTGCAGGACGGCAGCATTCAATTCAGCGTCCTGAAGCGAGCGGAGGCCAATATGAGCGCTGCGTCTCCATCGGTTCCGACCATCGACGTCGCAGATAAGCGCCTCGACGAAATTTCTCGCCTCGCGACGCTTTTGGTGGATCAGGTGCTGAATGCGCAGCTTCTGGAACGCCCGGTCCCCGACGACCATATCCGCGCTCTCCTCGAAGCAGGGCTGCTGCTGAAGGAGTACGGCGTCGACCCGCCTTCCTCCCTTGGGGAAATCATGCTCGCTTCTGAAGCGGCAGAGCCAAGGAACTCGGCGGATTCAGGACGCGCTGCTGCCGATAATGACGCTGGCCAGCTTCCGTGGCTGATCAGGCCGTTCCAGGGAGGGTCGGCCTGAAGAGGCGAGGGCGCACAACGTCACCGGCGCTGGAGGGTCGCTCCTGCTTTATATGGGAAGATTGAGATTCGATTCTCCGCCATGACGATCCTGGGGGCAGTTCGGCGAGGTACCTGAGGATTTCGCGGAGAGCCTGCCGGACGGTTGGAGCGGGCGAGCGGTGTCACGGTCCCCTTCCTTATGGGACTGCAAAGTCTAGGCGTCGCCATTCCTGTGTGCGTGCGTGATTCGATGAAAGCGGGGGGTTTTGGTGTCCGACCCGCAAGATCCCGAGGATCTGGACGCCGCGGCCCGCGAGCGGCTGGGTGAGCGCACCCCGGCGCTGGCCGAAGATGTCTTCGCTCTCAAAGCCCCTCCCCTCGACGCGATCACGCGAGCCCTTATGCTGAGGGTTGGGCGGGTGATCGAGTGGAACCTCGACATTTCTTAGGGGGATGACGGACGCTGCAGGGGCGCCGGCTCGAAATGAAAAGCCCGCCGGGGCGCGAGCCGGGCGGGTTTCAGGTCGGCGGATGTGCCGGGTCGGGCGAGGTCTTTCTGCGCGCGTTCCCGCAATCGCGCAGATCCGTTTCGGGCCTGGGGAGCGTGAACGACTACTTCGCGGTGTGGATGTTCGGCGGCCCGAGATGCTGGAGAAAGTCCGGCTTGCCGAGACTCACTCCAGCGCTTCGGAGGATCCCGTAGGCCGTGGTCACGTGAAAGAAGAAGTTCGGAAGCGCGAAGCCGGTGAGATAGGACTGCCCGTTGAAGCGGTATCCCATGCCGTTCGGGAACTTCAGCTCCACCTCGCGCTCCGCGCCTGAGGCCAACGCGGCCGGATCGATGCCCTCGACGAAAGCAATCGTCCTGGCACAGCGCTCCTTGAGTTCGGCGAAGGTCGCCTCAACGTCGGGCATCGCGGGCGCTTCGATCCCGGCGAGCCGGGCCACCGCGTTCTTCGCGCTGTCGGACGCCATTTGATACTGGGCAGGCAAAGGCTTCATGTCCGGAGCCAGCCGCCGGATGAGCAACTCGGCTTCCGGCTTTTCCGAGGCCGCCTTGTCGAGCCACGCGCTCATGCTGCGAAGCGCGTTGGTGAAGACCGGGACGCTGACGTCGTGGATGCTGATGCTCATCCGGGCAGGGATAGGCACCTGCCATCAAAGACGCGGTGAGAAGGCGCACACCGCGTGAGGGTCCGTCGAGCGAAGTCGCCGGACGGCCGACGAACGGCTGCTTCGGGGAAGCGACGGGGGTGGTCCGGGCGGTTGGCATGGGTCGAGATCCGCCGGGTCGCTCGACGACCCAACGGTGACGACCGAGTTCCTCGCGGCTCTCGAGTCCTTTGCGCGATGCGGGGCATGTCGGGCCAAGCCCCTGCTCGACGTCGGTCGCCAACGCGTCCTGCAGGCGCGCCGCTGGCTGCCCGGGCGCGACCTCGTGCTGGTCGGCGACGGCGGCGTCTCGGCCCTGGGGTTCCGATGCCGCGAAATCAGCTCCGAGACGGCGACGCTCCTGAGACTCATCCCGGGAGGGCGGTTGCCTGGGGATCGTTCGTCAGGAGGATCGGCTCGCCGTGCGGTGTCGCGGCGGCGGCGCGGGCGAAGGCCGCCCTGCGCTCGGCGAGGAGCTCGGGCGTCACGACCGCACGCGCCGAGAGCAGGCCTTCGAGGGTCGCAAGCCAGGCGGCGTAGTCCGCCGCCCGGCCGGTCTGCCGCGTATGCGCCCCGAGGGCCTGCGCCCATTCGCTCCAACCGAACAGGCCGCGATCGTGGAGGGACACCACAAGGGCGAAGGCCTGAGCCTCCCAGGGCTCGGCGAAGACCGTGTCGGCCGCGCTGCCGAAGGGGATCGGATCCTCACTCATCGGACCGACGCCGGATCGATGGATTCCAGGTAGCTCTCGAACGCGTTCACCGAAACCGCGTGGCCCGGCTCCGCCCGCTCGCCCCAGAGGTCGTGGCCGGAAAACCTGACGGTGTAGAGCCATTGCGGGGCCTCGCCGGCGAGGTGCGCGTTGGTGTCCGGAAACACGAAGCCGCCATGCACCGTCTCCACCGTGCCGACATGCCCACGCACGTAGCGCGGCAGGCGCGTATGTCCGCTCGGGTTGATGTTCCGGGCACGGACGCGGTCCCCCGCGGAGAAGCGCGCAGGGTCGGGAACAGGTCGGTCGCTCGGGAAGCCGCGCGCGAAGAGCGGCGCCACCTCCGTGCCCCTCAGTACGCGTTTCACCGGAGCCGCGGGTGTCGAGACGATGCCGGAGGACAGTTCCTCGGGTGTGGCGAGGCCGTGGCCCTGGACCTGGCGTTCCAGGGCCTTGAGCCAGATCGCGTAGTAGCTGGAGGTGAGATACTCGCCCGGCGGCAGCGCCTCGCGGGCGGACCGGCTCGCATCGAGGTTCCAGGCGCCGGAATAGCCCATCGCCATCGCGAGGCCGAAGACGCGCTTCTCCCAGGCCGCATGGAAGCGCGGCTCGTCCGCCTCCGGGGCGACGGGGCCGAAGCCGTGCATGCCGCCAAGATCCTGGCCGCCGTTCATGCGCTTGGCCCCGGTGCGCGCGGCAGGCCGGTGCCGATCATCGAATCCCGCGTGACGAGGGTGGCGAGCGCCGCCTCGTCGAGGCCCTCCGTCCCGGCCGGGCACATCGGCAGCACCATGTAGCGAAGCTCGGCGGTGGAGTCCCAGACCCGGATGCGTTGCGTGGGCGGCAGCGTCACGCCGAACTCGGCCAGCACCGCGCGGGGCTCGATCACCGCGCGGGAGCGATAGGGCGGCGACTTGTACCAGACCGGCGGCAGGCCGAGCACCGGCCAGGGGTAGCAGGAGCATAGGGTGCAGACGACGAGGTTGTGTTCGTCAGGCGTGTTGGCGACGACGACCATGTGCTCGCCGCCCCGGCCGCCGACCCCGAGTTCGCGCATCGCCGGGGTGGCGTCGCCGAGCAGGCGGGTGCGGAAGGCGGGATCGACCCAGGCGCGGGCCACGACGCGGGCACCGTTATGCGGACCGATCCTGGTCTCGTAGGTCTCGATCAGCGCATCGAGGGCGGCGGGATCGACGTAGCCCTTCTCCACGAGGACGGATTCGAGGGCGCGGACGCGCAGCTCCATCGGTGAGAGCTCGCTCCCGCCTTGCGTCTCATGATGATGGTGGTCGTGGTCGTGGTCGTGCGCCATACTCAATCTCCAGACTGCACAAGAGCAGATGGATCGTCGAGGGCCATTCGCGCCGTCGACGATGCACGGCCATCCGCCGGGCCTTCCATGTTCGGCGAAGGGCGAGAGTCGCGGGTCATGCGGTCAGCCCCATGAAGGCGCGCATCGGCGCCGGGTCGCTGCGAAGCTCCGCCGCCGACCCTTCGTAGACGACGTGTCCGTTGTTGAAGCCGTACACCCGCTGGGCGAAGCCGAGCACCGCGGCCACGTTCTGCTCGACGACGACGATGGTCCGGCCTTCCTCCGCGAGGCGGCGCGTGAGCGCGATCAGATCCTGCACGATCAGCGGTGCCAGACCCTCGAACGGTTCGTCGAGGAGGAGGATCCGGGGATCGCGGATGAGGGCGCGAGCGATCGACAGCATCTGCTGCTCTCCGCCCGACAGGGTTCGGCCCCGCGACGCCCGGCGCTCCTTCAGGCGCGGGAAGACTTCCCAGATCCGGTCGAGGGACCAGCCCTTCGGCGCAGTGAGGCGGGCGACGCGCAGATTCTCCTCCACCGTGAGGGTCCCGAAGATGGCGCGCTCCTCCGGGACCAGCTGCATGCCGACGCGGGCGATCTTCTCGGGTGGCAACCCTTGGATCGGTTTACCGTCGAGGCGGATCGTGCCGCTGCGCGGGGCGAGCGCGCCCATAAGGGTCCGCAGCGTCGTGGTCTTGCCGGCACCGTTGCGGCCGAGCAGGGCCACGACCTCGTTCTCCTCGACGCGCAGGGAAACGTCGAAGAGGACGTGCGAATCCCCGTAGAGAGTGTTGATGGCCTCGACCTCAAGCAGGCTCATGCATGGCTCCCCGCGTCGCGCTTCCCTCGTCGACGGCCTCGTCCGGCGCCGCCCCCAGATAGGCCTTCTGGACCGCCGGGTCGCGGCGCACGATGTCGGCGGGACCGTCCGCAAGAAGGCGCCCCTCGCTCAGCACGGTGATGCGCTCGGCCAGATCGAACACGGCATCGAGGTCGTGCTCGACGAGGAGGATCGTGCAGGAGCGGCCGATCCTGCGGATGAGCGCGCAGGTGGCGACGCGCTCCGCCGGGCTCATCCCGGCCAGGGGCTCGTCGAGGAGGAGGACGTTGGGGCTGGTGGCCAGGGCCATGCCGATCTCGAGGCGGCGCTTCTCGCCGTAGGCCAGGACGCCCACACGCGTCTCCGCCCGCATCCCGAGGTCGAGGATGTCCAGCAGGGTCTCGACCTGCGCCTCCACGTCCGCTCGGGCCCCCGCCGGGGCGAGGAGGTCGAGGCGGAAGCGTCCGCGCGCCCGGGCGAGGGCCGCCACCCGCAGGTTCTCCCGGACGGTGAGGTTGAGGAAGAGCTGGTTGAGCTGGTTGCTCTTGACGACGCCGCGCTGCGTCGCCTCCGTCACCCCCGCCCCCGTGAGCCGCTCGCCGAACAGCAGCACCGATCCGGCGCTCGGGCTGACCTCGTCGGAGAGCATCTTGAACAGCGTGCTCTTGCCGGCGCCGTTCGGCCCGATCACCGCGTGGATCGAACGGCGGCGGACCTGGAAGCTCACGCCGTCCACGGCCTTGAGCCCCCCGTAATGCCGCGCGAGGCCTTGCGCCTCCAGGGCGATCTCCGCATGGGCCGAGCGGCCGTCGACCGCCGGGCGGGGCATCGGCAGCGCGACCTCGGCCGGGACCTCCGGTGCATGCAGGCGTCCCGCCTCGATCGCCTCGGTGCGGGCCTTCGCCGCGTGAAGGCGGGCGGCCTCGCCGCGCTGCCGCCAGCGATGCAGGATCTCGCCGCAGATGCCCCGCCGCAGGCCCATCACCAGGCCGATGAAGGCGAGCCCGAGGATCAGCTTCCAGAGGGAGCCGAAGCCGGGAATGAGCTGGAGATTGTCGCGCAGCCACAGCCAGAGCGCGGCGCCGACGAGGGGACCGACCAGCGTGCCGACGCCGCCCACGATGGTCTGCACCACGAGCTGACCCGAGGTCTCGAGCGCGAAGGCGTCGGGCGGCATGTAGCTCTGGAAGGAGCCGAGCATCGCACCGGCGAGACCCGCATAGAGGGCCGCGATGGTGAAGGCCGCGAGCTTGTAGGCCGGCACGTCGTGGCCGAGCATGGCCACCCGCGCCGTGTTCTCCTTGATGGCCTTCAGGATCAGCCCGACCGGCGAATGCACGATGCGCCGGGCCAGCACGAAGCCGAGGAAGAAGGTCGCCGCCAGCAGCGCGTACATCGGCACGCCGGCGGTGATCCGCACGGCCCACGCTCCGAAGCCGATCACCGGCACCGGAACCCCCGCGATGCCGTTCTCGCCGCCCGTGAAGTCGGACAGGGGCGAGTTCTGGATGAAGTAGGCCATCTGGCCGAAGGCCAGGGTGATCATGGCGAAGTAGATGCCGATGCGTCGCACGGCGAGCCAGCCGACCGCGAGGCCGAACAGGCCGGCGGCCAGCGTGCCGATCAGGAAGGCGAGCCAGACGCTGTGGACCAGCCCCGAGACCAGCAGGTAGGCGGCCACGAACCCGCCGGCCCCGTAGAAAGCCGCCTGTCCGAAGGAGAGCAGGCCGGCGAGCCCGAACAGGATGTCGAGGCCGAGGCCGAACAGGGCCCAGTTGAGCGCCCGCGACAGCAGGTCGTGCGAGAAGCCGAGCGGCGGCAGCAGAACGGGCGCGGCCAGGAGGACGACGAGGAGGGCGAGCTCGGGCAGGACCGCGCGAACGGAATCGCGGTTCATCAGACCCGTCCCTCCGTACCGAACAGCCCCTGCGGCCGCGCCACGAGGACGAGGGCCATGAGGCCGTAGAGCATCACCTCCGAGTAGGCGGAATTGAACGCGCTCGTCAGGCTGATGATCTCGCCCGCGATCAGGCCGCCCACGATGGCGCCGGGGAAGGAGCCGAGGCCGCCGAGCACGATGACGACGAAGGACTGCACCATGAAGCTCGCGCCCATGTCGGGTGTCACCGCCACCACGGGGGCGTAGAGCATGCCGGCGAGGCCGACCGCGACGATGCCCACCGCGAAGACGAACAGGAAGGTGCGCCGGACGTCGATGCCGAGGATGCCGACCATGCCGGCATTCTCGATGCCGGCCCGCACCACGAGGCCCACCGAGGTCCGGTAGAGCACAAGGTAGAGACCGACCAGCAGCCCCGCGATGATGCCGATGAGCTGGAGGCGGTAGGTCGGGTAGACCAGGAAGCCGAGCTTCGTCGCGCCCGTGCCCCAGGAGGGCACCGGCACCCGCTGGCTGTTGCCCCCGAACCAGCTCCGCAGGCCCTCAACCAGCACCATGCCGATCCCGTAGGTGACGAGGATCTGGTCCTCGTCCGGCCGGGCGTAGAAGTGGCGGATGATCAGCCGTTCCATGGCAAAGCCGATGATGAGCATGATCGCGCAGCCCCCGAGCAGGGCGAGCACGAAGGAGTGCGTCGCCTGCATCATCACGAAGGCGGTGTAGGCGCCCACCGCGAACAGCGCGCCGTGGGCGAAGTTGAGCACGCCGAGGGTGCCCAGGATGATGGTGAGGCCGCTGGAGACCAGGGCCAGGAGGCTGCCGAGGGCGAGGCCGTTGAAGGCCTGAGAGAGGAGGACGGCGGTGCTGGGCATCGCGGCGCGCCTCAGCTGTAGGGGCCGAGCTTGCACCCGAACAGGTCGGGCGGGTTCATCACGGTCTCGCCGTCGACGAGATCGACGACCTCGTAGAAGTCCTCAGGGCCCTTCATGGCCGAGGGCGCCTTGCCGCGCAGGATCGGGATCGGCCGGACCATCTGGTGATCCTCGGCGCGGTAATAGACGCGGCCGATGGTGGTCTCGTAGGGCTGGGCCTTCGATCCCTCCATCACCTTGATGATGTCGACCGGATTGAAGCTTGCCGCCCGCTCCACCGAGAGCGCCCAGAGATAGGTCTGCATGTAGGCGATGTGGGCGCCCCAGCGCGGGCGGTACTTGTTCCTGGCCAGGAAGGCCTCGACGAAGGTCTTCGCGAGGGGGAAGCGGTCCTCCAGGGTCCACCAGAAGTCGCAGGAGCCGTAGACGCCCTGCATCAGTTCGGGCCCGACCTCCTTGTCCTGGAACGAGGACAGGTTGGGCACCACGAGCTTCATGCTGGAGAGGACGCCGAACTGCTCGGCCTGCTTCGTCGAGGCCACCGCGTCCGATCCGAAGCAGATGTTGACGAAGACGTCGGCGCCGCTGTTGGCGATGTTGAGCAGCGCCGAGCTGTAATCGGCCGTGCCCAGGGGCACCGTCTCCTTCAGGACCTGCGTCCACCCCTGCTCCTTCGAGAACTTGGCGAAGGACTCGTAGACCGTCTGGCCGTAGGTGTAGTCGGGGACCAGGAAGGCGGCCTTGAGTTTCTTGCCCAGCGCCTTGGCGACGACGGGGGCCAGCGCCTTGGCGGCCATGTAGGCGTTCTGCTGGGAGCGGAAGCCGTAGCGCTGGCAGTTCTTGCCGGTGACGTCGTTCGAGCCGGCGATGCCGACCATGTAGAGGACCTTGTCGCGGCTCGCGAGTTCCTCGAGGGCGATGGCCTCGGCGCTGCTGACGGAGCCCTGGAACAGGATCGCCTTGTCGCGCTGGATGAACTGGGTGGCGGCCTGGACCGCGACGTTGGGCTTGCCCTCCGTGTCGGCGATCTTGTGGCGGATCTGGCGTCCGAGTACGCCCTTGCCCTTGAGGCCCCAGGCGGCGGGGATCTCGCCGCCCGCGTTGATCTGCGCGATGGCAAGTTCGTAGCCGAGCTTCAGGTCGCTGCCATCACCGGAGAAGACCCCGGTCAGCGGCATGTTGAGACCGATGAAGACGGAGTCCGCCCCGACCCCCTCCGGAAAGGTCCCGATCTGGGCTGGGCTCTGCGCGAAGGCCCCGCGCAAGTCCGGCAGCATCAGGCCGGCCGCGCCTCCGAGGATAAGCTTGCGACGATCGAGCATGAGGGGTCTCTCCGGTGGGACTTCGAGCGCGTGGGTCTCTGTCGGAATCAAGGGCGCGGGGAACGTGACACGGTGCGAGCAAGTCACGCGCCGGTCGCGACCGGCGGCAGCGGTTCGGGGACCGGCATCGGGCCGTCGCGGAACTGGGCGGGCACGAGCCGCTGCCGGTTCACCCTGAGGTCGAAGACGTCGAAGCGGTTGTAGTAGCCGACCACGTCGTGGAACTGCTTGGGCTCGACGCAGGCGTTGAGGTCGATCTCCGCGTAGAGGATACCCTCGTCATGGAGGGCCTCGCCGATCTGCGCCCCTGTGGGATCGACGAAGAACGAGGCGGCGCGCGGCGTTCCGTCGAGCACGTCGGCGGCGCCCGGATCGCGCGCCGCCAGGAGGCCGTAGGCGGCTTTGTCCAGGACCCCGGCCGTGACGAGGCCGAAGGCCTTGGCCTCGAAGCAGTGGGCGCTGGCGCGCAGGCGGTTCGCGGCGAGGTTGTCGTAGTTGCCGCCGCCCTTCGGCCGGCGCGTCGGCCAGACCGGAGGCCAGGAGGAGATGTGGAACTGCTCGCCCTGCGCCATCAGGGCGTAGCGCGCGAGGGGGTTGGTGTTCTCGCCGCAGATGAGCTGACCGATGCGGCCGATGCCCGTCTCCACCACCTTCAGCCCGGCCCCGTCGCCCGAGGCCCAGATGAGCTTCTCGTAGTAGGTTGGCATCAGCTTGCGGTGATGATTGAGGACCGTGCCGTCCTCACCGATGAGCAGATTGGCGTTCCAGAGGCAGCCCACGCTGGCGGGCGAACGCTCGCTGATACCGATGGACACGACCATGCCCGCGGCGCGCGCCGCCTGCCGGATGCGTGCGACCTCCGGCCCGTCCGCGAGCACCGACTGCTCCGCCATGCGGGCGAAGAGATCGTGGTTGTCGATGGGGGCCGAGAGTGCTGCCCAGACCGGGAAGGCCGGGATGAAGGTCTCGGGAAAGGCGATCAGCGCGGCGCCGGCCCGGGAGGCCTCCTCGATCAGGGCGACCGCCTTGGCGGTGGTCGCTGCCGCATCGAGGAAGACGGGTGCCGCGTGGACGGCGGCGGCCTTGAACCGTGGGAGCATGGAATTCCCCTTTCCACGGCAAGGTTACGGTGCGCGCGGGGCCTGCAAAGCCGGCAGATCTGCAAGGCGCCTTGCAGGATGTCCTGGGAAGCCGGTTTCCGGATGGGCGTCGGGGGAACTCTGGCGCGCATCTTGCGCGACCTCAGCCTATGCAGACCTTCGATCTCCTCGACTGGAACGACATCAAGGTCTTCCTCGGAGCAGCGCGGGGCGGAAGTCTCGCAGCCGCAGCGAAGCGCCTGAAGGTGGATCAGTCCACCGTGAGCCGGAGGCTCGCCAACCTGGAGAGTGTCCTCGGCCTTGCGCTGTTCGAGCGCCTGCCGTCGGGCCTACGCCTCAGCGACGTGGGGCAGCGCCTGCTGCGGCATGCCGAGCAGGTCGAGAGCGCGGTCATCTCCCTCCAGCACGAGGATCACCCCGGCGACGGTCGCATCGGAGGGCGGGTGCGGCTCGCCACGATGGAGGGCATCGCCTCCCTGTACCTCGCCGAGCGCCTCTGGGGCCTGCGGGAGCGCCATCCGGATCTGATGGTCGACCTCGTGACCTCGGCCCAGACCGTCTACGTCAACCGCCGCGAGGCCGACCTCTTCCTCAGCTTCTTCGAGCCGCCCGGAAAAGGGTTGATCTCGGAGCGGATCGGCGCATTCCGGCTCGGACTCTATGCGGCGCCGAGCTATCTCGCCCGGCATGGATGCCCGGTCGATCGACGGGCCTTGGCGCAGCATCACTTCGTTTCGTACGTCGACGATCTCGTTCAGATCGATTGCGTCCGTTGGTTGGACGACCTCATCGAAGAGCCTCACACGGTGTTTCGCTCCAACAGCATGATCGCCCAGAAGAGCGCCGCCCTCGGCGGCCTCGGACTGGTTCTCCTGCCGAGTTTCGCGGTGACGGCCCGCGATGATCTCGTCCCGGTCCTGCACGACATCGCCTTCACCACGCGGGAACTCTGGCTCAACGTCCACGCGGACCTGCAATTCGCTCCCCGGGTCCGAGCTGTCATGGTTTTCCTGAAGGGGACCTTCCTATCGGATGCCCAGTTTCAGCTGTCCGCGCCCAAGGCCGTCCCACAGGCACCCCGCTGTGCCAACCCTTCGCCGCCGGCGCACGTATCGAGTTTGATGACGTAATCGGACGGCCTTCGGGAAAGGCGAAGGGGTCCGCTCGCCGCATGCCGAGCCGTGGAAGCCACGGGCGTCATGAGTCACGGTGTTCTCCCCGATGATCCCGCTCCTTATCCAGTCTCCTGAAAAGCGCGCGAGCGGAGGTCCGCGAGCGCAACGGCGCCGGATGCACCGACCCGCCCACCCTTCGTATTCATGATTCATGATTTTCTTTGGCCCGAGGTTTGCTGGAGCCGCCCCACACACACGGAGGGGTCATGACGGTTCCTGAGGTCCAACTCAGCCTGGACGGCATCCGCAAATCCTTCCCCGGCAAGGGCGGTCCGGTCCCGGTCCTCGACGGGCTCAGCTTCGATATCTACGAGCGCGACTTCGTCAGCATCATCGGCCCCAGCGGCTGCGGCAAGACGACGGTGTTCAACGTCATCGCCGGACTTCTCGAACCCGACAGCGGAACGATGACGTTTCGCGGCGAGGTGGTGCCCGGGCTCCAGGGCCGGGTCGGCTACATGATGCAGAAGGACCTGCTGTTTCCCTGGCGGACGGTCCTCCAGAACGTGATGCTCGGCCTGGAGATGAAGGGCGTCGACCGCGCCCAGGCCCTCGACACGGCCCGCGAATATCTCTCGACCTTCGGTCTGTCGGGCTTCGAGAACGCCTACCCCAAGATGCTGTCCGGGGGCATGCGGCAGCGGACGGCGCTGATCCGGACCCTGATCATGGATCCCGACATCCTGCTCCTGGACGAACCCTTCTCGGCCCTCGACTACCAGACGCGGCTCTACCTCGAAGGCGTGCTCCTCGACGCGGTGGAGACCTTCCACAAGACCGTGGTGCTCGTGACGCACGACATCGACGAGGCCGTCGCCCTCTCCAAGCGCGTGGTCGTTCTCGGCAATCGCCCCACCAAGGTGAAGTCCGTCCACGAGATCGGGCTCGATGCCCGTTCGCCCATCGGCGCGCGCAGCGATCCGCGCTTCTCCGACTACTTCCAGACCCTGTGCGGCGAGCTCGAGATCCAGACCCGCCAGAGGGCCGCCTGATGGCATCGCAAGCCTTGAAGACCTCGCAAACCGTGAAGACGTCCCGGACCCTCGCGGCATCCTCCCCGGCCTCGGCCCGGCCCATCCGGAAACCCGTTGCCCGGCCGCGCGCAAAACCGGGCGCCGTCGCGCGGGCGGCCGACACGACGCTCGGGCGCGGCATCATCCAGCTGCTGGCGGTGGGGGTGTTCTTCCTGGCCTGGGAGACGGCGGTCCGGGCCGGCTGGCTCACGGAATTCCTGGTCGGCGCCCCGTCGGGCATCTGGCGCGTCTTCCTCGCCTCAATGCGGGACGGATCGCTGCCGGTCGACACCTGGTACACCGTGATCGAAGCGATCATCGGGTTCCTGATCGGCACCCTCCTGGGGTCGCTGGCCGGCCTCGGCCTCTGGTACTCGGCCTTCGTGGCGCGGCTCGTCGAGCCCTTCATCGTGGCCATCAATTCGGTGCCGAAGATCGCGCTGGCCCCCATCATCATCCTGTGGTTCGGAACCGGCTTCGTCTCGAAGGTGGCGCTCGCGGTCTCGCTCACCGCCCTGGTCGCCCTCATCGCCGCCTACCAAGCGGCGCGCGATGCCGACCCCGACCTGCAGGCCCTGCTGGCCTCGATGGGCGCCTCTAAGAACCGCATCTTCAAGAGCGTGATCGTGCCCTCGACCCTGCCGGCCATCATCGGGATGTTCCGCATCAACATCGGGTTCGCCCTCGTGGGCGCGGTGGTCGGCGAATTCATCTCGTCGCAGCGCGGCCTCGGGCACCTGATCTACTCGGCCTCGAGCCTCTACGACCTGAATACCGTCTGGGTCGGGCTGTTCGTGCTGATGTTCGTGGGCTTCCTCCTCTACCACGTCATCGATTTCGCCGAGCGTCGCATCCTGCCCTGGCGACAGATCACCACCGCAGGCCAGGTCCAGGTCTGATTCCTGTCCCGCCTCCGATCCCCCCGCCCCTCGCGCGCGCATCGATCCGCCGAGGTCGGCGCGGGGGCGCGTGCTTCCCGAACGTTCCTCGAAGAAAGGCCCCACGGATGATCCGTTCCAAGCGTCTGCGTCTCTCGACCGCCCTGGCGGCGACCCTGGGGCTCGCCGGCCTCGCGGCGCTGCCGGCCCGCGCGGCCGACAAGGTCACGATCTCGCAGGCCTTCCAGTCGATGCTCTACCTGCCGTTCTACGTCGCCATGGATGGCGGCTTCTTCGCGGGCGAGGGCGTCGAGGTGACCAAGGAGACGGCGGGCGCCCCGGCGGTCGCGCTCTCGGCCGTGATCTCGAAGAGCGCGCAGTACTCGATCCACGGCCCCGAATGGACCGCCATCGCCGCCTCGAAGGGGGCGCCCGTCAACGTCGTGGCGAACGTGGTCAACGGGGCCGCGGTCTGGATCGCAGCCACCCCCGACGTGACCTTCAACGACGTGAAGGACCTCAAGGGTCAGAAGATCGTCACCGGGCTGATGCCGACCACGAGCACGTCGCTGTTCCTGAAGCTCCTGAAGGAGAACGGCCTCAAGCCCGACGACGTGGAGATGACCCAGGTCCAGCTCGGCTCCGAGCCGGGCCCCCTCCTCGCCGGCCAGGCCAAGATCGCCGTGATGTACGAGCCCGGCCTCGACCAGGTGGTGGCCAAGGGCATGAAGGTCGTGCTGAGCTTTCCCGAGCGCTACGGCCCCTACGCCTTCTCGGCCGTGAGCGCCCGCAAGGACGTCGATCCGGCCGTGACCCAGAAGGTCGTCACCGGATTGCAGAACGCGATCCGCTTCATGCACGCGGAGCCCGAGAAGACCGTCGCCATCGCCAAGAAGCAGTTCCCCAATCTCGACCCCGCCGTCGTCGAGGCCGCGGTCAAGCGCATGATGCGCGAGAAGGTCTATCCGGACAGCGTCAACATCACGGCCGACGCCCTGAAGACCGGCATGGAGACGCAGGTGGCGCTGGGCAACCTCTCGGCCCTGCCCGACTACGCCACCTTCGTGCGCCGCGACTTCATCGAGAAGAGCCTCGCGGCGAACTGAGACCCCGAACGTCCGTGAGCCGCGCCGCACGGGCGCGGCTTTCGCACGCGCAAGACAACGGACCCTCCGATGCCCAATCCCCTCGGTCTCGTCGACGCCCTGCGGGCGTTTCGCGATGGACGCGTGTCGCCCGGCGCCTACCTCGCGGCCTGCCACGAAGCGGCCCGCGCGCGGGCGGATCTCGCCGCGTTCACGGTTCTGGCGACGGAACTCGCACCGGGGGACGGCCCCTGGGCCGGCATCCCCGTGGGGGTGAAGGACATCATCGCCACCGCCGACATGCCGACCACGAACGGCTCGCCCGTCTATGCCGACCACGTGCCCGCCGCCGATGCCTGGATCGTCACCCGCCTGAAGGCCCTCGGCGCCTCGGTCCTCGGCAAGACGGTCTCCACCGAATTCGCCTGGCGCCATCCGGGGCCGACGCACAATCCCTGGAAGCGCGGGCACACGCCGGGCGGCTCCTCCAGCGGCTCGGCCGCCGCCGTGGCGGCCGGGATCGTCCCCCTGGCGCTCGGCACCCAGACCTTCGGATCGGTGATCCGGCCGGCCGCCTATTGCGGGGTCGTCGGATTCAAGCCGAGCTACGGCGCGATTCCCCGGGTCGGCGTGCATCCGCTCGCCCCGTCCCTCGACCACGTGGGACTCTTCACCCGCTCGGTGACGGACGCCGCCTTCGCCCTGTCGCGCCTGATCGGCCGGGACGACGCGGACCGGCACGGCCGCCCGCTGCCGGGCTTTTCCATCGACCTCGATGCGGCATTCGCTCCGTGCGAGGCGCCCCGCCTGGCACTGGTTCGGACCGCGATCTGGGACAGGGCCGAACCGGAGCAGCGTGCGCTGCTCGAATCCTCGGCGGCGGCCTTCCGGACGGCCGGCGCCCACGTATCCGACCTCGTGCTGCCGGCCGCCCTCGAAGGGCTGTGGGATTGCGCGCGCACCCTCCTCGCCGTCGAGGCCAGCGCCTGCTTCGGGGCGCTCGTGGCGCGTTTCCCCGACCGGACGAGCCAGCCGCTCAAGGATCTCGTCGCGGAAGGCGCGCAGGTGCCGGCCGTCGCCTACGTGGACGCCCTGCGGCGGCAGGTCGCTTGGCGGGCAGACCTCGACACCGTGCTGGCGGGCTACGACGCTATCCTGACCCTGCCCGCCTCCGGCCCTGCGCCGGAAGGCCTCGCTTCGACCGGCGACCCGGCCTTCTGCGTGCCCTGGACCTGCCTCGGCGTCCCGGCCGTCGCGCTTCCGGCCGGGACGAGCCGCGGGCTACCGCTCGGGCTCCAGCTCGTCGGCCCCTACCGCAACGATCTCGCGCTGCTGCGCACGGCGCGCTGGTGCGAGACGGTCCTGGCCCGACCCGTCACGGTCCCCGCCCCCTGAGAACCCGCGCATCGCGCGCAACGGAACGCTGCCCCATGCTGTCCCTCCTGTCGCTGCGCACGCAGATCGATGCCGGCACCCTGACGCCGTATGAGGCCATCGCCCTCTCGCAGGCCGCGATCGCCGAGCGCGAGCCAGAAGTCCGGGCCCTGGTCTGCTGCAATCCCGACCCGGTCGTACCGGAGCACGGTCCGCTCGCTGGCATCGCCGTGGGCGTGAAGGACATCCTCGACACCGCCGACCTGCCGACGCAGATGGGCTCGCCGATCTACGCGGACTGGCGCCCGCGCGCCGATGCGGCCGCCGTGGCGCGCCTGAAGCGCCTCGGCGCCGTTCCGCTGGCCAAGACCACCACCACGGCCTTCGCCTTCCTCGACCCGACCGGCACGCGCAATCCGCGCGGTCTCGGCCATACGCCGGGCGGTTCGTCGGCGGGCTCCGCCGCCGCCATCGCGGCCGGGATGCTGCCGCTGGCCCTCGGCACCCAGACCGGTGGCTCGGTGATCCGCCCGGCCGCCTATTGCGGCGTGGTGGGGCTGAAGCCCTCCTTCGGATTGCTGCCGACGGTGGGCATGAAGTGCTTCTCCTGGACGCTCGACACCCTGGGCCTGTTCACCGCGGGCGTCGCGGATGCCGCCCACGCCCTCGCGCTGATGACGGGGCGCCCCGGCCTCGATCTTCCCGCCACCGACCCGGGCATGCCACGCATCGGTTTCGTCCTGCAGGATTTCTGCGCCCCGGCGGAGCCGGAGGCGCTGGCCGCCCTCGAACGCGTCCGCGACGCCGTCGAGGCCGCCGGCGCTCGCCCGCGCGACGTCGCCCTGCCGGCCCTCTTCGCCGAGGCCTTCGGGCTCCACGGCACGATCCAGGATTTCGAGGCCGCGCAGGCACTTGACTGGGAATACACCACGCACCGCGCGAATCTCGGCCCCCTTCTCGGCGCGCATCTCGACGCCGCGCAGGCGGTGACGCCCGCCGCCTACGACGCGTCCCTGACGGTGGCCGACCGCGCGCGGCGGCAACTACCCGACCTGTTCCTGGAGCACGACTTCGACGTGATCCTGACGCTCTCGGCACCGGGCCCGGCGCCGGAAGGCTATGCCAGCACGGGTGATTCCCGCTTCAACCGCCTCTGGACCCTGATGGGCGTTCCCTGCGTGACCGTGCCGGTGGGAAGCACCGCGTCGGGCCTGCCATTGGGCGTGCAGGTGATTGCCCGCCTCGGCGACGATGCCCGGGCCGTCATGGCTGCACGTCTCGTCGAGACGTTGATGCGTGAGGCGTATCGCTGATGCAGACGATCGCGCGGAGTTGGGAGGACGGCGTGGAGAACGAACGCTTCGGCAGTCTCGTATGACGGGACTGCGGCCCGACGCGGAAGCGCAGGCGCTTGGGGCGAGGCCGAAGCCTCGCCCCTCCCAGGCGGTCACCGCGAGGGGGGCACACCCTCAGGCGGCTGCCGTCCCCTGGCCGACGAGCGCGGTGGCGAAGGCGCGGTAGGTGCGCAGCGGTCGGCCGAGGATGCCGGCCAGCCGCTCGCGGTCGCCCGCCTCCGGGATCATGCCGTCGCTGACGTAGCGCTCGGCCATCAAGCGCATCTCGTAGGCCATCCACTTCGGCATGAACGTCGCCATGGTCGCTTCGAACGCGCTCGGGTCGTCGCCGCCGTAGGCGACCGGGCGGCCGAGTAGGTCGGTCCAGATCGCGGCGGCATCCGACCCGGTGAGCGTATCAGGGCCGACGAGGTTGATGGTCTCGATCGGCAGCTTGCCCGGCGCCGCGTCGCGGCGGATCAGCTCGATCGCCGCAACCTCGGCGATGTCGCGTGCGTCGACCATGGCGACGCCCTTGGACCCGATCGGCATCGGGTAGACGCCGTGGTTCACGATCACGTCCTTGATCATGACCTCATTGTCAATGAAGTAGCTAGGGCGCAGGATCGTGGCGCCGAAGCCCATCTGCTCCAGCATGCGCTCGGCCCCGAACTTCACCGCGAAGTGCGGGACGTTGACGGCGCGGTCGGCATCGAACACCGACAGGTAGACGACCCGATCGACACCTGCCGCGCGCGCGACGTTCAGCGTGATGATCGCCTGGGTGAACTCGTCGCCCGTCACCGCATTCAGCAGGAACAGCGTGCGGATGCCGGCAAGGGCATTGCGCAGGGCGTCGAGGTCGAGGAGGTCGCCCTTCACGATCTCCACGCCCTCGGGGAAGCTGGCCTTGGCGGGATCGCGGGTCAGCACACGAACGCGCGCGCCGCGCTTGGCGAGCTGATCGACGACGTTGCGGCCGACGCGGCCGGTGGCACCGGTGACGAGGATGGTCATGGGGATCGCTCCTTGGGTTGAGCCGTTTGGCTGACCCCAAAATGAGCGATCCATTCCCACGCCAATAGCCGCTACATCTGGACGGTCCGTCTCACTGGTGGAACGACATGGATCTGCTCGCCCTCGCCGACTTCACCCTCGTCGCCCGCCATGGTGGGTTCGGAAAGGCCGCCCGTTCCGCCGGGCGCCCGAAGGCGACGTTGTCCCGTCGCGTGGCCGAGTTGGAAGCACGCCTGAGCTTGCGCCTGTTCGAGCGGGGCGCGCGTGACCTGAAGCTCACGCAGGAAGGACGGGCGCTGTTCGAACGGGCGGGCGCATTGCTCACCGAACTGGAGGAGACCGCAGCGGCGATCGCATCTGGCGGCGGGGAGCCCCGGGGCCGCCTGCGGATCAGCGCACCCTTGCTGTTCTCCCAGACCGTGATGGGAAAGCTCGCGGCGAACTTCGCCCTCAAGTACCCGGCGGTCCGGCTCGAAGTCACGACGGAAGACCGAGCCGTCGATATGATCGAGGAGGGCTTCGATCTGGTGATCCGGGTCAACCCGGCCCCGGACGAGCGCCTCGTCGGCCGCGCGTTCCTGCGCGACCGTTTGGTAGTTGTGGCGAGTCCCGATCTCGCCCGGCCCACCGAAGGCACGGCCGTTCCGGCTGTTGTGCGGGGAGACGGCGACCGCGCGCCATGGCGGGTCAGGACGCCGACCGGCCGCGCAACGATCGCGGTCGAGCCGGTCCTCGGCCTCGCATCGCTCATCATGGTCCGCGACGCGGTGCGCGCGGGCGTCGGCGCCGGACGCTTGCCCATTTCGCTCGTGAGCCACGATCTCCGTGAGGGCGCCCTGGCCCACTGGGGCGACGTCGACGCGCCGGAGATCGCCCTGTGGACCCTCTACCCAACGCGCCGTCTGCTAAGCCCGCGCGTCGCGGCGTTCCTCGACCATCTGAAACAGGCGTTTCCCAACGGGACACCGGACGAGCTGGCATCCTATGTCCAGGGATGAGGCCGCCCCTGCCCCAGGCATGCGGCTTCGACCAACGTCGGCGGGTGGCCCGTCCTCGCTTTGCCTATGACGCGTGCACAGGATCGTCCCTCTCACACAGGGGTCCTGCGGAGACGCGGAATGGCCCGCGGTTGCAGCCCGTGCCCCGGACGCGGTAGCTCAGCGGACGGACGATCGCGAAAGGGAAACACATGTTCAGCCATATGGTGGTCGGCAGTAACGACCTCGCCACGTCCAAGACGTTCTACGACGCGCTGTTCGGAGCGATGGGCGCTGAATCCGGCAAGACCGATGCCCTGGGGCGCCTGGTCTACGCGCACCGCGGCGGCCGGTTCGTCATCACCAAGCCGATCAACGGGGACCCCGCGACCGCCGCCAATGGGGGCACGATCGGGTTCGCGATGGACAGCCCGGACGAGGCCAAGGCTTGGCATGAGGCGGGTGTCACCCACGGGGGTACATCCGCCGAGAATCCGCCGGGCGAGCGTCAGACGCCGATGGGCCGGATCTATCTTGCCTACCTGCGCGACCCGGACGGCAACAAGCTCTGCGCACGCTGCAAGGTCGGGGACTGACGCCGATCCCTGCCGGTCGACCATCTGCCCCTGACCGGCAGGAGACCGCTGCCCGATGGCGGCACCCCATCGCGTCGCGACCAGACGACGGCTGCCGTTCGTCGGGCCTTCTGGTCCTCGGTTCAGGGGGTGTCGCTTTGTTCCGCGACACGGCCGAGGCCGATGGAGCTCGCCAAAGCCGGGCTGGGGCGAGCGACTTGGCGGAGAAGCGCTTTGATCTTACCGGTGAGGCCATGTCCCATGTCACCGCCTAACCTCGCCTCGCCCGATCTCGCCTCGCCGCCTGCCGTCGCGCAGGCAGCCCCCAATCCGGCAAACGGACCGAGCGCCCGGTTCTTCGCCGAGATCGGCCTCGCCCCCGGCATGCGCGTGCTTGACGTCGGTTGTGGAAATGGGGACCTCAGCCGCTTCGTCGCCCGCTTGGTGGGACCGGACGGCGAGGTCATCGCGATTGACCGAAGCCCGGAGGCGATGGCGACGGGCCGGACAGCCGATGCAGGGCTGCAGGCCGCGCCCATTCACTACCGGCAGGCGGACCTCGCCGGTGCGCTGCCCGAATTGGGTCGCTTCGATGCGATCGTCGGGCGCCGCGTCCTGATGTACCTGCCCGCCGCCGCCGCGACGCTCGCGCGTCTCGCCTCCCTCGCGAAGCCCGGGGCGATCATGGCGTTCCAGGAGCACGGGCGTGCTGGACTTCCCGCCGGGCTCGGCGCGCTGACGCTGCATCGTCGACTCTACGATTGGTTGTGGGACACGGTCGCGGCCGAGGGCGGCGATACGGGGTTGGCGCTGCGTCTGGTGGACCTCATGCGGGCGGCGGGGCATGGCATCGAGGTGGCACGCAGCGAGGGGGTGCTCCTGCAGGCTGGCGAGCCGTCCTTCCTGGCGACGCTCGCCCAAGCCATGGTCCCCCGCATGGTCGAGCGCGGTGTGGCAAGCGCGGAGGCCGTAGGCCTCGACACGCTGGCGGACCGTCTCCGGGAGGAGCATCGCGCGGCCGCCGGGACGATCGTCTGGGACTTGGCGTTTCTCGTCTCGGCGCGGATCACACGCGGCGGGTAGTTGAACCGGGGCGCTGCCGACCCTCCGCACCGCGCAGGAACTGCCGCCAGCCGTTCGTCTCTCGGCGCGTGCCGTCACCTGTCACTGCTAAGGACGGAAGCGGACGCCACCGCCGCGCCCGCTCACGACCCTCTGCGGATACGGAGAGGCCCCGCTTTCCGACGGCCAGTGGATAAGGGTGCGCTCCTACCGGGGACCGCGGACCGTGCGGCCAAACGAGACGCTACGACCATACGGATCGGGCAAGCACTGCCGGCAGATGCATGCTAGAGCCGTGTCCGATCCAGTGGGATCGGATCACGTCTCCAACGCCTTGTTCTATCGTGCTCTCTTGCGACGAACCGGTATCCATTTCGTCGGAGCGCATTCTAGACCGTTGCCGTCCAAGGAATTCTGGCTTGTCGGTTGTTCGGCGACACCACGTAAGGCAGGCCGGCACCGGCGGGACCGCCATGGTCTTCGCTCACAGTTTCGGCTGCGACCAGAACATGTGGCGCTTCGTGGCTCCGGCCTTCGAGGACCGCTACCGCACGGTGCTGTTCGACCACATCGGCGCCGGCGGATCGGACCTGGCCGCCTACGACGCCGGCAAGTACGCCTCGCTCGACGGCTATGCCGACGATGTGGTCGCGCTCTGCCGGGACCTCGCGGTGACCGGCGGCGTGTTCGTCGGGCATTCCGTCAGCGCGATGATCGGCGTCCTCGCCGCGAAGAAGGCCCCGGAGCTGTTCGAGAGCCTCGTCCTGGTCTGCCCCTCGCCGCGCTATCTCGACGACGACGGTTACGTCGGCGGCTTCAGCGCCTCGCAGATCGAGGAGTTGCTCGACTTCCTCGACACGAACCACATGGGTTGGTCCCAGGCGATGGCGCCGGCGATCATGGGGAACGCCGACCGTCCCGAACTCGGCGAGGAACTGACCAACAGCTTCTGCCGCACGGACCCGAACATCGCCAGGCGTTTCGCCCGCACGACCTTCCTCGCCGACAACCGAGCCGACCTCGCAGGCGTGAAAGCCCGCTGCCTCGTCATCCAAAGCTCCGAGGACGTGATCGCACCGCAGGAGGTCGGTGAGTACGTGCACCGCAACTTGGCGAACAGCGAATTCGTCCTGCTCGACGCGACGGGCCATTGCCCGAATTTGAGCGCGCCCGAGGAAACCATCGCGGCCATCGCCGGATTCCTTCGGGGTCCGCGTGGTGGATGACGCGTCCGCCACCCTTCCGGCGCCGGACGTGGACGACCTGGAGGACCTGTTCGAGAACGCGCCCTGCGGCTACGCCTCCGCCCTGCCGAACGGTCGCATCTCCAAGGTCAACCGCACGCTCTCGACCTGGCTGGGTCACCCGGCCGAGCAACTCGTCGGACGCCGTTTCCTCGACCTCCTGAACATCGCCGGCAAGGTCTACTACGAGACCCACTTCGCGCCGATGCTGCGAATGCAGGGCTTCTTTAACGAGGTCGCCCTCGACCTCGTGCGCGCCGACGGCACGACGCTGCCAGTCCTGGTCAATGCCGTCGTGCGCAAGGACGAGGCGGGTGGCGTGCGCTTTATCCGGATCACCGTCTTCAACGCCTCGGATCGCAGGCGCTACGAGCGCGAGATGCTGGAGGCGCGCCGGGTCGCGGAGGCGGCAACGCGCGCCTTGCAGGATCTGAACTTGAACCTGGAAGCTCGGGTCGCCGACCGTGCGCGCGCCTTGGAACGGGCCTGGCGGCTCTCGCCCGACCTCCTCGTCATCGCTGATGCCGAAGGGACGATCCTGGTCGTGAACGCGGCCTGGAAAGACTTGCTCGGCTGGGCGGCCTCCGATCTCGTTGGGCAAAGTTTCGTCGGGTTTACCCACGCGGACGACCTCGAGGCGACGTTTGCCGCCCTCGGCCGCATCATGACGGCGCCGTTGGTTGAACCCTACGAGTATCGACTCCGACATGCCGACGGCAGCTATCGCCGGTTCGCTTGGACGGGCGCGTTCGAGGACGGCCAGATCTACGCGACGGGCCGCCATACGACGGTCGAGTACGAGCAGGCCGCCGCACTGGGTCGGGCCGAGGAGGCGCTCCGCCAGTCGCAGAAGCTGGAGGCCGTTGGGCAACTGACCGGCGGCGTGGCGCACGACTTCAACAACCTGCTGACCATCATCCGCTCCTCCGTCGACTTCCTGCGCCGGCCGGATCTGCCCGAGGACCGCCGAGCCCGCTACATGGATGCGGTCTCGGACACCGTCGACCGCGCCGCCAAGCTCACCGGCCAGCTGCTCGCATTCGCGCGACGCCAGGCGCTGAAACCCGAGGTGTTCGACGTCGGCGAACGGCTTCGCGGCATCGCCGACATGCTCGACACCGTCACCGGCGCCCGCATCCACATCGTCACCGAGATCCCGGACGAGCCGTGCTTCGTGAAGGCCGACGTGAGCCAGTTCGAGACCGCACTGGTCAACATGGCGGTGAACGCCCGGGACGCCATGGACAGCGAGGGCACGCTGACGTTCGGTCTGACCTCTACGGACAACCTGCCGCCCATCCGCGGGCATGCCGCGGCACCCGGCCCGTTCGTGTCCGTCTCCCTCACCGATACCGGCAGCGGGATCGCGTCGGACCAGGTCATCCGCATCTTCGAGCCGTTCTTCACCACGAAGGAAGTCGGCAAGGGAACCGGCCTCGGTCTCAGCCAGGTCTTCGGCTTCGCCAAACAATCGGGCGGCGATGTCGAAGTCGAAAGCGAGCTCGGCCGGGGGGCCACCTTCACGCTCTACCTGCCGAAGATCGTGGCGGGTGCCCCCGTGCAGCCGGCGACCTCCCCCGACGAAGAGGCCTTCCCGACCGGCGCGGGGCAGAGCGTGCTTGTCGTCGAGGACAACGTCGAGGTCGGCAAGTTCGCGACCCAAATCCTGGAAGATATCGGCTACAGGACGACCTGGGCGGCCAATGCCGAGGAGGCGTTGGATAAGCTCGGCCCGGACGGCGGCGGGTTCGACGTGGTCTTCTCCGACGTGGTGATGCCCGGCATGGGCGGGATCGAGCTCGCCAAGACCCTCCAGCGTCGGATGCCGGACCTGCCGGTCCTGCTGGCCTCGGGCTACAGCCACGTGTTGGCCCATGACGGGCTGCACGGCTTCGAGCTGCTGCACAAGCCGTACTCGGCCGATCAGCTCGGGCGTATCCTCGGCAAGGTCGTGCCGCGACGACGGGAGTGAGAGGCCATCCCTATCGGCTGAGGGTGGCGAGGGGCTCGCTTGACGTCATCGATCCAGGGAAGATCGAGGCATTCGAGGAATTCGGTCGGCGCTGGATCGATCTGGTCAATCGGCATGGCGGCACGCATCACGGCTACGACCTGCCCGCCGAGGGGGCGAGCGACAGGGCCTTGGCGCTCTTCAGCTTCCCGCGCATTGCCGACGATGAGCGGTCTCGATCGCCGTTCGGGCAGGACCCGCGTTTCGTCGAGGCCGACCACGTACGGGACGAGACCGACTGCGTGATCCGGACCGATCGGACTTTCATGCGTTCGCTCCTGCCAGCCGGAACCGGGCTGTCCGAGGGCTGAGCGGATCGAGATCGGACCGCCGGCCCTACGCCGGGGGCGGCCGGTTTCGCGACCGCGCGTCCGGGAAGTACTGGGGCGTCTCGCGCCGGTCGAACATGCCGTAATCGCGGATCACCCGAACGGCGCGGCTGCGCACCGTCGCGGCCTCCGGCACCTCGGATGGCCGGAACGCCGAGGCATCGGACGCTTCCGCCCAGGACCCGAGGACGAGGATCTTGCCGGGAACGTAGATCGAGTCCCAGACCTCGACGGCGTGCAGGCCCGGGGCGTCGCGATCCAGCCTGACGGCCTGCAGGACCTCGTCCTCGTGCTTCGGAAGTTCGTTTCCCTTCTGCGGCGTCAATTCCACGATGGTGCAGAGCTTCGCGCGCCCGACCTCGGTCTCGTCGAAGCGCTGCTCGCGGACGGGCACGCCCTCCGGCGGATGGGTGTCGGCGGTGACCTCGCCGACCCGCAGGTGATAGTCCGAGAAAACCGCGAACCGGCCCTTTTCCTGGATCTCGTGATGCCGGAACTGCGTGCGCCAGCGCAGGACGGACTTCTCGTCGCGCCAGGTCGAGTGCGAGAGCACCCAGCCGGGGCGCGAGCGGCTCTCGAACCGCTCGTTGTCGATGAACCCGTCGATGCCTTCGAGGATCGGCTTCAGCTCCCTGGCGTGGGCGAGGTATTCGTCCGTCTTGCCTTCCCCCGGGTGGACTTCGAAGATCACGGAAAACATGGCGTCGTCTCCGTTTCGGTTACGGGAGGGTCGGTTGGTCGAGGAACGCGATGGACTCGCGCCAGAGCGCCTCGCGGTTCGCTTCCAGATGCAGCAGGTGGGTGCCCCGTCCGATCTTCACGTCGCGCCGCTCGGCCGCCCCCGTGAAGGCGTCGAACAGCCACCGGGCATCCGCATCGGTGGCGAGCCCGTCCCACTCGCCCCGGATCAGACAGACGGGCGCCCGGACCAGGCCAGGGTCGTAGGGAAGCTCGCCGTGCCAGCTGCGCAGGATCTCGACGAAGGGTCCGGTCGGAACCTTCACGCCGGCCGGATCGCGCTTGCGGCTTCCGGGCTCGCTGTCGAGGTAGCGCTGCGCCCAGTCGTCGAACTCGGTCCGCGACAGGACCGGCGGCTCCCCGGCCGGGACGTCCTCGACGAAACGCTCCCACTGCGCCTGCGCCGTGACGATGCGCCAGGCCGGGCCGTCGGGCCTGGGCCGGTAGCGCGGTGGATCGCGCCGACTGATCGGACCGAACAGGACGAGGCGGTCGACGAGATCAGGATGGCGGCCGGCGAGCAGGCCCGCCACGGCCGTTCCCCAGGAATGAGCCAGGAGGCTGACCCGTTCGGCACTCGTTCGATCCGCGACGAACCGCATTGCGGTTTCGAGCTGGATCGCCGCATCGGCGGCGAGCAGCAGCGGTCCCCTGTCTTCGGCCGGCTCGCTCATGCCGGGATATGGGTCCGATCCGCCGAAGCCCAGGAAATCGAGCGCCCAGACGTCGAAGCCGGCCCGGACGAGCGCATCGCGCCACGCGCCGTTCGCGAACTGATGCGCGACGGATAGCGCCGACGGGAAGGTCGCGCCGTGCACATACAGGACGGGACGACCGCCGCCCGTGGGAGGCGCCAGCCGGCGGAGGAACAGCGAGAGCCCCGGGTGCGGACTTTCGATCCGGTGGTGCTCTTCACGGGCGTCCATCGTGTCGAGCGTCATGGGGTGCCCCACGCTCATGCCGACGCCGCTCCTTCGGCATACCCGTGGCGCCGGATGAACGACCGCGCGATGGCGAGGACCGCGCCGCTCTCGGTGAGCGCGGCCACGTTGCGTCGATGCGTGGGGTCGGCGGCGAGGACCTCCCGGTAGCGCTCGTACCGGGCGAGAGTCTCGAACTCGATCAGCCCGTAGCCGACATTCGTCGGACCGGCGAAGTCGGTCGGCAGGTAGTAGCCGACGATGCGGCCGCCGCAGTCCCGGATGACCGGCGTCTCGTCCTCGACATAGGTCCGGAAGGCCTCGATCCGGTTCGGGTCGATGGTGTAACGCAGGCAGAGGGTATGCATGGCGTTCTCCCATTTCCTCTGCCCGGAATCTGGACCCGCTGCAGCGGCCTGTCAGCCGCGAACGCTTCGGTTTCGGCCGAAGCGTCGGGGGATGCGACGAGGTCGGGGCCGGTGTAGAATCGGCCGATGTCGTCAGGTCCTCCGCTCTCCGAGATCGGTGCGCTCGTCGGTGATCCCGGCCGCGCCAACATCCCGTCGGCCCTGATCGACGGGCGGGCGCTGACCGCGACCGAGCTTGCCTGGACGGCGGCCGTGACACCCGCCACCGCGAGGGGGCATCTGACGAAGCTGGTGGCCGGCGGCCTGCTCGCGATGACCCGGCAGGGTCGGCACAACCACTTTCGGCTGGCGTCGCCCGACGTCGCCCGCATGCTGCAAGCCATGATGGTGGTCGCCGATTGGGACGAGCATGTCGAAGCATCGCGCTGCGCGACGCCGAGGATTGATCCGGCCCTGCGCGAAGCCCGCACCTGTTGCGACCACTTGGCTGGACGGGTCGCTGTCGGCATCGCCGACGCGCTGGTCGCCAGGGGCGCCGTCGTCCTCGGCGAGGAGGCGGGTGAGGTCACGGAGGCCGGGCGCACCCTGCTCGCCGGATACGGGGTGGCGGTCGAACCCATGGGACGCCGTCGCCGTCTTCTCTGCCGTCCGTGCCTCGATCGGAGCGAGCGCCGACCTCATCTCGCTGGCGTGCTGGGAGCGGCACTATGCCGGCGCTGTGAGGAACTCGGCTGGGTCCGCCGGAACGTGACGGCCGCGCCGTGACGGTCACGGCGGACGGTCGGCGTGGCCGCGCCGAGACCTTCGGTCTGTCGTTCACTTGAACCGCGCGCGGCATGGCTCGGGTCCTCGGCACCACCATGCCGCGCTCGACCGCCGGACGCTCGCCGACCCGTTCGCGCCATCGCCGGCGCTTTCGCGATGACCGCGCCGAGGTCCAGGCCGTCCTGGGCAACGGGGCCTTGCCGACCCCGACATGATGCGGGAACCTTCGTTGGCAACCGAGTCGTCCATCGCAGGTTGTACCCCCGTCGGCTGGATCGAGGATCGCATCCTTCCGGGACATAGGGCCATCGCGTTCCCGTGGTCCGGGGCAGGGAGGCGGCGGCGTTGCGTGTTGTGAGTGGGTCGGGAGACATCGATCCGAGGCTGCTGAAGGCCGCCGTGGAGGCGACGGGCGCGGCCATCCTGATCACCACGGCGGAGCTCGACGAGCCTGGACCGCGCATCGAATACGCTAACAGCGCCTTCGTGCGCCTGACCGGCTACCACTTGACCGAGATCATCGGTCGAAGCCCACGCTTCCTGCAGGGCCCGAGGACCGAACGCGCCGAACTGGACCGAGCCCGAGCCTCGCTCGAGGCCGGGGACGCCTTCCAGGGCGAGACACTGAACTACCGCAAGGATGGCTCGACCTACATGGTCGAGTGGCTGATCACCCCCGTCAGGGAGGCAGATGGCCGGGTCACGCACTGGGTCTCGGCGCAGCGCGACGTCACCGACCGCCGCGCCTTCGAGGACCGGCAGGCCATGATGGTCCGGGAACTCCATCACCGCGTGAAAAACACCCTTGCGACCGTCCAGGCCGTCTTGAACGCGACGATGCGCTCGGCGGTCTCGCTGCCGGAATTCGGACGGGCCTTCACCGGTCGCATCGCCTCGCTGGCACGGACGCACGCGCTCATCACCGAGGATCAGGCTCAGGTCGCCTCGTTCGAGGGCCTGCTCAGGGCCGAGCTCGATCCTTACAACGAGAACGACCGCATCACGCTTCGGGGACCGGACCTGAGGGCTTCCTTCCGAACTCGCGGTGCCGGTCGGCATGGCGTTGCACGAGCTCACCACCAACGCCCTCCGTCACGGGGCCTTGGCGCATCCGGACGGCCGGGTCTCAGTGACGTGGACGGTGGAGGATCGCACCGATGCCGGGTGGCTGGCCTGAATCTGGAACGAGCATGACGGCCCACCGCCGTCGCTCCCCACCCGGGAGGGGTTCGGCATGCGGCTGATCAATCGCATCCTCGCGGCACAGACGGGCGCCGAGGTGGACGTGGCGGCGGACGCCGACGGGCTTCGGATCAGCATCGGACTACCGCTGCCGCGCCGCTGACGGGAGCGCGCACGGTATCCACCTCGCCGAGCGTCGGTCGTGCCGTCGGCCGGGCCGCTCGGACATGGCCCGCGGCCCCGATGCGGTCGGCGGGACATGGCCTGGTTCGGGTGCGGCACGGGATATGAGAGCGTGAATGTGATTGCATGCAGCGTCGGAATCCTCATTGATTGGAACGATTCAAGCGACCCAAACCTAAGCTTTCCATGGATCACGCCACGATGAGTGACGAGGAGGTCGAGCGCCTTCGCGCCCTCGACCGATATCGACTGCTGGACACGCCCCGCGAGCAGGACTTCGACGAGATCGCCGAGGCCGCCGCCGAGCTCTGCGAGACGCCGATCGCGGTGGTGAACCTCGTCGGGTTCGGGCGCCAGTTCTTCAAGGCCGAGGTCGGCCTGGGCGTGCGCGAGACGCCATTGGAGAGCTCCTTCTGTCGGCAGGCGATCCTCCAGGAGGATTTCCTCTGCATCCCGGACGCGAGCCACGACCAACGCTTCGTCGGCAATCCGCTCGTCACCGGCGAGCCCGGTCTGCGCTTCTATGCGGGCGCCCTGCTGAAGACCGCCGAGGGGTATCCCGTAGGGACCGTCTGCGTGCTCGACACCAAGCCGCACGACCTGACCGAGCGGCAGCGCAAGGGTCTGATGCGCCTCGCCCGACAGGCCATGGGCCAGATGGAGCTTCGACGCACGCTTCGGGAACACGCGGCACAACGTCTTCTCAACGAACGCATCCTCGATGGCGCGACCGACTACGCCATCGTCGCGACCGACCCGGACGGATGCGTCACCCGGTGGAACGCCGGCGCCGAACTCATCATGGGCTGGCACGAGGCCGAGATGCTGGGTCGGCCCATCGACGTCGTCTTCACACCGGAGGATCGCGCCGACGGCCTTCCGCAGGAGGAGATGCGGCTCGCCCTGCGGACCGGACGAGCCCCGGGCGAGCGCTGGCACGTGCGCAAGGACGGCAGCCGCTTCTGGGCGTCCGGCGAAGCGAAGCCGCTCACGTCCGAGAACGGCGAGGTCCTCGGCTTCCTCAAGATCCTGCGGGACCTCAGCGGGGAGCGCGAGGCCGGGGCCGCCCTGCAGGCGAGTGAGCTGCGCTACCGCTCCCTCGTCGAGGTCAGTCCGCAGGTGGTCTGGTTCGCCAGCGCGGATGGCGCGGTCACCTACTGCAACGCCTATTGGTACGACTACACCGGCCTGCCGGCGGGCGAGACCGGGGAGACGAGTTGGATGGGGGTGATCCATCCCGACCATCGCGATGCGACCCGTGCGGCGTGGCTCTCCTCGGCGTCGCGGGGCCAGCCGTACGAGGTCGAGTTCCCGCTGCGCCGGGCGGACGGGGAGTACCGCTGGTTCCTGTCACGGGCCCACCCGGTGCGTGACGCCGACGGAACTCTTCGCAGCTGGATCGGCACCTCGCTCGACATCCACGAGCGCAAGGTCGCCGAGGAACGCTTCCAGGCGCTGACGGAGCTCGCGCCGGCCATCATCTGGTTCGGGAACCCGGACGGCAGCCTCAGCTACCTGAACAACCGCTGGTACGCCTACACCGGCCAGACCCCCGAACAGGCCTTGCCGCTCGGATGGGGCGAGGCGATCCATCCGGACGATCTGCCCGGCCTGCTGCACGTCTGGGAGCATGCCCGCACGAACGAGGTCGTGTACGACACCGAGGCCCGCCTCAGGCGCCACGACGGGGCCTTCCGCTGGTTCCTGATCCGGGCCGAGCCGAGGCGCGATGGGATCGGGCACGTCATCGGCTGGCTCGGCAGCAACAGCGACATCCACGACCGCCGTCAGGCCGAGGAGGATCTGCGCAAGGCCCGGGAGCAACTGTCCCTGGCCGTCGATGCGACCGGCACGGGCATCTTCGACTACGACCTCGTGGCGGACACGCTGGAATGGGACGCGCGCACCCGCGCCCTGTTCGGTCTGCCTCCCGACGCACCCGTGAGCTACGACGCCTTCCTGGCGGGACTGCACCCGGAAGACCGGGAATGGGTGGACCTGGCGGTGAAGGCCGCCCTCGATCCCGCGGGCGGCGGCCGATACGACATCGCGTTCCGGACGGTGGGCATCGAGGACGGGACCGAGCGTTGGGTGGCGGCCAAGGGCCAGGCCTTCTTCGACCGTGACCGCGCTTTGCGTTTCATCGGCACCACGCGCGACATCACCGAGAACCGGCGCGCCGAGCAGGCGCTCAGGGAGACCGAGGAACGGTACCGCCTCGCCGCCCGCGCCACCAACGACGCGATCTGGGACTGGGACCTGACCACCAACCACGTGCTGTGGAACGAGGCGCTCCAGGCCGCCCACGGGCATCGGTCGGAGACGGTGGAGCCGACGGGCGACTGGTGGATCGACCACATCCATCCCGACGACCGAGCCCGCATCGACGGCTCCATCCACGCCGTCATCGACAGGATCGGCACGAGCTGGACCGACGAGTACCGCTTCCGCCGGGCCGACGGCTCCTTCGCCGACATCCTCGACCGGGGCTACGTCCTCCGGGATGAGCGGGGACGTGCCGTGCGGATGATCGGCGCCATGCTCGACATCAGCGAACGCAAGCGGGCGGAGGAGCACCAGCGTCTCCTGACCGGAGAACTGCAACATCGGGTCAAGAATACCCTCGCCATGGTCCAGGCGATTGCCAGCCAGACCTTCCGCAACGCCGCCGACCTGGAAGCCGCCCGCGAAGCGTTCTCGGCTCGCCTGGTGTCCCTCGGACGGGCGCACGACATCCTGACCCAGTCGAGTTGGACCCAGGCCCCCATCGCCGACGTCGTGGACGGGGCGCTGACGGTGCACCGAGGCGAGGCGGCGTCGCGCATCAGGGCGAGCGGTCCCAACGTTCCCCTCTCCGCCAAGGCGGCCCTTGCGCTGGCCTTGGCGCTGCACGAACTCGCCACCAACGCGGCCAAGTATGGCGCACTCTCCAACGAGGCCGGGATCGTCGACCTGCGGTGGCATGTGGTTCACGAAGGCGATGCGCCGCGTTTCTGCCTGACCTGGTCCGAGCAGGGTGGCCCGCCCATCCTGGCACAACCGACGCGCCGCGGTTTCGGATCGCGCCTGATCGAGCGCAGCTTCGCGGCCGAGGTCGGCGGCGAGGTCCGGTCGACCTACGCGCCCACCGGCCTGACCTGCCGCCTGGAGGCGTCGCTGGTCTCCATGCAGGAAGCGAGCGACGAGGCGGCGGCCTGACCGTGCATGGCGCCGTCCAGGGCGTCAGCCGTGGCGAATCCCACGTTCGGAACGCGGTACGGCCCCAAGGCATTGGCTCGACGATCCAGGGAGGCGAACATGACCGAGAAGAAGGGCCACGGCAGCGAGACGGCCAAGAAGGCGAACGCCAAGGCGAGCCATGAGGGCAAGTCCAATCCCCGCACCTCGTCCTCGGCCCAGGCCGAACTGGGCAAGAAGGGTGGCAGGTCGAAATCCTGAGCGGCGCATGGACCGGGCCCGACCCGGCGTCCCGGTGCGGGGATGCCCGGGACCGACCTCATCCTCGAACGGTCAGGGACACCGCCCGTCGATCGCGACGCAAGCGATGGCCGAAGACGACCACGAGGCGACCGGCAAGGAATTCGAGGAGGGCGTGAACAGGGCGGCCTCGGCACTGCAGAACGTCTTCGCCGGTCGGGTTCAAGATCCCTCGCAGGAACCCGCATCGAGCCACGTCGAGCGGTGGGTTTTCGTGCCCGTGGAGCTTTTCCGGCCCAGGCGCGCGGGATTATCAAACCGGGCCTCGCAGCCTTGGAGCGAGATGGCGCGTTGCAAGTCCGGAAAACCCACCCCGAAGGCCCGCATGCCCATCGCCACGCCACCAAAGTACGGATCGCAGCCGATGGCGGGGACGATCATCGCGGCAAGCCGGACGTGACGTGGTGAGCGACGCCCTGGCTTTCCTGGCGGGCGGTGGCGAGGCCGCCCGCATGATCCGCGAGCGCGACTGGTCTCACCACCCCCTCGGGCAGCCCGAGACGTGGTCGGAGGGGTTCCGCACGGCGCTCAGCCTGGTTCTGAACTCGCCGGAATCCATGATCCTCACCTGGGGACCGGACCTCCACTTCTTCTTCAACGACACCTACTTCCCACTGCTCGGTCCACGCCTCGCATGGGCGATGGGCGAGCGCTTCGACGTGGTCTGGGCCGATGCATGGGACCAGGCCAAGCCGATCATCGACGACGCCCTCGCAGGGCGCAGCCGACGCTTCGACGACCTGCCCTGGAAGCTCGATACCGACAGGGGCGAGGCCGACACCTGGTTCTCGTTCTCCTATTCCCGCGTGCTCGACGGCGCCGGGCGTGTCGCCGGCCTCTTCATCTTCACCAACGAGACCACGAAGCGGGTGCTGGGCGACCGGGCCTTGCGGGAGAGCGAGGAGCACTACCGGCAGACCGTCGAGCTCAACCCGCAGGTGCCCTGGACCTGCGATCCGGACGGCAACATCACCTCCTACTCGAACCGTTGGCTCGAACTGACCGGCCAGGCCCCGGGCGAGCCGGACGGGGCCGGTTGGCTCGAGGCGCTGCATCCGGACGATGTGCCGGACACGCTTGCCGCGTTCGCCGGGGCGCTGTCCACGGGCGAGCCGGTCGACGTGGACTACCGGCTTCGCATGGCCGCGACCGGCGAGCATCGCTGGATGCGTGCTCGCGCCCGGCCTCGCCGGAACGCGGCCGGTTCCATCATGCGCTGGTACGGCGTGGTCGAGGACGTTCACGATAAGAAACTCGCCGAGGCGCGCCTTCGCGAGTTGAACGAGACGCTGGAGCGGCGGGTCGAGGAAGCGCTCCTGCAGCGCAAGCTCTGGGCCGAAGTGTTCGAGGCCACCGACGCCCTCGTCGGCGCCCTCGACACCGATTTTCGACTCCTGGCCGCCAACCGGGCCTGGATCGAGGAGTTCGACGCGGTCTTCGGCATCCGGCCGCGGATCGGCGACGGCATTCTCGACCTGCTGGCGGACCGCCCCGCCATACTCGCCCCCGTGCGCGCGGCCTGGGCGAGGGCGTTGTCCGGCGAGGAGTTCACCCTGGTCCAGGAATTCGGAGACCCGGATAGGAAGCGTCCCTCCTACGAGCTCAAGTTCACGACCTTGCGGGACCCGCAGGGGCGAAGGATCGGCGCGTTCCAGTACGTCCAGGACGTGAGCGACCGGCTGCGGGACCAGGAGCGGCTCTTCGAGGCCGAGGAGGCGCTGCGCCAGTCCCAGAAGCTGGAAGCGGTCGGGCAATTGACCGGCGGCGTCGCACATGACTTCAACAACCTGCTGACCATCATCCGTTCGTCCGTCGATTTCCTCCGCCGTCCGGACCTCTCCGAGGAGCGCCGTACCCGGTACATGGACGCGGTCAGCGACACCGTCGACCGCGCCGCGAAGCTCACGGGCCAGCTCCTCGCCTTCGCGAGGCGCCAGGCGCTCAAGCCCCAGGTGTTCGACGTTGGCCGGCAGGTGGCGGCCGTCGCCGACATGCTGGACACCGTCACCGGCGCGCGCATCCGCGTCGTCACCAGGGTGCCGGACGTCCCCTGCTTCGCCAAGGCCGACCTCAGCCAGTTCGAGACGGCCCTCATCAACATGGCGGTCAACGCGCGCGACGCCATGGACGGCGAGGGAACGCTGACGCTGCGCCTGGTTTGCGCCAGCGGCCTTCCCGCCATCCGCGGCCATGCCGGATCGGCAGGACCGTTCGCGGCCGTGTCGCTCACCGACACGGGGAGCGGCATCCCGCCCGATCAGATCGCACGCATCTTTGAACCGTTCTTCACCACCAAGGAGGTCGGCAAGGGCACCGGCCTCGGCCTGTCCCAGGTGTTCGGCTTCGCCAAGCAATCGGGCGGCGACGTCGACGTCGAGAGCACGGTGGGGGGAGGAACGACCTTCACCTTGTATCTCCCCGAGATCGAGGCCACCGCGTCGGACGAGCCTGCCGCCTTCCATGGGGACGAGACCTTCCGGACGGGCGATGGCCAACGCGTGTTGGTCGTCGAGGACAACGTCGAGGTCGGGCGGTTCGCCACGCAGATCCTCGAGGATTGCGGCTACCGCACGACCTGGGCGACCAATGCCGAGGAGGCGTTGGACACGCTCGGTCCGGACGGCGCCGGGTTCGACGTGGTCTTCTCCGACGTGGTGATGCCCGGCATGGGCGGGATCGAGCTGGCGAGGTTGCTGCAGCGGCGGTTGCCGGACATGCCCGTCCTCCTGGCATCCGGTTACAGCCACGTCCTCGCACAGGACGGGCTCGATGGCTTCGAGTTGCTGCACAAGCCTTACTCGGCCGATCAGCTGTCGCACATCCTCGGCAATCTCCTGCGGCGGAGGTGCCCGAAGGTCTAGAGCGTTTTCTGTGATCCTTGGATCGCAGAAAATGCTCTATCCCTTTGTTGTGTATCGCATTTTCTCACGCCGAACCGGCAACCACTTCGGCGGAAAATGCTCTAGCGCATCGTCCCGAAAGGTGGTTTCCGGCTTTCGGGAAAAGACGATGCGAAAACAAGGACTTCAGAGCATCGTCCCGAATACGGGATTCGGGACGATGCTCTAGAGATTTTTCCGGGCCAGAGCGGCCGCTACGGGCGCACGTCTGCGAGAACGGTAGCTGGCCGGACGACCGATTTCGAGCCCAGCGCAAGTTGCCTCGGGCAAGTTGCCTCGAGCGGCGAGGTCGGGTCGGATGCGGCCGGTACCAAGCGTCGGGTTCGGACCCCTTCAACAGAGACCCGCCTTTCCCCGCAGCAGGCAAACACGTAAGCCGGACCGACGGTCCGATCGCCCCACGGCGACCCCATCGGCCGGCCGACGAAACACCGCCCCCCGGGCACCCCACTATCCACATCCAAGTCCGGTGCGGGATCGCACGCGCGGCTCACCATTCAGGCGCATTCGCGTAGGACAAGGCTGCGCAGCGCACTCCGCGCCGGGACCGGGTCCGTATCAAGGCATCGATGATCACCCTCGACACGCCGTTTCTCGTCTCGGTGCTCCAGATCGTCTGGATCGACCTGCTCCTGTCCGGCGACAACGCCGTGGTCATCGCCCTCGCGTGCCGCGCGCTGCCCCCGCGTCAGCGGCGGATCGGCATGCTGCTCGGGGCCGGCACGGCGGTGGCCCTGCGCATCGTCTTCGCCCTCGTGGTCTCCTGGCTCCTGGCCGTCCCCCTCCTTCGCGTGGTCGGCGGCGTGCTGCTGCTGTGGATCGCCGTGAAGCTGGCGCTCGGCGAGGACGAGGATTCCCACGCCGTCGACGAGAACACGTCCCTGTGGCGGGCGGTGCGGACCATCGCGGTGGCCGACGCGGTGATGAGCCTCGACAACGTCGTCGCCATCGCGGCCGCCGCCAAGGGTCATGCCGAACTGTTCGTGTTCGGGCTGCTCCTGTCGATCCCGCTCATCGTCATGGGGGCCGCCCTGATCACCCGCCTGCTCCAGCAAGTCCCCGCCATCGTCTGGGCCGGAGCCGGACTGCTCGGCTGGATCGCCGGCGAGATGCTGGCCACCGATCCGCTGATCGCCGAACGGCTCGCGGGCCTGCCTCATGCCGCGGCCTGGGCCGCCGCCGCCGGCGCGTTCCTCGTGATCGCCGTCGCGGCGCTCCTGACGCGGCGCCGGACGGTCCGGATGCAAGCATCCGACGCGGTGCAGCGTGGCTGATCTTTTCCCAGGGCGTCCACGCCGGGCCTTCGCCATCTGGGGCGCCGGTGTCGCGGCCCTCGCCCTCCTGCTCCTCGGGTGCTGGCAGGTCGTCCGCCGTACCGGCTCCGCGGGGGCGGAGCCGTGGGCGTTCGATGCCGCGATCCAGACCGGCCTCGTCGGCGTGGCCGTCTGCGCCCTCGTCGGCCTCGCCCTGGCGCTGGACCGGCAGCACCGGTCGCTCGCCGACGGGGGGGGCCTGTTCCTCGACCTGTTCGACGCCGCGTCGGACCCTCAGATCCTCGTCCGCATCGCGGCGGATGGCAGCCCCCGGATCGTGCGCGCCAACGCGGCCGCCCGCCGCGCCGCGGCGCAGGTCGACGACCGGCCCTTCGAGGGCACGCTCCCGGACGTCGTCCCGCCGGGCGACGCGGAGGCCATGCGCCCCCACCTCGCGCGGGCCGTCGCCACCGGCGAGCCGGTCCGAGTCGTGGGGCAGATCCTGCACCGCTTCGGTCCGGTCGGCGCCGATGCGCTCTACGTCCCGTTGCGCGAAACGGCGTCGGGCGCCCCCACCCTGGTCTGCGTCACCCTGCACGATCTCACCCGCCTCAAGGGCGCCGAAGCGGAGGCCCGCGACGCCACCCGGCTCCTCGCCATGGCCGAACAGGTCGCCCATGTCGGCCACTGGCACGTCAACCTGGCGACCGACGCGGTGCTCTGGTCGGCCGAGGTCTACCGCATCCACGGCCTCGATCCGGCGCGCTTCACCCCGACCCTCGCGACCGGGATTCGCGCCTACCATCCCGACGACCGCGCCCGCGTCGAGGAGTGCATCACCGCCGCGATCCGCGACCGGACCGGCTTCGAGATCCGCCTGCGCATCGTCAGGCCCGACGGCGACGTGCGCGAGGTGTTCGCCCGCGGCATCTATCAGGCGGCGGAGGCGGACGGGTCCGATTCGCTGTTCGGGGTGTTCGCCGACCTCACCGACCGCAAGCAGGTCGAGCGCGCCCTGGCGGACAAGTCCGCCCTCCTCGAGGCGACCCTCGAGAGCATCGACCAGGGCCTGATGCTCATCGCCGCCGACGGGACCGTGCCGGTGGCCAACCACCGCGCCACCGAGATCCTGCGCCTGCCCCCCGGCATGATCGGCAAGCGCCCCGACTATCGCGCCGTGCGCCGGCACTGCCGCGCCACGGGCGCCTGGGGCGTCCTGATCCAGGACCCGGCGCACTGGCACCTCGACGGCGAGCGCCGCACCACGGACCTGCGCTCGGAGCGCCGGCGCGACGACGGCAGCGTCATCGAGATCCGCTCCCTGCCGATCCTCGACGGCAAGGGCCACGGCAGGGGCTACGTCCAGACGCTGACCGACATCACCGACCGGCGCCTCGCGGAGACCCGCCTGCGCGACAGTGAGGCGCGCTACCGGCTGCTCGCAGACCACACCTCGGACCTCATCCTCCTCGACGACCCCAACGGGCGCCACCTCTACATCTCGCCCGCCATCACCCCCATGCTGGGCTACACCATCGACGAGGCCAACGCGGCGGGCCTGCGCACCCTCGTCCACCCGGAGGACATCGCCAACCTGTCGGCGACCCTGCACGCCCTCGCGCCGGCCCGGCCCACGGGGTCGGCGGTGTACCGCCTGCGCCACAAGGACGGGTCCGACATCTGGGTCGAGGCCGCGTTCCGGCGCATCGAGGAGCACGGCAACGTCCAGATCATCCACGCCATCCGCGACGTCACCGAGCGCCAGCGCCAGGAGATCGACCTCGAACGGGCCAAGGTGGCGGCGGAGGCCGGCGCCCGGGTGAAGGCCGAATTCCTCGCCAACATGAGCCACGAGCTGCGCACGCCGCTCACCGGCATGCTCGGCGTCCACGACCTGCTCATGGGCGACGCCACCCTGAACGTCTCGCAGAAGCGCCTCCTCGGGCTCGCCCAGGAATCGGGGCGCTCGCTCCTGACCATCGTCAACGACATCCTCGACTTCTCGAAGATCGAGGCCGGCCAGCTCGCCGTCGAGTCCCTGCCCTTCGGCCTGCGCGCCCTGCTGGAGGCCTGCCGCGAACTCTCCGTCGAGGCGGCGCGCGGGCGCGCCGTGGCGGTGTCCGTCGAGGTCGCCCCCGACATGCCCGACTGGTTCATCGGCGATCCGACCCGCCTGCGCCAGGTGGTGCTCAATCTCGCCACCAACGCCATCAAGTTCACCACGGACGGCAGCGTCACCCTGCGGGCGCGCCATACCGGCACGGGCGCGGTCCCCCAAGTCACCATCGAGGTGGCCGATACCGGCATCGGCATCGCGCCCGACGCCCTGCCCCACCTGTTCGAGCGCTTCGCCCAGGCCGACGGCTCGATCTCGCGCCAGTACGGCGGCACCGGCCTGGGGCTCGCCATCAGCCGGCGCCTGGTCCGGCTCATGCGCGGCGAGATCGGGGCGACGAGCCGGATGGGCGAGGGCTCGACCTTCTGGTTCACGCTCCCCCTGCCCCTGGCCCAGGCCACCGAGGGCGGATCCGGGCGCACGGCGCTGACGGCGCCGGCGCCGCTGGCCCGGCGGCTGCTGCTCGCCGAGGACAATCCCATCAACCAGGAGATCATCGGCACGGTGCTGCGCCAGAAGGGCCACGCGGTCACCGTGGTCGGCGACGGCGAGCGGGCGGTGAGCGCCGTGGCGACGGAGCCGCCCTTCGACCTCGTGCTCATGGACGTGCAGATGCCCGGCCAGGACGGGCTCGCGGCGACCCGGGCGATCCGTCAGGCCGAGGCCGATGCGGGCCGGCCCCGCCTGCCCATCGTGGCGCTGACCGCCAACGCCATGGCGGAGGAGATCGCCCGCTGCCGGGCGGCCGGCATGGACGCCCACGTGGCCAAACCCGTCGACTGGACGATGCTGTTCGCGGCCATCGACGGGCTGCTGTCGCGGGCGAGCGACGCGCGCCCGTAGGCGTTCAGCCCTGCAGCTCGCCCCAGGACGGCTTCCACACGGAGCGGGGGTCGATAACCACGATCTCGAGGCCGCCCTCGTTGGCGACGTGCACGGCGATGCCGAAGGCCTCGCCCACGGGGAGCGTTCCGGTGCTGCTGAACAGCGCGCCGTCGGCGAGCTTGACCTCGCCGACTACGTCGCCGCCCCTCTGGTCCAGGCACAGGGTGACGGCGCTCGCCACGGGGGCGGTCACGCGCCGGAAGGGTTTTGCCATGGGCGGGCTGCTCCTGCTGAATGAACGAAAAAAGGGGCGGCTGTGACGCCGCCCCTTCTCCAAAAGACCGTGGTCGGCCGATCAGCGCTTCGAGAACTGGAAGCTGCGGCGGGCCTTCTTGCGGCCGTACTTCTTGCGCTCGACCACGCGGCTGTCGCGGGTGAGGAAGCCCTCGCGCTTGAGCGGCGAGCGCAGCTCGGGCTCGTAGTAGGTCAGCGCCTTCGACAGGCCGTGGCGCACGGCGCCGGCCTGACCCGAGAGACCGCCGCCATGCACCGTGACGGTGATGTCGTACTGGTCGACGCGGTTGGCGATGGTGAGGGGCTGGCGCAGGATCATGCGCAGCACGGGCCGGGCGAAGTACACCTCGACGGCGCGGCCGTTGACGATGACCGTGCCGTTGCCGGGCTTGATCCAGACGCGGGCGACGGCGTCCTTGCGCTTGCCGGTGGCGTAGGCGCGCCCTTGCGCATCGAGCTTCTGCACGTGGACGGGGGCGGCGTCCTCGGGGTTCTCGACGTTGCCGCGGGTGAGGTCGGAGAGGGACTGGAGGGTCGCCATGATCAAGCGCTCACGTTCTTGCGGTTGAGGCTGCCGACGTCGAGCGCCTGCGGCTGCTGGGCGGTGTGGGGATGCTCGGAGCCCTTGTAGACCCGGAGGTTGCCCATGATCTCGCGGAAGAGCGGACCGCGCGGGAGCATGCGCTCCACGGCCTTCTCGACGACGCGCTCGGGGAACCGGCCGTCGAGGATGAACTTGGCCGTCCGCTCCTTGATGCCGCCCGGGTAACCGGTGTGGTGGTAGTACACCTTCTGCTCGCGCTTGCGGCCGGTGAACTTCACCTTCTCGGCGTTGATGACGATGACGTTGTCGCCGCAATCGACGTGGGGCGTGTACGAAGCCTTGTGCTTGCCACGCAGGCGCATCGCGATGATGGAGGCGAGCCGGCCGACGACCAGGCCCTCCGCATCGACGATGATCCACTTCTTGTCGACATCGGCGGGCTTCAGCGAAAAGGTCTTTTGCGCGCTGCTCATCCCGTGACGTTCCATACTGATCTTGAAAAGGGCGCGCCGCCACGTGCAGGACGCGGCGGCGTTGGTGGGGTCTGTAGGGGTTGCCCGCAGCTGCGTCAAGCCCGAAAGCGGTTTGGGATTGGGAAACGCCCAAAAGCGCAATGATTCGAGCGGGTTCGCGGAAGTGGTATTCTAGTACCGTAAATCGCTCTTGGCCTCTGCTCCTCATGGAGGTGGACCGCCGGACCGCGCGACAGGCTCCCTCTCCTGGAAGGAGAGGGTTGGGGTGAGGTGTGGGACATCTTCGGAGAGTTCGCACACCTCACCCTGTCCCTCTCCTTCCAGGAGAGGGGACCCGCGATGCCTGCGGGCGACATGAAAACGGGTGCCCGCAGCAAAGAGAGGGGGAACCCCCCTCACCGCTTCGTCGGGATCGAGTACGTCCCCGTCGCGTGGCACACGAGGTCCGCCGAATCGGGCGCGGTGATCGCCACCTCGCCCACGGCCAGACGGCGCCCGAGCTTCAGGAGCCGCGCCTCGGCCACCAGCCCATTCGGCCCGGGCTTTCGCAAGAAGTTGAAGTTGAGGCTCGTGGTGACGGCGAGGGCCACGGGGCCGATGTTGGACAGGATCGCCGCGTAGAGGGCGTAATCGGCGAGCGCCATCATGGACGGGCCCGAGACCGTGCCGCCGGGGCGCAGGTGGCGGTCGTGGTGGTCCATCCGCATCGTGGCGCCCAGCGGCCGCACGGTGACGAGGTGATAGGTCCGCCCCCCCGCCGCCATCTGGGGAAACGCCGCGTCGAGGAACGCCACGGTCTCGGCCAGCGACAGGGCGAGGGCTTGGGGGTCGGACATGCTGAGGGTCTCCGTCTCGGCCTTGCAGCATGCCGGGCCATGCCCGACAAGGGGACGGCATGCCCAGCCACGACGCCTACGACCCCGCCCTGATCCGCCGGGTCCTCACCGAGACCCAGCACATCGCCCTGGTCGGCGCCTCGGCCAACCCGGCCCGGCCGAGCCACCACGTCATGGCGTTCCTGCTCGGGCGCGGCTACCGCGTCACCCCGATCAATCCCGGGCTCACCGGCCGGACGCTTTTGGGTGTCCCCGTCCTCGCCCGCCTCGCCGACCTGCCCGAACCCGTCGACATGGTCGAGATCTTTCGCAGTTCCGACGCGGCCGGTGGGGTGGTGGACGAGGCGCTGGCCCTGCCGTGGCTGCCGCGCTTTCTCTGGATGCAGGTCGGCGTACGGAATGACGCCGCCGCCGCGCGGGCGGAGGCGAAGGGGTGCGTGGTGGTGATGGATCGGTGCCCGAAGATTGAGATGTTTCGGTAATTTGAGTTTGACTACGCCATGGATCGAGCTAAACGCTCGGCATAATCCCCAACTGCCAAGTCTAATCTTTTAAGAATGCTGTTGAAACTTGAGAAATCATATTTATCTGCATTCTCTTTTACGTGCTCGGCCAGCGCCTTTTTTCCATAATGTTTTTTTTCGTCAAAACCCTTCCCACCCAGGTGGAAGCTTTTGCCACCCAAAATTGCTTTCGACGCTTTTGGGTCAAGAAAATCTTCAATCATCGAGTTGTCGGTTTTGGAGGTAACAGGAGTAAAAATGACATACAAATTTTTTATATAATGGGTAAATTGAGCAGTCTTTATATCTCCAGCAATAATAGATTTGCCACGTAAAATCTGCATGATAGCATTGGCACCGCTGTCGTTGTCACCAAGTAGAATAACAGGCTTATCAGCCCATCGATCTTTCACGATTCTCATGTCGTTATCAAAATTTTGTAAGAAAGATTTTTGCTGATCGGACCCACCATTTAGCGCAGTGTAAGAAGTAACATGAGTCGTAATATTGAGCAATTGAACAGTTGCCTTATCATCGACGTGATTATATAAATTCTTGAAATTTGCACCAAATTTCTTTAGTGCAATTTTAAGATAAATATTATCAGTTTCTCCCTCACATATTATTAGTGTATTCTTATTGGAAAAAAATCTATCATAGTAGGTTAATCTTCGATATAAGAGCTCGGGGCCCACCATATCACGCGAATGCAGCAATGGTATATTAGACTTTCGCCTTGCATGACATATGTGGTTTACTTGCCCTATAAGCTGAGCGATTGTTACCTGCCGATCCGTAGTATGAATGCTGGCGGTTGAAGGATCTCGCTTAAACGCTACGCCCTCCTTAAACAGTCGATCTGACGCTGCCCGCGCCCATTTATACGTCGTTTTATTAACACTTACTTGTCTATTTACTACTAAGCCTGTCACCATCTGGCGTGTCCCGGCAACGCTCATGCGCGTCTTACCAAGATTTAGTCTGAAACCACTTTTGGTAATAATCTTTGTCGTACCCGATCCTACTACCCAGTATTTCTTTACCGAATCTAATAAAGCAATACTTTCCGGGAAATTATCCAAATTGGTCGAAAATGTAATATCATCAGCATACCGAGTATACCGACATTTATTTTCTTTCGCGAAAATTCGAAGCTTCGAGTCCAAGGGGCGGGCGATAAGATTTGAAATTACAGGAGAACAGGGACTTCCTTGCGGAAGAAAAGTTCCCCCTACATCGTTTCGATGACAGGATATATTTGCAATCAGATTTGCAACTTTGGGATTCAACAAAAAATCATTATTTTTTTCGAAGTAGCCGTAAACCCTTCCAAAATGAATTGAATGAAAAAAGTCTTCGAGATCAAGATTCATCACATAGTTTTTATTACGGTGAGGCCAAGCGTTCGAAAAAATTGAACGCTTTGGATGAAACCCATGGGATACAGGGTGCTTCACACCATTCCTAGTTTCGATTTCGCTCAAGCAAGACTGTAAAAGTTGAGCGAGTGACTTCTGTACGAACTTGATTTCTCTATGCGGAACATGGATTATCCTACTACCACCTGAGGATTTTCGGATTTCAAAAACCGTATAGCGGTTTGGAATAGGTATCCCATAGACTGCTCGGGTCAATTGGCGGAGTGGAACGCCAAGGGCCATAGCTAGCCCAAGCTTCCCTTGGGCATTTTTCAGCCGGTCTAACTGTCCGTTTGACATTGTGGGCTTGTAGGCACTCTCTATGCACAGGATGACAGTCGAAGGTCATCGAAGCCACGAGTCACGGAGGCGATGCCCCCGCCATTTATGTTACTTGCTACGAAACATAGCAACGAATCTGCCTACAAGCCCGTACAACGGATAGCCCTTTCAAGCGAGTAAGTCTATTACAAAACATATATCCCACTATCGAAACCATTTTTGTTGAGAGTTGGTAATAATTCTCGATATCTCACTTTTTTGGAGGAAAATGCCCCTCAAGATATAATTTACATCAGGCAGAATTTTTACAAGTATTATTGCACAAAAACAGTTTATTGACAAACTTTTTAATCTAACCGAGCATTATTTTATACTGACGTTGCCCGTCTCGTCCATCAACCAAACAGCTCCAAAACTAACCCCAGCCGCCACAGCTAAATAAAGCCCCACCCAACCCACACCACCCCACTCACTCAACCGCTGCGCCAGGTACGGCGCAGCGGACGCGCCCAAAATCCCCGCGAGGTTGTAGGTGACGGAGGCCCCGGTGTAGCGCACCCGCGTCGGGAACAGCTCGGGGAGCAAAGCCCCCATGGGCCCGAACAGCCAGCCCATGGCGAACAGGCCCAAACACAAAAAACCGAGGACGAGGCCGCCCTGGCCGCTGCCGAGCATGGGGCCCATGAGCAGGCCGAGGCTGGCCGTGAAGGCGAGGCCGGAGAGGAGGACGGGGCGGCGGCCGTAAGCATCGGCGGCCCAGCCGGAGAGCGGGATGCCCAAAGCCATGAACAGCACGGCGACGCACTCGAACAGCAGGAAGGTCGGCCGGGTGAAGCCCAGGGTCGAAACGCCGTAGCTGAGGGCGAACACGGTGGAGAGGTAGAACACCGCGTAGCAGGCCACCATGGCGAAGGTGCCGAGCAGGGTCGCGCGGAGGTACTTCGAAAAAATCACCGCGAGCGGCACGCGCTCGGGGGCGGCCTGTTCGAGGGCGGCCTTGAACACCGGGGTCTCGGTGAGCTTCAGGCGGACGTAGAGCCCGACGCCGACGAGGGCGGCGCTCGCCAGGAACGGGATGCGCCAGCCCCAGGCCTGAAAATCCTCGGGGCTGAGCGCCAGGGCCAAGCCCAAAAACCCCAGATTGGCGGTGATGAAGCCCACCGGCGCCCCGAGCTGCGGAAAAATGCCGTAGAGGGCACGGCGGCCCGGCGGCGCGTTCTCCACGGCGAGCAACGCCGCCCCGCCCCATTCGCCACCGAAGCCCAGGCCCTGGCCGAAGCGCAGGACGCACAGCGCCAGCGGCGCCCACCAGCCGGCGGTGGCGTAGGTCGGCAGGCAGCCGATGAGCACCGTCGACAGGCCCATGATCATCAGCGAGGCCACCAGGGTGGCTTTCCGCCCGACCCGGTCGCCAAAGTGCCCGAAGAACGCGGCGCCCAGCGGCCGGGCGATGAACGCAATGGAGAAGGTCGCGAACGCCGCCAGCGTCTGCACCGCCGGATCGCCGGGCGGAAAGAAGATCGGCCCGATCACCAGGGCGGCGGCGGTGGCGTAGACGTAGAAGTCGTAGAACTCGATCGCCGTGCCGACGAAGCTGGCGATGAGAATCCGCGCGGCGGAGACGGAGGGGGGCGGGCTGACGGGGCGCATGGCCGCCGCTGTAGCGAAGCTTTTCGGGGGTGCCTAGCGAGGAATGGAGGTGATCGACTCGGCCCCCGGCGGACGAACTTGCTCGATGACCGGTCGTTCCTGGCGCATCGGTCCGGGGACGGGGTTCGAAAGCCACGATGGGTCGACGCAGAGCCCGGCGGAGCTCTCTCTCCTTCCGGGCAGGGCGATCGCAGATGTCTCGCGACCGGCCCATTCTCCTTCTGGATGACGGCATGTCCCCAACACGCGAGCAGCACGGGTCCCCTCTCCTGGAAGGAGAGGGACAGGGTGAGGTGTGTGGGTTCTCCGAAGATGTCCCACACCTCACCCCAACCCTCTCCTTCCAGGAGAGGGAGCCTGTCGCGGTCATGCCAAGCGCTCTGACCTCCGTCCGAGTTTTGAGACAATTCAACTGAGATCCCCCTGCCTCAAGGGTGAGGGAACCCGCGCTGTCCGTGGGCGATCACCATGGGGCGGGGCAACACGCGCCCGGTCGGATCGCACCCCGAGACGATCACTCCTTCAGTGGATCATGCCCCCAGTTCATCAGCGACAGGCGCCAGGGCGAGTCCTTCACGGCGTCCTTGTCGTCGGGGCCGCCCTGCTTCAGGTGGCGCTTCACGTAAGCCACGACCTTGCGCATGTGGGCGTAGTCGTCCTCCGTGAGGTCGGCCTTCTTGGTGTGGAGCAGGTCGACGATGCGGCGGCCGGAGGCGTGGCCGGTGGATTCACCTTTGCCTTGCGCTTTCTGGCCGACGGCTTGGCTGTCATCGGTGGCGAGGAATTTTTCCAACGCGGAGGCGGTCATGTTCACGGCCGCCTTGAAGTCCGTCCACGTGGTCTCGTCGTCATGCTCGGCCATCGCGAAAACTCCCGGGTACGCGCGTCTGATGGTCATCACGCACACGCAGGGGGGCGGGTTCCGTGCCGGGGCCGTCCCGCGCTTGACCTCGGGCGCTCGTCCGCTACAAAGAACGGATGTTCGTTTAAGCGGAACAGGGCCAGGGGGCCCCTTCCGCTGACAACGGTGCCGGCGCTAGAACGGTGCCGATGTGGGCCCGCCGGCCCCTGGAGGATTCCATGACCGACCGCCTGCCCGGCTTCAACACCCTGGCGATCCACGCCGGCGCCGCCCCCGACAAGTCCACGGGCGCGCGGGCAACCCCGATCTACCAGACGGCGTCGTTCGTGTTCGACGACGTCGACCACGCCGCCTCGCTGTTCGGTCTCCAGGCCTTCGGCAACATCTATTCGCGCATCACCAACCCGACCAACGCCGTGCTGGAGGAGCGCATCGCGGCGCTGGAAGGCGGCACGGCGGCGGTGGCCGTCGCCTCGGGCCACGCCGCCGAGTTCCTGACCATGAACGCCCTGATGCAGCCGGGCGACGAGTTCATCGCGGCCGACAAGCTCTACGGCGGCTCGATCAACCAGTTCAATCACGCCTACAAGAACTTCGGCTGGAACGTGGTCTGGGCCGACACCGACGATCCGTCGTCGTTCGAGCGCGCCATCACGCCCCGCACCCGCGCGATCTTCTGCGAGTCCATCGCCAATCCGGGCGGCGTGATCACCGACATCGCGGCGCTCTCGGCCATCGCCAAGCGGCACAACATTCCGCTGGTCGTCGACAACACCATGGCGACGCCGTACCTCATCCGCCCGTTCGAGCACGGCGCCGACATCGTCGTGCACTCGGCGACGAAGTTCCTCGGGGGCCACGGCAATTCCATCGGCGGCCTCGTGGTCGATGGCGGCACGTTCAACTGGGCCGGCGACGACCGCTACCCGGCCCTGTCGCAGCCCCGGCCGGAATATGCCGGGATGGTGCTCTCCGAGACCTTCGGCAACTTCGCCTTCGCCATCGCGATCCGGGTGCTGGGCCTGCGCGACCTCGGGCCGGCGCTGGCCCCCTTCAACGCCTTCCTCATCCTCAACGGCATCGAGACTCTGCCGCTCCGGATGCAGCGCCACTGCGACAACGCGCTGGCGATCGCCACGCACCTCTCGCGCCATGCCGCCGTGGATTGGGTGAGCTATCCGGGCCTGGAGAGCGACCGCTACCACGGGCTCGCCCGGCGCTACGCGCCGCTGGGCTCCGGCGCCGTCTTCACCCTCGGCCTCAAGGGCGGCTACGAGGCCGGCGTCAAGCTGGTGTCGAACCTGCAGCTGTTCTCGCATCTGGCCAATATCGGCGACACCCGGTCCCTGGTGATCCACCCCGCCTCCACCACTCACCGCCAGCTCACCGATCCCCAGAAAATTTCGGCCGGCGCCGGACCGGAGGTGGTGCGCCTGTCCATCGGCCTCGAGGACCCGGCCGACCTGATCGAGGACCTCGATGCGGCGCTCTCGGCGTGATCCCGGCGCGCCGGAGCGATGGGCCGGCGCGCGCCGGGGCGTGGACCGGACGGGGCCTCGGCGCGTGAGGCCGCGCGCCGGCGCGCCGCGTCATACCCGCGCCGGTGAAACGATCCCGGTCCGGGGCCCGTTGTTGACGGCATGGATGGCGGGGAATAGGCCCCAACCACCCCGTTGCGCGAGATCGTCCGGCCGCCGATGACGCACTCCCCAGACCGCCCCGTCGTGCTCCTCGTCGAAGACGACGGCCTGCTCCTGATGGAGGCGGCCGATACCCTGTCGGATGCGGGCTTCGCCGTGGTGGAGGCGAGCCACGCCGACAAGGCCTTGACGGTGCTGGAGAATCGCGACGATGTCGGCGTCCTGATGACCGATGTCGACATGCCGCGCGGCTCCATGGACGGCTTCGCGCTGGCCCGCCTCGTGGCCCATCGCTGGCCCGACATCCCCGTCCTCGTCGTCTCCGGCATGGGCACGCCCGGCCCGCACGACATGCCGGACGGGGCCCGGTTCATCCCGAAGCCCTACGAACCCTCGACCCTCGTGCGGACCCTGCGCGCCTTCGTGCACCGGGCCGCCTAACTCCCTGTCAGACTTCGAGAAAAGGCCCCATGGCCACCGAGACCAGACCCCAGCGCTTCGCCACCGCCGCCATCCATGCCGGCGCGGCCCCCGACCCCGCCACGGGCGCCCGGGTGCAGCCGATCTACTTCACCAACGGCTTCGTCTTCGAGTCGACGGAGCAGGCGGCGGACATCTTCGCCATGCGCCGCACCGGCTTCTCGTACTCGCGCGGCTCGAACCCGACGGTGGCCGCCCTTGAGCGCCGCGTCGCCGCCCTGGAGGGGGCCACCTCCGCCGTGGCGGTCTCGTCCGGCCAGTCCGCTCTCCTGCTCATCCTGATGACGCTGATGAAGAGCGGGGACGCCTACGTCGTTTCCCCGCGCCTGTTCGGCGGCTCGCTCGGCCTCATCAACCGCCTCGACGGGCGCTACGACCTGAAGGCGCTCTACGCCAAGGGCCTCGACCCGGCCGATTTCGAGGCGGCGATCACGCCGGAGACGAAGGCCATCGTCTGCGAATCCATCGTCAATCCCTGTGCCACCGTGATGGATCTGGCCGGCATCGCCGCGGTCGCGCGGCGCCACAAGCTGCCGCTCATCGTCGACAACACCCTGGCCTCCCCGGCCCTGATCCGGCCCATCGAGCACGGTGCCGACATCGTCATGCACTCGACCTCGAAGTTCCTCGGCGGCTCCGGCCAGACCATCGGCGGCGTGATCTGCGACGCCGGAACGTTCGACTGGGCGGCGGCACCCGATCGCTACAACCTCATCGCCGAGCCGTGGGAGGATTACGACGGCCTCGTCATCACCGAGCGCTTCCCCGATTTCAGCTTCGCCGTGGCCTGCCGCTTGTTCGGCCTGCGCGAGCTCGGCCCCGGCCTCTCGCCCATGAACGCGTTCCTCACGCTCACGGGCATCGAGACCCTGCCGCTGCGCATGGCGCGCCACTGCGCCAATGCCAGGACGGTGGCGGGCTTTCTGAAGGACCATCCCGCCGTCGCGTGGGTGAGCTACCCTGCCCTACCCGGTCAGACCGGCGAGGCGCTGGCCGCGAAGTACGTTCCGGATGGGCCGGGCTCGATCTTCACCTTCGCCCTCAAGGGTGGCGAGCCGGCGGCGATCAAATTCATCATGGGCCTCAAGCTCATCTCGCACCTCGTCAACATCGGCGAGATCAAGTCCCTGGCGATCCATCCGGCGACGACGACGCACCGTCAGCTCCTGCCGCACGAGAAGGCCGCCGCCATGGTGGGACCGGAGACCGTGCGCCTCTCCATCGGCCTGGAGAACGCCGAGGACCTCATCGCCGACATCGCGCAGGCCCTGGCGCAGACCGGCTGAGGAGCCGCGCGGACGGGGACCCGCACGGTCAGGCGTCAGCCCGAACCGGAACATCGCCGGCATTCGACTGAGTCAGGAAGTTCGGCACCCGCCCTCCCGGCATCGGCCGGCCGTAGAGGTAGCCCTGGACGTGACTGCAGCCCTCCGCGAGGAGAAGTCGCGCCTGCGCTTCGGTCTCGACGCCCTCCGCCGTCACGTCGAGGGAGAGGCTGCGTCCGAGTCGCAGAACGGCGGTAACGATGGCGGCGTCGTCCGGGTCACGTTCGAGATCCTGCACGAAACTCCGGTCGATCTTGATCTCGTCCACCGGAAACCGCTTCAGGTGGGTCAACGAGGCGTAGCCTGTCCCGAAATCGTCCAAGGCGACGCGGATACCAGCGGCGTGCAGCGCGTCGAGGATAGGCCCGACCCGATCGCCGTTCCCGCCGAGCAGCACCGTTTCGGTGATCTCGACGCCGATCCGGTCGCGGGCGAGGCCGCCGGCGGCGATATCCGCCAGCAGGACCTCGGCGAGGTCGCCTTCCGCGAACTGCGCCGAGGACAGGTTGAGGAAGACCCGGCCCGGATCATGGCCGTGGTCGATCCAGCGGGCGACGTCGGAGATGATCTGTCGCCGCAGCACGCGACCGACCCCGATGCCGATCTCCGGATCGTCGAAGACGGCGGCGAAGGCGGCGGGCGTGAGCAGACCGCGGGTCGGATGCTGCCAGCGCGCCAGGGCCTCGAAGCCGACGACCTCACCCGTCGCGAGCTTCACCTTGGGCTGATAGAACGGGACCAATCCGCCCTCCTCGAGGGTCACGCGCATCTCTCGGATGAGGGCGACGCGGTCCTCGATGGTCGCGCGAAGGCTGGGTACGAAACGGGTCGCGCGATTCCGCCCCGCTTCCTTCGCCGCATAGAGGGCGAGATCCGCATCGGTGAACAAATCCGCCGGACTGTCGGCGTCGTCGGGATAGACGGCGATGCCGAGACTGGCGCGCGGGGCGACGATGCGGCCGCCGATGGCGGTGGACGGACGCAGGGCATCGAGAATCACCTCGCACATCGTGTCGAGGTCGCGCGCTTCCGTCTCGCCCGCCGGGCCGCACGGTGCGATGACAACGAACTCGTCGCCGCCCAGGCGTGCCACCAGGTCGCCCGGTTCCGTCACGCCGTTCAGCCGCCGGGCGACTTCCTTCAGAAGGGTGTCGCCAGCATCGTGGCCGAGGGTGTCGTTGACCTCCTTGAAGGCGTCGAGGTCGATGAGGATCAGTCCGACCTTGGCACCTTCGACACGGGCGTGCGCAAGGGCGTTGTCGAGGGTTGCCTGGAACAGGGCGCGATTGGGCAGCCCGGTGAGAACGTCGTGGTTGGCCGCGATCCGGATGCTCTCTTCCACCGCCTTGCGACTGGTGATGTCGACGAGGCTGGAGACGACGCACGGTACCCCGGCGGCATGGACCGTCTCCATCGACAGCAGAATGTCGCGTCGGGCTCCGGTGAGGGTGGTGATGCTCGTTTCCTGATCGCGGGTCGATCCGTGGGCATCGAGAAGTCCCTGGAGACGCCGTCGCTCGGGCGAAGCGACCACGTCAGGTGTCGAGTAGCGGACGATGCTCGCCCGATCCGGAATCCCGAAAAAGGCCAGGCCGGCATCGTTGACGTTCACGAACCGACCGTCCGATTGGCGGGACACTACGATCGGTACGGGCACGGCCCGGAACATCGTCTCGAACAGCCGGCGGCTATCGGCGAGCTCCTCATTGGCACGCTGCGCCGCCCGAACCGCCGTCCATTCCAGTCGCCGCAAGCGATTCCAGCGAACGACGAAGAGGAGAATCGGCACGTTCGACATGGCGGTCGCCAACACGATTCCCAGCGCCGTCGAGGGAACCGGCGCCGGGAGCAGGTAACCGCAGAGCAGCACCACCGTGCAGAAGTTGCCTGAGATCACCGTCCAGCGGAAGCTCGTCGGTACCACGAGCATGTAGACCGCAGGCAGCATCAGCAGGACGAACAGCGCGATGTCCGAGCGGGTCGAGCACAGATAGCCCACCGCAACGGCGCTGATGAACTGCCATCCAATCATCACCCGCTGAAGGGCGGAAAATTCAACGACGTTCCGCACAGCCCGGTATGCAATGCAGGAGGCGATGATGACGGAGAGGCGTGCGGCGATCGCCGGCAGAAAATGCGCCTGTCCATAAAAGCGCGCATCGCTGAACAGGAACAGGCCGTTCAGCACGACGGCGAAGAGGAAGATCAGCCGGGTGTGCCGGATCGTCTCCGGCAGCCGCTCGGCCTGGAAGGCGGCTTCGCGCTCGGGGACGGCGAACTCGCCGCCGATGGGGTGGAGACGGTTGCTCGGCATGACCCCCCACCCTATGCACGAAAAAGCTGGCCTAGAGCTTAAGAGGCGCTCCGGTCACCGCGAGGGGGCCGCCGAAGTGCGCGCAAGGCGCCGCGCAGGGTGCGCACGTCCTGCTCCGTCATCGCCATGCGGTGGAGCATGTCCCGCATGTTGCGGGCGATGATCTCGCGCTTCTCGGGAGGATAGAAGCCGGCCGTCGCCAAGCTGTCCTCCAGCGTCCCGACGAGGGCGGCCATGGCTTCGCGGGTCGCGGGCGGCGACAGCATCTCGCCGGAGAACGGCAGACGCGCGAGTCCCGCCGCACGGCGCCACTCGTATCCAACGAGGAGAACCCCCTGCGCGAGATTTAGGGAGGGGAACTCCTCCGTCACCGGGAAGGTCACGATGGCGTCGGCAAGCGACACCTCGTCGTTGCTCAGGCCGGCCCGCTCGCGGCCGAACAGGATACCGACCCTCTGACCGTCCCGGGCGACGACGCCGCGCATGGCGTCGTCGGGGGCCATCACGCGCTTCATCTGGCCGCGCTCGCGTGCCGTCGTCGCCAGAACGTAGTGGAGGTCGGCAATGGCCTGTGGGACGGTGTCGAACAAGGCTGCACCGTCGAGCACATGGGTTGCGCCCGAGGCCGCCTCGCGCACGCCCTTCTTGGGCCAGCCGTTCTTCGGCGCCACGAGTCGGAGTTCGACCAGCCCGAAATTGGCCATGGCGCGCGCAACCATGCCGATATTCTCGGCCAGCTGCGGCTCGACCAGGACGACGACGGGCGCGGACGGCATAGACCGCGACGGGATTGAGCCGCAGTCCATGGGCCTAGATCTTTCCGTCGAGGCCCATCTGATAATACTTATGGATGATCTTGTCCTGGTTCTCCAGGAGCCAGTCGATGGACGGCTCGTTGGTCATCGCCTTGCGGATGGCCTCGGTCATGCCCTTACGCTGGATCTCGAACAGAGCCTTGTGGTCCACGGTCTCGGCCTCGATCACACCGGGGCTGAGCCAGACCGAGCAGATGATGCCGAGGTCGTTGGCTTTCTCCTTGGGGATGTAGCCCAGACGCACGGCATCGAGCACGCCGTTGGCAATGGCGAACTGCACGGTGCCCATGAGGATCGACGTGTACTTGGACTCGGTCACGCTGACCTTGGAGACGCACAGGGTCACCGGGCGGACCATGATGTCGGTGTTGAGCAGGGCGAAGACGCGGCTGTGGCCGACGACCTGATCGCCCGTCAGGGTGGCGAGCGCGGTGCCGACGGGTCCGTCGAGCTCACCGATGATAACCTCCGGCTCGGCGGCCGTGTTGGGCGGGCCGCCCGCGACCAGGGCCTCCCCGGCCCGTAGGATGATGCGTTCGCTCATGGCTTTTCAGTTCCGTCCCGATGTGTGTTGGGAGCCAGATCCCCCCTCTCGCGGAGAATGTCCAGAGGCAGGGTCTCCCTGACAGATGCCGCGCCCTGTCACGGCGTGAAGGGCCTCGTCCGCCTTCCGTCGCTTCGATGCCCGCGCTATGACCCGCCCGCGGGGCCGCACGGCATTTGCATGGGACCCCCCTCGGGATTTTTGCGGAAGGCCTGACACGCGATGGATAAGATCAAGGTAGCCAAGCCCGTCGTCGAACTCGACGGCGACGAGATGACCCGGATCATCTGGAGCGAGATCAAGACCAAGCTCATCCACCCCTATCTCGACCTCGACCTCGAATATTACGACCTCGGCGTCGAGCACCGCGATGCCACGGGCGACCGGGTGACCGTCGAGGCCGCCGAAGCGATCAAGCGCCACGGCGTCGGCGTGAAGTGCGCCACCATCACTCCCGACGAGCAGCGGGTGAAGGAGTTCGGTCTCAAGGAGATGTGGAAGTCGCCCAACGGCACGATCCGCAACATCCTCGGCGGTGTGATCTTCCGCGAGCCGATCATCTGCAAGAACGTGCCCCGCCTCGTGCCGGGCTGGACCCAGCCCATCGTCGTCGGCCGTCATGCCTACGGCGACCAATACAAGGCGACCGACTTCAAGGTACCGGGCAAGGGACGCCTGACCATCAAGTTCGAAGGCGAGGACGGCACGGTCATCGAGCGGGAGGTGTTCAACTTCCCCTCCCCCGGCGTCGCCCAGGCGATGTACAACCTCGACGACTCGATCCGCGACTTCGCCCGCGCCTCGATGAACTACGGCCTCAACCGCAAGTACCCGGTCTACCTCTCGACGAAGAACACCATCCTCAAGGCCTATGACGGCCGGTTCAAGGACCTGTTCGAGGAGGTGTTCCAGAACGAGTTCAAGGCCAAGTTCGACGCCGCCGGCATCACCTACGAGCACCGCCTCATCGACGACATGGTGGCCTCGGCCCTCAAGTGGTCGGGCGGCTACGTCTGGGCGTGCAAGAACTACGACGGCGACGTGCAGTCCGACACCGTGGCGCAGGGTTTCGGGTCGCTGGGCCTGATGACCTCCGTGCTCCTCACCCCCGATGGCCAGACCGTCGAGGCCGAGGCAGCCCACGGCACGGTGACCCGCCATTACCGCGAGCACCAGAAGGGCAAGGAGACCTCGACCAACTCCATCGCGTCGATCTTCGCGTGGTCGCGCGGCCTCGCCCACCGGGCCAAGCTCGACGGCAACGCGGATCTGGCCAAGTTCGCCACCACCCTCGAGACGGTCTGCGTCGATACCGTCGAGGCCGGCTTCATGACCAAAGACCTCGCCCTCCTCGTCGGCCCCGATCAGAAGTGGCTCTCGACCACGGGCTTCCTCGACAAGGTCGACCAGCACCTCAAGGCCGCCATGGCCTGAAGGCCCGCGGGCGCGGCCTCGTCCTAGACGGGGCCGCGTCTCATGCTTTGGCGGCGTTGCGCTTGCGCGTCGCGGCGGCATTCTTCGCCGAAGCCGAACGCTGTTCGGGCGTGCGCGCGGCGGACGCCTTGCCGCCAGTTTCACCGCCCTTGTGCGCTGCCGGATGACCGGTGGATCGGCCCCGGCCCGAACCGCCGGGCTTCTTTCCGCCGCCATCGTCCCTGTTGACCGTGGCCCAGGCGCGGGCCTCGGCTTCCTTCTCCGGCACGCCGCGCGCCTCGTAGGATTCGGCGATGTGGTCGACCTTGCGCGCCTGCTTGTCGGTGTAGCGCGACTTGTCACCCTGCGGCATGATCGAGTCCTCGTTGGGTCCTGCCCCTCAATCAACTCCCATCGACACAACCAAGATATCCATTCGTCGACCACTCCAGCGCGCGTCGGCGTTCCGTGGTTCGTAGGTGCATGCGGGCGGCGCCGATCCCGGCACCGCCCCGGACGCGATCAATCCCTGCGGGCGCCGAAACGGACGCTATCGATGTTGGCGCGTTCGAACGCCTGCATCACATGTTGGTAGGAGCGCTCCATCTCGGTCACCTCACTGCCTTCGACCTCCTCGGGCTTGAGGACGAACATCAGCATCGAGCGGCCCGTGACGTCGTAGCGCTCGCCCACGGGCACGCTCACGACATCCTGGCTATCGGGCAGGTTGGTGTCGAGGAGGCGGGTCCAGGCCGACGCACCGACGGTGGCCGGCAGGGTGAACGATACGAGATCGTGGTAGGCATTGTAGAGCAGGAGCAGGGTGGCATCGCCGCCCCGACGCTGGATACCGGAGACCTGGGCCCGGCCGTCGAGAACCACGGCGAGCGACCGGGCATCCCCCTGAGTCCAGTTCTCGGGCGTCATCTCGGTGCCGAGGGGAGTCAGCCACGTGACGTCGCGGACCCCGAGTTCCTCGTCGAACTCGCCGGTGAGGAAGCGTCCGCGCGTCAGTATCGGAAGGGACTCGCGGAGAATCATCAGGCGCTGGGTGAACTCGGTCAGATCGCGTTCCTCAGGACCGATGGCGCCCCAGTCGAGCCAGGAGATCTCGTTGTCCTGACAATAGGCGTTGTTGTTGCCGTTCTGAGTCCGGGCGAACTCATCACCCGCGAGCAGCATCGGCGTGCCGCGCGACAGGAACAGGGTCGCCAGCATGTTGCGCATCTGCCGGAGACGCACGGCCCGGATCTCGGGATCCTCCGTCGGGCCCTCGACGCCGTAATTGTTCGAGAGGTTGTGCGAGTGGCCGTCGCGATTGTTCTCGCCGTTGGCCATGTTGTGCTTCTCGTTGTACGACACGGTATCGTTCAACGTGAAGCCGTCATGGGCGGTGAGGAAATTCACCGACGCCCATGGCTTGCGCCCGCGCTTGTTGAATTTGTCGGCCGAGCCCGTGAGGCGTGAGGCCAGCGACGGAAGCAGGCCCTCGTCGCCGCGCCAGAACCCGCGGACGTCGTCGCGGTAGCGGTCGTTCCACTCGGCCCAGCCCGGTGGGAAGCCGCCGACCTGATAGCCGCCCGGCCCGCAATCCCACGGCTCGGCGATGAGCTTGACCGAGTTGAGCACCGGGTCCTGGCGGCAGGTATCGAGGAAGCCGCCGCCCTCGTCGAAGCCGTGCGGCTCGCGGCCGAGGATCGTGGCGAGATCGAACCGGAAGCCATCAACCCGCATCTCGGTGGCCCAGTAGCGCAGGGAATCCGTGACGAGCTGCAGCACGCGCGGATGCGACAGGTTGAAGGTGTTCCCCGTGCCCGTATCGTTGATGTAGTAGCGCGGCTCTTTCGGCATCAGGCGGTAGTACGAGGCATTGTCGACGCCCTTGTACGAGAGAGTCGGCCCCTTTTCGTTGCCCTCGGCCGTGTGATTGTAGACCACGTCGAGGATCACCTCGAGGCCGCCGCCGTGCATGCGCGCGACCATCTCCTTGAACTCTGAGAAGGCGAAGTCCGGCACCGCCGCGTAGCGCCGGGCGGGGGTGAAGAACGAGATCGTGTTGTAGCCCCAGTAGTTCACCAAATCCTTTTCCTGCAGGTAGTCGTCCTGCACGAAGGCGTGGACCGGCAGCAGTTCCACCGAGGTGACGCCGAGGCTCTTGATGTAGTCGAGGACGGCCGGTGTCCCGAGGCCCGCATAGGTTCCGCGCAGCTTCTCTGGCACGGCCGGATGCAGCTTGGTGAAGCCCTTCACGTGGGTCTCGTAGAAGATCGTCTTCTCCCACGGCACGTGGGGCTTGCGGTCACGACCCCAGGTGAACGCCGGGTCGATGACGCGGCTGCGTCGGGTGAACGGAGCCGAATCGCGCTCGTCGAAGGTCAGGTCGTCGCCCGTCTCCATCTGGTAGCCGAACAGGGCCGGGTTCCAGGTGATGGAGCCGACGAGGCCCTTGGCGTAGGGATCGATGAGCAGCTTGTTGGGGTTGAAGCGGTGGCCGGCCTTCGGCTCGTAGGGACCGTGCACCCGGTAGCCGTAGATGGTGCCGGGGCGCGCGTCCGGCAGGTAGCCGTGCCAGATCTCGTCGGTGTACTCGGGCAACTCGATGCGCTCGAGCTCCTGCTCGCCGGCATCGTCGAACAGGCAGAGTTCGACCTTCGTGGCATGGGCAGAGAACAGGGCGAAGTTGACGCCGAGCCCGTCCCAGTTGGCGCCGAGCGGATAGGGCGAGCCTTCCTTGATGCGCGATCGCCGCATGGAACCCTGCGCGGACGCCCTGCCGGTCTGAGAAAAATCGTCTGCCATAACTGCTCCAGGGACAGTGCCGGGCCCGGTGTGGCGCGAACACCGGGCGCCACGGCACGCCAAAACCGGAACGGCAACGCTTACGCTTGGGTCGAAGGTCCCCACGGAAGAAAACTTTTTGCGGCGCGAAACGTTTCGGTCCCCGTTTGCGGAGACCCAAGACACGACACGGACCGCCTTTGCGTGGCACGATCCCGCGGCATGGGCGTTGCGACGTTTTGCGCGCCGTTCGATAGGCTCCTTTCCGCGCGAGGCATCCCCGATGACCGACCAGCCCAACGGCCTTCAGACCATTGCCGACCGGCACGGGGTGAGCCTCGACGCTGTGCGCCACCTCGTCCGTGCCCTGGAAGCCGGGCACGGAACCATGGCGCAATTCAACCATCCCGAACTCGGCGGTTTCGGCCAATGGTCCTCGGGCGGCATGACGATGATCGGCAACATGTTCGATTCCGGGCTCAAGGCTCGCGTCGCCACCTTGTGCGACGCCCTCGCCGACGCCCTGCCGCCGACCGGGTTCGCCGAACGGGACGGCGTCTCTGGCGCGTGGTGGCCGCAGGGCCTGGGACGCCCGGCGACGTCCGGCGCTCAGAACGGCCAGCGCTACGCATACTTTCCGCACGCTCAGCGCGTCGCCGTCGAGGCGGACGGGCAGGTCGCCCTCTACGACACGGAGGGCCACCACATCACCGGCGTTTCGCAGCAGCAGGGCGGCACCCGCAGCTTATGCTTCTCCGGGCCCGACGGCGCCATCGACCTCCAAACTTTGCGCCGGATCGATGGCGACGCGGCGGGGCAGGAGAAGCCGAACGCCCCCGAGCCTTCCCCTCAGCCGAAGCCGTTCACGCCCGAGCCCCTGCAGCGCCCGGAACCGGCAGCACCCCGCCCGCCGTCGTCGGCCGACGACGTGCTCGCGACTCTGGAACGCTTGGCGGAACTGCAGCGCAAGGGCGTGCTGACCGAGGCGGAATTCGCGGCGAAGAAGGCGGAGCTCCTGGCGCGTCTCTGAGGGAAGGCGGCGCGACTTCGCGTACGGCGCGGAACGCCTGGTCCTCGTCGGATTTCCCCCCGGGTACGACAGCGATCCTATTTTTGTGACAGACCCCGATCCACAATTCTGACGCCGTACCTGCCTCGCCGCCGACGGCAGGAGTCCCATGTTGGATGGCATGGGACTCTCACGCGACCTCATCGACATTCGGACGATCTACCACGAGCCGGCGGTCGCGGAGTTTTCGCGCGGCCGTGCGATCCTCGATTGCTTCCCCGATGCCCGGCGCATTGAAGTGCCCTCGCACTGGAACATCCCGGAGCTCCACGGCAATGCCGGCTCGGTGGAGGATTGGGTGCGGATCAAGCGCTCCACCCTCGTCCTTGGGGTGAAGAAAGGGCTGACGATGCGGCCCAACGGCCGCAGCGCTCACTTCATTGCGCCCTCGACGTCCAACGGCTGCGCCATGGCCTGCGCCTATTGCTACGTGCCGCGCCGCAAGGGGTTCGCGAATCCGATCTCGCTGTTCGTCAACGTCGAGGCGGTCTGCGCCGCCATCCGCCGGCATGCCGACCGGCAAGGCCCCCTGCCCGAGCCGGACAGCGTCGATTCGGCGCTCTGGGTCTACGACCTCGGCGAGAACGGCGACCTCTCCGTCGATGCAGCGATCAGCGACACGGTGCGCGACCTCGTCGGTCTGTTCCGCACCTTGCCCAACGCCAAGGCGTCCTTCGCCACCAAGGCGGTGAACCGCGAACTCCTCACCTACGACCCGCAGGGCAAGACCCGTATTCGATTCTCGCTGATGCCCGAGCGCATCGCCCGCATCGTCGATGTCCGCACGAGTCCGATCAACGAGCGGATCGCCGCCATCGACGATTTCGTGGCCGCCGGCTATGAAGTCCACCTGAATTTCTCGCCGGTCATCCTCTACGAGGGTTGGGAGAAGGACTGGGCGGAGTTGTTCGCGACCATCGATGGTGGGATCGGAGCCGCAGCGCGGGCGCAGGTCAAGGCCGAGGTCATCATGCTGACCCACAACGCGGATCTGCACGCAGTCAACCTCGGCTGGCACCCGAAGGCCGAGGAGCTCCTGTGGCGGCCGGACATCCAGGAGGCCAAGGTCTCGCAGGGCGGAGGTGCGAACCTGCGCTACCGCACGGGCTGGAAAGGTCGCTGGCTCGCCCGCTTCACCGCACTTCTCGCCGAGCGGATGCCCTACTGCACCGTGCGTTACGCGTTCTGATAAGCCGCTCCGAAGTCTTCGCCCATGAATCACGCGACCCATCTGCGGAAAGCAGTCGCCCTCGCCTACGGAAACGTCCTCGCGGAGGGACGGCCATACGGCGCCGTGATCGTGCGCGACGGCACGGTGCTGGCCCAGGCCGTCAACCGGACGGCGGAGACGAACGACCCGACGGACCATGCCGAGATGGTGGCGATCCGCGAAGCCAGCCGAAAGCTGAACTCGGCCAAGCTCGACGGTTGCGTCGTCTATGCCAGCGGACGCCCCTGCCCCATGTGCCACGCCGCCATGCGGCTTTCCGGCATCCGCGAGGCCTACTTCGCCTACACGGCCGAGGAAGGCGAGGCCTACGGCCTCATCGGCGCCGGCATCTATGCCGAACTGTGCAGTCCCCTCGCCGACCAGCCGATGCAGGTGGCCCATCACCCGGTGGTGGCGGAGGACCATCCCTACGCGGCTTGGCGCGATCGGACGAACAGCAAGGGTTAAGGCGATTGGCTTGACTGCGATCCGACGCTAGCCTCGCGCGATGACAGAGAACGATCTGCGCGAATCGCGCGCCGCCCTGATCCTCCTGGCCGTAACGGTCGCGTCGGTACTGATCTTCGGCGCCGTCACGATCCTGGTTCAGCTCTGACGGGGACGTGCCGCGTCGGGATCAGTGGGTCCAAGGCGCCGTGCGGTTGAACTTGAAGTTGTCCGAGTAGGACAGGCCCTTGCGGATGATCGGCTTGTGCGGCTCCTCGATCCGGTACGACAGGCCGGCGCGGGCCGCGTAAGCGATGGCCTCGTCGCGGGTCTCGAATTCCAGGCGCACCTGCTGCAGCATGTCGGACGATCCGGTCCAGCCCATGAGCGGATCGGTCTCGCGCGGGGTGCTCTGGTCGAATTCGAGGACCCAGACCTTGGTGCGTGCCATCCCGGACTGCGACGCGTCCTTGGCGGGCTGATAGATCCGGGCGCTCGACATCGGACGGTTCCCAATGGTCACGGGGTTTGCCGGTCGAGAGATGGTCGGGGCGATAGGATTCGAACCTACGACCCTCTGGTCCCAAACCAGATGCGCTACCAGACTGCGCTACACCCCGACGCGTTCTCGACGCCCCTCGGCTCATAGGAGCTTTGCGGGGCCTGGGCAAGGATGGAAGCGTTCAGGCGAGGATGTCGAGGACGCGTTTCTCCATGTCCAGGGACGTGCGCAGCATGGCCGCGTTGAGGCCGAAATCGGTCCTGGCCTCCGTCAGTTGCAGGGCCGTGCTCGACAGATCGACCTGGGTTGCCGCCGGCAGGCTGGAGCCGATGGTCGCCACCCCCCTCGGCGGCCTGGGCGAATCGCTGCGTGGCCGCTGCCATCCCGCCGCTGCTGATCGACACCGCGCTGATCATGGACCATCTCCCTCACCCGCATCGGGCAAGAAGATCACGCAACCCGTTAAGCGGAGGGATCGCGAACCCGTTGCATTCGATCGATCCCGGGATCGGACGCTTGAACCCTGCGAGGTCCGGCGCCAACTCGGCCCCAGCGGCCGACGCGACGGCTCGCCCGATGAGGTGCCCGATGATCGATCTGCATTACTGGCCGACGCCGAATGGCCACAAGGTGACGCTGTTCCTCGAGGAGGCCGGCCTGCCCTACACGATCAAGCCGGTGAACATCGGCAAGGGCGAGCAATTCAACCCCGACTTCCTGGCCATCGCCCCCAACAACCGCATGCCGGCCATCGTCGATCATGATCCGGCCGGCGGCGGCGATCCGGTCGCCCTGTTCGAGTCCGGCGCGATCCTGCTCTACCTCGCCGAGAAAACCGGCCGGTTCATCGCTCAGGACGTACGCGGTCGCGCCGAAGTGCTGCAGTGGTTGTTCTGGCAGATGGGCGGGCTTGGGCCGATGCTTGGTCAGAATCATCATTTCAGCCAATACGCGCCGGAAAAGATTCCCTACGCCATCGACCGCTACGTCAAGGAGACCAACCGCCTGTACGGCGTCCTCGACCGGCGTCTGGCCGACCGCGATTTCGTCGCCGGGGCCGACTACTCCATCGCCGACATGGCAGCCTATCCGTGGATCGTGCCGTACGAGAAGCAGGGACAGACCCTGTCCGACTTCCCCCACCTCGCACGCTGGTTCACCGCCATCGCCGAACGTCCGGCGACAAGGGCGGCCTATGCCCGTGCGCCGGAGGTCAATCCCGACCACGGCAAAACCATGAGCGAGGACGCCAAGAAGGTGATGTTCGGCCAGACCGCGAAGGGACGGGCCTGAGCGTCAGCGCCGGAGCGAGTCGAGCGGCACCGGGGCGGCGTGCGGGCGGGTCGCCAGCATGCCGTCCAGGAGCGCCAACACTTCGGACCGGCCGCAATTGGCGGTCGGCTCGAACGGCGTCCAGGTCTGGGTGAAGTCGAGGGCGGCGAACACGTCGCGGTAGCGCCGCAGCTCGTTCGTCGTCAGCGGCACCCCGCGGACGAACGCCTTGTGGGCCGAGATCGTGACGGCCCGCCGAAAGTCCTTCGGGTCGAGTTCGAACTTCAGGGCGTCGCCGCAGAACAGGATCTTTCGCGCGCGATCGAACAGGACCGCGTGGCCGTCGAAGTGGCCGGCGGTGCGGTGGAGCTCCAGGCCCGGCAGCGGTTCGAGGAAGTCGTCGTAGGGCCACGACACCTGCAGCGCCGCGCTCCAGGTGAAGTCGGCCGCCGGCAGGCAGAGCTCAGGGTCGAACCGGTCCTGCAGCTGCACCAGGGCTCCGTAGGCATGCGGGTGCGAGGAGGACAGCACCTGCATCCCGCCGAGGGTCGCGATGTGCCGGAGGGCGGCTTCGCTGAAGACCGGGCAGGCCTCAAAGCCCATGTTCCCCTGCGGCGTCTGGATGAGATAGGCGCTCGGACCGATGCCCGAGACGGGGTCGTTCCAGAACCGCCACACCCCCGGCTCCAGCTCCTCCCAGTGGCACGGAAAGCGTTCCTGCGCCTCAGCCTCGGTCCAGAACTGCCAACCGTTCTGCGGCACCACGTGGCGGGCGTCGAGGCACATGGGGCAGGCTGCCGGCACGGTGAAGTGGCGTTGCCAGAACCCGCAATTGTCGCAGGTGTAGGCGGGCAGATCGAGGGCGCCCGCGAAGGGCAGGTAACCGGGAGACACGGGCGTTTGCTCGGGTTGGGTGGCGTTGCCGGATGGCGCCAAGCATATAGGCGGGATCGCCGCCGCTTCGATACGGCGTCGTGCCTGAACGCAGCCGGAGGATCATGCCCGTCCCCTCGATCGCCTTCGACCTCACCCGCCTCATCACGCGGCTCCGCCACGCCAGTCCGAGCGGGATCGACCGGGTCGACCTTGCTTACGCCCGTCATTTTCTGTCTCAGGACGGCGCACGCTTCGGCCTTGTCTCAACGGCACTCGGCCCGAAGGTGCTCGAGCGGGACATGGCTATGGCGATCGTCGAGGCGGTGGCGGCGGGCTGGGTCGAGGACCGCGCGGCCGAGGACGATCCAGTCTATCGCCGCCTCGCCGCCGCCCTCGGGGCACCGACGCAGGAGACCTCGACCCCGCCCCACCGCCGGGATTCGCATGCGCGCCGACGGCTCCAGGCCCGCACGGTCTGGACCGTGTTGCGCGCGCGCGGCCCGGACCGCCTGCCCGCCGGGACCGTCTATCTCCACACCTCGCACCTACGTCTCGACCGGCCGGAGCGATTCGACTGGCTCTACGACCGCCGCGACATCCGCACGGTCTTCTTCGTCCACGACCTCATCCCCATCGCCTATCCGGAGTACGGACGCCCAGGCGAGGCGGAACGCCACGCCGTGCGCATGGGGACCATCGCGGCCCATGCCGCACACGTCCTCGTCAACTCGGCCGACGTGGCGAGGCATTTCTCGGGTTATCTCGCGGTACGTGGCCTGCCCGTACGCCCTACCACGGTGGCTTGGCTCGGCGTCGAGCCCGTATTCCGGCCGGCATCCGGGGAGCCCCCCCTCGTCGCGGACCGCCCGACCTTCGTGGCCTGCGGCACCATCGAGCCGCGCAAGAATCACCTCGGCCTGCTCAACCTCTGGCGTGACCTCGCCCAACGCCACGGACCGGCGACCCCGCGGCTCATCCTCGTCGGGCGGCGCGGCTGGGAGGCGGAGAACATCATCGACATGCTGGAGCGCTGCCCGGCCATGCGGGCCCACGTGATCGAGGTCGGCGGCCTCTCCAGCCACGGCCTCGCCCGCCTGCTCCAGGGGGCCACCGCGCTCCTGATGCCCTCCTTCGCGGAAGGATACGGCCTACCCGTGATCGAAGCGGCGGCCTGCGGCCTACCCGTGGTCGCCTCCGATCTGGCCGTCCACCGCGAAATCGGAGGCGGGTTCGCCCACTTCCTCGATCCCCTGGATGGGCCGGGCTGGCGCGGGGCCGTGCAGGCGCTGAGTGCCCCGGCCTCCCCCCTGCGGGTCGCATTGAAGGCCCGGCTCGACGGTTACGCGCCGCCCGACTGGACGGCGCATTTCGCGCATGTCGACGCGGTGCTGGCCGAGCGCGTTGCGGGCATTCCGCCACGCGCCTAAACAACAGGAAACAGGCAAGGATGGGTCAATGAACGTGGTGGATCTGGACCGGGAAACGGTCAAGGCGGGACTCGCCGACGGGACGATACTGCTCATCGACGTGCGCGAGGCGCATGAGTTCAGCAGCGGACACATTCCGGGCTCGGTCACCCATCCGCTCTCGACCTTCGATCCGGGGGCCATCGCCGCCCAGGTGTCGGAGGATGGACGGCGGCCCGTGTTCTCCTGTGCGGCCGGCGTCCGCTCCGTGCACGCTCTGGCCGCCGCACAGCGGGCCGGGCTCGCCATCGACGCCCATTACGTCGGCGGCTTCAAGGACTGGTCCGGCGCCGGCGAGGCGATCGAGCGATAAGCGCCTCGACCCCGGTCACCGGGTCGCGGCCGTCCGCGTGGACGATCCGTGCGGTTGCGTCCGTGCGAACGACCATGTGCGGCAGCGCACTACATCGGGGGCATCAGACCTCTAGCTCGCAGGGCATAGGGATTATCGATATGCGCAGGCGCCTGCTCTTCCGCTTCCTTCCGGCCCTCGGCCTCGCGCTTGCGGGGCTGCCGGCCCTCGCCCAGGCGCCGGGCGGGCCACCGCCGAAGGTGACGACAGCGAAGCCCGTGGTCCGCGAGATCGTCGAGACCGACATGTACACGGGCCGGTTCGACCCCGTGGAAATCGTCGATGTCCGCGCCCGCGTGACCGGCTACCTCGAGAAGCTGAACTTCCAGGACGGCGCCACGGTGAAGAAGGGCGATCTGCTCTTCGTCATCGACCGCCGTCCGTACAAAGCCGCCCTCGATCAGGCCCAGGCCGCCCTGGTCTCGGCCAAAGCTCGCCTCAACTTCTCGCAGACGGACCTCGATCGCGCCCAGACGCTGAGCCGGTCGGGCAATATCTCCGAGCAGGTGACGGACCAGCGGCGCCAAGCCTCGCAGACGGCCCAGGCCGATGTCGACAGCGCCGACGCGCAGCTGCGCCAAGCCCAGCTCAACTACGACTTCACCGAGGTGAAGGCTCCGATCTCCGGCCGTATCAGCCGCCGCCTGGTCACCGAGGGCAACATCGTCATCACCGACCAGACCCTGCTGACCACCATCGTGTCGCTCGATCCGATCTACTTCGGCTTCACCGTCGATGAGCGCTCCTTCCTGAAGTACCAGGGTGCCCTCGGCATCGGCATGGGCCAGACCCAGAAGGGCAAGGGCGTCCCGATCCTCATCGCCCTCACGGGCGAGGAGAAGCCGACCCGCAAGGGCGTCCTCGATTTCGTCGACAACCGCGTCGACAACGCCACCGGAACGGTGCTCCTGCGCGCCACCGTCGAGAACCCCGATGGGTTCATCAAGCCGGGCCTGTTCGGCATCGTGTCCCTGCCGGCCACCAAGCCGTATCAGGGCATATTGCTGCCGGACGACGCCATCTCGGCCAATCAGGACAAGCGGGTCGTGTATCTCGTCGCCGATGACGGCTCGGTTTCGTCCCGGGAAGTGAAGCTCGGACCGAAGGTTGATGGCTACCGGGTGATCCGCGACGGGCTGAAAGGCGACGAGAACGTCGTGGTCAACGGCCTGTCTCGCGTGCGCCCCGGCGCCAAGGTCACGGCCGAGTCCTCGACGTTGCCGGCGAGCAAGAGCTGACGGGAACGGTCAAGGCCAGGACGCGCGGCGCGGATCTTCCGCGCCCGCGCCGATGTCCTGAAACAAGATCACGGGTCGTGCGCTGGCGTGTCTGAGGCCAGCGTACGACCCGAACCGTTCACGGCGCGCCGGGTGGGGGCAAGGCGCGTCATGAATGAACGGTCGGCGGATGGCCGGCCGTAGCCGAGATGAGCGTGCGTTCGGATCGCCTACGATTCGCGCGCCCGACCGCTGACGACGAAACGGTCCCGTTCGGGTCGCATGACCCCGGAGCGGCGAGAGGTTCACCCGATGCGTTTTGCCCACTTCTTCGTCGATCGGCCGATCTTCGCGTCCGTCACGTCGATCCTGTTCCTGATCATCGGCTACGTGGCCTACGAGTCCCTGCCGGTCTCGCAATATCCCGAGATCGTGCCGCCCACCGTGGTGGTGCGCGCCTCCTATCCGGGCGCCAATGCCGAGACCGTGGCCGCCACCATCGCGACGCCCATCGAGCAGGAGGTGAACGGCGTCGACAACATGCTCTACATGACATCGTTGTCGACCAACGACGGCAACATGCAGCTCACCGTCACGTTCAAGGTCGGCACCAACCTCGATATCGCCAACGTGCTGGTGCAGAACCGCCTCTCGGTTGCCCAGCCGCGCCTGCCGCCCGACGTGCGCAACCTCGGCGTCACCGTCCGCAAGGCCTCGCCCGACCTGATGCTGGTCGTGCACGTGCTCTCGCCCGACAACACCTACGACCAGAACTACCTCTCGAACTACATCTACCTGCGGATTCGCGACGAGCTGCTGCGCCTCGACGGTGTGGGCGACATCACGGTGTTCGGCGGCAGCGAATACGCCCTGCGCATCTGGCTCGACCCCAACAAGCTCGCCGCCTACGGCCTCTCGACCACCGACGTCCTGACCTCGCTGCAGGAGCAGAACGTGCAGGTCGCCTCGGGTGCGCTCGGCGCACCGCCGGCCCCCGCATCGAACGCCTTCCAGCTCGTGGTCCAGTCACAGGGGCGGTTCCAGACCCCGGAGGAGTTCACGGAGGTCATCGTCAAGGCCGCTGACGGCCGCCTCGTGCGCATCAAGGATATCGGCCGGACGGAGATGGGCCAGAAGGACTACACCACCCAGTCCTTCCTCAACGCGACCCCGGCGGTGGGCGTCGGCGTGTTCCAGCGGCCCGGCACCAACGCCCTCCAGGCGGCGAGCCAGGTGCGCCAGACCATGGACACCATCGCCAAGAACTTCCCCCCCGGCGTCGAGTACAAGATCGCCTACAACCCGACCGAGTTCATCGAGGAGTCGGTCCACGAGGTCTACAAGACCCTCTTCGAGGCGGTCGTCCTCGTGGTCATCGTGGTGCTGGTGTTCCTCCAGAGTTGGCGCACGGCGCTGATCCCGGTGATCGCGATCCCCGTGTCGCTCATCGGCACCTTCGCGGCCATGGCGGCGTTCGGCTTCTCGGTGAACAACCTCACGCTGTTCGGGCTTGTCCTCGCCATCGGCATCGTCGTCGATGACGCCATCGTCGTGGTGGAAAACGTCGAGCGCAACATGGCCGAGGGTCTCTCGCCGGGAGACGCCGCCCACAAGACCATGGACGAGGTCGGCGGCGCCGTGGTGGCCATCGCCCTCGTGCTGTCGGCGGTGTTCATTCCCACCGCCTTCATCCCGGGCATCTCAGGGCAGTTCTACAAGCAGTTCGCGCTCACCATCGCGGCCTCGACCATCATCTCGATGTTCAACTCGCTGACCCTGTCGCCGGCGCTCTGCAAGCTGCTCCTGAAGCCCCACCACGAGCACAAACCGCCGAAGTTCTTCCTCGCGCGCTTCATCGCGTGGTGCGCCAACACGTTCAACCGCGGCTTCGACGCCCTGTCCAACGGCTACGCCCGGGTGATCCAGTTCCTCACCGGGCGGGTGATCGGCCTCATCGGCATGCTCATCGTCTACGGCTGCGTCCTGGCCGGCACGATCCATCTCGTCACCACCGTGCCGACGGGCTTCATCCCGCAGCAGGACCAGGGCTACCTCATCGGCGTCGTCCAGCTTCCCGCAGGCTCCGCCCTGGAGCGGACCACGGCCGTGGTGCGGCGCGCCGCCGAACTCGCCCGCAAGGTCGATGGCGTCGCCAACGCGGTCATCATCTCGGGGTTCGACGGCGCCACCTTCACCAACACCACCAACGGCGCGGTAATGTTCCTCACCCTGAAGGGGGCCAAGGAGCGGGCGACGACGGGACGCTCGGCGGCCGTCATCACCGGCGACGTGTTCAAAGCCACCGCCGAGATCCAGGAAGCCCGCGTCCTGTTCATCCCACCGCCACCGGTGCGCGGTCTCGGCAATGGCGGCGGCTTCAAGATGCAGATCGAGAGCCGCCAGAGTTCGGCCATCGGCCCGCTGCTGGCGGCCGCCAACGAGGTGCTGGGCCAGGCCAATCAGAGCAAGGAGGTGCAGCGCGTCTTCACCACCTTCGGCAACGACACCCCACAGCTCTTCATCGACATCGATCGCACCATGGCGCGGATGCTGAACGTGCCGCTGGCCTCGGTGTTCTCGACCCTGCAGACCAACCTCGGCGGCGCGTACGTCAACGACTTCAACGCCTTCGGCCGCATCTATCAGGTCCGTACCCAGGCCGACGCACCGTTCCGCCTTGAGAAGCGCGACATCGAGCAGCTCAAGGTCCGATCCTCCACGGGCGCCCTCGTGCCCATGGGAACGCTGGCCTCGATCCGCGAGATCAGCGGGCCGCAGATCGTTCAGCGGTTCAACCTGTTCTACTCGGTGCCGATCCAGGGCGATGCCAAGCCCGGCATCTCCACCGGACAGGCCCTCGACGCCATGGAGAAGATCGCCCAGTCCCTGCCGGAGGGCTACTCCTACGACTGGACCGAGATCGCGTTCCAGCAGAAGGCCACCGGCAACACGGCCGTGTACGTCTTCGCCCTGGGCGTGCTCCTCGTGTTCCTCGTCCTCGCCGCCCAGTACGAATCCTGGGCGCTGCCACTGGCCATCATCCTGGTGGTGCCGACCGGCGTGCTCGCGGCCCTCGCGGCGGTGCAGTTCCGGGGACAGGACAACAACATCCTGACCCAGATCGGTTTGATCGTGCTCGTGGGCTTGGCGGCCAAGAACGCCATCCTGATCGTCGAGTTCGCCCACCAGCTTGAGGAGACGGAGCACAAGGGGCCGGTGGCCGCCGCCGTCGAGGCCTGCCGCCTGCGCCTGCGCCCGATCCTGATGACGGCGTTCGCCTTCATCCTCGGCACGGTGCCCCTGGTCATCGCCACGGGCCCGGGAGCCGAGATGCGTCAGGCCCTCGGCACCGCCGTGTGCTTCGGCATGATCGGCGCAACCCTGTTCGGCCTGTTCCTCACCCCGGTCTTCTACGTGGTGATCCGCAACCTGCTGATCTGGATCGCGAAGAAGCGCGGCAAGTCGCCGGACAACTCCACGCCCGACAAGCACGATCCCCACGCCACCCCATCCCACGCGTGAGAAATGCGTGGCTTCGAACACCGTGAACCGGTGTCCGAAGCCACCTTAGGGGTTGCGTCTCGAAGGGTGGAAAGCTAAGACGCGTCCACCCCGCCAAGGGGTGCCGCACCGTCCATCGGCCTGGTCGATCGCACCTCCCCCAGAGATGCGTGTTATGGGTCGAGGGGATGGGAACGGCGGATTTCGGAGCGTATCCGACGGAGTATAGCGCAGCCCGGTAGCGCACCTGTCTGGGGGACAGGGGGTCGCAGGTTCAAGTCCTGCTACTCCGACCAATCAAAGCACGAGCCCAGCCCAATCGCTGGTCTCGCCGCTCCGAGAAAAGGCCGGGATGCCTCGCATCCCGGCCTTTTTCTTTGCCTTGGTCCGAGCCGGAGCATCGGCACACCGGTCCGGGCAGTTTTCGTCCAGTCAGAAGAAGATCGGCCGGGCTGTCGCGTGGTGCTCGGCGAGCACGTCGTCGGTCGCCGGATCGATCTCCTTGAGAACGGCATCGTAGCCCCAGAGATCGGCCAGGTGCTGAAGCACGCGCTTGGCGTCGTCCTTCTGCAGGGTGATGCGGTTGAGCGCCTTGTGGTGGACGATGAGGCGGCGATCGCCTTCGAGGTCCACGTCCATCACCTCGATGTCGGGATCGAGCCAAGCGACATCGTACTGGCGGGCGAAGGAGCGGCGCATCTTGCGGTAGCCGCGCTCGTCATGGATCGCCTCGACGCGAAGCTCCGCCTCGTCGGGATCGTCGACGACGTGGAACAGGCGCATGTCCCGCATGAGCTTGGGCGAGAGGAACTGCGCGATGAAGCTCTCGTCACGGTAGTTCGCCCAGATGTCGCGCAGGGTCGCCATGGCGTCGCCCGTGCCGGCGATGTCGGGGAACCACGCACGGTCCTCTTCGGTGGGCTGCTCCACGATGCGGGCGATGTCCTGCATTATGGCGAACCCGATGGCGTAGGGATTGTGGCCGTTGTAGCCGCGCTCGTTGTAGTTCGGCTGGCGGATGACGTTGGTGTGCGAGGTCAGGAATTCGAGGTAGGCGGCCTCGCCGATGAGGCCCTTCTGCGACAGGGAGTTCATGATCCGATAGTGGCAGTAGGTGGCGCAGCCCTCGTTCATCACCTTGGTCTGGCGCTGCGGGTAGAAGTACTGCGCCACGAGGCGGACGATGCGCAGGAGTTCGCGCTGCCACGGCCTGAGGCGCGGGGCGGCCTTCTCCAGGAAGTAGAGCAGGTTCTCCTGCGGCAGTTCGAGGAGGGCCTTGCGGCGCTCGACGGCGAGATCGGGCCGCACGCCGGCGATCTTCTGCGGCAGGGTGCGCCAGAGGTCGTTGTAGACCTGCTCGCCGTGCTCGGCCCGCTCGCGCTCACGCCGCTGCTCGGAGGCCAAGTCCGGCCGCTTTTTGCGCGGGTAGCGGTGGACGCCCTGATTCATCAGGGCGTGGGCAGCGTCGAGCACCGATTCCACGGCGCCATGGCCGTAGCGCTCCTCGCACCGGGTGATGAAGCTCTTCGCGAAATCGAGATAGTCGAGGATGCCGTCGGCGTCGGTCCACTGCTTGAACAGGTAGTTGTTCTTGAAGAAGTGATTATGCCCGAACGCCGCATGGGCGATCACCAGGGTCTGCATCGTCGCCGTGTTCTCCTCCATGACGTAGGAGATGCACGGGTTGGAGTTGATGACGATCTCGTAGGCAAGCCCCATCATGCCCCGGCGGTAGCTGGCCTCGTGCTGGGCGAAATGCTTGCCGAACGACCAATGCTTGTAGAACAGCGGCATGCCGATGGAGGCGTAGGCGTCGAGCATCTGCTCGGCGGTGATGATCTCGATCTGGTTCGGATACCACGACAGGCCGAGTTCCCCGCCCGCGATGGCTTCGCAGGCGTCGTGGATGCGCTTGATCGTGTCGAAGTCCCAGTCGTTGCCGGTGAACAGCGGCTGTTGGCCGCCTGATACCGGATCGAGCGTGGGGCGGATGATGCTGCCGACCATGGTCGTCCTATCTCCCAAGCGGTCCGTCTCGCACCCCCTCCCCCGTCAGAGGGAAGAGCGTGCCGTCGTGGCCTAGGCCTCGGCTTCGGCCCGCGCGTCCTTGCGTCCGAACAGTTCACGAAACACCGGATAGATGTCGCGCCGGTGGTTGACCTTGCGCATGGCGATGGCGCCGCCGGATTTGGCCAGGCCCTCGTAGGTGCGCCACAGGGTGGTGCGATGCTCGACGAAGCCGGCGCGGGGTCCGTTCTCGTCTCCGACTTCGAGGTAGGCGAAGTGCTGGCAGGCGGGCAGGATGTGGGCGCGCAGCAACTCGGTGGAAGTCGGCCCGTCCGATGAGACGTTGTCGCCGTCGGAGGCCTGCGCCGCGTAGATGTTCCAGTCGTTCGGATCGTAGCGCTCGGTGATGACGCGCTTCATCTCGACGAGCGCCGAGGAGACCAGGGTTCCGCCGGTCTCGCGCGAGCCGAAGAAGGTCTCCTCGTCCACCTCCGTCGCCTTGTCGGTGTGACGAATGAAGACGATCTCGACGTGGCGGTAGCGTCGCGTGAGGAAGATGTGCAGCAGGATGTAGAACCGCTTGGCCAGATCCTTCATGTGCTCGGTCATGGAGCCCGAGACGTCCATGAGGCAGAACATCACCGCCTGGGCCACGGGGCGCGGATAGGCCTCGAAGCGGCGGTAGCGCAGATCGATGGGGTCGACGTAGGGAATGCGCTTGGTGCGCTCGCGGAGCGCCGCCAGCGCCAGGAGCAGGTCGGGCAGATCGGGGTGGCTCGAGGGAGTCTCGGCGATGCGTGCCTCCAACGCCGCCAACTCGTCGGGCTTCGGGCGCTTGAGGGCGATGCGCCGCGACATCGAGTTGCGCAGGGTGCGGGTGAGCGCGAGGTTGGCGGGCGAGCCCGACACCGTGTACCCGGCGCGCCGCAGGCCTTCGGTCTCGACCACGGAAAGGCGCCGCTTGGCGAGGTCCGGCAGTTCGAGGTCTTCGAGGAAAAGCTCCAAGAACTCGTCGCGGGTCAGGACGAAGCGGAACGCGTCCTCGCTGTTCTCCTGGCCTTCCCCGCCCTCGCCGGAACCCTTGCCACCCCCCCCGCCGGGCGGACGCTCGATGCGGTCTCCCTCCACGTAGGTCTTGTTGCCGGGCAGGATATGGTCATGCAGCCCGGTTCCGGACTGACGGGAGAAGCGCGGCTCGCGCACACCGTCCAGGGGCACCGACACGCGCCCATCCTTGCCGAGATCCTTGATGTCCTTCTCGCGGGCGGATTCCCGCACGGCGCGCTGGGCCATGTCCTTCACGCGGCGCAGGAAGCGCTGGCGGTTGGCGAGGCTCTTGCCCCCGGGATTCAAACGACGGTCGACGATGTGCATCCGGTGTGTTTGCCTTCGCCCTCAAGAGTCTCGCGGGTTTCGACGAGCCGGAAGCGACCGCCCCGACAGGGCGGTCGCCTTCGTCGTAAGGTCGTCCTATCCGGCCTGCTTCACCCGCATGTACCATTCGACGAGACGGCGGACCTGCCGCTCGGTGTAGCCGCGCGCCACCATCCGATCGACGAATTCGCCGTGCTTCTTCTCCGTCTCGCCATCCTTCTTCGAGCCGAAGGAGATCACCGGCAGCAGCTCCTCGACCTGGGAGAACATCCGCCGCTCGATCACTTCCCGAAGCTTCTCGTAGGACGTCCAGGACGGATTGCGCCCGCCATGCTGTGCCCTGGACCGCAGGGCGAACTTGACGACCTCGTTACGAAAATCCTTTGGGTTGGCGATGCCGGCCGGCTTCTCGATCTTTGTGAGCTCCTGGTTGAGAAGCTCGCGGTTGAGGAGCTGGCCCGTCTCGGAATCCTTGAAATCCTGATCCTCGATCCAGGCGTCGGCGTAGTCGATGTAGCGGTCGAACAGGTTCTGACCGTAATCGTGGTACGATTCGAGGTAGGCCTTCTGGATCTCGTGACCGATGAACTCCGCGTAGCGCGGCGCCAGCTCGGTCTTGATGAATTCGAGGTAGCGCTTCTCGGTCTCGGGCGGGAGCTGCTCGCGGCGCAGGGCCTGCTCCAGCACGTACATGAGGTGCACGGGGTCGGCGGAGACCTCCGTGGTGTCGTGGTTGAAGGTCGCGGCCATCACCTTGAAGGCGAAGCGGGTCGAGATCCCGTCCATGCCCTCGTCGACGCCGGCCGAATCCTTGTACTCCTGCATGGAACGGGCGCGGGGATCGACCTCGCGCAGGCTCTCGCCGTCGTAGACGCGCATCTTCGAAAAGGCGTTGGAATTGGCGTGCTCGCGCAGGCGCGAGAGCACCGAGAACCGGGCCAGCATCTCCAGGGTACCGGGCGCGCAGGCGGCCTGCGAGAGTTCGGAGCCGGAGACGAGCTTTTCGTAGATCCGCTGTTCTTCCGTCACCCGCAGGCAGTACGGCACCTTGATGACGTAGATCCGGTCGATGAAGGCTTCGTTGTTCTTGTTGGTCTTGAAGGTCTGCCACTCGGACTCGTTCGAGTGGGCGAGGATGATGCCCGTGAACGGGATCGCGCCGATGTTCTCGGTACCGACGTAGTTGCCCTCCTGCGTCGCCGTCAGCAGGGGATGCAGCATCTTGATCGGCGCCTTGAACATCTCGACGAATTCGAGGACGCCCTGGTTCGCTCGGTTGAGGCCGCCCGAGTAGGAGTAGGCGTCGGGATCGGCCTGGCTCAGGGTCTCGAGGCGTCGGATATCGACCTTGCCGACGAGGCTGGAGATGTCCTGGTTGTTCTCATCGCCGGGCTCGGTCTTAGCGATGCCGATCTGGCGCAGGCGCGACGGCCGGACCTTGATCACCTTGAACTTCGAGATGTCGCCGTTGAACTCGTCGAGGCGCTTGAGGGCCCAGGGGCTCATGAGACCGGTGAGGCGACGCCGCGGGATGCCGTAGCGCTCCTGGATCTCGGCTCCCATCACCTCGGGGTCGAACAGGCCCAGCGGGCTCTCGAAGACCGGCGAGACTTCGTTGCCGGCCTTCAGCACGTAGATGGGATGGACCTCCATCAGAGCCTTGAGGCGCTCGGCGAGGGACGACTTGCCGCCGCCGACGGGACCGAGGAGGTAGAGGATCTGCTTGCGCTCCTCCAACCCCTGCGCGGCATGGCGGAAGAACGAGACGATCCGCTCGATGGTCTCCTCCATGCCGTAGAACTCGGAGAAGGCCGGGTAGACCCGGATCGTGCGGTTCATGAACACCCGGCCGAGGCGCGCGTCCCTGGCGGTGTCCACGAATTCCGGCTTGCCGATCGCATCGAGGATGCGCTCGGCCGCTGTGGCGTACATCAGGGGCTCGTCACGGCACGCTTCGAGAAACTCGGAGAGACTCATCTCCGTATCGCGGCGCGCCTCGTAACCCCGTGTGAAGCTCTGGAACAGGTCGTTCGTCGATGGCATTGGCATTCCGATCCCCTCGCGACAGCGACAGCTTCATCCTGTCTCGGCTGGGATGCAACTGACAGGCCCAGTTTTGTCGCAGTGCGGTCTACGCATGGGACGGGCGTGGATTGCGTGCCACACTGGCAATTCCGAAGGGCGCGGGCGCCCTTCGGCTTGGGTTCGCCCGGAGCCTCAGAGATCGGTGCCGGACTTGGCCGCGTCCTTGGCCGGAGCCTCCTTCTTGGCCGCGTTGACGGTGATGCGGATGTTCTGGGTCTGCACGTTTCCGTCGGAATCCTTGACGTCCACGGTTACCTCGTCGGTGCCGGTGTAGCCGTCCTTGCTCTGATAGAAGATCGCCTGCACGGCGGCCTCCTTGCCGGGGCACCGGTACTTGGCCGGCGTCTTGATCTTGCCGACCTTGGTGATGAGCGAGCCGTTCTTCGGCGCGCCGCTGACGCGGATTTCCGGCATCGGCCCCGAGGTGCAATCCTTCTTGAGGTTGGGCACGATGGCCAAGCGCACGGACTTGCCGGGCGCGGCGGTCTCGCTGCGGGTCACGGTCGTCTGGGCGAGGGCGGGCGCGGTCAGTAAGAGACCCGCGGCAAGGGCGGCGGTCGAACGGGCAAGCGACATCGAAAACTCTCCGGAGCAGCCCGTGACCCCGTGCGGCGGCAGCGGGCGGGCGAACGCGTCCGGTCGATGTGGGGATGCGGGGGCCACCCGTCGAGGGCGGAGGATCGGCGTCAGACGCCGACAGGCCCGGTCAGGTGATATCCGCGTCGGCCGATCGGCGCAGATCCGTCAGGATCGCCCGGCAGGCGTAGAGGTCCTGAAGCGCAGCCCCCAAGATGTGGTGCGCGTCCGGCGACAATCCGCCGGTCTCCGCATCGGCCCCGGGGGCATCCTCGTGCGGCTCCTGACCCAACGGCAGGGACGGCGCCGCCACCTCGACCTCGCCCCGGCCGACGCTCTGGACGAAGCGCACGCCCTTCTCCCGCAGGATGCCCTGTGCGCCCTTGATGGTGTAGCCCTGCCCATGGAGCAGGCACCGGATTCCCTTGAGGAGGTCGATGTCATCGGGGCGGTAATAGCGCCGTCCACCGGCGCGCTTGACCGGTCGCACCTGGGCGAACCGCGTTTCCCAGAAGCGCAGGACGTGCTGGGGGACTTCGAGTTCGTCCGCTGCTTCCTTGATCGTACGGAAAGCTGTCGCGCTCTTCTCCTGCGGATCACGCGGTTCGGCGGCGGCGAGCGACATCGGGCCCCTCATTCGTCGTCGTCGTGATCGCCAACGCCGTTCATGCCGTTGATGCGGGCCTTCAGCACGTTCGACGGCTTGAACACCATGACCTGGCGCGGCTCGATGGCCACCTCGACGCCGGTCTTCGGATTGCGGCCGACGCGCCGACCCTTGCTGCGCACCACGAAGGACCCGAACGAGGACAGCTTCACCGTCTCGCCGGCGGCGAGACAGGCACAGATTTCCGACAGGACCGTCTCGACGAGAGCCGAGGATTCCGTGCGCGAGAGGCCGACCTGCTGGTAGACGGCCTCGCTCAAATCGGCGCGTGTGACCGTCTTTCCCGTCATGCGTCTGCCCCCGGCGTCGATTCACGTTTTGTGGGTTATCTGTCTGAGGGGGCACGCTAATCGGCGCCGATGCCGGGGTCAACCGTGCCGGCGCGTCACCAGCGGATCAAGGCCGCGCCCCAGGTGAAGCCACCGCCGATGGCCTCGATCATCACGAGGTCGCCGTCCTTGATCCGCCCATCCCTGCGGGCGACGTCCAATGCCAGGGGAATCGAGGCGGCCGAGGTGTTGCCGTGCCGGTCGACCGTGAGCACCACCTTGTCGCGGGCGATGCCGAGCTTGTCGGCCGAAGCCTCGATGATCCGCCGGTTGGCCTGATGCGGCACGAACCAATCGAGGTCGTCCGCATTGGTGCCCGAGGCCCGGAATGCATCGTCGATGACATCCGTCACCGACCCGACGGCGAAGCGGAACACCTCCTTACCGGTCATGCGCAGGTGTCCGGTGGTGCCCGTCGAACCGGGGCCGCCGTCGACGTAGAGTTTCTCGCGATGGCGCCCATCCGAGCGCAGGCTCGACGTCAGGACGCCGCGGTCGGCGCTGGTCCCCTCGCCTTCGCGGGCCTCGAGCACGACGGCACCGGCGCCGTCACCGAACAGCACGCACGTGGTGCGGTCCTCCCAGTCGAGCAGGCGCGAGAAAGTCTCGGCGCCGACGACGAGGGCGCGCCGGGCCGAACCGGTGACGAGGAACTTGTCGGCGGTGGTGACGGCGTAGACGAAGCCGGCGCAGACGGCCTGGAGATCGAAGGCGACGCCGCCGGTCATGCCGAGGCCGGCCTGAATCTGCGTCGCCGTCGAAGGGAATGTGTGGTCGGGGGTCGAGGTGGCACAGATCACGAGGTCGATATCGGCGGCGGCGAGGCCGGCATCGTCCAGTGCGGCCTGCGCCGCCCGGGTGCCGAGCACCGAAGTCGTCTCGGACGCGTCCGACAGGTAGCGCTGGCGGATGCCCGTGCGCTGGACGATCCATTCGTCGGAGGTCTCGACGGTCTTCGCCAGCTCGTCGTTGGTTACGCATCGGGCCGGCAGGGCGGAGCCGCAGCCGACCACGACGGAGCGCAAGCACGTCATCGTATCGTCCTTGTCCGGAGCAGCCTCATGAGGAGGCCCCCGCCGGTGTCAGTTCGAGCATGTCGCGGATCGTCCGCATGAGGTCGTGGCGTGCCATGTCGTGGGCGAGGTCGACGGCCGCCGCGAAGCCGTGCGCGTCCTCCGAACCGTGGCTCTTGATGACGATGCCCTCCAGGCCGAGGAACACGCCGCCGTTGGCCCGACTCGGGTTCATCTTGTCCCGTAGGGCCTTGAACGCCTGACGGGCGAAGAAGTATCCGATCTTCGCCGACAGGGTCCGGCTCATGGCGGCGCGCAGGTAGGTGCCGATCTGCTTAGCGGTGCCCTCGGCGGTCTTCAGGGCGATGTTGCCGGTGAACCCCTCCGTCACCACGACATCGACGGTGCCCTTGCCGAGGTCGTTGCCCTCGACGAACCCGTGATAGCTCAGGTTCGGCAGGTCGGCCTCGCGCAGGCGGCGGGCTGCTTCCTTGACCGCCTCGTTGCCCTTCATCTCCTCGGTGCCAACATTGAGAAGCCCGACGGTGGGCCGGTCGATGTCGAACACGATGCGGGCCATGGCCGAGCCCATGAGGGCCATCTCAACGAGGTGGTCGGCATCCGTTCCGATGGTGGCGCCGACATCGAGCACCACGCTCTCGCCGCGCACGGTGGGCCACAGGCAGGCGATGGCCGGGCGCTCGATGCCGGCGAGCGTCTTGAGGCAGATCTTCGACATGGCCATGAGGGCGCCGGTGTTGCCGGCCGAGACGGCGGCATCGGCCTCGCCGTCCTTCACCGCCTGGATCGCCTTCCACATGGAGGACTTTCCCCGGCCCGTGCGCACGGCCTGGCTCGGCTTCTCGTCCATGGCGATCGCCATGATGGTGTGACGGATCTCGACGGCGCCCTTCAGGCGCGGCTCGGCCGCCACCAGGGGCGCCAGCACCGCCTCGTCGCCGAACATCAGGAACGTCATCTCGGGATGGCGCTCGCGGGCGATGGCTGCGCCCGGCACCACCGTGGTGGGGCCGTGGTCGCCGCCCATGGCGTCGAGCGAGATGCACACTCTCTGAGACATATGGAGTTCGCCGGAGGCCTTGAGGTCGAGAAACTGGGCGCGCGAACGAGGGCCGGATCGGGGCGGCCTCGGTCACGGCGCGGCGGAAAATAGCGACTCGCGCCCGCCGGGCAAACGAAATCTGCCCCGGGCGGGCCGAAGCCCTCGCTCAAGCCCCTCGCGAACCCTCAGTCCTTGCCGCCCTGCAAGGCCCGCAGGCCCCCGAGCGGCGCGTCCTCCGCGTCGGGCTCGGGCTCGGGCTCGACGAAGGTGACACCGGGTTTGCGCGGATAGGGGTCGAGACCCATGGCCAGGAACTCGGCGGTGAGGAGGCCGAAATCGACGCGGCCGTTGACGATCGCGTCGGGCACGTCGATCTCGTCGGCGTCGTGTCCCGTCGGGATCTCGCCGTCGGTGAAGACCACGTCGACGGCCTCGTGCACGGGCGCCTCGAACGGATCGAGACTCACGGTGCAGATCTGGGTCACCACGGCCTCGACGGAGCCCGTCACCGTGAGGTTTTCCAGGGTGCCGCCGACACGGAAGCGGCCGACGAGGTCGCGGACCGCCGGAATGCCGAAATCGGCGGCGAGCGCCGCGCATTCCTCGGGGGTCGCCGTGACGACGAAATCGCCCTGCGCGCGCGCCATGCGATCGACCCGGATCGAGCGCGTGAGCGGACCGACCGTCTGATCCCGTGTCATCGCAGACTTCCCAGTTGGTCCGCCGTCCCGGCGGAGGTTTCGATGGCGGCGAAACGCGGCCCCGCCTCCACGAGGGCGGCGAGGTCGAGAACTCCGAGGGCCCGGTCGCTCGCCATCACGTAGCGCGCCAGATCCGTGGCGTCAGCCGCCTCGACGCCGAGGACGTTGCGGGCGAGAGCCTGGGCCAGGGCGTCCGCGTCACCCGCGTCCAGGGCGGCATCGTAGCCGGCGGCCCGGCCGTAGAAAGCGGCGCCGAGCTTCTTCATGCGCTTGGGCACCCCGAAATCACCGATCCCGCTTTCGCGCAAGGACGAATCGAGCTGGAGGAAGACCGCGTTGACGAGGTCCTGCGCCACGTCCGCCGCCGGATCGGGGAGCCGGTTGAGGCGGCGCAGCACCAGGATCACGTGCAGGCTGAGGCACTCGAAACGCCCTTCCACCGTGTCGGGCACGCCGAGGTCAGTGTAGAGGCCGGGCACCCGCGCCGCCGCGTTGATGCGGACGTGAAGGTCGCGAATCATGCGTTCGCGGGGGCTCTTGCGCCCGAACAGACGACCGATCATGCGCGCCCCCTTCCCGTGTGGACAGCGCGCCGCGGACGGTGCGGAAGGGCCGGGTGTGGCCCCGCTTGCCTTGTCAAAACCATAACCCCGGGGTACGGCAACGAATGGTCAAGGTGCAACCGTCTTCGGGTTTTCCTGGGCGTTCGAGTGCCGTGTCGGGTCTCCGACCGCAGACGCGTTCAGTTCTTCAGCAAGATCAAGGGTGGTCGATGTCGCGCCGTTTCGTTCTGCCGCTCGCGCGCCTTGCCGTCCTCGGCCTCGTCGGCACCGGGCTCGCCGGCTGCATCGGCGAGGATCTGCGCCACGGCTACCAGATCGATCAGGCTGCGCTGGCGACGGTGAAGCCCGGCATGAGCGCCGAGCAGGTGCTGACGATCCTCGGCACGCCCTCCACGGTCTCCACCGTCGGCAACAAGAGCTGGTACTACATCAGCCAGAACACCCGCCGCACGGTGCTGTTCCTCGGCGAGCAGATCGAGGACCAGAAGGTGACCGCAGTGTACTTCACCCCGGCCTTCAAGGTCGAGCGCGTGGCGCTCTACGGCCTGCAGGACGGCAAGGTGTTCGACTTCATCGAGCGCTCGACCCCGACGAGCGGCGCGGACCGGGCCTTCATCAGCCAGCTCTTCCGCGGCCTGACCCGCTACGAGCCCTTCGGCAGCGGCAAGGGCGCCAGTGTCGTCCCGGGCGCGCGCGCCGGCCAGTAATCGCCTCCCTCCGATCATCACGCCGCATCGAGGCCGCTTCCGTCCGAACGGAGGCAGCCTTTTCGTTGGAAACACCGATAGCAAGTCAGGCGGCGGCGCGGTCGCGGCCCGAAGCCTTGGCCTCGTAGAGGGCCCGGTCGGCCCGGGCGATGGCTTCGAGGAGGTCGGTCTCGCCGGGCGCGACCGTCGCCACGCCCATGCTCGCGGTCCAGGCCGGCAGGTCCGGCACCGCCCCGAAGGCCCGACGCAGATCGGCGGCAAAGGTCAGGACATCTCCACGACCGGTGCCTGCCAGGACGATGACGAACTCGTCACCGCCGAGGCGCACGACGAGGTCGCGCCCCGAGACGCGTCGCATGGCGCAGGTGGCCAGCGCCACGAGCACCGCGTCGCCCACCCCGTGGCCGTGCCGGTCGTTGATGGCCTTGAAGTGATCCACATCGATGGCGACGACGGCGGTCTCCGGCGCGGCGAGCGCGGAGCCGTAGGCCGCGAGACCGGCGCGGTTCAGGGCGCCCGTGAGGGTGTCGCGCAGGGCAATGTGGCGCAGGGCCATCTGGGCGCGCTCGCCCAGCATGGCGATGAGGCCGAGATTCAGGATCGCCAGCAGCATTTGGTCGGCCAGCATCGGCACCAGGGCCACGACATCGGGGATGGAACGGTCGGTCACCAGGGCGACGATCACGAGGACGTAGCCCGGGATGTAGCCGAGGAGGGCGAGCCCGGCGATGCGGCGGCCTCCGCTCGAGGTCATGCCCCGGCCGCCGATCAGGACCATGCCGATGGTGAGCATGTCGAAGATGAGCCCGAGGGTGCCGCCGATCTCGGCGGCCACCCGGTATCCCATCGCCCCGGGGCCGAGGACGCCGAGGCCCGGCAGCAGGATCACCAGGAGCATCCAGGGCCGGAACGGCTTCACGCCGTCGAACCGGTACACCCCGGTCAGAACGAGAACGTTGGCGACACCGAGAAGGCAGCACAGGAGTCCCGCGAGGACCGGGTGATGCCCGACCTGCGCGAAGCCGATCAGCGTCACCGCGTAGAGGGCGAAGCTCCCCGCCCAATCCAGCAGATAGGATTGCTGGGTCCTGGCACGCCACAGGGACAGATAAACCACCACAAAGGCCGTGCTTGCGAGGATGCTGCACAGGCGAAGGGTCGGGACATCGGGGATAGAGGGCATCGGATTGACTTCGCGGCGAGCACAGCTCCGGAAATTATCGCGGAAGCCTTAAGGGTGTCTCACAAAACCTGCGGCCGACGATGGTCACCGCCTCGAGTACGACGATGCGGCGGAGAATTTTCGAGACATACCGAAGCTTATCGGCCCCGGATCGGCAGGAGTACTGCGCTGCCGGCACATATCCCCGCCCTCGGACGTATCGCCTCGTGGCCTCAGCCCCGGGCGCGCTCGGCGGCCTCGATGCGGTTCAAAAGGTCGGCGAAGGCGTCGGGCATGTCGGCGTCGGGCCGGGCTTCGTAGACGGACCGCAAACCACCGGCGAGGCTGGCGACGATGTCGGGTGCGAGGCTTTGGCTTCCGGGCCATGCGCCGCCATTGGACTCGTGGGGAACGGCGGGCATCCCATCCCGGCCACCGCGCTGGCTCTGCATCGACATGGCGACTCCGCGTCCGCTCTCCGGTGACGAGTCGTGCGCGACCGATCGCCCGCAGGCAATCCGCCGCGGTCGAGTCGGGAATACTTTCCGGCGCGGTGTGTCTACGGAGTCACGCGGCCGGTCACGACCCTCGCGACGGCATGGGGACTGGTGAGAACCAGAGCCGGGCGTGTCGCCCGCATGGCTTCGACCCGGGTGTAACCCCAGGCCACGGCGGCGAAATCGCAGCCAGCCGCGCGGGCTGCGTCGTGATCGCGGATCTCGTCGCCGACATAGAGAACCGTCTCGGGGGCGAAACCGGCGTCACGGATCAGGGCTCGCAGGCGCTTGCCCTTTCCGAACAGGGCGGCGCCGCAGGCATGGTGCCGGAAGCGCCCGGCATCGGCCCCGAGCACGGCTTCGATGTTGGCCCGCGTGTTGGAGCTGACGATGGCGAGCGGCATGCCCGCCGCGTCGAGATCGGCGAGCATTTCCCGAATGCCGGGAAACAGCGGGATCTCACCGATGTCACGGGCTGCCAGCCCGTGCATGTGCCGGCTGATGAAGGGCAGCTTCCACGGCGCGATGCCGAGGTGGCGGACGATGCCGGCGGCATCGAGACCGCGCAGGACCTCCGTCTCATGCGGGGCGATCCGACGGAATCGATAGCGATCCGCCACATCGTTGATGACGCGGGCGAACCAGGGAAAGCTGTCGGCGAGGGTCCCGTCGAAATCGAAGACCAAGAGACGATAGGGCGTTGCGCTCACGCGGTCAGGTTGGCGGCGGGCACGGCCAGACGCATGACGAGGCCGGTGCCGCTCCAGTCATGCTCGAGGGTGCCATCGAGTTGCCCCGCCACGCTGCGCTCGGCCAGCACGGTGCCGAACCCGCGCCGGGTCGGCGGCCCGGACACGGGCGGTCCGCCGGATTCCGCCCAGACGAGTTCGTAGGTCTCGCCGTCGCGTCGCCCGGTGAGCCGTACGGTCCCGGCTTCCGTGGACAGGCCGCCATACTTCATCGCATTGGTGGCCTGCTCGTGCATGATCAGCGCGAACGCCGTGGCCGACCGGTCGCCGACGACGATATCGTCACCGTGCAGCACGATGCGCTCGCGGCCGTCCTGCACGTAGGCCGCCATGATCAGGCGCATGAGGCCGAACAGGGTCTGGCCCTGCACCTTGGGAGCGCTCGCGGGCGAATGCGGACGCACGTATTCGTGGGCGTTGGCGAGGGCACCGAGGCGCTCGCGGAAAGCGGCGACGAAGGGACGGGCCGCCGGATCGGTGCGGGCCGACAGGGCGGCGATGCCTTCGACCACGGCGAAGATGTTCTTGATGCGGTGGGAGAGTTCCTTGATCAGCAGATCGCGGGCCTCTTCGGCGCGCTTGCGCTCGCGGAGGTCCCGGGTGACGGTGGCGTAGCCGAGGAGGCCGCCGCGGTCGTCATGCACGGGAAACACGCTGTAGAGGACCGCGATTCCCTCCCCCGTCCCGAAATGGCGGAAGGTGAGCTCTCCCTCCCACCAGCCGTCCCGCTGCACGGTCGGCAACACCGTCTCGATCACCGTCGATCGGCATTCGGGCATGAAGTAATCGGGCACGGTGGTGCGCCGGGCCGTCTCGGCGTCGGGGAGGCCGACAAGCCGGCGGCCGGCCGCATTGATATGGAGGATGCGGCCATCCTCGTCGGCGATGCCGATGAAGTCCTTGGAATGCTCGACGATGGCGGCGAGCTTGCGGGCCTCGCCCTCGGCGCGCTTCAGGTCCTCGATGTCGGTGCAGGTTCCGAACCAGCGCTCGATGCGGCCTTCGGCATCGCGCAGGGGCATCGCCCGTCCCAGGGTCCAGCGGTAGACACCGGTGTGGTGGCGCAGGCGGTACTCCACCTCGTAGGGATCGCCGGTGGCGAGGCTGTGGCGCCAACGCGTCCAGGCACGCTCCTGATCGTCGGGATGGAACATGCCGTTCCAGCCCTCGCCATCGGTTGAGCCGTAGGGAACGCCGGTGAATTCGTACCAGCGGTCGTTGTAGAAATCGTGGAAGCCGTCGGGTCGCGTGGTCCACACCATCTGGGGCATGGCACCGGTCATCACACGAAAACGGCGCTCGCTCGCGGCGAGGTCCGCCTCGCGGTTGGCGACCGCTTCGCGGGACTGCTTCAGCTCGATCAGGGTCGCGACCTGCCGCGCCAGCGCATCCAGGGTCTCGGTCTGAACCTGGGTCAACCCATCCGGCCGGGCGACCCTGTCGAGGACGCACAGGCTTCCCAGGGGCTGGCCGGCCTTGGCCCGGATGACGGCGCCCGCGTAGAAACGCAGGCGATGCTCGCCGATGACCAGGGGATTGTCGGCCGTGCGCGGATCGGTTGTGAGGTCCGGAATCACCAGAAGCGGGCCGTTCTCGATTGCATGCGCGCAGATGGACATCGATCGTGGCGTCTCGGTCGCCTCGAAGCCGATGCGCGCCTTGAACCACTGCCGCGTCTCGTCGACGAGGCTGACCAGCACGATGGGCGCGGCGCAGACGATGGAGGCGATGCGGATGAGGTCGTCGTAGGCCGGATCCTGGCCGGTATCGAGGATCTTCGTGTCACGGAGGGCCTCGAGCCGTTCGGCCTCGGTCCAGTCCGTCCACGGACCATCGCAGGAAGTGATCGCGGTCAAGAGCGGGTATCCTCGTCAGCGCCTTCAGATAGGGCGCGTGACAGGTCCGTCAAAGTTCGGTCCGGAGCGATGGCCGCGTGTCCCTCTTCGAGCGTCTTCGGCCCGCATCACGTCCGACGCCCGATACCGGTTCGGGCGCCGGAGCTCAACCTTCTGTCAGGCGGCCTTCGATCAGGCGGCCTTGGCGCCGGAGCGGGTCGGGTAGTCGATGTAGCCCTCGGGTCCCTGGCTGTACCAAGTCTTCTGCTCGTCCTTTTTCAGGGGCGCACCCTCGGCGATCCGGGCGGGCAGGTCCGGGTTGGCGAGGAACGGCCGGCCGTAGGCGATGGCGTCGGCCTTGCCGGCGTCGAGCACGGCCTGCCCTTTCGGACCGTCGTAGTCCGAGTTCAACACCAGGGGGCCGTCGAAGGCCGCCTTGACGATCGGAGCAACGGGCGCGTGGTTCGAGGTGCCGAAAGTCCCCTCGGGGCCGGGTTCCCGCATCTCGAGGAAGGCGATGCCGATCTCGGACAACGCCTTGGCGGCCGCGCCGAACAGGGCGTCGGGGTCGGAATCGTCCACGCCCTGGATCGCGCCGTTGGGGGAGAGGCGAACGCCCGTGCGGTCGGCCCCGATGGCGTCTGCGACGGTCCGGGTCACCTCCGTCAAGAGGCGGATCCGATTCTCGATGGAGCCGCCGTAGCGATCATCCCGGAAATTCGAACCATCGCGCAGGAATTGGTCGATGAGGTAACCGTTGGCCGCATGGATCTGCACGCCGTCGAAGCCGGCCGCGATGGCGTTGCGGGCCGCCCGGTCGTAGTCGGCCAGGAGACGCGGAATCTCCTCGATCGGGAGGGCGCGGGCCTCGGCGTACGGCTTCTTGCCTGCGTAGGTGTGAGCGGCGTCCGGCGCCGTGGTGGCCGAGGCCGAGACCGGCTTGGCGCCGTCGAGGAAATCGGGGTGGACGATGCGGCCCATGTGCCAGAGCTGGCAGACGATGCGGCCGCCGGCCGCGTGCACGGCCTTCACGATGGGCTTCCAGGCCGCCACCTGCTCATCGGACCAGATGCCCGGAGCGTAGGGCCAGCCAAGGCCTTCCTGGCTGATGCCGGTGGCCTCGGTGATGATGAGGCCGGCGCTGGCGCGCTGGGTGTAATACTCGACCATGATCGGCGTCGGTACATGGGCGCGGGTGGCGCGGCCGCGGGTGAGCGGGGCCATGAAGACGCGGTTCTTGGCTTCGATCGCGCCGATGCGGATCGGGTCGGACAGGCTCGGCATTGCAGGCTCTCGCGTTGTTTCAGAAACGAACGGAAGCGCGCGACACCCCGGGGGATGTCGAGGCTTCGAGAGCCGTAGTTGGATTGCGCACGATGCGATGTCAGGGGTGACGCGACGCCAGCCCATCGTACCGGTGCGGCATCGCACACGCCGGATCGCAATGCGGTCTTCGATAGAGGAAAAGGCCGGAACCTGGCGGCTCCGACCTCTTCTGATGATCCACGTCCAGTGGGGCCTTCAGTAGCGCGCCAGCACCGCCAGGAGCAGGAGGGCGATGATGTTGGTGATCTTGATCGCCGGGTTCACGGCGGGGCCGGCCGTATCCTTGTAGGGGTCGCCGACGGTGTCGCCGGTCACCGCCGCCTTGTGGGCGTCGGACCCCTTACCGCCGTGATGCCCGTCCTCGATATATTTCTTGGCGTTGTCCCAGGCGCCGCCGCCCGATGTCATCGAAATCGCCACGTAGAGGCCGGTGAGGATGACGCCCAGCAGCGAGGCGCCGACGGTGGCAAAGGCCTGGTTCTTACCGGCAATCGCCTGGATCACGAAGAACAGCACGATGGGCGACAGCACCGGCAGGAGCGAGGGCAGGATCATCTCCTTGATCGCCGCGCGGGTGAGCATATCGACGGCCCGCCCGTAATCCGGCCGATCGGTGCCGGCCATGATGCCCGGCTTCTCGCGGAACTGGCGACGGACTTCCTCCACCACCGCACCCGCCGCACGGCCCACCGCCGTCATCGCCATGCCGCCGAACAGGAACGGGATCAGGCCGCCGAGCAGCAGGCCGACGACGACGTAGGGGTTGGACAGGGAGAAATCGACGGTGACGCCCTGGAAAAACCGGTACTGCGTCGGGCTCGCATTGGCGATGAAGTAGTTCAGATCCGAGGTGTAGGCGGCGAACAGCACCAGGGCGCCGAGGCCCGCCGAACCAATGGCGTAGCCCTTGGTCACCGCCTTGGTGGTGTTGCCCACGGCGTCGAGCGCGTCGGTGGACTTGCGGACTTCCGGCGGCAGGCCCGCCATCTCGGCGATGCCGCCGGCATTGTCGGTGACGGGTCCGAAGGCATCCAGCGCGACGATGAAGCCGGCGAGCGCCAGCATGGCGGTGACCGCGATGGCGATGCCGAACAGGCCCGCCAGCGAGTAGGTGGCAATGATGCCGGCCACGATGACGAGAGCCGGCAGCGCCGTCGATTCGAGGGAGACGGCCAGGCCCTGGATCACGTTGGTGCCGTGGCCGGTCACCGAGGCGTCGGCGATGGATTTGACCGGGCGGAAGTTGGTGCCGGTGTAGTACTCGGTGATGACCACGATGAGGGCCGTGATGACGAGGCCGACGACGGCGCAGCCGAGAAGTGCGCCCGAGGTGAAGCTCACCCCCGCATTGGTGGTGAAGGTGGTGGAGAAACTGCCGAACAGGGCGAAGTTCACCAGCGCGATGGCGCCGATGGAGAGGGCGCCGGCGGTGATCAGGCCCTTGTAGAGGGCGCCCATGATCGACTGGTTGGCGCCGAGCCTGACCGCGTAGGTGCCCGCGATGGAGGTGAGGATGCAGGCCGAGCCGATGGCGAGCGGATAGAGCAGCATCGCTTCCAGCACGTTGCGGCCGGCCACATCGGTCTGTCCGGCGAAGAAGATCGCCGCCAGCACCATGGTGGCGACCACGGTCACCGCGTAGGTCTCGAACAGGTCGGCGGCCATGCCGGCGCAGTCGCCGACATTGTCGCCGACGTTGTCGGCAATGGTGGCGGGGTTGCGCGGATCGTCCTCGGGAATCCCGGCCTCGACCTTTCCGACGAGGTCGCCGCCGACATCGGCCCCCTTGGTGAAGATGCCGCCGCCCAGACGCGCGAAGATCGAGATGAGCGAGGCGCCGAAGCCGAGGGCCACGAGGGCGTCGATGACCTCGCGGCTGGCGGGAGCCAGCCCGGCGATGCGGGTGAGGTAGGCGTAATAGAGAGCGACGCCCAGCAGGGCGAGGCCCGCCACGAACATGCCCGTGACGGCACCCGATTTGAACGCCACGTCGAGGCCCGCTCCCAGCGAGGTCGAGGCGGCCTGGGCCGTGCGGACGTTGGCGCGCACGGACACGTTCATGCCGATGAAGCCGGCCGCGCCCGAGAGCACCGCGCCGATGAGGAAACCGATGGCGACCTTGAGGCCGAGGAAGAACGCCAGGGCCACGAACAACGCGAGGCCGACGACCGCGATGGTGGCGTATTGCCGACGCAGGTAGGCCTGGGCGCCCTCCGCGATGGCGCCGGCGATCTCCTGCATGCGCTGGGTGCCGGCGTCGCGGCGCAGGACGTCGTTGATCGTGACGATGCCGTAGGCGACGGCGCACAGCCCGCCCAGGATGATCAGCAGCAATGCGGTCATTCGTACCGTCCTTGGGTGATCTCGAGATGATCCCTCGACCGTCGGGGTCGGCTTGCCTCGTCCCTGGCGTGCCATGGGACGTGACACCCGATGGTGTGATCGCATTCCTCCCCGGAATTGCCCTCCTTGAGTGCCAAACTTCGCCGTGAAGCGCAAACGGCCAATCGCATTTTAGGCTGCGGATATTTGTGCATCGCACAATTCAGGCAATCCTTCGACTGGGATCACCTGTCGTCGCCAGATCTCGGTCCGCGGGATAAGACCGAAATGGTCCGTGTTCGCCGGTCGAAACTTATGAAATCCTGAATTCTGCGGCTCCGGCGTCTCGCTGCCCCGCCAGCCAGGCAAGACGCGCCACCTCCAGGCCCCAGACCATCCCGAGCATCATGTAGACGTGGCGCCACTTCTCGATGTCGATCTGGAACGCCTGGAGAAAGAACATCAGCAGGGCCGGAAAGACGACCTGACTCAGACCCTGATACGGAGACGGTTTCAGGCACAGGCGGAACCCGACGAACGTCGTCGTCAGCACGATGGAGATGAAGGCGAACCCGCCGAGCCATCCCCCGTTGGCGAAGCCGCCGATATAGGTGTTGTGCGGCTCGAGGTCGAAGATCCGCCGCCACCGCAGGGGACCGAAGCCAAGGGGACGGTCGATGAGCATCGGAATGCCGCGGCGCTGATTGCCGAACCGCCCGGTCTCGCCCTCGTCGTAGTCCTTCGTCACCTGGGCGCGGTCGGTGAACCGCTCGGCGACGCTGTCGACGGAGAGCAGGCCCCCGATCAGCACGGCCCCGACGACCAACGCCAACGCCGACAATCGCGCGATGCGGCGACGGATGGCCCGCGACGGCGAGGTCGCCCAGGTGAGGCCGATGGTGAGGGCGATGCCGACGACACAGGCGCCCCACGACCCGCGCGAGAACGAGAGGAACACGCAGGCGAGGATGACGAGCAGGGCCGTCGCGGACAGGAAGACCCGTCGCGTCTCCCCGACCAGCATCCCGCGAATGAGATACAGCGCCGACAGGATGAGGAACGACCCGAGAAGGTTGGGGTCCTGGAAGACGCCCGAGGCCCGGCCGTCCATCTTGAACAGGATGCTTTCGCCGACGACGTCGAAGTAGCTGAGAATGCCGCAGATCGCGGCGAACAGGCAGCCCGCCAGATACGCCTTCAGGCCGAACGTCACCCGGCGGGCGGTGTCATCGGAGAAGAACATCACGAAGAAGATGCCCGTGATGCCGAGATAGACCGTCTGATAGGTCCACTCGACCGGAAGGCTTTCATCGAGATAGGGGATGAGCGAAACCAGGATGGCGGCGAGATAGATCGCCAGCAGCGCGATGACGATGAGCGTCGCGCGATGGATCCTGATATCGAGCAGGAACCAGAGCAGGATCGTCGGCGGCGCCAGGAAGTCGTAGGGCGACGGCTTCATGAACGTGAAGCACGTAAAGAAGATGAACAGCCCGAAGAGAATGTATCCGAGGGTGTGGAGCGGACCCGTCGCGGCGCGGCGACTCCACGGCGGTGTCGCGACGGCACCGTTCAACGTGGTTCCTGCCCAGCCTGCCGCCATCGTCTTCGTCCAACCCGCTGCGGGGCAATCACCCGTTCCGACTGTGCACCACGCCCGTCAGCGAAGACTTAAGGCGGCGGGCGCGTCAGGCGCCCGGCGACGGACGAGAAGCCCCTGGACGAAGCGGGTGAGCGGTTTTTCCAGGACGCGATGGATCAGCACCGCGACGGCACAGGATCCGACGACCGTGACGATCACCATCGGCCAGAGCATCGACGGTCCCTCGAGTCCGCCCCATTGCGCCGCCTTGCGGATCCCGACGATCACGAAGGGGTGGCTGAGGTAGAGGACGTAGGAGGCATCGCCGACGAGGAGCCCGAGCTTCGACAGGGGCGACGGTCCGGCTTGACGGCCGAGCACGGCGGCGGCGACGATGAGGGCGGCCGGTAGGCCCCAGCCGAGTACCCGCCAGAGATCGTTCGGCGTGGTCCAGTTCATGGCCTGATGGGCCGAGTCGATGGGGTCGACGACCAGGATCGCGACGCCGCCGACGAGGAGGACGCCCCGGGCGAGGCCCGGGAGCCGCACGCCGTTGCGGACCAGGAGGGCGATGCCCATCCCGATCCCGAACTCGAGCACGATCGGGCGCGTCCAGAAGAAGGGCGCCGCCGCGCTCGGCTGCGTGACCATTCCCCCGACGACGAGGGCGCCGAGGGTGACAGCCACCGCCATCACCGCCCGCTCGCGCCGCAATCCGACGAAGGCGGCGAAGATGAGGTAGAAGAACATCTCGTAGTTGAGGGTCCAGCCGAGTTCGAGGACCGGGAGCGGAATGTCCCGTCCGGCGGCATAGGCCGGCCAGAAGGCGAACGACGCGAGGATGGCCGAGGGGCCGGCGACGTCCTTGGTGGTGCCTGCCAGCCCGATCGTCACGACCACCACGTAGAGGGCGGTGAAGATCCAGTAGAGCGGGACGATCCGCGCCACGCGGCGGCCGAGGAACTCGGTCGCCGCCCCCTGCCGTCCGAACAGCCCTTCGGAGGCGTAGACCATGATGAAGCCCGAGATCACGAAGAAGATGTCGACGCCGGCTCCCCAGGGCAGCAGGTGCACCCGCTCGAACGTGCCGCCGATCTTCATGCTCTGCACGAGGGCATGATGCTGGGCATGCCCGAAAACGACCATGAGGGCGGCGAGCCCCCGCAGGACCTGAACGGAGACGATCTGCTTCATGTCGGCACTGCCTCGGAGGCGGCAGGATGCCGACCGCGGGCGGAGCATGGGGCGACAGCGGTTAAGCCCCGATAAAACGAAATGCCGAACGCCGTCCGCCTACCCGATCAGGGTCCGCACGCGGGCGCGAAACTGGTCGCCGCGATCCTCGAAGCTTCGGAACTGGTCGTAGGAGGCGCAGGCCGGGGAGAGCAGCACCACGGGTTCGGCCGCCCCGGACGAGGCCGTCGCTTCGGCGGCTTTGGCGGTGGCGACATCGAGGGTGCCGCAGCGGGTGTAGGGCACCCGGCCGTCCAAGGTGGCGGCGAAGGCGTCGCTCGCCGCGCCGATGAGGTAGGCGTGGGCGACCCGGCCGAACAGCGGCACGAGAGATTCGATGCCGCCCGCCTTGGCCTTGCCGCCGAGGATCCAGTGGATGTCGTGGAAGGCCGTGAGGGCCTTCTCCGTCGAATCGGCGTTGGTGGCTTTGGAGTCGTTGACGAACAGAACGCGGTCGCGGCGGCCGACCTCCTCCATGCGGTGGGGCAGGCCGGGGAAGGTTTTCAACCCGGCTAGGATGGCATCGGCATCGAGGCTGAGGGCCCGGACAACGGCGATGGCCACGGCGGCATTCTGCCAGTTGTGGGCGCCGCGCAGGGTGCCGATCCCGTTGAGATCCGCGAGGGGCCTGCCGTCCGCTCCGACCACGAGGCCATCGCGGGCGGAGAGCCCTCCGTCCGGCGTTTCCGCGCCCACATGCACACGCACGACGGGACCGACGACCGCCTCGGCGATGGCGCGGCTCGGCGCGTCGTCGATGCCGACGACGGCGAGGTCCGAGCCCGCGATCAGGCGCGCCTTGATGCCGGCGTAGCGTTCCAGGGTGCCGTGGCGGTCGAGGTGGTCGGGGGTGATGTTCAGAAGCACCCCGACACCGGGGTCGAGAGACGGCGTCAGATCGATCTGGAACGAGGACAGTTCGATGACGTGGATCCGCTCCGGTGCGGGCGGCGCCAGGGACAGGATCGCGGTCCCGATATTGCCGCCCATCTGCACATCTCGGCCGGCCCGGGCGAGGATATGGGCGACGAGGGCCGTGGTGGTCGATTTGCCGTTGGTGCCCGTGATGGCGACGAAGGGGGCTTGCGGCGCGATCCGGGCGCGTTCGCGGCAGAACAGTTCGATGTCGCCGATGATCTCGATGCCGGCGGCCTTGGCCTTGTCCACGGTCCAGTGCGGAACCGGGTGGGTCAGCGGCACGCCGGGGGCCAGGATGAGGGCGGCGAACTCCGACCAGTCGGCGTCGTGCAGATCGGAGACGGTGAAGCCCTGCGCGCGGGCCCGCGCCGCGCTCTCCGGGCTGTCGTCCCAGGCGAGCACGTCGGCCCCGCCCGCCTGCAGCGCCCGCAGGGTGGCGAGGCCGGAGCCACCGAGGCCGAACAGCGCGACCTTCCGGCCGGAGAACGTGGTGGCGGGCGTCATCAGCGCAGCTTCAGGGTGGCGAGGCCGGCAAGCGCCAGGATCACGGCGATGATCCAGAACCGGATCACGACCTGCGGCTCCTTCCAGCCCTTCTGCTCGAAATGGTGGTGGATCGGCGCCATGCGGAAGACGCGCTTGCCGGTGAGCTTGAACGACGCGACCTGGATGATCACCGACATCATCTCCAGCACGAACAGGCCGCCGACGATGGCCAGCACGATCTCGTGCTTGGTGGCCACGGCGACGGTGCCGAGCAGACCGCCGAGGGCGAGGGAGCCGGTGTCGCCCATGAAGATCTGGGCGGGCGGCGCGTTGAACCACAGGAAGCCGAGGCCCGCCCCGATCACCGCGCCGCAGACCACGGCGAGTTCGCCGGTGTCGCGCACATAGTTCACCTGGAGGTAGCCCGCCGTGAAGACGTTGCCGACGAGGTAGGCGATGACACCGAAGGTGCCGCAGGCGATCATCACCGGCACGATGGCGAGACCGTCGAGGCCGTCGGTCATGTTCACGGCGTTGCCCGCACCCACGATGACGAAGGCGGCGAACAGCACGTAGAACCAGCCGAGGTTCAACAGCGCGTCCTTGAAGACTGGAAACGCGAGGTGGTTCTGAAGCGCCGCCGGCGAGTAGACCGCGATGACGGTGCAGGCGGCGAGCGCGATGGCGCCCTCCAGCAGCAGGCGGAAGCGGCCCGAGAAGCCCTTGTGCGACTGCTTCGTCACCTTGAGGTAATCGTCGTAGAAGCCGATGGCGCCGAACCCCAAGGTCACGGCGAGCACGACCCAGACGTAGTGGTTGCGCGGGTTGGCCCAGAGCAGGATCGCCACGATGGCGCCGGCCAGGATCATCAGGCCGCCCATGGTCGGCGTGCCGCGCTTGGTCAGCAGATGGGATTGCGGCCCGTCCTCGCGGATGGGCTGGCCCTTGCCCTGGCGCAGGCGCAGGAGCGAGATGATCAGCGGCCCGAACCAGAACACGAACAGACCCGCCGTGAACAGCGCGCCGCCGGTGCGGAAGGTGATGTAGCGGAAGACGTTGAGCGGCGACAGCGTGCCGCTCAGGTCCGACAGAAGATACAGCATCCAGCACCCGGCCGCGGTTTTCGAGGATCGTTTCCGGGCATGCGAGGCCGCGGGCCCCGGCCTCCCGGCCGTGCCGGCCGTCCTAGCGCGCGATCGCTTGGACTGGGTCGGCTTGTCCGGGGTTCGCGTACCGGGCTTTGAGGGCTTCGACAATCCGGCCCATGCGGATGCTGTTGGAGCCCTTTACCATCACGGCGTCCCCGGCCCGCAGGGTGCCGAGCACGGAATCGAGGAGTTCACCCGAGGTCGCCGCGCAGGTGCCGCGCCGACTCAAGGGAAGCGCCTCGAACAGATGCCGCATGAGCGGACCGGCGGTGAAGACGAGATCGACCCCCGCGTCCTCGACGGCGGCGGCAAGGTCACGGTGGTGGTCCTCACCGGCGGCGCCGAGTTCCAGCATGTCGCCGAGCACGGCGATGCGGCGGCCCCGGGGGCCGGTCTCGATGGCCGAGAGGGTGGCGAGGGCCGCGCGGATGGAAGCCGGGTTGGCGTTGTAGCTCTCGTCGACGAGGAACGCCTCGCCCTCCCCGATCCGCAGGGCCGTGCGCTCGCCGCGCCCCACGGGGGGCCGGAGCGCCGCGAGGGACAGGGCCGCCAGGGCGAGATCCGCCCCCAGCGCATGGACCACGGCCATGACGCCGAGCGAATTCATCGCCGTATGCCGGCCCGGGGTTCCGAGCTGGTAGGTCACCGGAATACCCATCACCCTGGCATCGACCACGGAGAGGTCGGGCCGCAGGACGATGCGGAGCGCCCGGACATCGGCCTCAGCGTGTTCGCCGAAAGTGACGACCCGTCCGGCCTTCGAGGCCTGCGCGTGCGCCAGCAACCGCGAAAAGCTCGGGTTGTCGCGGTTGAGGATCGCGGTGCCGCCGGGGCGCAGGCCGGAAAAGATCTCGCCCTTGGCGTCTGCGATGGCCGACAGCGAGGCGAAATGCTCGATGTGCACCGGCTCGACGGTGGTCACCAGGGCGATGTCCGGCCGGACCATGGCGGCGAGGGGCACGATCTCGCGGGGGTGGTTCATGCCGATCTCGAACACGCCGTAATCGGCGTCGGCCGGCATGCGGGTGAGCGTCAGGGGCACGCCCCAATGGTTGTTGTATGAGGCGATGGAGGCGTGGGTGCGCCCCTGCGCCGAGAGGACGTGGCGCAGGGCTTCCTTGGTGCCGGTCTTGCCGACCGACCCCGTCACCGCGACGATGCCGGCTTGGGTACGGGCGCGGGCGGCGAGCCCGAGCGCCCGCATGGCATCGAGGACGGGATCTTCGCCCGTGCCCGAGACGGCGAGCACCGCGCCGGCCCCGGCGAATTCCTCCGCGCGCCCGGCCGCGACGACGGCGGCGCCCGCCCCACGGGACAGGGCGTCACGGACGAAGTCGTGTCCGTCGCGCGCCTCGCCGCGAATGGCGAAGAACAGGTCGCCGGGCTGCAGGCTGCGGGTGTCGATGGACGCGCCCGTGATGGGCTTCGGGGCGCCGTGCAGAGTGCCGCCGGTGGCGGTCTCGAGGGCTTCTTGCGTCCAGAGGGGGGCGTCGGACTGGGTCGAGGTCATGTCGCGCGCTCCGCGATGGCCGCCCGGAGCACGTCGTGGTCCGAGAACGGCAGGACGGTTGTGCCCACGATCTGGCCGGTTTCATGACCCTTGCCGGCCACCACGAGGACGTCGCCGGGCGCCAGCGCCCGCACCGCCGTGCGGATGGCCTCCGCACGGTCTCCGATCTCGGTGGCGTCGGGTGCGGCGGCCAGAATCTCGGCACGGATCGCGGCGGGATCTTCCGAGCGCGGGTTGTCGTCGGTGACGATGATCCAGTCGGCGCCCTTGGCCGCGATGGCGCCCATGATCGGGCGCTTGCCCCGGTCGCGGTCGCCGCCGCAGCCGAAGACGCAGACGAGGCGCCCTGTCGCGAACGGGCGCAGCGCCGTGAGCACGCCGTCGAGGGCTTCCGGCTTGTGAGCGTAGTCGACGAGGCAGAGGGCGCCGTTCGCCTCGCCGATGCGCTCCATGCGACCGGGCACGCCGGTGAGGTGTTCGAGGGCGGCGATCACGCCGGCCGGATCGGCCTCGCCGGCTGGTGTCGCGAGGACGAGCCCGGCGGCGAGCAGGGCGTTCTCGACCTGGAACCCGCCGACGAGGGGCAGGCGAACGTCGTACTCCGCCTGTCCGTCGGGACCGGGGGCGATGACGTGGAGGTGCTGGCAGAATCCCTCCGTGCGCGCCGCGACGAGCCGAACGGTCTCACCGGCTCGACCGGTCGTGCGCAGGCTCAGGCCGCGCGCCAGGGCGGCGGCGATGACCACCTTGGCGTAGGCGCCGTCGGCGTTGACCACCGCCGGGATGCCGGGCCGGGCCAGGGTCGTGAACAACCGCAGCTTGGCCGCGAGGTAATCGTCGAGGGTGGCGTGATAGTCGAGGTGGTCGCGCCCGAGATTGGTGAAGCCGACGGCGGAGAGTTCAACGCCGTCGAGGCGGCGCTGCTCGATGCCGTGCGAGGACGCCTCCATGGCGAGATCCGTGATGCCGTCCTCGGCCAGCCGCGACAGGGTCGCGTGCAGGGTCACGGGGTCCGGCGTCGTGAGCGATCCGTAGGTGGCGCCCCCATTCGTGACGATGCCCACCGTCCCGAGGCTCGCCGACGCGCGACCCAGCCGCGACAGGATCTGGCGGACGAAATCCGTGACCGAACTCTTGCCGCTGGTGCCGGTGACCGCGACCACATGGGCGGGCTGGCCGCCCGAAAAACGGCTGGCCGCAAGCGCGAGACTGCGGCGCACGTCCGTTACGGGAACGTAGGGAAACGCCGGATCGAGCCCGTCCGGCCGTGCGCCCTCCCCCACCACGGCGACGGCTCCCGCCGCGACGGCACCGGCGGCGAAGCGGCGCCCGTCGGCGACGGTGCCGGGTACGGCCACGAACACGAAGCCGGGCTCGATCTTTCGCGAGTCGGCTGTCAGCCCCGAGACCGGCGTCGTATCGCCGGCGGCCTCCGGGAACAGCTGCCCGAGGGTCGCCCCGCTCATCGCCCGTCCACCTGGGTGGCGTGGTAGGCGCCGAGCTTCACCATGAGGGGGAACGGCTTCACCGGCGGGTCGAATTGCGGCGGCAGGCCGAGGATCGGCGCGACGCGCTCGATGACGCGGCCCGTGACCACGCCCGAGTTCCACGCGGCGGTGGCGTAACCGCCCGATTCCGGCAGGCCCTGGGGTTCGTCCATGATGGTGACGAAGAGGTATTTCGGGCTGTTCATGGGTGCGGCAGCCATGAAGGTGGTGAACAGACGGTTCTTCACGTAGCGCCCGTGGATCACCTTCTCGGCGGTGCCGGTCTTTCCGCCGACGTAGTAGAGCGGGATCGAGGCCTTCTTGGCCGAGCCCTCGACGGCGTTGAGGCGCATGATGAAGCGCATCGCCTCGCTGGTCTCCGGCTTCAGCACCCGGGTCGCCTTCTTCAGCGCCTCGGCCTCGGTGGTCTTGAGGAAGGTCGGCACGATGAGGTTGCCGCCGTTGGTGATGGCGCCCACCGCCGCCGCCGCCTGGATCGGCGCCACGGCGAGGCCGTGGCCGAACGCGATGGTGATGGTGTTGATCTCGGTCCAGCGCGACGGGACGATGGGTTCGGCGCTCTCAGGCAGCTCCGTCCGCATGCGGTCGGTGAGGCCCATCTTCTTCAGGAAGGCCCTGTGGCCGGGCACGCCGATGCCCAGCGCCATCTTGGCCGAGCCGATGTTGGACGAGTGCGTGAACACCTCCGGCATGGTGATGGTGCGGTTGGTACCGTGGTACTCGTGGATCTTCTGCCGGCCCCAGGTGAGCACGCCGCCCCTAGTGTCGAAGGTCGAGTTGACGTTGTACTTGCCGGAATCGAGGGCCATGGCGAGGGTCATCGCCTTGAAGGTCGAGCCCATCTCGTAGACGCCGACATTCATGCGGTTGATGCGGTCGGCCGAGAGGGCGTCGGCCGGGTCGTTGGGGTCGAAATCCGGCAGGGAGGCGAGCGCGATGACTTCGCCGGTGGTCACGTCGAGGATCATGCCGGCGGCGGCCTTGGCCTTGAAGTGATCGACGCCCCAGGCGAGCTCGTCGCGAAGCGCGAACTGCGCGCGTAGATCGATGGAGAGCTGAACCGGCTTGAGGTCGGTCTGCTTGGCGACAAGGCCGAACTCGTTGAGCGCCTTGTTGCCCTGCGTGTCGATGTACTTCTCGATGCCGGCGATGCCGAGATTGTCGAGGTTGGTGATGCCGATGATGTGGGCGGCGGCGACCCCGTTGGGATAGACGCGCTTGTGGTCGGGCAGGAAGCCGATGCCGGGGATGCCGAGGCGATGGACCTCGGCCTGCTGCTTCGGGGTGATCTCGCGCTTCACCCACACGAAGCCCTTCTCCTTCCCCGTCGATCCGACGCGGGCCGAGAGTTTGGTGCGCAGATCGTTGGCGTTGAGCTGGGGCAGGACGGCGGTGAGCAGTTCCACCGCTTCGTCCTTGTCGACGATGTTGCGCGGCTCGGCGAAGACCGAGACCGTACGGATGTCGGTGGCCAGGATCTCGCCGTTGCGGTCAACGATGTCGGGCCGGATCGCCGTGGTGGCGGAGGCGGCGACGCGCTTGTCGGAATTGTCCGTCTCGGGGAGCGCCGCGAGATAGACGAGGCGCACGCCGATGGTCATGAACACGGCGGCGAAGCCCAGGCCCACGAGGCCGACGCGGGCGTAGCTGCGCTCGATGGCGAGATGGAACATCGCCCGGATGAGCGCGACGACCCGGTTCGCGCGCGGCGCCGGAGCCGGCTCCGGCACCGGGGCTTCGACCTCGGGGTGTTGCATCGACTCGGCCTCGGGCGGAACGGCGTCCGAAAAAACGTCTTGCGACACGGGTGCTACCTCGAAGCCGTGGTCGGGGTTCTGGTCGTGGTCGTGCGGGTGGTGACGGTGCGGGTCGTGACCGAGCCGGTGGTGCGCGGCTCATTGGCGCCGGGCTTCTCCTTCGGGGTCGCGGTGGCCGCGAGCAGTCGGCCGATCTCGTCGCCGCGATCGGGCCGCGCCGGAAGGTCGGCGAGGCGCCCGAGATGCGCCGTGCCGATGGGCTCGAGGGCGAGGTGGCGCGCCACCGCCGCCTGGAGCCGGTCGGGCCGGGTCAGCAGCTGCCACTCGGCGCGCAGGACCGCGATGGCCTGGCGCTCGCGGTGGAGCTGGCTGCGCGCCTTGGAGACCTGGCCGGCCTGATACAGCGTGTCGTACTTGATCGAGTAGGCGTAGATCGCCGAGCCGATGAGACCGAGGACGGCGAGGACGTTCAGCAGACGGATCACCGGCGTGCGCTCCTGCCAGTCCGCTCCGGCAGGGCCGCGAGGGTCTCGATGGCGGCCAGGGGCGCGGGCGCGGGCGCGTCCGTGCGTTCCACCGCGCGCAGCTTGGCCGAACGGGCGCGCGAGTTGGCGAAGATCTCGGAATCGGAAGGCAGGACAGGACCCTTGGTCACGGCCGTGAAGCTGCGGGGGGCCGGCGCCTCCAGGCTCGGCAGATGGCGCGAACCCTGCGCCGCGCGGCCGCTGCGGGCCGAGAAGAACTGCTTGACGATGCGGTCTTCCAGGGAATGGAACGTGACGACGGCGAGACGCCCGCCGGGCCGCAGGATGCGCTCGGCCGCATGCAGGGCCTGGACGAGTTCGCCGAGTTCGTCGTTCACGGCGATGCGCAGGCCCTGGAAGGTCCGCGTCGCCGGGTTGATGCCGCTCGCCGGATCGGCCCAGACCACGCTGGCGACCACCTCGGCCAGGGCCGCGGTGGTCTCGATCCGACCCTTGCGGCGCGCCTCGACGATGGCGCGGGCGACGGCGCGGGACCGCCGCTCCTCGCCATAATGGTAGATGATGTCGGCGAGATCGCCTTCCTCAGCGTCGTTGACGATGTCGGCGGCGCTGCGCCCGGCGCGCTCCATCCGCATGTCGAGGGGGCCGTCGTGGCGGAACGAGAAGCCGCGCTCGGCCTGATCGATCTGCATGGACGACACGCCGATATCGAGGACGACGGCATCGGCTTGGGGCCAACCGGCCTCGCGCACGCAGGCGTCGAGAGTGCCGAAGCGACCCGGCACCAGGGTGAGGCGCCCATGCGCGGACGCGACCAGTGGCGCGCCGCCCGCGATGGCGCCCGGATCGCGGTCGATGCCGAGAACGTGGATGGCCGGATCGGCGCCGAGCATGGCGCGGGTGTAGCCGCCGGCCCCGAAGGTGCCGTCCACGGCGAGCGTCCGGCCCAGCAGATCGAGGGCGGCCAGCACTTCGGCGAGCAGCACCGGGACATGCGGCGCCCCGTCGCTCGCGGGACGAGGGTCGCGCACGCGCTTCATCGCCCGGCCCCGAAGGCGCGACGGTTCTGAATTCGGGGCGTCGAAGACGCGACGGGGATGGAGCCGCGCATGCGTCCCTTCCAAGAGCCTGGGCCGCCTCGCGGCGGCGCGGAGAGACGGGACGTCACCGGATCGGCGCGGAGCGCGACCGCTCGCATGGACACCGCCGCGACCGTGTCGGGCTGCGTCCGTCGATCCGAAAATCGCCGTTGACGGGATGAATCGGGGTACCATGGGCCTCTGAGCGCCGTCAACGAACGGGACCGCATGGGATCGGCCCGGTCCGATCAGACCTCAGCAAGGTTAACCGAGGGTAAGTTTTTCGCCGTGTCGTGATCGTGTCGTCGCCGCACGTTCGGATCGACCGCGAAGTGGATCAGTCGGCCTTTAAGCCGGGTTCTGTAGGGCCTGGACGACCGTTAAGGGTCCCCCTGACGTGGCGGCCATTCCTCTGGGACGATCGTTGCCGATGCGCCTCGAGCAACCAACCCGGGCGACGGGCCTGGAGAGAAGCCTGGCGGGCCGCGAGGCCCACCGTGTCGCCCCTATTCGGTCTTGCTCCCGGTGGGGTTTGCCGTGCCGTCCGCGTTGCCGCGTCCGCGGTGCGCTCTTACCGCACCCTTTCACCCTTACCTTGCAAGCAAGGCGGTCTGCTCTCTGTGGCACTGTCCCTGGGGTCGCCCCCGCCGGACGTTATCCGGCACCGTCTCTCCATGGAGCCCGGACTTTCCTCCCCGGACGCGAGGCCCGGAGCGGCCGCCCGGCCGACTGATCCGGCGTGGATGTGCGCCGCGGATCGTGACGCGGTCAAGGGCGGGGTGCCGCAAGCCGCTGCCGAGGGACGCGGCATGCCGGGATTTTCGGCACCCGGTTGTGCGGTCCGACCAGGGTTCTACTCTGAAACCGGGCGGTCGCCGCGTCGGCGCGGCGCCCCCCTGGACCAAGATGGGAGGTGACCATGGCGACGGATGAAACGGCCTGGACGCTGGAGAAAGTTCAGGAATTGCGGACCCTGGCCCGCGAGCGGGTGCCGATCTCGGTGATCAGCCTCAGGCTCAAGCGGCCCATCGAGTCCATCTCGGCCAAACTGGCCGAACTCGGCATCACGCCGGCCCCCGAAGTGGGCGCCGACTGACGCTCAGGTCCCCGCGAAGCCGTCGGCCGCGCGGGGGTCGTCCGGCTGAGGGCTCCCGGCTACCAGGAACCGGTGTTCTCCATGGAGACCCACGGCTCCCGCGGCGGCTTGGCCTCGCCCTTCTGCAGAAGCTCGATGGAGATCCCGTCCGGCGACTTCACGAAGGCCATGTTGCCGTCGCGCGGCGGCCGGTTGATGGTGATGCCCGCATCCCGCAGCTTGGCGCAGAAGGCGTAGATGTCGTCGACCTCGTAGGCGAGGTGGCCGAAATTGCGTCCGCCTGTGTAGGTCTCCGGGTCCCAGTTGTGGGTCAGCTCGATGACCGGCGCCTGGGTCTCGCGGGCGGTCGCCGCGTCGCCGGGGGCGGCGAGGAAGACGAGGGTGAAGCGACCCTTCTCGTTGTCGACGCGGCGGACCTCCGTCAGCCCGAACGTGTCGACGTAGAAGGCGAGTGCCCGGTCGAGATCGGCCACGCGGACCATGGTGTGTAGAAAACGCATCGTCGTGAACTCTCCTGAAGGTGCGGCCTATGTGGTGGCCGGGCGAGCCCCGTCAACGGCCGATCCCATCGTCAACCCCCTCAACGAGCGCGCGTTGCGCCCGGACTCGAAGCGCTCCAAGAGGAAGGCCTGCGACAGGCGAGGCATCCATGCGCACCGAAACCCCGATCCCGATCCGGCTCGCCGATTATCGCCCGAGCGATCACCTCATCGACCGGGTCGCCCTCGACATCCACCTGCACCCGCACGCGACGGAGGTGCGCGCGACTCTGACCCTCCGGCCCAATCCGGCCGGCCGCGCGGGGGTCGAACTGGTGCTCGATGGCGAGGACCTGACGCTGCTCTCCGTTGAGCTCGACGGGGTCGGCCTCGCGCCGGACGCGTATCGGGTGACGGAGACCGCCCTCACCCTGGCTCAGCCGCCGCAGCGGGCTTTCACCCTGACGATCCGCACGCGGATCGATCCCACGGCCAACACCCGGCTCATGGGCCTCTACCGCTCGAACGGCGTCTACTGCACCCAGTGCGAGGCGGACGGCTTCCGACGCATCACCTACTTCCTCGACCGGCCCGACGTGATGGCCGTCTACACCACCCGCATCGAGGCCGACCGGACGGAAGCGCCCGTGCTGCTGGGCAACGGCAACCCCATTGAGGCCGGGGATGCGGGGTCGGGGCGGCACTACGCCGTCTGGCACGATCCCCACCCGAAGCCCGCCTACCTGTTCGCCCTCGTCGGCGGGCGCCTCGACCGGCTCGGCGGGCGTTTCACCACGAGCGAGGGGCGCGCCGTCGAGCTCGGCATCTACGTCGAACCCGGCAAGGCGGAGCGCGCCGCCTACGCCCTCGACGCGGTCATCCACTCCATGGCCTGGGACGAGACCGCCTTCGGCCGGTCCTACGACCTCGACGTGTTCAACGTCGTCGCCGTGTCGGACTTCAACATGGGCGCCATGGAGAACAAGGGCCTCAACATCTTCAACGACCGCTACGTGCTCGCCAGCCCCGAGACCGCCACCGACGCGGACTACGCCGCCATCGAGACGATCATCGCGCACGAATACTTCCACAACTGGTCGGGCAATCGCGTCACCTGCCGGGACTGGTTCCAGCTCTGCCTCAAGGAGGGCCTCACGGTTTTTCGCGACCAGGAATTCTCCTCGGACATGCGCTCCCGGGCGGTGCACCGCATCGGAGAGGTCCGCACCCTGCGCGCCCGCCAGTTCCCCGAGGATGCCGGGCCGCTCGCCCACCCCGTGCGCCCGCAGCAATATGCCGAGATCAACAACTTCTACACGGCCACCGTCTACGAGAAGGGCGCCGAGATCGTACGGATGCTGCGCACGCTGCTGGGCGCGGACACGTTCGCCCGGGGCATGGACCGCTACTTTGCGGAGTGCGACGGCACGGCCGCGACGGTGGAGGATTTCCTCGCCGCCTTCGCCGTCGTCTCGGGGCGTGACCTCACCGCTTTCGCGCGCTGGTACGAGCGCCCCGGCACCCCGATGGTGACCGTCGAGGACGAACACGACCCGGTCGCCCGGACCCAGACCCTACGGTTTCGCCAGGAGCTGAACGGGAACTCCGAATCACCCCTCGTCATCCCGGTGGCCCTCGGCCTCGTCGGCCCTCACGGGGTGATCGACGAAGCCGTCTGCAACCGCGTCCAGGACGGCGTCTTCGTGCTGGAGCGGGCCGGCGACACCATCACGTTCACGGATGTGCCCGTCGCCCCGGTCCTGTCCCTGTTTCGGGGGTTCTCCGCGCCCGTGCACATCGGAGCTGCGGCGACGGATGCCGACCGCCTCGTCCTCCTGGCGCACGACACCGATCCGTTCAACCGGTGGCAGGCGGCGCAGGACGTCGCCATGGCGCGCCTCGTCGCCGAGTCCCGTACCCCGGCGCCGGACGCGGCGGATGACGGCCTTGTCGCGGCCTTGGCGACGTTCCTCGATGCGGAGGCGCTTGGCGACCCGGCCTATGCCGCCCTCGTGCTGACGCTGCCGAGCGAGGGGGACATCGCCAACACCCTGGGCCGGGACATCGACCCCGACGCGATCCACCGCGCCCGCACCCTTCTGCGCCGACGCCTCGGACAGGGCCTCCACGACCGTCTGATCCGCCTGCGCGAGACCTTGGCGGACCGGCCTGGCACGCCGTTCTCGCCGGATGCCGCCGCGGCCGGCCGCCGGGCCCTGCGCAACATCGCCCTCGATCTCATCGCGGCCGCCGACCCGCGGGCTGGTGGCGACCTCGCCCTGGCGCAGATCGAGGCGGCGACGACCATGACCGACCGCCTCGCCGCCCTGGCGGTCCTGGCGCAGATTCCAGGTCCGGCCCGTGAAACCGCCCTCGCGGGCTTCGCGGAGCGCTACGCCGACGAGCCGCTCGTCCTCGACAAGTGGTTCGCGATCCAGGCCATGATCCCGGAGGAGGCCACCCTCGCCCGCGTCCGCCGACTCCAGGCTCATCCGGCCTTCGCGATGACCAACCCGAATCGGGTGCGATCCCTCATCGGCAGCTTCAGCGTCGGCAATCCGACCCAGTTCAACCGGCCGGACGGGGCCGGCTACGACCTCCTCGCCGAGACGGTCACGACCCTCGACGGTACCAATCCGCAGATCGCGGCCAAGCTGCTCACGGGGTTCAGCGCGTGGCGGACGTTGGAGCCGGAACGACGAGCCCAAGCGGAACAAGCACTTACGGCCATCCGTGCCCGCACGGGCCTATCACGGGACGTGTCGGACATCGTCGGACGCATGCTGTAAATTCGGCAAACCATTGTTGTTAATGGTGAATTTCTTCCACGGTCAAGCTCCATCGAATCGGCGTACTAAAAGTTGCATTACGACGGAACCCGCAAAAAAGCGTGGACAACTCCGCAGTGAAAATGGTGTTATGAATGCGATTCGAAGCGCGACGCGATCGCGCTTCCACGACGATTCATCCTAACCGCGGGGTCAGACCATGCTGGAGGCGGATTCCGCTTCCCTCTCCGCGCGTGCGGATACGATTCTTGGAATTCATCGCCCGCAGACCGCGACGCATACCCGTTTCGTGCAGGCGGAGACCTGGCTTCGCTTCGCTCTGCCGGCCCTGTTGGCGACTTTCCTGGCCTGTCTGGCGATCGTGGAGAGCCTGCACCTGAATGCCCAGCGGCAGGACACGATCCGCCATGCTGTCGCGGATATCGATGCCCTGACGCGGCTGGTCGCCGCCGCCCTGGTTCAGTCCGACGGGAACGACGCCGACCTGAGCGGTCGCCTTTCCGCGCTTCTTCCCGCCCATCTCCTTCCGGACGGGCGCCAGCTTCTCATCGTCGGCAACGACGACGTCATCGTCGCCGCGATACCGCCCTGGACCGGCAGCCAGACCCTCACCGGACATCTCGGCGAGATGCAGGCCCTCACCACCCTGCGCGAGCGCGCCGGCGTGATGAATGTGGCCCTGGCCGACGGCAGTCCCGCCCTGGGCGCGCTTCGCAGCTTGTCGGCCGGACGCGGACAGGTCGCAGTGCTGCAACCCCTCGCGGTCGTCACCGCCGCCTGGAGCGTGCAGATGCGCAATCATGCCATCCTGCTGGGGGCCGCTGCCCTGGTCATCGTCGGCACGGGAATCGCCTACGTGCTCCAGACCCGCCGCGCCTATGCGGTCGATCGGGTCTGCGAGCAGATCAAGCAGCGCCTCGACACGGCGCTGGGCCGTGGCCGTTGCGGCCTGTGGGACTGGGACATCCCGCGCGGCCGGATCTACTGGTCGGACTCCATGTACACCCTGCTCGGATACCGTCGCGAGCGCGAGTTCCTCTCCTTCGGCGACGTCAACGCCCTGGTGCATCCCGAGGACGGCGACCTCTACAGCCTCGCCCGCCACCTTGCCGCCAGCCAGTCCACCGTCGACCACGAATTCCGGATCCGGTCGGCCTCTGGGATCTGGACCTGGATGCGCATGCGTGCCGAGATCGTCCCCGACACCGTGACCGGCGGCCGCCACCTCGTCGGCATCGCCCTCGACGTCACCGAGCAGCGCAATCTGGCCGAACTCAACGCCACCGCCGACATGCGCCTGCGCGACGCCGTCGAGGCGATCTCCGAGGCCTTCGTCCTGTGGGATACCAGCAACCGCCTCGTCCTGTGCAACTCCAAGTTCCGGCACCTCCACGCCCTGAGCCAGGACGATGCCGTACCGGGACGGCGCTACGGAGAGATCATGGGACGCGGCGTGCTGCCGCCGATCCGCCGCGAGATGCGCGAACTCGAGCATGCGGGCGCTACCGCCCGCACCTTCGAGGCGGAACTCACGGACGGGCGCTGGCTGCAGATCAGCGAGCGGCGCACCAAGGATGGGGGCTACGTCTCCGTCGGCACGGACATCACCAGCCTGAAACGCCATCAGGAACAGCTCGTGGCCTCCGAGCGCGAACTCCTCGCCACGGTCAAGGATCTCAAGCGCTCGCGCCGGACCCTCGAACTCCAGACCCAGCAGCTCGCGGACCTCGCCGAGCGCTACCTCGATCAGAAGGCCCAGGCCGAGTCGGCGAACCAGGCCAAATCCGAATTCCTCGCCAACATGAGCCACGAGCTGCGCACACCGCTCAACGCGATCATGGGCTTTGCCGAACTCATGGAGAGCGGGGTCTACGGCGTCCTCGGTTCTCTACGCTACACGGAGTACTGCCGGGATATCCGTTCGAGCGGCGACTACCTCCTGTCGGTCATCGACGACATCCTGAACATGTCGCGCATCGAATCCCATCGGGTCAGACTGGTCCGCCGCGAGATCGAACTCGCCCACGCCATCGAGGCGGCACTCAAGCTCGTGGCCGAGCCGGCCCGGGCCAAGTCGCTGACCATCGACGTCGATCTCGTCGAGGGCCTGACGGTCCTGGCCGACGAGCGAGCTCTGCATCAGATCCTGCTCAACCTCGTCCAGAATGCGGTGAAGTTCACCCCCGAGGGCGATGGCCGGATCATCGTGAAGGCGCGGCCGTCGGGGGATGCCGTAAACATATTCATTGAGGATACGGGAATCGGCATCCCCAGGGCGGCCCTGCGGCGCCTCGGTGCCCCGTTCCAGCAGGTCGAGACCAACCTCACCCGGACCTACAAAGGCTCCGGCCTCGGCCTCGCCATCGCCCGATCCATGGCCGAGTTGCATGGCGGCTCCCTGCGCCTGCGCTCGCAGGAGGGCCTGGGCACCATCGTTCTCGTACGCCTGCCGGCCCCGACGCCGGAGCGCCTGCGTGACGTCGCCTTCGAGACATCCCAGGAGACCGTCGCGTCCCTGCGCGATGCGGCGGGGGCGACGCCGCGCCTCGGCCGGATGGAGCCGGCCGCCGGCTGATACCGTGTCCGCTCGATCAGGGCGGATGGGGATCGGCAAGGCAGCGCGGCGCTCGCGCGAAGGCGGCTTCCGCCTCGCCGAAGCGCTCAAGCGATGGTCGTAGGACCGTCCCCTTCAGGCGAGGAGGCGATCGAACAGGGTCCGGACCTCGGCGCGGCGCTCGTCGAGCTGAACCATCAGGTGGGCCGCGTCCGGCATGCCCAGCGCCACGGCCAGACGCGTCATGGCAATGGGCGAGGCCTGGGTCGGGTCGCCCTCCACCATCAGCCTCTGCCAATGCAGGACATCGTCGAACTGCCGGTAGGCACCGCGCAGGCGTTCGGCATCGTCGCGGGCCAGGAGACCGTGCTCGGCCGCCCGCGCCAGCACCTCCGCGCCCGCCACGCCCGCGAGATCGGGGAATCGGGCGCCATGCGCCAGGACGAGGGCCTGGACCAGGAAGTCGAGGTCGAGGAGACCGCCCGGCGCGAGCTTCAGATCGAGGGGGCCGGAATCGCCCTTCTCCTCGGCCACCAGGGTCCGCATGGACTGCACGGCGCCATACACGTCGGCGGCCGCGCGCGGGCGCGTGACGATGGCGCGGATCGTGTCGAGGAGTTCGGCGCCGAACCCAGCATCGCCGGCGATCACCCGCGCGCGGGTCAGGGCCATGTGTTCCCAGAGTTCGGCCTCGGTCTCATGATAGGCTCGGAACCCGCGCAACTGCACGGCGACCGGCCCTTGTCCGCCGCCGGGCCTCAGGCGCAGATCGACCTCATAGAGGCGCCCCCGCCGGGTCGGGACGGTGAGGGCAGCGACGAAGCGCTGGATCAGGCGGTTATAGGCCACCGCCGCGTCGAGGGGGCGCGATCCGGCGCTCAGGCGTGCCTCGGGATCGAAATCGTAGACCATGACGAGGTCGAGATCGGAATCCGCCGTCAGCTGGCACGATCCGAGCCGGCCGAGTCCGAGGATTGCGAGGCGCCCCTTCGGCACCGCCCCGTGCTCGGCAAAGAAGGTCTCCGAGACCTGCTCGAGGGCGGACGCGACGACCGCATCGGCCACGGCCGTATAGGCACGGCCCGCCTCGGCCGGCGCGAGGATGCCCGAGAGGAGACGTGCGCCGGTGAGGAAGCGCAGGTGCCGGGCTGCGTCGCGGCTGCGATCCAGGAAATCCTCGTGGTCGGCCGGGTGTCCGAGGAGGGCCTGAAAATGCGCGGCGATCCCGCCGGGCTCCGCGGGCGGCGCGGAAAAGTCACGCTCCAGCACCGCATCGAGGACGTGCGGGCTGAACGAGACGGTCTCGGCCAGGCGCGGCGCCGTCCCGAGCAGATCGGCGAAGAGCAGGCGCAGGCGCTCGTTGGAGCGCAGGATCGTCAGGAGCTCGAGGGCGGCGGGCATCCGGGCGAAGGCCCGGTCGAGGGTTTCCAGGGCCGCATCGGGCTCGGCCGTCCCGCCGAGGGCCTGCAGCAGCGCCGGGACGAGTTCGGTAAGGACCTCCCTTGCCCGCGCCGTGCGAACGGCGGGACGGCGCCCGAAATGCCAGCCGCGCACGGTCTCGACGGCGCGCTCGGCCTCGCGAAAGCCGAGGGTGCGGAGGGTGGTGAGGGTTTCGGGGTCCTCGCCGGTCCCGCTGAAGACGAGATCGCCCACCGCCGACGACAGGTCCGGCTCTGCCTCGAACAGGAGGGCGTAGTGGGCCTGGACCCGGCGGGCATGATGCAGCAGCGCCGTCTCGAACTCCGCAAGCGTCGAGAAGCCCGCGAAGCGCGCGAACCTTTCGAGATCGGCGGGTTCCGACGGCAGGCGCTGGGTCTGCTCGTCGCGCACCATCTGGATACGGTGCTCGATGGTCCGTAGGAAATCGTAGGCCTTCGCCAGTTCGTCGCGGGCCGTCGCGTCGATCCAACCCTCGTCGGTCAGGGTGGCGAGCATCTCCACCGTGCGCCGTCCGCGCAAAGCCGGCCGGCGTCCGCCGAACACGAGTTGCTGGGTCTGGACGAAGAACTCGATCTCGCGGATGCCGCCGCGCCCGAGTTTGATGTCGTGCCCGGCCACCGCGATGGTGTCGTGTCCACGCACGGCATGGATCTGCCGCTTCATGGCATGGACGTCGGCGATGGAGGCGAAATCGAAGTACTTGCGCCAGACGAACGGGCGCAGATCTTCGAGGAAGCGTGCGCCGAGGGCGAGATCGCCGGCGATGGGCCGGGCCTTGATGTAGGCCGCGCGCTCCCAGTTCTGGCCGAGGGTCTCGTAGTAGAGATACGCGGCGTTCAGGGACACGGCCGTCGGCGTCGAGCCCGGGTCCGGCCGCAGGCGGTAATCGACGCGGTGAACGTAGCCGTCGGCCGTGCGCTCCTGCAGGAGCTTGGCGATGCCCTGTGCGAGCTTGGTGAAGAACTGCGTCGGTGCGAGCCCTTCCTTGAGGGGGGCGTCGGCGGAATCGAAGAACACCACGAGATCGATATCGCTGGAGTAGTTCAGCTCGCCCGATCCGTGTTTGCCGAGCGCCAGGATGACGAGCCCGGACCCGGTCTGTGGATCGTTCGGATCGACGGGCAGGAACCGCCCCGCCGCCGCCGCTTCGGCCAGGACGGCGTCCGTCGCCGCCAGCACCGACGCATCGGCGAAGTCGGAAAGGGCCGCCGTCACCCCGTCGAGGGTCCAGAGCCCCCCGAGATCGGCGAGGGCCACGAGGAGCGCGTGCTCCGTGCGGTTCACCCGCAGGGTGCGGGCAATGGCGAGGGGGTCGCCGATGCCGCCGGCGGCGCGCTGGCGCGCCACGAGATCGGCATGCGCGGTCTCGGGGGATTGCGAAACCAGCACGGCGAACCGCGCCGGATCGCGCGCCACGGCCTGCCACAGGAACGGCGATTGCTCCGTCAGCGCGAGGAGGAGCGCTCGCAGGGGGGCATCGAGCAGTCCGGCGGGAAGCGCATCCTCGATATCGGCGAGGAGCCGGGCCGCTGCCGCCGGATCGACCAGGGGCGGGGCCCGGCGCAGGCGGTGGTGGAGGCTGCCCGACTCGGTCATGCACGGTCTCCCACGGCGAGGGCCGGAAGGGTTACCACGACGGCGAGGCCCGGGGCATTGTCCTCGAGTTCCAGGCTGCCCTGGTGCAGGCGCACGATGGCCGCCACGAGGCTGAGCCCGAGGCCGAACCCGGGCCGCGAGCGGGCGTCCTCCAGGCGAACGAACCGGTCGAGGACGCGGCCACGCGCCGCCTCCGGAATACCGGGTCCGCGATCGGATACGACGAGGCGGATCGCGTCGGCGCCCCGCTCGGCCGTGACCCGGATACCGCCTCGACTCGGATGCGCGGCCCCGTACTTCACCGCGTTGTCGATGAGATTGGCGAGCGCCTGGCCGATGAGTTCGCGGCTGCCCACGAACCAAAGGCCATCCTCGGCGAAGACGTCGAGGGACAGGCCCGCCTCGGCGGCCACGGCCTCGTAGAGTTCGCCGACCTCGCGCGCCGTCGCCCCGATATCGAACGCCGCCACGAGTTCCCGGGCGGACACACCCTCCAGGCGGGCAATCATCAGGAGAGCGTTGAACACCCGGATCAGACCGTCGCTCTCCTCGATCACCCCTTCCATGGCGAGACGCAGTTCCTCGGCATCGGAAGCCGAACGCACGGCCTCTTCGGCCCGGTTGCGCAGACGGGTGAGCGGCGTCTTGAGGTCGTGGGCGATGTTGTCGGACACCTCGCGCAGCCCCAGCATCAACTCTCCGATGCGCTCCAGCATCTCGTTGAGGTTCTGAGCCAAGCGATCGAGTTCGTCGCCGTTGCCAGCCACCGCCAGGCGCCCCCCGAGGTCACCCGCCATGATCCGCCGGGTGGTCTCCGTCATGGCGTCGACCCGCTTCAGTACGCGGCTCGCCACGAACCAGCCGCCGACGACACCAAGGATAATCACCAGCAGCAGGGACGTGCCGAAGGTGCCGCCGATGACCGAACGCAGGCGGTCGCGCTCCTCGACGTCGCGACCAACGATGAGGCGAAAGCCCCCCGGCAGGGTGAAGATCCGCATGATCGCGCGGTGATCGAGGCTGGACGAGCCGCCGCGGGCATAGGAGGCCTCGGTCTGTCCCGGCTCGGCGAGGAGTCCTGGCGGCAAGGCACCGACGTTGCCGACCACGTGCTCGCCGGCCGCCGTGGTCACGAGGTAGAGGGACGCCCCCGGCTCGCCGGCGCGGCGCTCGACCACGGAGATCAGGCGCCGCAGCCCGCCGGACTTGTACTGCTCCGACAGCCCGTTGATTTCCGCCTCGATGGTGGACACCATCTGGTCGTCGAGCACCCGGCCGGCGTTCCAGGCGACGTAGCCCAGCGCCAGGAAGGCGAAGGTGGCGAAGACGAGCAGATAGGCGAAGGACAGCTTGAAGGCCGTCGTACGAAAGACGTTCTGAAGTTTGACGTGGCCGCGCGTCGGCGAGGATCGAGGCTTTCGAAGACCGGCGGCCATCAGCTGCCGCGCGCTTCGTCGGCACGCACGACATAGCCCGCCCCGCGCACGGTGTGGATGATCGGCCGCTCGAAATCCTTGTCGACCTTGGCCCGCAAACGCGACACGTGGACATCGATGACGTTGGTCTGCGGATCGAAATGGTAGTCCCAGACGTGTTCGAGCAGCATGGTCCGCGTCACCACTTGGCCGGCATGACGCATGAGGTATTCGAGTAGCCGGAACTCGCGCGGTTGGAGGACGATCTCGTGTCCCGCCCGGGTCACGCGACGCGACAAGCGGTCGAGTTCCAGGTCGCCGACCCGGTAGGCCGTGGTCTCGGCGATCCCCGCTGGCGCAACGCGGCGGCGGGCCAGAATTTCGGCCCGGGCGAGCAGTTCCGAGAAGGCGTAGGGTTTGGGGAGGTAGTCGTCGCTGCCGGCGCGCAGACCCTTCACCCGGTCATCGACCTGACCGAGCGCCGACAGGATGAGGACCGGCGTCGTCACGGCCTGCTCGCGCAGGGCGCGGATCAGCGACAATCCGTCGAGCTTGGGCAGCATCCGATCGACGATGAGCATGTCGTAATCGCCTTCGCGAGCCAGCGCGTAGCCGTCGAGGCCGTCATGGGCCAGATCGGGTACGTGACCGGCCTCGCGGAAGGCCTTGGCGAGATAGGACGCCGCCTCACGGTCGTCCTCAATGATGAGTAGGCGCATGGGGCCGAACGATACGGCCTCGCTGCGCGACGGGGAAGCAGTTCCCATGGCCCCCTCCCCTTCTCGACCAAGGCGGAGAGGATGGCGGCGGGCCCATGACGGGACGCTGGCGGGCCGATGACGGTTTGGTCATGTACGAGGGCCGCGAACGCGAACAGGCCGCCCTGTTGAGGGGCGGCCTGTTTCGGGGGTGATCGTCTGGAGGGAGTGTTTGTGATTGATGTGCTGTGCAGGTCTGGCGGCGACCGACTCTCCCGTGTCTTGAGACACAGTACCATGGGCGCTGGTGCGTTTAACGGCCGAGTTCGAGATGGGATCGGGTTCTGGGCACACCGCTCAAACCACCAGA
>NZ_JAKSXV010000064.1 GCF_022829345.1 Methylobacterium sp. J-090 | reverse complement strand
CAGCCAAAGCCGGATCATCCATCCGATAAATCGTCTCCAAGATGTACCGGCACCGCCGCCAGACCCTCAAGTCCCGCTGGCCGCCGCCGATGACCGGGGTATACGGACCCCCCATCGCCCCGTCAACACCCCAGATGACAGAGAGGCGAAATTTTTGCGACGGGCGCGGCCACGGGCGTCACGGGGCCGCGGAGGCGATGCGGACGGCCTTTCGAGGAGTGGGCTCTCCTCCCGTCCCGACAGGCCGCCGGACCTTTGATCGGTCAGCGGCACTTCCGTCGCGCGACGCCGAAACGTGAAACGGGACCGATCCGGGATTTCTCCCGGATCGGTCCCGCTCGAAACTCAATGAAAGGCGGCGATCGCTTGGATCGCCGCCCAATCCGCCTCAGCAATCGTTGCCCTGCTGAGCCGCCGTGGGCTTGCCTTCGGCCTGCTTCGACACGTCGCTCGGCGATGTCGCGGTGTTGGAACCGACGTTGTTCATGGCACCGACGGTGCCGGGGGACTCGGCCTTGGCACCGGGAGTGACGTTGCCCGTCGCACCGCCGTCGACCTTAGAGCTTTTCTCCATCGAGGCGGACTTGCCTGCCGTGCCGGTGGCGCAGGGCGCTGCGAAGGCCGTGGTGGCCGAGAGAAGAAGAATGGCGGCAGCGCCGGTCAGCGTGGTCGAACGTTGCATGTGTTCCTCCAGAGATATTGTTCTGAAGCAGAAACGTTGGGTCTGCACCTTGGTTCCTGAGCAGATCTTGAGAAAATCGATTGGCCCTTCGCTGCGGGGCAGCAGGGATTGGTGCGTGGCCGTCCCGCCGCACATACCCCATGCCACCCTCAGCCGGCTTGAGGACCCGGCGATGCCCGTGGCGGCACGGGGGTTTACCGTCTCTCGAAGTCAGGGATCGTTCAGACAAACTATGGAAAAGACAGGATCACTCGTTTTCAAGCGGACCGGATCGCCATCGTGACTGCAGCGACCTCGAAGCACTCGTTCGACACCTTCCTCGGACCCGCAGCCGGAATCGAGCCGAGCCGGCGACATCTTGGCGTTGTTCAGCCGAAAGGCGTCGTGTTAGGGCGGATTTCGGCCGCCTCGACTTTCCACCCCGGCTTCCTGGCCCCCTCCAGCCGCCGTGTTTCAAGTCCCGTGAAGATCGCCATCATCGCGCATCTCAAGTATCCCATCGCCCAGCCCTTCTCGGGCGGCCTCGAGATGCACACGCACTTCCTCGCCAGCGCCCTGCGCGCCCGCGGCCATGCGGTCACGCTCTACGCGTCGGAGGGCTCGCAGGCCGACCTGGGCCTCGTTCCGGTGTGTCCGCCCACGGGCAGTGCCTTCGACGCGGCTTCGGCCATCGAGATCGATCGCCGCGAAGATCGGGCCTACGAAATCATCATGGACGCCGTCGCCCGGGGCAGCTTCGACATCGTCCACAACAATAGCCTCCATCCCCTGCCCCTGCTGCGCGCGCCCGAGATCGGCGCCCCGATGGTGACGGCCCTTCACACGCCGCCCTTCGAACCCTTCGTTCAGGGCGTGCGGGCACGGGCCCACGACATGACCTTTGCGGCCGTATCGGAATCCCTCGCGGCGGAGTGGTGCGACGTGATTCCCCGGCCGCTCCTCATCGGTAATGGGATCGACCTCGACGCTTTCGCCTTCAATCCTCAGCCGAAGGACCCGCCCCACGCCATCTGGACCGGACGCCTCGTTCCCGAGAAGGGGCCGCACCTGGCCATCGACGCGGCCCGCGCCGCCGGCCTGCCCCTGGTCTTCGCCGGCCCACGCAGCGATCCGGCCTATTGGGACAGCATGATCAGCCCGCGCCTCGGCCCGGACGTGACCTATCTCGGCCACCTCTCCCATGCCGACCTCGCCCGACGCGTCGGCGAGGCCCACGTCACCCTGTGCAGCCCGCGCTGGGAGGAACCGTTCGGCCTGGTGGTGGCGGAATCGCTCGCCTGCGGCACGCCCGTGGCGGCGTTCGGGCGCGGCGCGATTCCCGACATCCTCGATGCCTCGTGCGGCGTGCTGGCGAAAGCCGACGATGTCGCCGACCTCGGTCGGGCCGTCGCCGAAGCCATCGGCCTGGAGCGCCAGGCCTGCCGGCGCCGGGCCGAGCACCTGTTCGACGCCAACATCATGACCGATCGCTACGAGGCGCTCTACGCGGAGGAGATCCGCCTCGCCGCGCCCAGTCCGCTCCGCGCCCACCTCCTCGACGAGGCCTGAGCCGGTGATGGCCGATCACGGAGCCCTGTCGCGGGCGGTCGTCTGCGTGCCCGCCCGCAACGAGGCCGCGATCCTGTCCCGGTTGATCCGGTCCCTCGATGCGCAAGCGGGCGCTGGCCCGGAGGCGCGGCTGCGGGTGGTGGTGCTGGCTAACAATTGCACCGACGAGACCGTGCCGACCCTGCGCGCCCTGGAGCGCGACGGCATCAGCGCGAACCTTCGCCTGCGGGTGATCGAGGCGCAGATCGCACCGCCGGACGCCCATGTCGGCACCGCCCGGCGGATGGCCCTGGAGGCCGGGGTCGCCTGGCTGCGCGACGAGAATGTCTCCGACGGCGTCCTCCTCAGCACAGATGCCGACGCCGTCGCTCCGGCCGATTGGGCACTCGCCAACCTACGCGCGCTCGAGGGCGCCGATCTCGTCGGCGGCCGCCTGATGATCGACCCGGAGGCCGAGCGCCCCGATCCGGGGCTGGCCGACCTCCATGCCCGGATCGAGCGCTACTGGGTCGGCGTGCGCGCCCTGGAAGATCTCATCGACCCGCCGCCGCACGATCCGGCGCCGCGCCACGGCGACCACGTCGCGGCGAGTCTGGCCCTCCGGGTCGATCTCTACGAATCCGTCGACGGCCTGCCGGCCCTGGCCTGCGGCGAGGACAACGCCCTGGTCTCGCGGGTCCGCCGAGCCGGCGGGCGGGTGCGCCATTGCCCCGCGGTGTCCATCGCCGTCTCCGACCGGGCTGCCGGCCGGGTCGAGGGCGGTATGGCCACGGAGATGCTGCGCCGATCCCGCGTCGCCGGAGGCCACGAAAGCTACCGCCTTCCGCCGGCGGACCATTGGCGCGCCCTGATCGAGCGCCGCCGCGACTGGCGTCTCGCCTGGGAGGCCGGCGCCGACTGGCCCGCCGCCCTGCGCAGGCTCGGGATCGACGCGGATACCGTCGGGGCCATGGTCGCCGAGGTCACGGACGAGCCATGCCGCAACGCCATCGCGTTCGTCGAACGCCTTGCGGCGCGGATCGGCGAGCCCGGCCCGGAGCCGCAGGCGCAGCCCCTCGACGTGGTCCTGGCCGACCTCGAAGCCCTTCGGAGGACGCTTCGGGCGCGACGTGGCGGAGACCTCGCCATGGCGGCGCCGGCCGCATGAGTCGACACGCGGCATGAACCGGCGGCCCATCGGCTACTACGTCCATCACCAGGGCGCCGGGCACGCGGCTCGGGCGCGCCTCATCGCCCAAGCCCTCAACAGGCCCTGCACCCTCCTCGGCACGTTCCATGGAGCGGACCCCGGCATCACCTCGTGCCTCGACCTGCCCGACGACCGTATCGCCGAGGGCTTCGACGGGCGCGACCAAGCCGCGAGCCGCCCCCTGGCATTCCACTACGCCCCCCTCGGCATCGACGGACTCCGCGCCCGCATGGCCCGGATCGCCGCCTGGGTCGCGGCGGCCGATCCCGTCCTGATCATCATCGACGTGTCCGTCGAAGTCGCGCTGTTCGCCCGGCTGCTGTCGGTGCCGACCCTGGTGGTGCGGCTTCCCGGAGACCGCACGGACCCGCCCCACCTCGAAGCCTTCCGCGGCGCGGAGCGCCTGCTGGCGTTCTTTCCCGAAACCCTCGACAGCGGGACGAACCCCGACTGGGTCCGCGCCAAAACCGCGTATCTCGGCTTCCTCGCCGCCGAACCGCGGGTCGACCGGCCGCCGGAGGACGGCTCCCTCGTCGTGGTCTACGGACGCGGGGGGGCGGGCGGGGACGGCGCCGATCTCGCGGCGGCGGCGCGCGCGGTGCCGGAGCGGCAGTGGCACGTCCTCGGCCCCGTCGCGGACGTGCCCGACGAGACGCCCGAGAATCTCCACCTGCACGGCTGGGTCAGCGAGATTGCGCCGTACCTCGATCGGGCCGCCCTGGTGATCGGGGCCGGCGGCGACGGGCTCGTCTCGGACGTCGTCGCGCGGGCCAAGCGCTTCGTCTGCATCCCCGAGCCGCGGGCCTTCGACGAGCAGGCCGCCACCGCCCGGGCGCTCGCGGCGCAGGGGGCGGCGATCCATCGCCCAGCCTGGGGGCCATCGGAGGCGTGGCCCGACCTGATCCGGGCCGGCGTTGCCCTCGACCCGGCCCGCATTGCATCCCTCGGCCGTCGCGACGCCGTGGGGCGGGCCGCCCGCCTGATCGGCGACATCGCCGACGGGCTCGACCCGGAGAACCGGGCGCCGCAAAGCGTCGGTTGAGCCGTTGGGGTGTTTGAGGCTCCGAGGACAGCGCTGAATGGGTGGGGACGGATCGGAGTCCATGCACGGGAACAAGGCACCGCTCCAGCCCCGAACCGTCGCGCGCCTACCCCTCGACGCGATCGCGTTGCCGGTGGACAGCATCGGCGAACTCTGTGCCGGGCCGGCCCCCGACGGCATCCGGTTCCACGAAGTCGCCCCGCCCCGCGAACAGACCATGCGGCCGCTGTGCTGGCTCGGTTCGGGCGATCGCGCGACGTACGATCGCAACGGCGCGTCGGTGCCGCCGCTGCGCCTCTACCGGATGGGCGGCGGTACGCTGCTGTTCGGCAAGGGTCTTCTCGTGCGCGGCGACGCGCTGATCGAACTCGACCGCTACAAGTTCCATGAACTCGGACGATTCGATTATCCGTTCAACGCCGGCTTCCTCGAACTCGACGAGACGACCGCCCGCATCGCGCCGCCGTCGCGGATACGCGTCATCGACGAGCCGTGCATCCTGCTCTCGCAGGGCGGCGAGGCGGTGTGGGGCCACTGGCTCCTCGACCTCTGGCCCCGGCTGATCCTGGCGCTCGCCGCCCCCTTGCGGGCCCGCATCATCCTCGATGCCGACGTGGCGCCGTGGGTCGGGGATATGCTGCGTCTCGCCGGAATCGGGCCCGACCGCATCCTGTGGCAGGACAAGGGAAGGGAGACCCTGTTCGCCCGCGATGTCTACGTGCCGAGCTTCCTCCGCTGGCGCAGCGCCATCTCACCCCTGGCCAATCTCGCCTGGGGACTGTTCCCGGCGGAGCCCGAAACCTTTCCCGCTCGCCTCTACATCAGCCGGACCCGGACCGGCGCCGGGTCGTCCCTCACCAACCACGCCGAGATCGAGGCCCTGGCCGTGCGCCGCGGCTACGCGGTGGTCCACCCGGAGACACTATCCCTCGGGCGGCAGGTGGCCCTGTTCGCCGGTGCGACCCATGTCGTCGGCGAAGCAGGCTCGGCTCTCCACAACACCGTGTTCGGCCCGGCCGGGACGCGAGTCGGCGTGATGCTGTCGCCGGTGGGCTTCATCCGCATCCTCCAGGCCGGGATCGGCCATGTCCGCGCCCAGCCGACGGGCTTCGCCTTCGGCGAGCCGGCCGGGGATGCGCGCCGGATCGCCATGCCGGTGGAGACGGCCACGCGGATGCTGGACGCCCTGGACGACGGCCCCTAGGCGCCGGGCGACGATTTCCGGACCGGCATCCGGCACCATCGCCGCCGTCGCGGCGTTGCGTCGGTCTTGGCTTTGGCCGGTCGTGCCGGTCTTGGCCGTGATCGGCGTGGGAATGCGGGAGTGCGTGCGTGGCGGGTTCGGTTTGGATATGGGCCCTCAAGGGAGCCGGCTGGCTTCTCGTGGCCGCGACTCTGATCCCGTTCCTCCGCAGCGACGCCGGCTTCATCCGGACCTTCGACTTCCCGCGCCTGCAGGTGGCGGTGGGAATCCTCCCCGTCCTCGCCCTGCTCCTCGTCTTCGCCCGCGACCGGACGGGGCTCATGCTCCTCGTCGTCCTCGTCGCCTGCCTCGCCCACCAGCTCCACAAGATCCGCCCGTTCACGCCGCTCCACGCCCCCCAGGCCGTGGCCGCGACGGACGCCCAGTGCCGGATCGACGCGAAGGTCTCGGTGCTCATCGCCAACGTGCTCCAGGACAACGACGACCACGAGAGCCTCCTGCGCCTCGTGGCGCGGCACGACCCCGACCTCCTCCTCGTGCTGGAAACGGATGCGCGCTGGCGCGAGGCGTTGAGCCCCCTGAAGGCGCGCTACCCCCATGCGGTCGAGCAGGCCCAGCCCAACACCTACGGGCTCCTGTTCTATGCCAAGCTGCCCCTCGAGAATCCGCAGATCCGGTTCCTCCTCGAGGACGACGTGCCGTCGATCCGCACGGGCGTGGTCCTGCCGTCGGGCGAGCGATTCACCTTCTACGGGGTGCATCCGCGCCCGCCCCATCCCGGCCAGAGTTCCGCGCCGCGCGACGCCGAACTCGTGATGGTCGCCCGCGAGGTCCGGGAGCTGAACGGGCCGGCCGTGGTGGCGGGCGACCTTAACGACGTCGCCTGGTCGCGCACCACGACCCTGTTCCAGCAGATCAGCGGCCTCCTCGACCCCCGCATCGGCCGGGGCCTCTATCCGACCTTCAACGCCAAATGGCCGCTCCTGCGCTGGCCCCTCGACCACGTGTTCTTCAGCGACGACTTCCTCCTCGGCCACCTGGAGCGGCTGCCGTATATCGGCTCCGATCACTTCCCGATCCTCATCTCCCTGTGCCGCGCCAGCGCCGCGCCGAAGGTGCAGGACGCGCCGGAAGCCACCGCCGCCGACATGAAAGCCGGGCGCGAGGCCATCGAGGCGGTGTGTTAGGCGCCGCACGGCGGCTTGATCTCCCGGGCCACATCGGTGATGCCGGAGCCCGTCTCCGACCCTGAACGAGGCCCCCATGAACGTCGAAGCGTTCCTCGCCGCCGCAGAGCGCCTGCCCGCCGTCCCCCTCGACACCCTGGTGGGGACCGGGGGCCTCGTGGTGGTTGCCCCCCATCCCGACGATGAGAGCCTCGGCTGCGGCGGCCTCATCGCCGAGGCAAGCCGCCTCGGCCGCGCCGTGCGCCTCGTCGTGGTGACGGACGGGTGCGGCTCGCACACCCATTCGGCCCTCTACCCGCCCGAGCGCCTGCGGTCCCTGCGGGAGGACGAGACCCGCGCGGCGGTGGCGGAGCTCGGCCTCGCGCCCAGGCACGTGCGGTTCCTGCGCCTGCCGGACGCTCATGCGCCGAGCGCCGGCCCGCAGGCCGATGCCGCCGCCGCCGCCATCCTCGAAGAGGCCGATTCCTGCGACGCCGGCGCGGTCTTCGTCACCTGGGGCCACGACCCCCATTGCGATCACAAGGCCTCGGCCGCCATCGTCGGGCGGGCGCAGGCCCTGCGGCCGACCCTCCCCGCCTTCGCCTATCCGGTCTGGGGCTGGACCCTGCCGCCGGAGACGGAGGTCGGCGACGCCCCCGAGGGCTATCGCCTCGACATCGCGGCGCACCTGCCGGCGAAGGCGAAGGCCGTGGCGGCCCACCGCTCGCAGACAACGGACCTCATCCACGACGATCCCACGGGCTTTCGCCTCGCCCCCGAGATGCTGGCGCATTTCGACAAGCCGTACGAGATCTTCCTCCGCATGAACCCGGTCTCGGGAGCATCCTAGCCGTGAGCGCCAGCGTCATCACCCTCAACAAGGGCCGCGACGCCCACCTCGGCCGCCTCCTCGAAGGGCTGGCGAAGGGACCGGCCCCGCGCGAGTGCATCGTCGTCGAGATGGGGGCGGAGCCCCCTCCCCTGCCGGATTACGGTTTCCCGATCCGCCGCCTCGTCCTCGATCTGCCGGGTTTGCCACTCGCCAAGGCCCGCAACGCCGGACGCCGCGCGGCCTCGGGCGACCACCTCGTCTACCTTGACGTCGACTGCATCCCCTCGGCCGATCTGGTGGACAGCCTCGACGGCGATCTCGCCGAGGCCGACGGTCTCGTCTGCTGCGAGGTGCGCTACCTGCCGGCCGGCGCCGTCTCGGACGGCTGGACGGAGGCCGGACTCCACGAAGCCGGCCAGCCCCACCCGGTCCGGGTTTTCCCCCCGCACGGCCTCGAAGCCACGAACAATCCGGGCCTGTTCTGGTCCCTCGCCTTCGGCGTGCGCGCGGCGACCTTCGCCCGCCTCGGCGGGTTCGACGAGGCCTTCGACGGCTACGGCGCCGAGGACACCGACCTGGCCTTCCGCGCCGCCGCCGCCGGGGTGCCGGTGCTGCTCACCGCCCGCGGCGAGGCCTACCACCAGCATCACCTCGCCTGCGACCCGCCGCTCCAGCACTTCGACAGCATCGTCGCGAACGCCCGGCGCTTCCACGCCCGCCACGGCCTCTGGCCCATGGACGGCTGGCTCGACGCCTTCGCGCGCCTCGGCCACGTGTCGCGGAGGTGGCGCGACGACGACCTGACGGTGCTGCGCGCGCCCTCGTCCGCCGAGATCACCGCCGTGCGGGTGGCGTCGGAGAGCCCGTTTTGAAGGGGATGATCGGCCCCTTGGGAGTGGTCCGCCCTGAAGTTTGGCTTTCGAGCCGACAGAGGATGGGACCGATGGCCCAGCGACCGAAGCCCAGGGAGTGGGCAGGTCTTGGGGATCGCCCGCCATTGGCAGCCGATGTTCAGCACGTACATCGGGCCGCTCACAACCGCGCGAAGAACCACGCTGCGCTTTCCGCCACCGCGTTTCGCCGGAGGGATCAGCGGTGCGATCAGCGCCCATTCCTCATCCATCAGATTGCTCGGATCGCGCAGACCGCTCCGATTGTACCAAGTCCGGTTCTTGTTGGGCCACATCAGCAGCCTCAAGAGACACGCTGCCTTTGAATCACAAATCCCTCACATCACTCGACACGTCTCCGGACAAACATTGCGTTCAGACCCGCTCCAATAAATTTTGGGACCAAACATCGAAGCTCACTTGGCACCCCGTGCATGACCAACCCTTTCAGAGCCTTGCCGCTTATCAGGATACAGCTCGAATTAGCGCTATCGCGAGCGCGGAATGACGAGAGAATTGGTGGCTGTCCATTTCATCCCCAAGCTTTCAGGCTCTGCCGCAATGAGGAATGAGGCGCAGCGTTGCCTGACGGACGCGTTCGACAAATGGCTGCGTATAGCCGGCCTTGAGACGAAGGCCACAATCGGCCGCAGCCGCATGGTGGGTCTTTGGGATTAGTGCTAGACATTCCGCCGCGCTCAGATAAGCGCGGCGGGAGACACGCATGAGCACCGGCGCGACGTACACCGTTCACCAGACACCCTCGAACATCGTTGATCACGAGCACCTAGCATTCCTGCGCCAGCATCTTGAGCAGGAAGGAACTCGAGCTGTGGTCGTCGGCTTCGGCGAGTATGCCAAGCATCTGGTCAACTACTATCCCGACCGGATTGCCGCGATCTACGACCCGCGGCCAATGCTCAACAGCGTCAAATTCCGCGGCGTACCGGTCCTCGATGCGCCTGAGCACGCGCATCCCGTAAATATGATTTTGGCTGGTGAGTACGGGCTTCTCTACGACTACTTACCTAAGGTAATCGATTTATATCCAGGCGGAAGAATAGTTATCCCGCCCAGAATGAATTATAAAACCTCAAACGATATCAACGTCTTCGAGCAAGAGGAAATCTATAAGCACATTAAGATAATCGAACACGATGCACCAACGTCAATGATGCAGAAAGAGAAGATCAACTTCCTTCTCGAATTGCTCCGATTCGGCCTGACCAAGCCCGGCATCGTCCTTGAAATGGGGAGCTGGCAGGGCGGCTCAACCTGGTACATGGCGAAGACGCTCGCCTACCTCGGCGAAACCCGCAAACTCTACGCGATGGACCTGTTCGAGGACCACATGATGGACCCGACGGCGACCATGTGCTCCGACGAGATCCGCATCCGCATGAACTCGGCCTACGGTCACTTCGAGATGATCCAGGGCCTTGTGGACGATCCGGAAAAGTTGGCCCAACTGAACGATCAGCCGATCTGTTTCGCTCACATGGACCTCGGCCCGCAGCCGGTGGCCCTCGATTACATCTGGAACCATCTCAGTCCCGGCGCTCCGCTCCTACTCGACAATTATGGGCATCTCGGCGCCCCGCCGTGGGCGTTCGACCGATACATCGAGTCCAAGGGAAGCCGAGTGATCCGCTTCCCATGGTCCGAGCAGGGATTGGTGTTCAAGAACGCATGAGGCTGAAAGCGAGCCCGAGATGCCATTCTCTCGGGCACCCATTCTTGGAGCACCTTCCGTTTCATCCGGTTCGTACCCGGCAGCGGAAAGAAGTTGGCGGCGTCGGTCGGGCTGATGGCCTCGATGAGACGCCCGATGGCAGACCACGCTCCTTCAGTCGAGCACCTGTTCGGTTGCGAGATCCCATTCGGCTCCCGAGCCGGCCTCGTCTTTCCGGCACACCGGATCGGCGCCCCGAATCCAGACCGTTACGACCCTGCTCAGCCGGCAGCGTCGGAAGTGCCGTTCAACGATGATCTCGCGTCGTGCGTAGCACATCTGATCGCCTTGGCTCTGGATGAGACACGACCCTCCATCGACTGGATCGCCCTCGAACCCGGATATGCGGACGCCGATCACTTCAGGCGCGCCTTCATGAATCGGACAGGCGTTAGGCCGAGCCACTGGCGTAAAGCGTCGCTGCGCACCGCCATTGTTCCGCTTGGCCAACCTGCTAGGGACGATTCCCGCTGCGCCGTCCAAAGCCGCGCGCCAGGAGTCTTGTCGTGCCGCCCCACTTCCCCGACACCGTCATCGCCATCCCGGTCCGCAACGAGGCCGAGCGGATCGAGGCGTGTCTGCGCGCCATCGACGCCCAGGCAGGTCTCGTGCCCGGCAGCCTCGGCCTCATGCTGTTCCTCAACAACTGCACGGACGGCACCCAGGAGATCGTCGAGGCCCTGCGCCCGACCCTGTCGGTGCCGATGCGGGTCACGCACGTGGATTATGCCGACGCTCATGCCGGTTGGGCCCGGCGCGAGGCCATGAACGCCGCCGTCGAGTGGATCGGCCCGGTGGCGGCCGGCGGCACGATCCTGTCCACGGATGCCGACAGCCGGGTGCCGCCGGACTGGGTCGCCCGCAACCTCGCGGCCCTGCGCGCCGGGGCCGACGCGGTGGCCGGACGGATCGAGCTCGATGCCGACGAGGCCGCCCTGCTGCCGCCGTCCCTACACGAGCGCGGCCGCCTGGAGGATGCCTACAGCGCCGTGCTGACGGAGATCGAGGCGCGCCTCGACCCCGATCCGTACGATCCTTGGCCATGCCACCGCACCACCATCGGCGCGACCCTGGCGGTGACCCGCGACGCCTACGTGGCGGTGGGCGGCATGCCGGCCATTGCGCTGGGCGAGGACGGCGCCTTCGTCGCTGCCCTCCTACGCCAAGGGTTTCACGTCCGCCACGCGCCCGACGTGGTGGTGACGGTGTCGGGCCGCCTCGTCGGCCGGGCACCGGGCGGTGTCGCTGACACCATCCGAGCCCGCTGCGAGAAGCCCGACAGCCTGTGCGACGCCCGCCTCGAAGCGGTGCCACGCGCCGTGTTCCGCTACCTATGCCGGCGCCGCCTGCGCCGCCTCCACGCCGACGGCCGGCTCGGTCTAACGCGCGGCTGGGCACGTTTCCTGAAGATCCCCGAATCCGACGCCGCCCGCATCGCCGCCCTGCCGCTCCCCGGCCTCGCGGTGGCCGAAGCCGAGCGGGTGAGCCCGCGCCTCGTCTACCGCCCCCTCGGGCCGTTCGAGCTGGCGCGCCACATCCGCCTCGCCGCGCTGGCCCTCGTGCCGATCCGGGCACTCACCGGTCTCGCGAACCGGCGCGTCCCCGCACCGCCGCAGCGTCCGGTCGCGGCGAAACTGGAGGTCCCTACCGGCCCCTGAGGAACGCCTCGGCCGTGCGCAGGCTGAGCGCCATGATGGTCAGCGCCGGGTTGGCCGAGAGCGAGCTCGGGAAGGTCGAGCCGTCGCTGATCCAGAGATTCGGCACCTCGAAGCTGCGGCCGAACGGATCGACCACGGCCGTGTCGCCATCCCGCCCCATGCGACAGGTGCCCAGGGTGTGGGCCACCCGCTCCAGCACCCAGATGTCGCTGGCGCCCGCCGCCTCCCAGATCGCCTTCATGGTCCGGGTGGCTTGCTGGTTCAGGCGATCCTCGTTGGTCCCGTAGCCGAAGCTGATGTGAGCCTTCGGCACCCCGAAGGCGTCGACCTCGTCGGACAGGGTGAGGACGTTGGCATCGCACGGCAGGGTCTCGCCGTTGATGCCGATGCCGGCGATGTGGTTGTAGCGCCCGAGGTAGTCGGTCAGCGCCTGTCCCCACAGGCCGCGCCCCCGCGCCACGGAGTTGCCGAAGGTGAGCGGGACCACGCCGAGACTCTGCATGAGGTAGCCGCCGGCGAAGTCCGCGTCGCCCGGCCGCACCATGTCCTCGCTGATGATCGAGGACGGGTAGCCGCGGTTCATCCGGACCTCGCCGTCGAAGGTGCCCCAGACCTGGGTCGCGACGTGGCCCATGTAGTTGCGACCGACCTGACCGCTGCCGTTGGCGAGGCCGAGATGGAGCAGCAGGCGGGGCGTTTCCACCGCGCCGGCACACAGGAACACCGCGGCGCATCGCTGCCGGTGCTCCGTTCCGTCGTGCCGGTACGTAACGGCCGTGATCCGTCCCGTCCCGTCGCGCGCCGTTCCGTGGACGCGGCACAGGGAACGGATCTCGGCCCCATGCGCGACGGCCAGCGGCAGGTAGGTCACGTCCATGCTGGTCTTGGCGCCGTTGCGGCAACCCTGGTGGCAGAAACCGCAATTGATGCAGGCGTTTCGGGTCCCTCCCCCCTCCTGGGCGAAGTCCCGCGACACCATCGCCGCCGGCGCATCGGTGGCACGAATGCCCAAGCCCTCGCAGGCCTGCGCCATGATCCGGGCCGGACCGTTGCGCGGCACCGGCGCCAGAGGGTAGCGCCGCTGCGCATCCCATGGGTAGGATTGCGGGCCGGAGACCCCGATAAACCCTTCCACACGCTCATAGAATGGCTTCAGCTCGTCGTAATCGACGGGCCAGTCGATCCCCTCTCCCGTCTCCGTGCGGAGCTTCAAATCACGCTGGTCGGCCCGGGGGGTGAACGCCCCCCAATGCAGGGTCGAACCGCCGACTCCCGTGCCGCTGTTGTTGGCCCCGAACGCCTCCGGGGTGGAGCCGCCGCTGAGGCGCTCCTCGGTCCAGTAGATCTCGTCGGCCAGGGTTTCGTCAAAGGCGAACCGGGCCGGATCGAAGTTCGGCCCCGCCTCCAGGGCGACCACCTTCAGGCCGGCCGCGGCCAGTCGCGCGAGGAGCGGCGCGCCCCCCGCCCCCGTACCGATGACGACGGCATCGACCATCTCGTCGGTGGCGTAACGGCGCATGGTGTCGAGGTTCATCGGACATCCGTCCCCTGAGCGATGGGTTCCCAGGGCTCCCGGGCGTCGATTCCGAGTTCGGTGAAGCCGGACAGGCGTTCGCTGTCGTCGCCCCCGGCGCCGATGCCACTGAAGCCGAGGCGTGCCAGGGCGGCCGGATGGGCGAGATAGGTTCGCACCACGTCGCCGCGCAGATCCTCGAACCACAGCTTCATCTGCGGACCATCGAGGTCTCCATCGACGGTCGGCAATTCGCCCTCCGCGACGGCCGCAAGCAAGGCGTCCTGCACCTGTGTCTGGAGCGCAAGGAACCCGACCGCATGAGTGGCCGAGGAGGCCACATCGAGGGTGCGCAGGGCTGCCGCGTAGGCTTCGGGGTCGGGTGGCAACCTGACAAATCGCCAGCCGTCGCCCGTTCCGCTCGCCAGACGCACCTCAATGCGGGCACCGATGTCGATGCGGGGCTCGCTAGGTTGTGGCAGCACCCGATCGACCACCGCCCGCAGGAGCGCGAGTTCGACGGCATTCAGGACCGTCGGGCGATAGGCCGGATCGTCCGGCTCGGCCCGTGTCTCCAGAGCCGCACGCAGGCGGCCATTGACCCGCGGCGAAACGATGAGGGCCTCATACGCCTCTGGCACGGGCACCGGCACCGGACAAAGCCCCGTCGGCCGAGCCATCGCTTCGCGGACCAGTTCGGCCACGGTTTCCGGCCGCTCCAGTGGCAGCAGATGGCCGGCCCCGTCGAGCACGATGTGCCGAGCATCGGCAAGATGCGGCAGCATCAGGCAGGCCTGCGCGGCGGCACCGAGATCGGCGTCTTCCGATCCGCTGAGCACCAGGGCGGGAGATCGCAGCACACCGATGCAGCGGGTCAAATCCTCCCGACTGCCTGCCTCGAGCCACGCGATCCAGGCGCTCGGATCGGCCCGCAACACATCGGCCACGGCGCGTACCTTGTCGGGTTCCTGGAGGGGAACACCGGTGTTCTGGTCGATGAATTCATCGGCTTTCGCATGCCGCGTGCCCGCGTCAGCGGAGATCCAGGCTATCATCTCCTGACGCTTGTCTTCCGACATGGGCTCGGGGCTGGGCGGCGAGCCGGCCAGGAGAACGAGGCCCTCGAAGCCTGCGAGCGTTGGATCGCCATCCTCCGCCCGGCGCGCCAGCGCGAGAGCGACCTTCGCTCCCATGCTGTGCCCCGCGATCCACCAGTGCGCGGGGGCCAGGGTGGCGATCTGCCCGGCGATGTGGTCAGCCATAGCGGCCACGGAGGTGCCGGGCACGGACGCTGCGTCGCCGAAGCCCGGCAGGTCGAGGGCCACACAGCGTATGGCTTCGCCGAGCTGTCGCGCCACGCCATCCCACTCGCGTGCAGAGCCGCCGAGGAAATGCAGACAGAAGAGTGTGGGTGGTGGGGTGGCGGACGCGTGTGGCATGAGGTCGACATCGCGCCCTGCGCCGCTGCTTCAAGCGGCCCGATCCGCGACCGCTCGCAGCACCCCCCCGGCAGTAATCCCCCCGCTCGCGGGAACGTCATCGTTCGCCCGACGCGCACCGCAGATTGCTGTAGGCGGGCCGTGCCTCGCCGGCCGAGTTGGCTTACCTTTGCGCCCATGACAGATTCGACCAAATTCATCCCGGACCCACGCCCGACCCGCGACCGGCCGGACGACGATCCCTATCTCTGGCTCGAAGCGGTCGACGGCGCGGCAGCGTTGGCCTGGGTCGAGGCGCAGAATACCGGCACCCTGGCGCGCTTCGCCGATGGATCGTTTACCCGCGATCGCGAGACCGCCCGCGCATTGATGGACCGGCCGGACCGCATCGCCATGGTGCGCCGGCGGGGTGACCGCTTCTACAATTTCTGGAAGGATGCCGAGCATCCGCGCGGTCTGTGGCGCCGGACCACAGAGAGCGATTACCGCGACGGGACGCCCGACTGGGATGTCCTGCTGGACCTCGACGCCCTGGCAGCGGCCGAGGGCGAGGATTGGGTCTGGGCCGGAGCCGACCTGATTCCCCGGACCCGCGACCGGGCCCTGTTGAAACTCAGCCGGGGTGGGGGTGATGCCACGGTCCTGCGGGAGTTCGACATGACCACCCTGGCCTTCGTGGGCGACGGCTTCGTCCTGCCCGAGGCCAAGGGCGGGGCGACCTGGCTCGACCGCGACACCCTGCTCCTGTCGAGCGCCCTCGGCGAGGGCATGGCCACCCGCGCCGGCTATCCCCGCACCGTGCGCGTGTGGATGCGCGGGACCGATCCACAGGCCGCGAAAATCCTGTTCGAGACCGCATCGGACAACATGGGCGTCTGGGCCGGCGTCGAGCGACCCGCGGGCGAGGAGCGCATCGTCATCGCCGAGCGCACGGGCTTCTTCGATGGGCATCTCCATCTGGCGAAACGCGACGGCGTCGCCACGCGTCTCGACATCCCGTCCGATGCCGAAATCCACCTCCACCATGACAGGCTCGCCGTTCAGCCGCGCACGACCTGGAGCGTCGGTGGGCGTACCTATGCTCCCGACACGGTGGTGGCGATGGCGCTGCCGGACTTCCTCGCCGGGGACAGGAACTTCGCGGTTCTGTGGGAACCGAGTGAGCGGCGCGCCCTGCAGGACGTGTTCTGGTCGGGCAAGCGCCTCATCATTGGCGCCCTGGATAACCTGAGTCCGCGTTTCGGCCTGTGCGAAGTGGGCCCGGCGGGCTGGACCTACCGTCCCCTCCCCGGCCTGCCGGCCATCGGCACCGTGTCGGTCTGGCCCCTCGACGCGGATCCGGATGAGACCGACGGTGAACTCAGCGCCCTGGTACAGGACCCGGTGACGCCCCCGACCCTGTTGGCGATCCCCCCTGCCCTGTCGAATCCGACCGTTCTGCGGACCACGCCCGCGACCTTCGACGCGGCCGGCCTGCGGGTGACCCGGCACGAGGCGGTCTCAGAGGACGGCACGCGCATCCCCTACGTCCAGACCGGACCGGACGGTGTGACGGGCGATGCGCCCGTGCATCTCACCGCCTATGGCGGCTTCAAGGTCTCGGTCCTGCCGACCTACCAGGCGGTGATGGGCAAGCTCTGGCTGGAACCCGGCGGCACCAGCGTGGTGGCCAACATCCGCGGCGGCGGCGAGTTCGGCACGGCCTGGCACGAAGCCGGACGACGGGAAGGCAAGGCGCTGGCGCACGACGACTTCGCGGCCGTGGCGGCCGACCTCGTGGGGCGCGGCATCACACGACCGGGCCGCATCGCCGCCGAGGGCGGATCGAATGGCGGCCTCCTCATCGCCAACATGCTGACGCGCTATCCCGAGCGGTTCGGCGCTCTGTTCTGCACCATCCCGCTCATCGACATGCGGCGCTATACCAAGCTGCTCGCCGGGGCGAGCTGGATCGCCGAGTACGGCGACCCGGACGATCCGGCGGATTGGGCGTTCCTTCAGGGCATCTCGGCCTATCATGCGGCGGAAGCCGGACGGCCCTACCCACCGACCCTTATCGCCACGAGCCGGCGCGACGACCGCGTCCATCCGGGCCATGCCCGCAAGATGGCCGCCAAGCTGCAGGCGCTCGGCTATGGAACCGCGTTCTACGAGCCCGCCGCCGGGGGGCACGGCTACGGCAACGACAGCACGCAGGCCGCGACCTTCATGGCCCTGGGCATCGGATTCCTGCGCCGGTCGATCGGCTGGAATCCCCAACGGGTCTGATGGGTTGGTCCCCAGGCGCCGGTTGGCGCCCGGGGTAAAGGATCACTGCCCGTCGATCCGGCTGCCGAGGAGAGCGATGGCCCTCTGGTAGACGGAGGCCGCATTCCAGCCCTGGATCGCGGCGAAGTTCGGCTCGCCCGGCTGGTAGCCGGCCCCACGCTGCCAGCCATGCGCCTTGAGGAAATTCGCGGTTGCGTTCAAGGCGTTGGGGATGCTGTCGAGGCTGCCGCCGGTCCCGTAGTTCAGCACGCTCTTGGGCAGGAACTGGGTGTGGCCGACCTCGCCGTGGGCGGCGCCCCGGGTGGCGGGCGTGAGGATGCCCCGATCGACGAGGGTCAGGGCGGCGTTGAGCTGGTCGGTGAAGAAGGCCGAGCGGCGACAATCGTAGGCGAGGGTCGCCACAGCCGACAGGGTGTTGACGTTGCCGCGCACGGCGCCGAAGCCGGTCTCCATGCCCCAGATCGCCAGGAGCGGGCCGGCCGGCACGCCGTAGCGCTGCTCGATGGAGGCGAACAGGGCCGCGTTCTGCTGCTTCAGGGCGCGTCCGCGAGAGACGATGGCGGGGCCGCCGCGCTTGGCCAGGAACTGATCGAGGCTGAGCTTGAAGCTCTTCTGGCCCCGGTCGGCCGAGATGGTCGCCGTCGAGTAAGATGTTCCCATCAGGGCGGCCAAGCTTTCGGCACTCGCCCGACCGCGCGACTCGTCGGCGAAATCCCGCTTCCAGGATTCGAAGCCCGACGCGGTGTTGCCGCAGGTCGCCGCCTGGGCCTGACCCAGGAGACCGAGGAGGGCCGCGACGCACGCCGCACCGGACAACTTGTGATACCTGCGTCTCGACATTCGAAAACTCCTCACGACCCTGGATCCGGCGATCGCAATCTGTGCCGAACCCGTTCGGGCAACGCTCGGCCACCGGACGATGTCAACTCCAAGGCACCGGAGCACCTTGGCGGTGGCGCAGGCGCTTATTTCGGGCATTGTGGCGGGGAAGGCTCCAAGACGGCGGCGCGGCGAGCCGCAATCCCCGTTCCGCGCCGTGCAGCGCGGAACGGCGCGTCCCCCGGGTGGAACGGGGCCGCCGGTCCGCGCGGTGAAGCCCTGCGCCGGTCCACGGCCGCCCGGCGCCGGCGCGGCGTCCCGGCGCGCGGCCGCGGGCCGTCGAACGCACGGACCACGGCCGCGTTGAGAGCCATGCGCGACCATGACATCCCGGACCGGACCCGTGATTCCCACCGCCTGCCGGGGGAAACGGCCGACATCGGCCTCGCGGTCGGCCTCGGCGCGGCCAGGGACCATCCGGCCATCCGCGCCGTGGGCGCCCTCAGCGAGGTCGGCGCCTGGGAGGTGCTGTTCGCCGGGTCCGCCGCGATCTGGGCGGCGGGCGCGGTGCGGGGCGATTCCCGGATGGCGGCGGCCGGCCGGCACATGCTCGGGGCCGGACTCCTGGCGAGCGTGGTCAAGACCACCCTGAAGCGCCTCGTCCACCGTACCCGGCCCAACGTGCTGATGGAGACCGGCCTGTACGCGCGGGGATGGCTCGGCCCCAATGACGGGCCCTGGCAATCCTTCCCGTCGGGGCATGCCGCCGTGAGCGTCGCGGTGGCGCGGGCCGTCGCCCGCACCCGGCCGCGCGCACGTCATATCGCCCATGCGGCGGCGGGCGGCGTGGTGGCGGCGCAGGTGCTGCGCGGGGCGCACTACCCGGCGGACGTGATCGCGGGCGCCCTCATCGGCCTCGCCGCCGAAGCCGCCGTGAACCGCCTCGTCGGGGCGGTGCCACAGGCGGCCGGACCCGACGTCGCGTCGACACCGATCGGTGTGTGACACCCCTGCGACACCCGCCATCCCACGAACGCCCCGGGTGGGACGGAACGCGGCACCCGGTCCGTCAACCCTGCGAGGGCCGGTTCGGCCGCGGCGCATTCCGCGCTGCGGACGGCTCTCGCGAGGCGACGCATGATCGGCAGAATCAACACGGTCCAGCGCCGGTTCGGGGCGGCTCTCCTCGGGGGCACCGCGCTCCTGGCCCTGGGGTCGGGCGCGGCGCGGGCCGCCTCGGCGGCCCAGCCCGGCCAGACCGTCGGCCTCCCCGTCGGGGCGCAGCTTCCCGTCGGACTCTACTTCGTGAACACCTCGAGCTTCGGCGTGCGGGACACCCAGCCCCGCGAGTCCGAATCGAACATCAACCTGCCGACCTTCCTGTGGGCCACGCCCTGGAGCCTGTTCGGCGCGCGGCTGAACCTCGCCACCACCCAGCCCGTCGTCGCCTCGAGCGTGCGCGGCGCGCCCTACCAGAGCGGCATCGGCGTGCCCCTGATCGCCGCCCAGCTCGCCTGGAAGCTCGGCGACGATTTCGGCGTCAGCTACCTGTTCGGCGGCTACCACCCCGTCGAGACCCGGTTCGTGATCCAGAACGCCTCCCTCAGCCACCGCTTCGCCGCGAGCTACACCGGCGACGGCTGGAACCTGACGGCGAACCTGCTCTACGGCATCTACCTCGACCCGATCTCGCCGCAGGGAACGGTCTATCCCGACTATCTCAACCTCGATCTGACGGCGACGAAGAAGTTCGGCAAATGGGAGATCGGCCCCGTCGCCTTCGGATCGGCCGACCTGCCGACGCGCTTTCCCGGCTATCGGCGCCAGAGCCAGGTCGCCGTGGGCGGCCTCGTCGGGTACAATTTCGGGCCGGTGAACCTCCAGGCCTACGTCACGCAGGACGTGGCCGAGCGCAATTACGGCGGCCGCGAGACCCGTGGATGGCTGCGCGTGATCGTGCCGATCTACAAGGAGGCCACCAATTCGGCCGCCCCCTCCCCGTCGGTGACCGGTCCGGCCCGCCTCGCGCGGCGCTGATCCGCCGGTGCGACGGGCCGATACGGCGTGACCGCCGCCCTCCGAATCGCGCGTGCGATGCGACGGTCTCGGTGACGGCCACGCCCGCGCCCCGATTCGCCGTGGGGCGCGGGAGCTGGCCAACGATCTCCCGAATCAGCGCCATGTTGTGCGGACGTCGTCATCCCCTGCGGACCGTGATCCGCGGCATTTTGTCGGACCTGGCATGAATGTCGCACATATCTGAACGTTGTTCGGAGCGACGATCGAGCGAACCTGCCTATGGTATTCCCTTAAGGCATTCACGCCATAGCTGTGCCATGCGGACGCGTGGAACCGAGAGTTGCGTGCGCAATTTAAAATTGCGGATCACACGGTTTCACATCATGGCAAAGCGACGGCGCAAGCGCCGGAATACGATCGAAAGCCAGTCCATGAATACCACGGCACATCACGCCACAGATCTCGATCATCTCCGTGCGGCCCTCGAGACCTCGTGCGTCGTCGGGACCTGGGGGTGGGATCATGTTCGCGGTGTCGTCGTCTACGACGAGGGGGCGGCGCGACTTCTGACGGGCGATCCCGAACTTGCCGGACGTGAGCTCAAGGGGCCGGGCGCCCTCGCGTTGGTCCATCCGGCCGACATGACCTGGCTCATGGATCATATGCTCCGGGCCATACGCCTGGGCGGCGTGGTCCTGGCCGAGTACCGCGTCTTCCTGATGGACGGCACGGTCCGATGGCTGCTCAGTCGCGGACGGACCTATCACGACGCGGCGAGCCAACCGATCCGGTCCCACGGAATCCTGATCGACATCACCGAGATGCGGGACGGCGGCGAGCGCTACGTCCTCGGCACCCCGTCGGCGGGGGAGGACGCGCTGGCGCGGGCCGCGGACCTCGCCATCTCGCTGAAACGATCCCTGAACGCCGATACCCCGCCTGAGGTGACGGCGGCGGCCGATCTGCTCCTGCTCAGCCTCGGCCGTGCCATCGCCCGGACGGTCGAACACCACTGACAGTGAGGGGTTTTGCGTCGGGCTGTCGGCTGATCGCGCGGGCGCCCCGCCGTGACGGACACGGCGATCGCGGATGCGGATCGCCCGATCGAACGACGTCCAGGACGGGTCCTGCAAGACGGGCCTTGCAAGACGGGCCTTGCATGACGGATCTCGCGGAGACGCTACCGCCTCGGCGCGCGTTCCCTTCGCCCCGCTTTCGGGGAGAGGGGAACGCGCGCCGGTCGTTCGACACCAAATCCGATCGACCAGTTCGGGTCGCTGGAATGGATGGAGCGCGGGTCCCCACGCCTTCCAGGCAGGGCAATCGCAGATGGGTTTTCCCGGCGCTCGAACGCGAAGCAAAGCGCTTGGAACAGTCACGACAGGCCCCCTCTCCTGGAAGGAGAGGGTTGGGGTGAGGTGTGCGAACTCCCCGGAAAGGTCACACACCTCACCCTGTCCCTCTCCTGGAAGGTGTGGGGACCCGTGCTGCCCGCACGTTGAGGGAATGCCGTAGCCCGGAAGGAGACGGGCCCCCGTCGCCGTTCATCTGCGATCGCCCTCCCTTCCAGGAGAGGGAGCCGGTCGTGACCGCTCGATCCGAGGCGATAGCCGCCCCGCGCCGCCGCGTCCCCCGGCGGGACGGCGGCCGGCTCAATCCAGATAGTCGCCGTACATCTCGACGTGACGCGCCAGTCCGAGGCCGTGCTCGCGCACGAGGCGCTCGGACAGGTCGGCGTCGCGGGCCTCCAGGGCCTCGATGATCGCCACGTGCTCCTTGATGGAATTGGCGGCGCGGTCGCCCTGGCGCAGGGCGGCGTTGCGGATGCCGCGCACGTGCATCAGCAGGTTGCTGGTGATGTCGCGGATCACGTCGCATTGGCCGAGCGAGATGATCTTCTGGTGAAAACGGATGTTGGCGTCCGAATACTCGTCCATGTGGTCGGACGGGCGGCCCTCGTAGAATTCCGGAAACCGCTCGCGCAGGCAGGCCAGCTGCTCGTCGGTCGCCCGCGTGCAGGCGAGGCGCGCGGCCATGCTCTCCAGGGCCGACCAGGCCTGGATCATCGCGACGATCTCGTCCTTGGTCTTCTTGATCACGAACACGCCGCGCCGCGCCTCGAAGCGCACGAACCCTTCCTGTTCGAGCACCGTCAGTGCTTCGCGGACGGGGGTGCGACTCACCCCGAGATTCAACGACAACTTGCGCTCGTCCAGACGAACCTCGTCCTTCTGATCGTAGATGTTCATGTTGGTGATGGCTTCTTTCAGCGCATCGTAGGCCAGGGCGCGCAAGCTCGACGTCGCGGCGATGGGTTTGACGTGAAACATGTCGGACTTCACCACCTTCGCATCGGACCCCGTGGGAACGGCCCGTACCGGCCGCGCTTCCATGATTGTGACCATGGCAAATTCAACCTTGTGAGACAAGGACTTGGGGCGGGGCAAGCTCCGGGTGTCCCGGGCGGGACGAACTCGGAACGCCTGTCCCGCCACATCTTCGTGATCCGGCCGCCCCGACCGTGAGCCGCCCCTGCGGACGGGTCGCCGGACCCGGACGACGGGCGTCGCTTGACGACTGGTATTTGGTATGCCAACTTTCACGAACTGGCAAACGAACACGCCGAATCCCTCGCGACATATCCGGCGCCGACGCCATCGGCGCCTCGATCCCGCCCCTCACGAACCGTCCCGTTCGGTGCGTGGGCCTGCGCGAACGCGGCCCGAACCCGGGCACCACAAGAACAACCCAGGAGGAAACCCATGTCCGCAGCATTGGCCCAGAGCCTCGTCGACGATCATTCCGCCGCCGAGCCGGAGATCACGGACGGGTTCCACCTCGTCATCGACGCGCTCAAGCTCAACGACATCACCACCATCTATGGCGTGCCGGGCATTCCGATCACGGATCTCGGCCGGTTGGCCCAGGCGGCCGGCATGCGGGTGATCTCGTTCCGCCACGAGCAGCACGCGGGCAACGCCGCCGCCATCGCGGGCTTCCTCACGCAGAAGCCCGGCATCTGCCTCACGGTCTCGGCGCCCGGCTTCCTCAACGGCCTCACGGCGCTCGCCAACGCCACCACCAACTGCTTCCCGATGATCCTGATCTCGGGCTCGTCCGAGCGCGAGATCGTCGACCTGCAGCAGGGCGACTACGAGGAGATGGACCAGCTCGCCATCGCCAAGCCCCTGTGCAAGGCGGCCTTCCGCGTGCTGCACGCCGCCGATATCGGCATCGCCGTGGCGCGCGCCATCCGGGCGGCGGTCTCGGGCCGGCCCGGCGGCGTCTACCTCGACCTGCCGGCCAAGCTCTTCAGCCAGACGATGGATGCGGAGGCCGGCGCCAAGTCCCTCGTCAAGGTCATCGACGCGGCCCCGGCGCAGCTGCCCGCCCCCGATGCCATCAAGCGCGCCCTCAACGTGCTGAAGCAAGCCAAGCGTCCCCTCATCGTGCTCGGCAAGGGCGCGGCCTACGCCCAGGCCGACGACGCGATCCGCGACCTCGTCGAGCGCTCAGGCATTCCCTACGTGCCCATGAGCATGGCCAAGGGCCTTCTGCCCGACACCCACGCCCAGTCGGCGGGCGCGGCGCGCTCCCTAGTCCTGAAGGAGGCCGACGTCGTGCTGCTCGTCGGCGCGCGCCTGAACTGGCTGCTCTCCCACGGCAAGGGCAAGACCTGGGGTGCGCCCGGCTCGAAGAAGTTCATCCAGATCGACATCGAGCCCCGCGAGATGGATTCCAACGTCGAGATCGTCGCGCCCGTTGTCGGCGACATCGCCTCCTGCGTCGGCGCGCTGCTGGACGGCATGGGCAAGGACTGGGCGGCCCCGCCCGCCGCCTGGACCGACGCCATCAAGGCCAAGCGCGACGAGAACCTCGCCAAGATGGCGAACAAGCTGCGCAAGAACGCGGCCCCCATGGACTTTCACGGGGCCTTGGGCGCGCTCAAGACCATCATCGCCGAGCGGCCCGACGCGATCCTGGTCAACGAGGGCGCCAACACCCTCGACCTGGCGCGCGGCATCATCGACATGCACAAGCCGCGCAGGCGCCTCGATGTCGGCACCTGGGGCATCATGGGCATCGGCATGGGCTACGCCATCGCGGCGGCCGTCGAGACCGGCCACCCCGTGCTCGCCGTCGAGGGCGATTCGGCCTTCGGCTTCTCCGGCATGGAGGTCGAGACCATCTGCCGGTACGAGCTGCCGATCTGCATCGTGGTGTTCAACAACAACGGCATCTATCGCGGCACCGACACCGACCCGACGGGCCGCGACCCGGCCACCACGGTCTTCGTCAAGGATTCGCGCTACGACCGGATGATGGAAGCCTTCGGCGGCGTCGGCGTCAACGTGACGACGCCGGACGAACTCTCCCAGGCCGTGAACGCCGCCATGGATTCGGGCCGCCCGACCCTGATCAATGCGGTCATCGACCCGCAGGCCGGCACGGAGAGCGGCAACATCGGCAGCCTCAACCCGCAGAGCACCGTGCGCAAGAAGCCGGCGTGAGGCGGGATGTCGTGAGCCTTCACGTTTCGACGTGAGGCGCGACAGGACTCCCTCTCCTGGAAGGAGAGGGTTGGGGTGAGGTGTGGGACCTTCTCGGAGAGTTCGCACACCTCACCCTGTCCCTCTCCTTTCAGGAGAGGGGACCCGCGTTGCCTGCCCGATGCCTCGGAGATGCTGCCTGTCCGGACGCCCTGTTCGCGGGTCGGTCTGCCACCATCCGGTATCGTGTCTCAATCCAGCGGTGAGACCATGAAAGCGCTCGAAAACGTCAAGATCCTCGACTTCACCCATGTCCAGTCGGGGCCGACCTGCACGCAGCTGCTGGCCTGGTTCGGGGCGGACGTGATCAAGGTGGAGCGCCCCGGCGCGGGGGATGCGACGCGCGATCAGCTTCAGGACCTGCCCGACGTGGACAGCCTGTACTTCACCATGCTGAACCACAACAAGCGCTCCATCACCCTCGACACCAAGACCCCCGAAGGGATCGAGGTGCTGTGGCGGCTGGTGTCCGAGTGCGACGTGCTGGTGGAGAACTTCGCGCCGGGAGCGCTCGCCCGCATGGGCCTGACCTGGGAGACCATCCACGCCGCCAACCCGCGCATGATCCTGGCCTCGGTCAAGGGGTTCGGGCCGGGGGACTATTCGGAGTGCAAGGTCTACGAGAACGTCGCGCAATGCGTCGGCGGGGCGGCCTCGACCACGGGGTTCCGCACGGGCACGCCCATGGTGACGGGCGCGCAGATCGGCGATTCCGGCACGGGCCTGCACCTGGCCCTCGGCATCGTCACCGCCCTCTACCAGCGCACCCATTCGGGACTCGGCCAGCGGGTCGACTGCGCCATGCAGGATTCGGTGCTCAACCTCTGCCGGGTGAAGCTGCGCGACCAGCAGCGCCTCGAGCGCGGTCCCTTGCGGGAATACAGCCAGTTCGGCGAGGGCATTCCGTTCGGCGATGCCGTGCCGCGGGCGGGCAACGATTCCGGCGGCGGCCAGCCCGGCCGCATCCTGAAGTGCAAGGGCTGGGAGACCGATCCCAACGCCTACCTGTACTTCATCACCCAGGGGCCGGTCTGGGAGAAGATCTGCGACGTCATCGGCGAGCCGGACTGGAAGACCCACCCGGACTACGCGACGGCGAAAGCCCGCCTGCCGCACCTCAACGAGATCTTCACCCGCATCGAGGCCTGGACCATGGCCAAGACCAAGTTCGAGGCGATGGCGATCCTCAACGCCCTGCACATCCCGTGCGGGCCGATCCTCTCGATGAAGGAGATCGCCGAGGACCCGGGCCTGCGCGCGGCCGGGACGGTAGTGGAGGTCGATCACCCGACGCGGGGACGCTACCTCACCGTCGGCAACCCGATCAAGCTCTCGGCGAGCCCGACGGAGGTAACGCGCTCGCCCCTGCTCGGCGAGCACACGGCCGAAATCCTGCGCGAGGTGCTGGGCTACTCGGACTCCGAGTGCCGCACCCTCGCGCGGTCGGGAGCCATCGGCGTGCCCGTGGGGATCGCCGCCGAGTAGGCGTTCCGGATCAGGCGATGCCGGCGAAGCGGCCGGCGGAGGCAGCCGCGGCGGCGGCGGGCGCGCGGTCGTCGGTGCGGCTGGCGCCGGTCTGGGGCGAGAGCCGGTCGGCGGCCTTGATCACGAGCAGGACCTGAAGGGCGATCAGGCTGACGGTCGAGACGATGACGGTGGTGAGCATGTGAGTTCCCCTCGGTCGATGTTGCACCGCTTCTATGCCATGGTGCAGCGCGAGTTGATATATCACATTCCTAACACCACCCATGCTTCAACCGCATGACTTGGCCGTCCCGGAGCCCGAGGCCCGAGGACGGCGCAGCGGGAATCCGCGTCCGGTCATGGGTTCGGCAGCAGCATCGGACTTCGATCGGCCGCATCGCGGTGGGCCGGCACGCCCGGACCGGGTGTCCTGAAGTCGGCAGCCGCGCCGTCGAGCCCGATGGTGGCGCCTCCGGGACGCGGGACGGGCCGGTCAGGGCCGGTTCTGCTTCGGCTGAGCCGCAACCCGTTTGTACTTGCTCGGGGTCATGCCGTAGCGATCCCTGAAGCGGCGCGAGAAATGGGCCTGGCCGGAAAAACCGCACCCGTGGGCGATCGCGCCGATGGAGAGGTGAAGGCATCTCGGATCGGTCAGGCGGGCGGCCGCCACGTCGAGGCGGCGCTCCCAGATCCAATCGGAGATGTTGCGACCGCGCTCCCGGAACAGTTCCTGGAGTCGCCGGAGCGAGACACCCATCGCGAGCGCCAGTTGCGCCGGGCACAAGGTTTGATCGTCCAGGTTCGTCTCGAGATACGCTTTCGCGCGCTGGACCAGGACGGTTCCGTGGAGGGGTCTCGGCGTCTCGAGCGCCATGCGTTCGGCGATGCTGGCGACCAGGAGATCGACACCGATCGAGGCCATCCGCGCCGCCGTCTCGGGTGGAAGCCGGTGCTGCACGTCGACCAGGTCCTTGAAGAAACCGACGGCAAGCTTCGTGCTTCCCAGGCCGGCGTCGATCTTCAGAGCGCTGTAGAGCGCCGCCGGTCCCAACAACCGCTCGATCCGATCGCGATCGATCTCGATCACGAGCGACTGGGTCGGCGCCTCGAAGTCCAGGCGAACCGGTCGCGATCTGTCGACGATGACGATCTCGCCCGGATTGTGGATCAGGGACCGGTCATTCTGCGTGCTCGCGGCCATTCCGGCCAGTCTTATGGTGGCCGAGAGGGTATGCTGCTTGCCGTGACGCCGGATGTTTCCCGGGGTCACCTCGGTCGTCAGGGCGCCGAACGTCGAGCGCGTGATGAGAACACCGCCGACATCCGCCGCTTCGAGCATGCCCTCGAACGGGCCATCACCGGTCTTCCGGGCCTCGCTCGGGATGAGGCGTTCGTAGGAGACGTCCCGCCATAAGTCGAACTTCCGATGTTGCGGAATGTTCTCGGTGGTGACCAGGACCCTCATGAACGAACCCTACGGGCGTTTCCGCTGATCACTGTGCTCGACTTCGCATCCTCGCTCGGCGGAGACAATTTGCGGTGACGTCCCGGTCTTTTCAAGGCATCGCGACTCGCGGCTTTCGCCGGATGTGGGGGCGGTGTCCGAGGGGGTGATCGACCCGAGGCCGATGACGTCGGTGCGACAGGCCGCTCGGGGCCGATCGGCTCCCGATCGACCGCGCGGCGGCGCCGGAACCGGCTCCGTGAAGACTGGGTCGCCCCAGTCTTCCGTCGTTCAGACGAGCAGGAAGTCGTGGGCGGACAGGTCCGCGAGCTTGGTGTGCTCGATGGTGAGTGTCTGCGCCAGATCGGTGTCGGTCTTGGGTTCGACCGGGGTGATCACCACGTCGTCGCCGACCTGGGCCCACGCCGCCTGGACGTCCGCGAAGGATTTGAAGTCGGCGAGCGAAAGCTGGATCTTGTCGTGCCCGCGTCCGAAATCCGTGATCGTATCCTGACCGTAATCGGCCATGAACACGAAGGTGTCGGCGCCCCTGCCGCCCGTGAGGATGTCCTTCCCGGTGCCGCCGGCGCCGCCGTCGAGGACATCGTTCCCACGGCCGCCCCAGAGCTGGTCGTCGCCCGCCTGGCCCCGGAGAAGGTCGTCGCCCCTGCCCCCGTGGACGAGATCATCGCCAGGGCCGGCGAGGACAGTGTCATTCCCCGCATAGGTGTGGATGTCGTCGTTCTGCGATTCGGTTTGATTTTCGATCACCGTGTCGTCGCCGCGGAGAATATATCTCAACCCGGCCTCCGGGTTCTGCGCGGAAAGGTCCCGGAATTCTTCCACGTCGACCTTGAGGCCGGTCGCCGACAGAAAAACGCTTCTGTCGGCGGCGGTGTCCGTCGTGCCATAAAGGGCATTCACCTTGCCGGCTTCAAGGTGACCGGTGTCGTCATACTCGAAATGTCTTCCGGTCAGACTGGCGATGTAACCGTCGGCCTGAACGCTATAGACGCCTTCTTCTGACTGGATGACGTTACCAGTATCGAGCTGAATCAGGATGGTTTGGATACCTGCATCCGACAGCGGCAATGTGCTTTCAATGAGAGACATGGCGTGCATCTCCAATGAAAAATGGCGTTGATTCGCCACGCTACACCGTACTGACTACTGAAATCTGTGTCTATCGTGCAGTTCTCATAAATTCAGTAGACATAAATGCTTACTAGGACTTTATACATAATGATTATTGGTCGTTCCAAGGCCAAGCTTGCTTATGATTTGAATTGCCTTGGACAGTGCCATTCCCCGTCGGGGCGCGCTCAACCGAGGGCCGATCCCCTCATACGGTTTCCGCTTGATCAGGTCGGTGAGGCGGTGAAACGCGGGTCCACACACCTTCCAGGAGAGGGAGCACCGACGCGACCGTTCGATTCGAAGTGATTGATCGGAAGAGGTATCAGACCTGGAGGGTGGTGGGGGCATGGACGATTGCGCCCCGGACGGGTTGCGTAAGCCCGATCCGGACGTGCCCCGTGCCCGCCGGCAGAATCGCCGCGCCCGCCGAGGGTCCGCCAGCATCGACCAGAGGCCCCCCGGGGCCGACCGCGAGGGAGTCGGCCGTGCGGCTTCGCCCCTGGCTGCGGGTCGCCACAGCCGGGGCATCGAGACCAACCGCGGCAGCGGGTCGGTCGGGACCCCGGCAGACCGCGATCCCCCGGCGGAGCGTCGGGGGGCGAAGGCCGCCGCGCCCGCGATCCTCAGGCCACGCGGGCCTCGTCGATGGCGTCGAGGCGAAGCTGGTAGCTTTCGCCCCACAGGGTCTCGGCCTTCTCGTACCAGGCCGGATCGAAGAACAGCTTGGCGCAGAACTGGCTGTCCCAGATGCTGACGACGAACAGCTGGGAATCGACGACCTTCACGTGGCGGCTGATGAGCCCGCGCGTGATGCCGACGGACGGGCACATGTCCATGCTCGTCATCCCGAAGGCGTTCTCGCCGCTGAAGATCACGGGGCATTCGAGGATGGCGAGATACCGCATGGTGTTTCCCTTGAAGCGGGCCGTGCGCCCGCGCCTTGTCCCAACCCGCAACCGAAGTGCCGCCGCAGCGGCGTCCCCCAGTGGAGCCCGGGATCACCGGTTCGTGACCCACCGGTGATTTTTGTATACAAACCGTCGACGGGTCAATCCTCCACCGGCCGGAAGTGTCATTTTACGCCGGACGACGAAATTATTGCATCGCAATACTATCGCGTCGCAGAACAAGGCGTTGCGACACCTGAGAGTCGCGCGACAATCGGCAACGAAAGCTCCACCGCGCGGTGAGCGCAGCCCGGCGGGCGATCCCCGGTCAGGGCGCGGGGGCGGTGCCCCGGACCGGCGCGGCGGCCAGGCAATCCCAGATGCTCTCCACGGAGCGCAGGGCGAACCCGTCCATCACCGCGAGGTGTTCGGTCCGGTGCCGGCAGAACGCCGCGAGGCGCTCCTGCGGGGCCAACGCCACATCGACGGCGGCGAAATCGGTCCTGGCCAGGGTCCAGACCAGGGCGTCGAGCACGTCCAAGCCCCCGGCGGTCAGGGCCCGGAAGATGTCGCGTTCCGTCAAGAGGCCGACGATGGCACCATCGGAATCGTGGCGGCCGTCGATGACCACGAGGGCATCGCTGCCGGGCCGCGCCAGCAGGCGCACGGCATCGCGGACGGTGCGATCCATGCGGATGTATTGCAGGGCCGCGCCGCGACCGGACGCATCGCTGTTCTCCACGGCATTTCCTCCCGTCGAACTGCGCCGACTGGCACTGGTATGCACAATACCTACGAGAAACGCCACGACTTTTCGACGCCCGATGCGAGAACCTGCATCATGCTTCCGAACGCCGCCGCTGCCGCGGGGATCACCATCCGGCAGTCCCGACACCGGCGCGAACCGGACACTTGATCTCGCCGCGGCGGGAATACGGTGGAGTATTGCGGCCGATCGGCCACACACTGATCTCGCCAGTCGAGCCGGCCGCGACGCGAAGCATGGTGCGATGCAAAATCGAATCTTGCGGCTTCTACTCTTGACGCCGCCCGCGCGCCGCGCAACCCTGGTATTCCAAATACCAGACGGCACCGCTTCGGTGCCCCGGATGCGCGACGGCACGCCATGGTCGTTCGCGCATGATGTTGGGACAACAAAAGAACGGGAGGATCGTCATGAACAGGGTCGAACCAAGTCAAGTAGCAGGGAAAATTGAACCTGTAGGCGACGGATACCGCTGGGGCCAGCTGGTCATCGGTGTGATCTGCATGGTGATGATCGCCAACCTTCAGTACGGCTGGACGTTCTTCGTGCCCGACATCCAGAAGAAGTTCGGCTTCGACCGCGCCGCGATCCAGTGGGCCTTCACCCTGTTCGTCCTGTTCGAGACCTGGCTCGTGCCCGTCGAGGGCTGGTTCGTCGACAAGTACGGCCCGCGC
>NZ_JAKSXV010000062.1 GCF_022829345.1 Methylobacterium sp. J-090 | reverse complement strand
GCGCGCTCTGCGACGCCCACGGCCTGCTGCTCATCATGGACGAGGTCCAGACCGGGGTCGGGCGCACGGGCCGGCTGTTCGCGCATGAATGGTCCGGTGTGACGCCGGATATCATGAGTGCCGCCAAGGGCATCGGCGGCGGCTTTCCCCTCGGCGTCTGCCTCGCCACGGCGCAAGCCGCGCGCGGCATGACGGCCGGTACCCACGGCACCACCTTCGGGGGCAATCCGCTGGCCATGGCGGTGGGCAACGCCGTGCTCGACGTGGTGCTGGCCGACGGCTTCCTCGACCGGGTCGGACAGGTGGGCCTGCTGCTAAAGCAGCGTCTGGCCGCCCTGCAGGACCGCCATCCCGGTGTGATTCAGGAGATCCGCGGCGACGGGCTCATGCTCGGGCTCAAGCTCAGCGTGCCCAACACCGACTTCGCGGCGACGGCACGGGACATGCACCTCCTCGTCATCCCGGCGGGCGACAACGTCGTGCGCCTGCTGCCGCCGCTCATCATCACCGATGCGGACGTGGCCGAGGCCGTATCGCGCCTCGATGCGACGGCCACCACCCTCGAGACCCGGACACAGGGGGCAGCCGCGTGACGGCCGGCCCCGCGACGAACCGTCAGACGAAGAACGGATCCATGACCACGACCCTCAACGGGACCGGACACGGCCCGCGCCACTTCCTCGACCTCAAGGATTTCTCGGCCGAGCAGCTGCGCACGGTGCTGGACACCGCGGCTGGCATCAAGGCGCGCCGGCGCAAGGGCGAGGTCGCGGCCGAGCGTCCACTCATCGGCAAGACCCTCGCGATGGTGTTCGACCGGCCGTCCACCCGCACCCGCGTCTCGTTCGACGTCGGCATGCGCGAACTCGGCGGCGAGACCCTGATGCTGACGGGCGGCGAGATGCAGCTCGGCCGGGGCGAGACCGTGGGCGACACCGCCCGGGTGCTGTCGCGCTACGTCGACGCGATCATGATCCGCATCCTCGACCACGACCTCATGCTGGAACTCGCCGAGCACGCCGAGGTGCCGGTGATCAACGCGCTCACCAAGGTTTCCCATCCGTGCCAGATCATGGCCGACGTGCTCACCTTCGAAGAGCATCGCGGACCGATCAGGGGCCGCACCGTCGCGTGGTCGGGCGACGCCAACAACGTCCTGGCGAGCTGGGTGCACGCGGCCGCGCGGTTCGACTTCACCTTGAACATCGCCGCCCCACCCGAACTCGCCACCCCGCAGCCGCTCCTCGACTGGGCGCGCCGGGAGGGCGCCACCCTCAACGTGACCACCGATGCCTACGCGGCCGTGGACGGCGCCGACGCCGTGGTGACCGATTGCTGGGTCTCCATGGGCGACGAGGACGACCACCACCGCCACAACCTGCTCTCGCCCTACCAGGTCAACGCCAAGCTCATGGCGGCGGCGGCCAAGGACGCCCTGTTCATGCACTGCCTGCCGGCCCATCGCGGCGAGGAGGTCACGGCCGAGGTGATCGACGGTCCGCAATCGGTGATCTTCGACGAGGCCGAGAACCGCCTGCATGCCCAGAAGGGCATCCTGGCTTGGTGCCTGCGCGCTCAGGGCCTCTGAGCAGGAAGACCTGTCGGCGGGGGCGCGACGCGCGGCCCCCGTCGCGGGGGCGCGACGCGGAGCCCCCGTCGCGCGGGCGGCCGGCGCGTCCTATATGAACGCGGAAGGCCGGACGACGGATGGGCCGGAGCGCCGGGCCGGGGGCGATGCTCCCTGTGCTCGCGGACGCTGGTCCGTTGCGCCCGAAGGGAGATGCCATGACCGCCGGATACGAACCCGTTGCCCAGTCCCACGTCGCCCAAGCCCCCGTCATCGAGGGCGACGACGATGTGGTGCTGCCCTTCTCCGTTGAGGCCCTCGACGTGCGCGGCCGGGTCGTGCGCCTCGGGCCGTCCGTCGACACCATCCTGCGCCGTCACGGCTACCCCGATGCGGTGGCCCGCCTCCTGGGCGAGGCGGCGGCGCTCACCGTGCTCCTCGGCTCGTCCCTGAAGTTCGAGGGCCGGTTCCAGCTCCAGACCAAGACCGACGGCCCCGTCGAGATGATCGTCGTCGATTTCGAGGCCCCCGACCGGGTCCGCGCCACGGCGCGCTTCGACGCCGCGCGCGTCGAGGCGCTGGGAAGCACCCCTTTGAAAAGCCACGACCTGATCGGGCAGGGGCACCTCGCCATGACCATCGACCAGGGGCCGCAGAGCAGCCGTTACCAGGGCGTCGTCGCCCTGGAAGGTCAGAGCCTGGAGGAGGCGGCCCACCAGTATTTCCGCCAGTCCGAGCAGATCCCGACCCAGGTCCGCCTCGCCGTGGCGGAGGAATTCGCGAACGGCGCCACCACCTACCGGGCCGGCGGCCTATTGGTGCAGTTCCTGCCGCAATCCGTCGACCGGGCGCGGCTCGCCGACCTGCCCCCCGGCGACATCCCGGAGGGCCACGCCCATTTCGACGCCCAGGGTGTCGCCGAGGACGATGCCTGGGTCGAGGCGCGCAGCCTCGTCTCCACCATCGAGGACCACGAGCTCGTCGATCCGGCGGTGTCGTCCGAGACCCTGCTCTACCGCCTGTTCCACGAGCGCGGCGTGCGGGTGTTCGAGGCGCAAGGCGTGCGCGAGCAGTGCCGCTGTTCGCCCGAGCGGGTGATGGCGATGATCGTCTCGTTCTCGGCGCAGGAGCGCCACGACATGATCGCCGACGACGGCCGCATCGGCATCACCTGCGAGTTCTGCTCGCGGCGGTACGACCTCGATCCGGCGGAGGTGGAAGCGCAGGTCGCGGCCGGCTGAGGCCGCGGAAACTGTGTGCCGCTCCGGGGACGCCGGGTTTAGCCCTTGAGGCCGTCCAGTCCCTCGATCGCCGTGGTCACGTCGATCTCGGTGATCTCGAATTCGGCGATGCCGTGCACGCGGAAGGGGTCGGTCGCGACATAGGCCTCGACCGCCGCGCGGGGGCCGCAGGCGAGGATCATCCCGCCGGTGCGCGGCACCTTGCGGCCGGAGGCGAGGAAGCCGTGCTCGGCATAGCCCGTCTTTACCCACGCCAGGTGGTCCGCCATGTGGCGGTCGGCCTCCTCGGTGCTTTTGACGTAGGTGAGCGAGACGACGATCATGTCCGTATCCCCTGGGAGAGCCGTCAGGCCTTGAGCACCGGCTCGGCAATGTCCCCGCTGCCGCGCCGCGCCAGGTAGGCCGGCTGAAACAGGCACATCCGCACGGCGTCGCGATACTTGCCGTTGACGAAGAACTCGTCCTTGAGGATGCCCTCCGGCACGAAGCCGCAGCGCTCGTAGATGCGCACGGCCCGGGCGTTGTCCTTGTCCACGTGCAGGTAGAGCTTGTGGATGTTGAGCACGCTGAAGGCGTAGTCCATGGCGATGCGGGTGGCGCGGGGGGCGTAGCCCTGGCCCTGGAAGGCCGGATGGATCGCGATCTGGAACTCGCAGCGCCGGTGGAGGTGGTTGATCTCCACGAGTTCGACGAGGCCGGCGGGCTCGCCGTCCGAATTGGCGATGATGAAGCGCCGCTCGGTCTGGTTGTGGATGTTGCGCTCGTAGAGCTGCGCCAGCTCGGCGAAGGATTCGTAGGCCTCCTCGAACCAGTAGCGCATGATGCTGTCGTTGTTGTTGAGCTGATGCACGAACATCAGATCCTCGCGCTCCAGGGGCCGGAGCTTGACCGGGCCATCGGCGGCGATGGTGCGGGACACGAACGGGCCCTTCGCTTGGCTCATGGGATTGCGCATTCCGTGATCAGCCGGGCCATGAAGGCCTCGCCGGCCGCGAGGGCGGCCAGCGTGATGAACTCGTCCGGCTGGTGGGCCTGATCGATGGAGCCGGGGCCGCAGACGACCGTCGGGATGCCCGCCCCCTGGAAACGCCCGGCCTCCGTGGCGTAGGGCACGGAGATGGTGTGGTTGCGCCCCGCCACGCGCAGGGCGAGGCGCTCGGCCTCGGAGCCCGGCTCGGGTGCGAGGCCCGGCACCGCCACCTCCTCCAGGGTCTCGATGCGCCCGTAATCGCCGTAGCGGTTGAGCCGCCCCGCGAGCACGCTGTCGACCTTCGCCTGGAACAGCGCCGGAATCTCGCCCATGTCGAGGTCGGGCAGGCCCCGGAACTCCCAGTGGAAGGTGCAGAGCTTGGGCAGGATGTTGCGCGCCGTGCCGCCGGAAATCGTCCCGACATGCACCGTGGTGGCGGGCGGGTCGAACCGGCCGGACGCGTCGCCGCGGGCGATCATCGCGTCGGCGATGCGGTTCAGCTCGGAGACGAGGTCGGCCGCCGCCATCACGGCGTTGGCGCCGAGCATGGGTTTGGCCGAATGCGCCTCGTGCCCGTGCACGGTGGTCAGATAGGTGACGATGCTCTTGTGGGCGTCGGCCACTTCGAGGTCCGTTGGCTCGCCGACGATCACCGCGCCGGGGCGCGGCAGGTCGGCGCCGAAGCGCGCGATGGTGTCGGCGACGCCGAGACAGGTGGTCTCCTCGTCGTAGGACAGGAGGATGTGGATCGGGCGCGCGAGGTCGGCGGCGAGGAAGTCCGGGATCGCCGCGAGCGCCAGGGCGCAGAACCCCTTCATGTCGACGGCGCCGCGCCCATAGGCGCGCCCGTCGGCGATGCGCAGGGTGAACGGGTCCGTGGTCCAGGCCTGCCCCGTCACCGGCACCACGTCGGTGTGCCCCGAGAGCACGACGCCCCCGTCGATCATCGGGCCGATGGTGGCGAACACCGCCGCCTTGTCGCCGTCCGCGTTGGGGATGCGGACGTAAGGGACGTTCAAGCCGTCGAGGTAGCCGCAGACGAAGTCGATGAGGGCGAGGTTCGATTTCGAACTCTCGGTGTCGAAGGCCACGAGCCGCGCCAGCAGGTCGAGGGTCGTCGGGCGCGGGCCGGGCATGGGTCTAGTGGACGCTGCGGCGGACGTGGGGCGAGTCGAGGGAGAAGGCGGGGATCTCGGCCTCGAAGCTCTCGCCCGCATGGGTCGCCATGGTGTAGCTGCCGGCCATGAGGCCGTCGGGCGTGGTGAGCGGGCAGCCGCTGGTGTAGCTGAACGACTCGCCGGGTTCGAGCACGGGCTGCTTGCCGACGACGCCGGCCCCGCGCACCTCCTGGGTCGATCCGCGCCCATCGACGATGCGCCAGTGGCGCGAGCGCAGCTGCACCTGCTCGGAGCCGTTGTTCACGATCTCCACGGTGTAGGCGAAGAAGTAGCGGCTCTCGGCGGGCGAGGATTCCTCCTCGACGAAGCGGGGCTGCACGGTCACGCTGATGCCGCGCGTCTGAGCTTTGTACATCGCCTTCAACGCCTCCGTGGCCGGGCCTGACCCGGGCGCGACCCCACATCGCGACACGCTCAGGGCGTCGTGGTACGGCCCGGCGAAAACCGCGTCAATCGTGGTGAATGCGGGGGCACCCGCGCAAACGTGAGGATCAGCCTGCGTGATCGACAGGGCCATTTCGCGTGTTCCCGCGCCACTTGCAAAGCGTGGTCTCCTCGCCCGGCGGGGTCTGCTGGCCAGCCTCGCCATCGCCGGGCTGGCGGGGGCCTTCGCCTGGCGCGCGCCGGAGTCCAACGGATGGGCGGCCGCGGCGCTCGCCGCCGCCCTGGTCCTCGACGGGCTGGCGCGGGCGGTCGGGACCCGGGTCGCGCGCCGGGCCGGGTCGGGGCCGCGCCTCGCGGGAATGCCGTCGGTGGTGCTGGCCTTCGGGCCGGGCGCCGGCCTCGGCGCGGTCCTGTTCGGCCTAGGGCTCGTCGTCTGGCCGGCGGGCTTTCCGGTGCTGGCGAGCGCGCTTGCCGGCCTCGTCGCCATGGGGGCGCTGGCCCGCCTCGCGCTGGCGCGGATCGTCCTGAAGGCGCCCGAGGAGCCGGAAGTTTAACGCGGTCTTGGTCTCCGCAAGGGCTAAGTCATTGGGCAGGCTAATAGCTGGCTTTAGGCGTTCTGAGGGTCGTTCGTCGTTCGTTTTCCGAGCGCGCGCCCTGAAAACACCGTGCGCTTCTCGGTTTGCCCGGTCATACGGCGAAGGACGAGCCTAAAGTCGACTGGATCGGCAGCGAGCGGGTGCGGTTTTTGAGAGGACGCTACGTGGTCCTAGTGCGCATTTCGGGCAAACCAAAACGCCCCAAAGCCGCGAGCTAGGACGGCTAGGGGGTATGCCAGCCCGTAAATCTCGGATGCGGTCACTCGGCCCGCTCGTTGAGGCGCATGGCGACGTAGCCCATACCGATGACGACGACGGGCAGCACAATGTAGGCGTAGATCCACAGGCCTGTCATTTCAGCCTCCTTAAAGTGCGATGCGCCATCCCGTGAAGCGAACCGGACGCCGCCAACCACAGCACACTTCCAATCGCGAGCGTAACACCGTGCGCGCTCGATGTCGTCGCCCCAACACCATATAGGGTGGCGACAATGGGACCGAACACCCCGACCGTAAGACAAGCCGTCGAGGCCCGGTCCAGGGCATTCGCAGTGAGCTTGGTGCGCTCGTTCGCTACCAGCTTGGCGCGGGTGTCTTCCGGCGTTTCGGGATCGCTTACTTCACTTTATCCCCTTTGGCGGGAAGTTACTTGGATCGGTTCTCATCGAACTCAAGGCCAGCGTCCTCACCGTACTTTTCGGTCAGCTTATCCTGGATGAGCCAGGCGTGAAATTCGCTGAGCAATGAGTAAAGGTTATTTCATTGCTCCTTGGGTGGATTTTCGTTCGACATTCTGAATATACCAGCGATCAGGTCTGCAACTTCGTCCGCAGGCGGGTAGTGCATTTCCAACAGCTGGACGATCTCTGCGTTCGTGCTTCGGCCATTGCTCCTGGCGGCAGCGGCGATGCGGTCGCGCATCCCCTCAGGGACACGGATCACGGTTTTGTCGAGAGATCGGCTTTCAGAGTCCTGGGCCATGGCGCACCCATGCTTCAAAAAGCCGACGCAGAAAATTTTGGCCTCAGGCCAACATTTTCCTGTGGAGGCCTTCTAGCTTTATCATAATGTGTCAATTCAGAACAAAGCTTAAGTAAATCAATAACTTGCCATTAACGCGGTCTTAGGCGCTCCGCCGGAGACTGGCGCGAATTCCGGCGATCCTTGCCCGACGAGGCGCCCGATCGAGCGCGGGCGAAGCCCTGAGGATGCCGGACGCCATGCAGACAAATGCGCAGACGGGTCTCTCCGAAGGCATCCTGGCCGCGAAGGGGATCGCGGCCCTGACCGAAGCGGGCGCGATCCGGCCGGACAGCGCCTACGCCCCCGACCAGATCCAGCCGGCGAGCCTCGATCTCCGCCTCGGCGCCCGGGTGTTTCGCGTCCGCACGAGCTTCCTGCCCGGCGCCCGCACGGTCCAGGCCTGCATCCAGGCCTTCGTGCTCCACGAGATGGACCTGACGCAGGGCGCCGTGCTGGAGACGGGCTGCGTCTACATCGCCGAATTGCAGGAGCACCTCGCCCTACCGGCCGATCTCTCCGCCAGCGCGAATCCGAAAAGCTCGACGGGGCGGATCGACGTCTTCACCCGCGTCATCACCGACCGGGGCACGGCGTTCGATCAGGTCGAGGCCGGCTATCACGGCCCGCTCTACGCCGAGATCTCGCCGCGCACCTTCCCGGTGAAGGTCCGCACGGGCTCGCGCCTGTCGCAGATCCGCTTCCGCCGGGGCGAGCCGCGCCTCACGGACGGCGAACTCGCGGCGCTTCACGGCAAGACCCCCCTGGTCGATGCGGCAAACCCGTCGTTCCAGGGCGGCATCGCCGTCTCCATCGATCTCGCCGGATTCGACGGTCTCATCGGCTACCGGGCCAAGCGCCACACCGGCCTCGTCGACGTCGACAGACCCGGCGCGCACCGGACGTCCGAGTTCTGGGAGCCGCTCGCTGCCGACGGCTCGGGGGCGCTCATCCTCGATCCGGGCCAGTTCTACATCCTGGCCTCGAAGGAATCCGTGCAGGTGCCGCCGGACCACGCCGCCGAGATGGTGCCGTTCGATCCCCTCGTCGGCGAGTTCCGGGTGCACTACGCCGGCTTCTTCGATCCGGGCTTCGGCTTCGCCGGGGCCGGCGGGGCGGGGGCGCGGGCCGTGCTGGAGGTGCGCTCGCGCGACGTGCCGTTCCTGCTGGAGGACGGCCAGATCGTCGGCCGCCTCGTCTACGAGCGCATGGCCGAGGTGCCGGCGACCCTCTACGGGGCCGGCGCCGGCTCGAACTACCAGGCGCAGGGGCTGAAGCTGTCCAAGCACTTCGCCTGAGAAGAACTTGGCCCGAGAAGCCCCGCGACGCTCTGCGCAAAGCGGCCCGGCGGCCCGCGCGCTGGGACATCGGGCGGTGGCACCCTATCTCAGTCTCATCGAGACCCGAGAGAGGACAACCATGAGCAACGAACGCGCAATCCTCGCCGGCGGATGCTTCTGGGGCATGCAGGACCTGATCCGGCGCCAGGAGGGGGTCGTGTCCACCCGCGTGGGCTACACGGGCGGCGACGTGCCGGACGCGACCTACCGCAACCACGGCACCCATGCCGAGGCCATCGAGATCACGTACGACCCGAGCATGACGAGTTTCCGGCGGATGCTGGAATTCTTCTTCCAGATCCACGACCCGACGACGCCGAACCGGCAGGGCAACGACCGGGGCCTGAGCTACCGCTCGGCGATCTACTACACCGACGACACGCAGCGTCAGGTCGCGGAGGAGACCATCGCCGACGTGAACGCCTCGGGCCTGTGGCCCGGCAAGGTCGTCACGGAGGTGACGCCGTCCGGCCCGTTCTGGGAGGCCGAGCCGGAGCATCAGGACTACCTCGAGAAGCGCCCCGACGGGTACACCTGCCACTTCGTCCGGCCGAACTGGAAACTCCCGGTCCGCGCGGACAAGCCCCTCACGCCGGCCAAAGACGTCATACCGGCAACGTGAGGCCGGCGCGCAGGCCGCCGAGGCCCGAGCGGTCGAGGTGGAGCCCGCCGCCGTAGAGCTCGGCGAGTTCCTGGGTGATGGACAGGCCGAAGCCATTGCCCGGTACGGACTCGTCGAGGCGCCGGCCCCGCCGGACCGCCTCGGCGGCGGCCTCCGGTGCGAGGCCGGGCCCGTCATCCTCGACGGTGATCACGAGGCCCGCATCCGTGCTGGCCGCGCCGATCCGGACGTAGCCCCGGCACCATTGGCAGGCATTGTCGATGAGGTTGCCGAGCATCTCGTCGAGGTCCTGGGCATCGCAGGCCACCGCCGCTCCGGACGGGAGGTTCACGTCGATGACGAGGCCCTTGCCCGCATAGAGCCGCGCGAAGGTGGTGCGCAGATCCGCGACGGGCTCGGCGAGGGAGGTCCGTGCGCGGGTGGCGCTGCCCAGTGCCGCAGCGCGGGCGCGGCGCAGGTGATGGCGCACTTGGCCATCCATGGCGCCGACGAGGCCGCCCAGGACCCCATCGGGGTCGCGGGCGCGGTCGGACAGGGCAAGCGACAGGGTCGCGAGCGGCGTCTTCAGGCCGTGGGCGAGGTTGGCCACGTGGGTGCGGGCACGCTCCAGATTCGCCGCGTTCTGGTCGAGGAGGGCGTTGACCTCCGCCACCACGGGGCGGATCTCGGCCGGCTGCTTGCCCGGCACCCGGGCGCGATGCCCGGCCCGCACCGCCGTGAGGTCGCGGCGCAGGCGCTCCAGCGGTCTGAGGCCGAGGCGCACCTGCGCCACGGTGCCGGCCATGAGGCTCAAGCCCAGGATGCCGAGGATCAGCGCCAGGGCGCCGCCCGCCTCGCGCAAGGGGCCGCGCAGGGCGTCGGCCGGCGCCGAGGCGACGAGGACCGCCGGCGGCGCCCCGGCCTCGGGCGGCAGGGTGAGGACGCGCAGGATCAGGCTTTCGCCCCACGGGCTGGTGCCCTCGGCCGGGCGCGGGTGATCCGGGCCAGGCCGGTCGCGCGCCCGTTCGCCGGGGTCGAGGTCGCGGCCCTCCAGGGCGCCCGAGCGCAGGACGGTGTCGCCCTGGCGCACCTGCCAGTACCAGCCGGCCCGGTCGCGGTCGAAGGGTGGTCCGTCGAGGGTGCGCGCCAGGCGCAGGCGGTCGCCGGGACCGCGCTCCAGGCCGGCCGCGAGGGCGACGAGCTGGCTGTCGAGGCGGCTGTCGAGCTGGCCCCGGACGAAGCGGTGCAGGATGAGACCGATGGCGACGCCCGCCACCACCAGGGCGACGGTGATGGCGACCAGGGCGGCGAGCAGCAGCCGGCGCTGGAGCGAGCCGAGGTGGAACGGCCCCGGCGGGGCAGGGGGCTCGGGCTTGCCATGGGGGGGCATCACGCCGCCTCGCCCGGCATCAGGCGATAGCCGTGGCCGCGCACGCCCTCGATGCGTGCCGGGGCGATCTTGCGGCGCAGGCGCGTGATGATGACCTCGACGGAGTTCGAATCGACGTCGGCATCGCCGTCATAGACCCGCTCGATGAGCTGGCTGCGGGGCACCACCCCGTCCTTGCGCAGGATGAGGCAGGACAGCACCCGCCATTCGAGGCCCGTGAGCTTCAGAGGCAGGCCATCGCGCTCGAAGGTGCCCAATCCCGAATCGTAGGTCAGGGGCCCGCACACGACGCGGCTCGCCCCGTGGGCGGTGGCGCGCCGCACGAGGGCGCGCAGGCGGATCACGAGCTCCTCGACCCGGAACGGCTTGACCAGGAAGTCGTCGGCCCCGGCCTTGAAGCCCGCCACCTTGTCGCTCCAGCCGTCCCGCGCCGTGAGGATGAGCACCGGCACCGTCCGGCCTTCGCCGCGCCAGGCCTGGAGCACGGCGATCCCGTCGCGCTTCGGCAGGCCGAGGTCGAGCACCACGGCGTCGTAGGTCTCGGTCTCGCCGAGATGCTGGCCGTCCTCGCCGTTCACGGCGTGATCGAGGGCGAAGTTTTCGGCGCGCAACGCCTTGGCGATCTCGGCGGCGAGCGGCGCGTCGTCCTCCACGAGCAGGATCTTCATGGGGCGCAGGGTCCGTCGGGTTGAGCAGAAGGGGCGGGCTACGCCGTGCGGTTTAACCGGGGCTGAACCGCCTGGTTCAGATCGGATTGGCGGGACGCCCCTAGAACGGCGTCAACCCGAGAGGGCAACCCGACCCAGGACATCGACACCATGACCACCGACAACATAGACCGGACCGCCACCGACCTGACCCCGAAGGCCACCTCCAAGCGCTCCAGCCGCCGCGCCCTCGTGGCCGGCGTCATCGCCGCGCCCCTCGCCTTCGGCGCCGTCGGTCTGTCGCTGGCCCAGAACAACGCCGCGACGCTGACTCCCGTGGAGCCCATCGCCATCGCGGCCCTGACGCCGTCGGCCGCCATCGCCGCCAGGGGCGAGGTCGCCGAGATCTACGGCAACAAGTTCGTGGTGCAGGATCCCACCGGCAAGGCCCTGGTCGAGACGGGCAAGCGGGGGGAGAGCGGCACCCTGGTGAAGACCGGCGAGGCCGTCACCGTCCAGGGCCGGTTCGAGAACGGCTTCCTCCACGCCCTGCTCATCACCCGGGCGGACGGCACCAAGGTCCTGGTCGGTCCCGCCGGCGGCCCGCCCCCCGGCACCCTCGACTGGGCCAAGGACAAGGTCGGTCTCGGCGCCAAGCCCGACGTGCCCGCCCTGACCGCCCAGGTGGCGGCGGCCGGCTATTCCGACATCCGCGTCACGGGCCGGGGGCCGCGCCACCTCGACGTCGCCGCCCGGGGCGCGGATGGCCGCGAGCGCCAGCTCCATGTCGGCTTCGACGGACACATGCGGGAGAAACGCGTGTTCTAGAAATCGGTCGTTCCGATTCGCGTCCCCCCGATGTCCATCCTTCCAACGGGGTCCCAGGCCCCTTCACTGAAAGATCGTCCCATGACCAAGACCATCGCCCTGCTGAGTGCGGCCGCGATCCTGCTCGCGTCCTCCGCCATGGCCCAGCCTGCACCGCCGCCCGGCGGCCCCAAGCCCGGGCCGGAGGCCGGCGCCCCGCCACCGCCGCCGCCGGGTGGTCCGCATGGTGGTCCCCGCGGCGCACGTGGCGGCCCCGACGGACCGCCTCCGCCGCCGAAGGCCGCGCATTTCCGCCTGGAGCGGGGCGACACCGCCCTCGACGTGAAATGCGCCGCCGACGAGCCGATGAAGGCCTGCGCCGACATCGCCCTGCAGTTGCTCGACAAGCTCGCGGCCATGCCGTCCCCCACGCCGGCTGCGAAATCCCGCGACTGATCGAACCTCGATGGACAGGCGACCCACCACCGCCTGTCCATCGGGCCGGGCACGGGCGGCGAGACGGGCACGATTTTGCATGCCCGCCCGGAACGGGGGGTTGAATTATTGCGCTGCGATATAAGATAGCATCGGCGCCGGCCGTAACCTGATAAAGTGGCAACGGCAATTGCCTGAGAAAGGTCTATCCATGTCCAAACTGTCCCGCCTGTCCATCGCCCTCGGCGCCGTGGCGCTCACGCTTCCGCTGGCGCTGCCGGCCTCCGCCAAGGAGCCGGGCGCGAAGAAGGTCCTCTCGATGGTCGACACCGACAACGACGGCACCATCGACCTCAAGGAAGCCCAGGCGGTGGCCGGCGCCCTGTTCGACAAGCTCGAGTCGGACAAGGACGGCACCGTGGATGCCAAGGAGCTCAAGGGCCGCGTCAGCAAGGCCGCCCTCAAGGCCGCCGATCCGGACAGCGACGGCACCCTCGACAAGGCCGAGTATCTCGCCCTCGTGGAAGCCCGCTTCAAGGCGGCCGACCCCGACAACGACGGTACCCTCGACGCCAAGGAGCTGAAGACCCCGGCCGGCAAGGCGCTCGTGTCCCTCCTCAAGTAGGATCGCGCGCACCGCGCAGATGACGGCCCGGCACCCCGCGTGCCGGGCCGTTCGTGTTTCAGAGGCCATCGACCGTGAACCGCGACCGGGCAGCGAGGATTGACCGTTGCCCCCTGTTCGGAACATGCCAAGCTGGCACGCCATTCGCGAGGACGGCCCGTTCACATCGATCGGTCCCGCGAAGACGCCCGGTCCTGGAAAAGGCACCCATGGAATTCTTCGCCCAGCAGTTCATCAACGGGCTGACGCTTGGATCGATCTACGGCCTGATCGCCCTCGGCTACACCATGGTGTTCGGCATCATCGGCATGGTGAACTTCGCCCATGGCGACGTGTTCATGCTCTCGTCCTTCATCGCGCTGATCTTCTTCCTCATTCTCACGACTTGGCTCGGGCTCACCTCCGTCGCCCTCGTCTTCCTCATCGTGCTGATCGTCGCCATGGTGCTCACCGCCCTGTGGGGCTGGGCCATCGAGCGGGTGGCCTACCGGCCCCTGCGCGGCTCGTTCCGCCTGGCGCCGCTGATCTCGGCCATCGGCGTGTCGATCTTCCTGTCGAACTTCGTTCAGGTGGTGCAGGGCGCCCGCAACAAGCCGGTGCCGCCGCTGGTGCGCGACGTGATCGTCCTCTACCAGAACGAGCAGTACACCGTGACCCTGTCCTACAAGCAGGCGATCATCATGACGACGACGGCGCTCCTGCTCGCCGGCTTCTGGTACCTCGTGCAGCGCACCTCCTTCGGCCGGGCCCAGCGCGCCTGCGAGCAGGACCGGCGCATGGCGGCCCTGCTCGGCATCAACGTCGACCGCACCATCTCGCTGACCTTCGTGCTCGGCGCCGCGCTCGCCGCCGTCGCCGGCACCCTCTACCTCCTGTATTACGGGGTGGTCTCGTTCTCGGACGGGTTCGTGCCCGGCGTGAAGGCGTTCACGGCCGCCGTGCTCGGCGGCATCGGCTCCCTGCCGGGTGCCGTGCTCGGCGGCCTCATCATCGGCCTCATCGAGACGTTCTGGTCGGCCTACTTCTCCATCGAGTACAAGGATGTGGCCGCGTTCCTGATCCTGATCGTGGTGCTCATCTTCAAGCCGTCCGGCATCCTCGGACGCCCCGAAGTGGAGAAGGTCTGACGTGGTTCAAGGTTCGACGATCGGACGGGCGACTCCGACCGTGGCCGCGCGCGCCACCTCCGCCCTCCCCGAGATGATCAAGGATGCCGCCCTCTTCGCCCTGGTGACCCTGGGCCTGAGCATCCCCGTGGTCGCCTACCGCACGGATCTTGGCCAGGGCACCGGCCTCGGACTGACCGGTCGCTGGGGCCTCGTCGCGGGCCTGTGCGCCGCCGTGTTCGTCCTGCGCCTCGCCCAGCGCCTGGTGCTGGGCGAAGTCTCGCGCCGCCGCGACGCCCGCACCCTGGCGCAAGCGGAGTCCACGGCCCCCGCCCGCCTTGCACGCCCGGGCCGGATCATCGGCCCGCTCACCCTCGGGGTCGCCCTGACCCTGCCGCTGCTCGCCGCCCTCGGGTCGGGCGGCCTGTCGGAGGGGCGCTACTGGATCGATCTCGGCATCCTCATCCTCACCTACGTGATGCTCGGCTGGGGCCTCAACATCGTGGTGGGCCTCGCCGGCCTCCTCGACCTCGGCTACGTCGCCTTCTACGCCGTCGGCGCCTATTCCTACGCCCTGCTGTCGACGGTGTTCGGCCTGTCGTTCTGGGTCTGCCTGCCGCTCGCCGGCCTGTTCGCGGCGGGTTTCGGCGTGCTGCTCGGCTTTCCCGTCCTGCGCCTGCGCGGCGACTACCTCGCCATCGTGACGCTCGCCTTCGGGGAGATCATCAGGCTCGTTCTCATCAACTGGGTCGACTTTTCCGGCGGGTCCGCCGGCCTGTCGTCGATCCCGCGCGCCAGCTTCTTCGGGATTCCGTTCACGGCCGGGGAGGGCGGGTTCGCCAGCGTGTTCGGCCTCGCCTTCAACCCGATGCACCGGGTGGTCTTCCTCTACTACCTCATCCTCGTGCTGGCGCTCGTCACCAACCTCGTCACCCTGCGCATGCGCCGCCTGCCGCTCGGCCGCGCCTGGGAGGCGCTCCGCGAGGACGAGATCGCCTGCCGGTCGCTCGGGATCGACACCACGATCACCAAGCTCTCGGCCTTCGCGCTGGGCGCCATGTTCGCGGGCTTCGCCGGGTCGTTCTTCGCCGTGCGTCAGGGCTTCGTCAGCCCCGAGAGCTTCAACTTCCTCGAGAGCGCCATCATCCTCGCCATCGTCGTGCTCGGCGGCATGGGCAGCCAGCTCGGCGTCGCGGTGGCCGCCATCGCCATGGTGGGCGCGCCGGAACTGCTGCGCAACCTCGGCTTCCTCAAGGCCGTGTTCGGCGAGGGGTTCGACCCCAACGAGTACCGCCTGCTGCTGTTCGGCCTCGCCATGGTGGCCATGATGGTCTGGCGCCCGCGCGGGCTCATCTCCGAGCGCACGCCCTCCGTGCGCCTGGGAGCGCGCGCCCGATGATGCAAGTGACCGGACTTCACGCCACCGGCCTCGCCCGCCTCGCCACCCTGCAGGACGAGCCCCCCGCCGCCATGCCCGGCGGCCCGGCCGACCCGATCCTGGTCGTCGATCACCTCACCATGCGCTTCGGCGGGCTCACCGCCGTCGGCGACGTCTCGTTCAAGGTCGGGCGCGGCGACATCACCGCCCTCATCGGCCCGAATGGCGCCGGCAAGACCACGGTCTTCAACTGCATCACGGGTTTCTACAAACCCACCGAAGGGATGATCCGGCTGCGCCAAGAGGGCGGCGAGACCTACCTGCTGGAGCGCCTGCCCGGCCACGACGTCAACCGGCTGGCCCGGGTCGCGCGCACCTTCCAGAACATCCGCCTGTTCCCGCAGATGACCGTGCTGGAGAACCTGCTGGTCGCCATGCACAAGCCCCTGATGCGGGCCTCGGCCTTCAGCCTCGCGGGCATCCTCGGCCTGCCGGGCTACCGGAGGGCGCAAGAGGAGGCCATCGCGAAGGCCGCCGCCTGGATCGCGCGCATCGGCCTCACCCACCGGGCCGACGAGCCGGCGGGCGACCTGCCCTACGGCGACCAGCGCCGCCTGGAGATCGCCCGGGCCATGTGCACCGAGCCGGTCCTGCTCTGTCTCGACGAGCCGGCCGCCGGCCTCAACCCGCGCGAATCGGCCGACCTCAACACCCTGCTGCGCCTCATCCGCGACGAGTTCGGCACCTCGGTGCTCCTCATCGAGCACGACATGTCGGTCGTGATGCAGATCTCCGACCGCATCGTGGTGCTCGATTACGGCATCAAGATCGCTGACGGCACACCCGACGCGATCCGCAACGACACGCGCGTCATCGCCGCCTATCTCGGCGTCGACGACGAGGAGGTCGCAGCGGTCGAAGCGGAAGTCGGGTTGACGGGGACTTCCGCATGAGCGTCGCCGGCATCAACGTCCTCGTGGACGAGACCCGCGCCCGGACAGAGGCCGCGAAAGCGCCGCTCCTCAGCGTGCGCGGGGTCTCGGCCTATTACGGCAGCATCCGCGCCCTCAAGGGCGTCGACATCGACGTGAACGAGGGCGAGATCGTCGCGCTCATCGGCGCCAACGGCGCCGGCAAATCGACCTTGATGATGACGATCTTCGGCCAGCCCCAGGCGCGCGAGGGCACCATCACCTTCGCAGGGCAAGACATCACGAAGCTGCCGACCCACGAGATCGCCCGCCTCAACCTCGCCCAGTCCCCCGAGGGCCGGCGCATCTTCTCGCGGATGACCGTGCGTGAGAACCTGCAGATGGGGGCCGCCGTCAACGGGGGCAAACACTTCGCCGAGGATCTCGAGCGGATGTGCACCCTGTTCCCGCGGCTGCGTGAGCGCATCGACCAGCGCGGCGGCACCATGTCGGGCGGCGAGCAGCAGATGCTCGCCATCGCCCGCGCCCTCATGAGCCGGCCGCGCCTGCTCATGCTCGACGAGCCCTCGCTCGGCCTCGCGCCCCTGGTGGTCAAGCAGATCTTCTCCACCGTGCGCGAATTGAACCGCACCGAGGGACTGACCGTATTCATCGTCGAGCAGAACGCCTACCATGCCCTCAAGCTGGCGCATCGCGGCTACGTCATGGTCACGGGCGCCGTCACCATGAGCGGCACCGGACAGGCGCTCCTCGACGATCCGCAGGTGAAGGCCGCCTACCTCGAAGGGGGACAGCATTGAGCATGCCGGAGACCTTCGCGTTGAACGGCGCCACACTCGGAATCTTCCTCCTCGTCACCGTGGCCATGGGGGGCTCGGCCGCCTGGATGACCGGGAGCGGCATGGCGCGGGGCTGGCGCCCGTTCTGGCACTGCGCGCTGGCCCTTCTGCTCATCGCGGGCGTGACGCGGTTCCTGCATTACGCCCTGTTCGAGGGAACGCTGCTCTCCGGGCCGGCCTACGCCGTCGATGCCGTGGTCGTCCTGGCGGTCGGCGCCTTCGCCTATCGCTTCACCCGCGCCGGCCAGATGACCCGGCAATACGCCTGGCTCTACGAACGCACCGGTCCGCTGAGCTGGCGGGACCGGCCGGCCGCGCCCTAGAATTCACGTGTCCTGCGATCCTGCCGTCACGGGATTCCCGGGCGGCACGACGCTTCGAGAGGGGAAACCAACATGAAGTCAGTGTTGTCAGTCGGCGTCGCTCTCGGCCTGATGGTCGCGGCGACGGCAGCGCATGCGGAGATCAAGATCGGCGTGGTCGTGCCCGTCACCGGGCCGAACGCCGCCTTCGGCGCGCAGATCAAGACCGGCGCGCAACAGGCCATCGCCGACATCAACAAGGCCGGCGGCGTGAACGGCGAGAAGCTCGTGATGACGGTGGGCGACGACGCCTCCGATCCGAAGCAGGGCGTCTCGGTCGCCAACAAGTTCGCTTCCGAGGGCGTGAAGGCCGTGGTCGGCGCCTTCAATTCCGGCGTCTCGATCCCGGTCTCCGACGTCCTCCAGGAATCCGGCATCGTCGAGATCAGCCCCGCCTCGACGGCGATCAAGTACACCGAACGCGGCAACTGGAACACGTTCCGCACCTGCGGCCGCGACGACCAGCAGGGCGCGGTGGCGGGCGCCTACCTCGCCGACAAGTTCAAGGGCAAGAAGATCGCCTTCGTGCACGACAAGACGCCCTACGGCCGCGGGCTCGCCGACGAGACCCTGAAGGCGCTGAAGGCCAAGGGCGGCACCAACGTGATCTTCGAGGGCATCAACCCCGGCGAGAAGGACTTCTCCTCCCTCGTATCGAAGCTCAAGCAGGCGGGCATCGACGTGGTCTATTTCGGCGGCCTCTACACGGAGGCCGGCCTGCTGATCCGCCAGATGCGCGACCAGGGCCTCGCCGCGCCCCTCATGGGCGGCGACGGCATCGCCGACCGCGAGTTCGCGCAGGTGGCCGGCCCCGGCTCCGACGGCACCCTGATGACGTTCTCGCCCGACGCCCGCAAGAACCCGAAATCCAAGGCCACGGTGGACGCCTTCAAGGCGATCAACTTCGACCCGGAGGGCTACACCCTCTATTCCTACGCCGCCGTGCAGATCCTGAAGCAGGCCATGGAGACCGCCAAGTCCTCCGACGGCCAGAAGGTCGCCGCCGTCCTGCATCAGGGCAAGCCCTTCGACACGGTGATCGGCGACATCGCCTACGACAAGAAGGGCGACATCACCCGGCCGGACTACGTCATGTACGTCTGGAAGAAGGGGCCTGACGGCGCCATCAACTACGCCGGCAACGAAGTCGCCCAGTGAGCGCGTCCGTCACCGGCCCCGCGCGGGGCCGGTGACGGCGTGAGGCAGGACACGGCGGAGACGGGACACGCGATGGGAACGCCGAGGGACCTCAAGGTCCAGATGGCGGCCGAGACCCGGGCGCGCGAACGAGCGCAGGCCCTGGCCAAGCTGCAGACGGTCCGCGCCGACAAGGCCGAAGCCGCCCTGATCGAAGCCAGGGCCGAGCGGGATTCCTGGCAGGCGCGGGCCCTCGCCGCGGAAGCCGACCGCACCAGCCCGCGGGACGGGGCGCCCACCGAGTCCGGCGTCCGGCCCGGAACGGGTGCCACCGGCGATGTTCCGGGGAGAATCAAGGGCTGAAACGACGCCGCTTTGCCCCGGCCACGGCGGCCGTGCACCGGTCACCCACGCGATCGCCCGCGAAAATGCCTGTTTCGACCCGGGAAAATGCCCAGAATGTCGGTTTATCGATTTCTTGAACGCTCCCATGTCTGGCGAGCGGCGTTCGCCCGTGGCATACTGGCTCCATGAGCGAGACAACCATCAACACCCATCCCTACACCCTCGAGATCGTGCCGCCGAAGGCCGAGGGGGCTCCCTACCAGTGGGCCATTCGCAAGAACGGCAAGCTGGTGCAGCGGTCCGACCGCAGCCTGCCCACCGAGGCCAAGGCCTACGGCAACGGCATGGAGCAGATCGAGAAGCTGCTTTCCGGAGCCGGCGACCGGTAAGCCGAAGCTTCCGAACGATCACCATCAATCCTCCTCGACGCCGCGGCCCCAAAGGTTCGCGGCGTTTTTCATGGCGTGGCCACGACGCGCCCTGAACGACGCGCCCGGGGAATGAGCGAGATTGAGAAGGTATCCGCGCGAGGTCGCGAACGGACGGCAGCCTGGCGGGGGATCGAGACATCCGGCTCACGCGGCGCCCGACGGCACCCGGCTCTGGCACGGACGAAGGATTGGCTCCCCGAGCAGGACTCGAACCTGCGACAAAGCGATTAACAGTCGCTTGCTCTACCAGCTGAGCTATCGGGGATCACCGCCGGGTCTCTACACACGCCCGACGGGGCGTGCAAGGGAGCGGCATGACCGCCCGGGTCGCGCAAGACCTGCGCTGAACCCGGGACGAAACGAAGGTCCCATGGACCGCGACCCTGCACTTGCGTCCGCAAGCACCGTACAGGATCGAAAGAAGAGATTGGCTCCCCGAGCAGGACTCGAACCTGCGACAAAGCGATTAACAGTCGCTTGCTCTACCAACTGAGCTATCGGGGACCGCGACCGGGTCTCTACACAGGGCCGATGCCGGACGCAAGACCCCGGGACCGGCGTTTGACAAATCCGTCGCATTTCACCGAACGGCCCCTGCGGCGGCGGACGCGCGCCGAGACAGGGCGAGTTCACCACGCCGGCACCCGCCCGCAACTTACCCCGCGTTGGCCGGCAAAACACCGTTGCCGATCGGCCCAACCCTCTGCTAGAGACCCCTCACCCCGGACGGACCGCCCGGCCGGGGTCGACGCCTCGCAGGTCGGGGCAGAGCGGGAAGGCCTCGTGGCGGAGTGGTTACGCAGAGGACTGCAAATCCTTGCACCCCGGTTCGATTCCGGGCGAGGCCTCCAAATCCTTCCCCGTTTCGTTCCATCGGTGAACCTGTCCCCGCTATTCTCCCAGTGGGGACCGGTGCGCGCAGGGCGGCCCCGGGAACCTTGCGTTTTCGACCCCTATCCCCGACAACCCGCGAGCATCAAGCGCCGCCGCAAGCACCTTTCCTGGGCAAGCACCTCCCCGGGGAGGGCCGCGCCGGGCGCGGGGCCGCCGTCGAAGGAAGAGACCGCATCCATGCTCGATTACGCGCAGGCGCGACGCCTCATGGTCGATTGTCAGTTGCGGACCTTCGACGTGAACAGCGTCACCGTCCTCGACGCGTTCGAGGATGTGGCCCGCGAGCGCTTCGTGCCGCCCGGCCGTGAGGATTTCGCCTATATCGACCAGACCCTGAGCCTCGACGGCGGCGGCGGCGACGTTCGGGCCATGCCGGCCCCGATGATGCTCGCCCGGATGATCCAGGCCCTGGACCTCGAGGCCGGCGCCAAGGTCCTCGACGTCGGCACCGGCTACGGCTACGCGGCCGCCATCCTGCGCCACCTCGGCGCCCACGTGGTCGCCACGGAATCCTCCGCCACCCTGGCGGCCGGCGCCCGCGAGCGCCTGGGCGACCTCACCGGCATCGAGGTGGTGGAGGCCCCCCTGGAGGCCGGCGCCCCGGCATCCGCCCCCTACGACGCGATCCTCGTCAACGGCCGCGTCGAGATCCGGCCGCAGGCGCTCCTCGAGCAGCTCAAGGAGGGCGGCCGCCTCGTCTGCGTCTTCGGCCCGCCCCGCGCCGCCAAGGCGACGCTGTTCGTGCGAACCGGCGAGGCCTTCGGCACGCGCCCGCTCTTCGATGCGGCGCTTCCGGCGCTCGGCGCCTTCGCGGCGGCGAACGACTTCGCCTTCTGATCTGCCAAGGACCGACCGGCTGGTGTCGCTTTTTTGCGGCACTGCCGTCCATTCCACACCCGGCCAGCCCCCAACCCGGTGCCCGCTCCGCCAAGTTCGGCTAGACTTGCCGATGGGCGGGCAACCCGGATGGCGCGAATGCGCGAAGCCGCAAGATGACGGCTGACCGGTTCATCGTGAAACCGCAAGGGCTGATGAACGTGAGAGAACGGAAACCAGCGACGCGCCACGGGCTTCGGTGCGTCGGCATCGTCGCCCTCGCGCTGGCTGCAGCGCATCCGGCCAAGGCCGAGACGCTGGAGAGCGCCCTGTCGCGCGCCTACGCGGCGAACCCGACTCTGAACTCCAACCGCGCCGCCCTGCGCGGCGTCGACGAGAACGTGGCCCAGGCCAAGTCCGGCTACCGGCCGACGGTGAGCGGATCGGCCGATATCGGCATCGCCAGGAACGACGGCCGGGTCCAGGGTTTCAACATCGACAACGTGACCCGTCCGGGCGGAGCGTCCCTTACGGTCAACCAGACGCTGTTCAACGGCTTTCAGACGGACAACCAGACCCGCCGGGCGGAGTCGAACGTGCTCGGCACGCGCGAGACCCTGCGCGCCGTCGAGATGAACACCCTGTTCAGCGCGGCGCAGGCCTACATGTTCGTGCTCAGCGACACGGCCAATCTCGAATTGCGTCGCAACAACGTCGAGGTGCTGGAAGAACAGCTGCGCCAGACGCGCGACCGCTTCAACGTCGGCGAGGTCACCCGCACCGACGTCGCCCAGGCCGAGGCGCGCCTTGCCGGCGCCCGCTCGGAAGTGAGCGGCGCCGAGGCGACCCTGCGCGCCAGCATCGGCACCTACCGCCGCTTCATCGGCGTCGAGCCGCGCCAGCTCGCCCCCGGCCGCCCCCTCGACCGCTACGTCCCGGCCAACCTCGATGCCGCGGTGACCATCGGTCTGAAGGAGCATCCCCAGATCCTGGCCGCGATGCATGCGGTCGACGTGGCCGAGGCCAGCGTGAAGGTCTTCGAGGGTCAGCTTGCCCCGACGGCGGGCCTCTCCGGCACGGTCCAGCAGCGCTTCGACGGTCAGTTTCCCGGCGACCGCAGCCTCAACGCACAGATCGTCGGCCGCATCTCCGTGCCGCTCTACGAGGGCGGCCTGACCTACTCGCAGATCCGCCAGGCCAAGGAGCTCGTGGGCCAGCGCCGGATCGAGGTCGAGGACGTGCGCGATCAGATCCGCTCGGCCATCGTCACCGCGTGGGGCCGGCTCGAAGCCTCGAAGGCCCAGGTCATCGCCTCGCAGGCGCAGGTCCAGGCCAACGAGGTGGCCCTCAACGGCGTGCGCGAGGAAGCCCGCGTCGGCCAGCGCACCACCCTCGACGTCCTCAACGCGCAGCAGGAACTGCTGAACTCGCGGGTCAACCTCATCCTGGCCCAACGCGACCGCGTGGTGAATTCCTACGGCGTGGTCCAGACCATCGGCCGCCTCACCGTGCGCTTCACGGCGCTGCCGGTGGCGACCTACAGCCCCAAGGAACATTTCGATCAGGTCAAGGACCTGTGGTTCGGGGTGCGGACGCCCGACGGACGCTGAGCGGGCTTTCCTGGCTTGGGGCCGGCGCATCGTCCTCGATCGCCTTGGTTAACGCATCGTGTCCCGCCGCCAACGGCGTGACGCACCCACGATGGTTCGTCCCTGGGAGCCGCCGGTGTTCCGGGGGGTCGCCCGCGGGCCACACGCCCAGGGGGAATCGCGATGGCGACGCTTATCCCGCGCCCCGTTCCGCCGGCCGCTTGTGTCCGCCCGGGAGCGTGAAATACTGGCCGACATCGTGAGTGTCCCTCACAAAACGCCCGTCACGCTGGAGCCCGCGGGGCGAGAACCGATCGGTGATCGGGAGTTTTGTGGGGGACCCTGAACTATTATCCTTGAGAGCCGAGCGTCGTCCGGATGAGTGCAGCCAGCCCCAAGGTGCCGGACAAGGCCCAGGAACCCTCCATGGAGGAAATCCTCGCCTCCATCCGCCGCATCATCGCCGACGACCAGAATGCCAAGGCCGAGGTTGGGGAGTCCGTGCGCGCCGCACCGCCCCCGCCTGAGAACGACGACATCCTCGATCTCGCCGAAGTGGCCCAGCCCGTTCGCAAGCCGCCGCCACCCGTGGCCTTCGAGGAGCCCGATATCGGCTTCACCAACGAGACGCTCGATTTCGACGCCATCTCGTTCGACGACGAGCCGGAGCCCGAGCCCGAGCCCGTTCGGATGGCCGCACCGGAGCCGCCGCGTCCGGCGCCGCAACCGGCCTACGAAGCGCCGCGACAAGAGTATCGCGAGCCACCGGCATATCGCGAGCCGGAGGCGGCCGAGCGCCTGACCTCGTCGGTGACCGATGCCAGCGTCGGCCAGGCGTTCAACATGCTGGCCAACACGGTTCTGTCCAACAGCCCCCGCACCCTGGAAGACCTCGTACAGGATATGCTCAGGCCGATGCTGAAGGGCTGGCTCGACGAGAACCTGCCGACCATGGTCGAGCGCCTCGTGCGCGCCGAGATCGAGCGCGTCGCGCGGGGGCGCTGACATGGCGCGGGTCGAGGAATCGCCCCCCTCGTGTTGACGCGGCGGGCCTGACGGGTTGAAAGCGGGCCAACCCGCAGCGCTCGAACTGGCCCGACCCCGCCCATGATGGACAAGACCTTCGACCCCGCCGCCGTCGAGGCGCGCGTCAGTGCCGCCTGGGAGGCGGGCGACGCGTTCAAGGCCGGCCGGCCCGATCGGGCGGACGCCCGGCCCTTCACCATCGTGATCCCGCCGCCGAACGTCACCGGCAGCCTTCACATGGGCCACGCCCTCAACAACACCCTGCAGGACATCCTGGCCCGGTTCGAGCGCATGCGCGGCCGCGACGTGCTGTGGCAGCCCGGCACCGACCACGCCGGCATCGCCACCCAGATGGTGGTGGAGCGTCGGCTCAGTGAAGCCAAGGAGCCCGGCCGCCGCGAGATCGGCCGCGCGGCCTTCGTCGAGAAGGTCTGGGCCTGGAAGGCGGAATCGGGCGGCGCCATCGTCCATCAGCTGAAGCGCCTCGGCGCCTCCTGCGACTGGTCGCGCGAGCGCTTCACCATGGGGCTGAACGGCGCGCCCGACGACCAGATGGTCCGGGCCGTGACGAAGACCTTCGTGGACCTTTACAACGACAATAAGATCTACCGCGACAAGCGCCTCGTGAACTGGGACCCGAAGTTCCAGACGGCGATCTCGGACCTCGAAGTGCTGCAGGTCGAGGTGAAGGGCCATCTCTGGCACTTCGACTACCCCCTCGTCGATGCCGACGGCGCCGAGACCGGCGAGGTCATCACCGTGGCGACCACACGCCCCGAGACCATGCTGGGCGACACCGCCGTGGCGGTCCACCCGGACGACGAGCGCTACACCCACCTCGTCGGCCGGCACGTTCGGCTGCCCCTCGTCGGTCGCCTGATTCCCATCGTGGCCGACACCTATTCCGACCCGGAGAAGGGCACGGGCGCCGTCAAGATCACCCCGGCCCACGACTTCAACGATTTCGATGTCGGCCGCCGCGCCGGCTGCACGCCCATCAACATTCTGGACCCCGAGGCCCGGATCAGCATCGCGGACAACGTCGCCTTCCTCGCCGGCGCGAACCCGGAGCCGGAGGCGATGGCGCTGCACGGCCTCGACCGGTTCGCGGCGCGAAAGCAGGTCGTCGCCCTCATGGAAGCCCGCGAGCGCCTTCGCCTCGTGGAGCCCAACACCCACGCCGTGCCGCACGGCGATCGTTCGAACGTGGTCATTGAGCCCTATCTCACCGACCAGTGGTACGTGAAAGTCAAGCCGCTCGCCGAGCGCGCCCTCCAGGCCGTGCGCGACGGCCAGACCAAGTTCGTGCCCGAGACCTACGAAAAGACGTTCTTCCAGTGGCTGGAGAACATCGAGCCGTGGTGCATCTCGCGCCAGCTCTGGTGGGGCCACCAGATCCCGGTCTGGTACGACGAGGACGGTGGCTTCTTCGTCGCGCCGAGCGAAGCCGAGGCGCAGACCCAAGCCGACGCGAAGCACGGCCGGCCGGTCACCCTGCGCCGGGACGAGGACGTCCTCGACACGTGGTTCTCCTCCGCCCTGTGGCCGTTCTCGACGCTGGGTTGGCCGGACGCCACGCCCGAGCTCGCGCGCCACTACCCGACCGACACCCTGGTCACCGGCAAGGACATCATCTTCTTCTGGGTCGCCCGGATGATGATGCTCGGCCTCCACGTCACCGACCGGGTGCCGTTCTCCACCGTCTATCTCCACACCCTGGTGCGGGATGCCGCCGGGGCCAAGATGTCGAAGTCGAAGGGCAACGTCGTCGATCCCCTCGGGCTCATCGAGCAGTACGGCGCCGATGCCCTGCGCTTCACCCTGGCCGCCATGGCGGCGCAGGGGCGCGACATCAAGCTCGCGGTCAACCGCGTCGAGGGCTACCGCAACTTCGCGACCAAGCTCTGGAACGCCTCGCGCTTCGCCGAGATCAACGGCTGCACCCTGCGGGCCGACTACCGCCCCGAGGCCGCCACCGATCCCCTGAACCGCTGGGCCCTCGGCGAGGCGGCCCGCGCCGTGGCCGAGGTCACGGCGGCGCTCGACGCCTACCGCTTCAACGACGCGGCGGCGGCCGCCTACCGCTTCGTCTGGAACATTTTTTGCGATTGGTACGTCGAGCTGGCCAAGCCCGTTCTGCAGGGCGAAAACGTCGATGCGGCCGTGAGAGAGGAGACGCAAGGAACCGTCGCCTTCCTCATCGACCAGATCGCCAAGCTCCTGCACCCGTTCATGCCGTTCCTCACGGAGGAGCTCTGGGCCATCAAGGGTGCGGGCACTCCCGATCGAGGCCTCCTCGCCCTGGCACCCTGGCCCGATCTCGCGGCCCTGAATGACGCCGAGTCCGAGGCCGAGGTCGGCTGGCTCGTGGACCTCGTCTCCGAGATCCGCTCGGCCCGCTCCGAGACCGGCGTGCCGGCCGGCGCGCAGATCCCCCTCGTGGTGGTCGGCGCCGACGACGCCCTGCGCGCGCGCGCCACGCGCTGGACCGACACCCTCCTGCGCCTCGCGCGCCTCTCCGAGATCAGCTTCGCGGACGCGGCTCCGCGCAACGCCGTGCAGCTCCTCGTGCGCGGCTCCGTGGCCGCCCTGCCGCTGGAGGGCATCGTCGATCTCGGGGCCGAGGTCGCCCGCCTCACCAAGGAAGCCGCCAAGGCCGCGGCCGAGATCGAGAAGATCGACGCCAAGCTCGCCAACGCCGACTTCATGGCTCGCGCCCCCGACGAGATCGTGGACGAGCAGCACGAGCGCCGCAGCGCCCAGGCCGCCCGCCTGGAGAAGATCACCGAGGCCCTGGCGCGGCTCTCCGACCAGACCCCGTGATCGTGCGCCGGCTGGTTTTCGGAGTTGCCGGCCTGATCGCGATCGTCCTGTTCGCCATGGTCCTCACGGCGAGTCCCGGCGACCCGGCTTTGTATCCCGCCACGGGCGACGACGCCCGGACCATCCACCTCGTCAGCCACGGCTGGCATTCCGGCCTCGTGATCCCGCGCGAGGCCCTGACGGGCGCGGGCGCGGGCGCGGCGCTCCGGGCCGTCGCGCTGCGGTTCCGGGCCTACCCGGACCTCGAATTCGGCTGGGGCGAGGCCCGGTTCTACCGGGCGACGCCGACGCTCGCCGAGTTCGATCTCCGCCTCGCCCTCGAAGCTCTGTTCACCCCCGGCGGCCGTGCCGGTGTGGTCCAGGTGGTCGGCCTGGAGCGGACCGTACGGAACAGCTTTCCGCACGCCGACATCGTGCCCGTTCAAGTCTCGAGCACCGGCCTCGCGCGCCTCATCGCCCGCCTCGACGCAAGCTTTCGCCTGGACGACGGACAACCCGTCGCGGGCGGTCCCGGCCTCTACGGACCCAGCCTGTTCTACGAGGGCGCGGGGCGCTTCTCCTACGCCAATGTCTGCAACCACTGGGTGGCCCGGCTCCTCAACGCGGCGGGCGTGCCGGTGACCCTCATGCTCGACACCCACCCCCAGGGGTTCCTCCTCGATCTGCGCTGGCGCGCCGGCCTGACCCAGGCGCCGAACCTGTCCAAACCGTAACCTCGCCGCCACGGGCGGGTCACCCGGCGGGCCCTACACCCTGGATCACGGCCTGCCGTTCGGCGGCGCCCCCCGATCCGGAGACCCTCGATGCCCGTCCAGTCGAACCGCCTGCGCCGCAACGCCCTCGCCTCCGTCGCCGTGGCCGCCCTCGTGGCGACGGGCGCCGGCATCGGCTTCACTCAGCCCTCGACCCCGGCTTACGCCCAGGCCCTGTCGAAGAACCCCATCGAGACGCCCGACCACCCGCCGGGCTCCTTCGCCACCGTCGTCGACAAGGTGAAGCCCGGCGTCGTCGCCGTGAAGGTGAAGCTCGAGGACAGCGCGACCGCGGACGACGACGACGGCCCGGGCAACCAGGGCCAGCAGAACGTGCCGCCGCAGCTGCGCGAGTTCTTCAAGCGCTTCGGCCAGGGAGGCCCCGGCGGGCAAGGTGGCCCGGGCTTTGGCGGCCAGGGTCCCAAGCGCCAGGGCCAGCGCGGCGCCATGGGCTCGGGCTTCATCATCTCGGCCGACGGCTACGTGGTGACCAACAACCACGTGGTCGACAAGGCCAAGAGTGTGCAGGTGACGCTCGACGACAACCGTACCCTCGACGCCAAGGTCATCGGCAAGGACCCGAAGACCGATCTGGCGCTGCTCAAGATCACTGAGGGCGGTCCCTTCCCGTACGTCTCGCTCAGCAAGTCGGCGCCCCGCGTCGGGGACTGGGTCGTGGCCATCGGCAACCCGTTCGGGCTCGGCGGCACCGTCACCGCCGGCATCGTCTCGGCCCGCGGTCGCGACATCGGCGCCGGCCCCTACGACGACTTCCTGCAGATCGACGCCCCCATCAACAAGGGCAATTCCGGCGGCCCGACCTTCAATGTCGGCGGCGAGGTGGTGGGCGTGAACACCGCCATCGCGTCGCCCTCCGGCGGCAGCGTGGGCTTGGCCTTCGCGATTCCCGCCGAGACCGTGCAGGCGGTGGTCGACCAGCTCCGGGCCGACGGCAAGGTGGCGCGCGGCTACCTCGGCGTGCAGGTCCAGCCGGTGACGAAGGACATCGCCGATGGGCTCGGCCTCGACAAGGCCAAGGGCGCCCTCGTGGACCATGCCGAGGCCGGGACGCCCGCCGCCAAGGCGGGTCTCAAGTCCGGCGACGTCATCGAGTCGGTCAACGGCACGCCGGTGAACGACGCCAAGGAGCTGTCCCGCCGCATCGCCGGCCTCAAGCCCGGCGCCAAGGTCGAGCTCGCCTACCTCCGAGGCGGCAAGTCCGACACCGCCACGGTGGAACTCGGGGCACTCCCCAACGACCCGAAATCGGCGACGGGCGGGCGCAGCGGTTCGTCCTCCGATGGGCAGCCCCGCCTCGGCCTCAGCCTCGCCCCGGCCTCCGAGGTCGGTGCCGGCGACGAGGGCGTGGCCGTGATGGAGGTCGATCCCGACGGTCCGGCCGCCGCCAAGGGCATCGAGCAGGGCGACATCATCCTCGATGTCGCCGGCAGCAGCGTCTCCCGCCCCTCGGAAGTCGCCGAGCGCATCCGCTCGGCCGAATCGAGCGGCCGCAAGGCGGTGCTCATGCGCGTGAAGAGCGCCAAGGGCACCACCCGTTTCGTCGCCGTCGCCCTGAACAAGGCCGGCTGATCCGATCAGGGCGGCTGAACGGCCGCCCGTCCCTCCTGCACTTCTCCCTCCGCGACTCGAAGCCGGCCCCGCGTGGCCGGCTTTCTTTTGTCCGGGGCGCAGGGCAGGGCGGTGGGGTCCGCGTCTCCGCCAGGGTGACGTGCGCCCCGCGAGAGGCCATGGTGCATCCCGTTTGATTGCAGCACCCCAACCATCCGGAACCGAACCATGACCACCATCGCCGATCGGAATCCTGCCGATCTCGCGGACCTTCATGCCCGCGCCCGCGACGCCTACGAGACGTTCAAGGCCCGGGGGCTCAAGCTCGACATGACCCGGGGCAAGCCCTCGCCCGAGCAGCTCGACCTCGCCGCCGGCATGCTGGGGCTCGCGGGCAACGGCGACTACGTCACGCAAGTGGGCGAGGACGCGCGCAACTACGGCGGCCAGCAGGGCATCGCCGAGGCCCGTGCCCTGTTCGCCCACCTCCTCGACGCGCCGGCCGACCAGATCGTGGTCGGCGACAATTCGAGCCTCGCCATGATGCACGACAGCATCGCCTGGGCGCTGCTCACGGGCGTGCCGGGCTCGGTCAGGCCCTGGTCAAAGGAGAGCGACATCGCCTTCCTGTGTCCGGTGCCGGGCTACGACCGACATTTCGCCCTGTGCGAGGCCTACGGCATCCGCATGATCCCCGTGCGGATGACCGGTGACGGCCCCGACATGGACGCGGTCGAGGCCGCCGTGGCCGACCCGGCCGTGCGCGGCATGTGGTGTGTGCCGAAATACTCCAACCCCTCGGGCGAGACCTATTCCGACGCGACCGTCCGGCGCTTGGCCACCCTGAAGGCCGCCGCCCCCGACTTTCGCCTGTTCTGGGACAACGCCTACGCGGTCCACCACCTCACCCCCGAGCGGGTCGCGGTCGCGAACATCCTCACCCTCTGCGCCGAAGCCGGAAACCCCGACCGGGCCTTCGTCTTCGCCTCGACCTCGAAGATCACGCTCGCGGGCGCCGGTCTCGCCTTCTTCGCGAGCTCGCCCGAGAACGTGCGCTGGTATCTCGCCCGCGCGTCGAAGCGCACCATCGGACCGGACAAGCTCAACCAGCTTCGCCACGTCCGCTTCCTGCGCGACGGGGCGGGTCTCACCGCTCACATGGACGCGCACGCCGCCCTGCTGGCGCCGAAATTCACCGCCGTGGAGGAGGCCCTGACGCGCCACCTCGCCGGCACCGGTGCGGCCCGATGGACGAAGCCGGAGGGCGGCTACTTCATCACCGTGGAGGCCCGCGACGGCACCGCCACCGAGGTGGTTCGCCTCGCCAAGGAAGCCGGTCTCGCCCTGACCCCGGCCGGGGCGACCTCGCCCTACGGCCGCGACCCGCGCGACAGCGTCCTGCGCCTGGCGCCGTCCTATCCGAGCCTGAAGGACGTCACCGCCGCCGCCGAGGGCATCGCCGTGTGCATCCTTCTTGCATCCGTCGAGGCGGAGCGCCGGGTGCGCGAACGCGACGCCGCGTAGCCGGCCCGACGCAAACCGGAAACCGACGCACCCGATGGTGCGTCGGCGATCGGGAGGCGACGACGATGGACAGGATCACGCGACGAACCCTCGGCCTCGCCGTCACCCTGTCGGCGGTGCTTCCCGGCCCGGTTCAGGCCCGGTCGTCCTGGGCCTCGGGCACCTACGTCTACGCCGACCTGTGCCTGACGACGGACCACGCGCCCGCCGGCCAGCGCGTCACCCTGCGCCGCTCGCCCCAGGGCGATACCCTCGTGTACGAGGCGGCCGTTCTATCCGGGCCCATTCAAGCCGAGACCATTCGCGTCGACGACGCGACCAGGGAACTCGCCTTCGCGGCGAACGCGGACGGCCATCCCCTCCGCTTCACCGGAACACTGGCCGTCGATGCCCTCACGGGCGTGATCGAGGACGAGACAGGCGCGCACCCGGTGCGCCTGCCGCGCATCCTGCGCCCCCATCCCAACGCGGCCTGCCCGGAGGAGCGGACGGGGACGCTCGGCCAGGACCCGTGACGTTCGTCGCGCCGTGCATCGCGCCTTGCGATCGGATCGGCTCCCTCTAAGACATCACCCATGAGATCACGCGCGTCCACGGCCCTCGCGGCCGGCTTCGTCATGACCACGGTGGGAGGACTGGCCTACGCGGCCGACGCCTGCGACGCCCTCACGGCCCGGATGATCCGCGCCACGGGCGCATCGCTCGCCGGACGGGCCGGATCGGGCGCCGTGTTCCGGGCGGCCGACGCCGAGCGGATGAGCCTCGCCTGTCGCGCACCGCGCCGGATGGTGTTCGGGTCCCTGGCGCGCGAACCGGACCGGCCGTTCTTCGCCCTGATCGGGCGCGCCGCCGAAGCGCTCACGGGTGCGAAGGCCGCGGCCGTCGAGGTCCTGGCGCTGACCCTGCATCAGGATTCGCTGCTGACGGGCGCGCCCCGCCAGGGCATCGCCGGCAGGGCGGCCCTGCGCTGCGAGACCGGGCCACGCGCGGACAGCCTCGCCGGCAACATCACGGTCTGCATCCTGACGGGGAGCGGGGCCACGCCCCTGCGCCGCCGCGCCGGCCTTTTCGTGCGCCGCCCGGCGGGCTAGACCGGCGTCATGTCCGAGATCGCTCCCAACACCATCGGCCCCGTCGTCCGGGCCGGCGCCGTGGCCTTCGCCAACCACCTGCCCTTCGCCCTCATCGCCGGCCCGTGCCAGCTCGAGAGCCGCGACCATGCCGTGGAGATCGCCGACGCCCTCAAGGGCATGACGGACAGGCTCGGCATCGGCCTCGTGTTCAAGGCCTCGTTCGACAAGGCCAACCGCACCTCGGGCGGCACGGCGCGCGGCCTCGGCCTCGCGGGCGCCCTGCCGATCTTTGCCGAGATCAAAGAGCGGTTCGGCCTGCCCGTGCTCACGGACGTGCACGAGGCCGGGCAATGCGCCGTCGCGGCTGAGGTCATCGATGTCCTCCAGATCCCGGCCTTCCTGTGCCGCCAGACCGACCTGCTGCTGGCCGCAGCCGCCACCGGCCGGGTGGTCAACGTCAAGAAGGGCCAGTTCCTCGCTCCCTGGGACATGGCCCACGTCGCCGCCAAGGTGACGGGCGCCGGCAATCCCAATGTGCTGGTCACCGAGCGCGGCGCCTCCTTCGGCTACAACACCCTGGTGTCCGACATGCGCAGCCTGCCGATCATGGCGCGGGTGACCCACGGCGCCCCGGTGGTGTTCGACGCCACGCACTCGGTGCAGCAGCCGGGCGGGCAGGGCGCCACCTCCGGCGGACAGCGCGAATTCGTGGCGGTGCTCGCCCGCGCCGCCGTGGCCGTGGGCGTCGCCGGCCTGTTCATCGAGACGCATCCCGATCCCGATCACGCGCCTTCGGACGGTCCCAACATGGTTGCGCTGAAGGATATGCCCGTTCTCCTGGCGCAATTGCAGGCTTTCGATCGCCTCGCGAAATCGTCGGATATCCGCTCGCTCGGCTGAGAGCGGCTTCTTGTACATCGCCTTCGTTCGAGTGATTGAGGAACCCTTCGCGACCTGCTCGTGTTGCACTCCTCAAGAGACTTAACACTTGAAGGATTCCCATGCGCAAGCTCGCAATGATCACGGCCATGACCCTTTCCCTCGGCGCCATGGCGGCGGCGACCGCTGCTGAAGCGCGTCCCGGACACGGCCATGGCTACGGTCGTGGCGGCTATGGCCATGGCGGCGGCTACGGTCATCGCGGCTATGCCTATCGCGGCGGTGGACGGCGTGGGATCGGAACCGGAGCCGCCGTCGGTCTCGGCATCGCCGGCCTCGCGGCGGGTGCCATCGCCGCCGGCGCGGCCCGCGATTCGTACTATCGCGGCGGCTACGACCGCCCCGCCTACGGCTACGGCGCCCCGGCCTACGGTTACGGCTACTGATCCTTCCGGAACGACAGACGATGACAATGGGCGGTCGGCGCGAGCCGGCCGCCCATTGTCGTAGTTGGGCCCCCGTCCAGTGATGCCCGCGTCGCAACGGCTCCGCTCCGCCGTTGCGGCGCCCGAAACCGACGCATGCCGGGGTTCAGATGTGACGATTCGGTCACAGCCCGGCCCATCGAAGGCGCGCAGGCGCGTTTCTCGAAGCGGCTCGTTACCACAATCCCGTCCTCGTCCCACAGACTCCCCGATAGCGTCGATGCATCCTCGGCGATGCCTACGGGGGATTGGACATGGTGGACCCGACGAGCCTTTCCGCTGCGCAGCGGGACGAACTCATCTACCTCACGGGCCTCGATGAGAGCGGCGCCATCGCCAAGAACACATACTTCACCGACTCGGTTACCCATGTCACCACGACCAGGGCGTGGCTGAACAAGTGGAACAACGGCGGGAACGGATCTCCACTGTCCCCGACCAGTCTGGCCGGAACACCGGGCGGAACCGTGACCTACGCGTTCTCCGCCAACCTCCCGCCTCAGCAGCAAGCGGCCTATACCTCCGCCCTGTCACTCTGGTCGGACATCGCCGACATTCAGTTCAAGAACGTGTCCGAGATCGGGACAGCGAATATCCGGTTCGACGTCGCAGGCGACACATCTGGAGGCATCACGTTCATCCCGAACAACGGATCCCGGCCGACCGGCGAGGGCGTGAGGGAAATCCCGGCGCAGAACTCTCCCAACGCTGCGGGAGGCCAAGCCAACATCTCGATCAACGCCCGGAACGAATCGTTCAACAACTACGACCTGTCCAGTTCCTGGACCATGTCGACCGTGGCGCACGAGACCGGTCACGTCCTCGGGCTCGGTCACGCCGGCAATTACAACGGCGTCGAATTCATCACGCAGCACGGCCCCTACGACCAGGTGCCCTGGACCCTGATGTCCTACGTCGGCGCGGACGATCGGACTCGACCCTTTGCGTCGCAATACCCCGTCACGACCGACTGGAAGGGCGGAGTGGCCCAGACGCCGATGGCGCTCGACATCCTGGCCATACAGCGGATCTACGGCGAATCCACCAGCCGCACCTTCGCCGGCGGCCAGACCTACGGCTTCAACAGCAACATCACCGGCGCCTCGGCCGGGTACTTCGATTTCACGAAGAACTCCGTGCCCTTCGTGACCCTCTACAACCGTGGAACCGGCAACACCCTCGACGTCTCGGGTTTCAACACGAACTGCACCATCAACCTGAATCCCGGCACCTTCAGCACCGCCAGCGCCGACAGCCGGATGCTCAACAACATCTGCATCTCCTACGGCACGCGGATCGACACGGTCGTCACCGGCGCGGGCAACGACGTCATCTTTGGCAACGCCGGCAGCAACGTCGTCAACGGCGGAGCGGGCACGAACACCTTCGTCGTCGCGGGCGCCGCCTCCAACTTCACTGTGGTCAAGGCGAACGCCACGACGATCGTCACCGACAAGACCACCGGCGCCGTCGACACCTTGACGAACATCCAGTCGGTCGAGTTCGCCAACCCGGTCTGCTTCACCACCGGCACGCGCATCGACGTGGTTCGCCTGGGCACCGTCATGGCCCTGCCCGTCGAGGACCTGCGGGTCGGTGACCGGGCGCTGACCGCCACGGGGGAACACCGGTCGATCGTGTGGATCGGCACGCGCCGGATCGTGCCCGAAGCCCACCCCGCGCCCGCCAGCCAATGGCCGGTCCGCATCCTGGCCGGCGCCTTCGGCACGGACGCCTGCGGCCGCCCCCTGCCGCGGCGAGACCTGCGCCTGTCGCCCGGCCACCCCGTGCTGGTCGGCGCGGAGGCCGACCATACCGGCGGCGTCCTGGTGCCGGTGATGTGCCTGATCAACGGCACAACCATCCGGCGCGAGCCGGTGCCCGCCGTGACCTACTGGCACGTGGAGCTCGACGCGCACGATCTCCTGCTCGCCGAGGGCCTGCCGGCGGAATCGTACTTCGCGTGCGGCAACCGGGCCTGGTTCGATCCCGGCGCGGAGGCTGGGACGCGCGACGACGCGCTCGTCGATCCGGACGGCGTGGCGGGCGCACCGCCCGGCCGCTGCCGGCCGGTGGCTCTGGCGGGGCCGCCGGTGGAGGCCGAGCGACGCCGGATCGACGCCGGCTTTGCCCAAAGCCTCAGCCTCCAGGCCGGCTGGCCCGGCCACGGCCCCCTCGCGGCGGACTGGATCTAAGGCGGCGCTCCGGGACCGGAGCTCAGCGCGCCCTGTAGGGCGGCACGCCCTGCTCGGGCAGCCAGACCGACTTCAGCGGCTCGCCGGTCTGCCAGAACACGTCGATGGGAATGCCGCCACGCGGGTACCAGTAGCCGCCGATGCGCAGGTAGCGCGGCGCGAGGAGTTCGGTGAGCGTCAGGCCGATGCCCACCGTACAATCCTCGTGGAAGGCGCCGTGGTTGCGGAAGGCCGTGAGGTAGAGCTTGAGCGACTTCGATTCCACGAGCCACTGGTCCGGCACGTAGTCGATGACCAGAATGGCGAAATCCGGCTGACCGGTGACGGGGCAGAGCGAGGTGAATTCCGGCACCGTGAAACGGGCGAGGTAGTCCGTGCCCGAATGCGGGTTCGGCACCCGGTCGAGACGGGCTTCCTCGGGGGAACCGGGCAGGGGGGTGGCCTGCCCCAGCTGGAGTGTTTCGGGGTTCAGGGGCGCGTGCGTCATGTTCCTCGCTATAGCGCGCCCCGCAACGGCGCGCATCCGCCGCTTCGTCGCTGCCGGGTGGGCCGACACGCAGGCGACAAGAGTTTCTTGATAGGGGGACGAACATTCTTGATCCCCTTGCCACCCTCCGCGCAGGCGGGGCGCTTGCCCGACGCGTGACGTTGGCGGATAAGCCTCGACAGAATCGCGATCTCGACCCCGTGCTTCCGTTGACGCAGGGGAGGGGAACGAGCCCCACGTCGGGCTCGCTCACGGATCGCAACGACGCAAAGGCTCCTGCATGACCGCGATCACCAACATCGCCGCCCGCGAGATCCTCGACAGCCGGGGCAACCCGACCATCGAGGTCGACGTCCTCCTCGAGGACGGCTCCTTCGGCCGCGCCGCCGTGCCCTCGGGCGCCTCCACCGGCGCCCACGAGGCGGTGGAGCTGCGCGACGGCGACAAGGGCCGGTTCGGCGGCAAGGGCGTGCGCAAGGCGGTCAACGCCGTGCAGTCCGACATCCTCGACGCCATCGGCGGCATGGACGCCGAGGACCAGATCGCCATCGACGAGGCGATGATCGAGCTCGACGGCACCCCGAACAAGGCGCGGCTGGGCGCCAACGCGATCCTGGGCGTCTCGCTCGCCGTCGCCAAGGCGGCGGCCGAGACCGCCGGCCTGCCGCTCTACCGCTACATCGGCGGCACGCAGGGGCGAGTGCTGCCGGTGCCGATGATGAACATCATCAACGGCGGCGCGCATGCCGACAATCCCATCGATTTCCAGGAATTCATGATCATGCCGGTGGGCGCGTCCTCGCTCGCCGAGGCCGTGCGCATGGGCGCCGAGGTGTTCCATACCCTCAAGGGCGCCCTCAAGAAGGCCGGCCACAACACCAACGTCGGCGACGAGGGCGGTTTCGCCCCCAACCTCCCCTCGGCCGAGGCCGCCCTCGACTTCGTCATGCAGTCGATCCAGGCCGCCGGCTTCAAGCCCGGCACCGACATGGTGCTGGCGCTGGATTGCGCCGCCACCGAGTTCTTCAAGGACGGCGCCTACCGTTACGAGGGCGAGGGCCAGACCCGGGACATCGAGGCCCAGGTGAGCTACCTCGCCAAGCTCGTGGACAGCTACCCGATCCTCTCCATCGAGGACGGCATGTCCGAGGACGACTGGGCCGGCTGGAAGCTCCTGACCGACCGGGTCGGCGACCGCTGCCAGCTCGTCGGCGACGACCTGTTCGTTACCAACGTCACCCGCCTGTCGCGCGGCATCAAGGAAGGCACGGCGAACTCGATCCTGGTGAAGGTGAACCAGATCGGCTCGCTCACCGAGACCCTGGCCGCCGTCGATATGGCCCAGCGCGCGGGCTACACGGCGGTGATGTCCCACCGCTCCGGCGAGACCGAGGATTCGACCATCGCGGATCTCGCCGTCGCGACGAATTGCGGACAGATCAAGACCGGGTCGCTGGCCCGCTCCGACCGGTTGGCGAAGTACAACCAGCTCATCCGCATCGAGGAAGGCCTCGGCTCGCAGGCGCGCTACGCCGGCCGCGACGCCCTGAAGATCCGCTCGGGCCTCTGAGCCTCGCCCATCGAAGATCGGACGGCCGCGACATCTGTCGCGGCCGTTTTTCGTGGGCGCCGCCCTATCTCATCGCGATGGACACGACGCCCGCCGCCCCGCTCACCGTCTACTACGACGGCGCCTGCCCCCTCTGCGCCGCCGAGATCCGAACCTATCGCCGAAGCCGGGGTGCCGACGCCCTCGCCTGGGTGGATGTGAGCCGGCCCGGCCCGGCGGATCTCGGCGGCCTCACCCGCGACGCCGCCCGGGCGCGCTTCCACGTCCGCGACCGCGAAGGACGCCTCGCCTCGGGGGCCGCCGGCTTCCTCACCCTGTGGTCGCACCTGCCCGGATGGCACCGCCTTGCCTGGATTCGGCACGTTCCGGGGGTCCCGTGGCTGGCCGAGGGCGCCTACCGTCTGTTCCTGCCCCTGCGCCCCTGGATCGCCCGCCGCCTCGGGAGCCGGACGCCCTGCGACGGGGCCTGCGGACCGGGGCCGCGCTGAACCATGCGCAATCCGCTGCGGCCCCTGTGGCTGCGCCCCCGCCTCCTCGGCTCCCTCCTCCTCGTGGCCGTGGTCGCCGCCATGGCTCCCCTCGGCAGCCTAACCGTCCGGCTCCTCGTCGGTTGGTGCCTCGGCGTCGTGGTCTATACGGGCCTCATCGTGTGGCAGGCGACGCGGCAGGACGAAGCGACCCTGCGCCGGGAGGCCTCGCGCCTCGACGACAGCGCCCTTGCCGTCTCCCTCTTCGCGATCCTGGCGGCGGCGGCGAGCTTCGGCGCCGTGGCGATGCTGGTGCTCGGCCAGCACGAGGACGAGACCGCCCGCCTTGCCCATCTCGGGCTCGCCGCCGCCACGATGCTGTGCGCCTGGACGTTCGTGCAGGTGGTCTTCACCGTGCACTACGCCCACCTGTATTACGGCTCGACGGAGGAGGGCGGCCCGCGCGGCGGTCTCGACTTCAATGGCGACGCGAACCCGGATTTCTGGGACTTTCTCTACTTCTCCGTGACCCTCGGCGCGACGTCACAGACCTCCGACACGGACATCACCAGCAAGCGCATGCGCCGCGTCGCGACGGTGCAGACCGTCTACGCCTACCTGTTCAACACCAGCGTCCTGGCGCTCGCCATCAACATGGCGGCGGGCGTCGCTCAGCATTGAGCCCCCGTCGACGCCGCGCTGCTCGGACGATGCCCCCTGCACCGCGGGGTGGCCGACCGGGAGGCGGCTTGATATGGACGATCCGGCCTAGGCCCCTGGCCTCGGGCGGGAGAGGACGGCTCATGCACACCGACGCAGTCCAGGCGCGGCTCACCCTTCTGTTTCGCGACGTGTTCGGCGACCCCGACCTGATCATCCATCCCGAGACCACGGCGAACGACGTCGAGGGCTGGGATTCGGGCCGGATGATCGAGCTCATCGTCGCGGCCGAGTCCGAATTCGGCATCCGCTTCACCACCCGCGAGGTGGACGGCATGGCCCGGGTGGCCGATTTCATCGCCGTCATCGCCGCGAAAACGGCGGGCCGGCCCTGACCCTCCCCCTCGCCTGGTTGCCCGAGCCGAAGGACTGGGCGGACGCGATGGCCCGCGCTCCGTCCTGGGGCGGCCTCGAAGCCCTGGCGAACACCCGCCTCGATCCGTCGCGCACGAACGTCCTCGACCGGGCGCTGCGCAAAGCCTTCCCCGGCGGGCCGCCGTCCGATCTCGCGATGCGGCCCGTGCGTCTGGCCGTCCTGTCCTCCTCCACGGTCTCGCACCTCCTGCCGGCCATCCGCATCGGCGGCCTGCGGCGCGGCCTGTGGATCGAGACCTACGAGTCTCCCTTCGGCGCCTACGCGCAGGATCTCGCCGATCCGGCCTCCGGCCTGCGCGCGTTCCGGCCCGACGTGGTGCTGTTCGCCCACGACACCCCGCACGTCACGAGCGTCCTCGGCCCCGGCGTCCAGGACGCGGAAGCGGCACGCGCGCAGGCCCTCACACGCCTGCGGCAGGCGTGGCGGAGCGCGCGGGACAACGTCCGCTGCCGCGTGATCCAGCAGACCCTCATGCCGGTGGCGCTGCCCCTCATGGGCTCCAACGAGCATCGTCTGTCCGGCTCGCGCCGCCACGCCGTGCCCCTCATCAACGCAGGCCTTCGCGCGGCGGCGGACGAAGAGGGTGTCGACATCCTAGCCATCGACGACGCCGTCGCCACCCACGGCCTCGCCGCCTGGCACGATCCGGTCTGGTGGCTGCGCGCCAAGCAGGCGGTGGCGCCTTCGGCCGCCCCCCTCTACGGCGACCTCGTCGCGCGGCTCCTGGCGGCAGGGCAGGGCCTGTCGAAGAAATGCCTCGTGCTCGACCTCGACAACACCCTGTGGGGCGGGGTGGTGGGGGATGACGGCACCGCCGGCCTCGTCCTCGGCCAGGGCAGCGCCGAGGGCGAGGCCTATCTCGGCCTCCAGGCCTACGCCCGTGATCTAGCGTCACGCGGGATCATCCTCGCGGTGGTCTCGAAGAACGATGCGGCCAACGCCCTCGACGTGTTCGACAACCATCCCGAGATGCTCCTGCGCCGGGACGACATCGCCTGTTTCCTGGCGAACTGGGACGACAAGGCGACGAACCTGCGCCGGGTCGCCGAGACCTTGAACATCGGCCTCGACGCCCTCGTCTTCGTGGACGACAACCCGTTCGAGCGCGAGTGGGTCAGGGCCGAACTGCCCATGGTGGCGGTGCCCGAACTCCCCGAGGACCCCGCCCTCTACGCCGGCCGCCTCGCCGAGGCCGGCTACTTCGAGGCCCTGCACGTCACCGACGAGGACCGGGCCCGCGGCGCCCACTATGCTGCCAATGCCGCGCGGGCGGCGGCCGTGTCGGACGCCGGCGATCTCGCGGCCTACCTCGCCGGCCTCGACATGCGCCTGATATGGCGCCGGTTCGACGCGGTCGGCCTGCCGCGCATCGTGCAATTGATCAACAAGACCAATCAGTTCAACCTCACCACCCGGCGCATCACGGAGGACGAGGCTCGCGCCCTGATCACCGACCCGCACGCCATCGCCCTGCAGGTCCGCCTCGTCGATCGCCTCGGCGACAACGGCATGATCGGCGTGGTGGTGGCGCGGGAAACCGAGGCGGCCACCTATGCCATCGAGACCTGGCTGATGAGTTGCCGGGTCCTCGGTCGCGGGGTCGAAGCGGCGGTTCTCGCGGTCCTGGCGGGGGTCGTGCGGGAGGCGGGCGGCCGCCACCTCGTCGGCCGCTACCGGCCGACTCCGAAGAACGCCATGGTCCGCGGCCACTATGCCGGCCTCGGATTCACGCCCCTTGCCACGGACGCCGACGGCAGCGAGACCTTCCGCCTCGCGCTCGCCGATTACAGGCCGGGGCCGAGCCCCATCGTCATCGCCCAGGGCTGAGGCGCCGGGCCGGGGAGGGGGGCCGCCTCGAGCCGCCGCCCGGCCGACCACAGGCGCTCGCCCACCGGCCCGACGACGACGAGTCCCATCATCAGATCGCGGAAACCGTCGGGAATCCGCGCCGCGACCCAGACCCGCTGCCAGCATTCCCGCATCCCGAGATCGGCGTCGCGCCAACCCAGGCGGAAGTGCCCGATGGCCGCGCCGACGCGGTTTCCACGGAAGTCGGCGGGAATCCACACCCAGGCGGAGAACACGTGGACCGCGTTCGGATCGAGATGGTCCGTACGCTGGCGCACGCCGAACACGCAGACGCCGTCCGTGGGCGTTCCCAGGACATGCGTGACGGCCCGGCCCGACGAACGGGCCAGGCGGTTCGGCAGCGTCGGCGCGGGGGTGGATACGCCACGCTTGCGAACGAAACGATCGGCATCCCGTGCGAGATCGACCCAGGATTCGAGGTCGATCTCGTAGGCGGTCTCGTAGGGAGCGAAGCGGCGCACGCGTCCGGCCAGCCATCCGTCCCGCTCATCGACACGCCCGGCCGACTCCCCCGCCTCCGCCGCGCGCACGTTGAGGAGCGTGCCGGACCCGTGACGCCGGACGGCACGGGCGAGGGCATCGGCCTGCGCGCCGGAATCGCCCTTGCGCACCAGGATCTTCTCGCCGTCGGCGAGATCCTCCAGGAGGCGGCGCTTGAGATAAGCGACTTTGCCGACCTCGCGCCGGTGGATCGACTCCGGCGCGGTGGTCTCGACGAAATCGGAGGTGTTGTAGGCAAATCCGTAGCGGCGGCTGCGGACGTAGAGCCGGCCCGTCACAGCCACCAGGATCTCGATGTCGTCGGGCGCCCCGTAATGCCGAAAATCCGTGTCGAGGGCGTGGATCAGCGCGTCGTGATCCACGGACGAGAAGCGGAACAGGCCGAGGGGCTCTGCGCCGCAATAGCGTTGCACCAGCCCGAATTCGCAATTGTTGCCAAGGCTCTCGAACGTCGTCGCCAGAGCCTCGATGGGCGCCGCGGGGGGAGGGGCAGCACGGCGCCAGGGAAGGGCGAACCTCATGGGTTCCGATCGCTTCGGGTTTGTGCGGTCTCTCGGTGCGTCATGCCACGACGCATACTCCGCGGGCTTCCTCAACCTCAAGGCGCCCAGGGAAAGCCAAGCTCAGACACGGGGCCGGATCAGACGACGGCAAGATCGGACGAGGGGAGGGGCTACGACCCGGACCGTCCTGCCGGAAATGCCCCTTGCGCGGCCCAGGAGGCGCAAGGGCGGCTTTCGCCGGGCCCGCCGCAAAAATTTTGCTTCCCTGTCATCTGGGGTGTTGACGGGGCGATGGGGGGTCCGTATACCCCGGTCATCGGCGGCGGCCAGCGGGACTTGAGGGTCTGGCGGCGGTGCCGGTACATCTTGGAGACGATTTATCGGATGGATGATCCGGCTTTGGCTG
>NZ_JAKSXV010000054.1 GCF_022829345.1 Methylobacterium sp. J-090 | reverse complement strand
CGATGTGGGCCGCCGAGGGCGAAGCTGCCATCCGCACCGTCGTCGATACCGCGCGCCTCACAGGCAGCAGCTCCTTCGGCACCATCCTCAAAACCGTCGGCGCCTGAACCCCGAGATTACGGGGGTGGGTAATTACAACCGGAGAGCACCATACTCATAAACAACTGATCGGTTTTATTGTTTTGATGCTTGATTGTCTGCGCCGTGGTTGAAGCCCTAAGATTATCCAATCTAAATTTTGTGAAAACCAAATCACCGATGCCGGCTCCGTCTATGGTTGCGTGGAACGGCTCGTCGCCCAGGCAATTCTGCGCCATGGGAACGAGACGATCCTCGCACACCTCCCGCCAGCAGCGGAAGCGGTCCTTAGGTTGAACACCATCAGTTGAGAATATATTCTTCAACTTTACAACCTTAAAGGCCCAATTACTTTGTTCTGCGTGTTGATATCTTACAGATACATCCCGTAAGATCTCAAACCCGCGCGACTACTTCGATGGCTCCAGCGACATTGATTTCGGGATCGGAACCTCGGATCTGGCCCCAGCCGATGTCAACGACCTCGCTGGCAGCCGAACACCGTCGCAGGTCCTGGCGACCGTCGATGGCAGCGGCACGATTCAGCCAAGCGATTTTTCCGAACGGTGTGAACGGCGGCGTCAGATAAAGAATAGACGAGCGGGAACACCGATCCCACTCGTCTTTGGATCTACCCGCCGACATCGCGGTCCGCACAGCGCCAGCCATTGCGTCTTCGGCGGTGAGGTGACGTTCGAACAGCAGATTTTAATGAAGGTGCTTCGCCCGAGTCTCATACTTCGGCTTGGACAACTCCTTTCCAAGCTCTAGCAGCAACATATCGACCAACATTCCCAGAACGCCTGCGCCATCCTGAGCCAGCAGGTTTCGCAAGGGGATCAGGCTGTCGACGAGACGCTCGATCACATCGATCCGCTGTGCAGCGTCAACAGTGTCGATACGGGCCTTCGTGATATCGACGGCCATACCGAGGCAGCGAACTCCTCGCCCCTCGACGTCCGCCTCGACCTGTCCACGCGCCGAAACCCAATGCACGACGCCATCGGCACGAACAGTTCGAAAGTGTGCCGCGAATCGCCCGACAGTCCCATGGGCCTCGCGGACAAGCTCCGACACGCGTTCTTGATCATCAGGATGGATGCCAGCGAGGAACGCGGACAACGGTACGCCACGCGCCGCCTCTTCGGGCGCAATCCCGAGCATTTGGATCAGCGAGCCGGACAGGTACACCAGATCCGTACGGAGATCATTGTCCCACGTACCGACGAAGCCGGATGCATCCAGAGCAGATTGGATCTCGGCGCTGACAGCCCTCTCACGTTTTCCACCTGACGGCATGGGGCCCCCCTGAGAGACAGGTTCAACGAGGCTCCAACTGTCATGTTCCCTACAAACATCCAGCCAGCGTTCCGTCATACCGGCGCGAGGCCTCAGCGGCCACGGCCAGTTCATCCGTCATCATCCCAACAGCCAGATTGCCACCGCCCTCACCGGCTCACCCGCTTCCGGCGAAGGTTCGTCCGCCGTCGAGGAACCGGGGCTGGTCGCCGGGCCCGAGACCTCTCAGCTGTGCAAGGCCCGGTGGGGCTCCTGGACGCCGAAGCGCCTGGCGATCGCGTGCGACACCTCATCCACGATGTCGCCGATCAGGTGTTGATCGTCGCCCTCGGCCATCACCCGGATCACGGTTTCGGTGCCGGACGGGCGAACCACGAGGCGACCGGACGTGTGCAGGCGGGCTGTCGCCGACGCGATGACATCCAGGACCGCGCCGTCGCGGAGCGGCTCCCCCGAGCGATAGGGCACATTCCTGAGGATCTGGGGCAGGGCGTTGAAGCAGTGGCAGACCTCGCTGACGGGCCGGTCTCGGCGCTTGACCACGCTGAGGAGTTGCAGCGCCGCCACGAGTCCGTCCCCCGTCGTCGCGTAGTCCGACATGATGATGTGGCCGGATTGCTCGCCGCCGAGGTTGTAGCCGTGTGCGCGCATGTGTTCGAGCACGTACCGGTCGCCGACGGCGGTGCGGGCGAGGGCGAGGCCGATCCCGCCGAGATAGCGCTCCAGGCCGAGGTTCGACATGATCGTGGCGACGAGGCCAGGCTGGGTCAGGCGATTGTCCTGCTGCCACGAGCGCGCCATGACCGCCATGAGCTGGTCGCCGTCAACGACGAGGCCCCGTTCGTCGACGATGATCACCCGGTCGGCATCGCCGTCGAAGGCGATGCCGATGTCGGCGCGGCGTTCCCGCACCTTAGCGACCAGGGCATCCGGCGCCGTCGAGCCGACATCACGGTTGATGTTGAAGCCATCGGGCTCGACGCCGATGGCGATCACCTCGGCCCCGAGCTCCCACAGGGTCTCGGGCGCGACGCGGTAGGCCGCGCCGTTGGCGCAGTCGACGACGACCCGCAGGCCGTCGAGGGTCATCTGGCGCGGGAGGGTCCGCTTGGCGAACTCGATGTAGCGGGCATGCACGCTCTCGATGCGCTTGGCCCGGCCGAGATCGCGCGCGCCGGCCAGCCGCGTCTGCAGCGGCCCGTCGATAAGTCCCTCGATCTCCCGTTCCACCGCATCCGAAAGCTTGAAGCCGTCGCGGCCGAACAGCTTGATGCCGTTGTCCTCGAACGGGTTGTGGGAGGCCGAGATCATCACGCCGATATCGGCCCGCATGGAGCGGGTCAGCATGGCCACCGCCGGCGTCGGCATCGGACCGAGTTGGAGTACGTCCATGCCGACGGAGGTGAAGCCGGCGATCAGGGCCGTCTCGATCATGTAGCCCGACAGCCGGGTATCCTTGCCGATCACGACCCGGTTGCGGTAGCCGGAACTGCGGAAGTGCAAGCCAGCGGCCTGCCCGACCCGCAGGGCGAGTTCCGGGGTGATCACGCGATTGGCCAGTCCACGGATACCGTCCGTGCCGAAGTACTTCAGCATTGCCGTCCCTCCCAGGTTCTCGCCCAAGTTCTTGCTTAAGTTCTCGCCGAAATTCTTGCCCGAGGTCTCACCGACGTCCTTGTGACGAGCGACCGGACAAATCCGATGTCGATCATTCCACCGTCACGGATTTCGCGAGGTTGCGCGGCTGGTCCACGTCTTTCCCCATGAGCGCGGCCGTGTGGTAGGCGATGAGCTGGATCGGCACGGCATAGACGATGGGGGCCACCACGGGATCGCAGTCCGGCATGGTCACCGTCGCCATGGTCTCCAGCCCCGCTTCCGCCGTGCCCCGGGCGTCGCCGATGAGGATGATGCGCCCGCCCCGCGCCGCCACCTCCTGCATGTTCGACACGGTCTTCTCGAAGATCGCGTCGTGGGGGGAGATGACGATGACGGGGACGCTCTCGTCGATGAGGGCGATGGGGCCGTGCTTGAGTTCACCCGCCGCATACCCTTCGGCGTGGATGTAGCTGATTTCCTTCAGCTTCAGGGCGCCTTCCAGCGCCATCGGGTAGCTGGTGCC
>NZ_JAKSXV010000052.1 GCF_022829345.1 Methylobacterium sp. J-090 | reverse complement strand
CGCGCGATGTGGGCCGCCGAGGGCGAAGCTGCCATCCGCACCGTCGTCGATACCGCGCGCCTCACAGGCAGCAGCTCCTTCGGCACCATCCTCAAAACCGTCGGCGCCTGAACCCCGAGATTACGGGGGTGGGTAATTACGCCCAGACGGCACGGGCCACGGAGGAGATCGGCGGGCAGATCACCCAGATCCAGGGGGTGACGGGCCAGGCGGTGGCGGCCATCGGCTCGATCACGACGCGCATCCGCGAGATCAACGGCGTCGCCGCCTCGATCGCGGCCGCCGTCGAGGAGCAGGGCGCGGCGACCCAGGAGATCGTGCGCAACGTCGCCCAGGCCTCCACGGGCACCAGCGAGGTCACCAGCAACATCGCGGGCGTGGCGCGGGCCTCGGAGGAGACGGGGGCGGCGGCCAGCCAGGTGCTGTCGGCCGCCTCCGAACTCTCGCGGCAGTCCGAGCACCTCAGCGGGGAGGTCGCCCGCTTCCTCAGGGGCGTCCGCGCGGCCTGACGCCGGACGGCCGCGCCGGGAAAGGACCGCCATCGGCTGGCCCTTTTCCGGCGTGCCTCACGAGACTCCCGGTGACGGTCGGATGTCACTATCGCTCACGCCACCAGGGGTTCAGGCGGTTCAAAGTCGGATCGATCCTGCGCGTGTATCGCTCCGCGGGCGCCTTCCATCCGGAGACGCCGCCGCACAGCAGCGTGATGCCGATCGGCAGCAACCAGAGTCCCTTGTTGCGTGGGACCGAGGTCAGGGTGCCGAGGATGAAGAGGAGGCCGAGACTTCGCCGGGCGATCCATCGGCGGGGGTCCTGCACCCGTTCCACGAGCCCCTGCATCCGGGGCGACAGGCGCCGCGTCAGCAGCCCGACACGGGCATCCCAGGCCCGTTCGAGGTCGTCGGGCGCGGGTGGCGCGGTCACGGGGAAGGCCCTTCCACCGGGTTCGGGCCAGTTCGCGCATAGAAGCCGTGCCAGGCGGGCGGCTCGGGATAGGTCGCGGCGTAGCGTGCCCGCTCATCGGGCGTCTGGCGGCCGAACCAGTCCCGGAAGGAAATCAGGTATTCCTCGCCCTCGCCCATGCGCCAGCCGAGCGATCCGAGGGGAATGTCGGGATGCGCGTGCCAGGGTGGACGGATCGAGGCCGCGAACACCCGCGTGAAGGTCCGGCCCGTCCCATCGGGGCCGGATCGGACCAGTTGCCGAACCGGCGTCTCGGCGGAGATCTCCGGTGAACCGGCGCGCCCGCCGGCGTCGGGCCCGAACCGTGGTGAAGCGATGACGGTCCGCAGGCGATTCAAGAGGCGCCGCGCAACGCTGAGCGTGAGGCGAATCATCCATTCGACCTGAAGGTTCGCGGTCTCCGACCCGGCGCATGTGAAGGGGCCGATCGCGAGGGGTCAATCCTCGTCCCGGCGGCGCTCGGGGGTTTTGTGAGGCACCCTAATACCCCAGCGCGCACCCATCCTTGCGGGGATCGGAGCCGGCGGCGCGCAGGCCGGTGATGGGGTCGATCCAGATGATCTGGCCGCCGCCGATGGGCAGGGGTGCCGGGATCGTGACGTGGCCGCGCGCCGCGAGGGCCTCGGCGAGGCCCGGGGAAAAACCGCCCTCGAGCTCGACGCCGCCGCCGTAGGCGAAGCTGCGCGGGGCGTCGAGGGCCTCCTGCACGTCGAGGCCCCGGTCGATGAGGCCGGTGAGCAGCTCGACATGGCCCATGGCCTGGTAGTGCCCGCCCATGACGCCGAAGGGGGCCACCACGGCGCCGTCGCGCATGAGCATGCCCGGGATGATGGTGTGCATCGGGCGTTTGCCCGGGCCGATGGTGTTGGGGTGGCCGGGCTCGACCCGGAACGAGAACCCGCGATTGTGCAGGAGCACGCCGCTCTCCGGCGCGGTGATGCCGCTGCCGAAGCCCTGGAAGATCGAGTTGATGAGCGAGATCGCGTTGCCGTCGCGGTCGACCACGCAGAGGTAGACCGTGTCGGTGTGGCGGACCTCCGGCCACAGCACCGGGTCGCGCGCCCGGCCCATGTCGATGGCGCCCCGCGCCGAGGCCCGCCACGCCTCCGACAGCAGGTGCTCCACCGGCACGGCGGCGACCACGGGATCGGCGAACAGGGCGTCGCGGTGGTGGTAGGCCTGCTTGCACGCCTCGGCGAAGAGGTGGACCCGGTCGAGTTCGGACAGGGCCCCGACGTCGTAGTGCGACAGCACGTTGAGCATCATCAGGGCGGCGAGCCCCTGGCCGCTCGGGGGGCATTCGTAGACGTCGTAGCCGCGGTACCGCGTGGTGATCGGGGTGACGTATTCGGGCGCCGCATTCGCGAAATCCGCCAGGGTGTGGAGGCCGCCGAGCGCCCGCAGGCGCCCGACCATGTCCTCGGCGACGGGCCCATCGTAGAATCCCGCGGGGCCGTGCTCGGCGATGCGCCGCAGGGTGGCGGCGAGTTTGGGGTGGCGCATGCGGGTGCCGACTCGCGGCGCCTCGCCGTCGACGAGGTAGGCGGCGGCCGAGCCCGGATCGGCGCGGAGCTTGTCGCGGTTGCGCGCCCAGTCGAGGGCGACGCGGGGCTGCACGGCGTAGCCGTCCTCGGCGCAAGCGATCGCCGGCCGCAGCAGTTCGGCGAGGGAACGGGTGCCGTGATCGGCGAGGAGTTTCGCCCAGGCCGCCACGGCGCCCGGCACCGTGACGGCGTGGGGCGAGGTCGGCCCGATGGCGAGGCCCCGTTCGAGGTACCAGGCATCGTGCGCGGCCGCCGGGCTGCGGCCCGAGCCGTTGAGGGCGACGGGCGCCCGCGCCCCCTTCGGGGCGTAGAGCGCGAAGCAGTCGCCGCCGAGGCCGGTCATGGCCGGCTCGACGACGCCCTGCACGGCCACGGCCGCGATGGCGGCGTCGACGGCGTTGCCCCCGGCCCTCAGGGTCTCGATGGCCACGAGGGACGCGAGGGGGTGGGAGGTCGCCACCGCCCCGTTGGCGGCATGGACGGGCGAGCGCCCCGGCTTCGCGAAGTCTCTCACGGCGACAGGTCCTTAAACTCGAGAGTCGGCGCCGCCCGCGACCCAGTGGCCGGGGGCGACCTCGACGAGGGCACCGCCCGCGTCCGGGCTCATGGGCGGCATCCCGGCGGCGGCGCGCAGGCGGGCCCGCTCCGCCACCGGGTTCGGCACGGGCACGGCGCCGAGGAGGCGCCGCGTGTAGGGGTGACGCGGATCGTCGTAGAGGGCGTCCGCCTCGGCGAGTTCGACGATGCGGCCGCGCCAGAGCACGGCCACCCGCTGGCAGAGATAGCGCACCATGCGCAGGTCGTGGGAGATGAACAGGTAGGAGATTCCGAGCTCGTCCTGCAAATCCTGCAGCAGGTTCACCACCTGGGCCTGGATCGAGACGTCGAGGGCGGCGATGGGCTCGTCGGCGACGATGAAGCTCGGTTTCAACGCGATGGCGCGGGCGATGCAGATGCGCTGGCGCTGGCCGCCGGAGAACTGGTGCGGGTAGCGCCGGGCGAAGCGCGGATCGAGGCCGACGCGGGCGAACAGGCCCTCGACCTCGTCGCGCCGCTCCGCCCGCGCCATGGTCGGGCGATGCAGGCGGAACGGCTCGGCCACGTACTCGCCGACACTCATGCGCGGGTTGAGGGCGCCGTAGGGGTCCTGGAACACGGTCTGGATGCGGGCGCGCATGCGGCGCATCTCGCGGGCGGGCAGGCGGGCGAGATCGGCGCCCTCGAAGGCGACGGTGCCGGAGGTCGGCGGGTTGAGCATGGTCACGGCCCGGCCGATGGTGGACTTGCCGGAGCCGGATTCGCCGACCAGCCCCAGGGTCTCGCCGGGGCGGATGTCGAAGCTGACATCCTCCACCGCCCGGAACACCGACCCCCGTCCGCCCCACCACGTGCGCAGGGGGTAGTGCTTGCTCAGGTTGCGCACGGACAGGAGCGGGTAGGGGGCGGGCGTCACGCGGCCTCCTCGGCGGCGCGGAGCGCCGGCAGGTCGTACCAGGCGGCCACGAGATGGCCGGGCGCGGCGCCGGGCGCCTGTTCCAGGGGTGGGGGCTCGCGCCGGCAGCGCGGGGTGGCGTAGGCGTTGCGGGCGGCGAAGGGGTCGCCCGGCGGCGGATCGCGCATGTCCGGCGGCGCGCCCTCGATCTGGTGGAGGCGCCGGCGCCCGGCCCGGCCGCGGCTGAGGTCGGGCAGGGAGCGCAGGAGGCCCAGGGTGTAGGCGCTGCGCGGATCGGAGAAGAGGCTGTCCACGGGGCCGCGCTCGAGGATGCGGCCGGCATACATCACCTGCACCGTGTCGGCGATGCCGGCCACCACGCCGAGGTCGTGGGTGATCCAGATCACCGCCATGCCGATCTCGCGCTTCAGCTCCTGCACCAGAGCGATGATCTCGGCCTGGACGGTGACGTCGAGGGCCGTCGTCGCCTCGTCGGCGATGAGGAGCTTCGGGCGGCACGACAGGCCCATGGCGATCATCACCCGCTGGCGCTGGCCGCCGGAGAACTCGTGCGGGTACTGGTCGAGGCGCGCGGCCGCATCGGGGATGCGCACGAGGTCGAGGAGTTCGCGGGCGCGGAGGCGGGCGGCGCGCCCGTCGAGGCCGAGATGGATGCGCAGGGGCTCGACGATCTGCGCCGCCACCGTCATGCCGGGATTGAGCGAGCTCATGGGGTCCTGGAACACGAAACCGATCTTCCCGCCCCGAACTTTTCGCAACTCACGCTCGGGCAGGGCGAGGAGGTCGCGGCCCTCGAACAGCACCCGGCCGCCGGTGATGCGGCCGGGCGGGCGCGGGATCAGCCCCAGCATCGCCAGCACGTGCACGCTCTTGCCGGAGCCGGATTCGCCCACGATGCCGAGGGTCTCGCCCTCGCGCAGGGTGTAGGACACGCCGTTGACGGCGTGGACGGCGCCGCCCTCGCCGTCGAAGGCGACGCCGAGGTCGCGCACGTCGAGCAGGGTCTCGCCGGACATCTCCGCCATCTCAGGTCCTCTGCCGGGGGTCGAGGGCATCGCGAAGACCGTCGCCCAGGAGGTTGAAGGCCAGCACCGCGAGGAAGATCGAGGCGCCGGGCCAGATCGCCATCCAGGGCGCCTGTTCGAGGAAGTTCTTGGCGACGTTGAGCATCGAGCCCCAGGACGGGTCGGGCGGCTGCTGGCCGAGGCCGAGGAACGACAGGCTGGCCTCGGCGATGATGGCGGCCGCGATGGTCAGCGTCGCCTGGACCAGGATCGCCGGGACGATGTTGGGGAGGATGTGGCGGAGCGCGATCCGCCAGGGCGGGTTGCCGACGGCGCGGGCGGCCTCGATGAACTCCTCGGCCGCCACCGCCTGCACCTGGGCGCGGGTCAGGCGCACGAAGGTCGAGGTCGCCGAGAGGCCGATGGCCACCATGGCGTTGGTGAGGCTGGGGCCGAGGAAGGCCGCGAGCGCGATGGCGAGGATGAGGAACGGGATCGCCAGCAGCGCGTCGGTGAGGCGCATGATCAGCAGGTCGAGGAATCCCCCGGCATAGCCCGCGATGAGGCCGAACGGCAGGCCGAGGGCCACCGCCAGGGCGACGGAGGTGAGCCCGGCCCCGAGGGAGGCCCGCGCGCCGAACACGATCCGCGACAGGACGTCGTGCCCGACCTCGTCGGTGCCGAAGGGGTGGGCGAGGCTCGGGGCGCTGCGGATGGCGCCCCAGTCCGTGGCGATGGGATCGTAGGGGGCGATCCAGTCGGCGAACACCGCCATCGCCATGAGGGCGACCACGATGACGAGCCCGACCATGGCGCTGCGGCGCGCGGCGAGACGGCCCCAGAATTCCCGTGTCGGGCTCGGCTCGACCCGAAGCGCGGGGGCGGCGGCCGGGAGTCCCACGCCGTTCTCGATGAGGCCAAGATCGCTCATGCGCGCCGCAGCTTCGGGTTCACGAAGGCGGCGAGCAGGTCGGCCCCGAGGTTGAGGAGGACGTAGGTGGTGGCGGTGCAGATCACGACGCCCTGCACCGTGGCGTAGTCGCGGTTGAACACCGCATCGACCATGAGCTTGCCGAAGCCCGGCACGGAGAAGACCTGCTCGGTCAGCACGGCGCCCGACAGGAGCTGCCCGAACTCGAGGGCGCCCAGGGTGATGATGGGAATCGCGGCGTTGGGCAGGGCGTGGCGCAGGATGAGGCGCAGCGGCGAGACGCCCTTGGCCCGGGCGGTGCGGACGTAGTCCGAGCCCAGGACCCCCAGCATCGCCGCGCGGGTGTGGCGCATCATCACCGCCGCGATGGCGTTGCCGAGCACGAAGGCCGGCATCGCCAGGGAGCGCAGGTTCTCGGACAGGCTCTCGAAGGGCGAGACGAACCCCGAGGCCGGCAGCCAGCCGAGCTGGACCGAGAACAGCAGGATCATCAGGATGCCGAGCCAGAAGTTCGGCACGGAGAGGCCCCACAGGGCGATGCCGTTGGCGATGGTGTCGGCGGCCCGGCCGCGCTGGACCGCCGAGAGGATGCCCATGGGCACCCCGATGACGAGGGCCACCAGCATGGCGAGGCAGGCGAGCTCCAGGGTGACGGGCAGCTTCTCGACGACGAGGTCGAGCACGGGCTTCTGCAGCCGGATCGATTCGCCGAGATCGCCCCGGAGCACCCCGCCGGCCCACAGGGCGTAGCGCACGGGGAGCGGCCGATCGAGGTGGTACTTCTGCCGGATGAAGGCGATCACCTCCGGGTCGCGCTCCTCGCCCGACAGGGCCGTGGCGGTGTCGCCGGGCAGGAGCTGCTGGAGCACGAAGATGATCATCGAGGCGATCACCAGGGTGGGGATCGCGAGCGCGAGGCGTTGGACGAGGACGCGCAGCATCGGGCGGGCCTCCCGAATTCAGTTCAGGGTCAGGCCGCCGAAGCGCACGAGGCCGTCGGGATAGGGCGTGAAGCCGGAGAGCTTGGTGCCGTAGGCCCAGAACAGCTTGCGGTGGAACAGGTAGATCAGCGGCCGGTCGGCCATCACCTTGTCGGCCAGCCGCTTCCAGGCCTCCGCGCGATGGGCCGGGTCGATGGTCGCCCGCTCGGCACTGAGCGCCGCGTCGGCCTCCGGATCGCAGTAGCGGGCGTAGTTCAGGGGCGTCTTGCAGGCGAGGAAGCTGAAGGTGTTGCCGTCCGGGTCCGGCCGGCCGCTCCACGAATACAGGTAGGCGTCGAAATTCCCCTTGTCGGCGGCGTCGAGCGCCGTGGTGAAGTCGGTGGCCTGGAGCTTCACGTCGAAGCCGGCTTCCCGGGTCATCGCCTGGATCACCTGGCCGACCTGGGGCGCCTCGTTGTTCGCGTAGACGGTCAGGGTGACGCTGGGTTTCGGGATGCCGGCCTCCGCCAGCAGGGCTTTGGCCTTGGCGATGTCGCGCTTGGGCAGGGGATACGCCGTCACGTAGGCCGGGTGCTTCGGGGAGACCCATTGGTTGCCGGGCAGGAACTCGCCGCCGAACACCACCTGGTTGAGGGCGTTGCGGTCGATGGAAAGATCGAAGGCCGCCCGCACCCGCGGATCGGCGACGGCCGAGCCGGGCCGGTTCGGATTGAACACGATGGACTGGAAGCCGAGCTCGTAGGTCGAACCGACCTTCAGCTTGGGGTCGCGGCTCACCTGCGGCAGGTCGGTGGGGGTGAGGCGCTCCAGGAGGTCGAGCTGGCCGGCGCGCAGGTTGGTCAACCGCACGGTGCCGTCGGGAATCGGCCGGAACTCGATGCGCTTGAGGTGGATCTGGTCCTTGTTCCAGTACCCGTCGAAGCGCTCGACCACGATGCGGTCCTGGGGCACGCGCTCGACGAATTTGAACGGGCCGGCGCAGACCGGCGCCGTGGAGAACTTGTCGCCCAGCCGCTCGGCGGCCTTCGGCGAGACCATCATGCCGGCCCGATCCGTGAACTGGGCCATGAGCGGCGCGAACGGGGTCTTGAGAAGGATCTTGAACGTCAGGTCGTCGACCACCTCGACCCGGTCGATGGGCGCGATCTCTCCGCGGCGCTGGGAGCCGGGCAGCTTCAGGTGGCGCTCGATGCTGTACTTGGCCGCCGCCGCGTCGAGGGGCTCGCCGTCATGGAACAGCACGCCCGGCCGCAGGGTCATGGTCAGGGTCTTCTCGTCCTCCGAGAGGCTCCAATGCGTGGCGAGCTGCGGCACCGGCTTCAGGTCGGGCCCGATATCCACGAGCTTGTCGCACAGGGCGGCGAAGACCATGCGGCTGGTGAAGGTGCGGGCGAGGCTCGGATCGAGGGCGTCGGGGTCCTCCATCAGGCCGAAGCGGAGGGTCTGGGCTTGGACGGGGCCGAGCAGACCTGGGACGGGGCTCAGCGAAGCGACGCCCGCGACGAGGCAGGCAGCGAACAGACGCAGCATCAAGCTTCCTTCAGGGCGTGAGCGGAATGGCCTCGTCGCGCGAGCGGCGGCAACAAGGCGGTCATCGCGTCCCGGGATGCATACATTATCCGTGCCAGCCTGGGCGGCGCCCTGCCCGTCACCACACCACCGCCTGCCCGTCGCGGCGCGGATCGCTGGCGGCGACGTAGCCCTCGGTGGCGGGATCGCCCATGCGCCAGATGAACTGGCCGGCCCCGAAATCCTGGTAGCTGTCCTCGATCACCGCGACCCGGTGCCCCCGCTCCACCAGGCCCCGGAGGGTGGCGGCCGGCATGGTGGATTCGGCGTTGATCTCGAGGCCGGCGTTGAAGCGCCAGCGCGGCGCGTCGCAGGCCGCCTGGGGGTTCTGGGCGTGGTCGAGCATCCGCACCAGGGTCTGGACGTGCCCCTGGGGCTGCATGTTGCCGCCCATGACGCCGAAGCTCATCACCGGCGCCCCGTCCCGGGTCAGGAACCCCGGGATGATGGTGTGGAACGGGCGCTTGCCCGGCGCCACCACGTTCGGGCTGGCGGGATCGAGGGAGAAGCCGTGGCCGCGGTTCTGCAGGGACAGGCCCCATTCGGGCACGACCACGCCGGAGCCGAAGCCCATGAAGTTCGATTGGATGAAGCTCACCATCATGCCGGATTCATCGGCCGTGGTGAGGTAGACCGTGCCGCCGCGCACGGGGTTGCCGGCGCCGAACACCTGGGCGCGCTGCCGGTCGATGAGGGCCGCCCGCCCGGCGAGGTAGGCGGGGTCGAGCATCGCCTCCGGGGTCACCGTCATGGTGCGGGGGTCGGCGACGTAGCGGTAGGTGTCGGCGAACGCGAGCTTCATCGCCTCGATCTGGAGGTGCTGGGCCTCCGGCCCGTCCGGAGCGAGGCCCGCGAGATCGAAGTTCTGCAGGATGCCGAGCGCGATCTGGGCGGCGATGCCCTGACCGTTGGGCGGGATCTCGTGCAGGGTGTGGCCGCGATAATCCTGGGCCGTCGGCGTCACCCATTCGGGCGTGAAGGCCGCCAGGTCGCCCACCGTCATCGCGCCGCCATGGAGGCCCGCGTGCCGCGCCATCGCCTCGGCGATCTCGCCCTCGTAGAAGGCCCGCCCCCCGGTCCGCCCGATGGCGCGCAGGGCCCGGGCGATCCCCGGCAGGGTGACGCGCTCGCCGACATGGGGCGCGCGGCCATGGGGCAGGAAGGTCTCGGCGAAGCCCGGCTGCCGGGTGATGTCATCGATCCGCGCGGCGGCGGCCCATTTCTGCTGGACCACGATGGGGGCGAGGTAGCCGCGCTCGGCGATCTCGATGGCCGGCTCCAGGAGGTCGGCGAAGGGCAGGCGGCCGAAGCGCTCGCTCAAGGCGACCCAGGCGGCGACGGCCCCCGGCACCGTGACGGAATCCCAGCCGCGCATGGGCGGGTGCCGGGCGTCCGCGCCGTACTTGTCCCGGAAGTAGTCCGGGTTCCAGGCGGCGGGGGCGCCGCCCGAGGCGTTGAGCCCGTGGAGCTGCGTCCCGTCCCACAGGATGCAGAAGGCGTCCGAGCCGAGGCCGTTGCTGCACGGCTCGGTGATGGTCTTGGCCGCCGCCGTCGCGATGGCGGCGTCCACGGCGTTGCCGCCCTGCCAGAGCATGCGCAGGCCGGCCTGGGCCGCGAGCGCGTGAGAGGTCGCCACCACGTTGCGGCCGAAGATCGGCATGCGCACGGTGGGATAGCCGGTCGTCCAGTCGAAGGGTGTCATCGGATCGAGGTTCCTCAACGTGGGAGCGTGCGCGATCCCGTGGAAGCACGGCGCGGGCCGGGGCTGCGGCGCGGCTCCGAATTCCTACCGTGGCCGCTCTGGTCCCGCTCGTGCTTCTCGTGCGGTGGCCTTGGCGTGCGGTGGCCTTGGGGTGCAGTGGCCTTGGCGTGCGGTGGCGGGACGCCGGGCGGGAACGGCAGGAGGGGCGGACGCGGGATGGCGGGTGGACGGGACAGGGCGGGCGACGGGGCGCGGCAAAGAGGCAAGGACCAGGGCCCGGACCAGGGCACGGACCGGGTCGGGGCGATCTGCCGGGCCCTGCGGCGGGCCATCGTCGAGCGGGCCGTGGCCCCCGGCGACCGCCTGCCCGAGGATGCCCTCGGCGAGCGGTTCGGCGTCAGCCGCACCATCGCGCGCCAGGCCCTGGGGCAGCTCGCCGGCGAGGGCCTGGTCGAGCTGCGCCGCAACCGCATCGCCGTCGTGGCGACGCCGAGCTGGGAGGAGGCGCGCGACACCTTCGACATCCGCATCGGCCTCGAACGCCTCGTCGTCGCCCGCCTCGCCGGCCGCCTCGATCCCGACCAGGAGGCCGCCCTGCAGGCCCATGTCGACCGCGAGGAGGCGGCCCAGCGCGGGGCCGAGCCGGGCTCCATCCGCCTCGCGACGGAATTCCACCTGCTGCTGGCCCGGATGACCGGCAGCCCCGTGCTGGAGCGCTACGTCGGCGAGCTCGGCTACCGCTGCGCCCTCATCCTCTCGCTCTACAGCCGGCCCCACTCGGCCGAATGCGCGGTGGCCGAGCACCGCGCCCTCATCGCGGCCCTCGCGGCGGGCGATGCGGCGCGTGCCACCGCCCTCATGGACCACCACCTCGACGCCGTGGCCGAGCGGGCGCGCATCGTCGCCGCCCCGCCGCGCGACGGCGACCTCCTGCGGCGGCTCGCGCCCTACGCCGAGGCTTTGGGCTGATCAGGCGGTGATCCCGCGCGCCGTCAGGATGCGCTCGGCGCTGTCGTTCCACACCTCCATGGTGACGATCAGGCCGTCCCGCACGGTGAAGCGGTCGACGTAGCGGTTGTCCTCGAACGGCGTGCCGTCGGGCCAGGCGCCGTAGAGGGTGCCGAGGCTGTAGACCGTGGTGACCCCGTCGCCCGGCACCACGTCGAGGCGCTCCATGCGCTTCTTCACCCAGGCGTAGCGCCCGGCGTTGAACGCCGTGACCTCGCGGGGATGCCGGAAGCGGCGCGCGCCCGTGAACACGATCTCGATGCCGGGCGCCATGTAGGTGGCCGCCGTCTCCGGGTCCGGCACCATCGAGGCTTCGAGATAGGCGGTGACGAGGGCCGCGTCCCGCGCCGTCATGTCCGGTCCGGTCGTGTCCGGGTCCTTCGGTCCTGCCGTCATCGCTCGATCTCCCCTGCCTGACGCCGCCCCCCATCCTCGCCGCCGCCCGCCCGAAGTGCATGCAAAAAGTGTATGCACTTTGGCGAAGTTCGAGGCACAAGCCTGGGAGGCGCACGACTTTCTTCATAGATGACAACGACTTGATGCGTGGCATGGGCATTGCAAAATCCGAGCCGATTCCGCCGGAGACCGTCCATCATGCCCATCCGCACCCGCCCGTCCCCGACCCGCCGCGTGGCGCTCGGCATGGCCCTGCTTCTTGGCGTCTCGGGCGTCTCCGCGGCCCTGGCCGAGGAACCCATCCGCATCGGCCTCGTCACGGCGCTCAGCGGCCAGTCGGCGAAATCCGGCGAGGCGATCTCGCGCGGCATCGGGCTCGCCATCGACGAGATCAACGCCGCCGGCGGCGTCCTCGGCCGGCCCCTCGAACTCGTGGCGCGGGACGACGAGGCCAACCCGTCGAAGGGCGTGCTCGCCGCCCGCGAACTGATCCAGCGCGTCGGCGTCGTCGCCCTGGTGGGCGGCCTCGACACCCCCGTCTCCATGGCTTTGGTCCCCATCGCCAACCAGATGAAGGTGCCGTTCCTCGGGCCCTGGGCCGCCGGCACCGGCATCACCCGCAACGGGGCGGCGGACAATTACGCCTTCCGGGTCTCGGCCGTGGACGCCCTCGTGGACGAGGCCCTGGTCGCCTACGCGCTGAAGACCCACGGCGCGAAGAAGCCCGGCATGATCCTCGTCAACAACGCCTGGGGCGAGTCGAACCAGCAGGGCCTCGTCGCGGCCCTCAAGGCGGCGAACCTCCCCAGCGCCGGCATCGAGAAGTACGAGGCCGCCGACGTCGACATGGTGCCCCAGCTCACCCGCCTGAAGGAGGCCGGGGCCGACACCCTGTTCCTCGTCGGCAATGTCGGCCCCTCGGCCCAGGTGGTGAAATCCCTCGACCGCATGGGCTGGACCGTGCCGGTGGTCTCGCACTGGGGCCCGGCGGGCGGGCGCTTCGACGAACTCGCCGGCCCGAACGCCGGCAAGGTCCACTTCATCCAGACCTTCACCTTCGCGGGCAACACCGCCCCGAAGGCGCTCGCCGTCCTCGACGCCCTGAAGAAGAAGTACCCGGCGATCAAGTCGATGGCCGACGTGACCCCGGCCGTCGGCATCGCCAACGCGTACGATGCGACGCACCTTCTCGCGCTGGCCATCACGGCGGCCAAGTCGACCAAGGGGCCGGAGGTCCGCGACGGCTTCTACAAGGTCGGCGCCTATCCGGGCCTGATCAAGACCTACGACACCCCCTTCGCCCCGGGCCGGCACGACGCCCTCGGGCCGCAGGACTACGTCTTCACCCGCTTCCAGAACGGCGAGATCGTCGCCGTGACGAACTGACGGTCGCCGGATGCTCACCGGCACCCTCGTCACCGGCCTCGGCCTCGGCGCCATGTACGGGCTGATCGCGCTCGGCTTCCACATCACCTACGCGGTGTCGGGCACCGTCAACTTCGCCCAAGGCTCGGCGGTGACGCTCGGCGCCGTGCTGGGCTACTGGCTCGGCGTCACGCTCGGCTGGCCGATGCCCCTCGCCGTGCTCCTGGCGCTGGCCGGCTGCGCCCTCCTCGGAATCGTGGTGGAGCGCCTGCTGGTCCGGCCCTTCGTCGAGCGCGGCTCCGACGCGTGGCTGCTCGCCACCGTGGCGGGCGGCATCATCCTCGACAACACCCTGCTGTTCACCTTCGGCAAGGAGCCGCGCAGCCTGCCCTCCGCCCTGGCGGTGTCGCCCGTGCAGGTCTTCGGGACGGGAATCTACCCGCTCCAGCTCGTCATCCCGGTGATCGGCGTCGCGGTGGCGCTCGTCATCCGCACGGTGTTCCGCCGGACCGACCTCGGCCGGGTGCTCCTTGCCGTGGCCCAGAACGCGGATGCGGCCCGCCTCATGGGCATCGACGTGCGCCGCACCGTGGCCTGCGCCTTCGCCCTCTCGGCGGTGCTGGCGGGCGTCGCGGGCCTGCTCATCGCACCCCTGTTCTCGGTCTCGGCCGAGATGGGCGCCCTGTTCGGGATCAAGGCCTTCGCCGTGGCGATCCTGGGCGGCATCGGCTCGGCCACGGGCGTCGTGGTGGCGGGGCTGCTCTACGGGCTCCTGGAGGCGACCGTCACGGCGACGCTCGGCTCCGCCTTCACCCAGCTCGTGGTGTTCTCGGTGATCATCCTGGCCCTGGCGCTCCGGCCGGACGGCCTGTTCGGCCGCCGCGCCGTCAACAAGGTCTGATACCGTTCCGGCTGATCCGTTCGGTCGGCGCCAAGCGCGGGTCCCCTCTCCTGGAAGGAGAGGGACAGGGTGAGGTGTGTGACTTGTTCGGAGAGTTCGCACACCTCACCCCAACCCTCTCCTTTCAGGAGAGGGGGCCTGTCGCGTCCATTCAATCCGAGGTGATCAACCGGAGCCCGTCTGACGCCATGCGCCACCTGACCGGACGCTGGGCCATGCCCCTCGCCATCCTGGCCCTGACGGCGGCGGGCCTTGGCCTCGTCGCCGGCTCCACCGGCTACAGCCACTTCGTCATCGCGCTCGTGGCTCTGACCACGCTCGCCGGGGTCGGCCTCAACGTGCTGCTCGGGCTCACCGGCCTGATCTCCTTCGGCCATGCCGGCTTCTACGCCATCGGCGCCTATGCGAGCGCGGTCCTCACCGGGGCGGGCCTCAGCTTCTGGCTGGCGCTGCCGGCGGCGGCCGGGCTCTCGGGCCTCGTCGGCATCGGCCTCGCCGTGCCGGCCATGCGCGTGAAGGGGCCGTATCTGGCCATGGTCACCATCGCGTTCGGCTTCATCGTCGAGCACGCGCTCATCGAGGGCGGCTCCCTCACGGGCGGCCAGAACGGCCTCGTCGTCAGCGGCGGCCCGACCCTGTTCGGGGTCCCCTTCGCCGAGCGCGAACTCGCGATCCTCGCGGTCCTGATGGCCGGGGCCGCCCTCACCGGCTTCCACCGCCTGGCCCGGAGCCGCCTCGGCCGGGCCATGCGCGCCGTGCGCGACGCCGACGTGGCGGCCGCCTCGCTGGGCTTCGATCCCGTGCGGGTGAAGACCCTGGCGTTCGCCGTCTCGGCGGCGTTGACGGGCCTCGCCGGGGCCGTGCTGCCGCCCCTGATGCTGTTCATCGCCCCGAGCTCGTTCCCGTTCTCCCAGTCGATCCTGTTCGTCCTCGCCGTCGTGGTCGGCGGCGCCGGCACCGTGCTCGGCCCCCTGTTCGGGGCGCTGGTCACCGTGCTCCTGCCCGAGACCCTGTCGGGCCTCGCCGAGTACCGCCTGCTGTTCTTCGGCCTCGCCACCCTGGTGGTGCTCTGGCTCGTCCCCGCCGGCCTCGTCGGCAGCGTCGCCCGCCTGATCCCGCGCCGGACGGATACCAGGGCCACGGGGGAATCCGACCTCGCCGGCTTCCTGGCCGGCTTCCTCGGGAAACGGCCCGGCGAGCCCCTGGTGGTGGAGGCCGTCGGCATCCGGTTCGGCGGCATCCAGGCGGCCGAGGGCGTGTCGTTCACCGCCCGGCCCGGCGCCGTCACCAGCGTCATCGGCCCGAACGGCGCCGGCAAGACCACGGTGCTCAACATGGTCTCGGGCTTCTACCGCCCGGGGGCCGGCGCCATCCGCCTCGGGGCCCGCGACCTCACGGGCGCCCCGGCCCAGGCCGTCGCCCGGGCCGGCATCGCCCGCACCTACCAGACCACGCGGCTGTTCGGCTCCCTCGGCGTCGTCGACAACGTGGCGCTCGCCTTCGCCCCCGGCCGGCTCTGGCGTCGGGCGGGGCGGGCGGATCGGATGACGGCCGCCGGCCTGCTGGCCTTCACCGGCTATACCGGCGCCCTCGACCGGCGCGCCGACGAACTGCCCCATGTCGACCGCCGCCTCGTCGAGATCGCCCGGGCGCTCGCCGGCCGGCCCCGGGTGCTCCTCCTCGACGAGCCCGCCGCCGGCCTCACCCGCGCCGACACCGACCGCTTGGGGCGGCTCCTGCGCCGGATAGCCGCCTGCGGCGTCGCCGTGATCCTCGTCGAGCACGACATGCCCCTCGTCATGGGCGTCTCCGACCACATCCTCGTCATGGATGCCGGCCGGCCCATCGCCAGCGGCGCCCCGGCCGCGATCCGCCACGACCCGGCGGTGATCCGCGCCTATCTGGGTGCGGCCGACACGCCGGCCCGGCCGCGCGCGACCCCCTGGCAGGGGCCGGCCGACGCCGTGCTCTCGGCCCACGGCCTCACCGCCGGCTACGGCGCCGCCGCTGTGCTGGAGGGGGTGTCCCTGGAAGTCCGCCCCGGCGAGACCGTGGCGCTGCTCGGCGCCAACGGCGCCGGCAAGTCCACGGCCATGCGGGCGCTGGCCGGGCTCCTGCGCCCGGTCACGGGCGGGATCGTGCTGGAGGACCGCGCCGTCGCGGGGCTCCCGGCCCACCGGATCGCCCGCCTCGGCCTCGCCCTCGTGCCCGAGGGCCGCCAGGTGTTTCCGGAGTTGACCGTCGTGGAGAACATCCGCCTCGGCGCCCACGGCCGGAACGACCCCATCGACCCGGCCGAGATCGAGGCGCTGCTGACCCGTTTCCCCCGCCTGCGCGACCGCGCCACGAGCCGGGCCGGGCTGCTCTCGGGCGGCGAGCAGCAGATGCTCGCCATCGCCCGCGGGATGATGGCGCGGCCGCGCATCCTGCTCCTCGACGAGCCGTCGCTGGGCTTGGCGCCCGCGATGATCAACGCCCTCTACGCCGTGGTGGCCGAGCTGCGGGATTCCGGCACCACGATTCTCATCGTCGACCAGATGGCGGCCCTCGCCCTGACCGTGGCCGACCGCGGCTACGTCCTCGAGCAGGGCCGCGTCGTCACGCAGGGTTCGGCCGCAGACCTCGCGGCGGACAAGGGCCTGGAGGCCGCCTATCTCGGCGCGGCGTGATCCCGGTCCCGCGGGACGTCTCGGGGCTCGGCGGGTGCTGGCGGTCGAAGCGGAAGTTTGACGTCCGCTTGGTCCGTCGGTGACGGGTGGTATTCCGTCTGCCTCCGCTCGGCTCGAGAGGAGACGACGCGGACCTTCGCTGCGCGTCGGCGCGCCCTCCCGCCTGATTCGAGCGTTCCCTATCCCGTGTCGCGCATTCAAGGCGCCGCATGAACGCTGTCGCCTGGCAGCGCGCGCTCCCACCACCACCGACAAACGTGCCGCCACCGGCGCACGATCAGGCCGGCGTTTTAATCCCTGGTATATTGCATACCTAGAATTTTCGTGCTCTTTTGGAGGGAAGGCATAAAAATATTGCCGGGAAAGGAATCAGGGATGGAACGCCAGGACTCCCCGTCCGCCAAATGGTGGCAGCTTGCTTTCGGCGTCCTCTGCATGGCGATGATCGCCAATCTGCAGTACGGCTGGACGCTCTTCGTCGACCCGATCGACGCCAAGTTTCACTGGGGCCGCGCGGCCATCCAGTTCGCCTTCACCATCTTCGTTGCCACCGAGACTTGGCTCGTCCCCATCGAGGCCTGGTTCGTCGATCGGTACGGCCCGCGCATCGTCGTGTGCTTCGGCGGCGTCATGATCGCGCTTGCCTGGGTCCTGAACTCTCAGGCCACCGCGCTGCCGCTTTTCTACGTTGCGGCCGTGATCGGCGGCATCGGCGCGGGGTCTGTCTACGGCACCTGCGTCGGCAATGCGCTCAAATGGTTCCCGCATCGGCGCGGCCTTGCCGCCGGGGCCACGGCCGCCGGCTTCGGGGCGGGTGCCGCCGTCACCGTGGTTCCGATCGCCAAGATGATCGCGACCACCGGATATCAGGACGCCTTTCTGTATTTCGGCCTCGGCCAGGGCGCCATCGTGGTTCTGCTCTCGTTTTTCCTGCGCAAACCCTCGCTGGCGGTCCCGGTGCAGCGCAAGACCCTGCGCCTGCCCCAGACCAAGGTCGACCGCAGCCCCCGCGAGGCGGTGCGCACCCCGGTCTTCTGGGTGATGTACGCCATGTTCGTGATGGTGGCGGCGGGCGGCCTGATGGCGGCAGCCCAAATCGCGCCGATCGCGCACGACTTCAAGGTTGCGGACGTCCCAGTCAGCATGTTCGGCCTGCAGATGGCGGCCCTCACCATGGCGATCTCGCTCGACCGGATCTTCGATGGCTTCGGACGCCCCTTCTTCGGCTACGTCTCCGACAACATCGGGCGCGAGAACACGATGTTCATCGCCTTCAGCATTGCCGCGCTGGCGATCGTCCTGCTTCTGACGGCGGGAACGCAGCCGATGGTCTTCGTTTTTGCGACGGCGATCTACTTCGGAGTGTTCGGGGAGATCTACTCACTGTTCCCCGCGACCTGTGGTGACACCTTCGGCTCGAAATTCGCCACCACCAACGCGGGCCTCCTCTACACCGCGAAGGGAACGGCCTCGTTCCTGGTGCCGGTGGCGAGCCTGATCTCGGCAGCCTACGGTTGGTCGGCGGTGTTCGCCATCATCATCGGCCTGAACGTGGTGGCTGCCGTCCTCGCCCTGTTCGTCCTGAAGCCCCTGCGGGCTCGCTACCTCACCGACGACGTCCCTGCCGCCGCTCCCTTCCCCGGACAGCCGGTTCGCGCTGCCTGAGGAGACCTTCGAGCCACGTGTCTCGGCGCGTGGCTCGAAGGACACACGGGGCTTGACCGAAACAGATCAGAAAATACTCTGGACGTGGACTATTGGGATGGGAACATCTGACGTGTGCCTCACGAAACTCCCGGTCCCCGCCGGTTCCCGCTCCGAGCACGGCGGGATTTTTGTGAGAGACACGTCTTGGGCAAGAGACTATCGTATCTCGGCAGACACTGAGGTCAGCCATGAACGTTGCCGCAGCATTGGTTCTTCAGAGCATCCCATTCGCAGGGGTGGCGATTGCCAAGAGCGAGCATCGCGATCTTTTTATAGTGTCATATCTTTCCGCCGTCGGATTGCTGTTTTCCATCATTGCCGTTTATGATGATCATCACGGCTCATCTTCGCTTATTGGAATCATGACGGAATCCCTGCAATGATTTCTGCGGTCATGCCGATTCGCTGCACCGTTGGTCTCATACCTCTTCCGGGTGATCACTTCGGATCGAACGGTCGCTTCAGTGCTCCCTCTCCTGGAAGGTGTGGGGACCCGCGTTTTACCGCCTCACCGACATGATCAAGCGGAGCCCGTATCAGAGCGAGAACCGTCGGGGATCGGGCGTTCCGTGAGGCACTCGCGATCGGCGTGTCCGCAAGGTTGGGCCGGAAGCA
>NZ_JAKSXV010000045.1 GCF_022829345.1 Methylobacterium sp. J-090 | reverse complement strand
CAGGGCCGGCGGGTTGCCGAGGCCGAACCAGACGATGGCCAGCGGAATGTAGGCGATGGGCGGGATCGGCCGCAGGATCTCGAGGAGGGGGTTGAACAGGGAGAACAGCCGGTCGCTGGTCCCGAGCAGGAGCCCGACGGGATCGAACGGTCGCTTCAGTGCTCCCTATCCTGGAAGGTGTGGGGACCCGCGTTTTACCGCCTCACCGACATGATCAAGCGGAGCCCGTATCAGAGCGAGAACCGTCGGGGATCGGGCGTTCCGTGAGGCACTCGCGATCGGCGTGTCCGCAAGGTTGGGCCGGAAGCA
>NZ_JAKSXV010000043.1 GCF_022829345.1 Methylobacterium sp. J-090 | reverse complement strand
CCCACCGTCGCGAGCTTCACCTACGCGGTCGGCTTCTCCGAGACGGTCGCCAACGTCACGGCAAACGACTTCGTCCTGACCGGCACGAACGGCGTCACCGCTGAGGTCACGTCGGTGACGGGGTCGGGCGGCAGCTACGTCGTCACCGTCGCGGGCATCCAGGGTAGCGGCACCCTCAGCCTCGGCCTGGCGCCGGGCTCCGACATCGCCGATCTCGCCGGCAATCTCGCGACCCTGACGCCGGCCACCCGCGACGTCACCGGCGTCGCCCCGGTCCTGCCCGTCATCACCGCCTACTCGGTCGATACCGGCGTGCAGGGCGACGGCATCACCGCCGACCCGACGCCGACCCTGTCGGGGATCGGACTGGCCGGCGCCACCGTCACGGTGGCGTACGCGACGGCCCTCGGCCTCCAGACCGCCACCGCCACCGTCGCGGCCAACGGCACCTGGAGCGTCGACGTCCCGGCCCTGGCCGACGGCGCCTACAGCTTCACCGCCAGCCTCACGGCGAACGGCAGCGTGGTCACCTCCCAGCCCCTCGCGCTCACCATCGACACCACCGCCGATGCCGGC
>NZ_JAKSXV010000042.1 GCF_022829345.1 Methylobacterium sp. J-090 | reverse complement strand
ACCGTGCCGACCTGCGGGTGGAAGTCGATGCCGCCCGCCATGCCGGCGACGGTCTCGGAGCGGCCCGCCGCGTTGGCGGTGGAATCGACGGAGCCGAACTGGCCGTAGCCCGTGGCCCAGACGCCGTAGCCGCGGCCCGGCTCGACGAACCGGGGGGCGGGCACGGGGGCGCGGTTCGGCATGTCGGCGTCGTAGACCCTCTGCGGCAGGGGGTAGCCCGTCGGGGCGGGCTCCGTGGTGGCCGCATCGGCCCGCGACAGGAGCTGGCTGCTGAAGGCGCGGCCCGAGCGGAGCTGCGGGTCGGCCAGCGACGCGTAGCCCTGGCCGGCGACCCGATCGAGGGTCGCACCGATGCCGGCAGCGCTCTGGCGGTCTAGGACGAGGAGCGCCTGCGGGTTGCTGGCCAGCGCCGCATCTAGGCCGCGCGCCACGTTGGCTTGATTGCCCGTCTGCGCCATGAGTCTGAAGCTCTGCTGCACCAGGGTCACGTAGGCGTTGTTGGCGTCGGAAGAGGCGATCGCGCGGACGAGGAGCGGCAGCGTGCCATTGTCGGTCAGGTTGGCGAAGCTACCGTTCACGCCGCCGGCAGCGGAGAGCACGGTGTAGCGGGTGTTGGGCAGGTAGGTGCCGGCCGCCGCGTTGAAGCTGGCGGTGCCGGCGAGTGTGGCCGTGCCGGTGGCGACGAGGCGGGCGGCCTGGCCATCGGCGGCGATGGCGCTCTGCAGCGTTCCGCTGGCCTGCTGGACGTAGTTGCCCGAGACGGTCAGCGTTCCGTAGGGCGCTGCGGCCGAGCCAGGAGCAACGACGCCGGCGTTGGTGAGGGTGCCGACGACGCTGCCAGTGCCGGCGAGGGCTCCAACTGTACCAACGCTCGTGTTGGCGTTGAGGGTCGAGTTTACCGTGAGAACGCCGCCCGCCACGGTGGCCCCGCCCGAGAAGGTCTGGGTCGAGCCCGATGCCAGGGTCCAGGCGCCATCGGACTGCTGCAGGGTGGTGAAGCCGCCGACGTTGCCAGGAAGCGTGCCGGTGCCCGAGAGGTTCAGGGCGTTAATGCCGAGACCCGTGGCGGCGATGGAGCCGCCGATGGTCGATCCGGTTCCGAGGTTCACTGTGTTGCGACTCGCCGCGACATCCGCGAAGGCGATGTCGCCGGTGATCGCCCCGGTGTTGGTCAGCGTGTGGTTGCCCATGCCGTACTGGACGCTGCCGGCGATGCGGCCCGCATTCGTCGTGGTGCTGTTGCGGCGGTTGGCCGTGGTGGCGTTCTGCGGGTCGGTATCGGTGAAGCGCACGTCGCCGTTGATGACACCGGTGGCGGCGTTGTTGAGGACGCCGTTGCCGGCGCCGTAGACCACGATGGCCTGACCGCCCGCCGGGCCGGTGATCGTGCCGGCATTGGCGATGGTGAAGCTCTGCGCCCGGCCCTGGATGGCGCGGACCCCGGTGCCGGTGCCGGTGATCTGGCCGCCGGCGCGGTTGGTGACGGTCAGCGCCGCGACGTCGTCGTCGGAGTCGATGGCCGCGACCGCCGCCGTGCCGGTCCCGTTGCGCGTCGCCGAGATGGTGCCGTTGTTGGTGATCGCCATGGAGGCGATGTTCTCGCCGGCATAGATGCCACGCGAGATGCCGATGCCGTTCTCGGTCACCGCGATGGTGCCGTTGTTCGTGACCGCCACGTTGGCGAAGTCGGCGCCCGTGGAGTTCGTCAGCACGCCGTAGACGCGGGTCGACGCATTGTTGACCCGGCCCGCCGCGCCGGTGCCCGTGAGGGTGCCGTTGTTGACAAGACTCGTGTTCGACCCCGACAGGTTCACGGTCTTGTTGGTGACCGTGTTGTTAACGGTGAGTTGCGCGCCCGAACCCGTCACCTGGATCAGGCCGCCGACAGCCTGGGTCGAGCCGGCGCCCAGCGTCAGGTCGCCGCCCGCCACCGTGAGGTTGCCGGACAGGTTCTGGACCGAGCTGCTGGCCGTGGTCCAGGCGCTGCCGGCGCCGGTCTGGTTGAGGTTGGTGAAGCCCGTGACCGAGTTCGTGAGGGTACCGGTGCCCGACAGGTTGAGGGTGTTGGTGCCGAGCCTCTGGGCGGTGATGTTGCCGCCGATGCTGGAACCCGTGCCGAGGTTCACCGTGTTCTGGCTCGTCGCGACATCCGCGAAGGTGACGTTACCGGCGATGGCGCCAGTGTTCGTCAGGGTGTGGTTGCCCATCCCGTACTGGATGTTACCGGTAATACGGCCCGCATTGGTGGTGGTGCTGTTGCGGCGATTGGCCTGGGCAAAGAACTGCGGATCGGCATCAATGAAGCGCACATCTCCGGTGATGACCCCGCTGGAATTGTTGGCGAGCGTCGCGTTGCCGGTGCCGAAGACCACGATGGCTTGGCCGCCCGCCGAGCCGGTGATCGTACCGTCGTTCACGATGGTGTAAGCCCGAGCCTGACCCTGGATCGCGCGCACGCCCGTACCGGTGCCGGTGATTTGGCCACCGGCTCGGTTGGTAACTGTGAGGGCCGTGACACCATCGTCGGAATCAATGGCCGCGACGGTAGCGAAGCCGTTGCCGTTGCCGTTGCGGGTCGCCGAAATGGTGCCGGCGTTGGTGATTGCCATGGAGGCGATGTTCCCGCCCGCATAGATGCTACGCGAGCTGAAGCTGCTGTTTTCGGTCACCGCGATGGTACCGTTGTTTGTCACCGTGACGTTGTCGAAGCTGGCACCACTGGAATTACTAAGCACAGCGGAAAATCTTGTTTCGAAAAACCTTATCCTGGCAGCATCGGTGCCCGTGATAGTACCGTTGTTGACAAGGCTTGTGTTTGAACCCGAAAGGTTCACGGCCGTGTTGGTGACCGTGTTGTTAACGGTGAGTTGCGCGCCCGAACCCGTCACCTGGATCCGATCACCGATGGTTTGGGTCGAGCCGGCGCCCAGGGTAAGATTGCCGCCCGCCACAGTGATGCTGCTAACGTTCTGGGTCGAGCCAGCACCGAGGGTGAGATTGCCGCCGGCAACCGTGAGGCTGCCGGATAGGTTCTGGACCGAGCCACTTGCTGTTGTCCAGGCGCTGCCCGCACCGGTCTGGATGAGGCTGCTGAAGCCTGTGACCGTCCCCGTGAGGGTCCCGGTGCCCGTGAGGTTGAGAGTGTTGAAGCCTCCCCCCTGGGCGATGATGTTACCGCCGATGCGGGAGCCGGTGCCGAGGTTCACCGTGTTCAAACTTGGGTCAGGCGGCGTAAGTCCTACAGCAATCGGAATGCGCCTACTTCCAGTGTCGGAAAAGGTGATATCCCCGGAAATAACGCCACTATTATTTAGCGTATGATTGCCCGCTCCGTACTGAATGCTGCCGTTGATGGTACCGAAATTACTAACTGTACTAAATCTGGAAGAAAACGTCGCACCGCTCGGCGGATCGGTCTCGGTAAACCGCACGTCACCGGTGATCACCCCACTAGCATTGTTGGTGAGCGTCGCATTACCGGGGCCATAAACGACAATGGCTTGGCCGCCCGCCGGGCCTGTGATCGCGCCATCGTTGACGATGGTAAAGCTCTGTGCCTGGCCTTGGATGGCGCGGACCCCGGCGCCCGTACCGGTGATCTGGCCGCCGGCCCGATTGGTGACGGTGAGGGCCGCGACGCTGCTATCAGAATCGATGGCCGCAGCCGGCGCGGTGCCGGTGCCGTTGCGCGTCGCCGAAATGGTGCCGCTGTTGATAATCGCCATGGAGGCGATGTTCTCGCCGGCATAGATGCCACGCGAGATGCCATTGCCGTTCTGCGTCACCGCGATGGTTCCGGAATTGGTCACCGTGGTGCTCTCATATTGAGAGCCGGCCGGCGCACTCGAATAGGCACCGTAGACCCGCGTCGTGGCGTTGCCGGCCGGCGCCATGAGAGTGATCGTGCCGGTGTTGTTCAGGGTCGAGCGGTCACCCGCCAGGTTCACGCCGAAATTGTCGCGGTTCAGCGGCGCGGTGTTGCTGATGGTGCCGGCATTGTTGACGACGCTCGTGCCGTTCACCTGCACATTGGTGAAGCTCGGGTTCGTGCCGGCGCTCGTCTGCTGCGAACCGATGGTGGCGCCGGACTGGATGTTGACCGTCAGGCCCGTCACGCCGGCAGGTGCGACGAACCCGTTGGACTGCACGTCCGTGCAGGTCACGGTCTGCCCACTGGTGGGGGTGCCCGGCTGGCACGCCGCCGAGGCTTCGGCGATCGCCAGGGTCCAGACGGGAACGCTCGCCATCAATGAGCGGTGCAGCACCTGACTTTGCCTCGACATCCTACCCCCGAAACCTTGTAGTTGCGCCCAGACCGATTGCTCGTATGCCGGGCGTGCTGGGGAGACGATTGAGGAGCCTCGGGATGGAGTCAAAAAGTAGTTCGTTCCGGCCAACCACATCCGAGAGTTTGAATCCACGCGATGCAAACCGATCACACATTCTTAGCAGGACGAGTTGAGCGGATTCTAAAAACCGAGAAAATCGAGCAATCTGTTGATTATGTACACGCAACAAGATTGGGGTGGCTCGGAAAGCGTTACAGCGCTGACGGCGGGGAAGCCAAGCCCTGTCCGCAACGGCCCGACGATCGGCGTATCTGGACGCAAAAAGGTCGGCCTGCGGCGGGTTTTTCGATCTGACGAGCGGAACGCTTGAGCGAATATGCTCAATCGTGCGTTTGGCGAGCGATGCTGCGCCGGAACCGCAGCGGTCGGGCCCTGGATCGCTTCAAACGCTGCATGCGCGCGATCAGCTTGGATCCTGAGGCGTGCCGAGGCCGTTCCGATCCGCTGGCTCGACGACAACGTTCGGCGGCTTGTCAGGCCGAGGTTCAAGGATGCTTCTCAGTTCCCCGTCTGCGATCTTCCGGGAGGTGTCCGCGGCTGTCGATCCGCCGACACGGTGGGTGCCGGCTCCGGCTTCGGCGGCGCCGCCGGTTTCGCGCTCGGCGGACACCGCTGCACGCCCCTCCGGCGCGATGAGGCCGAGACCGACCGCGTGCTCAGCCATGGCGGAGCTGTCTGCGGCCAGGACGAGGCTGCTTCCAGCGGCCCCTACCGCCGCGGCAAGGCGCTCGATCTCGGCGATGCGGCTTTCGCCACGCGAGACGTTGCGGATGTAGACGGCAAGCACCCGGCCCGGGTGGTCCTTCACCACCTGGGCATAGACCTCCGGGTCGTGCTGCCCGCTGTCGCCGAGCAGGACGACGGGCAGGTCACGGTAGAAAGCCAGCATGTGGCCGATGAGCTCGCGCTTGTGGTGTTCGGCTTTCCGCGGCAGCGGGTGCCGCCAGGACAGGCCCCACTCCCGCAGGAACAGCACCGGCCCCACGGGGATCGCGTGGTGGCGGAAGAACGCGTCCAGCATGTCGTAGATGCCCCACGGCGCCCGGGACACGTAAAGCATTGGGTTGGCTTCATGGCCGGTCGAGCCGTCGTGGAGCGCGCGACACAACGCGGCGGCCCCCGGAAACGCGACGCGGTTCTCGGCGTCGGCCACGAACAGGCGCCAGAGCATCTTGAACTTGTTGGCGACGCCCGTGTGCATGATGGTGTCGTCGATGTCGCTGATGACGACGAGCCGGCACCCGGCGGGCGGGATGTACACCTGCCCCTGCGCGATCACCGGCGGGTCGGCCTCAAGCGTCAGCTCGACGGGATGCCATGCGGTCCCGCTGGGAGGCGCCTCGCGCGGACGCAGGTGGACACGGAAGTAGCCGTCCCGGTCAGTTGCGACGCGCGCCTCCGCCCCGCCGAAGCGCGCCGTGACGGAGGCGCCGGCAATCTTTCGACGACGGATTCGGCGCGCGATGTCGCGTAGGCTCGCTCGGAGTTCGTCGGAGCGCGCAGCCCGATCGGGGTCGGACTGCCGGAACACGCGTCCGATTAGGAAGATCTCTTCGCTCGTCCCGTAGCCGCGGTAGGCCTCGATGACCGTTCCGCCCCGGCCCTGCGCCTTGCGTACGGGACGGGCCGAGAGCGCCAAGAGGCGGACGACGGCCGTTCGCCAGTTGGGCTCCGTCGGGGCGGCGTTCGTCATGTCAGCGCCGCACCGCCTCGACGTCATCGACGTAGATCGAGTCCGGCCCGCACGGGTGCCACGCCTTCTTCGCGTCGGTCTGCCCTTTCCTGCCCCAGCACTGGCCGGCCTGAGCGAGACGACCGCTCAGGCGGTCGCGAAGCGTGCATTGCTCTTTGATGGCAGCCGGATCGCCGGCCCCCTCGCAGCCCTGCGTCGCCTTGAGCTCTGCAGCAAGAAGCTCCGGTACGGTCGGCAGCTGCTGCCCATAGGCGCCGCCAGCGACAAGGATCACAGCGAAGGCAGCCAGGGCAGAGCGCATCGGCACAGGATAGCCGCCAAGGGGGCGTTGTCGAGGATGCTTTCCAGACGAATCGGGTGCGTCACGGAACCGGCGGCGGCACCCACGCTTCACCTGCCAGAATGAGAAGTAGGGGAGCGCAATGATTCCAGACGAGAAGACACCGCCAGCCGGCCTCGACATACCAGCCAAGGGCAAGTCCCTGGTCGAGCCCAAGGGCACCGATGATCCGGCGGAGGCCGGACCGACGTCACCAGGACATGTCGTACCAACCGACGATCAAGGACCGGCCACGGGAGGATACGACGACCATTCACCGAACCGCCACCCGACCAACAAGGAGGGTGGCTACGGCGCAGGCTGAGACAGCCACCTCGCGTCTGGCATGCCACATGCAACGCGCAGTGGGCCCCGTACTGGGGCATCCTCATCCCAAGACCGCCTTCACCCGCCCGGCTCGCGCCGTGGCGGGTTTTTCGTTTCAGGACTTGGGCAGTTGCTTCTCCGACGTGGGGTGCCGCAAGCGCGCCTTGGCTTGCCGCGTCGCGCGTTCCGCACGAACGCCGCCATTCACCTGCGGGGTGCCATCGTAGTCATTGCCGGTCAGCCCGAATGACCCACCGCGCACCACGCCGGGCGCATCAGGAATGCCATTCAGAAAATCGAGCGGCCCGGCTGAGGCAGCGGACGCGCAGAGGACGATGGCGGCGGCAAGGGGGTAACGCATGCCCTGTCCTAGCAGCGTATGCTGGATAGGGCATTAACAGGCCAGCAGGGAGCGCCCCGTCCGCCCGGCTCACCCCGTGGCGGGTATTTTGTATTCATTCTGAAACTCCCGACGAACGCTGCTCGTACCTCCTACCCGCGTGTATGCGCGTCAGGGAACACGTATTGACAGAATCTCAGCCGGTCTCCAGCGCACGCCGCCTTCGTCCCACCCGCGCCTACCGTGCCATCACACGACACACCGATGGGCGCATCATCCACGTCAGAGACATCAGGGCGGACAGCGATGCGGATGCGATCCGGATCGTCATTGAGCGAGGTGCAGATATCCGCACAGACCTTTGGAGCGAGGACGGCCTGGTTCAACGGTTCGGGGTGTCGAGCATGTAGAGCGGAACCACCCGGCCGCCCGACCGTTCACCACCCCCAAGCAAGACCCGACCTTCACCCGCCCGGCTCGCGCCGCGGCGGGTTTTTCATGCGGCTCTTTAGTTGCTCTTGAAACAATCATCTGCGCCAACACGTAGGCCCAGGATACACCCGTACTCAGGAAAATGCCGTTGACCCAACGCTTCTTTTTCGACCTCACGGATGGCCTGACTACCATCCGTGATGACGTTGGTGTTGTGGTCGACAGCCTCAACGAGGCGGTAAAGCAAGCCGAGGAAGTGCTTCAAGAAATGCGTTTCGGAAACGAGCTTTCGAGCCGCGATGAGAGGTGGACCCTGAGCATTCGCGACGCCGTCGGTGAGACGCTGATGCTGCTGTCGGTGGCTCCGCCTGACCCGCCTGCCGAGATGGCATCCTAGACCTACTTGAGATGCACACCTTCACCCGCCCGGCTCCGGCCAGGCGGGTTTTTGATGTCTTATAGGCATATTTCGGCTTTAGTAGTCCTCTGCCGGCTTAAAGACGTAATTTCGGGAATGCATCATATGATAATGGTGGCCTCGTCAATTCATGCGTAATTACCCACCCCCTTGTGCGGGTTGGGTTTCGCTGATTCCTTTGTAGGATGGGCCGAAGCGATCTTGAGCGGCTGAGCCGCGAGGAACTGATCGAGTTGGTGCTGCGGATGCAGCGCCCGACGAAGACCTCGCGCACG
>NZ_JAKSXV010000036.1 GCF_022829345.1 Methylobacterium sp. J-090 | reverse complement strand
GCAGGACGGGGCGACAACCTGCGAGGCCGGGAACCCGCCCGGGACGCCCTACGGCTGCCGGGGATGGGATGGGCGGGCGCATGGGCCTAGTGGTAGGCCGACAACCAGGAGCGGTGCCACTGCCACGCCTGGCGTGATAGCTCGTCCAACTGGGAAAGCGTCCGCGCGTCGTCGGTCGCGGCAGTCATGGCGGCGTGAAACATCGTCCTCGGTCCCTCGCGGGCCGACGCAGGCACAAGGGACGACTTCTCGATGCGGGAATTGGCGTTCCCGCTTGACACCCGAGGGCGCTATATGGCTT
>NZ_JAKSXV010000034.1 GCF_022829345.1 Methylobacterium sp. J-090 | reverse complement strand
GATCGGCGGCCTCGTCGTCAAGATCGGCAGCCGCATGGTCGACGCGTCCCTGCGGACCAAGCTCAACGGAATTCGCCTTGCGATGCGGGAAGCCCGGTAAGAACCCGCCAGGGTTCCCCCGCTCCCGTCCGGTCTGCTTTCTGACTAAGCTTCCTGGAAGCGGACAGGCAGAAAGCAGACGGCTTTTCGGGGAACGCGAGGGGTCTCCGTCACGCCCAGCTCCATCGCCGCGCTCAACGCACATGCCCGTCCCGTGCGGGGGCGAGCCGCCTGCGGTTCGGCCCGATGGTCTTCCGATCGTATCTCGATCGTTTTTCAAAAAAGCCGCACAAAATATGCTCATAAGCCAGCTAATTTCAAGAACGCCGGATAAGTAAATTGTTCTTGGCAAGACATCTGTCGCATCAAGATGGTTTAAAGCTCCAGAAATGCCAATAGCCAGAGCTATGGTCATCAAAATAGGCAGCAGAAGCCACCATGACAGGAACGTGCCACTGACTGCTCCGAGCACCGCAACAACAAACTAGGACATCGGTCCGCAGCTTTTCACAATCCTGTGATTGGGTCGTGGGCTGTTTAGAGTAGGCTTTCGTTAAAATATATCTCCGAATAAATCACATAAGCATCAAATTGTCGCACCAATGGTCTTTCTCGAAATAATAGGCGCACCACTGCGAGACGTTGTTTACTAGACCATAATGCCCACGGCAAAGTAAGCTAGCAGGCTGACTATGACAGCTAGTAATAATCCAACACAGCATAAATAAAAAAAGTTTTTCATGGGTGCGATTTGATTATTGGGGTACTTCCGTTTTGTGTCGGCTCTGCCTTCCGGTTGCGTACAAAGCAAGCGAAGAATGCGGTTCATGATTCGAGCGATTTCCGAATTTGCCAAAGGTGGCGGGCTCATATTTAATATCAGAGTTCGCCATGCTTATGACTTGTTGAAAGTACGCAGACCCCTCTCGATCCTCAGCTTCATTACCTTGTCGAGGTTCGAATGCCCACCAAGGGGGTAGGTACGTTCACGGAACCAAATTGGTTTCCGGCGGCACTCGTTTTTCTGCCCCCCTATCTGAAGGATCACCTATGCCCCCTGGCAAGATTGGAAGTCGGGACCGTGCTGAAACCAGGGCTGCCAGAGAGTCGGAGCGAGCGGATATGGCCGAGCAGGTTTGGAGCGAGGTCAAAGTTCAGCAGGCCATCACCGACGAGAAGACCGCGCGGTTGAAGACACAGCGGCTCGCACGAGATGCCGAGGAGGCTGCTGCCGCGAAGAATTCGAAGCCGGCAGCCGAGTGATAGCGGCCATGCGCTACACCCTCCATCAGCTCGCCCCTGGCAGCTACGATCTCGCTCATGATGGAGGAATCGCTGGCGGCGTCGTTCGCAACGTTACCCTTTCGGGCTGGCCTCAGAGCTGGATTGCCCAGTTGCTCAAAGAGGTCCCGCCAGATCAAAGGCCCGCGCCCTTCAGCGAGGTTGAGCACTCCTTCAAGTCGCTTGAGGCTGTGATAGAGTGGCTCGGTAACGCGGCGATCGCCATTGAGACGAGCGAAGCCTAGCCCCGCCTTCGTCAAGCGACTGCGCGGGCGGCAGCGATCGGATTAGGACGCCAGCGCGATTTTTGGATCTCGGGGGACAACGGGTAGCGTCGCATGAGTTTCGCCCGCAGCGCTGCGGATGACGAGGGTCCATGCCTGATCGCTGCTCGAAAGCTCGTTTCGGTAATGCATCTCCGCGAGCACCTCCTCGGCTTGCTTGACCGCCTCATTGAGGTTGGGAGCCAAAACACCGTCCTCATCGCGGATCGTAGTCCGACCATCGGTCAGGTCTAAATGGAAGCGTTGTGCCAAGTGCGCTGTCCCGAGCGTAAGGTGCTCAGATTGTGCGTTTCTGTACGCGATCGCGCCAGTGAAAGGTTCACGAGCTGCTAAAGGGCCGCACGAAAATCCCGCTCGGATTGCTCCGGGCGGGTGAAGGTCGCGTCACGCTTGGCTTTGGTGAACGGCCGGACAGCCGAGTGGTTCCGCGCTAGGTGCTCGACGCTCCAAACCGCTGAACTAGGCCATCCTCGCTCCAAAGGTCTGTGCGGATATCCGCGCCTCGTTCAGTGACGATCCGGATCGCCTCCGCATCGCTGCCGGCCCTAATGTCTCTGACGTGAATGATGCGCCCATCGCTATGCCGAGTGATTGCTCGGTAGGATCGCCTCGGGTTGAGGTTGTCCCTGATAGCTGGAGGCTTCTTTTCTGCCAATGCGTTTTTCCCACCGGTGACTCATGTCGTGACGGGTGGGTACGGAAATGAAGGCTTCAAAGTTTCACACGAAAACGAGAAAACCCGCCAAGCCGAAGCCGGGCGGGTGAAGTTGCTCATCGTAGCGCCCCTGAGCAGGGGCAATGCACCATCGCAGCCAACTGGCCAGAAGCAAGCCAGCCGACTCGCGACATCTCCACTCACATCAGTGCAGGATGCTGATTGATCCGATCACACCAGCCACGTCGGTCAGGCCCGTCAGCTTGATCGCCAGATCCGTCGAGGCGTTGAAGCCGAGCGTGCCGTCGTTGACCACGACGTAGCTCGAGCCGCCGAAGGTGACGACGCCGATCGAACCTGCGGCCGTGGTCGTGCCCGCAGCGTTCGCTGTCGCAGCGTCGAGGGCCTGCTGCAGGACCTGGAAGCCCCCGGTGACCGCAGTCGCCTGAGTCTGTGCGCCAGGGGTGGTCAGCTTCAGTACGTCGTTGCCGGCGCCTGTGACGAAGTCAGTGATGGTGATGGCCTGGCCGAACACGAAGCCATTCGCGGCGTAGGTCGCCGCTACGATGTCCGACCCAGCGCCGAGCGTCAGGGAGTAGGCGCCGATGGCGTCGGTATGAGCCGCGATGGTGACGCTGTCGTTGCCGTTGCCGCCGAACACGGTCGTGGTGCTCGTCGCGTCCACTGTCGCAGAGCCCGCGCCGTTCAGCGTGACGATGTCGTTGCCGCCCGCCGCGTAGATCGTGGTCTGGCCCTGTCCGGAGAAGGCGATGGTGTCGGCGCCCCCAGCTGGGTCCGCCGCTGCGGTGTCGCCGTAGATCACCGTCGCACCGCCGGCATTGGCTACCGTGATGGTGTCGCCGCCCTCATCGCCGTAGACCTGTGCCGTCGCTTTAGTCGCCGGGGCGAACGTCAGGCTGATGGTGTCATCGCCGAGCCCGCCATGCACCACCGCATTCGTGGTTGCGTCGAGGGCGCTGGTGTTGCCCATCGTGATCGTGTCGCCCCCGGCGTTGCCGAAGACCGCCACGGCGCCGCCGCCATTGAAGACGATGGTGTCAGCTCCGTCGGTTGGGTCCGCAGCACCCTGACCGCCGAAGATGAGGGTCGACGCATTGGCGCCGGTGTTGAACACAGTAATCGAGTCAATGCCGCCGTTGGCTGCGCTCGCCGGGCCATTCTCGCTACCGTAGACGGCGAGATGGGCGTTGAGATTGCCGGTGTTGGCCAGATTAATGTTGTCACCGTCCTTGCCGCCGAAGACAGACACGAAGCTTGTGGAGTCGAAGATGCTCCCGCCCTGGGTGATCGCGTCGGCACCTGCGTTACCGTAGACTCCCCAGTTGCCCTTGCCGCCGAAGTTGATGCTGTCGGCGCCGTCCGTCGGATCGGCAATCCCGATGCCGCCGAAGATGACGTGCGTTCCCGCGGTCTGGCTTGGATCGACCACATCCAGGATCGTCGTCCCGCCGGACCCACCGATGATGATCGAATTGGCGGCCGAGGATGTGAGGGTGAACGTCCCTGGGCCTACGAGAAAATCTCCGCCGTCCAGCGACACGCCTGGAATACCGCCGGAAGCCAGCTGTGCGCCCGTGATGGTGGCAGTCTTACCCGCGACGGAGAGCACGACGTTGCCGTTCTGCTCGGAGGCACCGGTGAAGGTGCCGGGATCGACGGCAAGCACCAGATTATCGGCCTTGGTCACAGTCACGCTTTGGGCGCCTGTGAAGACGGTTGTCGAGCCCCCGCTTGGGGGAGCTGTTACGGGATCGCGAACCGTGACGATTGCGCTTCCATCCGTGTCAGCCGACAGAACGAACTGATCGCCGGTGAATGTTGAATTCGCGTCGAAGCGAACGACGCTCGAAGTTCCACCGTTTGAAATGGTAAGCGTTCGGGTTGCTGTGTCGTACGACTTAGACGCACCGTTGAAGTTGAAGGCCTGGAAGTCGATCTGATCGCCGGTTCCGACCGTCGTGAGCGTGTTGCCCAGCGTGCCGGCAACGTCGATTTGCAGCTTCTGGGCTCCAGTGGCGAACGTGATCGCACCAGTGCCAGCCGAAGTGAGCCGCCCAAGTTCGAGCGTTCCGGAAGTAACGGTCGTGCCACCGCTATAAGTGTTCAGACCAGTAAGATTGAGGATCCCATTGTCGCTCTTAATCAGCGCGCCGGTTCCATTTGCTGCGTTGTGTATGGAGTTGCTGAGTGTGACGTTGGCTCCGAGGATCGTGAGATTGCCACTAACGCCGATGCCGCCAGTGAGAGTACCGTTACCGGGCGTCAGGAAATTGTTGCCGCCAGTGAACGTAATAGCATCTGCTTGTACTCCTGAGCCGGACTGCCCTCCGGCGATCGTGCCGCTATTCGTAATTCGCAAGTCGGAACCGAAGATGCCCGCACCACCAGCACCTACATTCCCGTTTGCGGACTGACCCGTGCCCCCAGCGCCTCCGGTGCCGCCTGTCAGACTACCAGTGGACGAAATATTGATGACAGTTGAAACGGTGAAGTAACCACCTGTTCCGCCATCGCCGCCATTGCCGCCGTATCCGCCGTCCGCTCCAAGGGCGTCGCCGCCTTGGCCTCCGGTCCCACCACCGTAGGATCCTGAAACCCCGACAGTCCCACCGCCTCGATCAATAACTCCGTAACCGCCTTCGCCGCCGCCGCCGCCGCCGCCACTGCGATTGAGTGTATTAGATTGCCCAGCAACGGCGGCACCACCTGCACCTCCTGTACCGCCAACTGATACAATCGCATTTAGGTTTGCATTGGCTGTATCAACAACTGTTGTGGTACCGCCGGCACCGCCGCCGCCACCGGCAAACAATCCTCCGCCTGGTTGGCCGGCATCACCTGGATTACGCCCGCCGGTTCCACCAGGTGTACTTACATAATCTCCCCCTTTGCCACCAGCTGCTCCAGCGCCGCCACCCCCGCCTCCATTAGGAGCGCTCTGGGCACCTGTATCGTTACCGGGTGTTCCGGCAACTAAAGGAGTTCCACCGCCGCCGCCGCCGGCATTTGATGGTTTGGCGCCATTGCCACCCGCCATGTCCTGCTCCATCCCGCATGGCCACGGCCAGCCTTTAAAAGCTATTCCGGGCACGTTTCGGCGCCTTAGGTTGGGCGCCGCTTCTGACCCTACCAGCTCTAACGCAGTGCTCACGTCAGGAACAGGGCAGCGCTGCCACATTAACGAATTGTGGATGCTTCGGGGCACTCGCGTTGAGCTCCAGACAATGCCGATCCCCTATAGTCATCGCTGGTCGCGATCCGCGAACAATCCGCCAGCGATAAAACCGGAGAGCAACGCGATCAGGGCGTAGACCACACCAAGATCTTGCGGCTCCACGGGCGGACAGGTCACGGCGCCGCCTTCGGCAGGATCTCGAACTCCAGGGGCTGGAGTATGGAGATAATCGACCAGCCCAAGGCACGCTGAAGCGGGTTACAGTCGTAGGCGATGACGCCGCGCAGCACGCCCTTCCCCGGCATGGCGTCGAGCGGAATCGTCGGGCCGATGGTCTCTTCCTCGCGACCGAGATCACCGTAGGCGTCGAACCGCTCGGCCTCGTAGTCGAGGCGCCGGCCGGCCCCGTCGACGAGCCACCAGCGCCGGGTAATCTCACACTGGCGCTTGCGGTCGCGGATGCCGTGGATCAGCAGGCGCTCACCGATCCGAACCTTCCGGCCGGGGTTCACCACTTCGCGAAGGATCTGCCGCACCGGCGGCTCGCGGTCGAAGGTCATAGCCGCGAACCAGCCGAAGGCGCAGATCAGGGCGGACCAATAGAGGAAGTTGAGAATTTGCTGGTGGACGGGCGTCTGCCTTGGGGCGGACGAGAGCGCGAGGGCCTGAGCGTAGAGGTCGATGTCTTTCTGATTTGGCTTCATGGCGTCCGGACAAGGGTTGTGGCGGATCATCGAGGCACCATCCCACCTTTGACGAGGACGAGGCCGAGTAGAGCAGCAACGACAGCACCAAGAATGATTTTCACAAGCCAGCTGATGCTATCGTTTACTTTTTTCATGTCGTCCTTGAGGTTATCAACCTCCGACTTGGTCGCATAGTTGTTCTTCACTTCATCGAAGAAGCGGTCGAGCTTTTTGTCGAGCAATCCGACCTGAAATGCGAGCAGGCGGACATCGCTTTTGATATCGCCCTGTCCTGAAAGCAGTGGCGTATCGACGTTCTCTTCGGGCAAAGGGGCCATGTCCTCTCCGGAGTTTGATGGCCACGCACGGGCCATGTGGTTGGCTGACGGCGGGGCTGAAGCCGGGACGGACATCGATCGCGTCCCGCGCGCCGCGGCCGCTACTTCTGGTCCGGGCACACGGCCCGATATTTCGCGTTCAACACCCGCAACTGGCGCCGCGTCTCGGCGGTATCCTGAGCCGAGTATCGGACCAGGGCGGCCGTTTCGCAGAACCGCGCGGCGGCCGGCACTGAATCGGGCGCTGTGCAGGCGAACACGAAGAACCCGGCGGCGGCGCAGGTGAAGGTCATGGGTCTCTCCGAAGGTCGCGGGGGTCGTCGGGCTCTTCGGCGGCGGCCTCGCCCGCCCGCCGTGCGATGGCCTCCTGGCGCTCGGCCTCGACGCGCGAGGCGTTGGCCTGCGTCGCCGCGCCGAGGTCGCGCAGGGCTTCCTCGGCACGGCGGTTGGCCAGGTACTCGGTGATCAGCTTGACGACGAAGCTGAGCCCGGTGCTGACCCAGAACGACATCAGTGCGCCGCCTGGACCTTGGCGCTGTCGACGGCGTTCGCCATCTTCTGCGAGGTTGTGGTGATGCTCTGGACCGACGGCACGGCGGCGGCGGACGCGACGAGGCCGGCCGAGCGGCGGGTGTAGAGGCTCCAGGCGGTGGCCGCGACGGTGACCAGGGCGCCGATGATGGCGGTCGAGGTCTCCGGGTCGATCCAGCCCCTACCGACGGCGATGCCACCGGCGAACTGAAGGACGGTGCGCAGCAGGGAGGTCAGCTGTTCGCTGTTCATGGTCGTGCTCTCGATGCGAGGAGTTGCGCGGCTGGCCCGGCCGGCTCGGGAGAGGGTTACGCGCCTGAGTGGGGCGGCGCTGGACCGGCTTCAGCGCCGGGTGATGCGGTCGAACAGCCACCGCCCGAGCCGCGCCCACGGTGACGGGTTCTCGGGGTAGCGCGGCGGCGGCAGGGGCTGCGGCGGCGGGAGCGGATCGGACGCGCGGCGGGGCGCGGCTGGGAAGACAGGGCGATCCTGGGTCATCAGGCTTCGCTCACGCCGGAGCGCGCCCCCGCCACAGTGGTCGGCAGCTTCGAGGCCGTCGGGATCGGCACGTCGGCCGGCCAGCGGAACGACGTGAACTCGGACCGCTTGAAGGCCGCCACCGACCAGGCGTCGCCCTGGTTGCCGCCGAGCAGGAAGATCTGATCCTTGCTCGCGCCGACCACGAAGCCGACGTGGCCCTGCCAAGACGAGTTGCCCCGCTTCTTCGTGGCGACGCAGCCCACGACCGGATCCTTGAGGCCGATGCCCCAGCCCTCGTAGGAGCGCGCCGCGAGGCTGCCGGACGGCTTGTGGCCGGCCCGCTTCAGCATGGCGCCCACGGCCGCCGCGCACCAGGCGACGCTATCCTGGCGGATCCCGGCGAACCCGGCATCGGCGAAGAGCTGCACCACGCGCGGATTGTTCGCCGCGCCGGCGCCCTCCTTCACGCCGATCTCGGCCGCCGCGAGGGTGAGCCACCCGGGCTGCTCCGGCTCGGCTCGTTTTTCCGACACGTCGACGGTGGCGAGCGCCTTCAGCGTCAAGGGCCCGGCGATGCCGTCCGCAACGAGGCCGGCGGCGCGCTGGAAGGCAGCGGTGGCGGCGATGGTGCGGGGCCCGGCATCGCCGTCGGCGCCCGCCGGCCCGAGGTCGTACCCGCGCGCCAAGAGAGCACGCTGAATCTCAGCGATTGTCATGGTGGTTTCTCAATGTTCGGAGGGGGGTTAGGTTTGACGGGCCGCGCCGCTGCGCCTTACCGTACGGGGCCGCGTTCGAGCGGATGGGCCGGTGGGGGATTGGTTACCCAGCTGCGCTCGCAAGCGCTTCAGAAGCCTGGTTCGACTCCAGGCCCGGCCCTCCAAGCTCTCTAGGGGGGCGCGAAGGTACCTATGTCCAGTCAACGAGAGGCTGTAGTGACGAACGAGTGGTCCCACCTGTCGGATGAGGAACTTCAGGCGGTCATCAAAAGGACCATGGCCGAGGCCATCTGGCCGATCTTCGAGGAAACCACGCGAGAAGAGATCACCAAGAAAATTGCGGAGACGATGGAGCGGATGACGGGGCTGGAGGGCAACGTCGAAGTGATCTTTGACGGGCTCGACAAAGCGACCGGTTTGGCCACGTTTACCCATGTTGCGAAGACGGCGATGGGAGAAGCCTACCTTCGCCGCATTGCCAAAATCGAGATGTTTCAAGCCTGCGGGGCCTCCATTCACTAATCGTTGCCTTCCGTGCGAGGCCGCGGCGCCGGGGCGGCTCAGTCGCCGACCTTCCGGTCGTCCTTGCCCGCCTTGTCGTCCGGCTGCTTCAGCGTGCACTTCGTCGTGGCGCCGCCGCTTTCCGCCGCGCGCAGGGTGTGGGTGGCGCTCTCGATCCGGTAGCTGCCGTCCGTGCCGGCCCGCCACCGCTCGACGATGCAGGTGCCCTCGGCCTTGGCCTTGGGCTCGATCTGGATCTCGACGGTGCCGCCGCCCTTGTCGCGCTCCGACTGGTTCGCCCGGCCCTTGCCCTTGTCCTTGGCGTCGTCCTTGTCGGCCGCGCGCCCGCGCAGGGTGGCGGTCGGCCCGCTGACCGTCCCGCCGCCGGGGCGGATGTCGGTCTTCTCCTCGACGAACTTCGCGGTCTTCCGGTCGAAGAACGTCAGGCGCACGTCGCGGTAGACCGCGCTCGCCTCGTAGGGCTCGATGTCTGCCGAGATCAGGTTCACACCGCCCGTCGCCCGGATCGTCGGCAGCGCCTTGCCCGACGGCGTCATGCCGGCTCCGCGCTTAGCGATCACCGCCTTCTTGCCCGAGACCTTGAGGGTGGCCCCGTTCTCGTTGGCGAGCTGCTGCGCCTGGTGGAGGAAGGACCGGCCTTCCGAAGCCCAGAACGTTCGCTTGATCTTGGCGAGCTCGGGATCGACCTTCACCGTGAACCCGGCCTTTTTGCCGAGCCCGGTGATGTAATCCCCGAGGGTGGCATCCTCCTTGGCGAACTGCCGCCCCTCCTTGCCGGCCCCCTCGGTGTCATGTCCGGTGGCGTTGAGCATCATCTGCCCGCCCTGGCCCTTGGCGGTGGTGCAGCGCGGAGCCTTGAGGACCCCGGTGAACACCGGTTCGCCCATGATGCTGATGGTGATCTCGGCTCCCTTGCGAGGCATGATGATGCGGCCATCGTCGCGAAGGGTGATCCGTGCGGAATCGCCGTCGTCGCCGGAGCCGTCGGTGACCTCGATCTCCACGACGTAGGGGTTGAACCGGTCAGTCGCGGGCTTGCCGTCGATGGTGACGGACCACGGTACGGTCAGGGGCATCGCGGCCTCAGTCGAACAGGGAAACGGCCGGCGCCGTCGACGTCGCCCGCTCGGCAACGGGCGGCAGGTCCGGGATCACCACCACGGTGCCCAGCGGCAAGTTGGGCCCGAGGGCGGCGAGGCCCGGGTTCATCTCCAGGGTCTGGGTCAGCCGGGCCGAGGTCGCACCGCGAACCTTGCCGTGCCGCCACAGCAGTAGCTCGACGGTGATCCCGACACCGCCCACGGTTCGTTTTGTCGCCATGGTGCGGCTACCCGAAGAGGCTGATCAGGGTGGACAGCATGTCGGCGCCCACGGTCGCGCCCGGCTGGCCCACGGGGACCAGCTTGAGCTCGTGCTTGATCGCCTGGCCAATGCCGCCCGTCTGCGGTCCGATGGCGGTGTGGCTCTGCTTCACGCTCTCGATGCCGTAGAAACCGAACACCCGGCCATCGCCCCGGGTGACGAACACGGGCTGGCCCGTGCGGCAGAGCGATTCCGCCAGCGCAAGGCCGGACAGCCCGGCGATGGCGTTCCGATTGAACGGCTGGAGGGTGCCGCTGAGATTGAGGGGCTCGTCGCCCGCACCCGTGAACTGGCGATCCGGCGCGCGGTCGAGCAGGTCCTGCTTCGCCCAAGAGCCGTTCACCTCCCGGTCCCATTCCTCGATGTTGAACGGGCGCCGGGAGATGACGAGTGGGCCGACGACGAACAGCATCGCTTACATTCCCGTGTCGGTGCGGGTGTTCTGGAGGCGCTGGGCCACCGCCCCGGTTTTCGCAACGCCCGCTTGCGCTGCTGCCGTGGTGGCCGCGATGGCACCTGGCACTCGGCCCAGGTTCCCGAGCAACTCCAGCACGGCAGCGTTGGCGGCGGTGATGGAGGTGGCAACGATGTTGGGGGTCGCCGTAACGTTGAGCCCCTCGATCGCTGCCTTGGCTTCGTCCGCCTTCGGCTTCACCGCTTCGACCGACGACACGTCCACTTTCGGCGCGGCGTTGCCCATGCTGGCCGGGATCGGCAGGTCGACCTTCGTGGGATCGCGCCCCCCGCGGAAGGTGGCCGTTCCACCGAAGAGGGTCTCGTTCCAAGTCTTGGGCCGGTTGGTGGAGTAGCCACCGCCCGGGACACCCATGCCGGCCGAGACGTTCGTGCCGCCCGCGCCCCACGACGAGGGGTAGGACTGTAGGTTCGGTCGGCCTCGCCCGCCACGATACCCGTTCGCGCGGTTGGCGTGGGGATCGTTCTGGTCAAGCAGGTCCGCCGCGAGCGCGACGGCGCCGATACCGAGGCCGGCGGCGCCGATGAAGCCCAGGCCACCGAGCTTTCCGAAGCGTCCCGCCTTGCCGCCCTTGCTCGCGCCGCCCGGAACGTCCGGCAGACCGCCGGTAGCGCCCAGCCTCACGGCGGCGGCCGTCAGGGCGGCGGCGGAGCCGTCAAGCGCCGTCGCGGAGGCCACGAGGCCGAAGCCGCCCAGGAACCCCTGGACGCCCTTCACGGCGCCGTAGGCCGCGCCGACGGCAGCAAGGGCCGTTGCGGCCTGCTTGGCCCCATCCGGCAGCGCGGTGAGAGCCTCTGCGACACCCGAGAGCTTGTCGAAGCCGCTTTTAGCGATGCTGGCGTTCGCTTCACCAAACGACAGGGTGAGGGTCTCGACCGCGCCCTTCAGCTGGTTCAGCGAGCCGCCCATGCCGGCCATGATCTCGACTGCCTTGCGCGCCGCGAACCCGGGGTCCTGGGTCACGTGCTCCAGTTCGGCCTTATCCTCGCGCAACTGGTCCGCCTTGTTGGCGATGATGCCCATCTTGCCGCCGTGCTTGTCCGTCCAGAACGCGTTCCGGAGGGCGGGCGTCATTTTTGGGTTGCTCAGGTGCTCCTGCAGAAGACCCTCAATGTCCGTGCTTTCGACCGACATCTTGTAAAAATCGCCGACCATTTTAGCGATCTTTTGAGCGTCCTGCGCTTTGGTCTTGCCCTTTTTCGTCTTGGAAAAGCTTTCCTCGACGATGGCCGATACCTGCGTGACGAAGTCCTCTCGGTCCGGAAGGCCGGTATCCTCGTTCTGGATTATGCCGGCGATGCGGGCGCGCTGGTCGTCGGTAAAGGACTTGCCGAATCGGTTCTTCTGGAATTTCTCAAGGGTGTCCGCGCTCAAGCCGCCCGGCATCCGGGTGTACTTGTCGCGATCGATCCCGGCGGCGATCTCAGCTTCGCGACCCTTCTGGGTCGGCGCGATGAGCTTCGACGTGGCGGCGCGGACAAACACACCGAGCTCGTCGCCGCGCAAGCCACCTCGGCGGCCGACCGATCCGATGGCCGCGGTGGTGGTGTCGGAGAGCCCGGCCTGGGTGGCCGTGGGGAAACCATACTTCACGAAGGCCTGCACGTCGTCGTCCGACATGCCGCCCCGCTTGGCCATCTTTACCAGCAGGTTGGTGCCGCGCGTGGCCTCGGCGACGGCCTTCTCCTTCGATGAGATGTCCTTGTTGGTGGTCTGGAGGAACGAGCGCAGGCCCTCGGCCGACCGCGTCATGTCTGCTTCCATGATCTGCGCGTAGTTCTTCACTTGGTCGACGAGCGCCGCACCGATCTCGGCTTTGAGATTGACGTCGCCGAACGGCAGGCTCTGCATCGTCGCGGTCTGGGCTTTGACGATGTCGATGTTGGAATAGGATGTGTCCTGGCCGATCCGCTTGGCCTGCGGGATTAGCAGGCGCTTCTGCATTTCCGGGGTGACGTCCGTCGCGACCCCCTGCTTCCGGACCGCGATGTCCATGTCGGCCGCAAGCTGGATCGCGTTGACCCCGAACTCCTTGGCCTTGTAGCCGCCCACGAGGCCCGCCGTCGCGCCGACAGCGCCCAGACGGCGGTCCCGCAGGGCTTGGTGCTCTTGCGTGGCGTGCGCCTGGGCCTTAACGGCGGCGGCCTGCGCTTCCTGACGCTCACGGCGCTGAGCCTTGCCGGCCTCGACGGCGGAACGAAGCTGCGCCCGCGCGCTCTCCCGCATCCGGTCCGTGGCGGCGGCGTTCTGCCGGATGGCGTTGGCCTGCCGCTCAATCGACGAAGTGGTCGCGTCGATCGCGGCCTTCACACCGGACTCAGCGGTGCGCAGGCTCTTCAGCGAAACGCCGGCTTCGAGCAGGCCGGCCTTCAGCCCTCGGGTCGCCTGCCCCTGCTTTTCGAAGGCGGCGGCGACGCCAGCGGCGTCGCGCTGGAGGTTCTTGTACGTGCCCTCGAGGCGGACCACCTCCTTGCGGGCGTCGGCCATCTCCTTGGCGATGCCACCGCCGCGGGAGAAGCTCTTCACCCCGTCGTAGGAGGCGACTTTTTTCTTCGCCTGGTCGAGGGCCGTGAGGGTCTGCTTGATCTCGTCCTGGGTTGAGCGCAGCCGCTTGCCAAGGTCCATCCACGACCGGCCGGCATCGCGGTAATCGCCGATCCCCTTCTGGGCGGCCTTCAGCTTTTCGAGATCGGCGAGGAGCTTCCCGAGCTTCGGGTTGGCCGCGCCGAGCTTTTTCAGCTCACCGGCGGACGCGCCGAGCCCCTTCAGCGCGCCAGCGGCCCCTTTGGCGGGACCGCTGATGTCGTCGATCAGGCGCGCGGTGAGGGTGGCGGTGCGATTGGCCATGGATCAGTGCCCCCGGGCCATCGCGCGCGCGATCACCCACTCCTCGAAAAACTCGGACCAAGGCATCGCCATGAGCTCTGCTCTGGTGCCGCCGATCTGCTTCAGGATGTCGGCTCGGTATCGCTGCCATCCGTCGGGGTGGAATCGCTCGCCCTTGGAACTGCCTGGAATCGGCGGGGCAAAAAATCCTTCGCTGCCTCGTCCAGCTTGAAGCCGTCGTCGTCGTCGAGGGCATCGAACAGACCGTCCGGAACCGGCTCGCCGTTGGTGTCGACGAAAATGGGTGCGCGGGGATTGGCGTTGGCGTCAGCCTCGACCATCTCGCGAGCGGCGTCCATGAATGCCGCTACCTCGCCGGCGGTCAGGCGTCGCAAGCCGATCTCGGTGTACGTGGTCCCCTCGAACTCAATGGGATAATCGAGCGTAATCGTGGTGCGGCGGATCTTGCCGCCGATGAACTGACGGGAGTGAGACGTGGTTTCCATGCGGGCGGCAATCCTGTTGATTGGTTCGGCTGTGAGCATCGCGCCAGCATGGGGAGCTGAGCGCGTGTCGCTTCGCTCGCTCGTCGCTGAGCCACGGAGTTATTTGGAAAAGTTGATCCGGCTCCCGACCATGGGGTGCGTCGACAACCCCAAGGGCGGGTTCATTTGCGTTGAGCCGGTGGGCGGGCAAATGCTTCGCATCGACGCCAGTGCGCTCGGTGCAGCTACGGGACTGCGAATTGCCGAGAGGCTGATCGGGGACTGCAAGGGAACCGCGAACCTGTCGAGCCCGGTCTGCCGGGTAGAGGTCGAGATCACCCCCCGCAGTACTCACCGCGACATGCTCGAAACGTCTGCCGGAAGTCGTCCGATCGTTGTGGTCTACAGCGGGCAGATCGATATGTTCGATGTGAAGGCCCGTCGCTGAGGCCAGAGCGACCAGACGAAGGCGGCCGGCTGGCGGCCGCCCCGCGGCTGATCAGATCCCAAGGGCCCGGCGGGTGGCTGCGAACCAGGACACGCCGTTCGACCGGGCCTCGTTCTCGTCATCGTCGAAGTAGAACTTCTCCTTGCCGTCGATGACGAGCTCGTAGTGCGTCACCTCCGCGAAAGTGTGGTTGCAGCCCATCAGTTCCGTAGGGCTGTTCTCGTCGGGCTCCCAGCCGTTGACCACGCCCTCGATGATCGCGCGCACCGATACGGGCGCCTGGGCGCGGCGGATGCGCATCGAGCCCGCAAACACCCAGCGGTCCAGCGGATTGCCCGGTACGAGGCCGAAGTTCTCCAACACGTCGAGGTCCGGCCCATGGGTGGCGAACTTCGGCTCCAAGGCTTCGATCTGCGGGTAGCTCAGGTTGATCTTGGCGATTGAGCCGCCCGTCATCATCTCGGCCGTGACACGGGTCAGCGCGGGCAGCGCCATGGACTTGATGATCCGGCGGCGCGAGCTGTCGGGCTGGGTTGCCCGGCGAACGTCGATCGCTTCCATGATGTAGGGGTACTGAGCCGGCATGTCGGCGTTCCTTCAGCGCGAGGGATGGGAGCGGCGCGGCGGCCGATCAGAGGATGGTGGAGGCGTTAATGCGCGCGGCGATGTCCGCCACGAGGTCGTTCACGGCCTGGCGGTAGCGGCGCACGTTGCGCTTCGCGACGCGGAACACCGGCGCTTCCTCGATGCCAAGATCGACGGCGAGGCGGCCGAGGCGCACCTCCTCGGGGCTGTTCTCATCGGCCTTGAACTCGGTTTTGTAGCCGAGCACGTCGTCGTCGGCCTTGTGGTCCCGCAGGTTGAACTTGAGCGCGTTGATCCAGGCCTCGGCGTTGCTGGCCGAGATTTTCCGACCGAGGTACTGGCGGGTCAGGCGCATGTGCTCGACGTCGATGATGTCGGCCCCGCGCACCTGGTGGATCTGCTGCCAGAGGTCGCCATCGGACGCACAGTTGTCGGTGCCGATGAAGACGAACCCGCCGTCGGCGATGGCCCCGTCCACGTCGGTCTCGCCACGCACCACGATGGACACCTCGGCGGCGAGCAATTGCTGGCCCTCGACCGAACCGTCGCGCAGGTCGAACTCGATGGCGCGCGAAGTGCCGACGAGGCCGAAGATCTGGCGGTTGGCGAACGGCTCAAACGGCTTGCCACCATTCTGGAAGTCGACCCGGGTGATGAGGCCGAGGATGCGGGGCGCCATCGGCCGGGTGACGACCGTGGCGCCGTCGACGTCGAACACGCGGGCGGCGACCCCGACCGGCATGATGCGATCCGACCCCATGTCCTCGCGCGCGTCGATCGCGGCGTCGCGGCTCGAATCGTCCACGTCGACGACTGCGATGGCCAGCAGGGCCGAGAGCACCTCCGGCAGGGCGGCCACGACGGGGTTGGCCAGGACCGTGACGGTGCCGGTGGCCGTGGCCCCGGTGCCGGCCCCGCCCGTGAAGGCGACCGTCGGCGCGCCGGTATAGCCGGAGCCGCCGTTGGTGACGGTGAGCGCCTCGATGACGCCGGTCATGACGGCGGTCGCCGTGGCCCCCGTGCCGTCGCCCGTGATGGTGATCGTCGGCACCTCGGCCGGGCCGTAGCCATGGCCCTTGTTCGTGATGGTCAGGCTCGTCACAGCACCGCCGGCGATGGTCGCCGTGGCAGTCGCGCGCGTGCCGCCGCCGGCCGGCGCCGAGAACAGGACGGTGGCCACGGTGTAGCCCGCGCCGCCCGCCCCGACCGTCGCGGAGGCGACGCCCTGAGAAATGGTGGCCGTCGCGGTAGCACCCGTGCCGCCGCCACCCGTGAGGCTGACAGTCGGGGCCGCAGTGAAGCCGGTGCCGCGATTCGTCAGGCCGAGCGCCGAGACGCCGGTGAGGCGCTGGGCGGTGTAGCCCGGCACACCGACGAGGCGCGGGGTCGCGTTGATCTTGATCGGCGCGGCCTTCAGCGCGCGCAGGCCGGCGATGACGTTGGCCATCGTCTCGTTGAGGGTCCCGCCCTCGGCCACGCGGATCACCGTGATGTCGGCCGCCTGCGAGCCGGGGGAAAGCTGGGCGTTCACGGCGCGCACGGCGTCGGCGAGGTAGCCGGTCCCGAGCTTCTCGGTGAAGGCCTTGTTGGACGAAGAGAACCTTACGGCCAGGAACGAGGTCGGGTCGACCGACACGCCGGCAGGAAAGACGTCGTCGTCCGCACCCGTCGAGGTCGAGACGAAGGCGATCTTGGAAAAGCTGACCGGACCGGTGGGAAGCGGCTCGTCCGAGAATCGCTGATCGATGGTGCCGAAGATGGGGGCGTCGGACATAGGGTGTCTCCACGGTGAAAGACCCCACCGGCGAGCGGCAGGGGAGGACGAGGCGGAAGGGCGGTTGGGGCAGGCTCAGGCAGGCGCGCCGGGATCAGCGCGCCGCGGGACTCAGGCGGTTGGCCACGCGGCCAGGACGGCGGCCTTGCCCTTGGGCAGGTATCCGGCAAACGCCAGGGCATCGAGGCCGCCGGCCGTGGTCGGGTAATCGCGCTGGACCACGCTGGCCATCTGCATCTTGATCCAGAACGCGGCGAACAGCGGGTTGGTGTGAGCCTCGACGAGCATGTCGTCGGTCATGCCGCCGGCCATCTGGACGAGGGTGATGAACTCGACCTTGCCGAGGACGGCGGGCGGCGGCCGGCGGGCTGCGATCTCCTCCGGGGTGAGCGGTCGCTTGCCCCGGTTGGCCGTGACACGGAACGCCGAGGCATCGACCGTCCGGTCGAGGACCTCGTCGGTCAGCGTTTCGGTGGCTGCGTCGTAGACCGGATCCGTGAGGACGATGGGCCAGAACGCAGTCCCGCGCAGGCCGAACCGTGCATCCGTGGCATCGAGGTTGCGGAGAGCCGTGTCGGGCCATCCATTCACCTCCGAGGCGACCGCGCCGGGCTGGCCGACCATCTGCAGGTTCGCCCTGTTGATCTGCTGGTACATCTGCGTGCCCTCGGATCAGGAACGGAGGAAGGCCGTCGCCAGGGCGACGGGGTACGGGAACGCGATGGCGCTGTTGTAGACGGGGGCGTTGTCGACGATGGACAGGTTCGCCAGCTGCATGGCTTCGCTCACCATCAGCACTTGCGCGGGGGCGATCTTGAGCGTGTCTGTCATTCGGCCGGGCAGATTGAACTGACTTTGATTGCTTGGCGGAGCCGTTGGCGGAAAAAGGTAAGTATCCGCGCCCTTGAAGCTGCCGGTCGCACAGTTGAGATACAGAGCCGTCAAGGAAATCGGCATTCCGGCTGGGAACGCGGCTCCCTGGTTGTAAGGCGTCAGACCGAAGACGCATTGGCTTTCGGAGATCCACTCGCAACGCCCAGGGTAACCCATAGGGTACCCGGACCCCGAAAGCTGAGTAACACCCGACAGAACGGTGCCGGTTCGCTTGGCGATGGAGCAGTAGGTGCTGTCTCCGTTGCCCCTATTCATGAAGGCAACGATATACGTCCCCAGAGGGGAGACAAACACGTCCGAGTTTGCCCAGTACTGGCTTTGGCCCAGGCCGACAGATCCCGTGCAGACCGTGCCGTTGTATTTCGCCTGGATCTGACTGTAGAGGCTGTCGTTTGTATATGCCTGCCCGATTGCCGCTGTCGTCGACCCATCATCACTGAAGGAAAGTGAGACCGAATTATAATCGCCGACGGCAAAGCTCTGGTTGGTGAAATTCCCCCATACGCCGCCGCTCAAGTCGCAGGACCACACGGTGCCGAACACGAAGCGCGTGTTACTGACGAAGTATCCGTTTCGGTATTGGCTGCCCTTGAAGGACACCCCCTCATACCCAGACGAGCCCGGGACGTCACCGGCGTATTGGTATGATGTTGGAGAAATACGCTTGTAGAATTGCAACTTTCGGCCAGCGTTCGCCGAGGAACTCCACAAGGCAAGCCAATTGCCGTCCGGAGAGGCAGAAAAGAACACGGGTGCTGCCGTTGGCATCTGGGCAGCGTTACCCCCCGACAGAGACGTTTGGATGAGCGTGAACGGTACTCCCGGCACAGCGCTCCCATCCGCCATGACGTTGTAGCTTCTGAGCGTGGCGCTGCCGGCGAAGGCGAGCAGGCGTGCCACGATCGCCGAGGTCCCGGCCGAGCCCGCCGCATCGGCCCGCGCCGGCACCCCGAAGGGCATGGCAAGGTCGTCGAAGAACCCCGGCATCAGAGCAGCTTTCCGGGGCCGCTCGCGATGAGGGAGCCAGCCGGCTGGGCGACCGCCGTGGCGATCAGGAGCGAGGCCCCTTCTGGAACGATGATCGGCGCCGATGCCGGGATGATGAAGGTGATCTGCGTCGCAACGGCCGTCGTCGTTGGCGCAAGGGCGCCGTGGGCGATGCTGGCCACCTGATAGGCCGTAGCCCCGATCAAGAGCGTAGAGCATCAGCTTGCCCGCGCTGACGTTGGCCGTGACCTCGACGGAAAGGGCGGTGACCGCTTGACGATTGTCAGGGAGCGCGGGGAGCAGCACGGCCGTGTTGGTGTCGTTGCTGAAGACCGTCTTGGCGGCGGCCGGGACCGCGATGGGGCCGACCGGGAGCGGCGCCCGGGCATAGTACGGCGTGGCGTTGGGCGTGAAAGCCATCGGGGGCGGTCCTTATGCGAGGCTGTCGGGGCCGAGACTGAGGGCGACGATCAGGCCCCGGGTCGGCACAGCCGAGGCGTTGGCCTTGGTGGCGATGGCGGCGGTGTTGCTGGCGATGGCGTCGGCCAGGTTGCTAGTTGCTGTGGCGTTGGCGGTGACGCCGGCCTCCAGCTTTCCGAGCGTATCGTAGGAGGCCGAGACGGTGCCCTTGAGCGCCGTGAACTGTGCGGCGACGGCTGTCTTGGTGGCGTAGGTCGAGGGATCGAAGGTCGCGGCGGCGGCGGCGCTGGCGGCGGCCTCGCCGGCCTTGGTGTTGGCGATCGCGGCGGCCGACTCGGCGCCGGCTCTGTTCAGGCCGGTCGACAGCACATCGGCGGCGGTGCGCTCGGCGTAGATCTTCGCCAAGTCCCGGGCGGCGAGCGTCGCGTCGCGGGCGGTCTTGCCCTCGGCGAGCCACACCATCTGCGAAAGGGACGAGCCGGCCACCGCCGCGATCGACCAGTCGGTGTGCGCCGTCGCCAGATCCCCGGCGGCGGCCACGACATGGACGTCCCATTGCCCGCGGGTCCGGTCGTAGCCGGCGGTGCGGACGATGGCGTAGGCGTAGGGGTCGGACGTCCGCGAGATCACCGCGAACGGCCCAGGGGTGAACAACGGGCGGTTGGCCTCGTCGATGATGAGGCTAACGTCCGTGTCGGTGGCCAGCACCACGCTGGTGCCGGACCGGCCGGTGAGCCACGCGAGCTGCGTGATCTCGACGAGGCGGTTGCGCAGGCCCGCGATCACGTCCTCGGAGCGCTGCAGGACGCGGTCCTGGACCACGGCCAGGGCCTGCTCCCATGAGATGACGATGGCCTCCAGGGGGACGAGGCGGCCGTCGACACTCTCGAATCGGGTGTTGAGCTCGGTGTCGGTGACCGGCGTCCTGGGCAGGAACCGATAGAGCTTCTCATACAGGCTGGGCATCGCTCACCTTGTCCCCCCAGGTGGCGGCGAGCTTGCCCTTCACTTGCACCGGGTTGGCCGGCGAGAACATCTGCCCGGAGCCGGGCGGATGCTCGACGGCCTCGGTCAGCTGGACGCTGTAGAGGCGCTCGGGCTCGTACTCGGGCGCGTCGGTGGTCTTCGACTTCGTGCTGGTGCTGGCCATCGTGCGCTCCTCAGGTGACCGGGATCTCGGTGGTCTCGGTGATGACCGGCGCCGACATGCGGTTGTCGGTCGCGAAGTCGATCACCGCGACGTAGGTGCTGGTGGCCGCGCCGAGGTCGAACACCGCGGTGCGCTCGATGGAGCCGTCGACCTGGCGCACGTCGGTGACGAGGTCCGGCGTCTCCGTGGTGGCGCCGCGCTTGATCGTCATGGAGCAAGTGTGGTGGGCCGGGTCCCAGCCGGGGAACAGCCGCACGGTCTTGGTGATGTGATTGACCGGCGTCGGCAGGGTGAGGGCCGGGGTGAAGTGCTTGCCGGCCAGCGCCAGGCGGGTCGTCAGCACGGTCGAGCCCGGCAGGCGGATGCCCGGCATCACCGCGTTCGATCCGACGAAGTTGGCCTTGAGGCGGGCCACCTGAGGGAACGGAGCAACGAGGGGATTCGGGCTGAACTCGTCGAAGGGCTTCCAGGCGTTGTCGACGAACACGCTCCAGACGATGTCGCCACCCTCGGGGATGATCTGCTCGGCCAGGATGTCGAGACCCTGGATGCCGCCGGCGAGCGAGATGGACTGCATCTCGGCCTCGACGAGGGTCGAAGCGAAGACGCGCTGGCGCAGGGAGAAGATGAGGTGGACGCCCGGCTGGGCGAACCACGTGCCGCCGTTGAGCCCGTAGAAGTAGGTGCCCGAATGCGGATTCACCTCGTCGGCCACCGCGTGGATGTACGCGGCCGGCGTGCTGGTGAAGTAGGTGTAGAACCGCCCGCCCTTGAGGAAGAACGGCTCCACCGTCGTCATCGGATCGTCGGGGCCGGCCGCGTTGGTGAGCTTCACCTGCGGCGGGGCGAGCGTCGTCATCGACAGCACGGTGTCGAAGTCGGGCTCGCCGCGGTAGGTGCCGCACACGCCGAAGGTGAGGTTGCCCTGCGCCGGCTTGCCGTGGATCCACGGGGTGATGCCGTCGATCCATCGGTCGTGCTGGTTGAAGAACGTCTCGCAGTGGGCGAAGCCGTTGACGATCTCGGTGGTGTAATACCGGCTCCAGTAGGGCTCGGTGACCTGGTCGGTCCAGAGCTTCGACAGGCGCACGATCTTGTAGCCGTCGGGATCGACCTCGCCGGTCTCGTATTGCTGGTACGGGATGCCGTCCTTGGCGAAGATCGTCCGGAAGCCGCCGTTGAGCCGGCCGAGGTACGTCCCGGTCTGGTAGAACGCCGACCCGGTCGAGACCTCGAAGTCGTTGCCGTAGCGGGCGCGCCCCTGCGACATGGCGAGCTTCACGAAGGTGCGAGGCTCGTTGGAATACTGGGCGAGGTTGATCTCGCCGGCGGCCCCGCGCACCACCCGGTCCTCGATGGTGGAATGGGCCGGGAGCAGCAGCCCCGTTGCCGACACCGTCATCTTCGGATCGTAGATGTTGTTGAGGCCGAGCTGCGTCGAGTTGATCGCCTCGTAGGGCAGGCGCAGGCCTTCCTCGACGCGGGCGGCGTAGCCCACGGCGGTCTTGTCGGTGTAGGTCGCGTCGGTGAAATCGTCGCCCCGGTAGGCGACGTAGTTCGCCGGCAGCTTGAGCTTCTTGTTGATGATCGCGACGTTGCTCGCGATGTCGAACAGCAGCTTGCGGCTGGCCTGGTTTGCCAGCTGGGAGGCGAGGCCGCCGAGCTGCGTCTGGACGCCGTTGAGCAGGGGCTCGGCCGCGGCGCGCCAGTCCTCGACGCCGCGGGTGCGCCCAGCGACGTCGGCGAGGTTGTCGAGGACCCGGTCGGTGTTGCGCTCGATCCGGACGATGCCGGACGTGTCCATGAGGATGTAGGCGACGGTGACCGCCACGCCCTCGAACACGGGGCGGGTCGGCGCCACGCTCTCGGCGCCGGGCACCGCCTCGATCCGCACGCTCTGGCGGCGCTCGGTGTTGACTTGCTGCGGCACCCGCACGCCGGTCTCGACGTCGGTGACGACGTCGCGCTCCTCGAGGCTGGTGTCCTTCGGATCGGGCGAGATCACCACGGCGACGTATCGGCTCTGCAGCTGCGGCCGGATGCCGTTGAGGTCGAGCGGGTACCCGCCCGGGTCGTCGCGGAAGAAGCGCGGGCCGGCGAGGTAGAGGCGGCCCTTGGCCACCACCACGCTCGACTGGGTGACCTTCGTCACCTCAAACCCGACGAACTTCCGGCCGGCGTCGACGGCGTCGAGGACGATGCTGTCGTCACTCTCCTTGATCCAGTCCGACTGGTGGATGAGGTCCTCGGGGGTGACCTCCTGCCGGTCGGCGAACAGTGTTTGGCGCAGCATTCACAGGCTCCTGATGATCTGGCCGAGGCGGAAGGACCCGTCGGCCGGGATGCCGTCGCCGGCGTTGATGGGGCGGTAGGTGACGAGGGAGCGCAGGACCTGGTCGCGCCCGAGCTTTGCCGCGCGCATGGCTTGGTCGGCCTCGTCGATGCGGGACCGGTCGAATGGGCGCGGGGTCATCGGCAGGATGCCGCCGGGGAAGAACCCGCCCGGCCGGTGCCGCTTGGCGTCGATGGAGATCTCGATCGTGAACGGGGCTTGGCGAAGGCGGGACTGGCCGAGGATCCAGCCGCCGGTGCGGGGCGGGCCATTGGTCTTGGCGGCGGCCGGGTCGTAGATCCGGACGCTGTCGTAGATGAACTCGGCCGCGTTCGACCGGAGCGGGATCATCGGCAGGCAGTCGCCCGGGAAGAAGCCGTGGCGGCGGGCGTGCGGGGCGCGGATGCGCTCGGGCGTTACGTCAAGGGGCCGCCCGGGCAGCAGCAGGTCCGGGTCGGCCGGGCCGTCGGCGTAGGTGTAGACCCGGGACGCGGCGGTCGAGCGCCGCGGGATGAAGTCCACACCGAGGATCATCGGCAGGCAGCTGTTCGGCCCGCGCGTCGGGATCGACACCTTGAACTGCCCGGTGGCGAGTTCGGTCGCCCCGCCCAGGACGCGGACCGGAATCGGCGTCTCGATGCCGTCCCGGACGATGGTGGCGCGCCGGCCGGCGAACTGCGTTGCCACCGACCGCATCGGCACCATGGGCAGACACCCGCCCGGGATGAACCCACCCTGGCGGGTATGGGCGTTTCGGAACGGGTAGACCCGGATCTCGGGGAAGCGCGCGCGCCACGCCCGGCGCTCGGCCGGCGTCCAGCGCCGGGTGGGGAACAGGCCCTGCGGCGGCGCGCGGAACGCCACCATCTCGACGTCGACCATCGCGAGCAGCTCGTCGAAGGTCGCCTCGACGCCGCGGCGGCGGGACAGCGCGATCCAGCGGGCGAGGTTGGCGCGCTTCCGAGCCACGTTCCACCGGTCGAGCCACAGCGGCATGCGCAGCGCCCGGGCCAGATGCGGCAGCGCCGCTTCCGGGCAGGTCGCCGGATCCCACAGCGTGGTGAGGATCTCGACAGGGACGTCCCACCAGGGGGCGACGGCTTCGGAGACCGCGCGCTCGCGGGGCGAGGTGCTGCCCGCGAGGAGCGAACGGGCTTCAGGCACCGATCACCTCCGGGGTGAGGGTGAGGTTCGTGACGTCGACGATGGCGGCGAGGCCCGGATCGATGTCGCCGATCTGCCCGTCGCGCGCGCGGACGTACTCGACGCCGCTCACGGTGAGGGCGGCCTGTTCGCTGCTCAGCGCCAGGGCCTTGCCGATGCGGCGGCGGTCGCGGACGTAGGCGCCATACCGGCGCTTCGCCTCGGCGAGGATGACGACGGGGTCGGGGCCGCGGCGCAGGCCGACGCGGTACTCACGCGCAACGCGCACACGGCCGGCGACCCGGACGAAGACGTCGTCGGTGCCGAGTTTGGTGGTGCGGTTCTGCAAGGCGGCTGTGGCCAGGGCGACCTGGGCCGGCTCTTCCTGGGAGGGAATCGCGGTGGTCGGATCGGGGTCGGGATCGCGGCCGAGCAGCACCACGAGGATCTGACCCTGGCGCACCATCCCCGAGCTGTGGTTGAGCGCAAGCGCGTCCTCAAGGTGCGGGGCGGCCGTGAGGGCGTCGAACTCGTAGGCGCCGAGGCTGCCGCTACGCGCCTCCGGGGCGAGCGAGATGCGAAGCGCGAATCGCGCGTCGCTTTCCCAGTCCTCTGGGTTGGTGGGATACGGGCGCGGCGCGTCGACCAGGGCGAGGCGGCGCAAGCCGATGTCGGCGTAGAACGTCGCCGCGATGTGGTCGAGGGAGGCGCCGTAGCCGTAGGACAGGGTCAGGCGGCGGCCGGCGTCGTTCAGCGCCTGGAGGGTGAGGGTTTTGCGGTAGGCGAGCTCCTCGGCGAGGATCATCGCCGTGTCGGTGCGCAGGCTCTCGACATCGTAGGGCACGCCCCGGGCGATGAAGCGCGCCACGATGCCGGCCTTCAGGGCGGCTTCCTCGGCGGCCTCGTCGACCACCACGAGGGAGAACGGCGGCAGGCGCGTGAGGTCGAGCTGCTCGGCGGTGGCCGTCATGCCGCGTACTCCATCGTCGCGAGGACGCCGTTGTCTTTGACGCCCACCCCGACGAGCCGGCTTGCCGGTTCCTCGGTGAAGTCCCCGCGATGACCGTTCGGCCGGTAGACCACCTCCATCACGAAGGAGACGGTGCCCTGCCGGATCTCCTCGGCCGACGGCGCGATGCCCACACGCACGACCCGCAGGCGCGGCTCCCAGATCGCAATCGACAGGGCGAACACCGAGGCGGCGAGCGCCAGGACCGGCTGGGTGAGGCGGCGGCCCAGCAGCCGGCGCATCCCGCCACCGAAGTGGCGCAGCATCACCCGGTCGCCGATCTCGGTCTCGAAGATCACGTCGACCGACTGAAGCACGTGTGCCCAGCCGGAGATCGGCTTGCCGGTGAAGCGGTCGAGGCCGAACGAGGACATGGGTCAGCGGCGCCGGGACTTCGACGCGATGGCCTCGTCCTCGGACACGGTGAGCGTGTCGCCCTCGACCGGCGTCTTCTCGATGCCGTCGGCCTCACCGGGCTGGAGCTCGATGCGGGGAGCCATGGCGGCTTCTTCGGCGGCGGCAGCCCGGGCGGCGGTCTCTTCGGCGCCGGCCTTCTCGGCCTCGACGTCGACGAGGCGCCCCATGTCGACCTCGTACATCGCGACGGCCTGGCTCAGGCGGATCTCTTCGCCGACTTTGGTGCCACGGGGGAGTGCTTCGAGGTTGGCACCTTCGCCAACCCGGTAGGTCTTGTTCGACATGGGGATCTCCCGATCAGTCTTGGGGGTCGTCAGAGTGGGCGGCGACGGACGCACGCATCGTGGCAAGATCCTCGGGGGCGATGGCCCGCTCGAGGACGGCGCGGATCTCGACCGGCGCCGCGACCAGGGCAGCCGCCACGGTGGAGACCGCCGCGAGGTTCGGCGCCATGGCCTCGACGGTAGCGAGGGCCGTCGCGCTGGCGTTGGTGATTCCGTTCAAGGTCGCGGCGTGGGCCTCGACCTGGGCGATGGCGATGTCGACCGGTAGGGTGCCGGCGATGACCCCTGCCACCATGGTGGGCACCCACTGCGTGATGCCGCTGACGATCGCATCGGCGTTGAGCGGCCCGAGGACCGTGTCGATGCCGAGACCACCCGGCAGGGCGGCGCCGGCCATGTCGGTGACGCCGGCGTGCCCGACCACGGCGAGGATGCCGGTGGCGCTGAGCAGGCCGTTGCCGGCCGAGGACAGGTTCGTTGCCGCTACGCCGAGGCTCGCCGAGCCGTTCAGCGCTGAAACGAGGTCGGCCGCGTTGCCGCCCATCGCGCCGGTGATCTGATCCGCCGCGCTCCCGATCGCACCCTGTAGCTGCCCCATAATGGCAGCCGTCGGATTCGATATGATGGAGCCGAGACCGCCGCCCATCATCTTCGACATGAGCCCGTCGAGCCCGGCCCCGCCGTCGAGCGACTTGGTGAGGGGCAGGTGCTCCCCGATCACCTGGCGGACCTTCATCAGCGGGTTGCCGTTCAGCAGCTTCAGGACGGCGGGAAGTTCGATGGGCATGGTTCAGCCGCTCGCCAGGATGACCTTGCGCGTCGCCCGGAACAGCGACGCATCGGCGACGACCCGTTTCGGATCGACGGTGTGGGTGCTGGCGCCGGCCGAGGCGACGACGTTGTCCTTGCCGGTGACGTGCCCGGCGTTCTCGGTCTTGACTGTACTGCTCTCGGTGGTGGTGGTGACCGAGACCTTGTCGCCGACCTCTTTCTTGGTGCTGTCCTCGGTCCAAGTCGTACGGACCTTGCCGTAGGTCTCGACGTTCTCGTCGAGCTTCTCGGACGGCTGGGGATTCTCGTCGGAGAAGCCGCCCTTCGGGACGATGAACGCCTGGCGCTGATCGCCGCCGGGGGCGATCACGTAGACGATCTGGCCCTTGGTTAGGGGCCGCCACGTCTTGAACGCGCCGCCCTGCTCGGGATGGGGATGCCACGCGCTCGGCAGGGGCTTGCCGTCGTCGTCGTTGCCGAGGTCGACCTGATACCCCTTCTTGCCGTCGACCTCCTTCACGGTGCCGACGCGCATCATGCTGGACGCCTGGTGCCGCAGTTCCTCGACGGTGTGCTGCAGCTTGATGTGGGCCCGGAGCAGGTCGTCGAAGTCGCTCACGGGGTGGGCTCGGGCTCGACGATGGCGGTGCGGCGAGGCCCGTTGATGATGAGACGCTGGGCCAGCGGCTCGCCGACGCCGGTGAACAGCGGGCCGAGGCCTAGGGTGCGGTAAGACCGATCGGTGAGGCCGAGGTCAACCTGAACCCGGCGCCAGTCCGGCAGGGCGTCGCCGACGATCATGCGGCGCATCAGAGGCACGGCACCCGATAGGCGGGGATCGGCCTGCATTAGGTCGAGCAGACGCACCCAGATGCCCTCGGGCTCGGCGCCGAAGTCGGGTTCCGCGATGGTGTCGGTGGTGAACACGTACTGGCGCGCGGCAAACCGGGTACCCTGCTCCGTGTTCGAGCCGCGGCGGATGGTGACCTTCTTCAGGCCGAAGGTGATGTCGCGCAGCAGGTCCGACCATGGGCCGCCGACCTGGATTTCGCGCATGATCTCCCGGCCAACCATGTTCAGGGTGGTTTCCAGTCCGTCGTCAGTGTGCGGGATATCGAGGCGCAGCGCGGCGCCGCCTCCCTCCGCCTCGGGAAGGTCGATGCGGGTCATGCCGCCGATCGCGATCTCGACCACGAAGTTGAGCTCGCGGTCAGCGTCGAGCAGCGCCCAGCCGCGCGGGGTGATCTCTTCGTCGTCCGTGGAGATTACGAGGAAGGGCTGCGGCTCAGCCCGGATCAACTCCTCGATCGGCTGGACAGCGGAATCGTAGACACGGCCGCCGGCGAGCGTGCGGCCCACCAGGGCGGCGCCGAGGCGGGTACGAATGGCGTAGGCGACGACACTCATGCAGCTGCCTCGGTTGTCAGTTCGAGCATTAGCTCCCCGCCGTCGCGGGCGCCGACGCGCACGATGGTGAAGGCGGGCGTGCCGGGCCGGGTCAGAAGCACGACGCGATCGTTCGCCGTAAGCGCGTAGCCGAGGGCGGCAGCCTGCGCGGGTGAGATCCGCATCGTCTGCGTGTTGCCGGCGATGCGGGTCATGGACTGGAACCGCGATCCCTCGCGGTTGCCTTCAAGCTCGGAGGTGATCGGCTTGCTGCGGTAGCGGCCGATGATCTCGCGCACCGGCCGCTCGGCATCGGTACCGCCGCCGGAACGCCAGCCTGCCGCCGCGCGCGGCTCGACGCGGACGGGCTCGCCGAGGATCGCCTCGATGTGCGGGACCGCTTCGGCCCAGAGGGCGTCGAACGCACGCATGGCAGTCAGCGCGCGGTACGGACCTGCGTCGCGGCGGTCGCCTTGCCGGCGACCGCCTCCACCGCTTCGAGATCCTCACCGTCCTCGGCCATGGCGCGATCGACCTTCGAGGGCTTGCGCACCGCGCCTGCCTTCTCGAAGGCCTTGAAATCGTCGTCCGACAAGTCGGTGATCTGACCGGCCGGGACGATCTCGATGTCCGCGGCGGTGACGACCTTGCCATCCTTCCGCTCGCCCGCCTTGCGGCAGACGTGCAGGCTCGTGATAGCAAATGCGCTGGGCATCGGCGTGCTCCTTCTCTTGGGTGGGGGGATCAGCCGGCGACGACGGTCGCCTTCAGGGTGGCGTTCGGGTTCACCGGCACCATCAGCGGCGCCGACTGGGTTACGATCTGTTCGATCGCGACATCGCCGGGGATGATGTAATTGCGCGGGAAGATCGGCAGCGCCTGGAACTGGGCGTTCACATCAACGATCGCGCCGAAGCAGCGATAGCCCTGAACGTTCGGACCGGTTAGGACGATGTCGGTGGGCGCCATGAACGGCGTCACCGTGCCGCCGAGGCTGTAGTAGTCGTTGTAGACCCACACCTCGACGCCGGCGCCGAGCGTGCCGACATAGCGGGCCTCGCCGGTGCCGTAGAGGCCGGTGCGGATCTCGACGGTGTTGCCCCGGGCGGTGGTATCCATCTCCTTCAGGACATCCGGATCCTTGCGCATCTTCGCCCAGGCGGCGACGCCCAGGGTGATGCGGTTCGGGGCACCACCGAACTCGGCCTGGTGCATCTGGTCCATCCAGCCCTGGACGCCGTCGAGGATCGAAACGCCGGCGTCGCCCCAGCGCGCACCGGCGCCGAGGACAACTGTATGACTGGCCGCACGGCCGAAGTTCAGGCTCACCGAGGGATAATCGTCCCCGTCGATGGTCACCGCGCCGTCGATGGCCGCCTTGGCGGCCAGCCACTCCCAGCGCCGCTCGATCGCCGTGCGGTGGTAGGCCAGGATGTCCGACTTGATCGAGTCGTAGCGTGCCTGGGGCGAGATCGCCTCCGGTCCGAGCAGATGGCCCGGCCGACGGGTGAGCGCGCGCGAGGGCGTCACGGGGTCGGAAGGCTTGACGTAGGCAGGCTTGAACCGGGCGACGCGACCGCCTTCCTCGTAGATCGGTCGGCCCTGAGCCAGCGGCGCAACGAACGGTGCGAGCTTGCGCCCGGCCCGCGGGATCTTCTCGAAGTCGATGTACTCGTCGGTGGACGAGATCTCGTTCGGGAAAAGCAGGTCGAGCCAGTAGTTGGTCGGGGAGTCGGTCTCGCGGTACACGCCAAGCAGCGTGCGGGTATTCCAGAGCTCGTAGCGGTCGAACGCCATGACGGGTCTCCTATCCTGGTCTTGGCGTCAAAGACGCTTGCGGATGACGATGTTGGTGGGGGTGGGCGAGCCGCGGAACGCCGCTGCCTTCTTGGCGTCGGTGTCGTAGTCCGCGTGCCAGGTGAGGGCGTCCGGGTTCAGGTTGGCGGCGCGGTAGATTGCGATCCGGTCGGTCTGGCCGGCTCCGGTGGCGACAGGCGCCGTGGTCACGCCGATCGGCACGACCGCGGTCCCGCTGGTCTGCGCCAGCACGAGCGTGCCGCCCGCGTTAAGGCCGACCACGGAGAACGCCGGCAAGATCGTGCTCGGCCCGACCGGGAAGTCCTCGGTGACAGGGTGAGGGATCGCGGAGTTGAACAGCTCGGCCTGCGCAAAACCTTCGTTGCTCTCGAAGGACGCGATGCCGACGCCGCTGTAGGGAATGTTGGTGACGGCCATCGCGGCCTCCTGCTTGGGGGTTAAAGGGACGGCCAGTCAGGCCGCCTTGGGCTTAGTGCCGGTAGCAGCGCGGTAGTTCGTGAGGATGCGCGCCGTCGGGTCGGCCTCGTCGCCAGCGCCATCGCCCGAAGTCCCGCCATCGGCGCCCACCGTCGGGTTGGGGGTCCTGTCCATGGCGGCCTCGAACCGGTTCGGCTCCTTCTTGGGCTCGACTGGCGCGGCCGCAGCTTGGGGGGCCTTGGTCAGCGCGGCCTTGGCCGCATCCGGCTCCATGTCGGTGGCGAAGGCGAAGTGGCGAGCGAGATCCTCGCGGCCACGCGCCTCATCGCTGTCCATGATCGCGCTGACGCGGGACCGTTCGGCGGTGGCCGCTTCGCGACGGGCCGATGCGAGGTCAGGGGCATCCTGCGCGGCGACGGGCTTCGTCTCCGCCTGCTTCTCGGTAGGCATGGGCTTCTCCTGGGGGCGTGGGGGGACAGCGGTTGACGCCGCTTTCGCGGTGGGGCGCTTGCCCCACCCGTTCTTGTCGGCCATCGCGACGAAGCGCTCCGGCGCGTGCTGGAAGGCCCGGTAGTTGAAGGCGGTCGGCTCCGGTGCGTCGTCGTCGGCCGGAGGCGTACTTTCGGAGCGATCCGCGTAACCGAGGCTCACGGCCTGGTCGGGAGTGAGCCAAGTCTCGGCGGCCATGTCCGCCCGCACCTCATCGAGACTGCGGCCGCTCTTCTCCGCGTAGACGTCCGCGAAAGTCCCGGCGATCGCCTGTAGGCCCTCGATCGTCTTCGCGTGCGCCGCCGCGTCGCCGATGGTGATTCCAGCGGGATCGTGGATCATCATGTACGACCCGCGTCGCATCACGAGATCGTCTGCGGCCATCGCGATGAGCGAGGCCGCTGAGGCCGCCACGGCATCGATGAACACGGTCACGCGGCCGCGATGCGCCTTGAAGGCGTTGTAGATCGCGGCACCCTCGTCGGTGTAGCCGCCCGGGGAGTTGATCCGGACGGTGACATCGGAGCCCCGCCCGAGCTCCGCCAGCGCCTGGACAACGCTGAGGGACGTGAAGCCGTCGCGATACAGCCCTTCGCCAACCGTGCCATAGAGCACGATCTCGCCGTCGATCAGTATGGTCATGGGTTAGTCCTCAGGCCGGGATGGCTTCGTCGGGCGCTTCAGCGACGTCCGGCTGCTGAGCAGCCTGGGCCGGGGGCCATGACAGCCCGAGCGCCTTGTAGGACTGCTTCTGGTAGGCCTTCTCGCGGGCGTCCTGATCGATCTGCTCGCGCCAGTCGCGACCCTGTTCGCCGCACTCGTCGCTCAGGGTCGAGATCTTCGAGTTCAAGCGCTCGGTGGCGGCCTTCGCTTCCTTCAGCGGGTCGACCCAGCCGCGCCCGGCGAAGATCCACTTGGCCCGCGTCCACGCGATCTGGTTGCCGTAGTAATCGTCCGGCGTACAGTCGGGAATGTGCCCGCGCTGGCAGGCCTCCTCGAACCAGAGGTCGTAGATCGACGAGCACCAGTGATCGATGATGAACTGTCGGACCGAAGCGAAGTAGCGCCACGCCTCCAGCAAGGACGCCCTCGCCGAGGAGTAGTTCGTCTTCGAGAAATCCCGGAAAACCAGCTCGTAGGGCATGTTGAGACCAGCGCCGATCGAGCGGAGCATCACGGTCGCGAAGGTGTCGAGGCCGGTCATCTGCTGGTTCGGCGCGAACGGCTTCATGGTCGTGCCCGGCGGCAGCGTAACCATCGAGCCGCCCTTCATCTGGATCCGCCAGTCGTCGAGCGACGCCTGATAGGCCTCCATCGGCTTCTCGGACTCGCCGAAGATGTTCTCGATCTGCTCAGCGTTGAGCGGCGTCTCGAGTGCGGCGAAGATCAGCGAGTTCAGAACCGCCAGCCGGAGCTGCTCCCGGTTCATGTGGTCGAACATCTTGAACTGACGCGCGACCGACGCGATCACGGCCTTGCCGCGTGTTTGACCGACGCGCTCGCTCTCGAAGAGATGGATGACCCGCCGCCGGCCCCACGGCATGTAGGCCGGGACCCGCTCCCAGTCGTGCGCACCGGACAAGCCGCCGAACAAACCGAGGGCATCACCGGGGTGCGTCTTGCGGATATGGTAGGCGGTGGCCGCGGTGGTAACCTTGTCAAGCTCGATGCCGCCGCGGAACGTGGTGGTCTCAGCCTCGCCGAATGGGTTGGACAACCGCGCAGGGTCGACGAGCTGAACGCAGGTGTTCCAGAGCGAACCGTTGCGCTTCGTCCAGAGCGGCAGGGCCAGGGCCTCGCCGGTGGCGGCGATCATCCTGGCCTGAAGCCGGGTCGAGACGTGAAAGTTGTAGCGCAGGCCGGCGTCGAACCAATCGGTATCGGTGAAGGTCCTGAACTCGGCCTCGACCTCACGCGCCCAGCCATCGACCCAGCCCGAGGTCTTGCCAAGACGCACGTAGTCCGGGTTCGGCTTGCAGGTGATCCGCGGCCCGACGACGTTGTCGACGAAGGTCCGCTCCGCGCCGGCCGCGATGCCGTTGTTGCGGACGAGATCGTCGACACGGGCGTTGATCGTGTCGAGTTCGGGCAGCAGGGCCGCGTCCGGGGACATCCGGTGCGTCGGCCACGTCGCCATGTCCTTCGCCATGGACGACGCGGCATGGTGCGCCGTCTCGACCTCCGGCATCGTCATGGTGGCGCGGCGGCGCGATGCGCCGATGCCCGGAGGACCACTCCGATTCCAGGGTGCTGCCATCAGAATACGAACTGGACCGGACCGCGCCGTCTCGACGGAACGGTGGCATCCGCGATTTGGCCGCCGAGGGTGCTGATGTAGGCTTCGAGATCCTTCCGGTTGGCCTTGGTGAACCGGACCGTGCTGCCGTCTTCTTCGAGAAGCTCGACGGTCTGGCCGGTTGCCACCTTGTGGAGGGCTTCCTCGGCCTGGGTCAGGCGAAGGCGCAGAGTCGTGACATCGGCCATGGCATCTCGCTCACAGGTAGGGGTCTTGGGCCATCGTCACGCGTGGCCCGCGGGTCGGGCTCGGATCGCGCTTCATGGCGGCGGCCGTCGCGGCGCGATCCAGCACGTCGACGCGTTCCTGAGCCTGAATGTCCAAGCCTCGCCGCTCACGCAGCCCGGCCCATTTCTGAGACTTCCACGCGGCCACGCCCGTGATCCAGAGTGCGGCTCGAGCGTAGATGCGGCAGTCGAGCGCCTCGTTGCGCCCGTGGTCGTTCTTCCACTCGAAGCGGCCCATCTTGGTCCGCACGCGGCGCTCGGCCACCAGCTGCTTGCACCATTCCGCGTCGAGGTAGTCCGGGATGTGCACGTAGCCGACAGGGAAACCGTTCTCACGGATCTCCTCGTCGGTCGGGCGTTCCAGCCCGAGAAACCGGTAAAGCTCGGCCTTGAACACGTCGCCGGTGACGGATCGTAGCTGGATTGCCTTCTTGCGGCTCCCGAACGGGATGAAGGTCGGCGTGGCTACGGGTGCGTTGATCTCGAAACCCTTCTTGCCCTTGATCGCATGGACCCGGCACTGGTCCTGCTTCGAAATCCAGGCATAGACGGCGGTGGTCTGGTCGCCGGTATCGACGGCCAGTCGTTCGATCCGGAGTTCGGCGCCCGAAGCGTGGGTCCACGTCTCGTCGAGGGCGGCGTCGATGCCCTTCCACGTGTCGGGGTCGTCCGCCCGTCCCGGGAACTCACGGCGCTCGATGGCCCAGCTCTCGAGCCCCTCGCCCCAGCCCCAGACATGAAGCTCGAGGCGCGCCGGGCTCGCCTGCACGTCGACGGCCGCGTTCAGGATCGTCACGCCGCGCGGAAGCGTTCCGGGCTTCCAGCTCTCACGGCGGGCGTAGATGCGCTCCCACTCGACCTGCTCGCCCGCCTGGAACCACGTCTCACCGAGACGGGTGTTCTTGAACGTCTTCTGCGACTCGGGCTTGCCCTCGGCGGCTTCCCACTCCCGGGCAAGATCCTCCCACGACATCCAGCCGAGGGGCGAATACAGCGCCGAGATGTGGAAACCGACGCACCCCGGATCACGCGGGATCGCCGTCGGTCGCCACTCGCCCGCAGGCAGGAACTCAGCCTTGTGCCGCTCCTCGAACGGCTCGTCGCACGCCTCGCAGACGTAGCGGGCGGAAGTCGGATCGCCCCACGTCCACCGCAGACGCTCGAACTTCAGCCATTGCGGCTCGTCACAGTTCGGGCAGGGAACGAAGTAGCGGCGCTGGTCCGACATCTCATATTCACGCTCGATCCGGCTTTCCCCATGGATCGTCGGCGTCGACACGAGGAACATCTTGGCCGAGCGGCCGAAGGTCGTGGTCCGGTTGGCGACGAGAGCGACCGGATCGCCCTCGCCGTCGACATCGCCGGGGTAGGCGTCCACCTCGTCGAGGAAGGCGTAGCGCGCCGGCATGGAGCGCAGGCCGACGCCGGAATTCGCCCCGGTCATCACGAGGATGCCGCCGGGGAAGGACTTGGCCAGGACCGTGTTGCCGCTGTCCCGCTGCTTGGCGGGCGACACCAGCTTCGCGAGCTCCGGGCTGTCCTCGATCAAGGGCGCGATGCGCTGCTGGGAAACCTTCTTGGCCGTGTCCACCGTCGGCCACACGCCCATCACGGGCGCCGGGCTCCAGTGCATGATGAACCCGAGCCAGTTGTTGCCGGCCTCGGTGGCTCCGACCTGCGCCGCCTTCATGAACACGACGCGCCGCGCGGGATGCGTCGGCGAGAGCGCGTCCATCACGTCCCGCAAAAACGGGGTGCGGCTCGTACGGTAGGCGCCAGCCTCGGCCGCCAACTTTGTCGAAAGTACCCGAAACCGGTCGGCCCATTGAGAAACGGTGAGGATGGGGTCCGGCCGAACCGAGCGCCGGATGACGTCCTCGACGTCGGCGGCGTTGTCGTACCCGTCGTCAGACTCGGACCACCGGGGCTGATAGTCCATCGAGTTCCACCGCGATCACCTTCGACAAGGCGGCATCGAGCGCCGCCGGATCACACTGCAGTTCGGCCGCCATCGCGGCGACGTGCCGGCTCGGGAGGCGCTGGACCGCCTGGCGGAGGCCGATGAAGGCTCGCTCGACGTGGTCCTTCACCTTGGCGAGCGGCACGAGCTCCTTGCGCTTCTGCGCTATGCTGAGATCGCGTTCGTAGGCCTTCAGGATCGTGTCGGCCGTGCGGGCCATGCCGAAATCGACCTCGGCGGTGTCATCAAGCCCCGACCCCTCGCCCCGCAGCACCCGGATGATGAGCCCGACTGCGGCGCGGGCATCGTCCTCGGTGCGCACCGGGGCGGTCCGCGTACCCTGCGTACCGGTGCGCACCTTGGTACGCGCCGGGTCCGTACCCTTCGCCCACGCCGCGCGAGCCTTGTCCGGGTCGATGGTCCCGTCCGCTTCGACCGGGATGCGCCCTGCGGAAATGGCCTTCCGAACCGCCCCCTCGGTGACATCGAGAAGCTCAGCGCATTTTCGGCGGCTCAAACCCACTGCGCACCTCGGAAAACTGGCCTGGAACTAGCGCAAAACCGGGAGCAACTCTGCCCGCACCGGGGGTGGGGGCCTCCGGAGGACCCATTGCTGCGGTGCGGTGGTGCGGTGCGGCATCGGGGGTGGGGTCAGAGGCCGGGCATGCCCATCAGCAGCCCGATCTCGTGGCTCACCCGGGCCTCAAGCTCGGCCCCCATGATCCGGTCGAACGCCGCAGCGGTGGCGCCCTGCAGCATCTCGTCGGGGATGTAGACGCCCGAGTTCTCCAGCCGCACCTTGCCGCGCCAGGCGTGGCCCATGCTGACGTTGGTGAACACGTGGCCGCCCATCACCGGGCCCTTGCGGTTTGGGAAGCGGCCGCCCTTGGTGAAGGTGCCGTGGAACAGCTGACGCCGCCCGCGAGGTGCGGCCGAGACGCCGGCTTTGGTCTCCTTGGGCTCGAAGAACTTGAGGCTGATGTCACCGCCGGTGGTCGTCAGCGTGTAGGTCAGCCGGTCCGTGCTGCGGGCCTTGAACTGCTCGTTGCCGTGCCGCGCACCTTGGACCTTCACCGCTCGAACGATGGTCGAGCGCTTCAGGCCAGTCTGGATCACGAGGCTGCGGATGACCGCTGTCTTGGCCTTGGCACCGGTATGGTTGAGGGCGCGGGCCAGAGCGACAGGGGCGCGAGCGCCGAGTTCACCAAGCTGGTTCGAGAAGCGCTGCAGCAGGCCGTCGCCGGAGAAGGTCAGGCCGGTCATGATGGCCTCGCAAGACGAACGGTTCGCGACGGAGTGGATCCGGTTCAGGACCGAATTTTGCCGTGCTAGCGCCAGCGTACCCCTTGGCCTAAGCATTCCTGCTGAGGCACGATCTTAGGAGCAGGGCGATGAGCGGTTCGAAGCAACGGTATTGCGGGCTTGCGTTGGCCGTTGCGCTGGGAAGCGCCCTATCCAGTGAGGCCTCTGCCGCTTGCTCGCGACACGTCTACAACCGCTCGCCGTACACCCTGGTCGTTTCCCAGGACGACGGACCTTCCTTCACGGTACGTCCTGGGTCGACGGGGTCGGTTCGGCTGGCCGGGTCGGGCAAAGTCGACGTCTCGGCATACTGCTCGGGCGCAGATCTCAGGCAGCCTGTCGTGCAGCGGTCGTTCGATTACCAAGCCGTGCAGGATCGCTGCTTCTTCGAGGTCGGCCACCGGTTCTTCCAGAATGAGATCGGAAACGGTTTCCTGCCGAGCCGGTCCGAGAGACCCTTTGCGCTCAATAACCCGAAGCAAGGCGATCTCGTACTTTTCTCTCGAGGCGAGGAATGCCTAGCTCCGCATTAGCGGTTTCCGAGGCTTCCTGTGAAGCCGTGCGTGTGCGTTGGTCTTCCTTCCCGCAACCCACGAATGGCTTCGTGAGAAGATGCCGTGAGGAAGCGCTATAAAAAATTCGAGTGCGCTCTCGCGCCGAGGCGTCTGGTGCTTTATGCAGCCGGCCGCAACGGAGCGGCACGATGAGTCAGATCGCCAAAGAGTTCTTCCGAGACTGGGTCGCCAGCAATCTCGACCCTGACAAGCCCGCGAAGCTTCAACTGCACGAACTGCTGCAGGATGCCGATGGGGAAGGCATAACGCAGGAGGAAATGGGGAAGGCCTTCAGCGGCGACCTTCTCAAGGCGATGACAAAAGCGATCGCCAAGGCCAATCAAAGTTGAAACTGAAGGATCCGTGCATTCGGCCGCTTGGCGGAGCGCATGAGCGACCGTCAGGTTAAGTGCCTGACAAGCTGCTAGGCAGCTTTACTAGGGGAAATAAGAAGGTAAAGCCGATCATGGTGGCCTCCCTTCGGAAGGTTCATTCTATCTGAGGCGATCCGGACGAAAATTGCTGCGAAGCTGTCATGGGCAGGTTGAGACGGGGCGAAGACCGCGCGCACATGAGGAGCAATGCGATAGCATCACCATCGCGAACTGCCTCGTTGCTTCCGTCCATGCTTACGACGGTTCGAACCATGGGGGAGACGTGGATGCCGTGCTCATCGAGCAGAATTAACATCCTCTGCGCCTCGGTCATCCTGATGTCTCTGTCGAGATGTGGGGCGCTCGCTTAGAACGCGAACATGCATTGGCCTTAGGTGACGGACCTTACCGAAAGGCGAATCGTGCAACTCAAGTTGATAAGAGTGACCTCTGAGCCACGAAGCAGCCTCAATCCTGTCAGGGTCCGTTCACTCGACGGGCATCAATCTCATTTCGAACCGCCAGATCGGTCGGGCGGGTGATCGAGGAAGATCCCATTATGAGGCACGTGAAGGTGCTTGGACTGGCTGCGGTACTCGCCGGTAGCCTTGGACTTGGAACGGTGGCAAGCGCTGCCCCGATGGCAACTGGTCCGCTCGTAGCACCCGATGGGGATGCAGTGATCGAGCGGGTTGCTGATGGTTGCGGTCCTGGTTGGCATGCCAATCCGTGGGGTGAGTGCCGCCCAAACCGTCGGCCTCCGCCCTACTACGATCGCGGGTATGACCGTGGGTACGGGTATCGTCCGCCACCGCCGCCGCCTGAGTATGGCTACTACGGTCGGCCTCGGCGCTTCGACTACTGAAACGAGACAGGGCGTCCCGAGTGTGGGGCGCCCCTTGCTCGCTGCTCGCACAGCGGCGGCGTGCCAGTGAATGCGATCACGTGGTCGCGAGGCAAGCTCACATAACTGCATCTTAATCCGGCCGCGCTAGAATTTTTTCACAGGTAATCTGCTTTTCACAAGCGGTATCGCGAAAAAATTACGACGGGTGGATTCAGTGATCAATCGCATCGGAATAACATCAAAAGTCACAGTCGGATACGCTGCTCTCTTTGCAATGATGCTGTCCCTTACAGGATACGGTATTGTTCAAGTCATTCGGATTGATGAGAGTCTGACAAAAATCAACGATGTGAACTCGGTCAAGCAACGCTACGCAATCAACTTTCGTGGCAGCGTACATGATCGGGCAATCAGCCTACGCGATTTCACCCTCGTCAATGATCAGGCTGGCCGGGGTGCCGTTCTCAGCGATATTGCGCGCCTGGGCGAAGCTTACGCCCAATCTGCCGAGAAGATGGACGTGATGTTTGCCGATGCTGGGGCAACGTCCCCGGACGAGCGGGCTATCTTGGAGGGCATCAAACAAACCGAAGCCCGCACGCTGCCGCTCATGAAGCGGGTCATTGACGATCAGCAGTCCGGCCAGATTGAGCGCGCCCGCACCGCCCTGATGCAGGAAGCACGACCTGCTTTCGTGGAATGGCTTGGCCGCATCAACCAGTTCATCGATCTGCAGGAGGCTCGTAATCAGACCATTGGCCGAGAGGTGCGCTCCATCTCTCAGACCTTTATGATGCTGATGCTGAGCCTCTGTGGCATCGCATCCGTTGTGGGACTCGGATTCGCCGCATGGACATATCGCGCGATCCGTCCGCTTCGGCCCCTGACGCGAAGCATGCTCAAACTTGCCGGCGGAGATCTGCGGGTCAACATTCCGATGTCAAGCCAGCACGACGAGGTCGGCGACATCACGCGGGCCGTGCAGACCTTCAAGGACAATGCAATTGCGGCCCACGACATGCGTACGCAGCAGCATGACGAACAGAGCCGTAAGGTGCGCCAGGCCGAACAGGTCGATGCCGCAACCCAGGCATTCGAGATTGCGGTCGACGGGATTGTCCGTCACGTCGCGTCGGCTTCGTCGGAGATGCAGGCGACGGCGCAAGCCATGGCCGGGACCGCAAGCCAGACGGCCAATCAGTCAGCCTCTGTTGCCGCTGCTGCCTACGAAGCAGGAGCAAACGTCACGACCGTTGCGGCAGCCACGGAGCAAATGGGCGCCACCGTTCATGAGATTGGCCGTCAGATCGAACAGGCAGCCCGACTCGCTCGTTCAGCTGTCGGCGAAACCCAAAGCACCGCGGAGGTTGTACAAGAACTCAATGGGGCCGCCGCCGAAATTGGCAATGTTGTCGCAATGATCTCGCAGATCGCCAGCCAGACTAACCTCCTCGCCCTCAACGCCACTATTGAGGCGGCGCGCGCTGGCGAGGCCGGCCGAGGGTTCTCCGTCGTTGCTGCGGAGGTCAAGGCGCTTGCAAGCCAGACCGCTCAGGCTACGACGAGCATCAACGGGCAGATCGCAACTATACAGAACGCGACCCATCGAGTGGTAGGAGCAATCGAGACGATCAACGCGCGTATCACCGAACTCGACGGTGTTACTGCGACGGTGGCCGCCGCTGTGGAGGAGCAGGGCGCGACGACCCAGGAGATCGTCCGTAACGTCACGCAGGCGGCTGCCGGCACCCGGGAGGTCACCGAGCATGTGACTGGCGTCGCTGGGGCGGCGGAGCAAACGGGACGCGCAGCTGACGAGGTTCTACACTCAGCGGCCTCCCTCGGCGAACAGTCCCGGCGCCTCGAACACGAGATCCGCCAGTTCATTGCAACGGTTCGTGCAGCTTGAAATTCAGAACGAAGAATGGGGTGTCAACGCACCCCATTCTTCGTTGAGTGTGCCGGACACCCTCATGGCTGGTGGGATCAGATTTGAACGGACGACCTTCAGGTTATGAGCCTGACGAGCTACCGGGCTGCTCTACTCGGCGAAATGGTAGTGCCTTAGTGTTCGGTCAGAGAGTAACCCCATTGGGGTGACATCACATAGACCAGCCTTCAAAGTGGAGAAGCGGTGTCACCCGTCTCCGTAGGGGCTCAACATCGATCCCATCTCGGGAGAGTCCAGCGCCTACAGGGCGAAGAACCGTATATTACAGGATCTGCACTTGCGCAATGTCCAGATCGATGGGTGATGCCTTTCCGAAAATGGAAACGGCCACCTTGATGCGGTCGTGGGGCAGGACTTCCTCGACCACAGCGGGGAAGCTCGCAAACGGCCCCTCCGTCACCACTACGCTCTGACCAATCTTGACCCCGACAGGCTCAACGATCTCGCCCCTGGCGATGACGTCCACGAACTGTTGCAAGCCATCGGCGTCGAGGCGGGCGGGCTTCAGCACCAAGCTTTCGATGTTGCCCGGCAATGTCGTGTCCTCGACGGGGCGACAGACGATCTCAGCGACGCCATCGCTGCCTTTCACGATATCTAGGTGGTCGAGGTCCTGCACGCCGATGAACACTGTCCGCACCAACATGGGTGCGTGGCGAACGACCCGACGGCCACGCCGGACCACAACCTCACTAACCCGAGGCTGGTAGGTCACTGCCTGTGCATTCTGAAGAGCTCTGAGTGCCCGGTCGCCCATGCGGGGCTTCGTCTTCGCGATGAACCACCACAGGGCGGGATTGATTACGGGTGAGGCTACGCCGCAGATCGGATCGGCCACGCTGCGCGGGCTGGGCGCGGGTTGAGCTGCAGGAACCGCCGCAGACTGGCGATCAGCGCGTCGCTGCTCACGGCGCTGTCGCCGCTCGCGTTCTCGTTGGCGTCTACCCTTGCTTCGGCTGGCCATGCTCTGCGCGCTCCTGCTGCCTTCTCGCCTGAATCTGCCAAAAATAGGGGTTTGTAGGGTTTCAAGGGTTATTTTCAGCCGGTATCCCGTAACTGTCAGAAAGTAGGTTCTGCCAATTTCCGCACGTCGGTTAGAAAAAACCCTAAAAACCCTAAAACCCCTACTTTTTGGCGCTTGCGGGCTCAAAATAGCGGCTGCTCTTGGCCAACTGGCACGTCGGCGCCTCGCAGCCAAAAACGATTCCCGTTGCTGCCGTCGATTTTCACGACCAACCGGAAGTCATCGACGATGCGTCCGCTAACGCGGGCGAGCCATTTGCCAAGTTTTCGGCTGTTGACTGCACCCCCGTCCCCCGCTTGGCGCAAGAGCAGGTCGCGGAACTCGGGTGCGACAAAGTCCTGAGTGCCGTAATCGAATTGGACGCCTGCGCGCTTCTCGCAGGCCACGCGGATGATGGCGTTGGTCGTGAAGCCCTTCGAACCGGCGAGGTGCGCGCGCCAATGGCCAAACAGCTCGCGGATTGCCGACAGCTCCGGGTCTTCCTCCCGCGCCGTCTCCATGCTCCGGATCGGGTCGACGTGTCCTAACCAGATCAACGGCGCGCGCACCATGCTCGACCACTCTTCATAGGAGCCGATCGGTCCGCAGACGTTGGGCGACCCGCATGAGCGGTAAGCGCGGATGATGGTGATGATCGCGGCCACGTACCGCCCACGGTCCTCCAGAACCCTGGCGACGGGATCGAAGGCGAATTCCCTGAGTTCCGGCCGCTCGACCCTCGCGTCCAGGGTGCAGAGGATCGCGCGCCGAGTCATGTCGCCCAGCAGTGTGAGGTTGTTCCCGGTAGCAAAGACGGCGCTCCGGCATTCGAGCTCGGGCGCCTCGCTCTTGCCGAGGATGCGCACGCGCACGAGGGGCCGTTCTGTCATCTGGCAGAGCATGTCGCCGCCCAGCTCGCCGTTGACGTTGTCGATGGAGACCACCGGCACGGCGTCGCGCAGCAGGGCGCCCAGCCGCTTCTCGGTCTCTTCCTCGGTCTTCCCAGCCGCGATGACGGGGCATCGCCGGCCGGTGGCGACCACCGACGCAAGATCCACGAGGTAGGACTTGCCTGTTCCCGGCGAGTGGGCGCGGATGGCGCATAGAGGGGCGGTCGGAATCACCCCGCGGACCGCCGCCGTCAGGATGCCGGCGAGGGCAACGGCGCGGTCCACGTCCTCGACGAAGGGGAACCCGTCGAGCAGCTGTTCGAGCTCGGCCAGCGCATGCTCGGCGTCGTCCCGGGTCGGGTGCTCCGGCACCTCCGGCATGCTGAAATCGGGATCCAGAGCCAGGAACAGGCGCGTTGCCTTGTCGTACCCGGGCGTGGTCAGCAGCGATCCGTCCGGACGGAGCATCGGTGTCGTGATGACGCCTGCTACTCCGGGAACGTGCCACTGCCCTTCACGAGCGAGCAGGGTCGCGGTCAGCTCGATCGGCGGATTGATGTTGATCCACTCTTCGGACCGCTTGTCGAATTTGCGGAACTGCATGATCCGAGCCGCCATGTCGGCAAGGCTGACGGTCGTGAGCGGGCACATCCGCGCGACGGTCGTCATCCGGCCTTTTGCGGCTGGGACTGCGTCGATGACGGGACGGCTCAGCCCTCCGGCTCGGGAAAAAATTTCAGCGCCAGCGCCGAGTAGGATCTGCTCCATTCGGTCGGTTGCCTCGGGGACCTTGCCGTTCACCACGCGCACGATCGGGCGCGTGTCCTCGTCGTCGGGGTCTTGGGGATCATGAGGTGCGTCGTCGAGGTCCGGAGAGCTATGGCTTCCATTCGCCTCAGCACTCGGCTTAGGGCCGCTTTTCCTGCGATCCTCGCGGCTCCTCAGTGGCGCGCCAGAGCGGGCCTTCCGCTCCTTCCCGCCTCCCTTCCACCCCAGGGTCGTCGGATCGAGTCCGATTCGTTCGCACAGCCACAGGGCCGCGTCCGCAGCGTTGTTGGCGCCACCGTGGTCGATGACGAGTTGGATCGGGGTGAGCTTCCCGTCCCGAGCGTCGCCCATGTCATGAACGCCGAAATCGACGATGCCGCTCGGATGGATCGAGAGGTCCTCTTCCAGATCCCGACCGAGGTCGTGCGAAGTGACGCGGTACCCGCCCTCGGCCGCGACGCGAGCACGAGGAAAGATGCTTGGGACCCATGACGCAAGGTTTGCCAGGGCTCGGGTGTTGACCTCCCGCCAGAATTTCTTGCCGCTGCCAGATCCCGTAGCGGAATTGGTCGCTGCATCAGGCCGCCGTGCTGACGCCGCCACGCGCTCGCTGATTGAGGGCCCTTCGGCCTCGTCGCCACCCCCGTCATCGACGGGGCGAGCTTCGGCGGCTCTCTCGTCCTTCCTGCGCTGCAACTCGCGCACGCGCTCGGCCGCGGCCTTCTCGGCCTCCTGAAACTGAAGCGCGCGCTCTCTGAGATAGGCAATCGTGCGGGGCGCCTCACGGATCTCCTGGGGGGTACCAAGCACGTGCTGGCCCGTGATCGTCAGGTAGCGGCCAGTCGGATAAATTTCGATCTTGGCAGCGTCATTCTTCAGGACCGTCAGCTTTCCGCGAACGAACAAGCGCAGTCCCTCGCCGGACGGCGACACCTCACAGTAGGTCTCAGCGAAATCGACGACGATCTGCGCCCAGGCCTGCAGCACACCCGTTTCGCGATCGCGGCACTTGTCGAGGTCGATACCGCTCCGTTCTTCCTCAGCGGTGAGTGCGTACCCCACACCTGCGAGAGATCGACGCTCGACGTACTCGGCCGCACATTCGTAGGTCGCCCAGGTATTGCGATCCGTGGACGAGCCGGCCCCGCCCGTCCGTGCGTTGAGCGGAGGCTTGTCCCATTTTCGCTTCTCCGCACGCCACACGTAATCCCAGGCAAGCCACTGTGGTTGCGCTTGCAACTCGCGCAGCGCCGGCAGATCCGGCAGGCCGGTGAAAGGCAGCGCAGAGGGTTTGGGCGGGCGCTCGCCCTGCGTGGCGCCGGCCATCATGCGTTGCGACCCTCCGGGAAGACTTGTGCGCCGTGCTGGCGCATCGCAGCGAGGATCTTGGCCTCCTGCTCTCGTACCCAGGGATGACGGTCTGCGTATCCCTCCCAAATCCCTCGGGCCTGCTCGTCGGTCAGCGGCTGTCCCACCGCTCCCAGAGGGCCGAACACCACAACCCTGCTCCTGACGAAAGGAGCAATCTGCTTGATGGCGGCAAAAGCGATCGGCGCTTCCGCCAGCGGCTTCATCACCCCGTCTAAGATCTCGAACTGCGCGCGCTCCGCCTGCGACAGAAGGCGGACGCGGTACGTGCGATTGGGGTGGTCCTCGAAAAACCGGCGATCATCGTCGGTCGCTTTCTCAGCGGCCTCGGCATGGATCTGCATTTCACGCTGTTTGCCATCAGCCAGCGTGTCGGTGCAGGGCGCTTCGATGTGCGGTCTACCGGTCCCGTTCTTCCGCTTCATGCGGCGGCTCCGCGATCCAAGGCGAGATCAGTACCGCCAGCCAGCCCGAGCCGACCATGATCCGCATCGAGATCCATGTCCTGGCCCGGAAGGCGAAAGGCCTCCCTGGCTCTCTGGAGGCGGGCGACGTAGGCGTGATAGGCAAGTCGAGCCTCCTGTTGTGTCCGGGCATCCAGGGCCACCTGCCGCAGGCGGTCCATTTCTGTCGCGTCGATACGGCGGGCTTCGCCATTCCAAATGCTGCGCACTCGTCGATCGCCGAGGCCCGTAGCCCGAGCGACGCGTGCGAGCGCCGATTTCACGTTCTCACCAAGCCGCATGGGGCCGGCGATCAGCTCGACCATCTGGCGAGCTTCTGCCTGAGCCGTGCTCATATCCCTGCCTCGCAGCTTGGGTGAAAATTCCAAGGTCTTGGGTGAGCGTGCCGACATCTTGGGTCCGTCCTCTGGTCAATTGCTCCTCGACCACAGGCGAAGGAGACGGACCGATGGAGAACAGGAATGAAGGTCTCGGCACGGTGGGGACGGCAGTCCGCAAGGTCTTGGCGGGCACGAGCGGACGGCCGGGCAGTGAAACGATGAAGCTGAATTCGCAGCGGCAGGAGTACGGCCGCAACAATGGTAGGAGCGCGCATGGAACTGCGAAGCGCGGAATGGTCGTCATGAGACGCTGAGGTCATCACGGGTAAACGCCCTCGGCGGCGACGGACGAAGTCGAGGCTCTCGTTTCGATCGGCTGCATGTCAGCCAGCGTGACCTTGCCAGCGCTCAGTTCCACGATCCGGGCAGCAACCCGGATGGAGGGACCGCGCTGCCGATACCGAAGCTTGCGAATGCCGGACACCGACATTCCACCCACCTTCTCGGCCATCTCGCGATCAGAAAGCCCGACCATGCGCATCCAGCTTCCCAGCACCATTTCAGCGGCCCTCGAACGTCGAGAGGGCCGAGATCCGATCCGGGTGCCGCGAGATCAGACGCTGGCGGATACCCTCGCCGTTCTTTTGGTCGACCTCCTGAGTGTCTTGCCCGGTCAGCATCGGGCGGACACGCTGGAGCAGCTTGCCAATCGCCTGGACGATCGAGGTCGCATAACAAATGGAAGCCCAGCATCGCTGCTTCTGGGCCAAGTCAGCGTCTCTCTGATGAGAATGGGGCTGTGAGGGATTCATTAGAGGCCCACCTTGTGCGTTACGGGTGAAACCTCGCGATACGCAGGCGGACTGTCCCCATAGATATCCGGCCGCAAATCGTGTCGAGAAACACGAGATAGTCGTTCAACATCGAGCACCCGCTCGGCCGGTAGACGTCGCCATTTCAAGACAGCCTGATGTGTGATGCCCAGCGCGCGCGCTAATTTTGTCGCGCCGCCGGATACCTCAATGGCCTGCCTCAGAATTTTCTCGCTCATGCCCTTGTGCGTAACTCATGGTTACGCTCAGCGCAATGGTTTACGTAACCAAAAGTATCGTGGAGCGAGGGAACCAAATGTTGCATGTTCCCCGCATGTCAGAGCATATCGCCGCCATCCTTTTCGAAGCGCGAAAAATGCGCGGGCTGACCCAGCAGCAGGTGGCCGATGCCGTTGGCGTATCTCGGCCTGCCGTCGGGCAGTGGGAAAGCGGAAAGAAGACGCCCTCTACGGGGCACCTGATGAAGCTTGCCCAAGCGTTAGGCATCAGGTGGGAGCGCGTCGCGACCGGTGACCTAGTCGAAGATGAAAGACCGCCTGGCAAACGGGATCGGGGGTCTGATCCGAATCTTTTGCTGGACGAGCCCCTTATGGAGATGGTTCCCGGATTTTGGGAGGGGACTGCGGAACGCAGAGCAAAAAAAGCAGCCGATCGAGCTTTGTACCAGGCACGACTGAAGAGTAATTCTAGCTACAGCCCACAGACTTTGACGTTTAATCTCAAAGTAGATCTTCCTGTGCTTGGAGTCAGCATGGGAGGAAGAGAATACGATTTTTCATTTAATGGGAGGACGATGTTTCATACTTTACGACCAATTGGTATAACGAACTCTTTGAATGCGTATGCAACGTATGTTGTTGGTCAAAGCATGACACCAGCCTTTAGAGAGGGAACTCTTATATATGTTAATCCAGACAGGCTTCCGTCTATTGGCGACGATGTATTAATCGAAATTCACCCGCAACAGCCTGATAACAACTTAATGCCAGGATTTATTGGTCGACTTGTCAATCGCATGCCAGAAAATATTACCGTTGAACAATTTAACCCATCGAAGAAAATCCAGTTCGATGCGGAAAGTGTCAAATCGCTCCATCGCATCGTACCTTGGAACGAGCTGATCGAGGGGTAACCAGAGGTAGCTTTTTTGCTTGCGCGGCTGAGTAACTAAAGGTTACATAGTTCCATCGCCTCAAGCGTTGGAGCCTCCCATGCTCGTTCACGCCCTGCCGTTTCTCCCGATCATCGGCTTAGCCGGCCTCTGGCTCGTCGGCCGCCTCGCTCTCCGAATGGAGGGCTGACGCATGTCGGCCCCTATGGTCATTCCTTGCAGCACCGAAGTCGGTCTGCCCGAGTGGCGTGGAGCTCTGCTCGCCAAGGCTATTGAGCAGACAGCGCACATCATCGGGCCCATCTGCCCTTTTGCGCTAGCTCGCGATTTTCAGGATCATCTCAGGCTTCCCGATGAAGCCTGTTGGGAAGAGATTACTGCCACCCTGTATATGATGGTGCGCACCGGTCTCTACACATCGAACACTTACGACGTTGCAACGGGCAGATTCATCCTGGGCGCAGGAACGCTTCTCACAGCTTCACCAGCCCTGATCAGCTTTCTGACGCGCAGTCCCGAGGACGGCGCAATCTGAGAGGTTTCGGGTGAGCGCTGCGCGCCACCCGACACCAGCGGCCCTCGCCGGTGCTCGAACACCAACGAGGGCCTTCCCCGAACCCCACGGAGCTGAAACCATGGAACAGGGCAACCGCCTTGATAGCATTCCCGCGCCTGCTGTGCAGGTCGTTCGCGACGATGTCGGGGAGGACCACGCTCTAAACGCGGCTGTCGTCGCGCTGCTGACAGCGCCTTCGGCAGCGGCCCCCGAGCCCGATCCAATCCTGGCGGCCATCGCAGAGACCCGTCGCCTAATGCTCGCGCGGCACGCTGCTGCTGACCTGCCGCAACCGGCTGGATCCATCGATACGCTGCCCGAGCAGAACGCCGCGACCGATGCTTTCTTTGTGCACGTTGATAACGTGCTGCTCAAGACGGTCCCAACTACTGCAGCCGGCTGCGCAGCTCTAGCGCGTTACACCGTCGAGTTTCTGGAGACTGAGGGGTTTGCTCTGGATGAGGATCAGGCCAACGAACAGCTCGTTCGCATCCTGGACTTGATCGCGCGAAGCCCAATGGTGCTGCAGCCGCTCACTCCAACGCCGATCCATGCTACCAGCGTCGATGAGATGGGGTTCGTCACCTACGAGGACGCAGCGGGGGTCGTGCAACACCGCCCCGTTGCGGAATGGATCGCTCACACGGCGGTGCGCCTCAACCGCGTCGCCAAGGAGGAATTGAACCGCGCACTCGACGCAGTGTGCAATGCCGATCCGAGCCAAGATGCCAACGTCGTCTATGACCGGCTGCGGAAAGAGCTTCGGGTCGACGCGCTGCACGACCTCGCTGCCCGGTCGAATCAGGTTTTCGCAGCCTCCAAGGAGTATGCGGTCGGCCATCGCTGGCAGGTAGTGGGCGAGGATGCAGATGCCGAGCTTCTGGCCCTCGGCCGTGAGTTCGACGTCATCCATGCCGAATGGGTCCCGGCCGTCATCGCGCAGGAGCAGGCCGAAGCCAAGGCTCATGCGCTTTTTAAGGATCTCTCCGAACGCCGCGGATGGACAACCATGGAGGCACATGGGGCGTCTTGGGATGAGCCCGGCTTGAGGGAAGCTGTTGACTGCGGCGAGGCGGTGGCCGGGCGCATGGACCCCGTACAGAAGGCAATTTTGGCCCTTCCGGCCCGCACCCTCGACGGCCTCGCGGTCAAAGCGCGGGCGATCATCCCCAGCGTGTGGCCAAGAGGCCGATACGAGACGGACGCAGGTCTCGGCGACGAGGAGGATTGGGTCGAGCAGAACGCCCGATCCCTGATTGACGAGTGCCTGCACCTCGCGGGGGTGGATTGGACCGGTCGCCGGTGGCAGCCCGCGGCTTCAGTTGGCGAGATCGCCACCGATGTGTCCGCCCTCACGCCCAAGGCCGCCGCAGAGGGTGTGGATCTCTCAGGCCTCGGCATCATCGAGCTATGCGCTCTCTACGAGACAGCGGGAGCGGCCCGCGAGGTTTGGGGTGGCGCCACGTGCCTTCCCTTAGCCGTAGCGAAGACGAGCCGCCCGCACGGCTTCGTGACGCACACCCCGTTTGGTGGGCTTGCAGATTTTGAGGACACTCGCCTCGCCTTTCTAAGGGATCGGGTTGCCGCTGAAGCCAACAGCCGGAAGCCGGCGGATCATTGGGACCGGGACAACCTTCTCGAACTGCGCATTCGGCATGAGTTGGCTTGCGAGGGTCGCATTCTCGACCCCTCCTTGCTCGCCGACATCGCGCAGACTTGGGGTGCCGGTCGATGAGCAGCACTATTGAACGAGGCGACGTACTTGGCGTCAACGTCATCTTCCTCAGCGACGGACAGCAGATTCGCATTGCTGACATTCAAACCGTCGAAGAGGGACGGACCGTCCTCGATAGCCTGACTGGCGGGATCTTGGGGATCGAAGCTCAGATCGAGCGAATGGATATTTCGGATCCAGATTACTCCCAGCGCCGCCGACGCGCGGAGCGAGCCCTTCGGATCAAGCGCCTTCAGCGTCCCAGGCTGGAGGTCCGGATTGCCGAAATCCGGCGAGCGGAACGTGCGGTGCGGGCGGCGCTCAACCCTCCGGTTCTGGAGTCGCAAACGCTGAATAGGCGTCGCGCCTTCGTGCAGGCCGCACAGCAGATTTTGGGCGAGGCGCGATGTCAGGAGATCTGGACCCGCGCACGTGAGAACCACCCCGAGGCATGGTCGCCGGCGGAGGGAAAGCCATGAGCGTCGCCGATCCCGTCCTCAATGCCATCGCTCACCACCGACAGGCCTGGGACGCGTTTCAGATTGCACCGGAGGGCGAGGACAGCCTCAACGCCTGCTGCGAGATGCAGGACGCCCTGGACGCGGTCCTGGCGACGCCCTGTGCCACCCGGCCGGGCGTAGCCGCCCTCGTCGAACACCTGCGCTGGTGGCTCGCGGAAGAGGCCGAGTTCGCAGCGGACTATCAGCCGGACTATGGCCGCGCCGAGGCCCGCATTGCCGAGATCGTCATGCTCACGGGGGGAGCGGCGTCCGGCCTCGACATGGCGGACCCAATCTTCGCTGTCCTCGACGCGGCGAATAACGCCGAGATGGCGCATACCCTGGCCTGCGAAACGCTCGACGAGGACGACGACGCGTCGACCCGCCGGTGCAACGCCGCAGCCGATCATGCGCATCAGGCCTGGCAGGAGCTGGATCGGACACCGCCGACGACCCTCGGCGGCTTGCGCGCCCTGGTCTGCCACTACGTTCGCCTCGGCGAGAGCATGGCCGAGAGCGCCTTCCTTCACATCGCCCGTTCCCTAGAGGGGTGCGACCCCGCCCTGGATCTCCGTTCGCTTGGGAGGCCCGCATGAAGATCCCCGGCCCCGTCGAGCTCAGCGCGGCCTGGAGCGGCCTACCCGACTCCCTGCGCGACCATATCGGCTTCATCGCCTTCGACATGGTGTTCCAGGGTTTTCTGTCCGGCCAGGCTCACGCGCCGGAGGACCGGGTCCTGCCGTCTGATGAAGATCGTGGCGAAGCCTACGACCGCGAATGCAGGGGGCTCACCGAGCTCTACCGAACCGTCGAGGACGCCCTGCCGGATCTGTTCGGCCCTGAGGGCGAGAACCCGGTTTGGGCGCCGATCAACGCGGGCGCGCGCACCCGCGATGTCGACCAGAAGGTGCTCGCATGACGGTTCGACCTGCCACCTGCCCCCTCGGATCCTGGCCCCTAGAAATGCGTGCTGAGACGGCGGCCGGCTACTGCGACGAGCCCAGCGTCGAAGCCTTCCTTGCGAAGGTAGAGCGCGGCGTCTACGGCCGCCCCCGCCGCGAGCGCGGCTGCCTGCCGAAGTGGCATCGGCTGAAGCTCGATCAGGACATCGCCCGGCGGCACGGACTCGCCATGGAGCGGATGCTCCTTGCTGAAGACGTTGCGGAGCTGATCTGATGCCCCGGAGCAAGCCTGCGGGCTGGCCGAAGCTGATGGTAGCCCGGCGCCTCGCCACAGGCGCCACGGGCTACTATTGGGGCCCGCCGACCTGGGCCATCAAGGCCGGTTGCACAGTAGCGCGCGAGGCGTTGGGAACGGATTACGCCGAGGCCAAGCGCCGATGCGACGAGATCCTCAACCCGCAGTTCGATGCATGGCGCACGCGGGACACGACACCCGTCGCCGAAGGTCGCGCGCGGGTCGGCACCTTCGATTGGCTGGTCGGCATCTACCGGACCTCGCCGAAATTCACCGACCGACCGGCGCGCACCCGCAAGAGCTATGACGCCGCCCTCTCCCTCGTGGCCGACTACAAGCTGAAGGACGGGCGGCGATTCGGGGGTCTCACGGTCGTGAGCATTCAGCCCGGCGTGGCCGACCGCCTTTACGATCGCCTGCGCCTGCGCGCCGACGGCACACCCCGGACCCGCACCGCGGTGCTGGCGATGACGGTGTGCAAGCGTGCCTGGAACGTGGCGCGGCGCGACAGGCCGAACGAGATTCCGCTGGACAACCCGTTCGCCAAGATGGGCCTCGCCTACAAGGCCAAGCCGACGCGGCCGGTGACCCACGACGAGCTCATGCGTTTCGTGGCGGCGGCCGACGCCGCGGGCGAGGCCTCGATCGGCACCGCGGCGATGATCGCGTTCTTCTGGCTGCAACGGCAGGAGGACATCGTCTCCCGGCTTGCGTGGACGCACTACCGCGCGCCCGATGCGCCGGGCATCGCCCGGGTGTTCCACCACAAAACCGGCGAGCTCGTTGAGGTGCCGCTGTACGACACCGACGGCACAGCGCTCTGGCCCGAGCTAATGACGCGCCTCGACACCGCCCCGCGCCGCGGAACCCTGATCATCACGCGCGACACGGCGGACCGGCGGCGCAAGGTGCACCTGCCCTGGCAGATCGACTACTTCCGGCACCAGGTGGCAGAGATCCGCGCCGCGGCGGGGATCGACCACGATGTGAAGTTCATGGGCCTACGCCACGGCGGGAACGTCGAGGGTGCCGAGGCCGATCTGACCGACGCGCAGCTTCGCGCGCTGAGCGGCCACCTGACGACGGCGGCGCTGCTGCGCTATGCCCAGGCGACGCCGAAACAACGCCAAGCGGGCGCCCGGAAGCGCCTGGATTCGAGAACGAAGAAGGATGGTTTGTCGAAATGAGCCGGTGACACGGTGTCGAAATGAACGACAGGGTCCAGGCTAAGTCTTTGATATAATGGTGGGTGCACAAGGGTTCGAACCTTGGACCCGCTGATTAAGAGTCAGCTGCTCTACCAACTGAGCTATGCACCCTCGCCTTGCGGCGGTCGCTGCGGCCCACCAAGTCCGCCGCGACGAGGTGGCTGATAGCAAAGCCCCCCGGGGGTGTCCACCCCCGGGGTCCGATTTTCTCGACCCGGCTAAACCTGGGCCGGGGACTGGGCGTGCAGGCGCACGGCCGTGGCCTCGAGCTTGTTGAGGGCCGAGAGATAGGCGCGGGCCGAGGCCACCAGGGTATCGGGATCGGCGCCCCGCGCCGTGACGCTGCGCTCGCCGCTCTTGAGGCGTACGGAGACCTCCGCCTGGGCGTCCGTACCCTCGGTGACGGCATCGACCTTGTAGAGTTCGAGCTCGGCCGCATGGGGCACCAGGGCCTGGATCGCGTTGAACACGGCGTCCACGGGGCCGTTGCCTTCGGCCTCCTCAGTGACCACCCGGTCGTCGATGGCGAGCTTCATGGTGGCGCGCTGCGGCCCGTGGGTGCCGGCGATCACCGAGAGCGAGACGAGGCGGATGCGGTCATGGGCCGTGGCGAGGTTCTCGTCGACGAGGGCCTCGATATCCTCGTCGTAGACGTGCTTCTTGCGGTCGGCGAGCGTCTTGAACCGCTCGAACGCGTCCTGCAGCCGGTTGTCGCTGAGGGTGATGCCCAACTCCTCCAGCTTCGAGCGGAAGGCGGCGCGGCCGGAATGCTTGCCCATCACCAGGGAGGTCTTGGCGACGCCGACGGACGCTGGAGTCATGATCTCGTAGGTCTCGGTGTGCTTCAGCATCCCGTCCTGATGGATGCCGCTCTCGTGCGCGAAGGCGTTCCGGCCGATGATGGCCTTGTTGTACTGGACGGGAAAGTTCGTCGCGTGGGAGACGAGCTTCGAGGCCCGCGTCAGCATCGTGGTCTCGATGCCGGTCTCGTAGGGCATCACGTCGCCGCGCGTGCGGATCGCCATGACGATCTCCTCGAGGGCCGCGTTGCCGGCGCGCTCGCCGATGCCGTTGATGGTGCACTCGACCTGCCGGGCGCCCCCCTCGATGCCGGCCAGCGAGTTGGCGATGGCGAGGCCCAGATCGTCGTGGCAATGCACCGAGAAGATCGCCTTGTCGGCGTTCGGAACGCGCTCGCGGACGTTCCGGAACATGGCGCGGTACTCGTCGGGCGTGGCGTAGCCCACGGTGTCCGGCAGGTTGATGGTGGTGGCGCCCGAGCGGATCGCCGCCTCGACGCAGCGGCACAGGTAGTCGATGGGCGTGCGGGTCGCGTCCATGGCCGACCATTCCACGTCCTCGACGAGGTCGCGGGCCTGGGCCACGGTCTTCAGGATGATCTCGATCACCTCGTCCTGGGATTTGCGCATCTGGTGGGCGAGGTGGATCGGCGAGGTCGAGACGAAGGTGTGGATGCGTCCGCGCTTGGCGTGCCGCACGGCCTCGCCAGCGCGGGCGATGTCGGCGGGGATCGCGCGGGCGAGGCCCGCGATGGTGGCGCGCCGCGCCCGACGCGCGATTTCCGCGACGGCCTCGAAATCACCGTTGGAAGCGATGGGGAAGCCGGCCTCGATGATGTCGACGCCCATGGTGTCGAGGAGGTCGGCCACCGCCAGCTTCTCGTCCAGGGTCATGGTGGCGCCGGGGCACTGCTCGCCGTCGCGCAGGGTGGTGTCGAAGATGAGGACGCGGTCTTTCGGCGCCGGGCTGATCTGGGCGGTCATGGGCATGATCCTGTCGCGGCGCGCTGTCCCGTCCGTGGAGACGCGACGCCTGGAAGAACGGCTCCGGCGTAAGGGCGGAGCCCGGTGTGATCGAAACGGCGTCCCCTGAGAGCCCAGGCGCGCGCCCGGACGGCCCTCAGGGGCGGATAAGGAGGAGCAGCGTGGTGGGGAGCGCGCAGGACCGCGCGGCCGCGAAGGCGGCGGCTGTGCGGCTGGTCCTGGAGCCGGCGCTGGCCAAGGCTCGTTCTCCCGAAGGGCAACGGCGGAGCGATTCGAACGCCGGCCGATTGCGGATGCCGGGTTCCTAGCCTCCGACACCACGCTTGACAAGTATCGCTTCCCGGCACGGCCGGACGGGACGGCGCGGCCATCGCGTCCCTGTGATCGCCGAAGGACAGGATTCCGACAACCCGCGTCCAAGGATAGGCCACGCGACCATTGCCTTGTTCATCCGTCGGCCTAGCTTCCGCTCCGTGCTCCAGCGACGCGCGACGATCTCGTGCGCTGCTCGCACAATAAAAATCCAAGAGGAAACGTCCCCATGTCCCGTTCGATTCTGCGCGGTCTCGCCCTGCCCGCCCTCGCCCTTCTTGCCGGTACCGTCCCGGTCCTCGCCCTCGACGTGACCAAGACCATCGACGTGCCGGCCGCCCCCGCCAAGGTCTGGTCGACCATCGGCGACTTCTGCGGCATCGGCCAATGGCACCCGGCCATCGAGAAATGCGTCCCGTCCATGGACGGTGCCAAGACCCTGCGGACCCTGAGCCTGAAGGGCGGCGGCACCATCGTCGAGTCGCAGACCGCCCGCGACGACGCCAAGATGCGCTACACCTACGCCATCGTTTCCGGTCCCCTGCCGGTGAGCGATTACAGCTCGACCCTCATGGTCGCCCCGAAGGGCACCGGCTCGACGCTGACCTGGACGGGCAGCTTCAAGGCCAAGGGCGCGCCGGATGCCGTCGCGACGGATGCCATCGGCGGCATCTACGAATCCGGCCTGAAGGCCATTGCCGACAAGACCAAGTAGGACATCCCACCCGGCCGCCCGACCCTGAGGGGTCGCGCGGCCACGGAAGAGGGCTGAGAAATCATGGGGTGTTCTCGCGGCTTCCCCGCGACCGGAGCGCTGTAGCCGGCAGGCAATCGCCGGCGACACATGCCCTCCGAGTAGACCCTCAGGGTAGAATAAATCGCCATTTACGCGAAATTTACATCAGAAACTGCATCCTGGCGTCTCCGCTCCAGCGGCCCGAGCAAAGACCCGAGGCGCCATGATACCGGCCAACGATGCGATCGAACCCCACTCGGTCGCGAAGGTCCGACGCGCGATCCAGGACAACGTGTCGAGCCTCCTGGACCTCAGGGAGCATTTTACCCGGCAGATGGCCGCCCTCGAGGAGGCCGAGCGCAGGGTCAGGCGCTTGGCCCTGCGGGAGGCGAGCCAAATCCTCGGCGATGTCCTCGACGACCCTCCGGAGCACGGGACACTTCGCCGGAATGGCGAACTTCAGGAGGAAGCCAACCAGGCGTTCCGGGAGATGCAGGCGACCCACGCGGCGATCCTGGCACAGATCACGACCCTGCTGGCGGGGAGCGAAGCGCTTTACGAAGCCACCTTCCTCTGAAGCCTCCGCTCCGTAATGGGCCGCGGACGCGGTCATGGAGAAATCCCCGCGCGAAGGCGCCGGGGTTGCGGGCCGACAGTTGACCGGCATCGCCCCCGGGAGCAAAACCCCGGCATCGTTCAAGCTATGCCATTGTCGAGGACAATCGTGGTGTCACCGCAACGCGTGAGCCTCGCGCTCGCCTCCCTCCTGGCCGTCACCTTCGTCGGCGCCTGCAAGCCCGGCCCCTCGGCGCCGGCGATCGTCGCGGCCGCACCCGCTGCCGTGGTCGCTCCGGTTCTGCCGGCCGGCAGCGGCTGCGGGCCGACCATCGCCCGAACCCAGGCCGTGGTAGACAGCGATGTCGCCACGGGCAATCTCAACGCCCCCGTGGGCGAGCGCTTCAGCGGGGACCTGCGCCGGGCGGCCGAGGCCTGCCGCGCGGGTCAGGAGCGCGAGGCGCTCGGCCTCCTCGCGGCGGCCAAGGCGCGCTACGGCTACCCGTAGGCTCGCCTACGCGTTGGCCTGGCCCAGCAAGGTCTGGCCCAGCAAGGTCTGGCCGAGATAGGCGCGCACGAAGCCCGGCATGCGGTCGGGCTGGAAATCCGCGGGCGAGCGGACGGCGAAGAACCCGGCGAGTTCCGGTTCGGCCTCCGCCGCCCGGTGCCGTGCCATCCGGGCGACGAGGGCGGCAGCATCCTCGGGGAACACCACGGGACGCAGGAACGCGTGCTGCCCGGCGCCGCTGACGAGCACCCACGCATCGGAAGCATCGGGCGGGAGGATGAGACCGGTCTCCTCCAGGAGTTCGCGGGTCGCACTGCCGGCGAGGTCGACGCGCGCGCCCGGGCGCACATCCGAACCGTCGGGCGTGCCGCAGGGAAAGTAGATCTGGTCGGCATTCGCGGACTCGCGGCCCATCACGCCGAGGATGGCGGCCCCATCCCGGGACCACGGCACCACGGCGGCGAACGCATTGGTCACGGATGGGTCGGGCGAGCCGCTCTCCCGGAACGTCAGGAACGCCGAGAACCGGGTTTCGAACAACTCGATGGTGCAGGCCCCGTCCGTTACCCGGCAGGCGCGGGCCAGGAGGACGCGCCCGTCGAACAGGGCCGGCTTCTCCGCCACCCGCCGGTCCCAGTGCGCGTCGATCCGCTCCGCGTTGTCCCGGGCCCAGGCCCAGTCATGGGTGACGAGGCGGGCGTCCAGGCGGTCGAGGCGCGTGAGGGTGAGACCGTCAGGGTTCAGGCCGTCAGACATGCAGGTGTCCTTCGCTGACGATGATCGCCGCGCCGCCGACCTCGATGGCGCGGAGAACACCGGCCTCGATGCCGAGCTGCACCCGGATCTCGCTGGGGCGGCCCATGGCGGCGCCCTGGTTCAGGACGAGGTCGTGGGTACCCTCCCCCAGGGGCTCGAACTGCATCATCACGCCGGCGAACGCCGCCGCCGCCGAGCCCGTGGCCGGGTCCTCCGGCACGCCGAGATGGGGCGCGAACATCCGCGCGTGGAAGTGCCGGACGCCGTCCGGATCGGGGCTGTAGAGGTAGAGGGCCACCGGCGCGCCGAGGCGCGCGAACGCCGCCGGATCGAGGACGGCGTTCGCCAGGATCTCGGGCGACGCCACGGGCACGAACAGGAAGCAGGGACCGAGGCTGTGCCGGCTCGGGACGTGGCGGCCGAACCCGATGGCACCGGGCGCGAGGCCGAGGGAAGCGGCGAGGGCTTCGGGCGCGGGGCCATCGCCCGCGAATTCCGGCAGGACCGGCATGCGGAAGCGCGCCTGCCCCCGGCCGTCACCGGGCTCGACCACGCAGGGCAGGGTGCCGATCCCCTCCTCCAGGCCGAACGCGACGGCGTCCGTGAGGCCGGCGTGGCTGTCCTGCAGGGCCAGCAGGACGGCGGCGCCGAGGGTGGGATGCCCGGCGAACGGAAGTTCGGCGCGCGGCGTGAAGATGCGCAGGCGCGCCCGGTGGCGCGGGTTGTCGGGGGGCAGCACGAACACCGTCTCGGACAGGTTGAACTCGCCGGCGATGGCCTGCATCGCCGCACCGTCGAGCCCGTCGCAATCCAGCACCACGGCCAGGGGATTGCCGGCGAGCATCGTGTCGGTGAACACGTCGAGGGTGACGAAGCGTCGGGCCATTTTCTTCCGATCTCCCAAGGGTTTCGGCGTCAGACCGGCTCGACGGGGAACGTCTCGCTCGGGGCGACGAACTCGTCCTGCGCCGCCACCGTGAGGATCTCGCGGGAGCCCGCCTCGGCCGTGCGGCGCAGGAGGCCGTAGATCGAGGCGCCGGCCATGCCGAGCGCCAGGGCCGCCGAGCCCGTGCGGGCGTAGTGCACGAGGAACAGGGCGGCGATGGCGTCGCCGGCTCCGTTGACGTCGAGGTGGAGGCGCGGCGTGCGCAGGAGCCAGAACTGGCCGCCCTCCCCCGCCAGGAGATCGATGGCGCCCGGCGGCGTCGCCTCGGTGGCGAGCGAGGTGACGAGGACGACGCGGGGCCCGAGGGCGTGGAGCGCCGTCACCGCCGCCTTGGCCTCCAGGAGGGTACGCGACGGCAGGCCGGAGAGGTGGTCGAGCTCGAACTGGTTCGGCGTGGCGATGTCGGCCACCCTAAGGGCTTGATCGCGCATGAATTCCGGGATCCCGGGGCGCACGTAGATGCCCCGGTCGGTGTCGCCCATGACGGGGTCGCAGGCGTAGAGGGCACGGGGATTGGCGGCGCGGACGGAGGCCACGGCGTGCACGATAGCGGTACCGATATCGGCCGAGCCCATGTACCCCGACAGCACGCCGTCGCAGGTGTGGAGGACACCGCGCTCCGCGATGCCGGCGACGAGGTCCTCGATGGCCGGGCCGTCGAAGACCCGGCCGCGCCAGGCGCCGTAGCCGGTGTGGTTGGAGAACTGCACGGTGTGGATGGCCCAGACCTCGACGCCGAGGCGCTGCATCGGAAACACCGCGGATGCGTTACCGACGTGGCCGTAGGCGACGTGGGACTGGATCGAGAGGATGTTCAAGCGGGCCGGTTCTCCAACGTAACATCTTCCCTTATCTCGTTTTTCGCGACCTCGCACCTTCGGACGATCCATGGATTTCGATGCGATCAAGACCTCGACCCTCGCCTTCGTCGAGGCCCATCAGGCCTGGACGCCGCTCATCGTCGGGGTGCTGGCGTTCTGCGAGTCCCTGGCGTTCCTCTCCCTCCTGGTACCCGCCACCGTGCTGCTGCTCGGCATCGGCGCACTCATGGGGACGGTGGGGATTCCGTTCGTGCCGGTGATGCTGGCGGCGGCCGTGGGAGCGGCCCTAGGGGATTGGATTTCCTACGAATTCGGCCATTACTACAAGGAGGGGGCCAAGCGGATGTGGCCGCTCACGCGCTACCCGGCGATGGTGGCGAAGGGCGAGGCGTTCTGCCTGAAATGGGGGGCCGGGGGCGTCGCCCTGGGGCGGTTCTTCGGGCCGGCGCGGGCGGTGGTGCCGCTGATCGCCGGAATTTTTGGGGTCAAGCGCCTGCCGTTCCAGGTGGCGAACGTGCTCTCGGCCGTGGTCTGGGCCTTCGCGATGCTGGCGCCCGGAGCTGGATTGTTCAATTATTTCAAGGGCTAGGCTAGGGCGTGCGACGGGGTCGCAGGTGACAAGCGGCGCCGGGACTGATTTCTAGGAGGCCAGTCCCGATTCGGAACGACGATGTCCGCAGCCCTGGCTCACGCGATTCAACCCTCCGGCGCGATTCTGCCCGTCGACCGCCGGCAGTCGCCCACCGCGCTTCACGTGCAACGGGGCGTACGCCGGCTGTATTCGGAACTCGGGCACGTGACGATTCCGGAGTTTTCGCTGGCCAACGGACGGCGCGCCGATGTCATCGCCCTGTGTCCGGCCGGGCGCCTGACGATCATCGAGATCAAGTCGAGCGTGGCGGACTTCCGGGCCGACCGGAAATGGCCGGATTATCGCGATTATTGCGACCGGTTCTACTTCGCGATTCCCGATACGCTTTCGACGACGCTGACGCCGGACGATGCGGGCCTCATCGTCGCCGACGCGTTCGGGGCCGCGATCCTGCGGGACCCGGCCGAGCACGTGCTCAGCGGGGCGCGCCGCAAGGCCGTGACCCTGCGCTTCGCCCACAACGCGGCACGGCTGCTGCACGCGCTGGCCGATCCGGGGGCGATCCGCGAGGGGGTCCTGTAGGATTTTTCGAAGTCGGCCTAGAGAGAAAAACCGAAAGAAATCAACCCGCTAGGGTGATCTCGCCCTCCCGGACGGCGCGCTCGCCGGTGCCGGACTTGATGCGGTAGAACGGTTCGCCGGTCTGGTCCTCGGGGACGAGGCGGACGATCTCGAACACGTCCCCCGTGTCGGTCTTGGCGTCGGCGTAGCCGAGGCGGGCGCGGCGCACGCGCTGGCCGAGCTTGAACTTGTGGGACATGGGAGTCTCCTGTCTTGAGCGGCGCGACAGCGCGCCGTGCGTGGGACCGTGGACCGGTCCGCGGGGTGCGGCGTGCGCCGGTCCGTCCCCTGAACGGAACGGACGGCGCGCGGCGCGCACCCCGGATGCGCCGCGCGCTACTTGCGGGCCTTGGCCTTGCGCGCCGCGTAACGGGCATCGCGCTGGGCCTTCTGCTCGAGACGGGCCGCGGCGGCCTGCTCGATCTTCTCCTCGGCGGCCCGGATGGCCTCGGCGGCGAGGCGCTCGCGCTCGGCATCGGCCTCGGCAACCCGCTGGGCCTCGGCGGCGGCGCGGGCTTCGTCGCGGGCACGGGTCCGGATCTCGCGTTCGCGGACGATCTGCTCGCGCTCGGCCTTGCGGGCCAGGACGGCGGGGTCATCGGCGGGCGGGCGGTCCCGGAATCGGGCGAGGGCCGCCTGACGGGCTTCGTTGGCCGCCTTGAGGCGGTCGGTCATGGAGTTTTCGTTGAATTGGCTCACACACGATCCTGGATTTGCGCCGGCTCGGTCCGAAGGGACGAGAATTCCGCCGGCAAAAGACATCGAGTCACAACGTAAGAAGCCGCTCCCCGAATGGGGAGCGGCCCTTTGAGACGTCAGGCCGGTGGTGTCGTTCAGAAGACTCCGAAAAGTCTCCTGAGGCCACCGTCAGGCCCGAAGTGGTTCAGGCGGTCTGGAGGTTGCCGGCGGACTGCTTGCCGCTGCGCTTGTCGGTTTCCATCTCGTAGGAAACCTTCTGGCCTTCGGCGAGGCCGCGCATGCCGGCGCGCTCGACGGCCGAGATGTGCACGAACACGTCGTTGCCGCCGTCATCCGGCTGGATGAACCCAAAACCCTTTTGCTCGTTGAACCACTTAACAGTACCGACAGCCATCGTATTCCTTCGCCCTTGCGGGCTTATATGTCAGAGGTCCACGCGATCGTGCGCGGCCACCTCCCGACCAACCCAACGGACGAGATTTGAATACCCCGATCCGTCTCCGGATCGAAGCGTTGAACTCTCGGGTTTTGGACTGGTTTTTTGCTTGTACGCGCTTGGCGGGGATTTGGCAAATCATAGGCCATAGATTGAATTTGATGGCTTCACATTGTCTGGTGCGGCATCCTCTCAGGCCAACGATTCAGCTTTTTTTCATCACATCACAAGAATGTATCGCTCCGTCAGCTATTTTTAGATTGAGGGTTTTTCTCGGTGGCGGATCGAGTTCGTGAACAGACGACGTATCTTTGGGTCGCAGAAACGATCTTGCGCAAGCATCGGCGGCCTCTGCGAGCTCGCCAAATTGTGAATTTTGGATTGGACGATGGCTTATTTGCTGACATAGACTTAAGCAAGACTCCGCAAAAGTCGATGCAATCTCGCTTAAGCATGGACATAATAAAAAAACGCTCCACCTCTTTATTTATGAGAACAGGACGTGGGAAGTTTGTCCTGCGAGAGTTGCATAAAAAATCTCAGGGACAAACAAAATCTAGTTTTATTCCAGCGGAATACACGGCAATCAGACGCGCCCCTACTATGCCGTCGGAGAATGTCCTATCAATTCCAAGGTCTGAATACGCCAGCATTCTCGATTTCCAGGGAATAAATCTTTCATACAATATAATTTTGGAAAAACTTCTTGCCTCACCTGGGATCACATATATCCCGCGAACCGAAGCCGAAACTAACTCAGAATATAAACAGTTCGTTACTTATACGATAATACAGCAACGAGAGAAAGTGCTATCTTTTCGTCGAGGTTAGTACAACAGAGCAGCTTCATTCCTTAGAGGAGCTCGTTGTATTGGTTTTGGGGGTCACGTTACTGAAGATGATATCAGTATATTTTCGCATGGGGACCGAGGAATTCGTGCAAATGCTGCGCGGGAGATTGCGGAAGAGATCGCATTTGCAAACGGCCGCCCTCAGATTGACCCTTCAGATTTTGAAGTGATCGGATTTCTGAATGACGACTCTTCAGATGTAGGAGTTAGGCATGTTGGCGTAATATTGCGATACTGGGCGCCGGAGAAGCCTGAATGGGATAATCCACTTCGTGGCGAAGCGTCCGTTTCGCAGTTAAAATGGCTCAATACATCTGCATCGACAATTGATCTTTTAGAATTCGAGTACTGGTCTCAGCTTTCTTTGCGAACACTTTTTCCTGCTTTTTTAAGCAGCCGACCGGCATATAAAATAATTCGTCCATCCGCATTTCAAGAAGACCACTTACTTTGCATCACGGGGTCAATAGGTTCCGGAAAATCTATCACAACCAATAGATTGTGCGCACAGGCAGGATATAAGCAGGTTAACACTGGAAGAATTATAGCTTCGATACTAAAAATTGCGCCAGTCCCCGAAACAGGGCGGGCTGAATTTCAAGCGAAAGCGCTTGAATTTATACGCTCGAAGAATGGTCCAAAGAAACTTGCAGAAGCAATCTCTGCAGAAATCGCGGCGATAGATACATCTAGGATAATCATTGATGGAATACGACAACTCGAGACACTTGAGATACTTAAACAGATATCAATAAGGAAAGTTGCTACTATTTTTGTGCATACTCCGCCTGATATTGCTTATCGCCTTTATTCAATTAGAGAGGCAGATAAATTGAACATAACGCTTTCAGAATTCATGAAAATCTACAACGCTCCTGTAGAATCTGAAGTCAGGCTGATAATCCAAGAGGCAGACGCAATAATATATAACTGGTTCGGGCTTGATAATTATGAAATATTAGTTGAGAATCTAATAGAAAAACTTGGACTCCAATTATGACGAAATATTCGTTCGATGGTGGCTATGACGATGGATATGCTGCAGTACCTTGTCTCTGGGGCAAGGAGCCTGGCCTTTTGGTCAAACGCTTTCTGTCCCAGAGGTCACTCTCCACCGATTTCCGGGTTTTAGATTTGGGATGCGGCGAGGGCAAAAATTCTGCAGCGTTCGCAAAGCGAGGCGTAGATGTTACAGCCGTTGACTGCTCGTCAAAGGCAATATCGAATGGTCAGAGTGCCTTTCCAGACTTAAGCATCCAGTGGATTAACGCAGACGCTCTTGATTTCGATATTGAATCCGATAGTTTTGATTTAATAATCGCTTACGGCTTGTTGCATTGTCTACCACATATCGGCGGCGTCACTAGCCTATTGAAGCGGATAAAGCGTGGAACAAAACTCAATGGTTACAATATAATGTGTGCATTCAATAGCCGATCACAAGATTTATCTGCCCACCCTGGATTTAATCCAATACTTATTTCTCATGATTGGTATGTCTCACAATACTCCAATTGGGATGTTGAGCTAGCAACTGACATGGATCTTCATGAATCGCACCCCCATAATGGAATTCTTCATCATCACTCTCTTACTCGCATAATAGCACGGTTCGCTTAATGTCTGCGATTTGCCCCCCCGAATTAAAACGACTCTATCGCGAAGGACGTGTTCTGCCCTTTGTTGGTGCTGGTGTTTCAATGTCAGTATCTTGGATAGGAACTAGCGGCGAGCAGGTACGCGGTCCGAGTTGGGTAGAGATGGTAAACCAAGCTGCCCGCATACTAGGATATGATGATCCAGAGTTGCTTCGGCTTAGAGGAACCGATCTTCAGATATTGGAGTATTTTAGGGTCAAGAAGAAAAACTTTTCTCCTTTGATTAATTGGATGGTTCGACATATAGACGCGCCAGACTCAGCACTCAAAAGTTCTTCGATCCATAAGAGCTTAGCTGAACTCGACAAGTGCAAGATTTTGTATACAACTAATTATGATGATTTTTTAGAGAAGTCCTTCGAGGCTTTTGGCAAGAGGGTACATACAATTACTACTGAGGAGGACATGGGGATCGATATGTCCTCTACTCAAGTAGTGAAGTTTCATGGCGATTTTAACAATCCCGATGAAATGGTAATGTCTGAAGGGCATTATTATAAAAGAATGCGCCTGGATGGTCCTATGGACTTAAAACTTAGATCTGATTTATTCGGAAGAGCAGTCCTATTTATAGGGTATAGCTTTAGAGACATCAACATCACTTACCTTTTTCAAACCGTGAATGACATGTTTAGTCGACTTCCCAACAGTTTTTCTGGAAAACGTGCCTATATAATTGTTCAAAATCCATCAGACTTTGAGAATAGGTTATTTCATGAACGAAATATAGAGGTTATACCCGCTTACGGAAATGATCGTACGGCGTCAACATCCGAAATATTAATGAATATGGCATCATGAAGAAGATTAACGTATACTACGCAACTAAAAGTGATTTTAAAAAACAGGAAATCAATTGCATTATAAGATCATTTGATTTTCGAAACGAAATGGGAATCATGCAGGCAATAGGAGACCGATTCAATTTCGTCTTCTCGGATGTTAAAACCGATGAGCCATTAGAAGTAAACTTAGAGACTATGGTTCGACACAAAGCTGTGTCTGCGTACAAAAACATTCTAATGCCATGCATAGTGGAGCATGCAGGTTTAATTTTTGATGCTCATAGGACCGAGGGATACCCGGGAGGACTAACACAACCGATGATGGACTCACTTGGTCCAGATGGGTTCTTGGAGAAAAGTTCTGTGAGCGGCCAAAAGGCGGTAGCCCGCGCCGTTATTGGATACTGCGATGGGATGTCAGTTCGTGTCTTTGTTGGCGAAACTGAGGGGGTTATTGTTGGATCGCCGATGGGAAGTAGAGATTTTTACTGGGATACCATTTTTTCTCCCGATAGCTTTGGAGGAGAGACTTATGCTCAAATCTCTGGTGATCCACATCGAGGTTTGATTGAGAAAATGCGGGTATCTCAATCCTTAAAAGCATTACAGAAATTCTTGGAGCATAGAGTGAAAATTGGAGCAAACTCACTATTTAGTGACTTTGACGGCTAGCTCAAAATATTCAGTGACACCTTCACCACCCCCCCATCCTCCAAATCCGGCCGGGTGGTGAAGCCGAGCTGCTTGCACACCGCCAACATCGGACGGTTTTCCCGAAGCACCGTCCCCTCCACCCGCGAAATGCCCTCGGCCTTGGCCCAATCGATCATCAAACTCATCAGGGCCAGCCCCAGCCCCGTGCCCTTGCGGTCGCCGCGGATGAGGATGGCGTATTCGCCGCTGTCGTGGTTGGCGTCGGCGTGGAGGCGCACCGCGCCGAGCATGAGGCCGGCGGCGTCGATGGCGACGAAGGCGATGGCGCGGGCGTAGTCGAGCTGGGTCAGGCGCGCCAGGAAGGCGTGGTTGAAGTCGCGCACGGGGGCGAAGAAGCGCAGGCGCAGGTCCTCGGCGCTCACGGACTGGAAGAACGTGAGGAACAGGGCCTCGTCCTCGGGGCGGACGGGGCGGACATGGATCGCCTCGCCCTTCAGGGTGAGGTGGCGCTCCCACTCCACCGGATACGGCCGGATGGCGAAGCGCGGATGGGCGGCACCCCGGCCGGGCGGCGCGGGGGCGACCATGACACGGGCGTCCAGCGCCAGGGCGCCGGTGGCGTCGGCGAGGAGCGGGTTGATGTCGAGTTCGCGCACCTCCGGGCAATCGGCGGCGAGCTGGGCGAGCTTCACCAGCACCAGGGCGACGGCGTGGCGGTCCACCGCCGGCACGTCACGGTAGGCGGCCAGCCGCCTTGCGACGCGGGTGCGGTCGATGAGCTCGGAGGCGAGGCGGAGATCCAGGGGCGGCAGGGCGAGCGCCCGGTCGTCGATGACCTCGACGGCGGTGCCGCCCCGGCCGAACACCACCACGGGGCCGAAGGTCGGGTCCTCGGCGAGGCCGGCGATGAGTTCGCGCTGCTGGCGCCGCCGGATCATCGGCTGGACGGCGAACCCGGTGATGCGGGCCTCGGGCCGGAGGCGGCGGGCGCGGACCAGGATGTCGGCGGCCGCCGCCCGCACGTCGGCCTCGCTGGTGAGATCGAGCCGGACCCCGCCGACATCGGATTTGTGGACGATGTCGGGCGAGACCACCTTGAGGGCCACCGCGCCGCCGGCGGCGATGATCTCCCAGGCGGCGGTGGCGGCGGCATCGGCGTCGGGGGCCAGCGTCAGGGGCACGCTGTCGATGCGGTAGGCGGCGAGCAGGGCGGCGACCGCGACGGGATCGAGCCAGGTCTGGCCGGCCTCAACGGCGCGGTCGACGATGGCGCGGGCGGCGGCGACGTCGGGGGAAAAATCGCGCGGCAGGGAATCCGGCGTGCGCATGAGGTCGTCCTGGGCCTCGCGGTAGCGCACGAGGTTGAGGAAGCCGTCGACGGCGTCGGCCTCCGTGGCGAAGCCCGGGATGTTGGCCGCCGCCAGCACCGCCGCCGCCTCCGGGTCGTCGCCGATCTGGGCGACGAAGATCGGCTTCTTGCGCTGGCCGCTGGCGCGGACCCGCGCCACGGTCTCGGCGAGCGCCGTCGCCGTGGCGGCGCTGCCCGAGCGAGCGGTGGGGACGTGGATCGCCAGCACGGCGTCGTGGCCGGGGGCGGTGAGCAGGGGCTCCAGGGCGGCGGCGTAGGCCTCGGGCCCGGCGGCGATGCCGAGCTCGACGGGGTTGTCCGCGGCGAGCGTCCCGCCCCGGTCGGCGAGGCGGTCGGCGGCGAGCGCCGCGATGCCGCGCCCGTTGCCGAGAATCGCGAGGCGGTGGCCCGGGAACGGGCGCTGGCGCCCGAGGGTCTCGACGGCGGCGAACATGGCGTCGAGGCTGTCGACGCTGAGGAGGCCGGCGCGGCGGAACGCGGCCTCGTAGACGGCATCGGGCCGGGCGAGCGCCCCGGTGTGGGTGACGCTGTGGCGGGTCGGGGCCCGGTGGCGCCCGGCGCGCAGGACCACCACGGGCTTGGCGCGGGCCGCCGCGCGCGCCGCCGACATGAACTTTCGCGCATCGGGGATGCTGTCGAGGGACAGCAGAATCGCGCGGGTGTGGAGATCGGCGGCGAAATGGTCGAGGCCGTCGGCGATGTCGATGTCGCAGGCCATGCCGAGGGAGAGGACGGCCGAGAACCCGACGTCGCGCCGGGCCGCCCAGGCGACGATGCCGGCCGCCACCGTGCCGGATTGCGAGACCAGGGCGAGGTCGCCGGCCTTCGGGGCCTGCGCCAGCAGGCTGGCATCGAGGTGTTCGCGCGACACGGCGAGGCCGACGCTGCCGGGGCCGAGCAGGCGCAGGCCGTGGCCCCGCGCCTCCGCCCGCACGGTCTCGCACAGGGCGAGGGGCACATCGGGGGTCAGGATGAGGGCCGCCGCCGCCCCCCGCCGCCCCGCCTCGCCGACCCAGGCCGCGAGGTCCTCCGGGGGCGCGGTGATGACCACGAGGTCGAGGTTTTCGGGCAGATCACCCATGTGATCAACGCAATGGACACTCTCCGAAAACGCATGACTCTGCGGATTGACGGCGAAGATGTTCGCCTTGGGGTGCGCGCGGGCGAGGTTGGCCAGGGCGGCGGCACCCAGCGCCGCGCCGGTGCCCGTGAGCCCGACCACCGCGACGGCGCGGGGCGCCAGCATGGCCTCGAAGCGATATGTGCTCATGCGCGCACCCTTGCGTTGCCTCCGTCGCGGGCCAACCATCCGGTCTTGCCGGGACCGCCGACGCGAGCGCCCGAGCCCCGCGTCCAGGCCCCACGGTGCGACGGGCGTTTCGCGAAAGCCTTAGCACGGACCCGTGACGGTGATGCGGGCCCCCCGCGACCGTTCCCTCCGGAGAATCCCATGACAGCATCCCCGCCCGACAACGCCCGGCCCGCCGCCTCCGCGCAAGCCCGGAGCGCGCACACCTCGGCGGCGGAGGGGGTCGTCGCGGCCATGCGCGACCTCCTCGCCCTCGGCCTGAGCCAGGGCACCTCCGGCAACGTCTCGGTGCGTCACGGCGACGGCTTCCTCGTCACCCCCTCGGGCATCCCGGCCGAGGCGCTCACCGCCGACAGCATCGTGCCGATGAGCTTTTCGGGCACCTGGGACCATGCCCTGGCGCCGTCGTCGGAATGGCGCTTCCACCGGGACATCCTGCAGCAGCGCCCCGAGATCGGCGCCGTGGTGCACGCCCACCCGACCTACTGCACGGCCTTCGCCCTGTGCGGGCGCACGATCCCGGCGGTGCACTACATGATCGCGGCGGTCGGCGGCCCGACCATCCGCTGCGCGCCCTACGCCCCCTACGGCACCGACGAACTCTCCCGGCTCGCGCTCATCGCCCTCGAGGGGCGCGGCGGCTGCCTGCTCGCCAACCACGGCATGATCGCCACGGGGCCGGACCTGCCGCGCGCCCTGTGGCTCGCCGTGGAGATGGAGACCCTGTGCCGGCAATACGCCGTCGCCCTGCAGGTCGGCGCGCCCGTGATCCTGCCCGACGACGAGATCGCCCGGACGGTGGAGCGCTTCAAGTCCTACGGCCTCCAGGCCCAGGCGGACGGGCCCGCGCCGCGCTGAACCGGCGCCGATCGGCGGATCGGGGGCCGGACCGCCCCCGTCGCGCCCAACTATCCGGTCGATGCCCTGTCGAGTGATTCCCGAGAATGAGGGGCCAGTCCGGCAGATGACCGGACCGCTGGGGCACAATCTGATCGGGTCTGAACTGAATTCATTTTTCCGACCAAGCAGGGGGACGATAGAGTTCCTTCGCCCATCGCTGGTCATTGCACACCGTTCAGCTGCGTAGGCTGGCTTAGGTAGTCAAAGTTCGTATTTTAGGCGAACACGTCAGTGCCTCTTGCGCTTCGACTTATTGCGTCATAGTAGCTCTAACATCATTATTTTTTGATTTGTTCGGGCGAACACGGTGCAGAACCGCACAGGGCCCGAACAATGCGGTCCACTGCGTAACAGGGGTTGAGAATGAACACGGACGGCGAGATGATGCCCGACTACATCGGGCTTGCGGCGGACATCGTCTCCGCCTTTGTCAGCAACAACTCAGTCCCGCCCGTCGAACTCCCCGCCCTCATCGCCTCGGTCCATGCCACCCTCGAACGCTTGACGGCGCCGGTGACCGAGGAGAAGAGCGAGCCGCTCCAGCCCGCCGTGTCGATCAAGCGCTCGATCACGCCCGACTATCTCGTGTGTCTGGAAGACGGGAAGAAGTTCAAGTCGCTCAAGCGTCACCTGCGGACGCGTTACGACATGACGCCGGACCAGTATCGCGCCAAGTGGAACCTGGCGAGCGACTACCCGATGGTGGCGCCGAACTACGCCGCCGCCCGTTCGGAGCTCGCCAAGAACATGGGCCTCGGCCAGCAGCGCCGGAAACAGGTGGCGGCCGTGGTGGAGCCGAAGGCCCCCGCCCCCCGCGGTCGCCGCCCGCGCGCCACCGAAGTCTGAGGACAATCCGCCGCCGGCGGTTCGACCGGCGGCGGAACGTTAGAGAACGGGCAAGGGTCGCGTGGCAATGTCCCGTGGCGCGGCCAACGGCCCGGCCATGGCGGCCCGGCGACCGCGCCGGAATTGCTCCATGCCGGGCCGGTCGAGCCTCGTCGCACGCCTGTTCTGGACCAGCCTCGTCGGGGGCGGCGCCGCGTTCTTCCAGGGCGCGCCGGCCCTCGCGGTGACGGGACTGTGCCTCGCCGCCCTCGTCCTGCACCGCCTCGACCGGCCCCGGCGCATCCGCTGCCTCATCCGCAAACTCGTCCGGCAGCACGCCGCGACCCTCGCCCTGCGCCGACGGCAGGAATGTTTCGTGGATGCCTACGGCAACCTCATCAACGACGGCTGGGTTCGCGAGCGCGAATACTTCGCCGAGCGGACGATTCTCCCCGCCTTGGACGCGAAAGGCTTCGGCGAGGACGGCGATGCCCTCTGGGACGTGATCCTCGCGAGCATCGAGCGCACCGCCGCCGCGTATCCCCTCCCCGACGAGGCCGACGCGCCGGAGGACGGCATCGCCTACGAGCGGTTCTGCGCCGAGCGCCTGCGGGAGGCCGGCTGGAATGCCCGGGCGACCCAGGCGAGCGGCGACCAGGGCGCCGACATCGTCGCCGAGCGCGCCGGCATCCGCCTCGTCGTCCAGTGCAAGCGCCACGGCAAGCCCGTGGGCAACGGCGCCGTGCAGGAGATCGCCGCCGCCATGCGCTACTGGTCGGGCGACATGGCGGCGGTGGTGTCGAACGCCGGATTCACGCCGTCGGCGCGAAAGCTCGCGGCGGCGACGGGCGTCGAACTTCTCCACCACGACCAGCTGTCGGAGCTGAAGCCGGTGCGCGAGCTGGGCGGCCGCAAATCCGGCTCGACCAAATCCGGCGTGACCCGATCCGGTTCAACCATGCCCCGCGCCACCGCGGCCGAGCGGTAGCCAGGCATTGCCGTCGCGGGCGAGCAGGGCCGCAGCCTCGTCCGGCCCGTCGCTGCCGGCGGCATAGAACGCGACGGGCGCCGCCCGCCACGCCGCGAGCAGGGGCTCGACGGCCGTCCAGGCGGCCTCGATGCCGTCGGCGCGCTGGAACAGGGTCGCGTCCCCGGTCATGCAATCGTACAGCAAGGTCTCGTAGCCGACGCTCGGGCTCTCGTGGAAGAAGTCGCCGTAATCGAAGGTGGCGACCACGCGGCCCAGGTGCATCTCGGGTCCCGGCCGCTTGGCGTTGAGGCCGATGCTCATGCCCTGCTCGGGGTCGATGCGCAGGCGGAGGGTATCGGGCTCCATCCCGGACGCGGCGGCGAACGGAGAGTGCGCCGGAGCCCGGAAATGGATGGCGATCTCGGTGGCCCGGTCGGTCATGCGCTTGCCCGTGCGCAGGTAGAACGGCACGCCCGCCCAGCGCGGGGTGTCGATGGTGAGTTTCAGGGCGACGTAGGTCTCGGTGCGGGAGTCCTCCGCCACATTGGGCTCGTCGCGGTAGCCGATGACGGCTTTGCCGAGTTCGGTCCCGGCCGTGTACTGGCCGCGCACGGCGTCCCCGGGGGCGATCGGCCGGATCGCCGTCAGCAGCCGGCTCTTGGCATCGCGGATCGCTTCCGCCGCGAGGCTGTCGGGCGCCTCCATGGCGACCATGCACAGCAACTGGAACAGGTGGTTGGGCACCATGTCGCGCAGCGCCCCCGTCGGCTCGTAGAACGCGCCGCGTTCCTCGACGCCGATGGTCTCGGCGGCGGTGATCTCGACGGCGGCCACGTGCTCGGCGCGCCAGACCGGCTCGAGCAGGCCGTTGGCGAAGCGCAGGGCCAGGATGCTCTGCACCGTCTCCTTGCCGAGGAAGTGGTCGATGCGGAAGAACTGGTTCTCGTCGCCCTGGGCGAGCAGCGTCGCGTTGAGCGCTTTCGCCGACGCCAGGTCGCTGCCGAAGGGTTTTTCCACCACCACCCGCCGGAACGCGCCGTCGGTCTGCTTCAACAATCCGGCCGCCCCGAGTTGCTCGACGATGGGGCCGAAGAATCGGGCCGAGACGGCGAGGTAGAACACCACGTTGCCGGTGAGCGCCCCGGCGAGATCCCGGAAGGTCGCGGCATCCGAAAAGTCGCCGTGCCGGAAGTGGAGCCGATCGCGCACGAAGCCCCAGGCGGTCGCGTCGATATGGTCGGGGTGGAACTCCGAGGTGCGGTCCGTGGTGAAGGACTGCATGGTCGCGGAAAGCGCGTCGCGCCAGCCGTCGTCGGTGTTCTCGTTGTGATCGACGCCGACGACCTTGAAGTCGTCGGAGAGGAGCCTGCCCGCCGAGAGGTTGTACAGGGCCGGCATCAGCAGGCGCTTGGTCAGGTCGCCCGAGGCGCCGAAGATCACGACGGTGCAGGGCGGTGCGGTCGGGCTGTCGCTCGGCGGCGGCGTGTCGTGTGCGGCTTCGGTGCTCATGGCGACTGTCTCCCGGGGGGGTCGGCTCCCGCACGGCCCGGCGCACGGAATCGCACATCAACCTGCCGCAGTGCAGCGCGTTCCGGGATGGGCGTGCGGTGGGTCACACAGGGGTTCGCACCGGCCGGGGCGGCTTGCGGCCTCGTGTCGGTGCTCACCCTCATCGTCGGCCTTTCACGCGAATGGCTGTAAGGGGTGGTTCTGCGACGGTCTGGTCTGGAGCAGCAGATTGGAAAAGCCGCCCTTCGACGCGGGACTGGGCCGTGCGAGCCGGGGGAGAATGCGGACCGGCGCCCGGAGGAACTGGCCTGTGACGGAGGACGACTGAGCGACGCGAATGGCCTCAGGCCGGTCGCGGATCACGCTGGTGCGGCGCGCTGGTCAAATCGTGTATCGACGCGCCTGCAACTTGCCCTTCGGCAATCCGTTGAGAGCCTCAGACAACGAGGGCTCCCATGACCGATCACACCCCGCCGAACGCCGTCCGCGGTGGCGAGACGCATCAGATCGCAGACGATGATTATCCGGTTCTCACCACGAACCACGGCACGCCCATCAGCGACAATCAGAATCAGTTAAAGGCAGGTCCCCGCGGACCCGTCCTGCTCGAGGACGAGGTCTACCGGGAGAAGATCAACCATTTCGACCATGAGCGCATTCCGGAGCGCATCGTCCATGCCCGCGGCTCGGCGGCCCATGGCTATTTCGAATGCACGGAGAGCCTCGCCGACATCACCGTCGCCGACCTGTTCCAGAAGAAGGGCCAGCGCACCGATGTGTTCGTGCGCTTCTCGACGGTGGCGGGCGGTGCCGGATCGATCGACACCCCGCGCGATGTGCGCGGCTTCGCAGTCAAGTTCTACACACGGCAGGGGAACTGGGACCTTGTCGGCAACAACATTCCCGTCTTCTTCATTCAGGATGCCATCAAGTTCCCCGACTTGATCCATGCCGCCAAGATGGAGGCCGACCGCGGCTATCCCCAGGCCGCGACCGCGCACGACACCTTCTGGGACTTCATCAGCCTGATGCCCGAATCCACGCACATGATCCTGTGGGTGATGTCGGACCGGACTCTGCCGCGGACCTTCGCGAACATGGAAGGGTTCGGCGTTCACACTTTCCGTTTCATCAACAAGGAGGGCAAGAGCACCTTCGTGAAGTTCCACTGGAAGCCGAAGGCGGGACTGGCTTCGACGATCTGGGATGAAACGGTTAAGATCGCGGGGGCCGACCCGGATTTCCAGCGGCGCGACCTGTTCGAGCGCATCGAGCGCGGCAACTATCCCGAATGGGAACTCGGTGTGCAGCTCTTCGATGAGGAGTTCGCGAATAATCAGCCCTACGACGTGCTGGACGCAACCAAGATCATCCCCGAGGAAACATTGCCCGTCCGGATCGTCGGCAAGATGGTCCTCGACCGTTATCCCGACAACTATTTTGCCGAGACCGAACAAGCGGCGTTCGTGCCCAGCCACGTGGTGCCGGGGATCGGCTTCTCGAATGACCCGCTGCTTCAGGGCCGGTTGTTCAGCTACACCGACACGCAGCTCTCGCGTCTCGGCTCGGTCAACTTCCACCAATTGCCGATCAACGCCGCGAAGGGACGTGCAGAGGCTGCGGGCTGCCCGTTCATGAATCAACAGCGTGACGGGCACATGCAGATGGCGGTGCCGAAGGGTCGTGCCAACTACGAGCCGAACAGTCTCGCCAAGGTGGGCGAGGTGGGCGGCGCACGCGAGGATGCCTCGGGCGGCTACAAGACATTCCCATCGGAGGAGCACGCCCAGAAGCTCCGGGTCCGGCCGGAAAGCTTCGCCGACCATTACAGCCAGGCGCGTCTGTTCTTCCGTTCGGTGGACCCCGCCGAGCAGGCGCATATCGCGTCCGCCTTCGTGTTCGAGCTCAGCAAGGTCTCTCTGGAGCATGTGCGCACGGCGATGCTGGCGAACCTGCGCAATGTCGACGAGGATCTGGCGCGGCGTGTCGCGGACGGTCTGGCCATGGCCCTCCCCGCAGCCTCACCCACCGCGGCCCCCGTTCTCGACATGAAACCCTCCCCCGCTCTGCGCATCATTCGAGGTCCCCTCGAGAAGCACACCCTGGAGGGCCGCACGGTCGGCATCCTGATCGCCGACGGCACGGACGCCGAGGCGCTCAATACGCTCAAGGCCGCCATCGCGGCGGCGGGCGGTCATCCGATGACCATCGCGCCCAAGGTCGGCGCCGTGCCCCTGTCGGATGGATCGACGGTGAAGGCGGACAAGCAGCTGTTCGGCCAGCCCTCGGTCACGGTCGATGCCTGCGCGGTCGTTCTGTCCGGGGAGGCGACAGCCAAGCTCGTCCGGGAGGGCGCGGCGGTTCAGTGGGTCATGGACGCGTTCGGCCACCTGAAGGCGATCGGGGCGAACGCCGCCGCGAAGCCGTTGCTCGACAAGGCCGGCGTCGAGCCCGATGAGGGCGTGACGGACCTCGCCGACTTCGTCGATGCGGCCAAGAAGCGCTACTGGGACCGGGAGCCCAAGGTTCGTACACTCGCCTGAGCGTCCTGAAACGGCTTGGCCGCTCAGTGCATTCGGTAGCTCTGAGCGGCCATCTGATCGATCATATCTGCTCGAAAAGCTGAGAATTTCTTCTGCTGAGCTTTGAGCGTATGCTGCATTGGCTGGCAAAACGACCGCTCTTGAGTTCACCTCGATCCGTTTCACACGACGTGGTCGGGTCGAACGCTGCCGCTCACTACGGGTAGGAACACAGGTCTCGCGAGGAGCGATCCCCCGCTCACTCGTCGGTCCGCACAGCCTGCCCGGAATCGATGGGCAACCGCGTGCCCTTGAGCGCGTCGCCGGTCGGCAGGCTGCGCACGTCCCAGCCGCCGCCGAGCGCCCGGATCAGGGCCACGGCGGTGGTGAAGCGGTTGAGGCGGATCTGGAGGGCGTTGATCTCGTTGTTGAGGGCGATCGACTGGGCCGTGACCACGGTGGTGTAGTTCTGGGTGCCGGCCCGGTACTCATTGAGGGTGATCTCGACGCCGCGCCGGGCGGAGGCCACGGCCTCGTCCTGCGCCGCCTGCTGGCGGGCGAGGATGCGGACCCCGGACAGCCCGTTCTCGATTTCTCCGAAGGCGGTCAGCACGGTCTGGCGATAGTTCGCAACCGCCGCCTCGTAGGCCGCGCGGGTGATGCGCAGGGCCGCCGCGCGGGCGCCGCCGTCGTAGAACACCTCCGAGCCGGCGGCCGCCACGGACCAGACCTGATTGGCCGCCGAGAACACGCCGTTGGAGGTCAGTCCCGAGATGCCGCCCGAGGCCGAGAGGGTGAGTGTGGGGTAGAACGCCGCCACCGCGACCCCGATGAGTTCGCTCTGGGCCTGCACGGTGCGCTCGGCCTGGGCGACGTCGGGGCGGCGCTCCAGCAGGGCGGAGGGAATGCCCACGGGCACGGCGGGCGGCCGCACGGCGAGCGGTCCGACGGGTAGGGACAGCTCGGAGGGCGGGCGCCCGACGAGGGTGGCGAGCGCGTGCTCGAAGATCGCCCGCTGCAGGCCGATGGCGATGGCCTGGGCCTGCGTCGTCTGCAGCAGGGTCTGGGCGGTAATCACGTCGGAGCGGGCGGCGACGCCGGCCGAGTACTGGTTCTCGGTGATGGCGAGGCTCTTCTTGAACCCGGCGATGTTCTCGTCGAACACCCGCTGGAGCGAATCCTGGTAGCGCAGGCTCAGGTAGTTGTTCGCCACCTCCGACTGGATGGTGAGGCGCACCAGGGCGAGGTCGGCGGCGCTGGCCTGGGCGGTGGCGACCTCGCTCTCGAGGTTGCGCCGGATGCGGCCGAACAGGTCGAGCTCCCAGCTCGCCTGGCCCTGGAGCGAGATGGTGGTGCGCTCGGAGCCGCCGACCCGCGAGCGGGTGATGTTCGGCGCGCCGATCACCGTGGGGAACAGGGCGGCGCGGGCCTGGGCGACGAAGCCGCGCGCCTGCTCGTAGGCGGCGACCTGGGCGCGCAGGCTCTGGTTGTCGACGTCGACGAGGCGGATCAGGCGGTCGAGGGCGGGGTCCTTGAACACCCGCCACCAGTCGCCGCGCTCGGCCCCGTCGTTGGGGGCGGCCGGGCGCCAACCCTTCCGGCTCGCCACGTAAGCGGCGGAATCCTCGCGGGCGCCGCCTTCCTTGAAGGCGAGCGGCGTCTCGACGGAGGGACGCGAATAGTCGGGCCCGACCATGCAGCCGGAGACGGTGCCGGCGAGGAGTAGCAGGGCCGTGAGGCGCGACGCACCCTTCCCTCCCCCCCCCTGCGGGGGAGGGTTTTCCTGCGCGCGACGATCCACGAAACCCACCACGCTCATTCGGCCGCGCCGGGAACCGCGCCAGGAACCGCGCCGAGCGCGGGTCCGCGCCGGCGCAGGCGGTCGAGGTACAGGTAGACGACGGGGGTGGTGTAGAGGGTCAGGATCTGGCTCACGATGAGGCCGCCGACGATGGCGATGCCGAGGGGGCGGCGCAGCTCGGAGCCCTCCCCGCCCGCGAGGATGAGGGGAAGCGCGCCGAGCATGGCGGCGAGCGTTGTCATCATGATCGGGCGGAAGCGCAAGAGGCAGGCCTCGAAGATCGCATCCCCGGGTTTCAGGCCGCGCGTCCGCTCCGCGTCGAGGGCGAAGTCGATCATCATGATGGCGTTCTTCTTCACGATGCCGATGAGGAGGAACACCGCGATCAGGGCGATGACGGTGAACTCGGTGCCGGAGACCAGCAGGGCCAGCAGTGCGCCGATGCCGGCCGACGGCAGCGTCGAGAGGATCGTCAGCGGGTGGATGAAGCTCTCGTAGAGGATTCCGAGGATCGTGTAGACGGCGACGAGGGCGGCGAGGATCAGCAGGGGCTGGCGCGACGAGGATTCCTGGAAGCTCTTGGCGCCGCCGGCGAACTCGCCGTGGATGGTGGCGGGTAGGCGCAGCTCCGTCATGGTCTGCTCGATGGCGCGGGTCGCGTCCGACAGGCTCTTGCCCGGCGCCAGGTTGAACGAGATGGTCGTCGCGACGAACAGGCCCTGGTGGCTCACCTGCACGGGGGCGTTGCCGGTCTCGAGATGGGCGAAGGCCGAGAGCGGGATCATCGTCTCCTTGGCGGAGGACACGGGCGCGCTCGACGAGGCGCCGCCCTTGCCGCCCGCGATGGCGTTGGCGGCGGCGTTCCGGGCGGAATCGCCCGCGATGGAGGAGGCCGTGGCGGAGGCGTCCGTCGCCGCCCCGACATTGCCGGCCGCGTTGGTGTTGACGGTGCCGCCGGCCGCCACGGTGCCGGCCACCGCGTTGGTGGTGGCCGAGCCCCGCGCCTTGCCGCCCGAGGTCGAGACGTAGAGCGTCTTCAGGGTGTCGGGGCTCTGAAGGTAGCGCGGGGCCACCTCCATGACGACGTGGTACTGGTTGAGCGGGTTGTAGATGGTCGAGACCTGACGCTGGCCGAAGGCGTCGTAGAGGGTGTTGTCGATCTTGTCCGGGGTCAGGCCGTAGCGGAAGGCGGTGGCCCGGTCGATGACGAGGCGGCTCTCGAGGCCGCCCTCCTGCTGGTCCGAGGTGACGTCGGCGAAGATCGGGTCCTTCTGCAGGGCCTGGAGCAGCTTCGGGGCCGCCGCGTAGAGCTCCTCCGAGGTGTCGCCCTGGAGGGTGTACTGATAGGTGGCGAAGCTTTGGCGCCCGCCCATGCGCAGGTCCTGGCGCGGGAACAGGTAGAGCCGGGCGCCGGCCACCTGGGCGAGCTTGGGGCGCAGGCGCACCATCACCTGCTCGATGGGATCGCGCTGGGCCTTGGGTTTGAGGCCGACGAAGACGTTGGCCGAGTTGGTGCCGCGCCCGCCGGTGAAGCCGACGACGCTGTCCACCGCCGGGTCGGCCTGCACGATGGCGGTGGCCTGTTCGAGCTTCTGCTTCATCGCCTGGAACGAGATGCGCTGGTCGGCCTGGATGCCGCCCATCATCTGGCCCGTGTCCTGCTCGGGAAAGAAGCCCTTCGGCACGATGACGTAGAGGTAGACGTTGAGGCCCACCGTCGCCAGCAGGCTCAGCGCCACGAGGCGGCGGTGGCGGAGCGCCACCCGCAGGGTGCGTTCGTAGCCGGCGAGCATCGCGTCGAAGCCGGCCTCGAGGCCGCGCAGAAAAACGTTCGGCCGGCGCGACGGGTCGTGCGCTTCGGGCTTGAGGAGCAGCGCGCACATCATCGGCGTGGTGGTGAGCGACAGCACCAGGGAGATGAGGATCGCCAGCGACAGGGTGACGGCGAATTCCTGGAACAGGCGCCCGACGATGCCGCCCATGAGCAGGATCGGCAGGAACACTGCCACCAGCGACAGGCTCATGGAGATGACGGTGAAGCCGACCTCGCGGGCGCCGAGCAGGGCCGCCTCGACCCGCGTCCGGCCCTGCTCGATGTGGCGCTGGATGTTCTCCAGGACCACGATGGCGTCGTCGACGACGAAGCCCGTGGCGATGATGAGCGCCATGAGGGAGAGGATGTTGAGGCTGTAGTCGAGCAGGTACATCGCCGAGAAGGTGCCGACGATGGAGATCGGCACGGCCACCGCCGGGATCAGCGTCGCGCGGCCCGAGCGCAGGAAGATGAACACCACGAGGATCACCAGCCCGACCGCGATGAGCAGGGTGTGCTCGGTCTCGGCGAGCGAGGCGCGGATGGTGGCGCTGCGGTCGCCCGTCACCATGAGGTCGATGTCGCCCGGGAGCGCCGCCTGGACCTGGGGGATCGCCTTCTTCAGGCCGTCGATGGTGTCGACGACGTTGGAGCCGGGCTGCTTGTAGATGAACAGGATCACCCCGGGCTTGCCGTTGACGAGGCCGAGGTTGCGCTTGTCCTCCACCGAATCCACGACCTTGCCGACATCGGTGAGGCGTACGGCCGCGCCGTTGCGATAGGCCACGACGATGTCGCGATAATCCGCCGCCACCCGGCCCTGGTCGTTGGCGTAGAGCTGGTAGCGGCGGGTCTCGGTCTCGATGGCGCCCTTGGGCGAGTTCGCGTTGGCGGAGGCCAGGGCCGCGCGGATGCCCTCGAGGCCGATGCCGTAGTTGAACAGGGCGGTGGGATCGAGCTCGACCCGCACGGCCGGGAGCGACGAGCCGCCGATGTCGACGTTGCCGACCCCGGGCAGCTGGGACATCTTCTGCTGCACCACCGTGGCGGCGGAATCGTAGAGCTGGCCCGGCGACAGGGTGTTCGAGGTCAGCGCCAGGATCAGGATCGGCGAATCGGCCGGATTGAACTTGCGGTAGGTCGGGTTCTGGCGGAGCGCCGTCGGCAGGTCGGCCCGCGCCGCGTTGATGGCCGCCTGGACGTCGCGGGCCGCCCCGTCGATGTTCCGATTCAGGCCGAACAGCAGGATGATCCGGACCGAACCGGTGGAGCTCGTGGACGTCATCTCGTTGACGTCGGCGATGGCGCCGAGACGCCGCTCCAGGGGCGCGGCGACGGTGGTGGCCATGGTCTCGGGCGAGGCGCCGGGCATCGTCGCCTGGACGAGAATGACGGGGAAATCCACCTGCGGCAGGGGTGCCACGGGCAGCTTCAGGAACGCGAACATCCCGGCGAGCAGCACGCCTAGGGTGAGCAGGATCGTCGCGATGGGCCGGCGGATGAACGGGGCGGAGACGTTCACGCGACACCTCCCCGAATGCCTCTGCGTACCGGCGTGGAGCGCAACCGGCCCCCTCTCCTGGAAGGAGAGGGTTGGGGTGAGGTGTGGGACCCATTCGGAAAGTTCGCACACCTCACCCTGTCCCTCTCCTTCCAGGAGAGGGGACCCGCGCCGCCCGCGCAGTTTGGAAAGACCTCAGTGTCCCAGACGGGAGTTGGTTTCACGGCCATACTGTCTCGCATGGCACACGATTCGAAGATGAACAGGGACAGGAGGGAGGGATGAGCCGCGCCACGTTCCTCCGGCACACCACGACTGCTGCGGAAGCCAAGCTGTGGCGTGCGCTTCGCGGCACCAGACTGAACGGCTGGAAGTTCCGCCGACAGCATCCGATCGACCGTTACATCGTGGACTTCGTCTGCCTGACGGCGAAGCTGGTCGTGGAGGTCGATGGGGCCACTCACGGCAGTCCCGCTGCGCTCGATCGCGACGCTGAGCGAACACACGTTCTCGAGGCCGCCAGCTTTCAGGTGATCCGGATCGGCAACGTGGACATCCGAGAGAACCTCGACGGCGTTCTCGAAAGCATTCTGGCGGCCATGCACCTCCGTGACCATCTGTAACGCGGCCGTCGACAGGTACCGGTTTCCTCGCCCGATCGTACCCAGAAAGCGCAGGTCTATCGATGTGGAGCGCGACAGGCCCCCTCTCCTGGAAGGAGAGGGTTGGGGTGAGGTGTGGGACCTGTCCGGAGATGTCACACACCTCACCCTGTCCCTCTCCTTCCAGGAGAGGGGACCCGCGGGTACGGGATGAGG
>NZ_JAKSXV010000017.1 GCF_022829345.1 Methylobacterium sp. J-090 | reverse complement strand
CCTGCGAGACCAAGACATCAACCTGACGCAGCTTGGCAACAATCTCTTCAGCCGTATGCTTCTTCCGTCCCATGACAACATCCTCCACATGGCTCAAAGCCATACCTCAGGGAGGACCACTTTTCAGGGGGCAGGCCACGTCGATGATCTTCTGGGCTTCGACCGGCCCGACCATGTCATCCAGAATGCGCCTTGCTGCCGAGAATCCCCGCATGAGCCGGTCTCCGATCGTCTCTCGTTCTTCAACGTCAACGACTCGATCGCGCCCCTCATCAGGCGGCGTGTCCCGCACGGTTTCTGGAATCAGACCTCCAACTTCGATGGACTTAACGTCTCCAAGATCTCCGCCAATCTGGGAGCGATCAAATTCGGATACTAGCTCGACGAAATGATCCGGTGCAATGCTGCCAGCGCAGTCGCGGAGCAGCCAAGTCAGGTACTCTTCAAGAGCTTTCGAAGGTAACGACGAGTGGGCTATGTGGTAGACATGATCGCCGATGGCAAGCCAGTATGCCATGCCATGCAAGTACTCGGTTCCCTGAGGGGCGGCCTGTTCGGCGACGCTGAAAGCGCGCATTACATCTTCAAGTGACTGATGCTCTCGTGCTGCTGTTGCGAGAATTGCTTGCATCTTTCCTGGCGAGAAAAGGCAGAGATCTCCAAATACTGAGACGTCGTCAACATGGTGATCGTTTACAACACGTCGCGCATCTTCGTTCCCTGGAACGCCGGCCAGCCGATGGTTCACATTTTCACCAATTGCTCGGCCATCAGGGCCGCGCTGGATCAGTGCTCGTGCAATGGCTGCCGAAAGAGGATCTGCCGGAAACATGCCCTGCTCTCTTCGGAGCCGGCGATAATGGATTTTGCAACGCTTCGTCGACATCAAACACCTTATGGCCGCTCAGAGGCCAGGGTATCCCTGCGCTGGAACTTCTGTACAGCGCAGCCTGAGGTCTGACAGGAATTTTCCCCCACGTCCTGCGGTTGAGGTGGAACCACCCATTCCCAACGGTCAAGTCAGGTCTTCACGCACCGGGCATGAGCCTGCTTTGACCATTGGCAGTCTGGCGTTGGACTTCGTCACGCCGCTCGCGCTGCCTCACAGTCCTTCCACTCGCGGCCGGTCTCGCGGCAATCGAGGAAGTGGAACAGATCGCCCATCCGCCACGTCCGCACGCTTGATGGATGTCAGCGGACGATCGGCCAGGGGCTTCCAGTCCTTGAGAAGGTGACGCTCCGTTTCCTCGTAGGACTGAGGTTGCAAACGGGTCTTGGCCCGCTTGAGGTAGGCGTCAGCGACGGAGCCAAGGGTGATGCTGGCCTGTTTCTCTGCTGCTGCCTTCTCCGCTTGGGGATCATGGCCGGTTTGGGCTTTCGCTAGGATTGTTCGGGCCAGTTTCCGGGCGTCGTCAAGCGAAATGGTGTTCACGCGATCGATCGTGGTGCGCGGTGTCCGGCCATCTAGAGTCCGGTACTGCGTCCCCCACTGCCGACTACCGCCGGGGTTCAGCTTCACTCCGAAGCCGGGAAGGCTGTCGTCCCAGAAGGCTGGCTTCGGCCCTGGAGGCAGCGGAAGCGCTTCGACGGCCGGCTTCGTAAGGCGCCCTGAATTCCGGACCTTGAACGACTATGGTCTAACCGGCTGCGCTTCTCGAGTTTCGTTCAACGAAGGGTACGGGCATGTCGCTCCGGGAGCTTCGGACTTTCATCGCCGTCGTCGAGGGTGGTTCGTTCGCCGCGGGCGCACGTGCGGTCGGTCGGACGCAATCGGCCGTGACGATTCAGATCAAGCTCTTGGAGGAGGAGTTCCGGGTCATCCTGTTCGACCGCTCACGCCGCCCTCCGGCGCTCACGGCGACGGGGCGCGCTCTGCTGTCCCACGCGATCGAGGCCGTCACCGCGTACGATCGCCTGTTCCACGTCGTCTCGGATACGATGGTCGAAGGGCATCTGCGCCTGGGTGTGGTGCCGAGCGTCATGACCGGGGTGATGCCGAAGGCCTTGAAGGCCCTGCGCGAGCGCTACCCCGCCCTCCACGTCGAACTCACCATGGGCCTCTCGAAGGATCTCGTCGGGCGCGTGCAGAAGGGGGCCATGGATGCCGCGATCGTCAGCGACTTCAGGCTCTCGAACGCGGGCATGAGCTGGTCGCCGTTCGCGCGCGAACCGCTCGTGCTCATCGCTCCGGTCGATGCCCCCGCCAGGAAGGCGGAGGAGTTGCTCACGAGCTATCCCTTCATCCGCTATTCCCGCCAAGCCTGGGTCGGACAGCTCATCGAGGAGTTTCTGAAGCGGCGGAAGATCCAGGTTCACGAGGCGATGGCCCTGGACACCCTCGAAGCCATCCGGACGATGGTGCATCACGGCCTCGGCGTCTCGGTCATTCCGCAGCGTGCGACCGATCAGGCGAGCGACCTGCCGGTCCGGGTGGTTCGGTTCTCGGGCCCCACGTCCATGCGCGTCGTCGGCATCGTTCAGAGGGAGGACCACGCCAAGACCGCACTCGTCGACGTCCTGCTCGAGGTCCTGAAGCGGGAGGCCGCGCCGCATTCCGACCGGACGGACGACGCGCCTCGCCCACGTGCCCGACGATCGGCTAACTTGAAGAAAGCTCAATGAAAGGTGCAGATCTATTCGATTGTGCCGAATGAGCCGGGCGTTTAAAAATCTTCTCGAGAGAAGGTTTTTGAAGGTGACGCAGGATGCCTCGGGACACCGGCGACACGCTCGAAGTGTCTATCTGGCGAGGAGGGCAGGATGGCGCTTATCAATCCTACTCGGTTCCGAGCAGGGATAGCCAAACCGTTCTCGATGTCGTGACCTATGTGCAGCGCTACATTGATCCGACCTTGACCTACCGATTCGCCTGTCGTGTCGGGATGTGCGGATCCTGTGCGATGACGGTGAATGGTCGACCCCGGTGGACCTGCCGGACGCACGTCTCCAAGGTTTCCAAGGGCGGAAACCTGAAGATCGCTCCCCTGTCGAACCTCCCCGTGATCAAGGATCTGGCCGCCGACATGCGGCCGTTCTTCGAGAAGTGGCAGGAGGCCAAAGGCGTCTTCGAGCCAACCAAGACGCGCCACGATCCCGTCGAGGCGATCCGGCCGAATGAGCCCGCGCGCGTTGCCGCGGACGAGGGCATCGAATGCATCAATTGCGGCGTGTGCTACGCGGGCTGTGACACGGTTCGCTGGAACGCGGACTACCTCGGCCCGGCCGCGCTGAATCGCGCGTGGACGCTGATGAACGACCGGCGGGATTCGGGACAGTCGCAGCGTCTGGCGGCGATCTCGACGGACGGCGGCTGCCACGCCTGCCACAGTCACCAATCCTGCCAGGAATTCTGTCCGCAGTCGCTGAATCCGACGGGCTCGATCGCGCAGCTGAAGCGGCTGGCGACGAAGGCCTACCTGCGCGGCGAGATCGGGTCGTGAACGTCCGGCTCTACGTCTGGCAGCGCGGCACGGCCGCCCTCATGGCGCCGCTGGTGCTGATCCACCTCGCGGTGATGTTCTACGCCACGCGCCAGGGCCTGACGGCGGCAGACATCCTCGGCCGGACCCGCGGAAGCATCGCGTGGGCGTTGTTCTACGGAACCTTCGTCGCAGCGTCGGCGATCCACGCCGGGATCGGTGTTCGCGGCATCCTCGTCGAGTGGGCGCCGATCCGCCCCCGCGCCGCCGAACTGACGGCCATCGTCTTTGGACTCCTGCTCTGCGCACTGGGAATCCGGGCCGTCTACGCCGTGGTGTCGGGATGAGGACTCCGCGTGCCTACCGACGCAATGCGCTCTGGATCGCCGCGATGGGGCATCGCCTTTCGGGGATCGCGTTGGCCGTCTTCCTGCCTCTGCACTTCCTCGCTCTGGCCCTCTCGCTGGAGGCCGTACGGTTCGAGGCGTTCCTGCGCTGGACCGACGTTCCCGTCGTCAAGCTCGCCGAGGCGGGTCTCGTCTTCGCATTGGCCGTTCATTTTCTCGGCGGGCTGCGGATCCTCTTCGTCGAAAACTTCGAATGGCGCTCGAACCAGCTTCGGGTCGCCACCGCGGCGGGCGGTGTCGCCGCGATGGTCGGGTTCGCATTCCTGCTCAGGGTCCTGTGAAGGTCAGCCATGACGATCGAACGAACCCGAACGGACATCCTCGTACTCGGATCGGGCGGCGCGGGTCTCTTCGCGGCCCTGCACGCGCACGACCACGGCCACGGCAACACCGTGACCATCGCCACGAAGGGGCTTCTCGGGAAATGCGGCTGCACCCGCATGGTGCAGGGCGGGTACAATGTCGCGCTGCATAACGGCGATTCGATCGAGCGCCACTTCATGGATACGATCGAGGGCGGCAAGTGGCTGCCCGATCAGGAGCTGGCGTGGACGCTGGTGTCCAAGGCTCCGGAGCGCGTCAGAGAACTCGAGAACGAGGTCGGGTGTTTCTTCGACCGGAATGCCGACGGTTCGCTCCACGGCAAGGCGTTCGCGGGCCAGACGTTCGACCGCACCGTGCACAAGGGCGATCTGACGGGCATCGAGATCATCAACCGGCTCATGGAGCAGATCTGGAAGCGCCAGAATATCCGGAAGCTCGAGGAGCATCGCGCCCTGGCACTCGTCCCGACCTCGGCGGGGGACGCCTTGGCGGGCGTGCTGATGATGGATGTCCGTACCGGACGTCTGCACTTCGTGCAGGCGAGGGCCGTCTTGCTGGCCACCGGCGGCGGCCCGACGATGTATCGCTACCATACCCCCTCGGGCGACAAGAGCATGGACGGCCTGGCGATGGCCCTCCGGGCCGGTCTTCCGCTCCGCGACATGGAGATGGTGCAGTTCCATCCGACCGGATTGCTGGCCGGCCCCGACACGCGCATGACCGGCACGGTCCTCGAGGAGGGGCTGCGGGGAGCGGGGGGCCATCTGCTCGACGGTGCCATGCGCCGCTTCATGGCGGATTACGATCCGCGCGCCGAGCGCGCGACGCGCGATATCGTCAGCCGTTCGATCTACGCCGAGATGAAGGCGGGCCGGACCTCGCCCAACGGCGGCGTCTATATCCAGATGAGCCACCTCGGGCCGGACAAGGTCAGGAAACAGTTCAAGGGCATGGTCGATCGCTGCCGGGATTCCGGTTTCGATCTCGCGGGCGGCCTCGTCGAAGTGGTTCCGACCGCCCATTACTTCATGGGTGGGATCGTCTGCAGGGCCGATACCTCGACGGAACTCCCCGGCCTGTTCGTCGCCGGCGAGGATGCGAGCGGCATGCACGGCGCGAACCGCCTGGGTGGCAACGGCGTGGCCAACTCGACGGTCTTCGGTGGCATCGCGGGCGATGAGATGCCGCGTTGGATCGCGGCGAATGGCGGCTATCGCGCCCCGGACGAGGCCGTCCTGGCCCTGGAGGCGGAGCGGTGCCTGCACCCCTTCCGCAACGCGCCGGGGAACGTCCATGCCCTCCGGGAGCGCCTGATGGAGGTGATGTGGGACCATGTCGGCGTGATCCGCGATGCGAACGGCCTTTCGCGGGGCCTCGCCGAGCTCGATGCGATCGAGGCGGAGCTGCTTCGCACGGGTGTGGCGGACGATGACCGCGCCTTCAACTTGACGTGGCACGACTGGATGAACCTCCGTTCGCTCGTCGAGACGAGCCGGATCATCGCGTTGGCCGCACAGCGACGCGAGAATTCCCGGGGCGCGCATTTCCGGTCGGACTTTCCCGAGCCCGGCGCCTTCGAAACCTCGACGTTCACCATGATCAGGAAACGGGACGACGCGCTTCAGATCACGGACGAGCCGGTTCGCTTCACGCACGTCAGGCCGGGCCAAACACTCATCGAGCCGGTCCTGGCGGCCGAGTGATCCCGGCCCTTCGGACAAATAAAGACCTGAGGTCATCGAACCATGATCCCCCAGAGCATCATCCAAGACACCGCCGAGAAACTGATGGCCAAGGCAGCCATCGAAATTCCGGACGATTATCTCGGCGGATTGCGGCGCTGCGCCGATACGGAGCGCGGGGATCTATCCTCCTTCGTCATACAGGCGATGCTCGAGAACTACGAAGCGGCCAAGGAAGACCGCCGCGCCATGTGCGGGGATACCGGCGTGCCACGCTGGTACGTGAAGTATGGAAACGACGCGCGTCCGCAGGGGGGCCCCATCGCGGTGGAGCAGACCCTTCGCCGGGCGACCGCGACCGCGACCCGAACCGTCCCGCTGCGGCCCAATCGGGTGCATCCCCTGTGGCGGACGGACCATGACAACAACGTCGGGATCAACGCGCCCGAGATTGAGTACGCGTTCCACCCGGAGGCGGATTGGATCGATCTCACGACCGTTCACAAGGGTGGTCTCTTCGGTTCGGATTACCGCATGCTGTTTCCCGGAGACGGATTGCAGGGAATCAAGCGCTTCTTCCTCGATACCCTGATCGGCTTCGGCAAGCGCGGCCTCGCGTGCCAGCCCGCCATCGTCGGCGTCGGCCTCGGAGGATCGAAGGATACGTGCATGGTTCTCGGGAAGCAGGCTTCCTGCCTCCGGACCGTCGGCAGCCGCAACCCGGACCCCAGGATCGCCGAGCTGGAGAACGAGTTTCGCGATCTCGGAAACAGCATCGGCATGGGCGCCATGGGGTTCATGGGCTCTTCGATGGTCGTCGATTGCAACATCGAGGTCGGATACTGCCACACCGGCGGGATGCCGATGAGCGTCCACATGTTCTGCCTGTCGTCACGTCGGGCGACGGCTCGGATCCATGCCGACGGACGGGTCGACTATCGGACCGATCCCGAATGGTTCACCGCCTACTCCCGCCGCGAGACCGTCGACTGGAGTGGTCCCGTTGCGGTCGCAGCCGAGTGACGAACATGCAGAAGAAACTCAAGACGGTCGAGCTGACGCTCCCGGCCTCGACGGAAGCGCTGCGCGACCTTGAAATCGGGACGGTCGTCTACCTGACCGGCCGGCTCTTCACGGCCCGCGAAGGCGTCTACAAGCGTGCCATCGAGGACGGGGTCGGCATGCCGGCTGCCAATGTCGATCTCGGGACCGCCAATTTTCACTGCTCGCCCGCCGCGACGATCGAGCCCGACGGGCGATTCAACGTCGGTGCCGTCACCGCAACGGCGTCCTTCCGTTTCGCCAAGTGGCTCGATGGATGGTTCAAGCTATCGGGCTGCAACATCATCATCGGAAAGGGCGGTATGACATCGGAGATATACCGCAATACCTTTGTGCCGAACAACGCGATCTACTTGACGACGGTCGGTTACGGAACCGGAGCCCTTCTCGGTCGCGGGATACGAAACGTGCCCGGGGTGTACTGGCGGCAGGAACTCGGCCTGGCCCAAGCCGTCTGGGTGCTCGATGTCGAGCGGTTCGGACCGTTCATCGTCGAAAGCGATCTCGAGGGTCACTCGTTGTTCGAGACCGAGCTCGCCAAAATCACGCCCGGCCTGGACCGGCTGTACGAAGGCACCAAACCGGCGACCCTCCGTCGGTACGGTGAGACCGACGACAAGAAGGACGAGGTCATCTGACGGCAAGCGGCCCCCCGCTCCGCCGGATGGCCGAGACGGTCGGCTGAAACAAGGGACGAATCTTTCGGACCTGTCGGGGTCGGTCGAACGCCCAACCCGTCTGCCTGCGCGAACACGACGTGCGGCGCGATCGGCATCCCCGAAGGTCTCCCGGAGCAAGCCGCCGACTCTGCGCGCTGGTTCCGGTCTCTGCCCATCACCGAGGCCAATCTCGCGCTCATCCTGTCCAGGAATGCGAAGGCTCCGCTTCGACTCTGAGGCTGGTGTTCGCCGGTTTCGGCCCCGGCCGGCTCTCGCCCGATGCGATCGGCGGACGGGCGAGCGCCGCGGGGGCATCGGTCCCGTCGCGACCCCCCGCGCAGCATCGTCGTCCGCCCCCTCGGAGGAGAGCGGCGCGACCGGTCCGATGCTCGCGCCGCCGCCCGGTATCCCGGTCTGGCGCGCCCTGACGGCGGCCTCCCTCGCCGTGCGGGCGCGCGTCGCGGGCCATCCCCGCGGCGCGGCGCGCGTCAGCGCTACTTCATCGTCGGCATGACGAAGTCGGCGCCGGCGCGGATGCCGGTGGGCCAGCGGGTCGTGATGGTCTTGAGGCGGGTGTAGAAGCGCACGCCCTCGGGGCCGTGCATGTGGTGGTCGCCGAACAGCGAGGCTTTCCAGCCGCCGAAGGAGTGGAACGCCATCGGCACCGGGATCGGCACGTTGATGCCCACCATGCCGACCTCGATCCCGTGGGCGAACTCACGGGCCGCGTCGCCGTCGCGGGTGAAGATCGCGGTGCCGTTGCCGAACTCGTGCGCGTTGATGAGCGCGGCGGCGGTGGCGTAATCCGGCGCACGCGTGACGGCAAGGACGGGTCCGAAGATCTCCTCCCGGTAGATCCGCATGTCGGGCGTCACCCGGTCGAACAGGGTGCCGCCGAGGAAGTAGCCGTCCTCGTAGCCCTGAAGCTTGAGATCGCGACCGTCGACGACCAACTCGGCGCCTTCGGCGACGCCCTGGTCGATGTAGCCGCGCACCTTGTCGTAGTGCTGCCGGGTCACCAGCGGACCCATGTCGGATTCGGGGTCGGTGCCGGGACCCACCTTCAGCGCCCGAACTTTCGGGATCAGCCGTTCCATCAGCGCGTCGGCGGTCTGCTCGCCCACGGGCACCGCCACCGAGATCGCCATGCAGCGCTCCCCGGCCGAGCCGTAGGCCGCCCCCATCAGCGCGTCCACGGCCTGGTCGAGGTCGGCGTCCGGCATGACGATCATGTGGTTCTTGGCTCCGCCGAGCGCCTGGGCGCGCTTCCCCTGCGCGGTCGCCGTCGCGTAGATGTACTTCGCGATCGGGGTCGAGCCGACGAAGCTGATCGCGGCGATGTCGGAATGGTGCAGCAGCGCGTCGACCGCTTCCTTGTCGCCCTGCACGACCTGGAAAACGCCGTCGGGCAGGCCCGCCTCCGTCAGCCACTCGGCCATCAGCAGCGAGGCGCCGGGATCGCGCTCGGAGGGCTTCAGGATGAAGCAGTTGCCGCAGGCGATGGCGACCGGGAACATCCACATCGGCACCATGACGGGGAAGTTGAACGGCGTGATGCCGGCCACCACGCCCAGCGGCTGGCGCAGGGAATGGCTGTCGACGCGCGTGCCGACGTTCTCGGTGACTTCACCCTTCAGAAGCTGCGGGATGCCGGTGGCGAACTCCACCACTTCCATGCCCCGCTGGATCTCGCCCACGGCATCCGACAGGACCTTGCCGTGCTCGGCCGTGATCACGGCGGCGAGTTCGTCGATCCGCGCATCGACGAGGGCGAGGAACTTGCCGAGGATACGGGCGCGGCGCAACGGCGGCATCCGCGACCAGGCCGGGAAGGCGGCGGCGGCGGCGGCGACCGCCGCATCGACTTCGGCCGTGGCCGCGAGCGCCACGGAGCCCGTCTGCTCGCCGGTGGCGGGGTTGAAGACGGAGGCGTGGCGACCGCTCCTGCCGACGACCCGGCTTCCGTTCACGTAGTGGCCGATCTCGGTCAGCATGGCATGTCCTCGTCTTCGGGCCGCGGCGGCTCCACGGTCCGCCCATTGATGGCCGCCCCATTTTCGATCTATGAATTTTGCAACTCAACGTGCGGTATCGCTCACCTGTTGTGCGGATTTTAATGGCCTTCAATTGGGATCACCTGCAGATCTTCCTGGCCGTCGCGCGGCACGGTCAGATGCTCGAGGCGGGCCGGAGACTCGGGCTCAATCACGCCACCGTCGCGCGCCGCCTCGAAAATCTCGAGGCGGCCGTCGGAACGGCCCTGTTTCATCGACGGCCCAACGGCTCGACGCTCACGGAGGCCGGCGAACGCCTGCTTCCTTCCGCCGAACGCATCGAAGCCGAGGTGATCGCCGCGACCTCGCGCATGCACAGCGAGGAAGCCGAGACGACCGGGACCGTCAGGATCGGCGCGCCGGACGCCCTGGGAAACCTGTTTCTCGCGCGGGAACTCAGCCTGCTCGCGCGGCGGCATCCCAACCTCGTCATCGAACTCGTGCCGCTGCCCCGCACGTTCTCCCTGTCCCGGCGCGAAGCGGATCTCGCGATCGGCCTCGACCGGCCGGCGCATGGTCGCCTCAAGCTCGCGAAGCTCTCCGACTACAGCCTGGGCCTCTACGCGGCGCGCGACTACCTCGAACGCGAAGGGACGCCGAACGAGCCCTCCGAACTCGCCCACCACGCCGTGGTGATCGGTGTCGAGGATTATGCCTATGCCTCCGCGCTCGACTACACGGCCTTTCTTCAGGACCGCACACGCCGCGTCTTCCGGTGTGCCGGCGCGATCGGCCAGTTGGAGGCCGTCAAGGCGGGCGCCGGGATCGGGATCCTTCACGATTTCGCGGCCGCGCACTGCCATGGCCTCGTGCGCATCCTCCCCGAGACGCGATTCCAGCGTTCCTACTGGCTGATGTCGCACCCCGACAGCCACGAGGCGCGCCGGGTGACCGTCTGTCGTGATTTCATCGTCCGCCGCTTCCGCGAGGAGCGGACCTGGTTTCAACCCTCGCCGCTCCGCGCGTGAATGGGCCGAACACGCGCGTTCCGGCGTGAACGGTACGATCGGTGGCAACCATGTGGGGGCTTCTCAGGACCACACCCGCAAGATGATCAGGAGACCGACGGGAACGACGAACATCAGGCCGATCGCCCATTGGATGTCGTTCCGCGCGCGGTTCAATCCGCTTTCCAGTTCGGCGATGCGCGCCTCCAAGGCGCGAAGCCTCGCCTCGTCCATGCCCGGCTCCCTCGGTTCTGTCGGCCCCGCCGATGGTGGAGGGGCCGGCCCCTCGCTGTCCACCGGTGCGCGAGGCCCCAGCCAAGGGTCGGCGACCGGTCGAGAGGGGGACGCGGTCGTTCCTTCTTCCGCCGCCGGCGTTGCGTCCGGTCCCCATGCCGCCGGGGCGCAGCACGGTGTGTGGCGGCAGAGATCCGCGCGCGGGTTCGCCTCGCGCGGATCGTCGCCGCGCTTCGGTCGGTCGAAGCGGCCGTCCGAGGCCGTCGCCGGAGATGGCCTCTGCAACCTGTGCACGGTTCCCGAATCGGGACGGATCGGGCTATCTCAAGCTTCGCCGTGAATGCGGCGCACCACCTGAGGAGCCTGGATGACCAAAGACGTGCAGCACGATCGCTCTGCCGCGCCGCTCGCCTCTGTCTCTGACGAGATCTCTCCAAACCCACGCAAGCGAAGGCCGGACATGCCGGCCGAAGACGTTTCGCCGACTCCCGCCGAAGACGCGGATCTCGCGGCATCCCATACCGAGAGCTTCGAGGGGTTCAGCTCCTTCGGCTGATCACGGCTCTCCAGCGTGGACGGCCTGCGGCAAGCGCAAGGCCTGCTGCCCCGGGCCGTCCCGTCGCGCATGAGCTGTCGCCGGGTTGCGCATGCGGCGGAACAATGGGGTACGTCGGCCCTTGTTGAGATCGAGGCGGGTTATCCGAGTCTCGCGGGATGAAACCCTGCGGCTCATTCGTGTGCGCGGATCATCGAGAGATGCTTGAGGACCAGCGGGATGTGGGTCGGCCGATCGCGCGCGGCGACGAGGCGCGCCGATCCGGCCCCGGTGACACGAAGGCGGTCCCCGAGGGGCGCAAGACGGAGGACCGCGATCGCGCGGATCGGACGCCGGATCAGGATTCGAAGTCCGGGTCGGACGCGTCCGAGGCGAAGAGGCCGAACCTCCTGCGCCGGCACCCGTTCTGGGCGCTCGGTCTCGCGGTGGCGGTCGTCGCCATCGCGGCCGGCGCGTACGCTTACTGGCTGACCGCCCTGCACCCCTACGAATCCACCGACGACGCCTTCGTGGATGCGCGGCAATTCTCCATCGCGCCGAAGGTGGCCGGCTACATCGTGGATGTGCCGGTGACCGACAACCAGCACGTGGAGGCCGGCACCGTCCTGTTCCAGATCGACCGGCGCGACTACGAGGTGGCCCTGGCCCAGGCCCGGGCCCAGGTCGCCTCGGCGGAGGCCTCGATCCGCAACTTCGCCGCGCAGATCGAGGGCCAGAAGGCGCAGATCGAAGCCTCCCAGGCGGAGGTGACGCAGGCGGACGCCTCGCTGAAATTCGCCCGCGAGGACGCGGCGCGCTACCGGGACCTCGCCGAGAAGGGCGCCGGCACGATCCAGCGCTCGCAATCCTCGACCTCGACCCTCGACCAGCAGCAGGCGGGCCTCGACCGGGCGAAGGCGAACGTCGTCGCGGCGCGCACGCAGGTCGGCGCGCTGGCGGCTCAGAAGGCCGGTGCGGAAGCGAACCTCGCCATGGGCAGGGCCCAGGTGGCGCAGGCCGAGCTGAACCTCGGCTACACCACCGTCACGGCGGCGCAGCCCGGACGTCTGGTGCAGCTCTCGGGTGCCAAGGGCCAGTACGCCCAGGCCGGGCAGACGCTCTCGACCCTGGTGCCGGACGACATCTGGGTGATCGCGAACTACAAGGAGACGCAGATCACCGACATGCGGCCGGGCCAGCACGCCGATCTCGAGATCGACGCCTACCCCGCGCGCAAGATCACCGGTCACGTGGATTCGGTGCAGCCCGGCTCCGGCACCGCCTTCAGCCTGCTGCCGGCCCAGAACGCCACCGGCAACTACGTGAAGGTGGTGCAGCGCATCCCCGTGAAGATCGTTGTCGACCGATGGCCGCCGGACCTCGCCATCGGGCCGGGCATGTCCATCGTCCCGAGGGTGCACGTTCGATGAGAGCCGGCTTGCGATGAGGGCCGGCTTTGCGATGAGGGCGGGCTTGCGATGAAGGCAGACTTGCGATGAGCGCCGCCGCATCGGCGGACGGCGGAAAATCCGGCGCGATGCCGAAGGCGCCCGGCGGGCACAGCCCCTGGGCCATCGCCCTGGTGGTGTCCCTCGCCACCTTCATGGAGGTGCTCGACACCACCATCGCCAACGTGGCGCTGCGCTACATCTCGGGTGGCCTCGCGGTCGGGCCGGACGAGGCCGCCTGGGTGGTGACGAGCTACCTCGTCGCCAACGCGATCGTGCTCACGGCGTCGAGCTTCCTCGCCAAGCGCTTCGGCCGCAAGGCCTTCTTCATGTGGAGCATCGCGCTCTTCACCGTGGCCTCGGTGCTGTGCGGCTTCGCCTGGAACCTCGAATCGCTCCTGGTCTTCCGGGTGCTCCAGGGCCTCGGCGGCGGCGGCATGGCGCCGCTGGCCCAGTCGATCCTGGCGGATTCGTTTCCGCCGGCCAAGCGGGGCCAAGCCTTCGCCCTGTACGGCCTCGCCGTGGTGGTGGCGCCCGTGGTCGGGCCGACGCTCGGCGGCTGGCTCTCGGACAACGTGTCCTGGCACTGGTGCTTCCTCATCAACGGGCCGATCGGCCTGATCGCGCTCGGGCTGATGCACGTGCTGCTCGAAGATCCGCCGGGGGCCGTCGCGGAGCGCAAACGCCTGCGCCGCGAGGGCGTGCGCTTCGACCTCATCGGCTTCCTCCTGGTCGCGACCTTCCTCGGCGCGCTCGAGGTCGTCCTCGACGAGGGCCAGCGCAAGGACTGGTTCGGTTCGAACTTCATCGTCGTGTTCGCGGCGATCTCCGCCGTCGCCTTCGTGGCGATGATCCCCTGGGAGCTGACGCGCAGGAATCCGGTCGTCGATCTGAGACTCCTCGGCAGCCGCCAGTTCGGCGCCTGCTTCCTGGTGATGATGGCGACGGGCGCCATCCTCATCGCGACGACGCAGTTCGTGCCGCAACTGGTGCAGGAGTATTTCGGCTACACGGCGACGCTCGCCGGCTTGGTCCTGGCACCCGGCGGCCTCGTCACCGTGTTCATGATGCTGGTGATCGGCCGCATCTCGGGGAAGGTGCAGCCGAAATACCTGATCGCCCTCGGCGCCGCGATCGTCTCGGCGGCCATGTACGACCTCACCCGGCTCTACGGCGACACCAGCTTCTGGTTCTTCGCGTGGTCGCGCATCTATATCGGCATCGGCCTGCCGATGATCTTCATCTCGATCACCGCCGCGTCCTACGAGGGCATCGACAAATCGCAGACCGATCAGGCCTCCGCGCTGATCAACGTCGCCCGCAACGTCGGCGGCTCGATGGGCGTGAGCCTCGCCCAGAACGTCCTCGCCTACCGCCAGCAATTCCACCAGAGCCGGCTCGGCGAGAGCATCACCGCAGCGAACCCGAACTACCAGGAGACGCTCCGGACCGCGACGCAGTACTTCCAGACCCATGGGGCGTCCGGCGTCGAGGCGCAGAACCAGGCCATCGCCTGGATCGGCCGGCAATTGCAGATCCAGGTGGCGTACTGGGGCTACATCGACGTGTTCTGGTCCCTCTGCCTCGTCTCCGGGGCGGCGGTGCCGCTGGCGATGATCCTGAGCAAGGTCAAGCTCGGCGGAGGGGCGCCAGCCGAGCCGTGATGCCCCTTGCGGGATCGAGCACCCGGAATGGCAGCGCATCCGTCATCCGAGGGGACCGACGCCATCGGATGACGATCTCGGGCGGAGTCCGCGCCGGCAGCCATCGCGCCTGCTGGCCGCCGCAAGGACGCCCCCCCGCCGGTGCCCGGCCGTTGCTCCGGGGCGCGTTGCCGGTGAGCCCCGTGTGGACCCGGTCGGGCACGGCCGCGCTGCGCTTGAACCGCCGGGTGGTTCAGAAAGGCCCTAGGCCGCCTTCACGCCGGACAGGAAGCGCTCCACCTCGTGGCCGAGGCTCTCGGAGTAGCGGGACAGTTCCTTGGCCGCGCCGAGGACCTGGGTGGCGGCGGCGCCCGTCGTGCCCGCGCCGATGCGCACGTGCTCGATGTTGCTCGTGACGTCCTGGGTGCCCTGGGCGGCCTCCTGCACGTTGCGGGCGATCTCGCGGGTGGCGGCGCCCTGCTCCTCCATGGCGGCGGCGATGCCGGCGGAGTAGTTGGACATGTCCGCGATGGTCCGGCCGATCCGCCCGATATCGGTGACGACCTCGCCCGTGGCGCCCTGGATCTCGCCGATCTTCGCACGGATCTCCTCGGTGGCCCGGGCCGTCTGGCCGGCGAGCTCCTTCACCTCCGTGGCGACGACGGCGAAGCCCCGTCCCGCCTCGCCGGCGCGGGCCGCCTCGATGGTGGCGTTCAGCGCCAGCAGGTTGGTCTGGCCCGCGATGGTCGTGATCATGGCGACCACGTCGGTGATGCTGTCGGCGACGGCGGCCAGGGTCTGCACGGTGGCCTCGGTCCGGCGCGTATCCGCCACGGCCTGGGCCGCGATGGCGGAGGATTGCGTGACCTGGCCGACGATCTCCTGGATCGAGGCCGACATCTCCTCGCTGGCCGCGGCCACCGTCTGGACGTTGGCGGAGGTCTGCTCGGCGGCGCCGGCCACGGACACCGCCTGGTTGATCGCCTGCTCGGCGGTGGCGGACATCGACTGGGCGGTGGCCTCCATCTCGGTGGCCGCGCCCGCCAGACCCTGCGTCAGGGCGGAGACGTTCGACTCGAAGCGCTTGGTCAGCCCGTCCAGCACCTCGGCGCGGCGCATCTTGGCGTCGTTCTCCACCTCCTGCTCGGCGGCGAGGCGGCGTGCCGTCACGGCGTTGACCTTGAACACCTCGAGCGACCGGGCCAGCAGGCCGACCTCGTCGCGGCGCTCGACGCCCTCGACGGTGATGTCGAGGTCGCCGTGGGCGAGGCGGCTCATGGACGCCGTCATCCGGCCGATCGGCCGCGCCACGCCCAGCACGACGATGGCGGCGGCAAGGCCCATGGCCGCCAGCAGGCCGACGCTCGCCGCGACGATGAGGAGGGTCGTCGACGAGGCCGCCAGCTGTTCAGCCTCGTCGGCGGACGCCTTGAGTTGTTGTTGAAGGATCGCGATCCGGGTTTGGATCGCCTCGCGCAGTTTCGCCCGGATGGGAGCGGCTTCCACCTGGGCGATGGTCATGGCTGCGCGATTCTCGTTCTTCAGGCCGAGGGCGGTCGCGCGTTCGAGAACGGCGTAATAGGCGTCCATACCCTGGCGAAGGCTCGTATTCACGGCTCTGCGCTCCTCGGAATCGGCGAGCGTTTCGAGGCCGGTCAAAGCGTCATAGCTCGCCTTGATCGCGGCGGTCTGCCGGGTCTGGTAGCCGTTCATCTTGGACTGATCGGTTTCGATGAGCGTGTTCCGGTTCTGGATTGTCGCTTCGGTCAGCTCGAGTTGAATATTCATGCTGTGGGCCTGACGGGCCGTCTGAACCTGAACGATCTGCTGGGTCTGATGGGCGAGCGTTGTCATCGCCGATCGGGCATAGGCGACGAGGCCGGCCGCGATCAGCGCGGTGAAGATCAGGGGGATGGCGATCTTCGCCAGAAGACCGAGATTGTTGAAGGTTTTCATGAGCAGGGCCTTTCCGATGCGGCGGCGCAGCGACCACACGGAAACGTTATTCTTGTCGAATGAAGTTTCAATTAATTGCATCGAATGATATACTGTTTTGATTCCAGGTGTATTCAGTCGTTACTGAAATGATCGATCATGCAACGTCGCGTGCGATCGGAAAAATTCGTCGCGGAGAGGCGGATGCCAGGAAGTACAGGGGCGGTTGTGGTCTCGCACCGAAGACACTCAATCACTGGCCGGATCTTGACGGTTTCATGACACCGCGGATCGGGGCTCGGACCAAAACACGGCCTGGACAAAAACACAGCCTGGTCCAACGCACGGCCTGAAGCGGGGCGGGGGACGGTGGAAACCGGTATTTCCCGACTCCCCATGCGGCGAACGGGTTTCGCGAACGGGTTTCGCCTGACGCCGCTTCGGCGCCCGCGCGGCGTCTGAGCGAAGCCCGGATCCGCCATCCCCGAACCCCTCATCCCGACGGGGATCGACCGGATTCGGGATGTGTCCCGGTGGGCGACCTACCGGTAATCGGTCGGGGTGAGGCCGTGGCGGGCGATCTTGTCGTAGAGGGTCTTTCGCGGGGTGCCGAGGGATTCGGCGGCGAGCCGCACGTCGCCGCCGGCCATGAACAGCTCCTCGCGGATGAGGCCGCGCTCGAACCGGTCGACCTGCTCGGCGAGGGTCCCGAGGGTGACGGTCCCGGCGGCGGCTCCGGGTGCGGCCGTCTCGGGTCGGCCGAGGCCCAGCGCGTGCCGCTCGGCGAAGTGCCCGAGCTCGCGCACGTTGCCGGGCCAGTCGTGGCGGCGCAGGTGCTCGCGCACGGCCGGCGTGACCGGGGGCGCCTCGCGGCCGAAGCGGGCGGCGGCCCGGGTCAGGAATTCCTGGAACAGCAGCATCACGTCCTCGCGCCGGTCGCGGAGCGGCGGGATCTGGATCGTGATGACGTTGAGCCGGTGATAGAGGTCGTCGCGAAACGTCCCCTGGGCCGCCGCCTGGCCGAGATCGACCTTGGTGGCCGCCACCACCCGCATGTCGATGGCGCGGACCTCGTTGGTACCCAGCGGCTCCACCGACCGCTCCTGCAGGACGCGCAGGAGCTTCACCTGCAGGTTGAGCGGCATGCTCTCGATCTCGTCGAGGAACAGGGTGCCGCCCTGCGCGTGCTCGATGCGCCCGACCCGGCGCTTGAGGGCGCCCGTGAACGCCCCGGCCTCGTGGCCGAACAGCTCGCTCTCCACCACGCTGTCGGGGAGCGCCCCGCAATTCATGGCGACGAAGTTGCGCCGCGCCCGCCGGCTCCAGCGGTGCAGGGCGCTCGCCACCACCTCCTTGCCCGATCCGGTCTCGCCGAACACGAGGACGTCGACGTCGGCGTTCGCCACCTCGCGCACGAGGCCGCGCAGGCGCACCATCTCGGGCGAGACCCCGAGGAACGCGGGGTCCTCCTCCACCGCCGCGTCGAGGGTCGCCCGCAGGGCGCGGTTCTCGAGGACGAGACGGCGGCGCTCCAGGGCCCGGCGCGCGGAGGCCATCAGGCTTTCCGCCGGGTAGGGCTTGGCGAGGAAGTCGTAGGCCCCGTCGCGCATGGCGCCGACCGCCATGCGGATGTCGCCGTGGCCGGTGATGAGGATGACGGGCAGATCCGGGTCGAGGGCGCGCAGGCGCGCGAACAGGGCGACGCCGTCGAGGTCGGGCAGGCGCACGTCGGTGACCACGAGGCCGGGCGGATCGGCCATGATCGCGGCCAGCGCCGGACCGGCGGCCCCGAAGGTCTCGACGATGAACCCGTCGAGTTCGAGGCTCTGGCGGTTGGCCTGCCGGACATCCGCCTCGTCGTCGATGAAGACGACCCGCTCGGGCGACGGCCGCTCCTGCGCTGGTTCGCTCAATGCCTCGCCTCCCGGTATCCGGCCGCCTCGGGCTCCGCCGTGCCGTTCGCCCGGGCGAGATCCATGCGGAAGACGGCGCCGCCCGCCGGATCGTCGCCCGCCGTCAGGCTGCCCCCGCAATCCTCGACGATGCCCCGGGCGATGGCGAGGCCGAGGCCGAGGCCGTCGGATTTCGTGGTGAAGAAGGCATCGAACACCTGCGCACGCAAGGCCTCGGGCAGGCCCGGGCCGGTGTCGTGCACCGCGATCCCGACGCGGTCGCCGTCCTCGCTCACCCGGAGGGTCACCCTCGGGTCGGGGCGCCCGGCGACGGCGTCGAGGGCGTTCTGGAGCAGGTTGACCAGAACCTGTTCCAGGCGCGGCCCGTCGCCGAGCACGTGGAGCCCGGCCCGGGGCGCGTCCACCACCAGGGGGATGCCGGCGCCGCGCGCGCGCGCCTCCACCAGTTCGAGGCCGTCGCGCAGGATCGCGTCCAGGGGCACCGGCTCGCGCCGGGGCGAGGCCCGCCGCGCGAAGCCCTTCAACTGGCGGGTGAGGCCGCCGATGCGGTCCGTGAGCCGGCCGATGGCGACCGTGTTCTCGGAGGCCTCGGTGGTGCGGCCGCGCTGCATCAGGATCGCGGCGTTGTCGGCGTAGGCGCGGATGGCGGCCAGCGGCTGGTTGATCTCGTGGGCCATGCTGGCGGCGAACTGACCCAGAGCCGCGAGGCGGCCGGCCTGGGCGAGCTCGCGGCCCAGGCGCTCGCGCTCGGCTTCAACCCGCTCGCGCTCGGCTTCGACCCGCTCGCGCTCGGCCTCGGCGCGCCGGCGCTCCTCGATCTCGAGGCGCAGCATCCGGTTGGCGTCCGTGAGTTCCTGGGTCCGCTCGCGCACGCAGCCTTCGAGCTCCTCGCGGCGGGCCGAGACCTCGGCGAGGCGCCGGCGCTGGCGCCGGCGCCGGTCCGCCAGGGTGGTGAGCCCGAGGCAGGCGAGCCCCGTGAGCAGGGCGGCGATGATCCAGGCCTGCACCCGCTCGCGCTCCACTGCGCCGCCGAGCGGCGTCAGGGTGTGGAGGCGCCAATCCGTGCCCGGGATCGCGGCGTCGAGGGCCAGAGCCGGCCGCGCCGGGGCCGCCCCCCGCCCGATCCGCACGCGGTCGGGTGCGCCCGGGATGGGATGGAGCGGCATCTCGGCCAGGGGCGCCGCCCCGAATTCCAGGGCCTCGCGGATGCGGCGGCGCTCGTCCTCGTCGATGCGGCGCAGGGTGGAGAAGTGCCAGGCCGGATCGCTCGCCACGAGGACGATGCCGCGGGAATCGGCCACGAACACCCCGTCGCCGCCCGCCCGCCAGGCGGCCTCGATCCCGTCGAACTCGATCTTGACCACCACGACGCCGCCGGTCCCGACGATCCTGCGCGAGAGGTAGAGGCCGGCTCGGCCGCTGACGGTGCCGAGCGCGAATTGCGAGCCGGCGCCCGTGGCGACCGCCTGCCGGAAATAGGGCCGGAAGGCGTAGTCCCGGCCGATGAAGCTGCGCTCGGCCTCCGCATTGCTCGCCGCCACGGTGATGCCGTCGGGGCGGATCACGTAGATCACCGCAGCCGCCGTGGCCGCCGCCACCTGGGCGAGGCGCCGGTTCACCCGCGCGACGAGGTCCTGCGACAGGGCAGGATCCTGGGACATGGACGCGCCCGCGACCGCCGCAATCTCCGGGTCCGCCGCCAAGGCCAGCGGCAGGGAGGCCTGCTTCTGCATCTCGGCGTGGAGCGCCGCGACCTGGAGCGCCAGGGTCGCGTGCGCCGTGCGGCGCAGGTCGGCCAGCGCCCAGCGCTCGGCCGCGCGCCCGGCGATCCAGGCGGCGAGGAGCATCGCCGCGAGGCTCGCCACCAGGACGAGGCCACGCCGCCGCCCCGGCCGGGTCGCGGCGGGATCGGGACGGGTCGGCCTCATTGGGCGCGGCGGCGTGCGGATTTCCGCACGGCTTTCTCCCGCCGGGTGCGGGTTCTCGGATCGAGGTCGGAAGAGGGCGCGCGCGGCATCGAAAAAATAGGCCTCAAATCAACGGGTTAACCAATTATTAGGGTGGTTCCCGGGCTGGCATGCCGGTTGCCATTCCGGAAACGAAACGCAGGCCTGCATCCACGGCAGGGCTGGGTGCCGGTGGGAGCGACCCGCCGGCCAACACCAGGATCGGACGGAGCCGGGGCCAACCCGCGCCTCCCAACCGACACCCGCAACGTCCAACCGGGAGAACGCCCCCATGGCTGCCGTACCATCACCGCTCACCGCCCCGCATCCGCCCGCCAAGCCCAAGCCCCTGTACCGGACCCTGTATTTCCAGGTCCTCGTCGCCGTCGCCATCGGCATCACGCTCGGCCACTTCTACCCGCAGGTCGGCGCGGACATGAAGCCGCTCGGTGACGCCTTCATCAAGCTCGTCAAGATGATCATCGCGCCGGTGATCTTCCTCACCGTGGTCTCCGGCATCGCCGGCATGACCAATCTCGAGAAGGTCGGCCGCGTCGGCGGCAAGGCGCTCATCTACTTCATCACCTTCTCGACCCTGGCCCTCATCGTCGGCCTGATCGTGGCGAACCTCGTCCAGCCGGGCGCGGGCATGCACATCGATCCGAAGTCCTTGGATCCCAAGGCGATCGCCATGTACGCCGAGAAGGCGAAGACGCAGACGATCACCGACTTCCTGATGAACATCATCCCGACGACGGCGGTGGGTGCCTTCTCGGGCGGCGAGATCCTGCAGGTGCTGTTCTTCTCGGTGCTGTTCGGCTTCGGCCTCGCCTTCCTGGGCGACCGCGGCAAGCCGGTGCTCGACATCATCAAGGTGTTGTCGGAAGCCATCTTCGGCGTCGTCAACATCATCATGAAGGTCGCGCCCATCGGCGCCTTCGGCGCCATGGCCTTCACCATCGGCAAGTACGGCATCGCGTCGCTCGCCAACCTCGCCTACCTCGTCGGCGCCTTCTACCTGACCTCGGCGATCTTCGTGCTCGGCGTCCTCGGCCTGGTCGCCCGCTACAACGGCTTCTCGATCATCAAGCTCATCCGCTACATCAAGGAAGAGCTGCTGCTGGTGCTGGGCACCTCGTCGTCCGAATCCGCGCTGCCCTCGCTGCTGGAGAAGATGGAGCGCGCCGGCTGCTCGAAGCCCGTGGTCGGCCTCGTGGTCCCCACCGGCTACTCGTTCAACCTCGACGGCACCAACATCTACATGACCATGGCGGCGCTCTTCATCGCGCAGGCCACGGACACGCCGCTGACCTACGGCGAGCAGGGCCTCTTGCTCCTCGTGGCGATGCTGTCCTCGAAGGGCGCGGCCGGCGTCACGGGTTCCGGCTTCATCACCCTCGCGGCGACCCTCGCGGTGGTGCCCTCGGTGCCGGTGGTCGGCATGGCGCTCATCCTCGGCGTCGACCGGTTCATGTCCGAGTGCCGCGCGCTCACCAACTTCATCGGCAACGCGGTGGCCTGCATCGTCGTCGCCCGCTGGGAAGGCGAGGTCGACGACGTGAAGCTCGCAGCGGCTCTGGGCGGCAACCCGATGCCCCTCGATTCCGAGCTGCCCGCCCTCCAGGCGGCCGAGTAGCCACCGCTCCCACACCGTCCGGTCTTCTCCGGTCCCCGACCCTCCGGCGCCCCGAGCCGGAGGGTTTTTCGTGGGCTTTTGTCCGACACAGGCGGGCGGCCTTGTCCCCGGCCCGCGCGCCCGCGATAGGAGGCCGACGTCTTGCGAGGCGCCTGCCCGGGCGGCTCCGCGGCTTGCGCCCGCAACGGGATGGGAATGGTATCGTCGAATGACTGAGCAGCGCGCACGGACCGCCGGGGACCCTTGCGATGTCGCGGTGATCGGGGGCGGCATGGTCGGCCTCGCCTCGGCCATCGCCCTGAAGGAGCGCGGGCTCGACGTGGTCCTCGTCGATCCGGGCGAGGCGCGGGCCCGGACCTCGTTCGGGAATGCCGGCGTGATCAGCCGCGGCTCGATCCTGCCCATGGCGAGCCCGGCCCTGTGGGGCAAGCTGCCGGTCTACCTGCGCAACGCCGACCGGGGCCTGCGCCTGCGCTACACCCATCTGCCGCGGGTCCTGCCCTGGACCCTGCACTTCCTCGCCGCCGCCCGGGCCTCGGCCTGGCGGCGGGCGGCGGGCGCGCTCCTGCCGCTGACCAGTGCGGCCTATGCCGAGCACGAGCGCCTCGCCGCCCGGGCCGGGACGACGCATCTCCTGAAGCGCACGGGCTGGCTCAAGGCCTACCGGACGGACGACGCCTTCGCCGCGGCCGCCCTGGAGCGGGCGATCCTGGCCGAGCACGGCGTCGCCATGGAGCTCCTCGACGGGCCGGGCCTGCGCGACCTCGAACCGGCCCTGGTGCGCCCCTTCGCGCGGGCCATGCTCCTGCCGGAGACGGGCAGCGTCGGCGATCCGGGCGCCCTGGTCGAGGCCTGCGCCGGGCTGTTCGCCGGCCTCGGCGGTCGCACGATCCGCGCCGCGACCCGTGGCCTCGCGCCGGAGGCGGAAGGCTGGCGCCTCGCGTTCGAGGGCGGAGAGGTCCGCGCCCGCCAGGTCGTCCTCGCGGCGGGGGCGGCGTCCGCCGACATCGCCCGGCCGTTGGGCTACCGCTTCGCCTTCGCGGCCGAGCGCGGCTACCACCGGCACTACGCCCTGCATCCCGATTCTCCGCCCCTGACCCGGCCGGTCCTCGACACGGGCGCGGGCTCGATCCTGGCGCCCATGGGCGAGGGCCGGGTGCGGGTCCTGTCCGGCGTCGAGCTCAACGCCCGCGGCGCGCCGCCCGATCACACCCAGATCGAGGCGGCCTCCCAGGAGGCCATGGGCACCCTGCGCCTCGGCGGCCCCCTCGACAATCAGCCCTGGCTCGGCGCCCGCCCGTCCACGCCCGACGGCCTGCCGGTGATCGGCCGGGCGCCCCGGCATCCGGGGCTGATCTTCGCGTTCGGGCACGGCCATATCGGCCTCTCGACGGGCCCCATCACCGGCCAGCTCGTCGCCGACCTCGCCACCGGCCGGCCCCCGCGCCTGCCCCTGGACCGCTTCGCCCCGGAACGCCTGCTGCGCTGGCCGCGCCCGTAGGAGGGGCGAGCCGTCAGAACCGCGTGGTCAGGGCGGTGAGCCAGGCGGGCGAGGCCTCGACGAGGGCGGTCTCCAGGCGCTTGTCGAGGCCGGTCAGGATCGCGAGGCCGGTCACGAGCAGGATCAGGCCGAGGACCGCCTTGAGGCCCCGGCCCAGCCCCATCATCCGGCCGCGCCACCCCATCAGCGTCGCCCGGGAGAGGAGGCCCAGGGCCACGAGGGGCAGGCCGGCGCCGAGGCCGAACAGCACCATGGTGAGCGTCACGGCGGCGAGGTCGCGGCCTTGCGCGGCGAGCAGCGAGGCGGCCCCGAGGGTCGGCCCGACGCAGGGGCTCCACACGGCGCCGAGCAGCAGGCCGACCCCGAACTGGCCGCCGAGCCCGGCGGTCGAGAACCCGCCGAACCGCGCCCGCGCCCGGTCGCTCAACGGGCCGGCGGCGACGGCCAGGCGCGTCTGGGCGGCGGGCAGCATCAGGACGAGGCCGATCCCCACGAGCAGGACGGCGGCCACCGTGCGGAACACCTCCGTGTCGAGGCCGAGGGTGAAGCCGATGGTGGCGACGAACAGCCCGATGGCGACGAACGACAGGGCGAGTCCGCCCGCCAGCGCCGCCGGCCCGAGGCGATGCTCCGTCGCCGCCGCCCCGAGGACCAGGGGCAGGAGCGGCAGCACGCAGGGCGACAGCACCGACAGGAGGCCCGCCAGGAAGGCGAGGCCGAGGGTGGCGGCCATCCGCGCGCTAGAGCGTCTTCTCCACCAGCCCCTCGATCCATTCGGGCTGGGTCTCGCCGACGGAGCGTCCGGTCTCGGTCTCGCCCTTGAAGGCGATGAGCGTGCTCTGCATGCGGGCGTCGAAGCGGCGCAGGACGTCCTTGCGGCTGTCGAAATCGACGTCGAAGATCACGAGGTCCTTGAAGCGCGGGTCCTGGGCGAGCTTGGCCAGGATCGGCTTCTGGGTCTTGCAGATCGGGCACCACGGCGCGCTGACCTCGACGAGGATCGGCCGCCCCGCCTTCTGCGCCGCCGCGAAGGCGTCCGCGTCGAAGGGCACGGGTTCGCCGGCAAGGGCGGGCAGCGCGAGCGCCAGGGGAAGGAGGGCGGCGAGGCCGAGGAGCGCGCGGCGCAGCATCATGGGGGTTCCTCCACCGAGCCTTGGCGCCCCCGTTCGGTCGGCGCGGCTCTTAGGACAGGCTTAGGGGATTGCAGCGCGCCTGTCTGCGACGGAGCGCCCCGCACCCGAAAAGTTGAAGGGCGCAAAGACGCCCCAAGAGATCCGCCCGATCGCTCCGCGATGCGGATCTCGGCCTCGCTCGGGCGCCGCGTCGCGATCCGGTCGCCGTTTCGATGAAGCACAGAATCAAGTCTCCCGGGGCGCATCCTGAACTTTGCGAACCCGCGCCGGCAGATCGCGCAGGAGGGCCGTGCGGCGAAACGGCGTCAACGTCATCCAGGCGCGGATCTCCGGGACCGTCCGGCCGCAGCCCACGCACCAGCCCGTCCGCCCGTCGAACCGGCAGACGGCGATGCAGGGATCGTTCTTGCGCATGGCTCCCGCCTCCTCCGACCCGGAGCGGACGCCCCGTGCGCTGATCCTGAGCGTCGCTCAGACGCCCGCGATCGGGCGTCGTGAGAAGCCCTCTTAGGGCATCCCGACCGCGTCGCGTAGGCACGCCGCGCGACAGGCCCGTTCCCGATCCCGGCCGACATCGCGCTGCGGAAGTTGTGTTGCAGGAGATCGTGTCGATCCAGGATGGTATCGAGTTTGTGTTCGAGGGCGATCACCGAACGTTAATCGAAACCTGATGGATGTCGGCGGATGTCGATCAAGGTCCGAACGATGTCCATCATGAGCCGATTTCTTGGCGACAGGCGCGGAAACATCGCCGTCATCTTCGGCCTGAGCTTCGTGCCGCTGATGTTCATCGCCGGAACCGGGATCGACTACGGCCGGGCCTCGGCCATGCGCACCCGGTTGCAGAACGCCGTCGACGGGACGGCCCTGAGCCTGTGCCAGACCAGCACGGCCACGACCAGCGCCGCCCTGGAGGATCAGGCCACCAAGCTCATCGCCTCCTACATGCCGGCCGCGACCCTGACGACACCGCTGGCCATCGGGGCGAACCCGCGCACGATCCTGGTGAAGGCCACCGCCACCTACACCACCGCCTTCGCCAGCCTCCTGCGCATCAACACCATCAATGTCTCCGCCTCGTCGCAATGCGCGACGCCCATGGCCCAGACCTTCGAGATCGCCATCGCGTTGGACACCACGGGGTCGATGAACAAGGCCGGCGGCTCGGGCACGAAGATGGCCGCCGCTCAGGACGCGACCAAGAAGTTCGTCGACTACGTCTACACCAAGCCCGCCTTCAGCCCGCAGACCCGGATCTCCATCGTGCCCTTCGCCGCCGCCGTGGCGGTGGACCCCAACACTTACGGGGCCGCGACGTCCTGGATCGACGGGTCGTCGGCCCCGAAATCCGCCTACCACTGGACCAACGTCGATTTTTCCGCCGCCAACGCCACCGTCAAGGCGGCGATCAAGAACCGGCTCGACATCTTTGCCCAGCTCAAGAAGCTCGACTCGACCTGGGGCTGGGCCGGATGCCTGGAGACGCTGCCCTATCCCCTGAATGTGCAGGATGCGGCCCCGACTGCGGGTAATCCCGACAGCTACTTCGTGCCGATGTTCGCACCCGACGAGCCTGCCGGCAACACCACCGGCCTTGCGCGCATCTACGGCGATTACAACTACAACATTCCCTCGACGACGGACCGCTACGCCAGCTTGAATCCATCGGTGCAGAATTACAGCAACAGCTATCTGGAGGATCATACCGCGCAGTCGGATTGCAGTGCCAAGACGATGACCGCCTCCGAGGCGGAGATGCGGGCGTGCAAGTACTACAAGCCGACGCAGTATTCCTCGCCGACGAGCACCTGGCTCTCGATCCCCAACGGGCCGAACTTCCTCTGCACCAGCAAGCCTCTGCAGACGCTGACCAACGACACCGTGAAGCTCAAGGCCCTCGTCGACGGCCTCGCCCCCCTCGGCAGCACCAACATCTTCGAAGGCTTCATGTGGGCTTGGCGGACGATCTCGCCGCTGAGCGTGTTCGCCCAGGGGACCGCCTACAGCGACACGACGGTCCGCAAGGTCATCGTCCTGATGACCGACGGGTTCAACTCGTGGAACACCAATGCCGACCTCGGCATCTCCAACATCAACAATTCCCTGTTCAGCGCCATGGGCTACATCACCAACGGCAACGGAACCAAGGTCTCGGGCAGTTCGGCGCTTGCCGGGCGCCTCGTCACGGGCACGGCCACGCCGACCTCGGACGCCCAGGCGCGCGCCGCCCTCGACGCCCTCACGCGCGAGGCCTGCACCAACGCCAAGGCGCGCAACATCGCCGTGTTCACCATCGGGTTCAGCGTGCCGAACGACCCCATCGACCAGGCGGGCATCGATCTCCTGCGGGACTGCGCCACGGTGCCGGCCCAGGCCTACGTCGCCAACTCGTCCACCGCCCTCATCGCGGCCTTCGACGACATCGCGAAAAGCATCGGCAAGCTGCGCATCGTCCGCTGATCCGGCCGGGCGACCCCGTCAACCCGACGTCGCCGGGCAGGCGACGCCCGCCGGCAGGATGACCTCGTCGTCGGCGCCGCTGGTGACGGCCTTGCCCTGGCGGGTCGGCCAGATCACCGTATCGGCCAGGGGGAACGCGCCCGTGCTGGCGCGGGTGAGGGTGGCGTAGGCGGCGCCGAGGACCGGCGTGTAGGGCATCGTGACCTGGGCGACGACGAGGCGCATGCCGTGGCGATTGTAGTTGGCCGGAATCGTCAGGCTTGTTGGCGCGAGACCGACGGGCCACTTGGCGGTGCTCGGAGATCCGTCGCTGGAGCAGATTCGGACCGTGCGGGTCGACCCCTGCATGTAGATGCCGATGGCCGCGACCCGGATCACCGCCTGCGTCGCATCGAACGGGCTGTAGACGAGCCGGGACGCCGCCAGGATGTCGTCCATGGTGGCCCGCGCCATGGGCGAGGTTGTGTCGCCCAGGGCGGTGAGGTCGGCCACGGTCCGGGCGAGCAGGCTGGTGCGCCGCTGGGCCATCGTGGCCCGGGCGAGTTCGGCACCGCCGACATACATGAGCAGCAGCACCGGCGCGACGAGGGCGAACTCGATCGCCGCGACGCCGCCCTGGGCGCGCCGGAAACGGCCGAGGACGCCCGGCCGGGCCGGCGCGACGGAGACCGGCGCGGTCATGGAAGCCTCCGGGGATAAGCGGGTCACGCGGGACTCCACGGTTCAGAACGGCTCGGTGCGAAAGACCTGGACGGATTGCAGCAGGCGCGATCCGTCCCCGAAGGCCGGCGTCATGGGGAACATGAGGGTGAGGCTCGGGTACTTCACCGCCGCCTGGATCACCACGATGGTGCTCGCCTGGGCGTTGGCGTAGTTCGTGCCGAACCCCGTCGACCAGTCCCTGGTGGACGGATCGATGGGGCTGGCGGTCGCGCCCGTCGCCATGGAGGCGAAGACCCGCACGTCCAGCTTCACCTCCGTGCACTTGAACAGGGTCCAGCGTTCGGCGCCGTTCACTTGGCAGAGCTGCTTGCGCAGGTTCTCCAGGACCAGCGCGGGATCGGCGACGCCGGAATTCACGCTCTGGAATTGCCCCGTCTGGATCGTGCGCGAAGCGTCCGCGAGGGCGTCGTCCAGGGTCTGGCTCGCCCAGAACAGCATCGACATGTCGATGATGCCGGTGATCAGCGCCAGGAACGGGAACGCCAGGATGGCGAATTCCACCACCGTCGCGCCCTCGCGCGCGCGCCGGAACCGGGCGACGAGCGCACCGGGTGTGAGCGCCCGGCGGGGGGGCGGGGGCGAGGGATCCATGGGGCGTCGAGCCTTGTCGGAGGAGCCGCGATCGAGCGCGCGCTCCACTCCTGCCGCATCCTCCTTTCAAACCTGTTGCGTGGCGGGCTTGCTGTGCAGCATCGCGCAAGATGGCCCGCCCGCGCCGGAGCTCCGGCGGCGTGCCGCGAAAGACTCCGCCGGACCAAGTCGTCGTCGCGTGCCGCTGGAGCGTTTTCTGTGATCCTTGGATCGCAGAAAACGCTCCAGCCCTTTGTTGTGTATCGCATTTTCTTGCGCCGAACCGGCAACCACTTCGGCGGAAAATGCTCTAGGGCCACGGACGTCGTGCGGCGATCGACGACGACGTCTTTGGAAGATCCGGTGCCGTTGCGTCAGGTCGGGCGCGCCGGGGCGCGATCCTGGGCCTCCAGGCCGCGCAGCACCTTGTCGAGGGTGAGCGGATAGTCGCGGATCCGCACGCCGGTGGCATTGTAGACGGCGTTGGCCAGGGCCGCCCCGGCGCCGCAGATGCCGAGCTCGCCGAGACCCTTGCTTTTCAGAGGATTGGCCTTGTCGTCGAGTTCGGGCAGGAACAAAGCCTCGACGGCCGGAATGTCGGCATGCGCCGGCACGTGGTACTCAGCGAGATCGTGGTTGACGAAGTGGCCCGTGCGCGGGTCGATCACCACCTCCTCCATCAGGGCCGCGCCGACGCCGAAGACCATGCCGCCGATGGCCTGCGAGCGCGCCGTCTTCTGGTTGAGGATGCGCCCGCCGGTGAACACCCCGAGCATCCGCCGCAGGCGGACCTCGCCCGTATCGGCGTCGACCCCCACTTCGGCGAAGTGCGCCCCGTAGGAATATTGCGAGAACGCCTTCGTCATCGCGCCGGGCTTGATCTCGCCCGTGGCCTCCATGTCGCCTTTTCGCCCGGCGATGTCGGCGAGACTCTCCGAGCGGTTGCCCGAGACGACGCGTCCCTGCTCGAAGCGCGCCTCTTCCGGCCCGAGTTCGGCCGCGGCGACGATCTTGGCCCGCAGGTTCTCGCAGGCGACGTAGAGGGCCGAGCCGGCGCTGCCCGCTCCGAACGAACCGCCCGAACCGGAGGCCTTGGGGAAGCGCGTGTCGCCGAGTTCGACGCGGACCCGCTCCACGGGGAGGCCGAGCATCTCGCCGGCGATCTGCGTCAGGATCGTGTAGGTGCCGGTGCCGATGTCGGTCATCGCCATGCGGACGGTGACGGAGCCGTCGCCCTCGAGGCGGATGGCGGCGGACGAGGGCATCAGCGGGTTGAGGCGGGCGGCGGCCGAGACGCCCATGCCGACGAGCCACTGCCCGTCCCGCGTGGTGCCGGGCGCGCGTCGCCTGTCCCAGCCGAAGCGGGCGGCGCCCTCGCGCAGGCACGGCACGAGCTGGCGGGTGGAGAACGGCACGCCCTTCTCGGGGTCCTGCGTCGGCTCGTTGCGGATGCGCAGCTCGACGGGGTCGATCTTGAGCTGCTCCGCGAGCTCGTCCACGGCGCATTCGAGGGCCAGCATGCCCACCGCCTCGCCGGGCGCGCGCATGGCCGAGGCGAGCGGCAGGTTGAGGGTGGCGAGGCGGTGCTTCGTCATCCGGTTCGGCGCGGCGTAGAGGGAGCGCGTCGCGTTGGCCGACGTCTCGTAGAACCCGTCGCCCGGCGTGGTGTCCGACCAGGATTCGTGGCCGATGGCGACGAGCGTGCCGTCCGGTCCGGCCCCGAGGCGCAGGCGCTGGATCGTATCCGAGCGCCGGGTGGTGATGTGGAATTCCTGCTGGCGGGTCAGCGCCACCTTCACCGGCCGGCCCACCGCCTTCGAGCCGAGGGCGGCGAAGACCGCGTCGGCCTGGGGCTGCAGCTTGCCGCCGAAGCCGCCGCCGATGTAGCGGCTGACGAGTCGCACGTTCTCCGGCGGCAGGCCGAACACCGAGGCGAGGGACACCTGCCCCCGGTTTAGCATCTGGTTGGCCGTGAACAGGATGACGTGATCGCCCTCCCACGAGGCGATGGTGGCGTGCGGCTCCATCATCGCGTGGGTCTGGACCGGCGTGGTGTACTCGACATCGACCCGCACGGCGGCCTTGGCGAAGGCGCCCTCGAAATCGCCGAGCGCCGAATCCGGCGGGCTCTGCATCTGCTTCGGCACCACTGCGTCCGCCATGCCGGCGCGCAGGTCGTAGGCGCCCGTCTCCTGCGCGTACTCGGCCTTGATCGTCGCGGCGGCGGCGCGGGCCTGCTCGAAGGTCTCGGCCACCACGAAGGCGATGGGCTGGCCGTGGTGACGGATCTCGGGGCCCGCCAGGACCGGCGACACCTGCTCCTTCTTCTCGCCCTGCGGCGGCACGTTCTCGTGGGTCATCACGTGAAGGACGCCCGGCATGGCGCGGGCGGCAGCGACGTCGAGGCTGCGGATGCGGCCCTTGGCGATGCCGGCCTCGACGAGGGCGCCGTAGGCCGGGTTCTTCAGTTCGCGGGTCTCGTAGGCGTAGGGCGCCGCGCCCATGACCTTGAGACGGCCCTCGATCCGGTCGATGGGCTTGCCCAGCAGGCCGTCGGGCTTGTCGTCGAGGGGCGTGCGGCCGATCGGCTGGTTCATGTCCATCGGACGGTTCCTGATTCTTTCGGGGTGTGGCGTCGCGTCAGGCTCGAAAAGGCCTCAGGCCCTGAGCGCTTCGGCGACGACGGCGCGCAGGGTCCGGCGGGTCAGGGGGATCTTGAAGTCGTTGGTGCCCTGGCCCTTGGCCCCCGCCAGAACCGCGTCGGCGGCGGCGTCGGCATCGCCGTTCGAGGCGACGAGGGCCGCCTCGGCCGCCGGGACCCGCCACGGCTTGTGGGCGAGGCCGCCGAAGGCGAGCCGCGCCGCGCGGACCCTGCCGTCCGGCCCCTTGTCGATCACCGCCGCCACGGAGATGATCGCGAAGGCGTAGGACGCCCGGTCGCGAACCTTGCGGTAGAGGTGCGCGCCGGGAACCGGCTTGCCCAGGGTCACGGCGGTGACGAGTTCGCCGGGCTTCAGGGCGGTCTCGATCTGCGGCGTGTCGCCGGGCAGGCGGTGAAAATCGGCGAGCGGGATCGTGCGCTCCGCGCCCTTGGCGTCCACGGTCTTGACGGTGGCGTCGAGCGCCCGTAGGGCGACGGCCATGTCGGACGGGTTGGTGGCGATGCAGGCGTCGCTCGCCCCCAGCACCGCGTGGATGCGGGTGAACCCGCCGATGGCGGCGCAGCCCGAACCGGGGTTCCGTTTGTTGCAGGCCTGGGTGGTGTCGTAGAAATACGGGCAGCGGGTCCGCTGCAGCAGGTTGCCGGCGGTCGTCGCCTTGTTGCGAAGCTGGCCCGAGGCCCCGGCCAGGAGCGCCCGCGACAGCACCGCGTAATCCTTGCGGATGCGCGGATGGGCGGCGAGGTCGGAATTGCGCACCAGGGCGCCGACGCGCAGGCCGCCGTCGCCGGTCTCGGTGACGTCGGCGAGGCCGAGGCGGTTCACATCGACGAGGTGGGCCGGCGTCTCGACCTGGAGCTTCATCAGATCGAGGAGGTTGGTGCCGCCGGCGATGAAGCGGGTGTTCGGCTGCGCGGCCGCCATCTCGGCCGCTTCCGCGACGGTCTTGGGCCGGGCGTACGTGAAGGCTTTCATCGGCGTGGTGCCCGTTCTGGTGTGGCCCCGTGGAGAAGGACCCGGATGACCGGGACCCGAATGCGTGCCCGGACGGCTGGGCCGGGACGGTGTTTCCCGTGAAACATGGTTAACTCAACCGGCGCGGCCGGCGGCGTCGCCGATGGCCGCGACGATGTTCGGGTAGGCGCTGCACCGGCACAGGTTGCCGCTCATGCGCTCGCGGATCTCGATTTCGGTGAGCTTCGGTGCGGCCAGGAGATCGGCGCTGGCGTGGCTCGGCCAGCCGGCCTCGACCTCGGCGAGCATGCCCTTGGCCGAGCAGATCTGCCCCGGCGTGCAGTAGCCGCACTGGTAGCCGTCGTGTTCGAGGAAGGCCGCCTGGAGCGGATGCAGCGCCTCGCCCTTCGCCAATCCCTCGATGGTCTCGATGCTGTCGCCCTCGTGCATGGCCGCCAGCGTCAGGCAGGCATTGATGCGGCGCCCCTCGACCAGCACCGTGCAGGCGCCGCACTGGCCGTGGTCGCACCCCTTCTTGGTGCCGTTGAGATCGAGGTGCTCGCGCAGGGCGTCGAGGAGGGTGGTGCGGGTGTCGAGGACGAGGTCGCGGTCCTGCCCGTTGATGGTGAGGCGCACCGGCATGGTTTGGGGCGCGGGATCGCCGGGGGCGGGTGCCGGCGCGGCGAAGGCCGGCCGGTCGACGCCGAAGCCCGCCACCCCGAAGGCGGCGAGCGCGGCGCAGCCCTCCATGACGGTGCGCCGGCTGGGGCCCGAAACTCTGTCGGTGGCGGTCTTGTCGGTCATGCGCGCGTCCCCTGCGTTCATTCCCACCGGCCGGACAGCCGTGGCGCAGGTCCCGGTTTTCACCGCCGGGTGCGCGCTGTTTGGAATGAATACGAATTCGGGGGGTGAACGCGCGCACGCCGCGTTGCGATCCGTTCGGGGAGGTGCGCCGGGATGGCGCAACCGGGCCTTCGGACCCGTCCGGCCGTCACGACCTCGCGAGCGGGCCCGCGCCGGCACCCGCGCCGCCGCGACGGCGCGGGTGCCGCGGCGTCAGAACGACAGCTTCATCCCCGCCACCAGGGTGCGGGGGGCGCCGGCGTAGATCGAGCCGGTGACGCCGGCCGGGGCCGCCGCCCCCGTGGGCAGGCCGGTGGTGGCGCTCAGGCCGTTGGCGAGGTTCTGGGCCGAGGCCACGTAGGTCCGGTCGAGCAGGTTGCGCGCCTCGACGTAGAGGTTGAGGCGCTTCGCGTAGCCGCCGGGCAGGTCGGTGACGTAGTGGAGGTTGGCGTTGACCAGGGCGTAGCCCGGCGCCTTCAGGGTGTTGGCGTTGTCGATGAAGAACCCGTCCTGCGCCACCACCTCGACGAAGCCGCCGACGCCCGAGAGCGGGCCGCCGACCTGCTCGTAGCCGAGGCGGGCGAGCAGCTGGTGGACGGGCACGCCGGGGATGAGCCGGCCGGCCCGGTCGAACCGGGCGGTGACGCTCCCGGCGCTCAGCTGCTCGACGTAGCGGGTGTAGATCTGGTCGTCGAAGGTATAGGCGAGGGTGCCGCGCCAGCCTGAGCCGAACGCCCAGTCGGCGGCGAGCTCGACGCCGCGATGCTCCGAGGCCGGGGCGTTGAAGGTGTAGGCCAGGAGCCCGGCGCCGGGGCTCTGCGACACGAGCTCGTTGCGGAAGAACTCGGCGAAGCCCGTGAGGCTGACGCGCAGGCCCTCCCAGGGGGTCCAGTCGGCGCCGAGGTCGAAGCCGAGATTCTCCTGGGTCTGGAGCCCGGTGTTGTTGCCCGGTACGCCGGCCGGGGTCACGAACAGGTTGCCGGCCGCCGGGGTGGTGTAGCCCGTGGCGGCCCGGCCCCGGAACGCCCATTCGGTGCTCGGCCGATAGACCAGGGCGAGTTCGGGCGCGACGTTGAGGAAGCTGCGATCGGCGAAGGCCGGCGTCGTGGTGCGGCCGGCCGCCGAGTAGGCGTAGGCGCGGTTCTGCCCGGTGATCCAGGTGTTCTCGGCGCTGATCCCGATCACCCCGGTCCAGGCCGGCGACAGGGCGATCTCCGTGCGCGCCCGTCCGCCGAGGTTCGATTGCTGTGCCACCTGATCGCCGATGAGGGCGCCGAGGGTCGGTCCCGCGAGCGGCTGCAGGTTGAAGGTGGTGGCGTGGGCGTCGAGGGCGTTGAAGGAGAGCGCCGCGTAGCTCACGGCGGGCAAGCCGAACAGCTCCGAGCGGTGGGTGACGTCGCTCATCACGTTGTAGGACGGGATGCTGCCGCGCCCCGAACTGGTGAAGAACGGCTGGTTGTAGTTGCGCTCGTCGAAGCCGACCTGCGTGCGCCACGTGGTCTCGGCATCGACATCGTGTTCCCAGCGGGCCGCCACGATGGTGCGCCGGTCCTTGCGCTCGAGACCGACCTCGGCCGCCGTCACCGGCACGGTGGCGCCGAAGGCGCCGTTGCGGAAGAAATTGTAGACCGTGCAGCCGGGCGCCGCCGTGGCGGCCGAGGCGCAGCCGCGCTGGTACGGGTTGATCCGGTACTGGTTGAGCGAGGACCGCGCCGGGATGTCGGCGTGCAGGTCGTTGTTGATCACCTTCAGGGTGAAGCGGTTGTCGGGGGTCGGCGTGTAGCTCGCCAGCAGGTTGATGGTCTGGGTGTCGTAGGACGCATGGTCCTGGTAGCCGTTGGCGCGGACATCGCTCGCGAACAGGCTGATCTCCACCGGGCCGCTGGCGCCGCCGACGGTGAAATAGTTGCTGAGATACCCGAAGCTGCCCGCGTCCGTGCCGATCTCGTAGCCCAGGACCTGCCCGCCCGAGATCTCCCGGCCCGTGCGGGTGCGGAAGGCGATGGCCCCGCCCGTGGCGTAGTTGCCGAACAGGGCCGATTGCGGCCCCCGGAACACGTCGATGCGGGAATAGGCGCGCGGATCGACGAGGTCGAAGCGCGAGGCGCCGTCGGGCTGGGTCAGGACGAAGCCGTCCTCCAGCACCACCATGTTCTTGGTCACTCCGGTGGAGCGGGCGTTGCTGCCGCGCACGGAGATGACGACGTCGCGGGCGCCGTTGCCCTGGCGCACGGTGACGCCGGGGCTGTCCAGCAGGACGGAGCCGATGCTCGTCGCCGGCCGGTTGGCGATGGCGCCGTCGCGTCCGACGGCGGTGACGATCTGGCCGACGGGGTTCTCGATGACACTCGGGGCCGAGCCCGGCAGGGACGCGACGCCGAAACCGGTGCGGCCGACGGGTGATCCGGTGCCGTCGCCGACGACGGAGACCTCGTCGAGGGTGACGCTCGACGCGTCCTGCGCCCGCGCGTCGAAACTCAGGCAGGCGACGGGGAGGGCGAGGAGCGGGCCGAGGCACCGCCGCGTGGGGAAGAAGAGCAACATGGGAAACGCGTCCGATCGGTCGAAGGGGGAGGGGCGACGGGATCAGGACGGATTGGGCGGCGCGCGGGGCTGGCCGGTGGGACGGGCGCGGCGGTGCGGGGGCGGCGGCGGCGGGGGCGCCCAGGCCACGGCGCGCCAGCGGGCGGCGCGCGCCACCTGCGGACCGGCCGGGACCAGGGGGGCGGTCGCGATGCCGGTGCAGAACGGGCAGGACGCGCACGGGCCCGGCATTCCGTCCTCCGACGCGACGGCGGCTTGCGCGCCATGGCCGCAGATGACCGCGTGGGCCAGGGGGTCGGGCGCGGTCAGGCGCAGGGCCGCGCCCGGCGCCAGGGCCTGGAGCCACAGGGCCAGGATCACCAGGACGATCCCGAGGCGGGCCCGGATCGGGGGGGAGGACACGGGCGACGCGCCCGGTGCGGGGTGCGCTCAGGCCGCGATCCGCCCGGCCAGGGCCCGGCCGGCGCCATCGAGGAGGATCATGCCGAGGATCGCCGCCCCCGTGAGGGGGAACAGGACGCCGAGGCCGACGACCAGAAGTGTCACGCCGGCGACGATCCCGGGTGCGCGTGGCCAGGGCGGAATGCCCAGACTCCCCGAGGGCCGGCGCTTCCACCACATCACCCCGGCGGTGACGCTGAGCAGGAGGCCGGCGAGGCAGATGGCGAGCATCAGGAACTGGTTGAGCCGGCCGAAGACCTCGCCCTTGTGCAGGCCGATGCCCCACTGGATCGCCCGGCCGACGATGCCGATCTCGGAGAACCGCACGTCGACGAGCGCCTGTCCGGTATACTGGTCCAGCGAGATCATGCGCTGGCGGGTGACGTCGCGCGGATAGGCGGCCGCCGCGTAGACGCCGGTCTCGCCCACGGGCAGGGCGAGTTCATAGCCCGCCGGCATGCCGCGCTCGCCAAGGATCGCCGCCGCCCGGTCGAGGCCGATGGGTGCGGTGGGGGCGGCCCGCGACAGGGGCACGGGCGCCTCTTCGAGCGCCCAGCCGGCGGTGGTGAGCGCCGCGCCCATGGGGACCGTCGAGACCGGCACCCGCGCCCACAGGGCGCTCGGCTGGCCGAGGCCGGCTGCGTTGGAGAGCGCCCGCAGCTGCTGACCCCACACGATGGACCAGGGCAGGCCCGTGAGCGCAAGGAACAGCAGGCCGCCCCCGGCCACAAAGCCCGTCACGGCGTGGAGATCGCGCCACCACACCCGCCGGCGGGGCGTGCCCCGGACGCTGACGACCCCACCGGGCTGCCCGCCGGATTGTCCACGCGGCCACCACAGGTAGGTGCCGGTGATGACGAGCACGATGAGGAAGCCTGCCACCACTTCGACGATCCCGTTCGCGATCCGTCCGAAATAGCTCAGGCTGTGCAGGCGCCGGATCACCGCCATGACCTCGCCGTCCGCCGCGACCCGCCCGAGGATATCGCCGGTGCGCGGATCGAGGGTGACGAGGGTCTTCACCCCGTCCTTCGCCAGGGTGACCACGGCCGGGGCCGTCGGGCCGGCCGGGTCGAGGTAGGTGAGGGGGGTGGCATCCGGCACCGCCTGGCTCGCCACGTAGACGAGGCGGTCCGGCCCCAGGGGCGCCTCGGCCGAGGCGGGCACGACGAAGCGCCGGGTGAACAGGGCGGCGTTGATCTCGTCCTTGAACAGGTAGAGCGCCCCCGTGGTCGAGAGCAGGATCAGGAACGGCAGGCAGACCAGCCCGGCATAGAAGTGCCAGCGCCACACGGCGCGGTAGACCGCCTCGCGGGAGAGGCGGGCGGGCGCGGCGAGGATCTCGCCGGTGAGGGAGGGGGGCATGGTCGTCCTTGCGGGGCACGAGCGCTCGGGGCCGCGCCTCGAGGCACGGCCGATCCGTCGAACCCGTCCGGTCTGGCGGACGGGCGTTCGGGGATCGGGGCGCCGGCCGCACCGCCGGCAGGGCGGCGGACGAGGGGCGCCCTCAGGCGACGGGCGGTGCCCGGGGCTGTGCGTGCCGTTCGGGCGGGGCCCGCGGCTGCGCGACCGCGTGCGGGCGCCACGCCGTGGGGGCGATGCGCCGGTCGGGCCAGGCGATGCCGGTGGGCACGAGGGGCGGCAGAGCGAGAGGGGAGACCGCCTGGGCCGCCGTGCAGCAGGCGAGATGCACGTGGACCGGAGCGGGCGCGTCCGGCCCGGCCTCGGCGGCCGCGTGCAGGCACAGGCCGGGGGTCTGGCCCAGGGCCGGCAGGGACGCGGCGCTGCCGAGGATGGCCTGGAGGCACAGGGCGTAGAGCGCGATCACGGCGATGATCGCGCGGTGGCTCGCTCCCCTGGGCCGGCGTCCGTGCATGGGTCCGGTAAAGGCGCCCGTCGGCGGTCCGTCAATGGCCCGTCCGCGCGGGGAGCCGTGGGCGCAACATTTTTCATGGGGGCTGTGGCCGCCGCGCGCCGCACCGGGCGGGACCAAACCGGCCCTGCGGCGTTGGCCCCCCATGACCGCGAAGCCAAGCTCGACGACCCCCAACTCACCCACGCCCAAGACGGGCCGTCCCGCACCGATGACCGATGGCGAACCGCGCCTCGGCTTCTGCTGCAAGTTCATCGTCGAGGCCCCGCCCGAGGGCTTCAAGACCCTGAAGGCCGCCCGCGAGGCCGCCCTGGAGATGAACCTCAGCCACGTCACCATGGCCAACCTCGCGCGCCTCGCCCCCGGTGCCCGCCGGGCGAAGCTGGAGGATCTGGCGCGCCACAACCTCGCCGCCCTGGAGCGGCAGGTCGCCTGGGTCGCGGCGCGCCCGCCCCTGGAGCGGCTCCTGCGCATGGCGAGCAACGTGCTGCCCGGCTACACCCACCCCATCGCCAGCGAGATCTACGCCGAGCCGGGCTTTCGCGCCCTCATCGAACCAGGCCTCGCCCGCATCGGCGATCTGGCGCGGGCGGGAGGCGTACGCCTCAGCTTCCATCCGGGACAGTTCTGCGTCATCGCCTCGCGCAATCCCGCCGCGCAGGCCAACGGTATCGCCGAGTTCGAGTACCATGCCGAGGTGATGGCGCTCCTCGGCTACGGCGCGGGCTGGCACCCGCACGGCGCGCACATCAACATCCACGTCGGCGCCCGCGACCCCGGCGTCGAGGGCTTTCGCGCGAGCCTGCCCCTGCTCTCGCGGACCGCGCGCGATCTCATCACCGTCGAGAACGACGAGAACGTGTTCGGCCTCGACACCGTGCTGCACCTCGCCGATGCGGTGCCGGTGGTGCTCGACCTCCACCACCACTGGGTCGAGAGCGGCGGCGCCTACATCGAGCCCGAGGACCCACGCATCGAACGGGTGCGCGAGTCGTGGCGCGGCGTGCGGCCCATCGCGCATATCAGCGTCTCCCGGGAAACCCTGCTGGCGGGCACCGACGCCGACGCCGCGCCGGATTTCCTCGCCCTCTCCGCCGCCGGCCATTCCCGGCGCGACCTCGCGGCTCATTCCGACATGATGTGGAACCGGGCCGTCAACGCCCTCGTCGGCCGCCACCTCGCCTGGGCGGATTTCGAGATCGAGGCGAAGGGCAAGAACGTCGCCTCCGGCCAGATCGCCGCGCAGGTCGCCCCCGGCCTCGCCGCCGCGACGCGGGTCGCGGCCTGAGCGCCCGCGTGTGACCCCCATGGAACAGGAGCTGCGCGAACCCCCGGTCCTGCCGGGCGAGGCGACCCGGGAGGAGGTGCGCATCGGCTGGCTGCGCCAGCAGCTCGCCCGCCTGCGCAAGCGCCTGCCCCTGCGCCGGCGCCTCGTCGGCGGAGCGGCGCACGGACTGATGTCGGCGTCGGCCGCCCTCATCGCCTACGTGCCGACCCAGGCCCTCAACCTGCGCGAGGGGTTCTGGAGCGCCATCACGGCCATCGCCGTGGTGCAGACGGAGTTCCGTGCCACCCGCACCATGGCCCGCGACCAGTTCCTCGGCGCCGCCACCGGCGGCCTCATCGGCCTGGCCGTCCTCAGCACCGTCGGCCAGGACCTCGTCGCCTACGCGGTCGCCGTCATCCTGTCGCTCACCGCGTGCTGGCTCCTCAACGTGGCGAGCGCCGGGCGGCTCGCCGGCATCACCGCCACCATCATCCTGCTGGTGCCCCATACCGGCACGGCCCAGCACATGTTCGGCTCGCGCCTCCTGGAGGTCGGCTGGGGCGTCAGCGTCGCCATCGCGGTGGGCTGGGTCGCGACCCGGATGATGCGCCATCCCGAGGATGGAGACTGAGCGTCCGATCCGCGGTCGCGCAAAGGATTGGTTTACCATTCCGGCACAGGATCGCGCCGTGCCGGCTCCTAGGCTGCCGGCGGCCTGCGGCTGCTCCGGCGAGCGCCCCGGCTCCACGGAGAGCGCACCCCATGATGTCCCGCGCGGAACGCACGCCTCTCACCGATTGGTGGTGGACCGTCGATCGCGGCCTGCTGGCGGGCCTCGGCGCCCTCATGGTGGCGGGCCTCGTCTTCCTCATGGGCGGCGGGCCGCCGGTCGCCGAGAAGATCGGCCTGCCGACCTTCCACTTCCTCAACCGGCAGGCGCTCTACCTCGCGCCCACCCTCCTCATCATCGTCGGCGTGTCGTTCCTGTCCCTGCGCCACATCCGGCGCGTGGCCCTGGGCACATGGCTCATGGGCGTCGTCCTGTGTGTGCTGGCCGGAAAGTTCGGGCCGGAGATCAAGGGCGCGCATCGCTGGATCCAGTTCGGCCCCTTCGGCCTGCAGCCCTCGGAATTCGTCAAGCCCGCCTTCGTGGTGGTGGCCGCCTGGGCCTTCTCGGAGGGCGCCCAGCGCCGGGACATGCCGGGCGGCCTCCTGGCGATCCTGCTCCTGCCCGTCACCATCGTGCCCCTCGTGCTCCAGCCGGATTTCGGCCAGACCATGCTCATCACCATCGTGTGGTGCGCGCTGTTCTTCGTGGCCGGCCTGCACTGGTTCTGGGTCGCGGGCCTCGGGATCGCCGGACTGCTCGGCGTCGGCGTCGCCTACCGCTTCCTGTACCACGTGCGCGAGCGCATCGACCGGTTCATGAACACCGAGTCCGGCGACAACTTCCAGGGCTTCTGGGCCCACGAATCGTTCAATGCCGGCGGCTGGCTCGGCGTCGGTCCGGGCGAGGGCCTGGCCAAGCGCCACCTGCCCGACGCCCACACCGACTTCCTGTTCTCCGTCATCGGCGAGGAGTTCGGCGTCCTCGTCTGCCTCGGCCTCGTGTCGCTGTTCGCCTACCTCGTCATGCGCGGCCTCAAGCTCGCGCGGCGCACGGACGACACCTTTTCGCGCCTCGCCATCACGGGTCTGGTCACCCTGTTCGGGCTCCAGGCCTGCATCAACATGGCGGTGAACGTCCAGCTCATGCCCGCCAAGGGCATGACCCTGCCGTTCGTGTCCTACGGCGGCTCGTCGATGCTGTCGCTGGCCCTCGGCATGGGCTTCCTCGTCGCCTTGACCCGCAAGCGCCCGCGCACCACGACCCTGAGCCAGAAGCCGCCGGGCACCGCCCCGGCGACCGTCGCCGGAGTGATGCGTTGACCGTCGCCACTGCCACGATCCTGCTCTGTGCCGGCGGCACGGGCGGGCACCTGTTCCCGGCCGAGAGCCTCGCCCACGTTCTGCGCGCGCGCGGGCTGCGGGTGGTGCTCGCCACCGACGCGCGGGTGGATTCCATCGCCACGGGGTTTCCGGCCTCCGAGATCGTCACCATCGCGTCGGCGACCCCCTCGGGCCGCTCGCCGGTGAAGCGCGGCCTCGCGCTCCTCACCCTCGGGCGCGGCTTCGGCGTCGCCGCCCGGCAGATCAGGCGCCTCGACCCCGCCGCCATCGTGGGCTTCGGCGGCTATCCCACCGTGCCGCCCATGCTCGCCGGGCAGATCCTGCGGGTGCCCACGGTCCTGCACGAGCAGAACGCCGTCATGGGCCGGGCCAACGCGTTCCTGGCGCGCGGCGCGCGGGCCATCGCCACCGGGTTCAAGGAGGTGCGCGGCGTGCCCGTGAAGGCGCTCGCGCCGCGTACCCACACGGGCAATCCCCTGCGCCCGGCGGTGATCGCGGCCGCCGCCACACCGTATCCCTCCGTCGCTCCGGACGCCCCCCTCCACCTCCTCGTCTTCGGCGGCAGCCAGGGCGCGCGGGTGATGGGCGAGGTGGTGCCGAAAGCCATCGAAGCCCTGCCGGCGGATTTGCGCGCGCGCCTCCACCTCGTCCAGCAGGTGCGCTCGGAAGACCTCACGGCCGTGCAGAACCTCTATCTCGGCCTCCGCCTCGGCGGGGTCGAGGCGGCGCCGTTCTTCAAGGACCTGCCGGCCCGCATGGCCGCCGCCCACCTCGTCATCGGGCGTTCCGGCGCCTCCACGGTCTCGGAACTCGCCGCCATCGGCCGGCCGTCGATCCTCGTGCCGCTCCCCGGCGCCATCGATCAGGACCAGGCCGCCAACGCCGCGACCCTCGCCTCCATCGGCGCGGCCCTGGCGATTCCCCAGAGCGCGTTCACGCCCGACCGCCTCGCGGCCGAACTCGTGGACCGCTTCACCAACCCTGAAAAATTGACCGCGGCGGCGGCAGCGGCCAAAAGCGCGGGCATCCACGACGCCGCCGAACGCCTCGCCGACATCGTCGTCGCCACGGCCGCCCGCACCTGATTCTTACCCAACGGGCGCTCCGGCGCGCCCACCCTGGACTGGTTCATCCCATGAAGCTGCCCGACAAGCTCGGACCCATCCACTTCATCGGCATCGGCGGCATCGGCATGTCCGGCATCGCCGAGGTGATGATGAACCTCGGCTACACCGTCCAGGGCTCGGACGCCTCCGACAACGCCAACGTGCGGCGCCTCTCCGAGAAGGGCATCCGCACCTTCGTCGGCCACTCCGCCGCGAACGTGGAGGACGCCGCCCTCGTCGTGGTCTCGACGGCGATCCAGCGCGACAACCCCGAGCTCATCGCCGCCCGCGAGCGCCGCCTGCCCGTGGTGCGCCGGGCCGAGATGCTGGCCGAGCTCATGCGCTTCAAGTCCTGCGTCGCCATCGCGGGCACCCACGGCAAGACCACGACGACCTCCCTCGTCGCCACCCTGCTCGATGCCGGCAACATGGACCCGACGGTCATCAACGGCGGCATCATCAACGCCTACGGCACCAACGCCCGCATGGGCGAGGGCGAGTGGATGGTGGTGGAGGCCGACGAATCCGACGGCACCTTCCTGAAATTGCCGGCGGATGTCGCCATCGTCACCAACATCGACCCCGAGCACCTCGACCATTTCGGCTCGTTCGACGCGGTCAAGGACGCGTTCCGGCGCTTCATCGACAACATCCCGTTCTACGGGTTCGCCGTGATGTGCATCGACCACCCGGTGGTGCAGGATCTGGTCGGCCACATCGAGGACCGCCGCATCATCACCTACGGCGAGAACCCGCAGGCCGACGTCCGCCTCATCGACATCGACCTGCGCGGCGGCCAGAGCCGGTTCCGGGTGATGATCCGCGACCGGCGCCCGGGCTTCCGCCTCGAGATGGAAGACCTGATCCTGCCGATGCCGGGCAAGCACAACGCCCTGAACGCCACCGCCGCCCTGGCGGTGGCCCACGAGCTCGGCGTCGAGCCCGAGGCGATCCGCAAGGCGCTGGCCGGCTTCGGCGGGGTCAAGCGCCGCTTCACCAAGACCGGCGAGTGGAACGGCGCCCTGATCTTCGACGATTACGGACACCACCCCGTGGAGATCAAGGCGGTGCTGAAGGCCGCCCGTGCCTCCACGGACGGCAACGTCGTCGCCATCGTCCAGCCGCACCGCTACACCCGGCTCGCGTCGCTGTTCGACGATTTCTGCACCTGCTTCAACGACGCCGACACGGTCATCGTCGCCCCGGTCTACGCGGCCGGCGAGGCGCCCATCGAGGGCATGGACCGCGACGGCCTCGTCGCGGGCCTCAAATCCCGCGGCCACCGCGACGCCCTCGCCCTCGACCGCTCGGAGGATCTCGCCGGCCTCGTCGCGGGCCGCGCCAAGGCCGGCGACTACGTGGTGTGCCTCGGCGCCGGCAACATCACCCAGTGGGCCTACGCCCTGCCGGGCGAACTCGCGGCGCTCGGAGGTGTGACGGGGTGAGATCGCGTCACGCGGCTTCGGCGTCCGGCACGAGATCGTCCATGTCGACGCCGAGTGCCTCGGCGAGGGCTCGATAACGCGTGATGTCGCTCACGGCCGCGCCCCCCTCCATTGCGACAAGATCGGATTCCGCGAGACCGGCCCGTTCGGCGAGCGCGGCCGTTTCGACCCCCCGGCGCGCCCGCCAGAACGCGAGGGGCGTGGGTGCCGCCCGCAGGGCATCGAGATCGGCTTCGCTCAACAGATCCTCGGTTCCCCCGTCGATCCGGGCTTTCGAGGCCGACAGGGCCTTTCCGTCGAGGGCGTCCTCGGCCAGCGCGGTGAGCCGCTCGAACTCCGCCTCCGGCACGATCACGATGGCCTCGCCGGACGGGGTCCTGGTACGCACGACGGTCATGAGGCCCACTCTATCCGTAGATCGACCCGCGCGGTCCGACATCATGCACAATGACCCGATCGGGCTCGCTCGTGAAGATCACTCGCCAATCGCCGACGCGCAGGCGGCAGCCGTCCTGTCCTTTCAGGGCCCTGACGTTGTTGGCCAGGGCGTCCGGCTCGTCGGCGAGCTGGCGCAGCTTGGCGCGGATCAGGGCCTCCGTCGTCGCCGGCATCCGGCTCAGCGCCCGGGCCGCCGGGCGGGTGAAGACGATCGCCCTGCCCATTGCGAGATCTGCCCGATTGATCTGCAATCCTTAGTTGATTCCGCCGAAAGGCACCAGCTCCCATGACCGCCTTTCCCGATCTCACCCCCGCCATCCGCGCGGCGGCGCCCGCCCTGCGCGGACGCCTCATCGCCAACCAGCCCCTGTCGGACCTGACGTGGTTCCGCGTCGGCGGTCCGGCGCAGGTGCTGTTCACCCCGGCCGATGCGGAAGACCTCGCCGCCCTGCTCGCCGGGCTCGATCCCGAGATCCCCGTCACGGTGATCGGGCTCGGCTCGAACCTCATCGTGCGCGACGGCGGCGTGCCCGGCGTGGTGGTGCGGCTGGGCGGCAAGGCCTTCGGGTCGGTGGCGATCGACGGCGCGCACCTGCGCGTCGGCACGGCCGTGCCCGACATGCGCCTCGCCAAGGCGGCGGCGGAGGCCGGGCTCGACGGCCTCGCATTCTTCCGCGGCATCCCGGGCGCCATCGGCGGGGCGCTGCGCATGAACGCCGGGGCCCATGGCGGCGAGACCACGGACGTGCTGATCGAGGCCGAGGGCGTCGACCGGGCGGGCAACCGGCGCACCTTCACCCACGCCGAGATGGGCTTCGCCTACCGCCACAGCGGGGCGCCCGACGACGTGATCTTCACCAGCGCCCTGTTCCGGGGGCGCCCCGGCGACCGCCAGAGCATCGAGGCCGAGATGGACCGGGTGACGGCGGCACGCGAGGCGGCCCAGCCGATCCGCGAGCGCACGGGCGGCTCGACCTTCAAGAACCCGCCCGGGGGCAAGGCCTGGCAACTCGTCGATGCCGCCGGCTGTCGGGGCCTCACGGTCGGCGGCGCCCAGGTCTCGGAGATGCACTGCAACTTCTTGATCAACCGCGACGGCGCCACGGCGGCCGACATCGAGGGGCTCGGCGAGGAGGTGCGCCGGCGCGTGCGCGAGACCAGCGGCGTCGACCTGCACTGGGAGATCAAGCGCATCGGCCTCGAATCATCGCAGACAGGCGCCTGAGCCCGTCCGGAGAAAAGCATCATGTCCCAGCACGTCGCCGTCCTCATGGGCGGGTGGTCCTCCGAGCGGCCGGTCTCGCTCAACTCCGGCAACGCCTGCGCCGAGGCCCTGGAAGGCCGGGGGTTCCGCGTGACCCGCGTCGATGTCGGGCCGGACATCGCCACGGTCCTCACCGATCTGAAGCCCGACGTGGCCTTCAACGCCCTGCACGGGCCGGCGGGCGAGGACGGCACGATCCAGGGCCTGCTCGAACTCCTGCGCATCCCCTACACCCACTCGGGCGTGCTCGCCTCGGCGCTCGCCATGCACAAGGAGCGTGCCAAAACGATCATGCGGGCGGCCGGCGTCAGCGTCCCCGAGGGCCGCGTCGTTAACCGTCACGAGGCCGCGAGCGCGCACCTGCTGACGCCCCCCTACGTGCTCAAGCCCGTGGCCGAGGGCTCCTCCATGGGGGTCATCATCGTGCGCGACGGACGCTCCCACCCGCCCCAGGAAATCGGCCGGGACGATTGGGGCTACGGCGATGAAATCCTTATCGAAACCTACGTCGCCGGGCGCGAGCTGACCTGCGCCGTCATGGGGGACAGGGCGCTCGGCGTCATCGAGATCAAGACCGCGTCGGGGGACTGGTACGACTACGACGCGAAGTACGCCGAGGGGGGGTCGATCCACGTCCTCCCGGCAGAAATTAAACCAAATCTTTACCAGCGTGTCCAAGAGTTGTCGTTAACGGCGCATCAAGCACTCGGGTGCCGGGGCATCAGCCGTGCGGACCTCCGCTACGACGACACACCGGGTGGAACCGGTGCCCTCGTCGTCCTGGAGGTCAACACGCAACCCGGCATGACGAAGACGAGCCTTGTGCCGGAGATCGCAGCCCACGCTGGCTATAGTTTCGGTGAGCTCGTCCAATGGATGGTGGAGGACGCAACGTTGGGCCGCTGAGCGCGCCGGGTCATCCCGGCGGCGCAGGCTTCGCCCCGGCCCGCGCCCTGCGCGACGCCCTGACCGCACGTCTGCGGCGCCTCTCCGGACCGGGCCGCCGCTCGCGCCTCGCCCTGCCCATCGAGCGGCGCATCCCGCGCCACCTCGGCACCATGGCCGTCTCCGTGTCGTTCGCCGCCCTGGCGCTGACCGGCTTCGTCGCCAGCGGCCGCTACGAGCGCTTCGTCCTCGAGAACGGCCGCCCCTTCGACATCCTCGCGCGCCTCGCCGGTTTCGGCGTTGAGCGCGTCACCATCTCGGGCATCGCCCGCCTCTACGAGCGGGAGGTCCTCCAGGCCGCCGGCATCGACGGCCACTCGTCCGTCGTGTTCCTCGACGTCAACGAGGTCCGCGAGCGGCTGATGCAGGTGCCCCTCATCGCCAGCGCCTCGGTGCGCAAGGTCTACCCGAACGAGATCGTCATCACCCAGGTCGAGCGCGAGCCCGCCGCCCTGTGGCAGCGCAACGGAATCATCTCGGTCATCGCCGCCGACGGCAAGGTGATCGACGAGATGCGCGACGACCGCTACGCCGCGCTCCCCCTCGTGGTGGGCGAGGGCGCCAACGAGCGCCTCAAGGATTACCTCGCCCTCATCGAGGCCGCCGGCACCCTCGCCGAGCGCGTCAAGGCCGGGACCTACGTCTCGGGCCGGCGCTGGACGCTCAAGCTCGACGGCGTCGACATCCGCCTGCCCGAGACCGGGGCGGCGGACGCGCTCGCCCGCCTCGTGCGCCTCGAGCGCGAGGCCGGCATCCTCGAGAAGGACATCATCGCGGTGGACCTGCGCATGCCCGACCGGGTGGTGGTGCGGCTCACCGAGGAAGCCGCCGCCGCCCGCGCCGAATCACAGAAGAAGCCGAAGGCCAAGGGAACCGCGACATGAGCCGCACGATCCGTCCGGCGCATCCCGCGTCCACGCCGACTCCCTCCACGTTCCTGGCCCGGTAGCACGATGCACCACCAGCATGGCCTCACCCCGCGGCTCAAGCCGCTCTCCGCCCGCCGGAGCACCACCCTCTCGGTGCTCGACATCGGGACGAGCAAGATCGTCTGCCTCATCGCCGAGCTCCAGCCGGCCGAGGCGCTCTCCACCCTGCGCGGGCGCACCCATTTCGCCCGCATCATCGGCATCGGCCACCAGCGCTCGCAGGGGCTCAAGGGCGGCGCCATCGTCGATCTCGAGGCCGCCGAGGGCGCCATCCGCCAGGCGGTCCACGCCGCCGAGCGCATGGCCAAGGTCGAGGTGCAGTCGGTCATCGTCAACATGTCGGGCGGCCGCATCGGCTCCCAGCATTTCGAGGCCCGGGTCAACACCCGCACGGGCACCGTCACCGGCACGGACGTGGAGCGCGTGCTGGAGACTGCCTCCGCCCACGGCGTCAGCCCCGGCCGGGCCGTGCTCCACGCGCTGCCCACGGGCTACGCCATCGACGGCCAGGGCGCGGTCATCGACCCGTCGGGCATGATGGGCGACGCGCTCGGCGTCGACCTCCACGTGGTCACCGGCGAGGCGGCCGCCGCCCGCAACCTCATGCTGGCGGTGGAGCATTGCCACCTCGGCGTCGAGGCGGTCATCGCCACCCCCTACGCCGCCGGCCTGTCGGCCCTCGTCGACGACGAGGCCGAAATGGGCGTCTGCGTCGTCGACATGGGCGGCGGCACCACCAGCGTCGGCGTGTTCTCCGGCGGCCACCTCGTCCACGTCGACGCCATCGCGGTGGGCGGCCACCACGTCACCATGGACATCGCCCGCGGCCTCTCCACCCGGGTCGCGGCCGCCGAGCGGTTGAAGACGCTCTACGGCTCGGCCATCGCCACGGCGTCCGACGACCGCGACATGATCGCGGTCCACGGGGTCGGCGAGGACGAGGGCGACGCCCCCACCCACGTGCCGCGCTCGCAGCTCGTGCGGATCATCCGCCCGCGCGTCGAGGAGGTCATCGAACTCGTGCGCGACCGCCTGCGCAACGCCGGCTTCTCGGCCCAGGCCGGGCGCCGGGTGGTGCTCACGGGCGGGGCGAGCCAGCTCGTCGGCCTGCCGGAAGTCGCCCGCCGGGTGATGGAGGGCCAGGTCCGCATCGGCCGGCCGCTGGGCATCCGCGGCCTGCCCGAGGCGGCCAAGGGACCCGCCTTCTCGGCGGCGGTGGGACTGCTGGTCTATCCGCAGGTGGCGCATGCGGAGCACTTCGAGCCGCGCGGGCACGGCGCCTTCGCCCGCACCGGCACGGACAACTACATCCAGCGCGTCGGGCGCTGGCTGCGGGAAAGTTTCTGAGACGACCGCCGCCCGCGCCCCGAACCCCCGGCATCGGGGTGGGCGCGAACGGCCAGACGAGAATCGGCGCCTTCCTCCATCGAGGCGTCAAATGAAACGTGAAAGGCACGAGAGGCTCGACACCCATGGCCATCAGTCTGCAGGCACCTGACATCCGGGAACTGAAGCCCCGCATCACCGTCTTCGGCGTCGGTGGAGCCGGCGGCAACGCCGTCAACAACATGATCGAATCCGGCCTGCTCGGCTGCGAGTTCGTCGTCGCCAACACGGACGCCCAGGCGCTCACCTCCTCGAAGGCCGAGCGCGTGATCCAGATGGGTCTCGGCGTGACGCAGGGCCTCGGTGCCGGCTCGCACCCCGAGGTCGGCTCGGCCGCCGCCGACGAGGTCATCGACGAGATCCGTGACCAGCTCTCCGGCGCCCACATGTGCTTCATCACCGCCGGCATGGGCGGCGGCACCGGCACCGGCGCGGCTCCCGTCATCGCCCGCGCCGCCCGCGACATGGGCATCCTCACCGTCGGCGTCGTGACGAAGCCGTTCCAGTTCGAGGGCGTGCGCCGGATGCGCACGGCCGAGGCCGGCATCCAGGAGCTCCAGGCCGCCGTCGACACCCTCATCGTGATCCCGAACCAGAACCTGTTCCGGGTCGCCAACGAGAAGACCACCTTCGCCGACGCCTTCGCCATGGCCGATCAGGTGCTCTACTCGGGCGTCGCCTGCATCACCGACCTCATGGTCAAGGAAGGCCTGATCAACCTCGACTTCGCCGACGTGCGCGCGATCATGCGCGGCATGGGCAAGGCGATGATGGGCACCGGCGAGGCCTCCGGCGAGAACCGCGCCAACCGCGCGGCGGAAGCGGCCATCGCCAACCCGCTCCTCGACGACGTGTCGATGAAGGGCGCGCGCGGGCTGCTGATCTCGATCACGGGCGGCAACGACCTCACCCTCTACGAGCTCGACGAAGCCGCGACGCGGATTCGCGAAGAGGTGGATTCGGACGCCAACATCATCCTCGGCGCCACCTTCGACGAGAGCCTCGACGGCATCATCCGCGTCTCCGTGGTCGCCACCGGCATCGAGCCGGCCCTGATCACGGCCCATTCGCAGAACAACCCCGAGATCCAGCAGACCGAGCAGCGGATCGCGGAAGTCGCCGAGCGGCTCCGGGCGGAAGCGAGGGCCCGGGCGGCGCAGCCCGCCCCGACCTTTCGCGCCCCCGGACAGGACCAGCCCCTGACCGCCACTCCGGCCGCCGCCCCCGCCGCCGCTCCGGCGCCGGTCCAGGCTCCCCGCGTGGCCCTGCCGGAGGCCGCCGCCCCCGCCGAGCCCATGCGGATGGAGCCGGCGCCCGTCATCCGTGACGAGGTCGTGCTGACCCAGACCCAGCCCCGCGCCGCCATGGCGTACGAGCCGGCGCCCCAGCCCCTGCCCGAGCCGGCACCCGTCCCCGCCGCCGGCCCGTTCGTGCCGCCGCGCCCGGCGGTCGCCGTCGCCCGCTCGCCGCGCATGCCGCAGATCCAGGACCTGCCGATGCCGGGCCAGGCCCAGATCCGCGCCAGCCGCGGCGAGGAGCCGGCGGAGCCCGCCGGCGACACCAAGCGGATGACCCTCCTGCGCCGCCTCGCCAGCGTCGGCTTCGGCGGACGCCGCGAGGAGGCCGAGACCGCCCCGGCGCCGGTTCCGGTGCCCGTGCGCGCTCCGGCGGCGCCCGTGCCTCAGGCCCCCGTCGACTATGCCAAGCGGGCGCCCGCGCCCGTCGCCCAGGGCTACCGCCCCGCGCAGGGCAACCTCGACGCCCAGGGCCGTGTCGCGGCTCCGCAGGCCCGGATGATGGACGACGATCAGCTCGAGATCCCGGCCTTCCTCCGTCGTCAGGCCAACTGAAACGTCCCGGACGGGGCGCATCCCCGTCCGGCTTGATGTGTTTTTGCAACGCACCCGGGGTCTCGCGACCTCGGGTGGCATGCGTTGTTAAATCATTGATCGAAAAAAGCTTTTTCGATCGGGTTCCGGACGCTGCATTGTAACACAGCGTAAGAAACCGTGATTTGGTCCCGCTTTGGGGCGGGGCTATACGAATTTTGGAACGAAAAGCGCGGCGGTTTCGCCGCCCGCGCTCGCGGGGCTTCAAGCAGCGGACGGATCACGGGAACGACTTGCCTCCCTCGAAGGAGGCCTGCGTTCGATCACGGCCGAGGGCTATGGAATGCGAACGAACCAACAGACAACGCTCAAGGCACCGGCCACCCTTCGGGGGATCGGCGTGCATTCCGGCAACCCGGCGGAGATCACGCTCCACCCCGCGCCGGCGAACCACGGGATCGCGTTCCTCCGCACCGGGATGCCCACCGGCAACGACCGCCTCATCAAAGCCCACCACGCCTGCGTTTCCGCCACCGAGCTCTGCACCGTCATCGGCGATGTCCAGACCGGCGCCGTGGCCACCATCGAGCACCTGATGTCGGCCCTGTACGGGCTCGGGCTCGACAACGTCCTCGTCGAGATCGACGGCCCCGAGATGCCGATCCTCGACGGCAGCGCCCGTCCCTTCGTGCAGGCCATCGACGCCGTCGGCCTCGCCTCCTGCGGCGCCGCCCGGCGCTGGATCAAGGTGCTGCGCCCCGTCCGCATCGAGGTGGACCGGGCCTTCGCCGAACTCCGTCCCATCGACAGGGGCTTCCGCCTCGACGTGGAGATCGATTTCGAGAACCCGGTGATCGGCCGCAGCCGCAAGGCCATGGACCTCACCCCCTCCGCCTACCGCCGCGAGATCGCGGGCGCGCGCACCTTCGGGATGATGCGCGACGTCGAGCGCTACTGGAAGGCCGGCTTCGCCCTCGGCGCCTCCCTCGAGAACACCGTCGCGGTCGGCGAGACGGCCGTCGTGAACCCCGAGGGCCTGCGCTACGCCGACGAGTTCGTGCGCCACAAGTTCCTCGACGCCGTCGGCGACCTCGCGCTGGCCGGCCTGCCGATCCAGGGCGCCTACCGCTCCTATTGCGGCGGCCACCGCATGAATGTCGGCGTGCTCACCGCCCTGTTCGCCGACCGCGCCAACTACGCCATCGTCGAGGCCGCGAGCCCGCGCCGCGAGACCAGCCTCGCCGAGTTCGGCAGCAGCCTCGGCCTCGCCGCCTTCGCGGGCGATCTCTAGACCTGTAGCGGGTCTGCAACACGCGTCCGGTTCGGATGCGTCGGCGGTGCGGACCGAAGCGGCCGCCGCTTTCACGCCCAAATCACACGCCACGGTGAATCGTCCGTGAAACGGAGCAAGGTCCGCTGGGCAACGCAGCCGGACCGTGGCATCACGCCGTCAGCCACGCGACCGACACCTGTGATGGCTTGACGACGCGCGTCCCGAGCGGGCCGCCTGTTGGGGGAAGTACCGGAATGCGCCTCATTCATCCCAACCGCGGTGCGATGGCGGCCGTGCTTCTCACGCTCTGCGGCGTGGGCCTCGGCGGCTGCGACGCCCTCGATTCGATCAATCCCTTCGCCGAGAAGTACAAGCCCGAAATCGTGCCGGATGTTCCCGCCGACAAGCTCTACAGCGACGGCTTGGCGCGGATGGAGGACAAGGACTACGAGGGCGCCTCGAAGAAGTTCGGCGAACTCGACAAGGCCTACAGCTATTCCGACTGGTCGCGCCGCGCGCTCCTGATGACGGCCTACTCGAACTACGAGGGCCAGAAGTACGACGACGCCATCTCGGCCTCGAAGCGCTACCTCCAGCGCCACCCGGCGAGCAAGGACGCGGCCTACGCCCAGTACCTGATGGCGATGTCGCACTACAAGCAGATCCCCGACGTGACCCGCGACCAGGACCGCTCCGAGAAGGCGCTCACCGGCCTGCAGGAACTCGTTCAGAAGTATCCGACCTCGGAATACGCCGCCGACGCCAAGGCGAAGATCCAGATCACCCGCGACCAGCTCGCCGGCAAGGAGATGGAGGTCGGTCGCTTCTACCTCGAGCGCCGCAACTTCCCCGCCGCCATCAACCGTTTTCGCGATGTGGTGAGCAAGTACCAGACGACCCGCCACGCCGAAGAGGCCCTCGAGCGCCTCGTCGAGGCCTACATGGCGCTCGGCATCACCGCCGAGGCCCAGACCGCCGCCGCCGTGCTCGGCCACAACTTCCCCGACAGCCCCTGGTACAAGGACGCCTTCGCGCTCCTCCAGAACGGCGGCCTGGAGCCCCGCGAGGAGAAGACCTCCTGGCTGAGCAAGGTCTATCGCGGCGTCATCGGCCGGACCGCCGAGGCGCAGTGATCCGCGGCGGCCCCGCGCGGGGCCGCCCCTCAGCGCAGCCCGTGCGTCTCCGCCGATGCGGGCAGGCGATTTCGTCCCACCCCGAATCCCGCTAAGAGATCCTCACGCAAAGCCCCCGCGCCCTTCGTCGCCGGGGGAAGGCGCCGGACGGGCGTTTCGTGAGAGGCACCCAAACGTGGCCACCGTTTCCAACAGGGCCGAACCCGCGGCATGCTGAGCCAGCTCGCGATCCGCGACATCGTCCTCATCGACAAGCTCGACCTGAATTTTCGCGAAGGGCTCAGCGTCCTGACCGGCGAGACGGGGGCGGGCAAGTCGATCCTGCTCGATGCCTTCGCGCTGGCGCTCGGCGGGCGCGGCGACGGCCGCCTCGTGCGCCACGGCGAGGCCCAGGGCGCGGTGACCGCCGTGTTCGACATCGGCCTCGACCATCCCGCCCGGGCGCTCGCGGCCCTGGCCGACCTCGACACCGAGGGCGACCTGATCCTGCGCCGCATCCAGATGGCCGACGGCCGCACCCGGGCCTTCGTCAACGACCAGCCCGTTGGCGTTCAGGTCCTGCGCGCCATCGGCGCCGCCCTGGTCGAGATCCACGGCCAGCACGATGACCGGGCGCTCGCCGACCCCGGCACCCACCGCGCCATCCTCGACGCCTTCGGCGGCCTGCACGGCCCCCTCGGGCAGGTGGGGGAGGCGGCCAAGCGCGTGCGCGCGGCGCGCACCGGCCTCGCCGAGCACCGCGCCCGCGTGGAGGCCGCGCGCAAGGAGGTCGACTTCCTGCGCCACGCCGTCGACGAGCTCGAGACCCTCGATCCGAAGGCCGGTGAGGAGACGGGCTTGGCCGAGCGCCGCACGGTGATGCAGCAGGGCGAGAAGGTCGCCCGCGAACTCAACGAGGCCATCGAGGCGTCCGGCGGCCCGAGCGTCGCCCACCTCTCCTCCGCCCTGCGCAAGCTGGAGCGCCGCGCCGGGCAATTGCCCGCCCTGGTCGAGCCCTGCGTCGCCGCCCTCGACGCCGCGCTCACGGCCCTCGACGAGGCCCACACGGTCCTCGACGCCGCCCTGCGCGAGGCCGAGTTCGACCCGCGCGAGCTGGAGCGCGTCGAGGAACGGCTGTTCGCGCTCCGCGCGGCCTCGCGAAAATACGACGTGCCCGTCGACGATCTCGCGGCCCTGCGCGAGCGCTACGCCGCGGATGTCGCCGCCATCGATGCCGGCGAGGAGGCGCTGGGCGGCCTGGAGAAGACCCTCGCCGAGGCCGAGGCCGCCTACGCCAAGGCGGCGACGAAGCTCACCGAGGGGCGCAAGCGCGCCGCCAAGGCCCTCGACGCGGCGGTGAAGGGCGAGCTGCCCCCGTTGAAGCTGGAGCGCGCCCGCTTCATCACCGAGATCGGCACCGACCCTGAGTCGCGGGACGCCGCCGGCTACGACCGGGTCGAGTTCTGGGCGCAGACCAATCCGGGCACCCGTCCGGGGCCGATGATGAAGGTGGCTTCCGGCGGCGAGTTGTCGCGCTTCATGCTGGCCCTCAAGGTGGTGCTGGCCGACAAGGGCTCGGCCCCGACCCTGATCTTCGACGAGATCGACACCGGCGTCGGCGGCGCCGTCGCCGACGCCATCGGCGCGCGCCTCGGGCGCCTCGCCACCCGGGTCCAGGTGGTGGCCGTCACCCACGCGCCCCAGGTCGCCGCCCGGGCCGAGACGCACTTCCTCATCGCCAAGGACCCGGTGAAGGGCAGCGACCGCGTCGCCACCCGGGTCGCGTCCCTGGCCGCCCCCGCCCGGCGCGAGGAGATCGCCCGGATGCTCGCCGGCGCCACGGTGACCGACGAGGCCCGCGCGGCCGCCGCCCGCCTGCTTCAATCGGCGGATGCATGATGCGCCCGGGACACGGTGCGCCTTAAGGTTTCGTTTACCACGATCGCGGACTCTCGTGCGGTGACGGACACGCCCTGATTCGGCGCAGGCGTTGAACATCGCTCGAGAGGAGGGGCTGCGACGTTGGACCAGAGACTCACCGGTATGGGCAGGGATTGCGAGCACGACGGCGACGTGCATCCGACCCTGACCGACGACACGCGCTACCGCCTCGGCACCGCCCTGCGCTCCCTCTACGAGGAGACCTGCGACACGCTGCCGATTCCGGACGGTCAGATCGACCTGCTCCTGCGCCTGCGCCACAAGGAGCGCGACCGCCGCCGGGTGGACTGAGCGCCCGGCCTTCGCCGCCTACCAGCGCCGCGCGCCCGGCCGCCGCCGATACTCCGCCGCCCGGATCAGGGTGAGCACCCGGTCGAGGTCGAGCAGGGTCTCCCGCTCCTCGCTGCCGGCCCGCGCGATCGCGTCCGCGTTCGTGCCGAATTGCTGCTGCTGCTGGACGAGGACGAGCCTGCGCTCCAGGGCCTCTCGCTGCACGTGCAGATCGAGGAAGGCGCCGTCGCCCTGGTCCGCGCCCACCGGCGCCGCGCCGCTCGCTTCGTTCGTCACCGTCGCCTCCTCGCCAGGGCCGCATCGCTCCGCCCGGAATGCCACGGGCCGGGAACCCGATCGGGTCTCGCGGACGCGACGAGGGTCCAACGCGCGAAGCCCGAAATCCGTGCCATCCGGCCCCCGGCGGGTGCTGTCATCGGCGTGTCACGTCGCGGTCATAGAGCCGCACCATCGGGCGGCTAACGGGTCGTGGCGGATCGAGGGCGCGCGGACCGCGCGGGCCCGCGGTCCCCCCTCTCGCTCGACAGACACGGAGAGCCTCGTGAAACCCTTCGCCTACGCGCTTGCCCTCGGGCTCGCGACCGCCCAGCTCGCCACCTCCGTCCTCGCCGCCGACATCACCGGCGCCGGCGCGACCTTCCCGTTCCCGGTCTACTCCAAGTGGGCCGAAGCCTACCGCAAGGAGAGCGGCATGGGGCTGAACTACCAGTCCATCGGCTCAGGCGGCGGCATCAAGCAGATCCAGGCCAAGACCGTCGATTTCGGCGCCACCGATGCGCCCCTCAAGGGTGCGGCCCTCGAGAAGGACGGCCTCGTCCAGTTCCCCACCGTCATGGGCGGCGTCGTCCCGGTGGTGAACATCGCCGGCGTCGAGCCGGGCAAGCTCAAGCTCACCGGCGAGATCGTCGCCGAGATCTATGCCGGCCGGATCACCAAGTGGTCCGACGCGAAGATCGCCAAGCTCAACGACGGCGTGAAGCTCCCCGAGGCGACCATCACCCCGGTCTACCGCTCGGACGCGTCGGGCACGACCAACATCTTCACCACCTACCTCTCCCAGGCCTCCGAGGCCTGGAAGAAGGAGTTCGGCGCAGCCACCACGGTCAGCTGGCCCGCGGGCCAGGGCGGCAAGGGCAACGAGGGCGTCACCGCCACCGTCAAGCAGGTCCCCAACGCCATCGGCTACGTCGAGTCGGCCTATGCCAAGCAGAACAAGCTCAGCCACGCCCTGATCCAGAACAAGGCCGGCAAGTTCCCGCAGCCCGACGACAAGGCCTTCCAGGCCGCCGCCGCCAGCGCCGACTGGAAGTCCGCGCCGGGCTTCGGCATCTCCCTCACGGATCAGGCCGGCGAGAATGCGTGGCCGATCACCGCCGCGACCTTCATCCTCGTCTACAAGGAGCCTGTCGACGCGGCCAAGTCCGCCGACGTGCTCAAGTTCTTCGACTGGGCCTACAAGAACGGCGACAAGCTCGCCACCGACCTCGACTACGTGCCCCTGCCCGACAACGTCGTCGGTCTGATCCACGACGCGTGGAAGGAGATCAAGACCAAGGACGGCAAGCCCGTCTTCAACATGTAAGCCCGTCTTCAACAGGTAAGCCCGTCTTCGGCGGGCAAGGCTTCGGTAGGCAAGGCTTCGGTAGGCAAGGCTTCGTCCTCCCATAGGACGGGTGATCCATCGACGGGCCCGGCGCATGCGCCGGGCCCGTCCCATGGGAAACGATCGGCTCGCGTCGGGACACGCCGCGCTGTAGACGCCGCAGAGAGAAGAGACACTTCGGATGGGCGCCTTGACTGAACAGATCTCCCTGACGCGGACAGCCGCTCCGGCCCGGCGCAAGCCCGGCGGCCTCGGCGACCAATTGTTCCGCGCCGCGTCCTACGCCTCGGCGATCCTCGTTCTCCTCGTGCTCTTCGGCATCCTCGCCTCCATCGCGTATGGCGGCTGGCCGGCCTTCGCCGAGTTCGGCCCCGGCTTCATCACGTCGAGCGCCTGGAACATCGGCCAGGAACAGTACGGCGCCTTCGTCGCCATCATCGGCACCCTGGCCTCCGCCCTGCTGGCCCTGCTCATCGGCGTGCCCCTGTCGCTCGGCATCGCCGTCTACCTGACGCAGCTCTGCCCGGGCTGGGCGCGCAAGCCCGTCTCGATGACCATCGAGCTCCTCGCCTCGGTGCCGAGCATCATCTACGGCATGTGGGGCCTGTTCATCTTCGCGCCGCTCTTCGCCCGCTTCGTGCAGGTGCCGGTGTCGAACCTCGTCGAGGGCATGCCCATCGTCGGGACCCTGTTCTACGCCCGCGTGCCCTCGGGCGTCGGCATCCTCACCGCCGGCATCATCCTCGCCATCATGATCGTGCCCTTCGTGGCCTCGATCACCCGCGACATGCTCGATCAGATCCCCACGGTGCTGCGCGAGAGCGCCTACGGCATCGGCTGCACCACCTGGGAGGTGGTGCGCCACGTCCTCGTGCCCCAGGCCTCGGTCTCGATCATCGGCGCGATCATGCTCGGCCTCGGCCGGGCGCTGGGCGAGACCATGGCGGTGACCTTCGTCATCGGCAACGCCAACCGCCTCTCGGCCTCGGTGTTCGATCCGGGCTCCACCATCGCCTCGCGCATCGCCAACGAGTTCAACGAGGCCGACGGCCTGCAGCTGAATTCGCTCATGGCGCTCGGCTGCATCCTGTTCGTCATCACCTTCGTCGTCCTCATCGTCGCCCGCCTGCTCGTGCGACGCGTGAAGGTCGCGTGAGTTCGCCGGAGCCAACACCCATGGACGCGCTCAACACCGTCGCCGGCGCCGCGCCGCCCCTGCAGGCCAGCCGGGTCCGCTCCGGGCGCCGGGTCGCCGACAAGCTGCTCATCGGCGCCAGCACCCTCGCCACCCTCATCGGCATCCTCGTGCTCGGCTCCATCCTGGCGATGCTGATCATCGAGGGCGTGAAGGGCTTCTCGCCGCTCCTCTTCACCGAGCCGACGCCCGGCCCCGGTTCCGAGGGCGGCGGCATCGCCAACGCGATCCTCGGCAGCCTCGTGATGACGTTCCTCGGCATCCTGGTCGCGACGCCCGTGGGCGTCATGGCCGGCACGTTCCTCGCCGAGTACGGCCGCAACTCGAAGCTCGCCGACCTCGTGCGCTTCCTCAACGACATCCTCTTGTCGGCGCCCTCCATCCTCATCGGCCTGTTCGTCTACACCCTGATGGTGCGGCCCATGGGCAGCTACTCGGGCTGGGCCGGCGCCGTGGCGCTCGCCATCATCGCCACCCCGGTCATCGTGCGCACCACCGAGGACATGCTGCGCCTGGTGCCCTCGACCCTGCGCGAGGCCGGCGCGGCCCTCGGCGCCCCGCCCTCGAAGGTCATCACCGCCATCACATGGCGCGGGGCGAGTGCGGGCATCGTCACCGGCATCATCCTGGCGCTCGCCCGCATCGCCGGCGAGACCGCGCCGCTCCTGTTCACGGCGCTCAACAACAACAGCTGGTTCTCGCCGAACCTCATGGGCGGCGTGCCGAACCTGCCGGTGATGATCTACCAGTTCGCCCTTTCGCCCTACCCGAACTGGCAGCAGCTCGCCTGGGCCGGCGCCCTCCTCATCACCATCACGATCCTCGCCCTGTCGATCGTGGCCCGCTTCGTCATCAAGAGCGAGCGGGCGCGCTGACCCGCGCGCCGCTCCCACCGCCCCCCGCCCGATCGAAGGATTGCCACCGATGAACGCCGCCTCCGGGATCACCGCCGCGCAGCTCACCGGCCGCCACAAGGCGGACGAGAACTCCCCCGTCCGCATCGCCGTGAAGGACCTGAACTTCTACTACGGCAGCTTCCACGGCCTGAAATCCGTGAACCTCAACTTCCACGACCGGCAGGTGACGGCGCTCATCGGCCCGTCGGGCTGCGGGAAATCGACCCTGCTGCGCACCTTCAACCGCATCTACAGCCTGTACCCCGACCAGCGCGCAGAGGGGGAGATCCTGCTCGACGGCCAGAACGTCCTCGATTCGAAGGTCGATCTCAACGAGCTGCGCTCGCGCATCGGCATGGTGTTCCAGAAGCCGACGCCGTTCCCCATGTCGATCTACGACAACGTCGCCTTCGGCCTGCGCCTCTACGAGAAGCTGCCCAAAGCCGACCTCGACGTCCGCGTGGAGGAGTCGCTCCGCAAGGCCGCCCTGTGGGACGAGGTGAAGGACAAGCTCAAGCAGTCCGGCATGGGCCTCTCGGGCGGCCAGCAGCAGCGCCTGTGCATCGCCCGCACCGTGGCCCAGCGCCCCGAGGTCATCCTGTTCGACGAGCCGACCTCGGCCCTCGATCCGATCTCCACGGGCCGCATCGAGGAACTCATCGAGCAGCTTCGCTCCGAGTTCACCATCGTCATCGTCACGCACAACATGCAGCAGGCCGCGCGCATCTCGCAGTTCACGGCGTTCATGTATCTCGGCGAGCTCGTCGAGTTCGGTCCGACGACGCGGATCTTCATGAACCCCGAGAAGCGCCAGACCCAGGACTACATCACCGGCCGCTTCGGCTGAGTGTCTCCCGCGAAACGCCCGCCGCGCCGCCGGATTCGAGAAGAGAACCGGCCGTGATCGGGGGGTTCGCGCGGCACTCTGATCCTCGGGCGGGGGAGATCGACCCCCGCATCCCGCCCCAACGCCACGTGGCAGGTTCCCTGAGGACCTGACCGAGGAGTGCGACATGCCCGACCACATCGTCAGTTCCTACGACACCGACCTCGAAGACCTGCGCCGTTCCATCTCCGAGATGGGCGGCATCGCCGAGAAGATGATGACGGAAGCGAGCGACGCCCTCGTGCGCCGCGACGTGCCCCTGGCCCAGGCCGTCATCGCGGCGGACCATCGCCTCGACACCCTGCAGCGCGAGATCGAGGAGCGGGCGATCCTGCTCATCGCCCGGCGCCAGCCCATGGCCATCGACCTGCGCGAGACGGTCTCCGCCATCCGCGTCTCGAACGACCTCGAGCGCATCGGCGATCTCGCCAAGAACGTCGCCAAGCGCGTCGTCGCCATCGCCGAGCAGAACCAGCCGCAGAAGATCGTCATCGGCGTCCAGCACATGAGCGACCTCGTGCAGGAGCAGCTCAAGGACGTCCTCGACGCCTATGCCAGCCGCGACACCAAGGCGGCGTTGGACGTGTGGGAGCGCGACGACGCCATCGACGCCCTCTACAACTCGCTGTTCCGCGAACTCCTGACCTACATGATGGAGGACCCGCGCAACATCTCGTTCTGCACGCACCTCCTGTTCGTCGCCAAGAACATCGAGCGCATCGGCGACCACACCACCAACATCGCCGAGACCATCCACTACCTCGTCACCGGCGCCAACAGCCTGGCCGAGAGCGATCGTCCCAAGAACGACGCCTCGAACTACGCGACGGTCGACGTGCCGCCCCTCGACGTCGCCACCGGCGTCTGAGTGACGGCGGGCCCTCCCCGACGGGCACCGGGCCCGATCGCCGGGGGGCTGGAGACGGGACAGTTCCGGGGGCGTTCGGACCAGGCCCGGTCCGAACGCCCCCGGATTCGCATGGGCGGGCGTATGTTGGGCGGGCGTAAGTTGGGCGGGCGGGTGTGATGAGTACGCGGATCCTGATCGTCGAGGACGAGGAGGCCCTGACCCTCCTGTTGCGCTACAACCTCGAGGCCGAGGGATTCGTGGTCGATACCGCCGCGCGCGGCGACGAGGCGGACATCCGGATGCAGGAACAGGTCCCCGACCTCGTCCTCCTCGACTGGATGCTGCCGGGCCTGTCGGGGATCGAGCTGTGCCGCCGCATCCGGGCGCGCCGGGAGACAGAGCGCCTGCCGGTCATCATGCTCACGGCCCGGGGCGAGGAGAGCGACCGCATCCGCGGCCTCGGCACGGGGGCCGACGACTACATCGTCAAGCCGTTCTCCGTCCCCGAGCTCCTCGCCCGCGTGCGCGCCCTCCTGCGGCGGGCCAAGCCCGCCCACGTGGCCAACCTGCTGGTGGCCGGGGACATCGAGCTCGACCGTCTCAGTCACCGCATCCGCCGGGAGGGCCGCGAGATCCATCTCGGACCCACCGAGTTCAAGCTCCTCGAATTCCTGATGCAGAGCCCCGGCCGCGTGTTCTCGCGCGAGCAGCTCCTCGACGGGGTCTGGGGCCACGACGTCTACATCGACGAGCGCACGGTGGACGTCCATGTCGGGCGCCTGCGCAAGGCCCTCAACCGGCCCCGGCAGAGCGACCCGATCCGCACGGTGCGGGGCTCGGGCTACTCGTTCGACGAGATGTTCGCGAACGCCGAACCCTGAGACCCGGCGACGACGTGTGAACGCATCGTCGTCTACCCACACGACCGCGTCGATGGTCGGCCCTCGGTCGCAATCAGGGCCGCGTGTGATGGCGCCTGCGCCTCAGCGGAAGCCGCCGACCCGGCGGTCGCGCCTGCGCTCGGCCGCCGGCTGGTAGGCGATCTCGGCGTGGTGGGTGCAGTAGGGCAGGCCGGTGATGGCGCGGTCGCCGCAATAGTGGAAATCGGGCGTGGTCGGGTCGCCCAGCGGCCAGCGGCACATGGATTCGCGCAGGTCCATGATCGTCACGCGCCGGGAGGCCGCCAGGGCCACGGGCTCGACCCGCGCGACGGGCGCCGGGTCGGCACAGGCGGTGGCCTCGGCCGCCACGGGCACCATGGCGATGACCGATCCGGAGCCCGTCACGGTTCCGGCCTCGGCGCCCGGTCCCGCCTCGGCCGCTTGAGCCGCCCCGGTCCCTTCGGCCCCGGCCGTCTCTTGGGCTTCCACCTCCCGGACCGCCTTCTTGCGGGGGAGGGCCGCGTCGGCCCCCTTCGCCACGCGGCCGGACAGGCCGAGTCGATGGACCTTGCCGATGACGGCGTTGCGGGTGACGCCGCCGAGCTGCGCGGCGATCTGGCTGGCGCTGAGGCCCTCCTGCCACAGGCGGCGCAGGAGATCGACGCGCTCGTCCGACCAGCTCGGGATCGTATCCGTCATCGCCCCCTCCGACATCGTCCTCGATCACCCTCGGGCGTCGCGGGCACGAAGGGACAGCGGCGGGGCTCCGCGGCTGGCGACTTCGGGACCGGACGGGTGACGTTCGCCTCGGGCTCTCTTCGGCGACGGGCGAACCGTACAGGAGCGCGCGAGCCGGAGGCAAGAGCGGCTTCGGCGGCGACCGGAAGGGCGGCCAAGTTCTCACCGGCCAAGTTCCTTTCGATCAAATTTCCTCCGATCAAGTCTCCACCGGCCGGTTTCCACCCATGGGCTTCCGCCGGCCGAGGCGCGCCCGCGGCTCCGCATTGCCGGTGGGGGAGGGGCGGCCTATCTGAGGGGCGACCGCCGCATCCCGATTCACCCCATCAGGAGACCCCATGCGTCTGCCCCGCGCCACGGCCTGTCTCATCCTGTTCGCCACCGGGGCGGCCGCCGCCGAGCCCGTGCACCTCGCCAGCCACCGGGCGGTCTACGACCTGTCCCTGGCCCAGAGCGGCGGCACCCGGGCGGTGGAGAGTGCGCGCGGGCGCATCGTCATCGATTTCTCGGGCGACGCCTGCAAGGGCTACACGATGCAGACCCGGCAGGTGACGGTGCTGGAGAGCGGCGAGACCGGCAGCCGCACCTCGGACCTGCGTAACACCACCTTCGAGAGCGCCGACGGGCGCAGCTACCGCTTCAAGGTCAGCACCCTCCTCAACGGCACGCCCGGCCAGTCCGTGGACGGCACCGCCGAAACGGCGGCGGATGCCCTCAAGGTCCGCCTCAAGGAGCCCAAGCGCGACGGGTTCCAGGCGAGCGGCGAGGTGCTGTTCCCCACGGTCCACATGCGCCGGCTCATCGAGGCGGCCCGCGCCGGTCAGACCACCCTCTCCGTCAAGGTCTACGACGGCACCGACGACGGCCGGAAGGTCTACGACACCCTGGCGGTCATCGGACGCCCGGCCACGACCGCCTCCGCCAAGGCGGAGTCCGACCGCGACAAGCCCCTGCGCGAGGGCGAGATGGCGGCCATGCCCCATTGGCCGGTGACCCTGAGCTACTTCACCTCCGGCGAGGGCGAGCGCACGCCGATCTACGTGCTGACCTTCGACCTCTACGAGAACGGGGTCAGCGGAAACCTGCGCCTGGACTACGGAGAGTTCGCCGTGGCGGGCAATCTCAGCCGCCTCGACAAGCTCCCGGCCGCGACGGACTGCAAGTCCTGACGCTCCCTATCGCTCGGGGCGCGGCACGGCGGTGAAGGCGAGGCCGCGCTGGATCGCCCCGGCGCCGAACTTTTCGCGGAGCCGATCGAGGGCGGCCTCGCGCCGGACGGTGCGGGCCAGCCCTTCCGGGACGCGGCCGCCCGCCGTGAGGCTCCCGTCGATGAGGTCGCCCCGGTCGGCGTGGACCGCGTCGCACAGGTCGCCCCCGCCGATGCCGAGGAGGCGGAACGAGGTGCCGTCGCAGGCCTCCCGCAGGAGGGGTTCGCTGTCGGCGAACAGGCGCGCGGCGAGCTGGGTCGGCGCCAGGCCCCCGCGCGTGCGGGTGCGCAGGCGGAACGCCGAATCCTTGAGCTTGAGGGTGACGTTGGCGGCCGCGAGGCCCTGGCGCTTGAGCCGGCCCGAGACCTTCTCGCACAGGCGCCACAGGATCGGCCGCAGGGCCTCGAAGGCCGCGATGTCCGCGCTGAAGGTGGTCTCGGCCGAGACGCTCTTGGTGTCGCGCTCGGGCCGGACGGGGCGCAGGTCGTCGCCCCGGGCGAGGGCCAGGAGCCGGCCCGCGTCGCGCCCCAGGGCCGCGTGCAGGGTGCGCGGGTCGGCCCTGGCGATGTCGGAGACGAGGCGGATGCCGCGCTCGGCCAGCCTGGCCCGCGCCGCCTGGCCGATGCCGGGCAGGATCGAGACCGGGCGCCCGGCGAGGAATTCCACGGCCTCCGCCCGGCCGAGGATGGCGAACCCGCGCGGCTTGTCGAGGTCGGAGGCGATCTTGGCCAGGAACTTCGCATCCGACAGGCCGATGGAGACGGTGATGCCGATCTCCCGCTCCACCCGGGCGGCGAAGCGCGCCAGGGTGAGGGCCGGGCTCGCCCCGTGCAGGCGCTCGGTGCCCGACAGGTCGAGGAAGGCCTCGTCGATGGAGACGGGCTCCACCAGGGGCGTCAGGTCGAGCATCATCCGCCGGACCTCCCGCCCGACGCGGGCGTACTTCTCCATGTCCGGGCGCAGGACCACGGCGTCGGGGCAGGCCTTGAGGGCCTGGAACATCGGCATCGCCGAGTGGACGCCCGAGATCCGCGCGAGGTAGCAGGCGGTGGCCACCACGCCGCGGGTGCCGCCGCCGATGATGAGGGGCCGGTCGCGCAGGGACGGGTCGTCGCGCTTCTCCACCGTGGCGTAGAAGGCGTCGCAATCGACATGGGCGATGGTGAGCCGGTCGCGCTCGGGATGCGACAGCAGGCGCGGCGAACCGCAGGCGCGGCAGCGTGTCGAGCCGGCCTGTCCCGTGCAGCAATCCCGGCAGAACGCCGTCATGGGAAATCGTCGCCCGCCGCCCCGTGGTCGGAGAAACCGTCGTCGAACTCCGTGGGCGAGAGCCGGCGCCACGCCGCCGCGATGCGCTCGGGCGGAACCGCGAGGGCTTGGGCCGCGGCCATCAGGGTGGCCTCGTCGCCCATCACGTGGTCGAGGAGGCCCGCGAGGAAGCCGGCATCCTGCGCGCTCGCCCGCAGGGTGTCGGGGGTCGCGCCGGTGGCGTTGAGGAAGGGGTGGAGCCGCTCGTCGTCGGTGGCCAGCCAGGCGAGGACCGCCACGGCGAGGCGCTCGGCCGAATCGCGCTCATTGTCGGATTTGCGTTTCGTCAACATGTATCCGTTACATCTTCTCGCGCGGGCCATGTCGCGCGGGCCGAGCCTCCAAGAACGGGCCATGCCTCCAAGAACAATGAGCCGCTCGAACGCCGGGAACAATGGGCCATGACAAAGACGGTGCTCATCGTCGAGGACAACGAGCTGAACATGAAGCTCTTCAACGACCTGTTGGAGGGGCACGGCTACGCGACGCTCAAGACCGCCAACGGCATCGAGGCGATCGAGCTCGCCCGCACCCACCGGCCCGACCTCATCCTGATGGACATCCAGCTCCCCGAGGTCTCCGGCCTCGAGGTGACGAAGTGGCTGAAGGAGGACGACGACCTGAAGTCGATCCCGGTCATCGCCATCACGGCCTTCGCCATGAAGGGCGACGAGGAGCGCATCCGCGAGGGGGGCTGCGAGGCCTACCTCTCGAAGCCGATCTCGGTGGCCAAGTTCCTCGCCACCGTCCGTCAGTATCTCGGCGACGGCCGGACGACGTGACCGCGTCCGCTCCCTTCGACTCGAACGCGTGAGGACAGATGTCGGCCCGTATCCTGATCGTCGATGATCTCTTCCCCAACGTGAAGCTCCTCGAGACCAAGCTCTCCCTGGAGTATTTCGACGTGCTGGCGGCCATGAACGGCCCGGACGCCCTGGCGATCTGCGCCAAGGGCCTGTGCGATCTCGTGCTGCTCGACGTGATGATGCCCGGCATGGACGGGTTCGAGGTGTGCCGCCGCCTCAAGAACGACCCCAACACCGCCCATCTGCCGGTGGTGATGGTCACCGCCCTCGACCAGCCCTCCGACCGCCTGCGCGGCCTCGACGCGGGCGCCGACGACTTCCTGACGAAGCCCATCGACGATGTCGCCCTGTTCGCCCGCGTTCGCAGCCTCGTGCGGCTGAAGGCCGTGACGGACGAGTTGCGCAGCCGGGCCCTCGCGTCGCGGGATTTCGGCATGGGCGACCCCCTGGCGCTGGCCACCGCCGAGACCGGCCAGAACGCTTCGATCCTGCTGGTCGACGACCGTGCGAGTTCGGCCGACCGCCTGTCCACGGCGCTCAGCCAGCACCACAGCGTCACCGTCGAGTCCGATCCGCACAAGGCCCTGGTGCTCGCCACCGAGGGGAATTTCGACCTCGCCCTCGTCAGCCTCGATCTGGCCGATTTCGACGGCCTGCGCCTGTGCAGCCAGCTGCGGTCCCTCGACCGGACCCGGGCCATGCCGGTTGTGATGATCGCCGAGCCGCACGACAAGGCGCGGGTGGTGCGCGGCCTCGATTTCGGCGTGCACGACTACCTCATGCGCCCCGTTGACCGGAACGAGCTCGTCGCCCGCGTCCGCACGCAGGTGCGCCGCCGCCGGTTCTCCGACACCCTGCGGGGCGCCGTGCAGGCCTCCATGGAGCTCGCCATCACCGACGGGCTCACCGGCCTGCACAACCGGCGCTACCTCGACAGCCATCTCGGCGCCCTGTTCGCCGAGGCCGCCCTGCGCGGCCGCCCGGTGGCGACCCTGATGCTCGACATCGACCGCTTCAAGGCGATCAACGACACCTGGGGCCACGAGGCCGGCGACGAGGTGCTGCGGGCCTTCGCCGACCGCATCCGCACCCATACGCGCGGCATCGACATCGTCTCCCGCTACGGCGGCGAGGAGGTGGTGATCATCCTGCCCGACGCCGAGCCGCCCGAAGCCCATGCCATCGCCGAGCGCATCCGCGAGCGGATCGAGGCGGTGCCGTTCTCGATCCAGCGCGACACCCGCGCCATCGCCGTCACGGTCTCCATCGGCGTGTCCTGGCGCCGGCCCGAGGATGTGGGCCCCGCCGACATGCTCAAGCGCGCCGATCTCGCCCTGTACCGGGCCAAGAACGCCGGCCGCAACCGCGTCGAGGCGGCCGCCGCCTGAGGCTCAGGCGGGCTCGGCCCGGCCCTCTCGCAGCCAGCCCTCCCGGAGCCAAGTCACGGCGCCGCCGAGGCCCGCCACCCACCAGGCCTGCCACGCGCCGTGCTCGACGAAGGCGACCGCCGCCGCCGCGCCGAGGAGGCCCAGAGCCGTGACCATTTGGGATCGGTGCATCGCCGCGATGGACCGGAGCGTCAGGAACAGCAGGGCCGCCATCAGGCCGGCTCCGACGATCCCGAGCTCGGCCCAGACCTGCAGGAAACTGTTGTGCGGGTGGCCCACCGCCAGCATCCGGCGCCAGTCCGGCGCAAGGGAATCGGCCACGGGCGTCCAGGCGAAGCGCCCGGCCGTGCCGTAGCCGGCCCCGCGCCACGGATCGGCGGCGACCGCCGCGCCGAAGCTGCGGGCGATGGCGACGCGGGCCCGCGAACTGCTCTGGATCAGGCGTTCATGGGCCGCCTCCGGCATCAGGCGGTGCAGGAGGTCGCCCTCCACGGGGCTGAGCGCCACGGCCAGCGCCAGGCCCGCTCCGGCGAGGCCGAGGCCGGCGCGCCGGGGCAGGCGCCAGGCCGCGAGCGCCAGCCCCGACCCGGCCAGGAGCCCGAGGGACGCCGCCCCGCTCACGGAGCGCAGGATCGCGGCGGCGGACACGAGCACGGCGAGGCCCGCCGCCAGCCGGTGCCCGCGCCGCAGCAGCACGGCCGCGAGGGGGCCGGCCACCAGCAGGATCGTGAGGACCGGGCGGTTGAAGACGAAGTAGGCGACCCGCGTGCCGAGCGCCTTCTGCACCGGCAGGTCGGCGGCGAGATCGACCACGATGTAGAGACCGGCGAGCGCCAGCATCCAGGCGGCGGCCAGGGGGGTTCCGGGCGGCATCCGCCCGGGTGCCAGGCGCGCGACGCAGTAGGCCGCCACGAGGGTGGGCCCGAACTCGCCGGCCGTGCGCCAGGACAGGGCGGGGAACGGGCTCCAGGCGATGGAGACGAGGCCCCAGCCGAGGAAGGCGAGGGCGGCGAGTCCCGCCGGCGTGCGCAGGGGCGCGGCGAGCGCGGTCCGGGCCGCGCGCCGGTCCTCCACCAGGGAAGCGGCCAGGAACAGCACGGCGGCGAGGCCGATGACGGCCGGGCTCGACCGATTGGCCGCCGCCATCGCCAGGGGGAGGGCGGCCAGGACCAGGGCGCCGGCGCCGCGCAGGCGCGCGACGGACGGGGACGTCACGGGGACGACCGCGCGGGAGCGGGGCGCCCTACTGGAGCTGGTGGCCGCGCTTCACCATCTCGGTCCGGACGCGGACCATGACGTATTCCGAGACCTCCTGGGTCCAGCCCTGCATGGCCTGGACGATGCCGTCGAGGACCTGGGGCTGGGTCTCGACGTAGCGCTTGCCGGCCGGGGAGCGGAAGAAGGCGGCGATGTCGGCGAGTTCGGCCTCGGTGAGGCGGGTGGCGTAGATGCGCGCGGCCGTGTCGATCATGGCCTGCTTCTGCATCTCCATCTCGGGCTGGAGGCCGGCCAGCACCTCGTCGAGGTCCTTGCCGAGTTCCGGCCGGGTGACGGCGTTCTGCCGGATCTGCTCGCTGAAGGCCGGGATGATGGAATCGAACGAGCGGGCGATGCCCGAACTCAGCATGACCTCGCGGGCCAGCGCCATGTGCGACGGGGCGAAGGCCGGGGCCTGCGTGTTCGCCGCCGGGGTCGGCGCGGCGGGCGTCGGCGCGGCGGGTTTGGCCGGGGCGGCCTTCTGCGGGGCGGCCGGCTTCTGCGGTGCCTGGGCCCAAGCGGCCGGGGCGATCACCAGAACGGCCCCCGCCAGGGCGGCGCGCAGGGTCTGAGAGCGGACGAAGGGGCGGGACATGGAAAGCGCTCCGGAGGTCTTCTGCGATGCGGTTCGGGCGAGGGGTCGAGCCAAGGATCGGACTTCTGGTCAGACGGCGCCGAGGCAGGTCACGTGTGCGACCCCGTTCCGTGCTTCCGCCAGGATCGCCCCGGTGGCGAGGCCGAGGAACAGGCCGTGCTCGACCACGCCCGGCACCGCCCACAGGGCGGCCGACAGGGCCTCGGGATCGGCGATGCGCGTCAGGTGCGCGTCGAGGATGTGGTGGCCGCCATCGGTGCGCAGGGGCGTGCCGTCGGCACCCGCGCGCAGGACGATCTCGCCCGCGCAGCCGGTGGCGGCGACGGCCGCCGCGACGGCGCGGCGGGTGGCGCCGAGGCCGAACGGGTTGACCTCGATGGGCAGCGGGAAGGCGCCCAGGGTCTCGACCCGCTTGGCGGCGTCGGCGATCACCACCATGCGGCGGCTGGCGAAGGCGACGATCTTCTCCCGCAGCAGGGCCGCGCCGCCGCCCTTGATCAGGCGCAGGTGGCCGTCGATCTCGTCGGCCCCGTCGATGGTGAGATCCAGTTCCGGCATCTCCTCGAGGGTGGCGAGCCGGATGCCGGCGGCCTCGGCCGCCACCCGCGTCGCCTCCGAGGTCGGCACGCCGACGACGTCGAGTCCGGCCCGGACGCGGGCGCCCAGGAGTTCGACGAAGACGTTGGCGGTGCTGCCGGTGCCGATCCCGAGGCGCATCCCGTCGGTCACGAGGGCGACGGCCCGCTCGGCGGCGGCGCGCCGCAGGTCGGGCCCGCTCACGCCGAGAATCCGGCGGCGCGGGAACGGATCGGGACGGCAGGGCGCATGGAACGGGCTCAGGGCTTCGGGCGTCGGCAGGCCCTACCACGGCTGGCAGCGCCGTCAAACGCGGGGCGGCGGCGGGTTCGATCAGGGGCGCGGCGCGCCTTGAAGCCTCAGGGGCGCGGCGCGCCTTCAAGTTTCAGGGGCGCGGCGCGCCTTGGGGCGGCGTCACGCTCGGGCTCGCCCGGCCGGGCGCGGGGCTCGCGGCCTCCTCCGGCCCGGCGGGGTTGGCCTGGGCCGTGCAGACCACGGCCTCCTTCTGGAGCTGGACGTAGCAGATGCTCATCTCGCCCGTGCGGTAATTGACCCGGAACACCCCCGCTTCGCGGGTGTGGCGGGAGGCGACGAGGCCGTACTCGGACGGCGCCTGAGCGCTCGCCCCCTCGCCGGCGCCGTAGCACACGGTCACGCCGACGCTGCCGACCGCGCCCTCGCGCAGGCCGTACTGGCACGAGGTGACCTCGCCCGTGACCTTGTCGACCCGGTAGACCCGGTTGAGGTCGATCTGCGGGGCGGGCACGAATTCGTAGGAGCTCGCCGCGGCCGTCCCCGTGAGGAGGCCGAGCACGATGCCCGCGCGCAAGAGGTGGGAGGCCTGGTGTGTCAGACGCATGAGTGCCCCGATGTCCCGTTGTCGGATGTCGCGCGAGCGGTATCGCCGCCTTGCGGCGCAACCGTGACCCTTGCACCGTGACCCTTCCACCCGGACCCTTGGGCCGCGACCTTCGGGTCGGCGTCTTGCCCCTGCCGCATCGCCCCGGTAGCCCTGGCCCCGATCCAGAGCCGAGCCATCGCGGAAAGCCAGTCCATGTCGTCCCTGCCCAGCCTGCCGCCCATCGCGGTGTTCGACCTCGACGGGACCCTGGCCGAGACGGCCGGCGACCTCGTCGGCACCCTCAACGCGATCCTGGCGCAAGAGGGCCTGAAGACCCTCGACCTCGCGCAGGCCCGCGACATGATCGGCGCCGGCGCCAAGGCGCTGATCCGGCGCGGGTTCGAGGCGGCCGGCGAGGCTCTCGACGACGACCGGCTCGAAGTCCTGTTCGTGGCGTTCCTGGATCATTACGGCCGCCACCTGTGCGACCACTCCCACCTGTTCCCCGGCGTGACCGAGGCCCTGGACGGCCTCGCCGCCCGGGGCTTCATGCTCGCCGTGTGCACCAACAAGGTCGAGGCCCACGCCCTCGCGCTCCTCGAACTGCTCGGGGTCTCGGGGCGCTTCTCCGCCATCTGCGGCCGGGACACCTTCGCGCATTTCAAGCCGGACCCGCGCCACATCACCCTCACCATCGAGCGCGCCGGCGGCGATCCGGCCCGGGCGGTGATGGTGGGGGATTCGCGCGCCGACATCGACGCGGCGAAGGCCGCCGGCATCCCGGTGATCGCGGTGCCGTTCGGCTACACCGACCTGCCCGTCGAAGCTTTTGGCCCGGACCGGGTGATCGCGCATTTCGACGCGCTGGTGGAGGCCGTGGAGGCTCTCGTGCCGGTGGGGCGGAGATAACGCCACCGGCACTGTCGGTTCGATGGATCTGTTTTCCCCCGGTCAATTACCTTCTCCCGAGGCGGTTGACCGGACTGAAATCAGATGCACGACCGCACGCCATGCGGCGGCGAGAGCTCTCGGAAGATTGGGGTTCGTCGAAGGAAATGGTGGGCGGTACAGGGATCGAACCTGTGACCTTCCCCGTGTGAAGGGGACGCTCTACCGCTGAGCCAACCGCCCGTTGCCATTGTCGTGCCGGTTCGCTTAGGGGGCTCTCGCGAGCGTTCCCATGATCGTCGGGCGAACGGCGTCCCGCGGGCGCTGCCGCCGGAACCGAGGGCCTTCTAGGGCGCGGCCCCCCGGGCCGTCAAGGCGGGAATTTCGCCGGGACCGGATTTCAGGGACGGGTCGTCGCGGCGGCCGCGCGCCAGGTGCCGAGGCGCATCAGGACCACGACGGGCACGAGGCCGACGAGGACGATGAGCAGGGCGGCCACCGTGCCGTCCTCGTAGGTGCCGCGCGCGGCCTCGCCGTAGAGGTGGGTCGCGAGCGTCTCGACGTTGAGGGGGCGCAGGAGCAGGGTCGCGGGCAGTTCCTTGACGCAATCGACGAAGACGAGGAGCGCCCCGCTCAGCACCGCCGGCCAGGCGAGCGGCCATTGCACCCGGGCGAGTGTCGCGGCGGGTCCGCGGCCGAGCATGCGCCCGGCATCGGGCAGGCTCGGCGGGATGCGGGCGAGCCCGGCCTCGCAGGTTCCCGTGCCGACGGCGAGGAAGCGGATGAGGTAGGCGATCACGAGGGCGCCACCGGTGCCGAGGCCGATGAGGGCGGGGGCGACGCCGAACAGGCGCGTGAGGACGTCCGACAGGATCGTGTCGGCGAGCGCCAGGGGGCCCAGCAATCCGATGGCCAGGATGGCACCCGGCAGGGCGTAGCCGAGGCTCGTCACCCGGATCATCCCGCGCCCGAAGGGACCGGGCAGGAGGCGGGGTCCGGCGGCGACGAGGAAACCGATGCCGGCGGCGAGCCCCGTCGCGAGGCCCGCGTACAGCACCGTATGGCCGATCTCGGCCAGGATGGTCTCGGGCCAGCCCATGCGGGTGACCCGCGCGAAGGCCGCGCGGCACAGGTAGGTCGCGGGAATCAGGAAGCCGATGGCGACGGGCACGAGGCCGAGCGCCAGGGCGGCTCCGGCGCGCCAGCCCTGGAGGGCGCGGCGGGCGAGGGCGCGCGGGCGCTGGGCGGTGCCGGCGAATCCCCGGCCGCGCCGGGCCCAGCGCTCGATGGCGACGAGGGCGAGGACGGCCACCAGCATCACCAGGGCGATCTGGGCCGCACCCGGCAGATCGGAGCGGTTCACCCAGGTGGCGTAGACCTGCACCGTGAGGGTGCGCACCCCCAGGAATTCCGCCGCGCCGATGTCGTTCAGCGCCTCCATGAGGGCGAGGCTGGCGCCGAGCGCGATGGCCGGCCGCGCCAGCGGCAGGGCGACGCGCAGGAACACGGCGGAGGGCGCGCGCCCGAGCATCCGCCCGGCCTCGATGAGGTTGGCCGCCTGCATGAGGAACAGGGCGCGGGTCGGCAGGTAGACGTAGGGATAGAGGACGAAGCCCAGCAGCAGGATGCAGCCCGGCAGGGAACGCAGCTCCGGCAGCACGAAGTCGCGGGGCCGGGCGTAGCCGAGCCACCCGCGCAGGGCCGTCTGCACCGGGCCGATGGGGTGCAGGAGGTCGAGATAGGCGTACGCGACGATGTAGGTCGGCACCGCCATCGGCAGGAGGAGCGCCGCCTCGAGCCAGCGCCGGCCGGGAAACGCGTAGGCCGAGACGAGCCAGGCCGCGCCGGTGCCGAGCACCACCACGAGGGCGCCGACGCCGGCAAGCAGCAGGCCGGTGTCCCACACGGCCCGGGGCAGCACGTGGGCGAGGAGGTGGGGCCACAGGGCGCCGTCGCCCAGCGCCGCCGCGCGGACGAGGGAGGCGACGGGGCTGAGCACCAGGGCCGCCAGGACCAGGGCGGCCACGGTCCAGGCGAAGGTCCGGGGCCGCAGCCGCGTCGCCCGCCCTTTCGGCCGGGGCGTCGGCAGATCTTCGGCGTCGAGCGCCTGCGCCGCGCCGGTCATGGTTGCCCGATCAGTTGTCGAAGCCGACCTTGTCGAGGAGCAGGCTCGCCGCCTTGCGGTTGCGGGCGATGTCGGCGAGCGGCGTCGTGTCGACGGTCAGGGGACCGAGGGCCGCGAGCAGGGGATCGACGGGCGCGCCGGCCTTGACCGGGTACTCGTAATTGCCCTGGGCGTAGAGCCCCTGCGCCTCGTCGGAAACGAGGTATTCGAGGAGCTTGACCGCCTCGTCGCGGTTCGGCGCCGATTTCGCCACCACGGCGCCCGACACGTTGACGTGGGTGCCGCCGCCGAGGAACGTCGGCAACAGCACGGCGATGCCGTCGCCCCAGGCCTTCTGCTCGGGGCCGCCTTTGCCCGAGCGCATGAGGCCGACATAGTACGAATTGGCCAATCCGATCTTGCAGGTGTCGGCGAGGATGTCGCGGGCGACGTCGCGGTCGCCGCCGGCGGGCTTGCGGGCGAGGTTGGCCTTCACGCCCTTGAGCCATGTCTCCGTCGCCTCGGCACCGTGCCGGACGAGGTAATGGGCCACCAGCGCCGTGTTGTAGGGGTGCTGGCCGGAGCGCAGGCACAGGCCGCCCTTCCAGCTCGGATCGGCGAGGGTCTCGTAGGTGAGGCCCTTCTGGTCCTTCAGGTCCTTCGCCGCGTAGGCGACGCGGGCGCGCATGGAGAGGGCGAACCAGCGCCCGTCCGCGTCCCGCAGGGCGGCGGGGATCGCCGCCTCCAGAATGGGCGAGCGCACGGGTTGCGCCAGATCGCGGTCCACGAGCTCGACGAGGTTGCCGATATCGACGGTCATGAGCACGTCGGCCTTGGCCCGCGTCCCCTCCGCCGCCACGCGCTCGGCCAGGCCCTTCTCCACGAACACCGTGTTGACGGTGGTGCCCGTGCGGGCGGTGTAGGCATCGAGCAGCGGCTTGATCAGGCCGGGCTCGCGGGTGGTGTAGAGGTTGACCTCCGCCGCCTGCGCCGATCCGAGGGTCGCCCAGGCGACGACACCCGCCAGAGCGAACTGCTTGACCCCACCGACCATGATCCGTCCTCTCGTAGCGTTTCGGAGGACGTTCAGACGCAGAGCATGGGAAAAAGCAAGCGCGATCTATTAGACTTATAATCGTTAAAAACTAACGCTCGTCTTCCGATCGGCCTCGTTGCAGTGCGGATGCAAGCAACGGCTTTTAATCCATCCCATCGGCGAAAATAAATGTGCTCGCCTCGTCGCAGCGCAGACCCACGGCGTCGCCCGGCCCGCGTCCATCCGTGCCGGACACGGGCAGCGGGAGCGACGCGTCGAACCCTGCGGCCTCGACGGCGAGGATGGCCGTCGCGCCGAGGAAGCGGCGGCCGACGACGCGGCCCGGAAGGCCCTCGCCCACGGGCGCGAGCCGGATCGCCTCGGGGCGCCAGCAGGCGACGGCGCCGGCGCCCTCCGGCAGGTCCGGCGCGGGGCAGGCGCCGAAGGGCGTCGCCACGTGGCCCGCCCGGCAGGTGCCGGTCACCTCGACGAGATCGCCGAAGAAGCGCGCGGCGAAGCGCGAGATGGGGCGGCGATAGAGGTCGTCCCCCGTGCCCACCTGAACGATGCGCCCGGCCCGCATCAGGGCGATGCGGTCGGCAAAACCGAGGGCCTCTTCCGGATCGTGGGTCACCAGGATCGTCGTGGTGCCGGTCTCGCGCAGGAGATCGAGCGTGTCGGAGCGGACCCGGTCGCGGGTGCGCCGGTCGAGGTTCGAGAACGGCTCGTCGAGGAGCAGGATGCGCGGCCCCGGCGCCAGGGCGCGGGCCAAGGCCACTCGCTGGCTCTCGCCCCCCGACAGGGTGCCGGGATAGCCGGCTTCGCGGTCGGCGAGGCCGACCTGCTGCAGCCGCGCCGTCGCGACGGCGCGGGCCGCCTTGCCGGGATGGGCATGGAGGCCGAAGCGCACGTTCTCGGCCACGGTGAGGTGCGGGAACAGGGCGTAGTCCTGAAACATGAGTCCGACGCCGCGCGCCTCGGGCGGCACGCCGCCGACATCGGCGCCGTCGAGGCGGACGGTGCCTCGATCCGGCCGCTCCAGCCCGGCGATGGTGCGGAGAAGCGTGCTCTTGCCGCAGCCGGAATCGCCGAGCAGGGCGACGATCTCGCCGGGTCGCACCGCGAGATCGATCCCGTCCAGCGCCCGCACGGCCCCGAAGCGCAGGCCGAGACCCCGCATTTCGAGGCGGGGCGGTAGGGCGGGGTCGGTCCGGGTCATGGGCGTCCTTCGGAGGGCTTCGCGTCGGGGGCGAGGAATCGTCCGTTCCGGACGAAGTGCAAGGCTTCGCCGATGACGCGCGGGTTCCACATCATCAGGCCGTGCGTGGTGTGCAGGGTCACGTGGGCGCTCATGCCGGCGACCCGCGTGCGGTCGACGCTCACCCGCCCGTCGTTGGGGCGGGGCAGCATCAGCCAGGATTCGACGGGATAGAGCGTGCGGTCTCCCGCGATGACGCCGAGGGGATAGTCGACGGGGCCGAGGAGCGCCGCCAGCTCTGCGTCCCGCCGCGTCGTCAGCTGCGCCCCGGCCGGGCCGAAGAAGGACCGATAGGCGGCCAGGCGATGAAGGCGGTCGGCGACCTCGCTCCCGCCGTTGGGCGGGGCCAGCATCACCACGCGGCCGAGATTGTCCGGGCGGTGGCGGGTCAGGAGGGCGCGGGCGACGAGGCCGCCCATGGAATGCGTGACGACGTGCAGGCGGCGCACCCGCGCGGCGAAGGCGGCCACGGGCGGGGCGATGCCCGCCGCGAGGTCCGCGAGAGCGGCCGTGCGGGCCGGGTAGTCGAGGTTCAGGGTCGCGTGTCCCTGCGCCCGGAAGGCGCGCTCCATCCGGGCCAGGGAGGAGGCGCGGCGCGCGATGCCGTGCAGGAACAGCACGCCCTCCGGCGGGCCGGCGCCGGGAATCGGCCCTGGATCTGGATGGCGCATCGTGACCTCGCGGCACGGATTCGACGGGGGGTCGGCGCCCGGAATGGTCGAGGCGTGCCCGTCGCGCAACCGGCCGATCATGCCTATATTCCGGTTATGTTCCAGAACAGCTCACGCCGATGCCCAGCGTCACCGAGATCCTGATCCCGCTCGCGCTCGACAGCGCCTACAGCTACGCCGTGCCCGCCGGCCTCACCCTGGCGGTGGGCGACGTGGTGCAGATCCCCCTCGGTCCCCGCGAGACCGTGGGGGTGGTCTGGGGCGTGCGCGAAAGCCCGGCGGGCTCGAACCTGCGTGCCGTCACGGGCCGCCTCGACGTGCCGCCCCTCGCCGGGCCCTTGCGCGAGCTCGTCGACTGGCTCGCCCGCTACACCCTGGCACCGAAGGGCTCGGCGCTGGCCATGGCCCTGCGCCTGCCCGACGAGGCGGCCCAGGGCGAGACCGTGCGGATCGGCGTGCGCGCGTCCGGCAAGCCGCCCGCCCGTCCGACGACGGCGCGGACGAAGGTGCTGGCGGTCGCCGCCGACGGCGCCATGCGGGGCAAGAGCGCGCTCGCCAAGGAAGCCGGCGTGTCCCTCAGCGTCGTCGACGGCCTCATCGACGACGGCGCCCTGGAGGCGACGGCCCTCGCCCCCGAGCCCGTCGCCCTGCCGCCCGACCCGGACCACGCCCGCGTGCCCCTGTCGGAGGCGCAGGCGCAAGCCGTGCGCGACTTGATCGCGATGATGAACCCGGCGCCCGCCGATGCGCCGACGGACGCGATCGGCGACCCGTTGCCGGAGGGGACGGCGCCCGTGGCGACGGCCGCGCCCCCGGGGCATGGGGAAAAGGCGCCCACCATCCTGCTCGAAGGCGTCACCGGCTCGGGCAAGACCGAGGTGTATTTCGAGGCCGTGGCCGATTGCGTCCGGCGCGGGCGCCAGGCCCTGATCCTGATGCCCGAGATCGCCCTCACGGCCCAGTTCCTCGACCGCTTCGCCGAGCGCTTCGGCGTGCGTCCGGCGACCTGGCATTCGGGGATCGGGGCGAAGCGCCGCGAGCGCATCCGCGCCGGGGTGGCGGCCGGCGAGATCGCCGTGGTGGTCGGCGCCCGCTCGGCCCTGTTCCTGCCGTTCGCGAAACTCGGGATTATCGTCGTCGACGAGGAGCACGAGGCCGCCTACAAGCAGGAGGACGGGGTGCATTACCATGCCCGCGACATGGCGGTGGTGCGCGGGCGCATCGAGAACTGCCCGGTGGTGCTGGCCTCCGCCACCCCCTCCATCGAGACCCGGGTGAACGCGACGCGCGGGCGCTACCGCCACGTCGGCCTGCCCGAGCGCTTCGGCGGCCGGCGCCTGCCCGACATCGCCGCCATCGACATGCGCTCCGACAAGCCGGAGCGCGGCAGCTTCATCGCGCCCGCCCTCATCGCCGCCGTGCGCGAGACGGTGGCGGCGGGCGATCAGGCGCTGCTGTTCCTCAACCGCCGGGGCTACGCGCCGCTGACCCTGTGCCGGGCCTGCGGCCACCGCTACCAGTGCCGCAACTGCTCGACCTGGCTGGTGGAGCACCGCTTCCGCAAGGCGCTCGTGTGCCACCAGTGCGGCCACGCCGAGCGGCGCCCCGAATCCTGCTCGGAATGCGGCACCTTCGACAATTTGACTCCGTGCGGGCCCGGCGTCGAGCGCATCGCCGAGGAAGTCGCGGCCTTGTTTCCCGACAAGCGCGTCATCGTCCTGTCAAGCGACTTTCCCGGGGGAGCCGAGCGCCTGCGGGCCGAGCTCCAGACCGTGGCCGAGGGCGGCTGCGACATCGTCATCGGCACGCAGCTGGTCGCCAAGGGCCACAACTTCCCGCACCTCACCCTGGTCGGCGTGCTCGACGCCGATATCGGCCTGACCTCGGGCGATCCGCGCGCGGCCGAACGCACGTTCCAGCTGCTCCAGCAGGTCACCGGCCGGGCCGGGCGCGGCGAGAAGCCGGGCCGCGCCCTGGTCCAGACCTTCCAGCCCGAGCATCCGGTCATCGCCGCCCTGCTGTCGGGGGATGCGGCGCGGTTCTACGAGGAGGAGATCGCCGCCCGCGAGGCCGCCGGCCTGCCGCCCTTCGGGCGTCTCGCCGCCCTCATCGTGTCGGCCAACGACCGCGCCGTGGCCGAAGCCCACGGGCAGGCCCTGGCGCGGGCGTCCGAGCCGCCGGACGGCGTGATGGTGCTGGGACCGGCCGAGGCGCCGCTGGCCCTGGTGCGGGGCCGCTACCGCTTCCGCCTGCTGGTGAAGACCGAACGCTCCGTCGATCTGCAGAGTTATCTGCGCGACTGGATCGCACGCGGACCCAAGGTTCGCGGCAACGTGAAGGTCGCCATCGACGTGGACCCGCAGAGTTTCCTATAACGCGGGCTCGACGTTCGCTCGGGGTCGCGTTCGACCCCATCAGGAGTGCTGCACGTGCTGACCTATACGAAGAAGCCGGACTCGAACGTCGCCGAGATCGTGGTCGACGGGCAGATCACCGATGCGGACATGAACACCGTCATCACCGCCATGCAGGCCGACCTCGACAAGGGCGGCAAGATCAAGCTCCTCGAGGATGTCCGCGAGTTCAAGGGCATGGAGCCGGCGGCGTTCTTCAAGGACCCGCGCTTCGGCCTCGCCATGATGAAGGGCGTCAGCCACGTCGCCCTCGTCACCGACGCGTCGTGGCTGCGGATGATCGCCGACACCTTCGGCAAGGTCTCGCCGGCCACCATCAAGACCTTCGACCGCGCCCATATCGAAGAGGCGCGGAGCTGGCTGGCGACGGCCTAAACCCTACTCGGCCTGGGCGGTGCGCGTCGTGTGGCGCCGTGCCGTCCAGCGGCCCGAGCACAGGGACGAGACCTTCCAGGTGCCGCCGCCGGAGGTCGCCTGGAGCCGGCCCGAGACCGCGCCCGTGGCGGTGCCGTTGGTGACGCTGAGGCCCACGGTGCCGTCCGGCCCGACGCGGCCGCTCATGGTGGCGTTCTGACCCGAGACGAGGCGGACCTGCCCCTCCTGCACCGACACCGAGTAGCTGTAGCGGCTGTCGCAGACCATGCCGCTCTCCGTCACGAGGTCGACCGACCAGGCGCCGTTGAAGTTGCCGGCGTCGCGGGCTTGGCCGGGAAGCGGCGCGAGGGCGGCGAGGCCGGTTCCGAGGGTCAACAGCGCGGCGAGTCTGGACATGCATCATCCTTCGGCAAAACTGCCCGGCCGATCCCCCGCGCAGTCGGCGCGACAGCATCCCAAGCAAACGATCAGTGAAGAGTGACCACAGGATACTCGGGCAAGCGGCAGGATTATGACGGGCGGTGCCATTTCAAGATGACAGCCATGGCGGAGGCCGCCTGAACCGGCGATGACTGGACCGATCCGGATCGATAACCTTGGCAGTCTTGGCGATCTCGGCGTCGGACGCGACGGGGACCGAACCGCTTCCCCGGACACGCGGGCCTTCGCGCCATCCGCACCCCTGGCGGACGGCGCCCGCGGCTATCGGTCGTAATAGGCCTGGAGCGCCGCCCGGTCCTTGGTCAGGGGAACCGCCAGGAGTGCCAGCACCCGGGCCTTGTCGGGCGTCAGGTCGTCGGCGAACACCGCGCCGGCCTTGAGCAGGGTGTTGCCGCCGCCCTTGAACCCGTACACGGGCAGGGCCCGGCCGTTATGGACCTTGGTCGCGACGATGACCGGCACGCCCTTGGCGATGGCGTCCCGGATCGCGTCGTGCATCGCCGCGTTGACATTGCCGAAGCCGTAGGCCTCCACCACGATGGCCTCGGCGCCGCCCTCGGCGGACTGGCGCACCTGCGTGCCGTCCGCGCCCGCATACATGGACACGAGGTCGATGCGCGGCATGCGCTCGGGGATCGGCAGGGTCTGGCGGCGCAGGGATTTTCGCGAAAAGATCACCCGGTCCTCGTCGACGTAGCCGAGGGTGCCGGCATCGCCCGAATTGAAGGTCTCGACGTTGCTCGTATGGGTCTTGCGCACCTCGCGGGCCGCGTTGATGCGGTGGTTGAGGGTCACCGTGACGCCCATGTCGACGGCGTCGCGCGACAGGATCTGCCGCACGGCGTTGAGGAGGTTGCGGCTCCCGTCCGAGTCGGCATCGGACGCGTTGCGCTGGGCTCCCACCATCACCACCGGCTTGGGGCTGTGCAGGGTGAGGTCGAGGAAATAGGCGGTCTGGTCGAGGGTGTCGGTGCCGTGCAGGACCACGGCGCCCGCGATGTCGGGCCGGGCGAGCAGTTCGTCCACCTTGGCGGACAGCCCGGGCCAGAGCTCCGGGCCCATGTAGTCGCTCGGCACGTTGCTGAACTCGGTCACCTCGATCCGGGCGATGTCGGCGAGTTTCGGCACGGCGCCGACGAGGTCGGCCCCCGACAGGGCCGGCACCGGTGCCCCGGTGACGGGGTCGTTCTTCATCGCGATGGTGCCGCCGGTGGCGACGATGGCGACCAGGGGGCGCTCGGCGGCGGTGACGGTCATGGTGGCGGTCAGGGCCCAGGTGAGAAAGGCCAGGGCGGCGTGACGGAGGAAGGCAGGTTTCGTCATGGCGCGCGCCCGGGCTCTGAGGGAGGATACGTCAGTCGAGGGGCCGCGCCTCTTCGGGCAGCATGATCGGGATGCCGTCGCGGATCGGATAGGCGAGCTTGGCCGACCGGCTGATCAGCTCCTGACGGGCGACGTCGTAGTCGAGCGTGTCCTTGGTCAGGGGGCAGACCAGGAGTTCGAGGAGCTTGGGGTCGACGCGGGTCGCCTCGACCGGGCTCTGGGTGTCATCGGCCATGGGCACTCATCCTCGAAGGCAACGGATCACTGCAGGGTGGGCTCGGAGCCCGAGCCCCGCACCAACTCCATTTCGGTCACCGCAATCAAGACCTCGGCCCGCGTCTTGAGGTCGGGGGCTTCCAGCATCGCCTGCTTCTCGCGGGCGCCGAACGGGCTCATCATGCACAGCGCGTTGACGAGCGCCTCGTTGGGCGCCTCGTCGATGCCGGCCCAATCGACCTTGAGATCGTTGACCTCGACGAAGTCCTTCAGGGCCTTCAGCACGCCCTCGCGGTCCACGGCGTCCTCACCGGCCCGCGGCTCGAAGTCGGTGGCGAAGTCGTCGTAGGAGACCTGGCAGCGGCGATAGCGCGAGGCCACCGCCATCTCGCTCTCCACCCGGAACCGGGCGACGCCCGTGAGCGAGATGAGGTAGCGCCCGTCGCCGGTCTCGGCGAACTGGGTGATGCGCCCGGCGCAGCCGACCCGGAACAGCTTCGGGGTCATGGGCGACGCGCCGCTTTCCACGTCGGGCTGGATCATGCCGATGATCCGGTCCGTACGCAGGGCGTCGTCCACCATGGCGAGGTAGCGCGGCTCGAAGATGTTGAGCGGCATCTGCCCGCGCGGCAGCAGGAGCGCGCCGGGCAGGGGAAAGACCGGGATGACCCCGGGGCAATCGGCCGGTCCCTTGTAGCCCGCATGCGTGCTCATCGCGTCGCCCCGTCGGTTCGATGCCTCACGCCGACACCCGATCTTACGTGAAGATCTGGCCTCACGCGAAAACCAGGGTGGAGAGTCGTCGCCGGCCCCGGATCGAGGCCTTGTCCATCAGGCCCCAGGCTTCGAAGAAGGTGAGGAGCTGCTTGCGCGCCGCGCCCTCGTTCCATGTCCGGTCCCGCCGCTCGATCTCGATGAGCTGGTCCACGGCCTCGTCGCGCTTGTTGAGGCCGTTGAGGCCGAGCGCGAGGTCGAAGCGGGCCTGATGATCGCCGGGGTCGGCCTCGATCCGGTTCTGAAATTCCCCGAGGTCGCCGAGTTCGGCGGCCTTCTCAGCCAGCTCCAGGGCCGCGCGCACGCCGGTCAGGGCCGCATCCCCCGCCTTGTCGGCCGGCGCCATGGCGAGAATCTCCTTGGCCTTCTCGATCTCGCCGAGATCGAGCTGGAGCTTGGCCAGGGCCGCGATGGCGGCGATGTTGTCGGGCTCCTGCGCGAGGATCGCAGCGTAGAGCTGGGCGGCGCCCGCCGCGTCACCCACGCCCAGCATCGCCTCGGCCTCGGACAGGGCCTCCTCGATGGGGGAGGGGCCGGCCGGACCGGCGAGGCGTTCGATGAAGTCCTTGATCTGGGCCTCGGGTACGGCACCCATGAACCCGTCCACCGGCTGGCCCTTGTCGAAGGCGATGACGGCGGGAATCGATTGGATGCCGAGCTGGCCGGCGATGGAGGGGTGCTCGTCGATGTTCATCTTGACGAGTTTCACGGCGCCGGCCGAGGCCTGCACCACCTTCTCCAGCACGGGGGCGAGCTGCTTGCACGGGCCGCACCACGGCGCCCAGAAATCCACCAGCACGGGCTGCTGCATGGACTCGGCGACGACGTCCTGGCGGAAGCTCGCCGTCGTCACGTCCTTGATCGGTTCGCCCGCCTGGGGCGCGTCGTTCAGCATCGGGTCCTCGAAACGTCGTCAGGAGTCTTCGGTAAAGGTTCGGGGCAGAGGTCTCGGGTGTCGGCCGGGTCTGTCCGTCCGCGTGCCCGTCCGTCAAGAGATGGTCGCGCTCCGGCCTCGGAACCAGACCCGAAATCCTCCTCAGGGCGCCGGCGCACCGGGCGGCGCCTTGGTGTCGGTCACGAACGTTCCCGCATAGGCGCCCTTGGCGGCGTTGGCCTCGCAGGTGATGGCGGTCTTGCCCGGCATCGGTGTGCTGAACGAGCAGGAGCCCACCGCCACCAGCGGGCCCTGAACCACGCCGTCCTTCGTCGTCTCGCTCGGGATCACGAGGTTGATGGGCTGGAGCGGGTCCGTCTCCTCCGTGCGCTCCTGCTGGGCGCCGTTGCCGCTGAAGCTGAGGGCACGACCCTCGGCCGAGAAGTCGAAGCTCGTGCGGCTGCGCGAGACCGAGTTCATCAGCGTGCCCTTGCACGAACTGGTCACGTCCTGGCCGGCGATCACGAGCTTCTCGCAGCGGCCCTCGAGCTTGATCGCCGTCTGCGCCAGGGCGGGACCGGCGAGCAGAAGGGGGGCGAGGGCCAAAGCGAGGCCGAGGGTCGGGGCGAGGCGGAGGGTCGGAGCGTACATCATGGGGCAGATGTATGGTGGCGTCCCGATCTGTCGAGGGGCAGGCGCCGTCGCGAGACCGGGTTCGGGCGGCCTACGGGGCCTCCCGACCCGGCGGCGTCTCCTTCTGGAACGCGCGGATATCGAAGCGATCGTCGGGCACGCGGGTGAGGAAGCGCTCGGCCATCTCGAACAGCAGCAGGTCGGGCCGCACGGATTCGACGTAGCCCCAGTCGAGGCTCGACGACCACACGAAGTGCACTTCGGCAAACGTCTCGGCCAGGAGGCCCGTCAGCATGATCGGCGCGAAATGCGCGTAGGAATCGCCGAACAGCACCACCGTGCGCGGGTCGGCGCCGGGCGTGTCGTTGCGGTAGACCACGTGGGCGCCGACGTGCAGGTCGTGGGCGCGCCCGGCCGTCTCGTAGGCCTCGACCAGGGGGCTGGCGTAGTGGCGCCGCGCATCGCGGTCGATGACGCCGTGGCTCGCCGTCTCCGTGGGCTGGCTCGGGAGCTTGTCGCCGAGGTCGCGCACCCGGGTCGTCTCGAAGCGCGGCCGGTCGAACAGGTCGGCGGGCGGCACCGCGCCGCAGGCACGCAACAGGGTGCGGTAGGCGAAGAGGCAGCCGTCGTAGTTCCAATGGGTGTCCGTGCGGTAGTAGAGCGGCACGGGCCCGTCGCGGCCCGCCCGCATCGGTCCGAGGAGATCGACGAAGGCCGGGTCGTTGACGAGCCTCCGGGCCAGGCGCCGGGCCGGCGAGCGCCTTGCGTCGAAGCCGAGGCCATCGGTGCGGTCGTCGTAGACGGAGAGCTTTTCCGGCACGAGGGTGTGGACGTAGCGGATGCCAAGGGACCGCGCCCGGGCGGCCCGGGCCTCGATGAGCTTGCTCCAGGCGCGCAGGCGCCACCAGCGCGCCGGGGTCGCGCGGTACTGCGCGAGCACGCCGTTGCTGCCCCCGATCAGGAAAAGCCAGCCCTCCCGCCCCACATGGACAATCTCCCGGTGTTTGCGCCGCATGTCCGGCTCTCTAGACGGCGAACGGGTTCCTGAACAGACCGGGGCTGGACCCGTGAGGCCGACCGCGCCATCTGCACAGCCACATGACGAATTCCGGCGCGACGCCCGACCCCCTGATCCTGACCCTGCAATTCGATGCGCAGACCTTCGCGCGGTTCGACGGCCTGCGCCGGCGGCACTTCCCCGCCGCCCTCAATCACATCCCGGCCCACGTCACCCTGTTCCACCACCTGCCCGGCCTCGACGAGGCCGGCATCGCCGAGACCGTGGCGGCGCTCGCCCGGGTCGAGGCGCCGCCGCAGGTCGCGGTGACGGGCCTGCGCTTCCTCGGGCGCGGGGTGGCGTACGGGTTGGAATCGCCCGCCCTCGCGACGTTCCGGGGCCGCCTCGCCCACGAATTCGCGGCCGTGCTGACCGCCCAGGACGGCCAGGGCTGGCGCCCGCACGTCACCGTCCAGAACAAGGTCGCGACCGGTGTGGCGCGCGCGCTCCTGGCCGAGTTGGAGGCGGAGTTCACGCCCTTCGCCTTCACGGCGCCGGGCCTCGTCCTGTGGCGCTATCTCGGCGGACCGTGGGAACGCCGGGCCGCCTTCGCGTTTGGAGAGAACAGGTGAGCCAGGTCAGGACAAGCGCCCGATGAAATCCCTCCCGGCGCTCGGGCGCATCGACCCGCTGATCGGCCGCGCCAATGCCTTACGGCTGGCCCTGCGCCTCAACGAAGTCGGCGCCGTCGTGGCGCTGCTCGCCGTCAGCCTCCTCGGCTACGGCTTCTTCGCCCTGGCGAGCGAGGTCGGCGAGGGCTCGACGGCCGCCCTCGACCGCAAGATCCTGCTGTCCCTGCGCAACCCGGCCGACCTCTCGGACCCCATCGGGCCGCGCTGGCTCGAGGAGACCATGCGGGACATCACCGGCCTGGGAAGCGTCTTCACCATCGTGTTCGTCACGGCGGTCGCGGTGGCCTACCTCGCCATGACGGGGCGGCGCCGGATCGCCGCCTTCGTGGTCGCCGCCATCGGCGGGGGCGAACTCGCCTCCACGGTGCTGAAGCTGTTCTACCACCGGCCCCGGCCGGACCTCGTGCCCCACGGCATGGAGGTGTTCACGGCGAGCTTCCCCAGCGGCCACGCGATGATGTCGGCCATCGCCTACCTCACCCTCGCGGCCCTCGTGGCCCGCGTCGATCGCCAGCGCGGCGTCAAGGTGCTGGTGATGCTGGTGGGGGTGTCGATGACCCTGCTCGTCGGTTTCAGCCGGGTCTATCTCGGCGTGCACTGGCCGAGCGACGTGCTCGCCGGCTGGTGCGTCGGCGCGGCCTGGGCGGCCCTGTGCTGGTTCGTCGCCCTGCAACTCCAGCGCCGGGGCGAGGTCGAGGCGCCGAAGGCGGCCCCGGCGCCCCGTTAACGCTTCGGTCGGAAAGGCGGCCCGACCGCGCAGCCGTTAGGGCCTGGTTGTGGTTGTATGGTCACGCAACCGATGGAGCGCCGTGTGACCGATCCCCGCGAACGCCGCCGTGACCCACGTCAGCGCAGTCTCCTCGGCGCCAGTATCCAGGTCGGCCCGGGGGAATCGACCACCACCTGCCTCGTGCGCAACATCGGCCCGGCGGGAGCGAAGCTGGCCCTGAACGAGGCGATCCCCCTGCCCGCCGCATTTCCCGTCACCATCGACGTCCGCCGCGTGACCCGGACGGCGAACGTCGTCTGGCGCAGGGGGGATGCCGTCGGTGTCAGCTTCGCGCCCGAGCCGGCCGCCGGGACGACCATTCCCCTCGACCTCGTGCGCGCCTTGCGCGCGATACGGGCGGAGAATGCCGGCCTGCGTGGACGCCTCGCCGCCGCCGGCCTGGACGACTGACTGCAGGAACACCCGCCCCCGCATGGCGTTCCCGGACAGCAATCGACCTGTCCGAAACGTCAGCGGCGTGACTTCATGAGCGACGACCTGCCCCTCTCCCGGCGAAATCTCCTGCGCGCCGGAGGCCTGACGGTCACCGGAGCGGCCCTCGGCCTCGGCACCGGGGCGGTGAACGCGCAAGGGCTGCCCGGCCCGTCCGTGCCCGCCGATACGGGGGCGGTCCAGGGCGGGCGTGTGATGTTCCCGAACTGGCGCGGAGCCGGTGACCGGGTGCCGCCGCCGCCGCCCGCCCCGATGCCGCCGTCCGAGCGCGTCGGGTTCGCCGTGGTCGGCCTCGGGCGCCTCAGCCTGGAGGAGATCCTGCCGGCCTTCGGGGAGACGAAGCGGGCCCGCCTCGCGGCGGTGATGTCGGGCACGCCGGCCAAGGCCCGGCTGGTCGCGGAGCAGTACGGCGTTCCGGCCGACGCGGTCTACGGCTACGACGCGTGGGATCGCCTGGCCCAGAATCCTGCCGTCAAGGCGGTCTACATCGTCACCCCGAACGGCCTGCATCGCGACCACGTGCTCGCCGCCGCGCGATCGGGCAAGCACGTGCTGTGCGAAAAGCCCATGGCCAATTCCTCGGCCGAAGCCCGCGAGATGATCGAGGCCTGCGCCAAGGCGGGCCTCAAGCTGATGATCGCCTATCGCTGCCAGTATGAGCCCTACAACCGCGAGGTGACGCGCCTCGCCCGCTCCGGCGAGTTCGGCAGGCCGCGCCTGATCCAGGCCTTCAACGGCCAGACCACCGGCCTGCCCCAGCAATGGCGCCTCAAGAAGGCCCTCTCGGGGGGCGGGGCCCTGCCGGATATCGGCCTCTACTGCCTCAACGGCGTGCGGGCGCTCACGGGCGAGGAGCCGGTCTCCGTGGAGGCGAGCCTCCATTCGCCGCCGAATGACGCGAAGTTCGCCGAGGTGGAGGAGACGGTCTCGTTCACCCTGCGGTTTCCCTCCGGCCTCATCGCCCAGTGCATGACGAGCTACGGCATCCACGAATCGCGCCGGCTCCAGCTCCACACGGAGCGGGCCGACATCGACCTGCGCAACGCCTTCGCGTATCGCGGCCAGCACCTCGTCGTCTCGCGCCCCGACGGCGCCGCGGAATCGCAGGATTCGCGGGTCCTGACGCCGAAGAACCAGTTCGCCCTCGAGATCGACCACATGGCCCGGTGCATCCTCGAGGACCGGCGCCCGCGCACCCCCGGCGAGGAAGGGCTGCAGGATCAGATCCTGATGGAGGCGATCTACGAGGCGGCGCGCTCCGGCCGTCCCGTCACCGTCGGTCCGCCGGCCGGGAGCGGCGGCGGCCTCGATGTCACGCGCGGCCCGGAACTCGACGAGGCCGGCTGAGGGCTCTCGGGATCGTCATGAAACCGGGGTAGGGTTCGCCGAACACCTGCCCAGGGGCCGTCCATCTCCCTCCGCCGCTTCATCGCCCCCGGCCTGGCCCTCGGCTCGACCCTCGGCCTGCTCGGCGCCGCGAGCCTTCGCGGCGCGCAGGCCCAGAGCCCCGCCGAAGAGCTCGCCCGGATCGCGGCCGAGCCCGTCGCCATCGGATCGTCGCGCGGCGCGGGCGGCGATCCGCTGACCTCGGTGGCCCAGTCGGTCACCTCGTCCCGCCCATCCGCCAACCTCGACACCTCGATCCAGGATCAGCTCGGCGCCTACGGCGATCCGTTCGGCCTTCGCGCGTATCTCAAGGCCCGCGGCATCACCTACAGCTTCACCTACATCGGCGAAGGCCTGGGCAACGCGACGGGCGGCCTGCGCCGGCGCGCGATCCTCGAGGGCCTCCTCGACCTCGAGATCGATGCCGACCTCGGCCCCCTCCTCGGGTGGCAGGGGGCGTTCCTGCACACCAACCTGTTCCAGATTCACGGGGCGGGCCTGTCGCGGGGCACCGTCGACAACCTCGTCACGGTCAGCGGCATCGAGGCGCTGCCGTCCTCGCGGCTCTACGAACTCTCCTTCGAGCAGAAGCTGTTCGACGACCGGGTCTCGGTGCGGTTCGGGCAACTCGCCGCCGACACCGAGTTCGCCGTGACCCAGACCGGCACGGTGTTCGTGAATTCCACCTTCGGCTGGCCGAACAACATGGCCGTGGTGATCCCGAGCGGCGGGCCGATCTATCCCCTGGCGGTGCCGGGCATCCGCGCGAAAGTCGTGCCCAACCCCAACCTCTCCCTGCAGGTGGGCGTGTTCGACGGCGATCCGGCGGGGGCCGCCCGATCCGGCATCGATCCCGATCCGCAGCGCCGCAACCGCACCGGCACCAGCTTTCGTACGAACGATCCCGCCCTCGTCATCGCCGAGGCCGCCTACGCCTACAACATCGAGCCCGGCAGCACCGGCGAGGCCGGAACGGTGACGCTCGGCGGCTGGCACCATTTCGGGCGCTTCGACAGTCTGCGCTTCGACCAGAACCGCACGCCCCTGGCCTCATCCGGCGGCACCGGCATCGCCCGGCGTTTCCGGGGCGACAGCGGCCTCTACGGCATCATCGACCAGACGATCTATCGCGAGCCCGACGACCCCAACGACGGCGCCAGCGTGTTCGTTCGCGTGGCGGGCGGGCCGTCCGACCGCAACCTCATCGACCTCTATGTCGATGCCGGCATCGCCTACAAGGGGCTCCTGCCGGGACGCTCCGACGACACCGTCGGCGTCGCCTTCGCCCTCTCGCGGATCTCCCGCGACGTGCGGGGCTTCGACGCGGACACGATCCTGGCCAGCGGCGTCCCCGGCCCGCGCCGGAGCAGCGAGGCGGTGCTGGAGGCGACCTACCAGGCGGTGCTCGGCCCCGGCGTGACCCTGCAGCCGGACATCCAGTACATCTTCCGGCCGAGCGGCGGCATCCTCAACCCGCGCGATCCCGATGCCGGGCGCATCCGCAACGCGGCGGTGTTCGGCCTGCGCACGACGATCCGGTACTAGGCACCCGTACGTCTCGGGCGCCCGCCATGGCGTGTGCAAAATCCCCTGTTGGCGAATCCCCTGTTGGCGAATCCCCTGTTGGTAAGCCTGCGGCCACTCGTCCAGGGCGGAACACCGGGTCTGTTCGCCCGGTTGCACAGGGCCGCGTCATCGGCTGCCGCATCTCTGCGCAGCCGGCGTTGGCCGAGTGATGAGTGCGTATGCAGTTTCCCAGGGACGACCGTGACCATGCGCTGGCGCATGCCTTCCGCGACTTCATCCGTGACCCACCCTTTCCCTGCGTCGGCGCGAAATCGGCCCTGTCGAAGGGGCAGATGAAGATCGTGGTGGCCCGGGACATCACCTCCGGCTGGGACGACATGCGGATCTATCCCGCGCTCCTCGCCTTCGCCGCGCGCTACAAGCGGGCACCGGACCTGTTCCAGAGCTTCGCCGTGGTGTTCGAGGGGCCGGGCGACCTCGGGGAGGAACAGTTCGAGCGTCACCTCTGGGCCCGCGCCCAGTCGCTCGCCGACAAGGATCAGTGGCTCGGCCAGCCGTGGGACCGGCGCGTCGCGAGCGATCCCGAGAGCCCGCACTTCTCCCTGAGCTTCGGCGGCGAGGCCTTCTTCATCGTCGGCCTCCACCCGCGGGCGAGCCGGCCGGCCCGGCGCTTCTCGTCGCCCGTGCTGGTGTTCAACCTCCACGCCCAGTTCGAGGCCCTGCGCGAGGCCAACCGCTACGAGAAGCTGCGCACCTCCATCCTCGCCCGCGACGCGGCCTTCGCCGGCTCCGCCAATCCGATGCTGGCCCGCCACGGCGAAATGTCCGAGGCCCGCCAGTACAGCGGCCGGGCCGTCTCGGAGGCGTGGCAATGCCCGTTCCAGGGCCGCGCCCGCGCGAGCGAGGCGACCCAGGCTCGCGCGAGCGAGGTGACCGATGTGTGACGCGCCTGCGCCCCACGCGATCGCGCCGCGCTCGGGCGTCGCCTTCACCCTCGACCGGGGCCAGCGCCTCACGGTCATTGACCCGCAGGGCGAGCAGGTCGCCGACCTCCTCGCCTACAACCGGCACGACATCGCGGAAGTCCTGTCCTCGGGCCGCACCCTCGACTATGCGAGCCGGATCTACCTCACCACGGGCGATCCCCTGTACTCGAACCGCTCCAACGTGATGCTCACCATCGTGGCCGACACCGTCGGGCGCCACGACTTCCTGATGACGCCGTGCTCGAAGGACACGTTCCGGATCATCTACGGGGATACCGATCCGCATCGCGGCTGCTTCGGCAACCTCGCGGCGGCGCTCGCTCCCTACGGGATCGGGCCCGACCAGATCCCCATCGCGTTCAACTGCTTCATGAACGTGCCCATCGACGCCGCGACCGGGGCCATCACCGTCGAGCCTCCGTTGAGCCGGGCCGGCGACCACATCACCTTCGAAGCGCAGGCCGACCTCATCATCGGTCTCACGGCCTGCTCGGCCCTGCAATCGAACAACGGCAGCTTCAAGCCGATCCATTACCGGATCGACACGGCGGACGCCGCCTGAGTCAGGCGGAGCCGGGGTCGATCGCGGATTCTAGTCGGATTTCTTCGCCCCATCGTCGCTCCATTCGGGCGGCAGTCCGAGATGGGTCGCGACGGCGCCGGCGAGGCCCGGGCTTCGGCCGAAGGCTTCACAGACCGAGTATTTGGGTGCCATTCCGAGGGCGCGGCCCATCTTGTCCGACGACGGCCAGGAGCCCATGCGCCCGAAGGGACTTTCGCCGTCGACGAGAAGGTCGCTGAAATCCTCGCCGAACTTGCCGGCGAGGGTATAGGCATCGCCGACATCGGAGACGGTCGCGGCCGAGGCCATGATCTCGGCTCCGCGCGCCCAGACCATCGCGGCTTTCTGGGCGCCCTTCGCGTCCCGCGCTTCCGCCTCCACGGAGAGGCTGCCGAGGCCGAAGGGAAGGCGTGGGACGGGGGCGCTCACGCCGATCGCCATGGGTACGAATCCGAGGCCCTTGGAGACGCCCGCAGAGACCTGGTCGGTGACTTCGAGGTTGCCGACGACGGCCTGGACCGTGAGGTCGGCGGTTGTAATTACCCACCCCCGTAATCTCGGGGTTCAGGCGCCGACGGTTTTGAGGATGGTGCCGAAGGAGCTGCTGCCTGTGAGGCGCGCGGTATCGACGACGGTGCGGATGGCAGCTTCGCCCTCGGCGGCCCACATCG
>NZ_JAKSXV010000001.1 GCF_022829345.1 Methylobacterium sp. J-090 | reverse complement strand
CACGGGCCACCAACCCGGCCCGCCCGCCCTTCCTCGGCATGGCGTCCAGCAGGGGGGCCTCCTCACGGCGGAGGCCACCGCAGGCGTCACAGCGCAGGCCTCCCCGCTCCTTACCGTTGCCTTAACCGGGCTCCCCGGCCGGAATGCCATGTCGGGCCCCGTTCACCTCGTGCGAGTCGTGAGCCGGCATCAGGAGGGATCACCGCCGCGGGATAGACCCTGAAACGACTACGGCCCCCCTGTCGCCAAACAGGAGGGCCGCGAAATCGATGGGCTGTGAGGCCTCTTCCAATTCCTCACAAGCCATAGAGCGCCCTCGGGTGTCAAGCG
>NZ_JAKSXV010000032.1 GCF_022829345.1 Methylobacterium sp. J-090 | reverse complement strand
GTCGCGCGCTCCGCGTTCCCAGCTTCAGGGTGTCCACGGCCGTGGGCGGCGCGGCGACCGCCCCCTCCGACGCGGTGCCCGACAAGGTTGGTGCGCGGCTCGGCGATGCCGTCTCTCCGGTGCCCAAGGTCCTGGGGGGCGCGGCGACCGCGCCCTCCGATGCGGTGTCCGACAAGGATGGGGCGGCGCTCGACGAGACCGTCTCCCCGTTGACCAAGGCCTTGGGCGGCGCGGCGCCCGATGCCTCTGCCGCGGTGCCCGACAAGGGTGGTGCGGCGCTCGGCGATGCCGTCTCCCCGGTGACCAAGGTCGTGGACGGCGCGGCGACCGCGCCCTCGGGCGTGGCGTCCGACAAGGATGGTGCGGCGCTCGGCGATGCCGTCTCCCCGGTGACCAAGACCGTGGGCGGCGCAGCGACCGCGGACGCGCCGCATGACAAGGGCTCGGCGCTTGGCGAGCTCACCACCGCCGCCAAGACCGTGGGCGATGCGGTTGCGGCGACCGGGACACAATCCCACGACCGCCAAGACGAGGGCGGCGCGTCGCTTCCGGGTACCCTCGGCTCCGCCGTCGGTGGCGCACTGACGCACGCGACCGGTCCCACGGACGCGACGGCGGCCGGCGCGTCGCCCAAGTCTACGGGCGGACAGGATATCCTCGGGGGCACAGATACCCTCGGGGGCACGAAGGGAACCACCGAAGGTGGCGGTGGTGCCTCGCACGCCACGTCCGCAGCCGCGACGGTCGGCCAGGCCGCCGGTGCGCTCAAGGATGTTGCGAGCGCGAAGGACGAGTCCGCTGCGACCAAGGGCGGGACCGAGAAATCCGATCTCGCGGCTCATGCCTCCGGCGTCGCACAGGAGAACGCGAGCCACGCAGGCCAGGACGGTGGGCACTCGGTCGGCGCGGCCGTCGGCACGGCCCTCAAGTCCGCCGGGGCGATCGACCTTGGGTCACAGACCGGCAAGGCTTCAAGCGAGACCGCCCGCGACGAGAGCAAGGGCGGCGTCCCCGCTGGATCGTCCGACCACGCCGCGACCGATACGAACGGGGCCTCGCATGCCGTCGAGAAGGCGGGATCGAGCGTGACCGAGGCCGCCGCGGAGATCGTGCATGCCCCCGCGCCGGTCGTCGGCTTCGCCGGACAGTCCTACGTCGACACCGTCGACACGCATGATCATGGGTTGGCCTCGGCGAACGGCCTGCTGCACGGCCTGGTGTAATGGCAAAGATTTGTAGACTGCATAGGCTTGATATCGCGACGAAAAAAATCTCTGCCGCGCCTCGGCTTCGCCGCAAATGGACAAGTTAAAATATAATAAAATCAAATACTTTCCATTAGTTGGCGGTATGCTGCATAAAATCGTGGATATCTATTGAACAGTCTGATTTTGTATTATATAAACTAGATGCGGGTTTATCCCGTTATTACTGAGACGCTTCATTTCGTGGAGAAATCGAGGCGTACATCCACATCCGATGATCAACACGATTAGGAGGACGATTCATGTCTATCCTCGATACGGTCACGAGCACCCTGAGCCCGACCGGCACGACGCCCGTCACCCCTCCCGCTCCGAGCGAGTGGGGCAAGGAGAACGGCCACGACAACGGCTGGGGCCACGACGCTCACCATGGCGAGGGCCATGGTGACTGGGGCAAGGAAGCCGGCCACCACAAGGGCAACGACGACTGGGGCAACGAGCCCGGCAAAGGCCACGACAAGGGCGACTGCAAGGAAGCCGATTCGAGCCACGGCAATGGGCCGGGCCACGGTGATTGGGGCCACGGCCATCACGCCGAACATGGCTCGGGCGACAAGTATTCGGACGCCTGCTTCGGCGGTGGAGAGAAGGGTCCGGACTGTCATCCGAGCACGGCCCATCATGAGAGTCCGTGCGGATACGACTTCAGCCTCGACAAGGGCTGCGGCACCGTATCGGCCAGCCACGACGGCCTCATGAGCGGCCTCGCCTGACCCTCCAACGCATCCGTTCAACCACGCACGGGGTGGGGCCGACCGGCGCCACCCCTCCTCATGCCCGTGCCGGGAGGGGCGCGAATGCCGGCCGTCGTCTCCGTCTGCATCCTCGCCGAGGGCCGGCCGACTCCGCTCGGGCCGATGCACTAGGATGCCGCATCCAGGGATGCCAAATCCGGGGAGAGCGGACGAGACGCGCGGGTTGGCCGGCGACGTCACGCTCCGGTTCTCCTGTTCCGCCCCGCAAGCCTCCGTCGAGGTGAAGGCCAACACCGCCGGCTTCAACGCGATGGCCTGCCTCCACCGGGACCTGTCGGGCTTTCACGACGCCAACATCATCGTCGAATTTTCCAAGGTGGCCTGGTTCGACGGCCATCTGACCGCCGCCCTCGATCTCGTGTTTCGGCAGGCGGCGTGCCGCCGCAACGTCGTTCGGCTGAGCGGACTGCGCCCGCGCTTGCGCGACACGTTCTGCAAGAACCACCTGATCTCGAAACGGAAGTTCGACCGCCACAACACGGTCATGCCGATACGGGCGTTCGAGGTCGATCAGGCACTCGCCTTCAGCGGGTATGCGAAGCGTCACCTCGACCGGCCGGAAATGCCGAACATGACGGCGGCCCTGCGCCGCTGCTTCTTCGAGAGCATCGACGAGATCTTCGCCAACGCGGCCCTGCACGCCCGGGCGTCGCTGCCGGTCATCGTCGGCGGACAATACTTCCCGCGCCGTCAGGTTCTCGCCTTCGCGATCGTGGACGGGGGCGAGGGCATGCAGCGCGCCGTCTGCGCGAAGCTCCATCGCGCCTTGAGTCCGGCCGAGGCGATCGCCTGGGCCATGGAGCCCTACAACACGACGCGGCAGGGGGACGTTCCCGGCGGGCTCGGCTCCAAGGTTCTGCGGGAGTTCATCGAGGAGAACGGCGGTCGGATCACGGTCGTGTCGGCCGGCGGCCTCTGGCAGCAGCACGGGGCGCTCGTCAGCCGACGACACCTCGCCGCGCCCTATCCCGGGACGGCCGTCCTCCTCGAGATGAAGACGATCGCGGCCCTTCCCCATCGCCCCGTCGAGATCCCGGACCCCAACAACATCTGGTGACGCCATGAAAGACGTTCCCATCAATGTCGCCCAGGTCGTCGGTGGCGGTATCTGCGTCTCCGCCGCGGACGGACACAGGGTGCATGATCTCGTCTACGACCATATCCTGGCCGGTCACCGGGTTTGCCTGTCTTTCGAGTCGGTGACGCGGATGACGACCGCGTTCCTGAACACGGCCGTGGGCCAGCTCTACGGCGCCTTCCCCCCCGATCGCCTGCGCGAGCAGCTCGCACCGCCCGTCTGCGCGGATCCGCGCCAGCTCGTCCAGCTCAAGCTCGTCGTTGACCGCGCCAAGGTTTTTTTCGACAATCCTGTGCGCGCCCGGGCGGACTTCTCGCAGGCTATCGAAAGCGACGATGGATAGGATTGTCTGGATCGAGCAAGTCGACATTCTTCACAACGAGAAGATTTTGATCGATACCAACATCTGGGTGATGATCGAGGGGTTCAACGAGGGCGCTCCCCGAAAGAAGGTCGAAATCTACAGCTCGGCCTATGATACGCTTTTAAAGAACGACAATGCGATTCTCTACAATGACCATATCATCAACGAGTTTTTCAACATCTGCGCGCGCATCGCGTACGCAAACTTCCAACATTCGAACAGAGACCCGTCGATCACATTCAAAAAATTCCGGAAGAGCGACGATTTCCGCGCGGCCATGCGTCTCGTGCAGGAATCCTGTCTGAATATCATCGAATCCTCGACCCCGACGGATGTCGGCTCATCGAAAGATATCAGACGAACCGTGCAGGAGCTGTGCGAAGGAACCCTGGATTTCGTCGATTTGATCCTGCGCGACTATTGTCTCTCCGAAAAAGTGATGATCCTCACGGATGACAGCGACTTCAGGGGAAGTGGCCTGACGATCATCACGGCCAATCGGACGATGCTGAGACCGGACAGCACATGCTAAGCCTCGATGCCCTCACGAGGCAGGCGCTTGCGAGAGCCTCGAGGTCGCGCTCCGCGTCGTCCCATCCGCCGACGGGCCGACAGGGCCGTCGGGCCGGACGATGAAGAGACGGAAGGGGTCCGGCGCTGACCGCGGTGCAGGTTCCAGGAGACCGGGAAAGCGCGCCGTCAACGCGGCCCGCACGCCGCGTCGGCGGCGTAGAGTGGGAAGCGCGGTTCGCCTCCCGCCCCCGGAGGCGGTCCGCCATAGGCGATCGCGATCTCGCTCATCGGCGTCGCTATTCCGAGGGCTTGGTATGCGCTGCGAACGTCCTGACGGCATCCCACAAGCGTCGGTGCAGGCATCGTTAGATATTTGATTAAAATTATCCAGACCGCAATCCCTACCCAATAAAATTTGGCATCCCACTGGAAACGGCTTAGGCCTGGGCTTCCAATGGATATCGAGCCGCCGGAGGATTCGGCGCGCCTCGGAGATCCGTCACGCTCGGTCGCCCCTCTCGGCGGCATCCCAGGCCGGCGGACCCACCCGCGCCCGTCGCCGCGAAGCCGGCCAACGACAACGATCTCCCCGTCATCGGCGCCGCGCCGATGACGGGCCCTACGATCCCATCCCTCCCCTCCGCCACGCGGGACTAAGCGCGGGCCGTGGCGGGCGGGACGTTCGGCAGGATCCGGCCCCGGGATCGCACGCTGCTGTTCGGGGCCATGGGACCCGAGTTCTGGGCGTGGCAGTACGCGCGGCGCCTGACCGGCCAGCCGCCCTGGCGCGCCGGGCCGAACGCGGACGCTGGGCACGAGCGCGCCCGGGCGATGCGGGAGATGACGGACGACGTCGCGACTTGGGAGCGGGTGCTGGCCGAACTCCGGGCGGAGACGGATAGCGCGCGGCTCCGCCGTGCGCCGCGGCTGCTGGTCCTCCCCGTCCCCGTCCCCGTCCACGGCGCGATCGAGGCCCGGCGCAAGGCTGCCCATGACCGTACTACCTCGCCGGCGCGACGGCGGCGGCAACGGGAGCTGGGCCCGTACCGGTGCCCACCGACGCGGTCGGGCATCCTCCCCTTCCAAAGGGGCCGACCTGACGGGCTGGCGGTCACAAAACCCTCGTTCGAGAAAGCAAAAAATGAGCGACACAACCAACTCGGCTTCCATCCCGATGGGCCGTACGACCGCCGCGGCGTCGGCTTCCACATCCTCGCAGCGGAGGACCGGGCGCCGAGGGCTGCCGGTCCGGTTCGTGACCCGCATGAGCACCGAGCTCAGCCAGGCCGTGCAGCGGCCGCGCGCGACGACGGGGTGACCGCGGGGGCCTGGGTGCGCCGACTGCGGCTGGACCGGGTCGGGGTCCACTCGCCGGAGGACGCCCACAGCAGCCGCCCGGTCAGGTAGGGCGAGGCGGAAGACAAAGCCATCGCGACGGCGATCCGCCACCTCGCGACGGTCAGCGGCGCCGTCTCCAGCAACGACCGGGCGGCGGCGCAGGCGGGCCGGCATGAGGCACGGTCGATCCTGATCCCCCTGGGCGTGCGCCGTCCGGCGCCGTGATCACCAGCGCGACGCGCGGCACCGACATCGTCGAGCGCTGCTGCGAGGCCTGGAACCACCTCGTCGACCAGCCCTGGAACATCCTGTCCATCGGTCTGCGCGATTGGGTCTATCGGTTATGATCAATGCCGATTGGTACACGAGGTCCGGATCGGCGCCAGGTTTTCGCGAAGGAACGGGGCGGCGCGCGGCCTCGTCATGGGCCGGACCCGGCGTCAGCGCAGACCGCGTAGGGCCATCTCCTCCGGCGCCTGCTCGGCCGCATCCTGACGTGCGATCAGGGTCGCGAGGTCGACGGGGCGGTAATCCCAGGCGTCCATGCCGACATCGCAAGCACGGCTGGTATCGGGCAGGCAGGCATGCGTGTGCCCGTAGAGATGGCGGGTTCCGCGCCAGAACCCCGGCCAGGACCGGTGCGGATAGTGCGACAGGAACAGCCGCCAGGCTTGCCCATGGCAATCCTGCACCGTGATCCGGGCGTTCTCCACCGGGGGATCCACCCATGGCAGTTCGAGCACCCGGTTGGTGTCGTGGTTGCCGCGGACGAGCCGCTTGGTGCCGTTGAGGCGGGCGAACATCGCCGCGCACTGCTCACGACTGGCCCCAGCCGCGAAATCGCCGAGGTGCCACACCACGTCGTCGATCCCCACGATGGCGTTCCAGCGGGCGACGAGGGCCTCGTCATGGGCCTCGACGGATGTGAAGAGGGTCCGGCGGCGCAGGACGAGGGGGGCATCACCGAAATGCGTGTCGGCCGTGAAGAAGGTTGCCATGCGTCCTGCGGGGAAGTCGCGCCCCCTCCGGGAGCGGGGAGACGGCAACCGCGTTGCCGTTGCGCGAGATGGTACCCGGGACCCGCGCGGCAAGTCGGCGCGATGTCGCCCCGGACCCGCGCGACGGGCCTTTCGTGGCGGACGCCCTATCTCCCCTTCTCGCACCACCGGAGGAACGCCTTTGCCGAATCAGCTTGGCCGCATCGCCCCGATCGTCGCGGGGCTGTCCCTGTGCCTGACCCTCTCATCCCCGGCGCCCGCACAACCGGCTGCGCCAGCCGCCCAGCCGGTGTCGGACCCGGCGACCTTGAAAGTCGCGCGCGAGGTCGTGGCCCAGATGCAGGGGGATCGCACGACCACGCTGAACGCGATGGCAGCCCCCATGGCCGGCATGATGCAGCAGATGGGGATCAAGGAGGCCGATCGGGCGCAGATCATCGTACGGGAAGCCGTGCTTCCGCTGCTGACAGCCCATTACGACGAGCTTCTCGACATCCAGGCGCGCAGCTTCGCCGGCGTTCTCGGCAAGGAGGATCTACAGGCCATCGGAACGTTCTACGGCTCGCCCGCCGGCCGACGATTGGCAGCGGCTCAACCCCAGCTCGCGCAGGCTCAGATGACGGGCACGACGCAGTGGATGCAAGGATTGATGCCGGAGATGCAGACGAAAATCGTGCAGATCATCAAGGCACGCGGGTGGGGCCCTGGCGACAAGCCGAAATGATCTCCCGGGACCTGCGAGACCGACGATCGATGCGCACACATCCTCGATTGGCCTGCCCGGGTTGCCTGCCTGGGTTGCCCGGGGGTGTGACACAGGTCGCGGGAAACCGTTGGCGTCGGTGGGACTTGCCCTACGCCACGACGTCGGCGGCCGGTTCGCCGCCATGTCCAACGAAAGCATTCCCTGTGAAAATCGTTCTTCTTATCGGCGTTGCCCTGCTCACCACCGCCCCGGCCCTCGCCCAGGGCGGTCCTTCACGCGAGCCCGGCAGCACCGGTGCCGTCATTCAGAGTGAGCCGAACAGCACCGGAAACGATGCCAACATCGCGATTTCCCGCGGGGCCACCGGCGCCGACACCGTGACGACCAACTCGGCGGCGGGCGGCAATGCCGCCCGACCCGAGCAGGCAATTCCCAACAGCAGCGCCAATGGCGGCGGTCGATAAGACATCGCCCCGAGCAGTGGATACCGGTTCGCGGCAAAAGCCGTTGCCAAATTAAGTTCTGGTGTCTCGCATGGATTTCGGCGCAGGACTTCCGGCGTAGGATCTCTGGGATAAGAGCGCCTCGCAAAAATCCCGGTCACCGTCGGTTCTCGCTTTGAGCACGGCGGCACAGCGGGAGTTTTGTGAGAGACGCCCGCCCTGAAACTGGCCAATGCAACATCTCGGACCCGCCCGGCTCAGGCCGCGGCGGGTTTTTCCGCTGCTGTCCTACGAACGTGGTTCGATCGCTGCGCGATGCGGAGTTCGGTCATCCTCAGGCGCCGCACGGACTGACCGATCCGGTCTTCGCTCTGATCAAGCGAATCCAGTCTCAGCCGCCAAAATACAGGGTCAGGTCATGATCGTTCGTGATCACCGCGGAACTCGTGATTTCGATTCCGCGATACATCGCGCCGATGGCATCGAGATCGTTCTTCAGGGCCCGGAATTCGTCCACGATCTGGAAATAACAATCCTTGAGGATCGACGAGTGTGGATCCAGGTTCGTGACACACACCAATCCCGTCGGCGGGCAGTCGACATAGATCACCCGCAGATCGGGCCGATACGTCTGAAGGATGGGAATGATCTTCCAGACATCGCCCGTCCAGTGGTAGGGGAACCGGGTGCTCACTCCGGTTTCCGCCGACCTTTTCTGGTCCCGATCAGCCATCTCGGCATTGAGAGGCATGCAATCGTGCATGACGATCAACGTACGGTTCGATGAAATTGCTTCGGTGTTATAGAAATCACGCAGAAGATATTCAAACGTGTGCATTCCATCGAGAAAGGCGAGGTCCAACGTCCCGTTCGCCAACGCTTCGTAATCGTACTCCGCGAAGAATGTATCGCTCGGCGCCTGAATCAGCGTGACAGCTTTCTTGTTCTCCGAGACGTTGAAGGAAATCTGGAACGACGGATCGACCGCGATGGCCGTCTCGGTGTGGATGTGAGACAGGAGGTGCCCCTGACTGACCCCGATCTCGAGGTAGCGCCGGCTGTCCCGTGCGCGACTGATATGCGCCATGAACGCCATGTAGTGGAGGCCATGGTGATTGTCGGGCAGAGGGTGCGTCGAGTCGCCGGCGTCCATTCGTATTCCCACGACTGCGATCGAACGATCGCCCTGCGGTGCTCACGGCACCGGAACAAGGCGGCCATCACGGCGCGAGAGCCCAGCGCCGCCGTATCGCTAACCTTTCCAGCCAAAGGTGCCAAGCCGAGGGCGCCGAGCCAAGGTGCCGTCATGGGGTCGGCAGAACCATCGACCTCGTATGGGAGAACTTTTCCCAGAGAGCGTCACCGAGGGGATCGGAGGGCCCGGCGGCATCGGCGAGACGGCGTTCGCCTGTCACCCGGGCGCTCTACTTGGTGGTTTCTTTCACCCCTGGTTCCTTCATGGGGACGGTGTTCCGGGTGGCACCACTTCCCAGGAACAGGACCGCGATCACCAGGGCGAGGGTCGCGACGGCGGCGATGAAGGCGAGAAACCAGCGGGGCATGGCGTATCCGTGAACGTGCGAAAGGGCCAAGAAGGAGAGATCACACCTTCTCCAGCCGGGCCAGAAGGATTCGGATGCGCACGACGGCGCTGCAGGGGGTCGATCGCAACGTTGCTGGGGGTCCTGATGGATGCCCACTCACGATCAGACGGGCGCTGCGCGGGCTTCATGCGCAGAGCTTCATGAGCGATTTCTTGGAACGTCCGGCGGGTTGCCGCAGACGCGCGCCGCTCACTTCGCATCGTCTCGACCACTTGGCATCAACTAAACGATTCGCACGGCGCCTCCGGCTTCGGCGGCCCGGGCAAACGCCGTGTGACGATAGTCGCGCGGGCTCAAGCCGTACTGGTCGCGAAAGCGGCGGGAGAAGTGAGACTGGCTCGCGAAGCCGCATCCATAGGCCAGTTCGCCGAGCTGTAAGTGAAGGCAGGCCGGGTCGGACAGGCGTTGCGCGGCCTGTTCGAGGCGCCGCTGCCATATCCAAGCCGTGACGTTGGACCCGCGTTCGCGGAACAGCGTTTGGAGTTGGCGCATCGAAATGCCGACGGCCGCAGCGACCTGCGATGTATCAAGCTCGGGTTTGCCGAGATTCGCCAAAGCGTAGGCTTTGGCGCGCTGGACGGTCAGCGTCCCGGACAGGGCTTTGGGCGTCTCCATCGACAAGCGCTCGGCGAGACTGGCGGCAACGAGATCGATCGCCACGGAGGTCATGCGTTCGGCCGCCTGAGGCGTCAGTCGATCCGCCATGCTCATCATGTTGGAGAGGAACAACCGGGCCAGGGTCGTGACAGGTAGGTGGCCGTACATAGTCAGCCCTGCAAAATGGCGAGCTGAACCCAGCATGCTCTCCAAACGATCCCGCGGGATCTCAATGGCCAGCACTTCGACGTGACCCTTGTGTTCGAGCGTCCATGGCGAATTTGGATCGCGTATCGAAAAATCGCCCGCTCTATCTATGGCGGATCGATCATTCTGAATCGATCGAACAGAACCGGAGGTAATTACCCACCCCCTTGTGCGGGTTGGGTTTCGCTGATTCCTTTGTAGGATGGGCCGAAGCGATCTTGAGCGGCTGAGCCGCGAGGAACTGATCGAGTTGGTGCTGCGGATGCAGCGCCCGACGAAGACCTCGCGCACG
>NZ_JAKSXV010000115.1 GCF_022829345.1 Methylobacterium sp. J-090 | reverse complement strand
ACGGCAAAACACCCTGGCGCGGGGTGGAGCAGCCCGGTAGCTCGTCAGGCTCATAACCTGAAGGTCACAGGTTCAAATCCTGTCCCCGCAACCAAAAAACCAACACCAGAAAGCCCCCGACCCGAAACGGTCGGGGGCTTTTCGATGTTCTGAGGTCCTCGAACGAAGGCGACAGGTGGGCCCTGCCCCTTGTGCGCAGACCGAAATTCGACATGCTGGCGCCCAGAGGAGCCCTGCCCACGCGCATGGAGGAGGCCCCATGGAGGTCGACGCGGACAAGACGACGATGCGGTCCTGGCACTCCTTCATCTGACGCTCGATCGCGACGGACGGGCCTGGAAAGGCTTCGATTGGGAGACCATGAACCGCTTGCACGCCAAGGGGATGATCGACGACCCCGTCGGCAAGGCCAAATCGGTCGGCCTCACCGAGAAAGGCGTTCGACGGTCGAAAGACCTCTTCGCCGGCATGTTCGCGAAGTCCGATAATCCGACGCCTTGAAACCCACGAAAAAGCCCGCCGAGTCCGAGACTGGCGGGCTGAATTCGTTGGCTGGGGGACGAGGATTCGAACCTCGACTAGAGGAGTCAGAGTCCCCCCTGCCCCATTGAAATTACTGCGCTTTTTCTCCGACCATGGAGGAAAGCGACTATGCAACATCAAAGGGTTAGCAAGAGAAATCCGACTGGCAAAGGCCTCTCGGCAAGCGCTGGAAATAGCAACGCCGTCGCGGGGGTGAAGGCCCGCAACGGCGCTAAGAGAGGCTCCGACCAAAGAACCAGCGCACATGGTACTGGCCAGCGCCCTCCCCTGGCAACCCGGCTCGTGGCGCTGATCGACCGGGACGGTACGGTTACCGCCCTGTTTCGACGCCCTGACGAGGTGCGTGCCTACCTGCAGGGAGGTCACGCATGATCGAGGTCCCGTCGCGCGTCGACGCTGCTCTCTATTTCACCGAGCGCGGCGGGAGAGTCTTCCCGCTCCACGGCATGTGTGCCGACGACGGCGGGCGCCTCGTATGCACCTGCGGCAAGGCCGATTGCCGCGACGCCGGCAAGCACCCGATGGCGAAGCTGGCTCCGCGCGGGCTGACCAACGCCACGAACCACGAGCACATCATCCGGCACTGGTTCACTGTCGCGCCCTTCGCCAACATCGGGCTCGCCACCGGGCGAGTGGTGGTTCTCGACGTCGATCCACGGCATGGCGGTGACGAGAGCCTGCAGGCGCTCGAAGCCGAGCATGGTCCCCTCCCCCATACCTGCCGTGCACTCACCGGAGGCGGCGGCGAGCACATCCTCTTCCGGCCCCCTGATGGCCTTGAGATCCGTAACAGCGCGGGCGATCACGGCGGTCTGGCACCCGGGCTCGATATCCGTGGAACCGGCGGGTACATCGTCGCCCCACCGAGCCTGCACGCCTCCGGCCGCTCCTACGAGTGGTCGGTGGACCACCACCCCGACGAGGCACCGACGGCCGAGATGCCGCCCTGGATGGTGCAGGCTTTGGTCCACCCCGGTGGTGATGCTCAGCGGGCTCGAAACCCATCGGAGTGGCGCCAACTCGTCGCCCAGGGCGTCGCCGATGGTGGCCGCAACGTCGGTGTGTCTCGCTTGGCTGGGCATCTGCTGCGCCGCTACGTCGACCCCGGCGTGGCGCACGAACTGGTGCAGGCCTGGAACCTCGCTCGCTGCCTCCCGCCCCTGAGCCCCGAGGAGGTGACGAAGACCGTCGGCTCCATCGCCCGCAAGGAACTTCGGCGTAGGGAGGCTCAGCATGGCAGCCGGAGCTGAGGACATCCGCCGCCTGTTCGAGTTCGAGCAGCGTGGCTCGTCGAAGCCGGGTAGCAATGGTGACCTCCTCACCGAGGACCATGCTGCGCAGACCTTCGCTGAACGCCATGCCGGCGAGCTACTGTTCTGCCACGACACCGGCAAATGGCACGAGTGGACCGGTGCGGCTTGGGTGCCGAACCGGCGGGGCAAGGCGTTCCATTGGGCCCGTGAGCTCGCTCGAGAACTCTGCGCCGACGAGGATCCAAAGACCCGCTTCATCGCCTCGAAAACGAGCTTCGCTGGCGGGGTGGAGCGGTTCTGCCGCTCCGATCCCGTCTTCGCGACGACGATCGACACATGGGACCGGGACCCGTGGCTGCTGGGCACCCCAGGCGGGACGGTGGACCTGCACACCGGCGAGCTGCGCGTTGCGGATCGGAACGATCGCATCACGAAGCTGACCGCGGTCACCCCGGCCGAGGCCCCGGACTGCCAGACCTGGTTTCAGTTTCTGCACGACGTCACCCAGGGGGATGCCGGCTACATCCGGTTCATCCAGCAGTGGGCCGGGTACTGCCTCACCGGTGACACCAGCGAGCAGGCCCTGTGCTTCGCCTTCGGAGGCGGCGGCAACGGCAAGGGCGTTCTGATCCACGTCCTGGCCGGGATCCTGAAGGATTACGCCCTCAACGCCGCCATGGAGACCTTCACGGCGGCCAAGCACGACCGCCACCCCACCGAGATCGCGGCGTTGCGCGGTGCCCGCCTGGTCACGGCCTCAGAGACCGAGCAGGGGCGCCAGTGGGCCGAGAGCCGCATCAAGCAGCTCACCGGCGGCGACGTCATGCGCGCCCGCTACATGCGCCAGGACGAGTTCGAGTTCATGCCGGTGCTCAAGCTCCTCATTATCGGCAACAACAAGCCGGGGCTGTCGAGCGTTGACGACGCCGCCCGGCGCCGGTTCAACCTGCTGCCCTTCCTGTTCAAGCCCGCGAAGCCGGATCCCGAGCTCGAGAAAAAGCTGAAGGCCGAATGGCCGGCGATCCTGCGCTGGATGATCGAGGGCTGCCTGGATTGGCAGATCAACCGCCTCGTGCGCCCCGACGTCGTAAAGGACGCCACAGACGAGTATTTCACCGCGCAGGACACGTTCAGCCAGTGGCTGGAGGAGCGGTGCATCGTCGATAAGGCCAATCCCTACCGGAAGGCCACGACCTCTGAGCTGTTCGTCTCGTGGGCCGAATACGCGCGAGCTAACTACGAGCCAACCGGGACACAAACCAGCTTCGGCGAACGCCTGGAGAAGCTCGGGCTCAAGAAGAACAAGAACGTCCCCACGGGGGCCGGAGGCCGCGCCCGTGGGTACGAGGGCATTGAGGTCCGGCCACGTCCATCTCATGAGGCAGCGTGATGAGGCGGCTTGAGGCTAGTCACCCGTACTGCACGCACACGCGCGGGCGTGCGAATGGCAAGGTAACCGGACGGGAGGCCTCACCCCGCCTCACCTCTGTCGCGGCGGTAGCAACCCACTGCCTCGTCCCCTTCAACCGGCGCGAGGGACTGACCACGGCAGAGGCCGCGGAGCAGGCGAACCGCACCGAGCGCACCATCCGGATGTGGTGTCGAGATCACGACATTGGCCGGCGGATCGCGGGTGGCCCCTGGCTGGTGTCACGTGTCGCGCTCGCGATGTTCCTGAACGACGACGCCCCGTCCCTGCGGTCCTACCTGGCGGGCGATCGGCACAGCCCCGAGGTCGCGGCGTACTTCGCCTCGGAAGGCCTGGGCGAGCTCGTCGCCGGCTGAGGCATGCACGTCGCGGAAATCGTGACGTATCCCGGCACCGCTCTCATCGGGCACGTTCTGCACACCCTGAACGGCAGCCCCGAGGATCGCACCATGAAGACCGCCGACCGCTCCATGACCTACCCGGAGTTCGTCCGGTTCCGGACGGAACACGGCATCTCCGGCGCCATCGTCCAAGCTGCACGGCAGAGCCGCATCACCACCAGCGAATTCCTGCGGCAAGCCGTGCGGGCGAAGCTGGCGGCCGACGGCATCGCCCTCCCCGCCCTCGACGAGCTGGCCCCGCGGCAGGCGGCCTGACCCCATGGTCACCCCCTGGCATGCCAGACCCGACCGCGGGTCCTCCGGCGTCCGTGCACCTACTGCGGGCAGAGTTGCTCCCGGTTTTTCCCTCTCTGCAACTTCGATTTTTAGATCGAACGCCCTGAACGAACGGTGCTGAATATGGATCTCGCGACCTCCTACCGACAGCTCTCGAAGGCGACCGGCTACAGCCTCTCGACCCTTCATGGGATGCGGGCAAAAGGGCAGATTCCAGAGCGTGGACCGGACGGCTGGCGGATCGCCGACGTGCTCGCGGCGATGGAAAGGAACACCGATCCAGGCCGCCGTTCGGAGCGCCGTTCGGCACCGAACGTTCGGCCGAACACCGAACGCCCCAAGTCCGACCCGATGCCGGAGCCGGCGGACTACCGCGCTCGCACCGATCTGCCCGACGATTTCGCGCGCGGCGTTCTCTATGCGACCCACGCCCTGGCCTACTCGATGCCGACCCATCTTGCGTCGACGATGATGGAGCAGGGCGCCGACGCCGAGCGTGCCCTTGCGGTGTACCGCGAGAGCCGGGCGGACGCCTCCCTGGTGGTCGCCGACCCGCTGGCGGCCGTCGGGCTGGTGGCCGAGGACGCCGACGACTGCGGCCCCTACGCGCCCACGCTGTTCTGCGGCTTCGACCCGAGCACCTTTTTTGGGGCTGCTCGATGACCCGGCTTCCCCCCTCCTCGGAGCAAAATGGCACGGGTCGGGATCGCGCCGCCGCCATCCTCGCCGAGCGGGTCAGCACCGCCGCCCTGCCGGCCCGCAATCTGGCCGCCGCCCTGTCCCGCCACCGCATCCCCACCGGCCGCGAGATCCTCGCCACCGTCGAAGGGCAGCGGCGCGCCTACCTCGCCCACCTGGGCCTCATTCCTCAGAAGGATCCACGCCCGTGAAATCGACCCTGCCGAAGCTCGCCAAGGATCTGGCCTCCCTCGTCGGTATCGCCCGCAAGGAGACCGACCCGGAGAAGATCGAGTCCGCCCTGCTCGACGCCCGCGGCCAGAACGAGGTCGCCGTCGCCGATCGCGATGCCGCCGAGGCCGCTTACCGCGATGGCCTGCTCGACGCGTCACCGGCGGAGTCGGAGCGGCAGCTTGGGACGATGCTCGCCGCCAAGGTGAAGGTCGACCGTGCCGAGGCGTTGGTCGCCGCCCTGACGCAGCGCCTGGCCCAAGCCCGCGAAGACCACGAACGCGCCGCCCGCAAGGCGATCCACGACGATGCCGTCGCGAAGTGCGAAGCGATTCGCGCTCGGCTGCCGGAGGAATACCGGGTGCACGCCCTGGCACTGCGGAGCTTGCTGCGCGACCTCGCCGAGGCAGAGGTGGCCCGTGAGCTTGCCAAGCCGCTGGAAGCCGAGTTCGGCCGCATCGAGAGCGTCGAGGACAGCCTTCGCGGATTTGCCGGCATCCCCGAAGAGATCATCGAGCAGACCGAAGCCAAACTGTGGACGATCGACGGCCGTAACCAGCCTCTGCCGGATGACCAACAGGGGCGCGTGCAGCGTCACTTGGACGGCCAGGGCCAGCTTCTCGGAATCCACGGGGGCTCAGGATTCACCTGCTTCCGTTACCGCTACACGCGCACGCGTTTCCGGGAAGCGGTCGGTTCTCCACGCGACACCGGCTCCCTTCTGAACCGGGTCAGCCTGCCCGCCTTCCACGCCTACGGCGACGACTACGTCACGGCCGAGAGTTTCCGCGGCCCCAGCACCACCCTGGCCCATCTCACCAAGGAGCTGACAGAGCGTCCCAACCATGAGCGTCCGATCCGGGAGCGCCTGGAAATGGTGATGGAGGAGCGCGAGGACGGCGCCCGCTTCGCGACTCCGCTCCGGAGCGTGGCATGATGCTCTCGGATTTCGAGCAAGCCGTTCTGGCGGACGAGATGATGGACCGGCGAGCTCAGCACGAAGCTCGCCGGAAAACGGTGCTCGGCGCGCCGGAGGCGCAGGGGCGCGATCTGGTCGCCTTCGCCCTGCTGATCCGCTTCGACCTCTCTGCCGAGGATGCTGTCCTCTACCTCCGCGAGGCGCCGACCCTGCTCACGGTCGCCGAGGTGTCCGCATGGGTCGAGGCCATCCCCCGTCCCCCCGTCGTGGAGACCCTGCAATGAGCACGCCCCACCACCAGGCCCATGCGCGCGGCGCGGACGACGGCGACCGGACAAGCGCCGTCGAGGCCTCCCGCGCCAGCATGCGGCGGGAACTCGCCCGTGCCGGTCTTTCCCCCGACGCTGGGCGTACTGCTCAGGCTACCCCCACTGCCATCGGCGCGAAGGCTTCCGATGCTCAGGCCAACATGCGCCGCCAACTGGCGCGCGCCGGCCGCGCCCCCGCCTGATCCTGACACGGAAGGAGCCTCGTCATGAGCACCGAAACCACCCGAGACGCCGCCTCGCTCACGGACCTACGTCGCGATCGTACTGCCGCATCCAACCGCATGACCGAGTTGGTGGGCGTCCAAGCGCGCGGCCGCTCCCTGACCGACGACGAGCAGCGCGACTTCGACGCCGCTTCGCGCGAGTTCACATCACTCGACGGGCGCATTGCCTCCGCCGAAGCTGTTCCTCTGCCCCCTCAGAAACCCGCCGGTGGAATCGCCGGGGTAGGGGCATCGAAGCCCGTCGATCTGGTCGCCGACATGAAGCGACGCCACGGCGTCAAGGCCTGAGCCATGGCCCACCTCACCGCGGCCCTACGCGTGTCCCTGTCGGCCCATCCGCCGGCCGGCGCCCTCCTCGACCTCGCTGACCGGCTGCGCCGGCTCAGCCCGTCGGCGCGCGATCCCGAGCGCTTCCACGTCGAGAAATCCGAGATCGAGGGCGAGCTGCGCCGGCTCGCCCTGCCGTCCGCCCGCACGAAAGGAATCCACCCATGAGCAGCACCGCGTCCACCTCCGCCGTCACCATCGTCGGCGGCCCGCCCGTCACCAGCCCCCGCGTGCCGTGGACCTGGATCTATCAGCATGAGGGCCGGACCTATGACGGCGTGCGTGTAAAGCGCCTCACGGTCGCTGAGGTCCGTGCCCTGATGGCAGCTCAGCGTGCGGCCGAGGCGAGCGACCCGGACGCCTCGCTGCCGCTGCCGATCTACGTCGACGACGAGGGCGCACCGATCCCGCAGGCGGTCATGAACGGGCTGATGGACGACGATCTTGCGGCGACGGAGCGTGTCGCCGCCGATTTTTTTCCCGCCCGGTTCCGGACGACCCCCGCCGATTCTTCCTCGGCCAGTGGCGACGCTACCGAGCCGACATCCAGCGAGTGACCCCTTGGGGGATGGCCGACCTCGACGTGATGGAGTGGTCGGACTTCTGCGCCGAGTGGATCGAAGCCGACGACGCGGCCCGGCCGCCCGCGTGAGGACGTAGCATGATGACGCGCACCGCCCACCTCGTTGCCCGCCTGACAGATCAGGTATCAGGTCCCGCTGCGAAGATGGCGGCAGGCCTAAAGCAGGCCGCGGCCCAGGCCGAAGCCCTGACCCGCCTGTCGGGCAAGGGCGGCACGGGCAAGTTCGCCAGCGACCTGCGCAACCTCGGCGCCAGCGTCTCGCAGATCGACGCGGTGACGGCGGCGATGAAGCGGTACGCCCAGCAGATCGGGGCGAGCGGGAATCGGGCCGACTGGACGAAGGACCACCGGGCCCAGATGCGGACCTGGGAGATGTCCACCGTCGCGAGCCTGAAGAACGTCATCGCCGCCGAGCGCGAGGCAGGGCGGGCCGCCGGTGAGATGGCCAGCGCGCAGCTCGCCGCGGCGGTGAAGGCAGGCGAGGCATCCCGGATCCAGAGGAAGGCAGCCGCCGAGCAGGTACGGGCGCATCGAGAGGCCGTGCGGGAGCGCCGCCGGGACGCTGCGACCACCATCGCCTCCGGTGCCGGCCTGGTGGCCGCGCACAAGGGCAAGCAGATCGGCCTGGCGTCGGTCCAGTCGGCGGCTGACTTCGACATCGCCGTGCGCAAGCAAAAGGAATTTACCGACATCACATCGGTCGACCAGGCCGGCCTGCTCGCCCAGGCGAAACGCGTAGGACAGGAGACGAAGTTCTCGAACGAGGACGTGGTGAAGGCGCAGACGGCCTCGATGCAGGGCCTGCCCGCCGGCTTCGGATCGGAGCTCAAGGCGGCGGTCGCCCAGGGCATCGTCGAGAACGTGAAGAGCTACGCGATCCTGATGGACACCGACCTGAAGGAGGGTGCGGAGACAATCCGCTCGTACCTCTCGCAGACCGGCAAGGACATCAGCACGAAGGAGAGGGCGGTCACCGAGGCGAACAAGGCCACCAATCAGCTCGTGAAGATGGCCAAGCTCGGCGGCATGTCGGGCGAAGACGTCGGACAGTTCGTGAAGCTGGCCATGTCGTCGGGCTCGACCGCCGGCCTGAGCACGGACAGTCTCATGTCCCTCGGCGCGCTGGCCAAGCGCGGTGGCCTGCGCGGCGACGAAGCCGGCACCTTCGTGAAGACCTCGGCCGGCAAGCTCGTGAATCCCACGAAGAAGGGTCTCGCCGCCTTCAACGCGGCCGGGGTCAACCATTCGAGCTTCGTAAAGATGCCGGAGCGGCTCAGCACGTCGGCGTTGGAGGGGCAGTTCCGCCTGGACATGGGCAAGGGCTTCACCCCGGCCATCCGCAAGCGCCTCGACGCCATCAACGCCGACAAGGGTCTGATTGGCGACCAGGGCCGTTACACCGAGGCGGTCGTGAGCGCCGTCGGGGACATCCTCGGCAAGACGAAGAAGGGCAAGGTCCGGGCGTCGGACGCGCAGACGGCGGCCAAGGCCGTGGGCAACTACCACAAGGTCGCCGCCCAGTCGGTCGACGTTGAGGCCCTGCTCGATGCCCTCATGAGTTCCAACGCGACGCTGGCCCAGCTCAATGCGATCTTCACCGGGGCGCACGGCGGCAAGGGCGCGATCACGGCTCGGCAGTGGGAGGAGTTCAAGGCCTCTCGCGCCGAGATCAAAAAGAGCGGAGACGATCCGGACTATGCCAAGAGGAAGGCCAACGAGATCATGGCCGGCCTCGGCGGTGCGGTCGAAAACCTGAAGGGCTCGTGGGAGAACTTCATCCTCACGGTTGGCACGGCGAACGAAGGCCTCATCAAATCCACGGCCGACATGCTCGGCAACGCGATCGACAGCTTCTCCAAGCTCGACAAGACCACGCAGCAGGCCCTCTCCCTGGCCGGCGGCGGCGCGGCGCTCGCCGGGGGCGCCTACGGGGCGTTCAACCTCGGCAAGGCCCTGCTCGGCTTCGGAGGTGGCGCGGCGGCCCTGACGGGCTCGGCGGCGGCCCTGACCACCTCGGCGGGCTTGCTCGATGCTGCTGCCCTGAGGCTCGCGGGCGGTAGCATCGGCAGCGGGATTGGCGCGGGTGTCGGTGCGGCTGCGGGCGGTGCAGCAGTCGGGGGCGTCTCGCTCGGCCTCGGTGGTACCGCTGTGGCAGCCGGCGCCCTGGCCGGCGGCGTCCTCGACATGCTGACGCCCGGCACGAACGGTGGCGTCGGTCACGCGCTGCTCGGGCGCGACAGCAGCCTGCAAAAGACGATGAAGGCTCTGGCCGCAGAGAGGAAGGCGGCTCAGGCCCTACAGGGCGTCGACAGCCCGACAATCATGGGCGCGGGCCGGACCATGTCGCTGCCCGGCGGGGCCGATTCCAAAAAGGGGTTCAAGTCGGAGTACACCGCGTCACGGGGGACGCTGGGCGACTTCCTGTTCGGGCAGGACAAGAAGGCGATCGTGCTCCCTCAGGCCCTTCAGCGAGCCCGCGCCGACATGGCGCAGATCCAAACACCGCCGGCCGCGGGCTCGACCGCGGATGCAGCAGCGCGCAGCGTCCCGCTCCCGCCGCGCCGTCCCGTCGAACTCGGCGGCACGCTTGCGACGCAGCTCGACGAGGCCAAGCGCAAGGCCGACGAACTCAACGCCACCACGATCGCACCGAAGGGCGACGGCGCCGGGCTTGCCCCCCTCGGAACGGCTGCCGACGAGGCCAAGGCGAAGCTATCCGAACTCAGCGGCCTCACCGTTGCCCCGCAGGGCAACACAGCAGGGATCGACTCTGTGACGGCCTCAGCCCGGGCGGCAGCCGCAGCCCTGCGCGAGGTGATCGCTCTTGGCGGGCAGGCTCAGACGACCATTGCGAAGGTCAACACCGCAAACTTCGGCGGGGGCGTGCGCACCGGCAAAGTTGCCGAGACTTTTCGGAACCTGCGTTCGGATACGGGGATGTAGCGGATGCCCTGGTGGGTTGGCTCGCCTTCACCATCGGCATGACCTGCCCGGTTCGAGGGGACGAAAAAGCAGGCTCTTGAGGCACATCGATCCTCAAAAAAATGAGATCGAGCAGCTTGCCTCCGTCGACGTCGGTCCACCGTCCATGCTAGGAGATGCGGTATGCGCGCCGAGGTAGTGGATCTTTTTTGCGGTATCGGAGGACTTAGCGCGGGATTCCGCAGCGAGGGCTTCGACGTCGTCGCCGGCATCGACCTCGATGGAACATGCCGATACGCCTACGAACGCAACATCGGCGCACGGTTCATCGCCGGTGATCTCGGTGACGTATCGGTCGACGAAATCGCCGCTCTGTACTCCGGCACAGCTCGCCGCGTCCTGGTCGGCTGCGCTCCGTGCCAGCCATTCTCCATGTACACGGGCAGGTATCGCAAGGCACCGGACGTTGCCCCGGCCGACCTCCGCTGGCGTCTCCTGGAGGAGTTTGCCCGCATCATCGAGGGTCTAAAGCCCGACGTGGTGTCGATGGAGAATGTCCCTCGCGTGGCGCTTCACCCGGTGTTTGCCGAGTTCGTCGAGCGGCTACGAAACGCGGGCTATCACGTTCGCTACGACAAGGTGAGGGCCGACCATTACGGCGTGCCCCAGAAACGCGCCCGTCTAGTGCTGCTCGCCTCGCTTCATGGTCATGTCGAACTCGTGCCGCCGACACATCGAAAGCACCCGCGTACCGTGCGGGATGCGATCGGCGACCTGCCTGCCCTCGTAGCGGGCGTCCCTGACTCCACCGACAGGTTGCACGTGACCCGGGGACTGAGTGAAAAGAACCTCAGCCGCATTCGCTCGACGAAGGAGGGCGGCAGCTGGCGGGATTGGAGTTCCGACCTCAAGCTCGACTGCCACAAGAAGGCTGGAGGCGAGTCCTTCCGGGCGGTGTACGGTCGCATGAGTTGGGACGAGCCTTCGCCCGTCATCACCACTCAGTGCCTCGGCATCGGCAACGGACGCTTTGGGCATCCCGTACAGGATCGCGCCATATCGATCCGCGAGGCTTCACTCCTGCAGTCGTTCCCTGCGGATTTCGAGTTCGTTGGGCCAGACGAGCCGGTCAACCAACTGCGCCTGTCCCGTCAGATCGGAAACGCGGTTCCGGTACGTCTGGCGGGCGCCATAGCGCAGTCGATTCAGCAACACCTAACAGCCATTCCTGTTCCCATGCCCAAGTCCCCAAAGTCACGCATCCGTCGTCAGCTTAAATGGACGAATGGATGGGTAAGACCAAGCTTCAAGAGGCATTGAAGACATAAGATGGGGCGCCAGGTGGCATAACAAGCGTTGGGTACCAAGCGTCGGGCGCCAATGGATCCCCGCGGTACATTAGGGCAAGAGCCGGCACCTGCGGCGATGATTGCCTAATCATCGCGATCTCGGGACCACTCAACCGCCCCCTGAACCACCCGTCCGTAGGCATGACGGTATCCTGAAGGCCGCGAACGTAGACTTGGCATTGACCGGCAAGGCGATCTTCGTACGTGCGAAGAAGCGCCAGAATTACTTCTGGCTGCCATAGCCCTGGATCTTCGTCTTCAAGTGCCACGCCTTCGATCAAGGCTTTGGCCTCATCGAGAGGCACCGGTGTGGAGCGATCAGAGCGCGTGCCTCCGCCGATCGGAACGCCACACCGTTGTAGTGTCGTCAGCACGGCCGCGGCTTGGACTGGGTCGGTACGAATGTAATATGGGAATATCTGATCGCGACCGGCAACGATCGTTGTGATCGCTGCGGCATGCAATGCGTTCGGTCGAGTCGGGCGCGCCGACCGGGGGACTTGGATAAGGATAGGATCAGTCGGGTCGTCGGATGACAGCGCTGCCCTGAGTTCCTCCTCAGCAACGTGGATCTGCTTGAATTTGGCACCTAATCGCAACGGAAGGTAGATGCGCATGTGGTCCAAATAGGCACGACGATAGCCGTACATGCGAGCATGCTGCCAGACAGTGTCCATCTGCGAAGTGCGTGCCTCCCGGATGTAATAGGTCACGAGCAAGTCATCAATGGTGAGGCCCCGCCCTAGGATGTTTCCACCGACCATGAAGTTGAGTCGGGGGCCATAGACCGGAGCATCGGCCCGCGCATTCACTCGTATGATTTCGACCTGCCTCATGGCGCTCGTGATCGAGCCGACCAGATCAGTCAGCGACGGAGCCGCCGGGACCGAGCGTCGAATCTCGGCGTCGGCGACAGCGAAGAACGTAGGTACCGTGCCGTCACGGACGGCCTGCCGGATTTCCTCTAGTCGCGCCTCGATGTGGCGGACGACGACGTCATGGTCGGTTATGAGGTGGCTGGTGTGGGAAAGGTGCTTGAACCCTTCTGCGGGCCACAAGCCGGCTATCGCTGCTCGGGCGCAGGCGGACAGAACAAAGAAATCGATCGATGCTGCAAAACCTGCGGGAACCGTTCCGCGCATGAAGTCGGTCTGCTGATCGTTGACGATCACGATAGTCGTTGGTTGAGGCTGTCCCGCACGCCCGTCGAATGCACCGAAGAAGACCTCACCACCGCAGTAGCCACCGCCGGGCGCAAGAAGGAAAGTCGCGCTGGGCCGCATAGGCATGTCGCTGCCTTGAAGGAGCAGCACGTAGGGCGTCGCCGTCACTTGAACAAAAAGGCTATGAGGCAGGATCTCGCCTATGGAGAAACCCGACTCCTGCGGCCGGTCATTCTCCACGAGCAGTCGGTTGATCGTGCTGGCGTAAGCGGGCGCGCTCGGCAAGCCGGCTGAACGAGCTGCAAGCGTCGTATCCAAGGACGCTGCATCCGCCTCGTCGTCCAAAATCAAGACGGGATAGCTGGGCGCATCGAGTCTTTGGAGCAGAAGGATGACCTGCTTGAGGTTCGAAGAGTTCTTTGCGCAGACAAGAACTATACCGTCCGTCGCCACAGAATCGCGCAACCGATCCTCTTGACCTTCCCACTCATAGGATTGGCCTTCCTTAGTGGCCGAGAAGACACGAGGTCCGTCGAGGCTCTTAAACCGTGCTGCCGTCTGTTTGACCAGGGCGACGTTGTCGGTCGTAAGAACCACTACGACTCGGAATCCGTTATCGAGGCATAATGCAGCGCTCAGGATCATCGCTACGGTCTTGCCACTCTGAACGCGTCCGTACAGGAGCATGCGAGACGGCTTGTCCGCCAGGATGTCCGCACCGCTGGCTTGAGCCGATCCAGTCGCGCCGACCTCGCCGGGCGCAACCTGCGTCTCGTAGATTCCAACGAGCCGTTCGACGAAGCTAGCTGCTTGGTCCGTCACGGCGTCTACCGCGGACGCGGCCATGGGTCTGCCTCGCAGGCCATCCACCAAGTTGCCACGGGTGCCGGTGGCGACGGGGCCGTCCAAACGAATTGGCATGTGGCTCTTTGGGCTCTTTCAGGTCGAGGGTCCGAACCTACATTCGCCGGATGACCGAAGCGAGTCCCGTTGTGGACCTCCCCGTCGATGCCTCCCGATCCGCCCTGATGGGCCGGATCAAGGGCAAGGACACAAAGCCTGAGATGATTGTCCGCCGCTTGGCGCATCGCCTCGGCTATCGGTTTCGGCTCCACCGCCGCGATCTGCCGGGATCGCCGGACCTCGTGTTCCCGAGCCGGAGGAAGGTAGTGTTCGTCCACGGATGCTTCTGGCACCGTCACCCTGGCTGCCGGCGGGCGTCGACGCCGAGCACCCGCCGGACATTTTGGCAGGCGAAGTTCGACCGCAACGTCGAGCGGGATATCCGCCAAGAGATCGAGCTCATGGCCGCCGGCTGGGAAGTGCTTGTCATTTGGGAGTGTGAGACCCGAGATCTCAATCGCCTCAACTCGGCCCTAATCAATTTTCTTGAGCCATAATCAAAATTGCCTGAGCCCCACACTAAAAATGGATTTGAATGGATGATATGTGCTGATTAAGTCTGTACAGAGCGTCGTACATTGCGTCAGCTGAAGTATCGAATCCCCTGTCTGGCCCAAAACGTTTATCTGGTGTAAGCCAACATCCAACTATATCCGCAATAATTTCTGATGCGGCACTATCTGCGCTTAGCTCGAATGTATTCCAGCAGGCTTCGATGCGCTCCGCTACCGGTGGATAATCGGCGCTACCTCTCGTCTGCTCAGAGTCAAATAGGGCGATCCAGATCAATCCTACTCCTGTCACGAGTGCATTTGCATCCAATGCCAAATCAGATATGCTTGGTTTTGCGCCCAGCTCCCGGTCAACATCAGCAGAAAGGTCCCTTTTTAGCCAGATAGCTGCCTGTTTATCAGACTCCCTTTCGCAGCCTATGGTATCAATATCAAATCTTTTCTGTCTTTCATCGTGGTTTAAAACAATATGAGCTAGTTCGTGTCGGAATATCCATCCGAGAGCGCCTACAAATAAAAGCACGCCCGTATGGTCATCGGTTCCCGGATCTGGGTGGGAGATTATGGGTGGCGCCCAAGCTGGCCAATGTGCCTTGCTAGCAAATTCGCTGGGCACATCATTATCAAGAAATCTTCTAGCCAGCTCGATACCTTTGAGTCCCGTCTCTAACTCAATATCGTCGTCAAGTTGCAGTTCATCTTTGCCGGATCTGCGGGCTTCGAACACCCTTTTAGCTAAACGACTAATACTTTGACTTAGTGCCCATAGGCTTGCTAAGCCGTTCCAAGTGCAAATCACCTGTTTCTGCGATGTTATTACAAGAAATTGAGCGCGGGCCGTATGACGACCATAGGGCTCTTCAGAAATCAATAGCTTAATATCCACCAGCGACAACTTTGCGTCAGCGACCGCCTCCGAGAAACAACTTTCGATCTGAGGCTTAAACTCGCAAAAAAGTGGCTCAAGAGGCATCACAGCACCCTTCAATGATTCGGAGCGTCCGGGTCAGCCTTTGGCTGGCTTGGCTGGCTTAGGTTTTGTCGGTTTGGCGACATCCTTCGCCGCAGCGTCGTCGGCATCCCGCGCCAACCGCTCGGCCTTCAGGCGAACGATCTGGTCGTCACGCGCCGTCTCTCGCACCTTCACCTCTTCCCAGACCTGCCCTGCAGTGTCGGCTCTTTCGGCTGCTTTGGCAGCACGGGTATCGGCACGATCCTGACTGCCGCTTTTATCCTGGGCCATCGGGATCCTCCTACCGCATGAAGTCCGCGCCGGTGAGACGCTTTCATCCCTATCGCACACTTCCGATAGGGTTTGATGCCTCTGCCACCGGGGAAATCTGACATGATGAGGGTATCCCCGGGCAAAACTTATGCACTTTGCTATGTTTAATTCGAAATGCTATAAAACACAGCTCAATATATAAACTAACGAAAATTTGTTTTTTCAGCTTGGAACAAAATCGAAATTCATTCTAATTGAGCAAATTCTAATAACTGTAGTTTTGCGGACTATTCAAGGCTCAGGATCCACGATAAGGGCTTCAAAGCTCCAAGCGTTATCGCAATGCCAATGGCATCATTGGGGCTAGCTGAGTATCGAGTGCGTAATCCTTCCGCCCGTGTAGATGGAATGTATTTATGACTTACCAGCAGCAAGATACAACGCAAGTGCCTGGGAGCACAATCGACACTATTCCTGATTACGCTGCAGGGCGGCGCGCATTTCTCGGAACACTCGGCCTTGGTGCTGCTGGTGCGCTCATCATGGCGGGCACACCAAGTGCCGCTTTCGCGCAGGCCGCTGCCCCGTCAGCCGCGGATGTCTTTAATTTCGCGCTTAACTTCGAGTACCTTGGCGCGGAGTTCTACCTTCACGCTCTCAACGGCTCCACTCTTGGCGCGGGCGATATCGAAGGCACGGGTGCACAAGGTGCGGTCGTCGGCGGCCACGCGGTGCCGTTCCAGGACCCGTTCGTGCGGTCCATTGCCCAGGAGTTCTCCGCGGACGAAGTGGGACACACGCGCTTTCTGCGGTCGATTCTCGGCGCCGCTCGCATCGCGCGTCCGGCCATCGATCTCAACAACAGCTTTACGGTCTTTGCCCGCTTCGCCGGCCTCGTCCCGTCGACGGGAACTTTCGATGCCTTCGCCAGCGACAACAACTTCCTGCTCGCCGCCTTCGTCCTCGAGGATGTCTGCGTCACAGCCCTGAAGGGCGCCTCGCCGCTCATCCGCAACAACGAATTTTTGGAAGCCGCGGCCGGGTTCATCGCCACGGAGGGCTACCAGGCCGGCATCCTGCGGACCCTGCTCGCACAACGGGGGCAGTTCACTCAGGCGCAGCAGGTGTCCGATCTGCGTGACTATTTCGACGGCCCCAGCGACATCGACCAGGGCATCGGTACGGCCCAGCAGGTCAACATCGTTCCGGCCGACGCCAACAGCATCGCCTTCAGCCGCACGCCCGAGCAGGTCCGCAACATCGCCTACGGCACCACGAACGGTCAGCCCGGCGGCTTCTTCCCGAATGGCCTCAACGGCGTCATTCGATAATCCGGCATTCCATGGAAACGGCAGTCCAACCGACGCAACACCACATCCCAGGAATGAGCGCCATGTCAGATACCACCCCCACAACACAGTCAAACACCACGGCCTTTGACTACGAAACCGGACGCCGCGCGTTCATGCGGACCCTCGGTTTGGGCGCTGCAGGAGCAGCACTTCTCACCGCCGGCGGAACGGCACCGGCCGAAGCGCAGAGCGTCGGCGCCGCCGAGGTTTTCAACTTCGCGCTGAATCTCGAATACCTCGAGGCGGAGTTCTATCTCCGCGCCGCCTTCGGTCGCGGTCTCGCCGATGCCGATATCACGGGTACCGGCACCCTCGGTGCCGTCACGGGCGGACGACCGGTCGACTTCACCACACCGCTTCTGCGCGGTTATGCCAACGAGATCGCGGCGGATGAGGAAAACCACGTCCGCTTCCTGCGTGCGATCCTCGGTAGCAGCCGTGTCGCCCGTCCGGCGATCAACTTCGTCGACAGCTTCAACACCCTGGCCCGCTTCTCCGGCCTCGGCAACACCTTCGACGCCTTCGCCAACGAGACGAACTTCCTTCTCGCGGCCTTCGTGTTCGAAGATGTCGGCGTGACTGCCTACAAGGGCGGCTCCCCGCTGATCCGGAACAACGAGTTCCTGGAGGCCACCGCGGGCATCCTCGCCGTCGAGGCGTATCATGCGGGTCTGATCCGCACGGTGCTGGCCACGCGCGGTCTCTACCAGCAGGCCCAGCAGATCTCGGATCTGCGCGACTATTTCGACGGTCCCAGCGACATCGATTTTGGCATCGGGACCTCGGCCACCCCGGATTTGGTTCCGGCCGACGTCAATGGCATCGCTTACAGCCGGACACCGGCGCAGGTTCTGGCGATCGTCTATGGCAGCGGTACTGCTCAGCCGGGCGGGTTCTTCCCGAATGGGGCGAACGGCGTCGTCCGATAAGGCATCAACGGGCGGGGTGGAGAGCCACCCCGCTTCCTTTCGCCTTCAACTAGCCTGGGTGCTGCCGTACTCGACAGCCATGCTTGCCCAACAGCCTAGCTGGGTGTTGGCGCGTTGGAAAACAAAGCGTGAGAGATTTATCAATCGGCAGTTGTAATGCAATTGGTTCGATCGTCCCAACTGTAGTGCTGGGAATCTTACTTGCTGGATGTCAGACTGGCTCAGATCAAGGGATTGCAGTGGTGCCGGGCGTCGAGGCGACATTGCCTGCTGCGAATGAGCTCTACAACGTCGGCCGCATAAATCTTGCTGCTGGAAATAGCGGCTTGGCTGAACGCAACTTCCGCGAAGCAGTTCAGCGTAATGATAAGGATGCAAGTTCCTGGCTTGGTCTTGCGGCTGCGTACGACAATCTTGGACGATACGAACTTGCTGATCGCGCCTATGAACAAGCCACTTCACTTATCGGTGAAACCCTAGAGATCGTCAATAATCGCGGCTACTCATTCATGCTGCGGGGAAACGGTAAGCGTGCTCTTGAGCAGTTTGAGCGTGCTCGTATTCTAGACCCTAGCAACTCTGTCATTCTCAACAATATTCAGATCCTCGGATTAGCACAGCGTCCGACGCGATCTGCGCCATTCTAAACGGCATTTGGGGTAATATCCGGCTCCGGCCTTTCGGCCGCGAGCATAATCTGCCCAAGTAGGGAAGGCAGCTCAATACCGTACTCTCTCAACAGCACGCCGGCGTCGAGAAGTGAGCGGACGTGATCGTCTGGAACCTGCCGCTTCATAATCTGAGCGTCTAGCACCCGATCGGCGAGGAGCGTCGCGAGGCGCGAGACTTCTGACAGCCGCGCTGGCGGCCCACCGATTGCGGGCTCCGTTCCCGGGTCGTCACCTATTTCAGCCACGTGCTGCTCCGGATTACGACGAGCAGGATCATTGACGCACACAACGCGCCGATAATGGCATGCTCGAAGGCGAGCTCAGGCTGAGTTGGCTGCACCAAGTACCAAACCGCGGCGGTGGCGCAGAAGGAGATGCCCGCCAAAGTAAGAGCGGTGCGTGCGAAGGAGGGCCCGGTCATTCGGGTGTCACAGCCTGCCTCTGAGTGCTCTTCCGTAACCGCACGCCTGGCCCCTCAACATTCTGCTCGATGAAGATGACGCCGGCGGGGGCTAATCCCAATCGTCGTCGCTATCTGCGGGTGACCCAGGTGGCAGGACGCCGTCACCGATGACACCCGGATCACCATAGTTAGAGGGCGGCCCGTCGAAGCCCACGACCCCATCTGGGTTATCAGGTGTGACGTTCGGATCGATCCGCCGGCCTGTATTCTCGCGGTCGAGTCGCCTGTCGATGCGGTCCATACGCTTGAGGTCACGCTGAATTGGAATGTCTTGTGCGAACGCGTTGCCGGCGAACGCGACGACCATCAAGGTGGCCCACGAGAGAGATCTCATTTCAGGTAGCCCTTCGCCTTCAGATGCTCGGTCAGCATCAGATCGCCGCTGCTGTCTTCCGCAAACGGACCCCAGGCCCGCTGCCATTCTCTGGGATGAACTCAACGCCGGCCGCTTCGAGGGCGGAGCGTAGAGCCGTGACGGTGCGCTCCTTCAGCTCTTCGCCTGCCTCAAACCGCGAGACCGTATTCGTCGAAACTTGAGCCTGCTCTGCGAGCTCACGGACGCCAATACCCAGCCCGGCACGAGCCATCTTGCACTGAGCGGGAGTCAAATCGCGTCTCCGTTGCGAATTTGCGTTGACACTGCGATTCCAGTGCGTATGTTCGCTACATAGTAGCGAAATCGCTGCTGAACGCAAGCAAAATGGCGACCCGCCAAGGCGGTCGCATCTCCAATCATGCTCGCAACCCCTCAGCCCCGGAGCACACCGGTTATGGCAATGCCCTCGCTCGCCCCTTTGCATCTCAAGCGCCGGCCATCAGAGGGCCTCTACGCCCGTCAGGCCCCGATCCTGGAGGCCAACGAGCACACCCCGGACAGCGCTGAGGATTGGCGCGTCACGGCCCCCGTCCGGCCGGACACTGCCCACGTCCGCGCCCCGCGCTTCCTCGACCAGCTCGGCGACCTCGTGTCTGCCCTCCTCATCATCGCCGGGGGCGTGTTCGCCTACGGCTTCGTGCACCTGGCTTGAGGGGGGTGATCATGAGCACAGCACGAAAGATCGCCCCCGAAGACGGACCTGCAGGCTTGAAGCAGCGTGCCAGGGCTTCACGGGAATCGGCAGAGCGCCGGCTTCATGCGGCACCCAACGCACTCGGAGAAGCGGTCCCCGCCACCTGCGCCGCGGCAAAGCTCGGTGAGTTTCTGGAGAAAACATGGGCTGCTCTGTTCGCGCTCGATGATCTGACCACCGACGCAAACAGGGCGACTCATGAGCCGATGGAGTGCCACTACAGGCATCGAATCGACGAGCTGGAGTTGGCCATCAGCTACGCACGGGCAGCATCACCGGCCGGCATACTCACGCAGCTTGCTGTGGCGTTCGATGCGTTCGATCTGGTTACGACGGGGGCAGATCCTACGATCCGTGAAGCAGCTGGCAGCCGTGGCGAGCGCTGTCTTCATTCGGTTGCTGCAGCGCTCTGCGCAATGACCGGCATCGATCGAGAGGGCTCCTGCGCAAGCCGCTACATGTCGGGCGTAAATGACACGCTGGCCTTCCTCTCTCCGGAGGTGGTCCGATGACGAATGTCGTTCGCTTTCCGGCCAGCCGCCGCGTCCCATCCGCTACCATCCCCCGCGAGGAGTTCGAGCGCCTGGCCGAGCTTGCCCTCGACGTCGTCGATCGCATCGTCGCCCTGCTCGACGCGACGGACGGCGACGCGGATCTCGAGCCCGATGCCGACGACGAGCCGTCGCTGGGGGCGCTCGAGCAACAAATCTCTCAGGTCGGCTGGTTCCGAGGCGGAAGCCGAGACCTCGAGGTTTGAGTGCATGGAACGACCACAAGGGTCTTTACGCTGCGCGTCTTCCAGCGTATGACCTTTGTGGTCTTCTAAGGATGGGTCATGGAACACTCGCAGATTGCGGCCTGGGCGTTCGACCGCAACGTCACCGCTGAGCTCGTCGGCATGAGCACGGTTCAGGTCGGCAATTACCTCAAGCGCTACGACCTCTTCCCCAATCGCCCGCGAGGAAAAGGCTATCCCATTTCCCTCAAGCTCGCCGATCTCCTGAAGCTCAGCGCCGTGAAAACACTCATCGAGCATGGCTTCACACCAGAGCAGGCGTCTGGAGCGCTGCGCTTCAGCCGTGGCCCCTTCAGCGCCATGATCAATGATGGGTACGGCCCAGATCGGGAGCCGCTGTTCGCCTACCCAGGAACGCTCTTCTTCTCTCGCAACCGGGACGGGCAGTTCGTCGAAGTCGACAGCGCGGACACCCTGGTGAGCATTCAAGTTCGCTGCTGGCCGTTGTTCGATGATCTGTGGCCCCGCGTGCGTGCCCAGATCGAGAAGGAAGGCGCATCCGATCGCCCGCCCTACCCTGGCAACGTTACCGAAGGCATCGCGGCATTCGAGAAGTACATCGCCGATCTTCGTGCCGAGCGCTGGGGCGAGGAGCAGGGCTGAGCGATGCAGCGTCGACAGGTCATCACCCAAGCCGCCATCGCCCGCGCCGTGAAGGGCGCACAGGCCGCCGGCCTGAAGGTAGGCCGGGTCGAAATCGAGGGCGGAAAGATCGTGCTCTACTCCAGCGAGGACGCTCCGAAGGATTCGGCGTCCGAGTTCGACGCATGGAGGGCGAAGCGCGATGCGCGTTAGGTTGAAGGGTCTCAATTCACGGACGAAGGTGCTGAGCGACGGCACCAAGCGGACGTACTGGTACGCCTGGAAAGGCGGCCCGCGGATCGAAGGCCACCCGGGCACACCCGAGTTCATGGCGAGCTACAACGCCGCCGTGGCTGAGCGGAAGAAGCCGGCCGCCGGGGTGATGTTCTCGATCCTCAAGGGCTATCAGGCCAGCGCTGAGTTTCAGGGCCGGAGCGAGATCACCCGGAAGGACTACATCCGGCACATCAAGGGCATCGAGGCCGAGTTCGGCGACCTGCCCCTCGGCGCCCTGACGGATCGGCGGATACGCGGCGAGTTCATGGCGTGGCGCGACCGGCTTGCCGTGCGGTCCCGCCGCCAAGCCGACTATGCCTGGAGCGTGCTGGCGCGGGTCCTGTCGTGGGCGCTGGATCGTGGCCACGTGCTGGTGAACCCCTGCGAAAAGGGTGGTCGCCTGTATCGAGCGCAGCGCACCGACAAGGTGTGGACCGCGGCTGACGAGACAGCGTTCCTCGCCAAGGCACCGGCGCACCTGCGCTTGCCCCTCATCCTGGCGCTCTGGACCGGACAGCGCCAGGGCGACCTCTTGCGGCTCCCCTGGTCGGCCTTCGATGGCGAGACGATCCGGTTGAAGCAGAGCAAGACCGGCGCCCGCGTGGTCATCCCCGTCAGCGAGGTACTGCGGGAGGCCTTGGCGGCCACGCCCCGCAAAAGCCCGGTGATCCTCGTGAACTCGGAAGGTCGGCCCTGGACCAGCGACGGATTTCGCTCGTCGTGGCGCAAGGCCTGCCAAGCGGCCGGCGTGAGTGGGGTGACGTTCCACGACATCCGCGGGACGGCGGTCAGCCGTCTGGCACTGGCGGGATGCTCTGAAGCGGAGATCGCGACTTTGACCGGGCACTCGCTGAACGACGTGCGATCGATCCTGGATGCCCACTACCTGAACCGTGATCCGGCTCTGGCGATTTCGGCGATCAGGAAGCTCGAATCGAGAACGCAGTTTCCCGACTGCGTTCCCGACCGGGGCTAAATGTTCTCAGTCTGACACTGGAAAAGCGTAGTAAAATCAAATGGCTGGGGGACGAGGATTCGAACCTCGACTAGAGGAGTCAGAGTCCACTGTTCTACCGTTAAACTATCCCCCAAAGCTTTGAATCATCAAAAGCTTAGGACGGTTTGGTCTGGTCCGCGATCCGTGCCGTGCACCGATCGTTTCGCGCCCGGTCCGTTCCGGTGGAGGGGCGATAGCATGGAGCCGGCGCGGCATGCAAGCGTTCGATTGAGGGCTTCCGCCATCAGGCGATGGCGGGACCGCCGGTGCGGGCCTCGATCATTCCCAGGGTGCGCAGGATCGCGAGCGCCACGATCTCGGCATCGACCTCCCCTTCCGGGGTCGCCGGCAGGATCGCCACGGTGCTGACCTCGTCGTCGGTGAGCAGCCCCGCCACCACCTTGTAGACGTCGCCCTCGGGGGCGGCCGCGTCGTGGACGAGGCAGACACGGCAGCCCCCGGCCTCGCCGTAGACGCGCTGAGTCAGCACCTGGACGCGGCTCTCGTCGTCGGGCTCGGCACGGCGGGGTTGGCCGAAGGTCGGTCGAATGATGTTGTCCATGCTCGTCACTATACCCGAGCCTGGGCGGTTTGTGAGGAGCCCGCTGCCGACGCCGGCGTCCCGGGATCATCCGGGCCGTCAAGGCGATTGACGTGTCATCCGCGCGGTCACCGGTTAGACGGAGGCCGCCCTCAACCCCCAGGACGCCCGATGCCGATCTCCACCGCGCGCCTCGCGCAGCGCCATGCCGAACTCGGCGAGTCCTTCTACGATGTCGTGGCGCCGGCTGCCTTCCCGCGCACGATTCCACGCTACCGCAACCAGCCCTGGGCGGAGCGGATCGGCCTCGGCGACCTGACGGAGGCGGAGTGGATCGCGCATTTCGGCCGGTTCGAACCGCTGCCCGGCAGTTTCCCGCAGCCCCTCGCCCTGCGCTACCACGGCCATCAGTTCCGCTCGTACAATCCCGACCTCGGCGACGGGCGCGGGTTCCTGTTCGCTCAGGCCTACGATCTGGCCGATGGGCGTCTCCTCGATCTCGCCACCAAGGGCAGCGGGCGCACGCCGTGGTCGCGCACGGCCGACGGGCGCCTCACCCTCAAGGGCGGCGTGCGCGAGATCCTCGCCACCGGCATGCTGGAGGCGCTCGGCGTGAACACCTCCAAGACCTTCAGCCTCATCGAGACCGGGGAGGAACTGGAGCGCGGCGACGAGCCCTCCCCCACCCGCTCGGCCGTCCTCGTGCGGCTCAGCCACTCCCATATCCGCATCGGTTCGTTCCAGCGCTTCCTGGCGCTGGACGAGCCCGACAACATCCTTGCGCTCATGGATCACACGATCCGCACCCACATGCCCGAGCTGTGGCGCGAGGAGACGCCGGCCCGCGCCGTCGCCTTCCTGGAGGAGGTGTGCCGGCGGGTGGCGCGCACGGGCGCGCAATGGATGGCCGCCGGCTTCGTCCACGGGGTGCTCAACACCGACAACATCAACGTCACCGGCGAGAGCTTCGACTACGGCCCCTGGCGCTTCGCGCCCGTCAACGATCCGGCCTTCACCGCCGCCTATTTCGACGTACAGGGGCTCTACAGCTTCGGACGCCAGCCCGAGGCCTTGTTCTGGAACCTCAGCCGTCTCGCCGAATGCCTGACGCCCCTGGCATCGCAGGACGGGCTCGAAACGGCCCTCAAGCTGTTCGGACCGGCCCTGCAGGAGGCCTTCGCCGACGCGCTCCTGGCGCGTCTCGGCCTCGCCCGCACGGACGACGACGCGGCGCACCGCTTCGTCGCCGCGTTCTGGGGGTTCCTCGCCCGCAGCGGCGCGCCGTTCGAGCGGACCTTCTTCGACTGGTACGGCGGGCTCGCCAGTGCGGCGCGCGCAGCGGCGAGCCCGTCGGCGTCGTTCTATGCCGCGGAAGGCTTCGCTCCCGTGCGGGCGAGCCTGGAGGCGATGGTCCCCGTCGATGCGGGGCGTCTCGCGCATCCCTACTTCGCCGAAAGCGACCCGTGTACGATGCTGATCGAGGAGGTCGAAGCGCTGTGGGCGCCCATCGCCGAGGGGGACGACTGGTCGGCGCTGCACGCCAAGGTCGCCGCCATCGCGAACATGGCCGAGGCTTACGGTACGCGGGTTGCCCCCGTGGCGGCCCCGGCCTGAGATCGCGGCCCTGTTTCCGACACATGCGGCGGTAGGGTGCCGTGACGGCGCCGACGCGGGAGCGCGGGAAAGCGACGATGAGCGAGATCCGAATCCTCGACGGCACCGGCCCTCACGGTGCCTGGAAGACGGGGGCCGGCACCTACGAAGCCGGCCTGCTGAACCTGCCCGATGGGCGGGCGCGCGGCGTCGAGGATCTCGATGCGCTGGAACTCGCCGACGGCCCCGCGCCGCAGCGCCGGGCCGGGATCGCCGGCGGGCTCAGCGCCGCCCTCGACGCCACCGGGCCCCTGCCCCGTCCTCTCGGCTTGGCCGCCGCGTTCGTCGGCCTCGGCCTCGGCGCCCTCGGGGGGACCCTTCACGCCGTCGCGATCCTGCATGCGCGCTTCTCCGATGGGGCGAGCGCCCGGATCGAGACCGATCCCGCCACCGCCGCCGCGATGGTGCGCGATCGGGACGTCGTCCGGCACGCTCTCCTGCGCCGGGACGCTCCGGTCCGGCGCCTGCTCGCGCCGCCGGCTGTCCCGCCCGTCGCCCTGCCGGCGCCGGAGCACGAAGCCGCACCGGCCCTCACCTCGATCTTCCAGTACGAGATGCGCAAGGGCCGCCTCCGGCGCCTCGCCTCCGGCAAGGCGCCGGACGAGACCTGAGCGCCGATCCCCGTGACGCCGAGATGCGTTCGCCCCGGACACGTCGGTCGCTGGCGGACGGTCCCGATGGGCGCGCCGGAGACGACGCCTCCGGCGGCAACCCGGCACGCGTTCAAGTCCCCTCGGCGGCCAGGCGCAGCAGGGTCGCCAGCAGCACGCGGGCGCCGGCCTCGATGTCGGGCCCGCTGGCGAACTCGTCGGGGTGATGGCTGATGCCGCCGCGGCAGCGCACGAACAGCATGGCGATGGGGGCGATGGCGGCGATGGCCATGCCGTCATGCCCCGCCCCGCTCGGCAGGCGCAGAACCGGATGGCCCTCCGCCGCGATTCCCGCGGCGAGGTGTGCCATCAGCGTCGGGTCGCACGGCGCGCAGGCGGCATCGTGGGTCACCACCCGCTCGAGTTCGAGGCCGCGCCGGGCGGCGATGTCCGCGAAGGCGGCGGCGAGGTCGGCCAGGGCGATGCGGCGCTGGCGGTCGTCGGGCGCGCGCAGATCGAGGCTGAAGCCGACGCGGCCCGGGATCACGTTCACGGCGCCGGGGGCGGCCAGGATGGTCCCCACGGTGCCGACGAGGCCCGGCTCGGGGGCGCAGCGCGCCTCCACGGCCAGGATGCATTCGGCGGCCCCCGCGAGGGCGTCGCGCCGCCCCGCCATCGCCACGGTCCCGGCATGACCCGCCTCGCCGGTGAGCGTGACGGCAAGCCGCGTCGCGCCGCTGATGGCGGTGACGAGGCCGACGGCGAGGCCGGCCCGCTCCAGGGCCGGTCCCTGCTCGATATGCAGTTCGAGATAGGCGCGAATGGTGCCGGGCGCCCGGGCCGCCTCGCCGATCCGGTTCGGGTCGAACCCGCCGGACAGGAGCGCCTGGCCCATGGTGATCTCGTCGGCGTCCGAACGGTCGAGGACGTCCGGGGTCAGGGTGCCGGCGAGCGCCCGGCTGCCGATGAGGGTGGTGGCGAAGCGGGTGCCCTCCTCGTCGGCGAAACCCACCACCTCGATGGCGAAGGGCAGGACCACGCCGGTGCGGACCAGGGCGGCGACGCATTCGATGCCCGCCACCACGCCGAGGGGGCCGTCGAACCGCCCGGCGTCGCGCACGGTGTCGAGGTGCGAGCCGATCACCACGGCGGGTTCGCCGGCAACCGGGCCTTCGAGGCGGCCAATGACGTTGCCGACGGCGTCGATGCGGGCCGTCATCCCGGCTTCGCGCATCCAGCCGAGGACGAGGGCGCTGGCCCGGGCCTGCTCGGGACTGAGATAGACGCGGGTGATGGCGCCCGGGTCGGCGCTGATGGCGGCGAGCGCGTCGAGGCGGGCGACGATGCGGGGGGCCAGCGCGGTCTGGAGTGTGTCGATCACCGGTCTCTCGCTCAAGGGGGGTGTCCTCAACCTTAGGGCACGATCCGGTTTCGGGGAAACCTCATCATGCCCTAAGCTTTTGGAGGCGCATGATATAGTTCGAAGAACGGTCGGCGCTCTTTCCGAGCCTCGCTCGCGTGCCGATCCCCGCCAGGCGCCGCCATGGCAGGCGACGCGCTATCCTGGCCCTCGTCCGCGCCCGCCGGTATGGTCCCGTTCCCACGAGGCCCGAGGCACATGATCCAGAAGAACCACCTGCCCCCCGACGCGACCATCGCCGACGTGGTGGTCGATCTGGAGGATGCGGGCGAATACCTGCGCCGGGTGCTCGGCAACATGCGCTTCTGCCAGAAGCGGCACGGCGACGCCCACCTGCGCATCGGCATCACGGGCAAGCGTTCTCCGGGCAAAGGGCTGGCCCCATCCTACCGCATCGACTATCCGGCCGGCCCGGACGCGACCGAGATGGCGATCTACAACGGATTCGGTGGCCGCTCGCACAGCGCCTTCACCCCGGTCAATGTCCGCGAGACCAACTGGAGCCGTGGCCACGCGAGCATCCAGGAGGTCCAGAAGCTCTATGACGGCCTGCACAAGGCCGGGATGGAGCGGGCCGAGCGGGGCGCCCCTGAGCCGGACACGCCCTGATCACGACGCCCTACGGCCACGGCCCGGGTGCGCGTGCCGCGCCTGGCCCGCGACGGCGACCCTCACGGCGTGCACGAATTCACCGTACGGATCCTGCCGACGGGCGATTTTCCACCGCCTGCACGGCCGACGGCAACCGCCGGATCATCGGCGGTCCCCATCATCACACCCGCACCCACGACGACAGTGTCGTCCGACCCATGGATGGGCGATCGAGGCCGTGATCGGGGGCCAACCGAGCCATGCCGGCATCGGACATCGATCCGAATCCCGGGACCGTCAGGCGGCGTCGTCGCGCGCCGGCGCCTGCAGCGGCGGAGCGTGATAGCGCCTGTCGGCGTAGAGCAATCCGTCGCCGGTGCCGGCACAGGCCAGGGCCACGACCTCGCAGACCAGGACGTCGTGGGTCGCCACGGCATGACGGCCGACGATGCGGCAATCGAAGGCGACGCGGGCGTTGTTGAGGACCGGCGACCCCGTGACGAGCCGGCCCCAGCTGGCGGTGGCGAAGCGCTCGTCCATGGGCGTGCGGCCGCCGAAGGCGCCGGCGACGTCCATCTGGTGCGCGCCGAGGGTGTTGACGCACAGGGTGTCGTTGACGCTCAGGGCCGCATGGGCCGACGCCGTGCGGTTGATGCACACCAGCAGGGTCGGCGGCTCATCGCTGACGCTGCACACCGCCGTCGCGGTGAAGCCCGCGCGGCCGCCCGGCCCGGCGGTGGTGACGAGATGCACGGCGCTGGCGATCCGGGCCATGGCGGTCCGGTAGTCGGCGGCTTCCACCGGGATCGTCGTCGGTTCTGTCATGGTCGGTTCCGTCATGGTTGGTTCGTTCATGCCGGGGACCCTGCCGTCAGGCACGATCGCGGGCCTATTCCAGCGGCCCCACGGCCGACTCCACCGCCGCCACGATGGCGCCCGAGCGCAGGAGGGCGAGGGCGTCCACCATCTCGGTGTGATACCAGCGGTCGCCGTCGAGGGCCGGCGGGATCGTTTCGCGAATGGCGGCGAGCGCCGCCTGGGTGCCCCTGCCGATGGGATGATCCTTGGCCACCTCGGCCACGAGGCTGAGGGCCTGGGCCGCCATCAGGAGCTCGCCGGCGACGATCTGCTCGGCGTTCTCCACGATGGTGCGCGCCTTCCGGCCGCACCAGGTCGAGTTCGAGACGTGGTCCTCGGCATTGGACTTGCCGGGAATCGAATCGACGGAGCCGGGGCTCGACAGGGTGCGGTTCTCCATGACGAGCGCCGAGAGGGTGCATTGCACCGTGGCGAATCCGGTGTTGAGCCCTTTCTTGCCCGCGAGCAGGTTGCGCGGAAGGCCGTAGCTGAGGGTCGGGTCGATGAGACGGAACAGGCGTCGCTCGGAGATCGAGCCGAGATCGGTGATCGCGATGGACAGGAGGTCCATGGCCTGGGCCACGTACTGCCCATGGAAATGCCCGCCCGAGATGCAGGCGTAGCCGCCCTGCTCGTCGTCGAAGATCAGCGGGTTGTCGGTGGCCGAGTTGATCTCCGTGCCGATGATGCCGCCGATATAGGCGAGCGCCTCGCGCACGGGCCCGTGCACCTGGGGCGCGCAACGCAGGGAGTACACGTCCTGCACACGGGGCGGCGGGGCGGTGCCGGGCGCGCGCGCCTCGTCCGGGAACACCGTGTGGCGGGCCGATTCCGTGCAGCGCAGGGAGCCTTCGAGGAGGCGCAGCACGTTGCGGGCGGTGGCGGCCTGACCCTGGTGCGGGCGCGCGGCGTGCAGGCGCGGATCGAACGCCTTGGTCTCGCAGCGCATGCATTCGAGACTCAGGGAAAGCGCGATGTCGGCGTGCTTGAGCAGCTTTTTCGCGTCCTCCAGAGCCAGGACACCGAGCGCCAGGGACACCGTGGAGCCGTTGATGAGCGCCGAGGCGTCCTTGGCCTCCAGGGGGAATTCGGGTTCCATCCCGGCCAGCGCCAGGGCCTCGCGGGCGGGCAGACGCTTGCCCTCGTAGACCATCTCGGCCTCGGCGAATCCGCAGATGGCGCCGGCGAGATGGGCCAGGGGCGCCAGGTCGCCCGAGGCGCCCACCGAGCCCTTCTGCGGGATCACCGGCACGAGGCCGGCATTGAGGCAGGCGAGGAGGCGGTCCACCACGGCCACGCGCGGCCCGGAATAGTTCGACGCGAAGGCATTGGCGCGCAGGAGCATGGTGGCGCGGGCCACCTCCGGGTCGAAGGGCTCGCCGACGCCGGTGGCGTGGGCGTAGACCGTCCGACGCTGGTACTCTTGCATCTCGTCCATACGCACGCGCTGGTCCTTGAACAGGCCCACGCCGGTGTTGAACGAGTACATGAGCGGCGCGTCGTCGGTCATGAAGTTGGCGTCGATATAGGTGCGCGCGGCGGCGAGGCGCGCGCGGGCCCCCTCCTCCAGGGCGGCCGTGGCCCGGGCGCCCGAGGCGTCCGGCCGGACGACGGCCAGGACGTCGGCGGGCTGGAAGGTCCGGCCGTCGAGGGTGATCGTCGTCATGTCGTGTCTCCGGCGAGGGTGTGGCGTGCGTCAGCTGTGTGGTGGACGTCGGCTGTGTGGTGAACGTCAGCAGGAATCAGGCCGGCGGGTGGTGCCGGGTCCAATGTTCGGCGATGTCGATGCGGCGGGCCAGCCAGACCCGGTCGTGGGCGGCGACATGGTCGAGGAACCGGGTGAGCGCGCCGATCCGGCCCGGCCGGCCGACGAGGCGGCAATGCAGACCGACCGACATCATCTTGGGCGCCGTCTCGCCCTCGGCGTAGAGGGCATCGAAGGTGTCGCACAGGTAGGTCGCGAAGTGATCGGCGGTGTTGAACCCTTGGGCCGCCACGCAGCGCATGTCGTTGGCGTCGAGCGTGTAGGGCACCACGAGGCCACGCCTGTCCGGCCCGCCGATCCAGTAGGGCAGGTCGTCGGCATAGGAATCCGACAGGTAGGCGAACCCCGCCTCGAGGCCGAGGTCGAGGGTGTGGACCGAGGAGCGCCCCGTGTACCAGCCGCGCGGGCGCGCGCCCGTGACCTCCGTGTGGATGCGGATCGCCTCGTCCATGTGCGCCTTCTCGGCCGCGCGGGTAAAGTCGCGATAGTCGATCCATTTCAGGCCGTGACAGGCGATCTCCCACTCGGCCTCGCGCATGGCCTCGGCGATGTCGGGGACCCGCGCGAGCGCGTTGGCGACGGCGAACACCGTCACGGGGACGTCGCGCGCCCGGAGGAGGCGCCAGATGCGCCAGAACCCGGCGCGCGACCCGTACTCGTAGAGGGATTCCATGTTCATGTGGCGCTGGCCCGGCCAGGGCTGGGCGCCGACGATCTCGGACAGGAACGCCTCCGAGGCCGCGTCCCCGTGGAGGATCGAGTTCTCGGACCCCTCCTCGTAGTTCAGCACGATCTGCACGGCGATGCGGGCCCCGTTCGGCCAGTGCGGATGAGGCGGCGTGCGGCCGTAGCCGACGAGGTCGCGAGGGTAGGTCACGGCGGCCTTCCTGTGCGGAATCGGGTCCCGCCGCTGTTCGGACGCCGTGCGGTGTCCTGTCAACCGATCCGGCGCACCGACCCGTTTCCGTGGAGCCCTTGCGCCGCCGGCGCCGGGATGCATCGATGCGCGGGATCGGACCGCGCATGGTCCTTGCCTGTCCACACACGCGCTTCGACGCCCCACCTCGAGGTTTCCCGTGCTTCTGACCCCCCGCGAAAAGGACAAGCTTCTTCTCGCCATGGCCGCCCAGGTCGCCCGCAACCGGCTCGCCCGCGGGGTGAAGCTGAACTATCCCGAGGCCGTGGCGCTGATCAGCGATTTCGTGGTCGAGGGCGCCCGCGACGGCCGTTCCGTCTCGGACCTGATGCGGGCGGGCGGGCACGTCCTCACGGCCGACCAGTGCATGGACGGCATCCCGGAGATGATCCACGACATCCAGGTCGAGGCGACGTTCCCCGACGGTACCAAGCTCGTCACCGTCCACCACCCGATCCGGGGTGCGGCCAGCGCCGAGGTGCCCGGCACGGTGACGACGCTGCCCGGCGACATCGTCTTCAACGAAGGCGCCGCCCGTACTTTGGTCACCGTCGCCAATGTCGGCGACCGGCCGATCCAGGTCGGCTCGCACTACCATTTCTACGAGGTGAACTCTGGGTTGACCTTCGACCGCGAAAAGGCGCGGGGCCAGCGCCTCGACATCGCACCCGGCACGGCGGTGCGGTTCGAGCCCGGCGCCACGCGGGACGTGGTGCTGGTGCCGCTCGGGGGGGACCGGACGGTGTACGGGTTCCGGGGTGATGTGATGGGGAAGCTCTGAAGACCATGGCCAGCATGCCCCCCCGCGCCGCCCTCCCCCGCGCCGCCTATGCCGACATGTTCGGCCCCACTACCGGCGACCGCATCCGGCTGGCCGACACATCCCTCGTCATCGAGGTCGAGCGCGACCACACCACCTACGGCGAGGAGGTGAAGTTCGGCGGCGGCAAGGTGATTCGCGATGGGATGGGGCAGTCCCAGGTCACCAACCAGGACGGGGCGGTGGACACCGTCATCACCAACGCCGTGGTCCTCGACCATTGGGGCGTGGTGAAATGCGACGTCGGCATCGTGAAGGGGCGCATCGTCAAGCTCGGCAAGGCCGGCAACCCGGACATCCAGCCGGGCGTCGACATCGTCGTCGGGCCGGGCACCGAAGTCATCGCGGGCGAGGGAAAAATCCTCACGGCGGGCGGGTTCGACAGCCACATCCACTACATCTGCCCGCAGCAGATCGAGGAGGCCCTGTGCTCGGGGGTCACCACCATGCTGGGCGGCGGCACCGGGCCGGCGCACGGCACCTTCGCCACCACCTGCACGCCGGGCCCCTGGCACCTCGCCCGGATGATCGAGGCGGCGGATTCGTTTCCGATGAACCTCGCCTTCGCCGGCAAGGGCAATGCCTCGCGCCCCGAGAGCCTCGTCGAGATGATCCGTGCCGGGGCCTGCGCCCTCAAGCTTCACGAGGATTGGGGCACCACGCCCCAGGCCATCGACACCTGCCTCACCGTGGCGGATCTGCACGACGTCCAAGTGATGATCCACTCCGACACGCTCAACGAATCGGGCTTCGTCGAGGACACCATCCGGGCGTTTGCCGGGCGCACCATCCACGCCTTCCACACGGAAGGGGCGGGGGGCGGGCACGCGCCGGACATCATCAAGGTGGCGGGGCTCGCCAACGTCCTCCCGTCTTCGACCAACCCGACGCGCCCGTACACGAAGAACACCATCGACGAGCATCTCGACATGCTGATGGTGTGCCACCACCTCGATCCGGCGATCCCCGAGGATCTCGCCTTCGCCGAGAGCCGCATCCGCCGCGAGACCATCGCGGCGGAGGACATCCTGCACGACATCGGCGCCCTCTCGATGATGTCCTCGGACAGCCAGGCCATGGGCCGGGTCGGCGAGGTCGTCATCCGCACCTGGCAGACGGCGGACAAGATGAAGCGCCAGCGGGGCGCCCTGCCGGGCGATGCCTCGGGCCACGACAACCTGCGCGCGCGCCGCTACATCGCGAAATACACCATCAACCCGGCCATCGCGCACGGCGTCTCGGCCCATGTCGGCTCGGTGGAGCCGGGCAAGCTCGCCGACCTCGTCCTGTGGAATCCGGCCTTCTTCGGGGTGAAGCCCGACCTCGTGATCAAGGGCGGCATGATCGCCACCGCGCCCATGGGCGACCCCAACGCCTCGATCCCGACGCCCCAGCCGGTGCATTACCGGCCGATGTTCGGGGCCATCGGCCGTTCGCCCTTCGCGACCGCCCTCACCTTCGTCTCGAAGGCCGCCATCGAGGACGGCTTGGGCGAGCGGCTCGGGGTGCAGAAGCGGCTGGTCGCCGTGGAGAACGTGCGCGGCGGCATTTCGAAGAAGAGCATGATCCTCAACGACGCCACGCCGAACATCGAGGTCGATCCCGAGACCTACGATGTCCGCGCCGACGGGGAACTGCTGGTGTGCGAGCCGGCCGAGGTGCTGCCCATGGCGCAGCGGTATTTTCTGTTTTGACTGGTTCCATGATCCGCGCCACCCACGTTCTGCGCCGCGACGCCCTCGCGGGCGAAATCGTCGACCGCATCGTCCTCGACCACGGCGACCGGCATCGCCGTCGCATGGCCATGCGGGGGGTGGGTGGTGTGGCGTTCCTCCTCGATCTCGCCGAACCGACGGTGCTCGACGACGGCGACGCCCTCGTGCTGCAGGATGGGCGCCTCGTCTGGGTCGAGGCCGCGCCGGAGCGTCTGCTGGAGATCCGGGCGGCAGACGATCATGCCCTGAAGCGGCTGATCTGGCATATCGGCAACCGGCACATCCCGGCCGAGATTGCGCCGGACGCGGTCTACATCGCCGACGACCACGTCCTCGCCGAGATGGTGCGGGGGTTGGGTGGCACCGCCGAACTGGTGGAGCGCCCGTTCCGCCCCGAGGGCGGCGCCTATGCGGGGGAGGCCGCCGGGCATCATCACCATGGTCACCACGATCACGGGCATTCCCACGCGCATCCGCACGACCATTCCCACGCCCATGATTGACGCCCTGCGCCTGATGGCGTGGCTGTCGCCCGGCTATCCGGTGGGGGCCTATGCCTATTCGCACGGGCTCGAAGGGGCGGTGGAATCCGGCGACGTTTTCGGGGAAGCCTCCCTCCGCGCATGGCTCGGCGACGTGCTGGAACAGGGATCGGGCCGCAACGACCTCATCCTCGCCGCGCACGCCCATGGCACGGCCCTGGTGGAAGACTCGGCGGCACTGGCGGACCTCAACGACCTCGCCCTGGCGCTGGCACCATCGCGAGAGCTTCACCTGGAGACGAGCCAGCAGGGGCGCAGCTTCCTCGACGCCACCCTGGCCGCATGGCCCACCCCCGCCCTCGCCCGCCTCGCCGAGGCCCTGCCCGGCCCGGTGGCCTATCCGGTGATGGTCGGCCTCGCGGCCGGCGCCCACGGCATGGCCCTGCCCCCGACGCTCGCGGCCTTCGGCCTCGCCTTCCTGCAGAACCTCGTCTCGGCGGCCCTGCGCTGCGCGCCCATCGGCCAGAGTGCCGGCACCCGGGTGATCGCGGCCCTGACCCCGCGCGTGGTGGCGCTCGCGGCCGGGGTTCCGGACCTGACCTTGGACGACCTCGGCAGCGCGACGCTCCGCCTCGATCTCGGCTCGTTCCGGCACGAGACCCAGTATTCTCGGATTTTCCGCTCGTGAAAGACCCAGCGATGACCTCTCCCAACGGCCGCTCTCCCAACGGCCCGCTCCGCGTCGGCATCGGCGGCCCCGTCGGCTCCGGCAAGACCGCCCTGATGGAGCAGCTCTGCAAGCGGTTCCGCGACACCTACGAGATCTGCGCCATCACCAACGACATCTACACCAAGGAGGATGCCCGCATCCTCACCGTGGCGGGCGCCCTGCCGGAAGAGCGGATCATGGGCGTCGAGACCGGCGGCTGCCCGCACACGGCGATCCGCGAGGACGCGTCCATCAACCTCGCGGCCGTGGCCGAGATGCGCCGGCGGTTCCCGAAGCTCGACCTGATCCTCATCGAATCCGGGGGGGACAACCTCGCGGCCACCTTCTCGCCGGAGCTTGCCGACCTCACGCTCTACGTCATCGACGTCGCCGGCGGCGAGAAGATCCCCCGCAAGGGTGGGCCCGGCATCACCCGCTCGGATCTCCTCATCGTCAACAAGACCGACCTCGCGCCCCTGGTCGGCGCCGACCTCGGGGTGATGGAATCCGACACCAAGCGCATGCGGGGTGCGCGCCCCTACGTGTTCGCCTCGCTGCGCGACGGACACGGCGCCGATACGGTCGCCCGCTTCATCGTGGAGGCCGGAGGGCTTGCCTGAGCCTGGAGCGGGCTCCATCCGCGAGGTCTTTCTCGCCTTCCTGAAACTCGGCCTGACGGCCTTCGGCGGCCCCGTCGCCCATCTCGGGTACTTTCGCGAGGCGTTCGTGGCGCGGCGGCGCTGGATCGACGAGGCGGGCTACGCCGATCTCGTCGCCCTGTGCCAGTTCCTCCCCGGTCCGGCCTCGAGCCAGGTCGGGTTCGCCCTCGGAATCCTTCGGGCCGGGAGCCTGTGGGGCGGGCTGGCGGCCTTTGCCGGCTTCACCCTCCCCTCCGCCCTCATCCTCGTAGCCGTCGCCTACGGCGCCGGATCGGGGGACGGACCAATCCTGTCGGGCCTGCTCCACGGCCTCAAGCTCGTGGCCGTGGCGGTGGTGGCCCAGGCCGTGTGGGGCATGGCCCGGACCCTGGCACCGGATCCGACCCGCGCCGGGATCGCGCTCGGCGCCCTCTGGCTCGCGGTGCTCGCGCCGACGGCGCTCGGTCAGGTCGGTGCGATCCTGTTTGGCGCCGTTGCCGGCCTCGCCCTGTGCCGGGGCGTAGTACCCGCGCCCGTCGGACACCTCGCCGTTCCCCTGTCCCGGCGGACGGGGGCCGCGGCGCTGGCGCTGTTTTTCGGCCTTCTCATCGGCCTGCCGATCCTCGCGACCGTGCTGCCTTCGCAGGGGATCGCCGTGGTCGACGCCTTCTACCGGGCCGGCGCCCTCGTCTTCGGTGGCGGCCACGTGGTGCTGCCGCTCCTGCGGGCCGGCACCGTCGATCCGGGCTGGATCGGCGCCGATGCGTTCCTCGCCGGCTACGGCGCGGCGCAGGCGGTGCCGGGGCCGCTGTTCACGTTCGCGGCTTATCTGGGTGCCGTCCTGCGGACACCGCCGAACGGCCTTCCCGGCGCCGGCCTCGCGCTCGCGGCGATCTTCCTGCCCGGCCTCCTCCTCGTCACCGGCGCCCTGCCGTTCTGGGACGCGTTGCGAAGGAGGTCCCTGGCCCAGGCGGCCCTGCGCGGCGGCAACGCCGCCGTGGTCGGGCTACTCGCCGCCGCCCTCTACGATCCAGTCTGGACGGGAGCCATCGGCAACGCCCGCGACGTCGCCCTCGCGGCGACCGCCTTCGTACTGCTCACGGTGGGGGGCGTCGCGCCCTGGATCGTCGTCGGGCTGACGGCCCTCGGCGGCCTTGCCCTCGCGGGCTGATCAGATGCCCGCGTACCAGGGGAAGCCCAGTTCGGCGACCATGCTGCCGCGTCCCTTGCCGTAGCCGTCCACGCGCTCGGCCGCCTCGATGGCCGAGATGTACTTCAGGCTCTTGTAGCCGAGCTGGCGCTCCACCCGCAGGCGCAACGGGGCGCCGTGCTTCACCGGCAGATCGCCCCCGTTCATGCCGTAGGCGAGGATGGTCTGGGGGTGGAGCGCGTCGAACAGGTCGTAGCTGTCCCACCAGCCATCGACGCTGCGGATCACGATGAAGCGCGCCTGCGGCTTCAGTCCCACCCGCGCGAGGAGGCGGGCGAGGGGCACGCCGGTCCACTCGCCGATGGCCGACCAGCCCTGCTCGCAGGAATGCAGCGTCACCTGGGTGCGCGCCGGCATCGCCTTGAGGTCGGCGAGCGAGAACGCGCCGGGCCGCTCGACGAGGCCGGTCACCGGCAGCTTCCAGTCGGCGAATCCAGCCTCCTTCGAGCGCTTGTAGGCGGGGTCGTCGGGGTCCGTGGTGTTGATGGTCGGGAACACCGTCGAGATCTGGCTGCGGTCGAACTCGCGCACCAGGGGCTGGTGCCGGAGCAGCCAGCGCTGGACCGCGAAGGTGAGGCCGTTGCTCCAGTCGTAGGGGGTGGCCAGATGCGACAGGGCCGGCGCGTCGCAGCCGCCCAAAGAACTGCCCACGAGGCCGGCGCCGAGGAGCGTCCCCGAGCCGGTGAGGAGGCGGCGGCGCGACAGGTCACGCATCGGGGATCTCCCGGGAGGCCGGCGATTCGGGCGGGACGGCGAGGCGCCCGGTGATCATCGCGCGCGTGAGGTTGACGGCCCCGCCGACGAAGACCTGACCGACATGGACGAGGAGGAACAGGACCAGCAGGCTGGCGAAGACGAAGTGCAGGGTGCGGGCCGATTGCCGGCCGCCGAACAGGGTGAAGAGCTCGGGGAACGCCGCCGTGACGCCGGGCGACATGGTCAGCCCGGTGAGCACCATCAGGGGGAACAATCCCAGGATCACGGCCAGATAGGCGAATTTCTGCAGGGCGTTGTAGCGCAGGGCCTCCCGCCCCGTCGGCGGCCGCAGGCGGGCATGATCGGCGATCTCGCGGGCGAGGTGGCCGAGCGCCAGCTGATCCCGGTCCGGCAGGAGGTTGCGGCGCAGGTGCCCGCCGAACAGCGAGACGAGCAGATAGAGGCCGCCGTTGAGGACGAGGATCCAGGCGGCGAGGAAGTGCAGGTTGCGGCCCCAACCGGTCTGTTCGAGGTTCACGGGCAGGGGCAGCACCAGGGCGGCGGGGGCGTCGTTGGCACCGGTCTCGCCCCAGAACAGGCGCGGCAGGGCGAGCAGGATGGCGATGCCGCTGACCAGGAGCGCCCCGAATGCGGCCGTGTTGACCCAATGGGTCAGGCGCACGAAGGCGCGGTGCCGGAACACCGTCTGGCGCGGCGTTCGGCCGGTCATGGATCCACGGCGCGCAGCACGTCGAGGCGGTAGCTCTCCGTGCGGGTCTGATGGTGTGGCGCCAGGGTGCCGGCCGTCCCGGCGATGAGAGCCTCGACGGCGTCGTCGCCGCTCAAGGGATAATTCGTTTCACCAGTCCAGTGAACAAGGATGATCTCGGCCCCGGGCTTCACCGCCCGGGCCATGTGCCCGGCCAGGCGGGCGAGGTCGGCACGGGTGAAGAAGTACAGCACCTCCGACACCAGGATGAGGTCGAACCGGCCGGGCGGCCATTCGTCGGGCACCGCCGCGCGCAGGAACGAGACGTGCGGACGGTCGGCGCAGCGGGCCCGGGCCGCCTCCAGGGCGGTCTCGGCCACGTCGAGGGAGAGGAGCCGGGTGCAGCGCTCCGCCAGCCGCCGGGTCAGCACGCCGATGGAGCAGCCGACCTCAAGGGCCTCGTCGTAGGTGTTTCGCGGGAGGGCGGCCAGGGTGGCGTCATACTTGGCTGCCTCGTACGCGCTAGTGGTGAACCCCCACGGGTCCGGATTCCCGGCGTAGATGCCGTCGAAGTAATCGGGCGGGAGCGAGGCGGTGGACCGGGTCATGCGGCGCAGCCGGGCTGGAGGTCGACGGAGCTCCTGTCCAATGTGCTTTCGTCGGGGTGATCGCGCCAGAGGGCATCGGCCGGTCGGCCATCGGCGAGGACATGGGCCGCCGCGTGCGTGAGGGCGCGATCGGGGCCGGGCTGGCGCAGGTAGGTGGCGAGGTCGCGCATGAGCCGCTCCAGGGGGTGCGTCTGCAGGAAGCCGGCGAGTCCCACGGAGCGTTGCGCGCGCTCCAGCACGTCGAGACCGGCCCGCTCCACGGCGAGGCGGGTGAGGTTGACGTAGGCGATCACCCGCGCCGACTCCACGTTGGAATCGGCCATCATGGCGCCGGCCCGGCCGACGAAGAGACGCGCCGTCTCCATGGCGATGGCCGCCTCGCCGAGGCGCGCCGCCTGATGCGGGTCGCCGCCGCGCCCGGTGGCGACGAGGTGCGCCCGCAAGCTGTCGAACACCGCCTCGATCCCGCCGAGCTGCACGGCCGTAAAGCGCCAAGCGCCGGCGGAGAAGTGCGGCTCGCGGAAGTAATCGTCGGCCTCGCCCACCGCGGCCTGGGCGTCCACGGACAGGCCGGTGAAATCGAGTACCCCCGAGGTCGAGGCGCGCATGCCGTGGGCGCACCACGACGACAGGTCGGCCCGCGTGCCGGCCTCGAGGGTGACGACGAGCATCTGCTGGCGCCCATCGGGCCGGCGCGCGGTGACGAGGGGACGCGTCACCGATCCGGCGCCCGAGGCGAAGGACTTCACGCCCGAGAGCAGACCGGTTCCATCGGGATCGAGGGCGAGACCGCCGGACTGGGGCTGGGTGTTCCACACCCCGAACAGGTGCCCGGCATGGACATCCGCCACGAGGCGTCCGAGGACGGGCTCGGAGGCGTATCGCAGGATCAGCGACAGGGCGTTGACGTGGCCCTCGTAGAGCCGTCCGAGGGCGAGGCTGCCGCGGCCGACTTCCGCCAGCACATCGAGCAGCACGGCCGTCATGGCCGGCGCATTGAGGCCGGACCCGCCGAGCGCCACGGGAAGGGGGGCCGCCAGCAGGCCGGCCTCGTGGCAATGGACGATGTCGTGCTCCGGAAACCCGCCGGTGCGGTCGAGAGCGTCCGCCCGCTCGGCGGCGAGGCGCGCGACGGCACGGGCCGCGGCGCGGCTTCGGGAGCCAGTCTCAATACGGTCGGGGACGATGAAATTCATCCCTACGAACATGGAACAGGCCGGTGCATCCACCAGTCGTCAGCGCCGTCTTTTCGCGTGAAACGCACCCTGCGGGAAGGCGAATCGCCCCCGGGTCAGCGGGCCGGGCCGCGCGTCCCCTCCGTGTCCGGCGTCAGGATGCGCAGATCGCGCAGCATCGCGAGGGCGGCCGACGAGAGCGTGACGAGGGAAAAGGCGGAAACAACGACGATGAGGGCAGCACCCACCAAGGTCTTGGCGGTCTCGATATCCACGGGCTGAAGTCCTGAAAACGGTCTCGGGTCGATCACGATGAGCGACGAAAGCTGTGATGATCCGCTTAATCTGGCACCCGGATCGGCCCGGCGCCAGATCGATCATCGTGACACTGCCATGCGCGTTGCCCGTCGTGCCGCGTGCGCCGCCGCACCGCATTCCGGTGCGGCGTCCCGCGGCCTCAGCTCCAGGCGTGGAAGGGCGGAGCGACCCCGTTGAGGGTGTGGTTGCCGACGATGGCGTATTTCCAGCGCACGGGGTCGTGGAGCGTGTGGGTGCGGGCGTTGCGCCAGTGCCGGTCGAGATTGTGCGCGTCGAGGGTCGAGCGGGTCCCGGCGAGTTCGAACAGGGTGTTGGTGGCTGCCAGAGCCACTTCGGTGGTGAGAACCTTCGCCTCCGCCACGGCGAGCTGGGCCGCCGCGACGCTGTCGGCGTCGGGAGCGGCCACTGCCGCGTCGAGGGCGAGACCGGCCCGGTCGAGGAGGGCTTCGGCCGCATGCAGGCGGATGGTGAGGTTGCCGACGATGGCGATGGTGTGGGGATCGTCCGAGGCCCGTTCCAGGCCGCTGTCGATCCAGGGGCGCGACTTCGTGCGCACGAACGCCACGGTCTCGGCCAGCGCCTCGCGGGCGATGCCCGCATCGACCGCCGCCTGGATGATCTGGAAGATCGCTCCGTTGGCGCTCGGGCGCTCGTAGCCTTTCCACGACGGCACGAGGTGGCTCTTCTCCACCCGCACGCGATCGAGGATCACCGTGCCGCTCGCCGTGGTGCGCTGGCCGAAGCTCGACCAGTCGTCGATGACGGACAGGCCCGGCGCGTTGCGCTCGGCGATGGCGTACCAGGGCCGCCCCTGGTCATCGACGGCGACGATGGGCACGAGATGGGCGAGCAGCGCCCCCGTCGCGTAGAACTTGCGGCCGTGGACGATGACGTGGTCGCCGTGATCGACGAAATGGGTCTTGAAGTCGGCGGCCCTCGGGGTGCCGCTCTCGGAGAAGGCGTTGCCGAAGCGGGTGCCGGCCAGAACCTTGCCGAACAGCAGAGCCTTCTGCGCGTCGTCCGACACGGTGTCGATGGCGGCCACGATGCCGAGGTGATTCTGAGCGATCTGCCCGATGGACGGATCGGCCGCCGAGACGATGGCGATGACCTGCGCCAGGGTCCGGTAGGAGACCCCCGGCCCGCCATGGGTTCCGGGGACGTTGATCGACCACAACCCGCTCTGCGAGAAGGCGTCGAGTTCGGAGAAGGGGCGGCGCCCGGTGCGGTCGCGCTCCGCCGCCTCCGTGCGGAACGTGTCCGCGAGGGCATGGGCGACGCGGATCGCCTCCGCGTCGTCGCGGATGATGTGGGCGGGCTCGGGGATCTGAGCCGGACCCGGCGCGCCCTGCGGGACGCGGTTGGCCTCGAGGGCGCTCGCGCTGACGGCGATGTTCATGGACGGTCTCCGGAGGATTCTGACAGCAATCGTTCGGCCGGGTCGCTCAGGCGGCTTCCGCCCGGCGCTCGCGTTCCGCCTCCAGCGCCCTCACCCGCGGGATGATGTGCGCGCCGAAATACGCGACCTCCTCCTGGAAGTGCAGGAAGGCGAGCAGCGCGAGATCCACGCCGGCCTCCTTCAGGGCGACGATGCGCTCGGCGATCTGGTCGGGGGTGCCGATGAGGTTGGTCTTGAAGCCGTCGTTGTACTGGACGAGGTCCTCGAAGCTCGATTTGGCCCAGTTCCCCTCCCCTTCCGGCGAGGCCTTGCCGGCGTTCTTCACCTCGTGGCCGAAGGCCTTGACCGCCTCCGGATCGGCGTTGTCGATGATCTCCTGCAGGACGGCGCGGGCGTCCTCCTCCGTGTCGCGGGCGATGACGAAGGCGTTGACGCCGACCTTGACCGAGTGGCCGTTGGCCCGCGCCTTCTCCTGGATGTCGTCCACCTGGGCCCGGATGCCCTCGGGGGTGTTGCCGTTGGTGAAGTACCAATCCGAGACCCGGGCGGCCATGTCCCGCGCCGCGCGCGACGATCCGCCCTGGAAGATCTCCGGCTGCGGGTCGGCGGGCTTCGGCTTCAGGGTGTAATTCGTGTAGCGGTAGAAATCGCCACGGAACGTGAAGTTGTCCTGGGTCCAGATCCCGCGTAAGGCGCGGATGAACTCCTCCGAGCGCCGGTAGCGTTCGTCGTGGTCGAGCCACGGCTCGCCGATGGCGCGGAACTCACCCGAGAACCAGCCCGAGACCACGTTGATGGCGATGCGACCCTCGCTCAACTGGCCGATGGTGGCGATCTGCTTGGCGGCGAGCGTCGGGTTCCACGGCCCCGGCAGCAGGGCGGCGATGACCTTGAGCTTCGTGGTGGCGGCGAGCAGCGCGTGGCTGAAAGCCACGGATTCGTGCTGATACTCGGCACCGTAGCCGGCGGTGAAGCGGATCTGCGTCAGGGCATAGTCGAATCCCGCTTCTTCGGCGATCTGCGCCAGACGCCGGTTGTAGGGCGCGTCCCAGCTCGTGCGCTGGGGAATCTTGCTGATGACGAGGCCGCCCGACACGTTGGGCACCCAATAGGCGAATCGGATCGGCGCGTCCGTGGCGGCGGGCTGTCGCAAGCTCATGGGATGATCCGTATTCAGGACGGCGCATGCACCGGTATTGGGCGCATGAGGCCAAGGGAAAAAGCGAGATTATCTTGGGCGATGGTGCAGGGGCGGCGAAACAAGACTGGAAGAAGGCGGGATTTATGTCCGCGTTTTCGATCGATCCCAGTATCCGCTCGTGACGATGATGCGTCAAAGGAAGCAAATGGCTTTTTGCGGCGCGCATGGAAAAGAGCATTCTCTCAGCCGGACCTCCGGCCACATGATCGGTTTTCCATTGTCCGGTGCGGCGACCCGCGGAGAGCGGTGCGAATCGGTGATTCGCCGGGCCGAAACATGTTTCCCGGCAAGAGGTTGTCCTGCTCGGCCAATCCCGACGAGGATGCTTCGCGCGCCCGCATGTCGTGGGCTCGAACGCCGACATCACCATTCCGAGAGACTCGATCGGCGAAGCGAGCCTGCATCGCGTGCTGTAAAGCGGCATGGTGCATCTACCCTGAGCGGTTTCACGCGTTCGCCTTGGGTGCGCATCTTTATTAGGCAGTGCCGTGATTGCGCCGTGCGCAGAGGATACAAATTAACGGCAGGACGTCATTTGGGGATACTGCACCGGTTGTCAGGAAAGACCAGTCATTTAAGGGGTCGTTAACCGATCGGACCCTACGATCGAAGAACCGTTCCTTGATCGGCTGCGCATCGCATCCGGACCGACAGGCAGGATCACCGCCATGGCTCGCGCGTCCCTTCCACCCCTCGTCATTCTGCTGGCCGGCGACGAGCTGACCCGGTCGATCACGACGAGCTGCCTGGAGGCCTCCGGCTACGATGTCCTCAGCGCGCGCACGGCCGGCGAGGTCGAGGCGCTGCTGCTGGGCCAGACCGACCGGCGCCGGGTCGATGTGCTGGTGACCGATGCCGACGTGCGCGACGAAGTCGATGGGTTCTCCCTGGGAGCCGTCGCCCGCTGTCTCGATCCCGCCGTCGGGGTGATCTACACCACGCGCTCGCCCCGCACCCTGCCCGCCGCCATCGTGGCGGGGGCGCCGTGCCTGCGCACGCCCTACCATGCCCATCAGCTCGTGAGCCTCATCGCCGGCCTGCCCCGGCCGACGGCACGGAACCGGGGCGCTGCGTACCGGGCCGCATGAACCCGTCTCGCATGACCCTGTCTCGGATGAACCTATCCCGGCGCCGATCCCTGCCCGGCGGCGCCCCCGCGGACCCGGCCCAACCTATGGTGTGAAGCCGCGGGCGCCCGCGCGCGTCTTCACCTTTCACAAACCTTCGATCCTGTTACAATCGCTGGGAGAATTTTTCGAGTAACGCTTGTGCCCGATGTCCGTCAGACCGCGTTCGACATTATCCATCGGTTGCGATCGGCGGGAACCCAGCGGGCCGTCTATGCCGAACTGCGCCGCACGGGGGCGATCTTCGGCTACGACGCCTTCCTCATCGGCGGCCTGCCGCATTCGCCCAATGAGAACCTGTCCGACTGTTCGATGATCTCGGGCTGGCCGACCGGCTGGACTCAGCGCTACCAGCAGCAGAACTACCTCCATCAGGATCCGGTCATCCGCTACATCCGGGCGACGACGGAGCCGTTCCTGTGGCAGGAGGCGGTGACCCGTGGCGACCGGCGCGGCCTGACCGTGATGAACGAGGCGCGGGACTACGGCCTCGCGGAGGGGTTCTGCGTCCCCTTCCACGAACTCGACGGCAGCGAGGCCGGGGTCAGCTTCGGCGGCAGCGAGGTACGGCTGTCGGAGGATGCGCGCGCCGCCCTGCACCTTGTGGCGATCTACGCCATGTCCCGGGCCAAGGCGATCGCGCGCCGGATGCCGGAGGACGACTCGGCCGACGAAGCCGCCGTCGGCCTGACCGGTCGGGAGGTCGAGTGTCTCAAATGGGCCGCCGCCGGCAAGACCGCGTGGGAGACCTCGGTGATCCTCTCCATCTCCGCGCGCACGGTGGAGCATCACCTCGCCTGCGCGGCACGCAAGTTCAACGCGGCCAGCCGTGTCCAGAGCGTCGCCGAGGCCATCCGGCGTGGCATCATAGACTGATTCCGGCCGCTCCGATCCTCCGTAGATCTACGGATGCCTGAGCGCCTCGAGCTTGGCCAGAACTCTCCCCGTTGCAGGGAGATCTGGCATGTTGAGGGTTCTGAGCGGCGACGTCGAGGTGCGGGATCCCGCCCTCATGGACCGGGTCTACCGCTTCCGGCACGATTTCTTCGTCGATCATCTGAAGTGGGAAGCCTGCCGCAAGCCGGACGGCCGCGAGCGGGACCAGTTCGATGGGCCCGACTGCCTTCACGTGGTCGGGCAGCAGGACGAGGCCATCGTCTCCTACTCGCGCCTGCTGCCGACGACCCGCCCGCACCTGCAGACCCACCTCTATCCGGAACTCCTCAAGGGCGCGCCCGCGCCGTCGGGGCCGCACGTCTACGAATGGACGCGCTGCGCCGTGGCTCCGAGCAAGCGCGAGAGCGCCAAGGGTGTGGATGCCGTCTCGGGCGCCTCCTTCACCGCCGTTGCGGAAGTCGCCGCGCGTTTCGGCCTCGACGGGCTCCTGGTCCAGACGCACCCGGTGCTCGTCACCCGCCTGATGGACATGGGCTGGGACGTCGAGCCCCTCGCCCTGCCCTGCGCCTACGGTGATTCGCTCCTGCTGCCGATCTACGCCCGCCTGACGCCCGAGACCGTCGCCACCTGTCGGCGGGTGTTCGGCCTGTCCGGACCGGTGCTGCCGACCGACGCCCCCGATGGTTCGCGCCCGCCCGCCGATCGGCCCCACCGCGCCGTGCCGTGAGCGGATCGCGCCGTGAGCGGATCGCCGTGATCTCCTTTCCCGCCCGTTGCCAGAGTAATGCGATGCCCACCGTCACCCAAGAACCCGCTGATCAGGGACCTGATGATCGAGGGGCTGCCGATCAGGGACTTCCCGAGATCGATCTCGTCCATCGCGCCATCGACCACTCCATCGACCTGCGCGAGGCGGTGGGTCGGATCACCGATCCGCTCCTGCACACCCTCGCCGACATGCTCCTGTTCGAGCTCGGACGTCGTCTGGCGCGTCTGGAGGGCGAGTGAGGCGAGACCGTCTCGCGCAGGACGGAGTCGCCGAAGCTCACGACCGCATCTGGACGTGATCGAAGTCGAGTCCGGCCGTCCGGATGACGACCTGGGTGCGGTTGCCGACCTCGAGCTTGCGCAGGATTTCGGTGACGTGCGCCTTCACGGTGGATTCGCCAACCTGAAGTTCATGGGCGATCTGCTTGTTGAGCCTGCCCTGGCGGATCATGCCCAACACCCGCATCTGCTGGGGCGTGAGCCGGGCCAGGCGCTCGGCGAGCTGCGTTTGGCCCGGATCGGTGGCCTCCGCCAGGGCGGCGGGCAGGAACAGGCCTCCGTCGAGGACGTCCGCGATGGCCCGCGTCAGGGTTGCGCGGTCGACGGCCTTGGGCACGAAGCCGGCCGCGCCGTGGTGGATGGCCTCGCGCATGATGCGCGGGTCGTCGAGGCCCGAGACCACGAGGATCGGCACGCGCGCGAACCGCGTCCGGATGGTGACGAGGCCGTCGAACCCCTGAACCCCCTGCAACGACAGATCGAGGAGGACGAGCGCGACGGCGCTCTCGCGCGCCAGGGTGGCGCAGGCGCCGGTGATCCCGTCCGCCTCGTGGAGCACCGCCTCCGGGTAGGCCAGCGCGAGGGTGCTGGCGAGGGCCTCGCGGAACAGCGGATGGTCATCGACGATGAGGAGATGCATGCGTGCTCCGCCGCCCCGGGGATATCCGGTTGATGGTCCACAGCTCAAGTGCTCTTGCGACGAAGTGGATACCGGTTCGTCGCAAGAGGGCACGGCTCTAACGGCTCCCGCCCGGGCCTGCCACCCGTGCGGCGGCTCGCAGGTGGGCGAGGTGGCGCACGGCCAGGACGTAGCCGTGGGTGCCGAACCCCGCCATCACGGCGGTGGCGGCCAGGGAGACATAGGAGTGGTGCCGGAAGGCCTCGCGCCTGTGGACGTTGGAGATGTGACACTCGACGATGGGCACTTCGCAGGTGTTGAGCGCGTCGAGGATCGCGATGGAGGTGTGGGTGTAGGCGCCCGCGTTGAGGACGATTCCGGCCGAGCCGACGCGGTAGGCTTGGATCAAGTCGATGAGCGCGTGCTCGGCGTTGCTCTGGTGGAAGGCGAGGCCGAGGCCGAAACGCGCGGCCTCGGCGCGGCAGCGCGCCTCGACGTCCGCCAGGGTTTCCGAGCCGTAGATCTCGGGCTGGCGCTTGCCGAGGAGGTTCAGGTTGGGGCCGTTGAGGACCAGGATCGTGGTGTCCAGGCGGTCGGCCTCGGTCGTCTTGATGTCGGTCGTTCCGGAATCTGTCATGGCGAAGGCTCCTTCATACCAGGCGGCACTGATCCCGACCGATGGTCGGCCTCAGCGCGTTCGGCGGACGTCAGCCGCCGCACCGTCTGGTATGACGTCTCGTTTGCGCCCGCCGGCGGAGGATTGCCAGGGCCGTCGGGGCGGCCCGGCGGAGGATGTCCGGCCCGCGTCTTCGACACGTGTCTCGATCCGGCGTCTTCGAATTGCCGTCCGCGGCCGTTAAGGCCAGGCTACGAGGCGGAGACCGATACGTGCCATGGATACCCGACGCTGCATCCTCATCGGCGCGCCCGTGCAGGCGGGCACGCGGCGCCTGGGCTGCGACATGGGACCGAGCGCCTACCGCGCGGCCGGTCTCGGCCCGGTCCTCGCCGCCCTCGGCCTCACCGTGGAGGATCGCGGCAACCTCGCGCCCGTCGCCGGGGGCGGCCCCGTCCACCCCAATCCGGCGATCCACGGCCTGCCCGAGGTCGCGGCCTGGACCATTGCCCTGGCGCGGGCCGCCGACGAGGCCGGGGCTGAGGGCGTGCCGATCTTCCTCGGTGGCGACCACAGCCTGTCGGCCGGCACCGTCTCGGGCATGGCCCTACGCGCGGCCCGCGAGGGGCGCCCGCTCTTCGTCCTGTGGCTCGATGCCCACCCCGACCTGCACACCCTCGACACCACCACGAGCGGCAACCTGCACGGGGTGCCCATGGCCTACGCCACGGGCGCGCCGGGCTTTGCCGGCTACCTGCCGCCGCTCGGAGCGCCCGTCGATCCGCACCACGTCTGCATGATCGGCCTGCGCAGCGTCGATCCGGCCGAGCGCGCCGCCCTGGGAACGGCGGGCATCCGTGTCCACGACATGCGCGCCATCGACGAGAACGGCATCGGCGTGCTGCTGGCGGATTTTCTCGACCGGGTGCGGCGAGCGGACGGACTCCTGCATGTCAGCCTCGACGTCGATTTCCTCGATCCCGGCATCGCGCCGGGCGTGGGCACCACGGTGCCGGGCGGCGCCACCTTCCGCGAGGCGCATCTCGCCATGGAGATGCTTCACGACAGCGGCCTCGTGCGCAGCCTCGACCTCGTCGAGCTCAATCCGTTCCTGGACGAGCGCGGCCGCACCGCCCTGCTGATGACGGATCTGGCCGCCAGCCTCATGGGCCGGCGCGTCCTCGACCGGCCGACCCGGAGCTTCTGAACGGGCGGCTCACGCCGCCTGCGCCGGCCCCGTGTGGAGGTCGCGGAGGAACGCGGCGGTGACGTTCCCGAGAAGTCCGACCTGATCGCGCACGGCCTGGGTCGAGGCCTGGACCTCGTCGGCCACGAATGTGGTCGTCCCCAGGGCCTCGGCGACGGCCGAGACCTGAGAGGTCGCCGAGTGCGCGTCCTGCACGGCCGCGCCAACGTTCACGTCCATGGCCTGCGTCGCCTGACGCTGGCGCTCGATGGCCTCGACCATCGCCGCGGTGGTGCGCTCGACATCCGCGATCCGCGCGGCGAAACCCCGCATGAAGGCGATGGAGGTCTGCGTCGCGCCCTCGACGTCGCGGATCTGCGCCGCGATCTCCTCCGTCGCCCGGGCGGTCTGACCGGCCAGGGTCTTCACTTCCGCCGCGACCACGGCGAAGCCCCGTCCCGCCTGGCCGGCGCGGGCTGCTTCGATGGTGGCGTTGAGGGCGAGCAGGTTGGTCTGCTCGGCCACCTGCCGGATCGCCGTGATGACCGAGCCGATCCGCTCGACGGAGGCGGTCAGGGCGTTGACGGTCTCGCCGGTCTGGCGCGCCTCATCGGCGGCCGCGCGGGTGACGGTGTTGGTGGCCGCCAGGTGTCCGGCGATCTCGTCGGCTGCCGCCGTGAGGCCGAGGCAAGTCTGGGCGATCTGGTGGACGTTGCGGCTGGCGTGCTGCGAACTCGCCGTGGCGCCGTCCGTGGTCTGCGCCGTCTCCCGGGCGAAGCGCATGAGGCGAGCGGCGCTGCCCTCCATGGTTCCGAGGGTCTGTTCGATGGTCCCCACGGCGCGGCCCATGGCGCCCTGGAATGCCTGGACCTGGGCCTCGACGGCGAGGACCCGTGCCTTCTCGGCCTGGACCTGGGCGACGGCCTGGCTCTTGAGGGCCTCGGCCGCGTCGCGGTCGGTCACGCTCTGCTGCAGGGCGTCGCTCGCGGCCACGCCGGCCTGGAGGCTCGCGACCAGCCAGACCAGGACCCCCGTCTGCGCGATCAGGATGGCGGCGTGGAGGAGGACGCGGTCGATCCCGGCACCGTCCGGGAAGACGAGACTCGGCAACACCAGGGAGAGCCCGAGGTGATGCACGGCGACGATGGCCGCGTAGGCGACCAAGGCCTTCCAGTCGAGCCAGGCGGCGACCATGGCCAGGCTCGCGAAGAAGTACATGTGCGCGTCGAGCTGGAGGCTGCGTCCGCCGCCCTCCCGGTGGAGGATTGCCACCAGCACGGCGACGAGGCCGGCCAGCGCCATGCTGGACGCGATGCGCGTGCGTGGGCCGATCAGGTCGCGCGTGCTCAGCCAGGTCGGGGGGAGCGCCAGCGCCAGGGCGGCCGCCGCCGCCACCATGTTCGGCAGGCCGCCCTGCCACGCGTTGATCCCGACGATCAGCGCGACGTTGACCCAGAGGAGCCCGATGAGCGTCTTGCCGGACGTAGTCCGGATCTTGTCGAGGGTGGACCCCTGTGCCGGAGCCGGATGCAGCGTCATGGGACTCGTCTCAGGGTTCGCGCGTCGTCGGACAACCCGCGACGCTGGAGGCACTGACAACCGCCCAGGCGCCGGCGTCGCGCAGGCGCCGCGGGAAGTCCGGGCGTTCCGAGACGGCCACGGCCATCCAGGCCAAACCCGCCCCGCGCAGGACCCGGCCGTCCGCCCGCCCGACAAGATCGAAGATCCGGGCGGCCCCGGACCCGGGCGGAGCGATGACGAGGACGGGCCGGCCGGTCTCGGGGGTGCCGAGGAGCAGGAGCGGAATTCCGAGGGCGGTTGCGGCCGGCAGGACGGAGTCGGACAGGAATGCCATGAACGACAAATAAACGTGATGCTCTTGAAGAAGGCCTTAACGCGCCCGGAGAAGTTGCGCGGGGCGGATGGTCCCGGTCCGCGGTATCGTCCAAAGGGCGAGACCCGCATGGCCGTTCCCGCAAAGTCGCAGGCGGGGAGCGAACTTCGGCGCGGCCTTCCCGAGTGCCGCGCGAGCCTGGTGATACGATCGTCGATCGCATCGATCGTGGATTTTATCAGTAGGCGTTGTTCGTGCGGACCAGGGAGAACGGTGTGGCGAGCATGATCCGGATGTCGAACAGTACGGACCAGTTCTCGATGTAGTGCAGGTCGTGCTCGACGCGGCGCTGGATCTTGTCGCTGGTGTCGGTCTCGCCGCGCCAGCCGTTGACCTGCGCCCAGCCGGTGATCCCCGGCTTGACCTTGTGGCGGGCGAAGTAGCCGTCCACCACCTGGTCGTAGAGGGTGTT
>NZ_JAKSXV010000111.1 GCF_022829345.1 Methylobacterium sp. J-090 | reverse complement strand
CACGCCGCTGTTCCGATGTCACGTCGCCGATCCGGGTCGCGGCCTGGGACAGGGCCGCCATGGTCTCCCCCGTGCGGGCGGCGGCGCCGACGGCCGTCGACGACATCCCGGACGCCTGCGCCACCTGCCGGCCGATCTCCTCGGTGGCCCGCGCCGTCTGCGAGGCCAGTTCCTTGACCTCGGTGGCCACGACGGCAAAACCCCTGCCGGCCTCGCCGGCCCGCGCCGCCTCGATGGTGGCGTTGAGCGCCAGAAGGTTGGTCTGGCCGGCGAACTGCGAGACGATCCCGACGACGTCGCCGATGCGGGCGGCGGCGGCGGAGAGCCGGCGCATGGTCTCGGCGGTCCCGCTCGCCTCGCCCACGGGCCGGTGCAGGACATCGTTCGCCAAGCTGTCCGACAGCCGTTCGGCGTCGACCGTTCTGGTCTTTTGTCTCTCTGACCGGTCCGCTGATCGAAGCTGCTTTGCAGCGGCTGCCGATCAGCTTGGCTCCGCCAGCCATGCGGCTGCCGAACCAAGTCACGGACATGGATCATGGGAGCGATCAAGTTCAATCGAGCGATTAGTACTGGTAAGCTCAACGCGTCACCGCGCTTGCACACCCAGCCTATCAACGTGGTGGTCTTCCACGGCTCTCAAGGGA
>NZ_JAKSXV010000110.1 GCF_022829345.1 Methylobacterium sp. J-090 | reverse complement strand
CCCGTCGGGCTCCTGCTCGGGACCAGCGACCGGCTGTTCTCCCTGTTCAACCCCCTCCTCGAGATCCTGCGGCCGATCCCGCCCATCGCCTACATTCCGCTGGCCATCGTCTGGTTCGGCCTCGGCAACCCGCCGGCCCTGTTCCTCATTGCCCTCGGCACGTTCTTTCCCGTGCTGGTCAACACCATCGCGGGGGTGCGGCAGGTCGATTCCATCTACATCCGCGCCGCGCGCAACCTCGGGGCGGGGTCGTGGACGATGTTCCGCCGGGTGATCCTGCCGGCGGCGAGTCCGTTCGTGCTCGCCGGCATGCGCATCGGCATCGGCACCGCCTTCATCGTGGTGATCGTCGCCGAGATGATCGCCGTCTCGGACGGCCTCGGCTACCGCATCCTGGAGGCCCGCGAATACATGTGGTCCGACAAGATCATCGGCGGCATGCTCACCATCGGCCTCCTCGGCCTCGTCATCGACGGGGCGATGTCGCGCCTCAACGACCACCTGCTGCGCTGGCACCGCGGCCTCGAGCGCTGAACCCCCGGACCCTCAGCATGTCGGCAGAAATCGTCGTCGCCCACGCCAGCAAGGTGTTCGGCAGCGGGCCCGGGGCCGTGACCGCCCTGGAGGACATCAGCGCCACGGTGCCGGAGGGGCAGTTCCTGTGCCTGCTCGGCCCCTCGGGCTGCGGCAAGTCCACCCTGCTCAACGCCATCGCGGGCTTCGCCCCCTTGAGCGGCGGCCGGATCACGCTGGGCGGTCGCACCGTCACCGAGCCGGGGCCGGACCGGGGCATGGTGTTTCAGGAATACGCCCTGTTCCCGTGGATGAACGTGGAGGACAACGTCCGCTTCGGCCTCGACATCAAGGGCGTGCCGAAAGCCGACGCCACCGTGACGGTGGACCGCATCGTGGCGACGCTGGGCCTGTCGGACTTCCGCAAGCGCTACCCGAAGGACCTGTCGGGCGGCATGCGCCAGCGCGTCGCCATCGCGCGCATCCTGGCGCTGGACCCGCCCGTGATGCTCATGGACGAGCCGTTCGGGGCGCTGGACGCCCTGACCCGGCGCACCCTGCAGGACGAGCTCCTGCGCATCTGGGCCGAGTTCCAGAAGACCATCGTGTTCGTCACCCACTCCATCGAGGAGGCGCTCTACCTCGCCGACCGCATCCTGGTGATGACCTACCGCCCGGGCCGCCTGAAGCGCGACATCGCCGTCGGCCTGCCCCGGCCCCGGGACACGGCCGCCCCCGACTTCAACGCCCTCAAGCGCGAACTCGCCACCCTGGTGATGGAGGAGCAGAGCCGCTTCACCCAGGCCGAACTTCACGGCCCGGCGGTCGATTAGCCCTCCGAACCCCGCGCCGGACCCCGCGCAAAAACTCTCCCGAAACCGGCTGGACAGGCCGCCGAACCCCCTCTATACCCCCGCTCCACAGGCGGTGCCGCTCACCCGAACCGCCCGTTGCCCAGGTAGCTCAGTTGGTAGAGCATGCGACTGAAAATCGCAGTGTCGGCGGTTCGATCCCGTCTCTGGGCACCATTTTTTCTTCGCTCGTACAACGAGTTAATTAGATAACGACGCTGGACATTCGATTCAGTCGTTACGTCGGGGCACACCGGGGGCACAAATCGTCAGCCCCGGCATTTTGCAGCCGACAGCTTTTCCCATAGGCTGAGACGGTGAAGCTGCATCTCGGACGCTTTTGTGTCTCTGCAAAAAGCTCACCTGCCGAGCGGTCGGCCCACGTAGGCGGAATGCGACGCGACAAATCGTATCACCACGCGGTAAGAGCAAACTAGCTAGCTACTGGTTCCGCAGAAGCCACGGATGGGTCTGCCTGCCGAGGATCACCACCAAGTCCTAAACGGAATACTCGGAAGTTTGCGCGCGGGCGAACCCTGGGCGGATCCTCCAACCCACTATGGTGCTGTCGACACAGTTTCGAGCTTTAGCCTTCCATCGGAGCAGTCCCATACCGGGGCGATCTCGACTGAACCCTAAAGTTTGCAGACGCCACGATGCCACCCACCGAACAACATGCTGCTGATGCACGCCGGCCGAGCGCCACAGGGGGTAAGGGCATAATCGAGGGTATCGATGGAGCTTGCGGTGCAGGCAGAGTGGGTGCTCCACCAAGCTGCATCTGCGTGCCTAGGGCAGCGGCAGACCGATCAGGGCGGCACTGGAAGCCGGGAAGCGCCAAGTGCAGTTCGCCCTTGATGAGCTGATGGAGAGGGGCCGCGCTACCTCACGAACGAAGCCGTCTGCGCCTACGTTCCAGCCAAACCCGCAAGAGCAATGAATTCCGCTCGTCGTTCCATGATCGGGCAACCGAGACAACTGACCTGCCCGCACGAAGTGGGAGGGATGGCTGTGGAACACTCAATAGACGATAAGGTCGAGGCTGCGGACCGCCGGAGCGACTTGCTTCCGCAGCGGTTGACTTAATGGAGCAATGCCAAGTTTTATAGAGCATAGCGTGCGCAGAGAGGAAAAGCGCGAATAAAGGTTTCAGAGCGAAAAAATGAGAAAGAAACAAATACGGTCGAAGCGTGCGCCATCCATAAGGCGAACGAGTTCTGAGCAAGATTGGATACTCGAGCAATTTACAGAAGCACAACGACAAGGAATCGGCGGAGCGGAAGCTGCGCAGAAACTGAGAGTATCTGTTGGAACTATTTACCGATGGCAGCGCCAGAGAGGAATTACCACTCGGCAAGTTAGGCCTACAATCGCGCAAGACATAAGCATCGAGACAGCGATTGCCCGCTTGGTGGACGAAAGCAATACGGATCGCCTGAAATTCTTGGAAGCTTTGTTCAAGTTTATTGCTTGGCTGCGGTGGCCAAACACCCCTAACGATCATCCAGCGGCAATCACTGCATGTGTCATCGTGTACCTATCGCACGCGCGGTCTACTGAGACATTAGAACAGCTTGAAGCCGAAGAGCTTTCTCTTGTACTTCGCCATGTCCGCATTGACGTGCTAAGGCGAATCTGTACAGGCCAGATGCTTGCTGTTCACATATTCGATATCTTGCCTATATTGAACCAACCATATGATGAGTTGGATTTTCTTGCAAACATAGCTTGGTTTCTTCTAAGTTTCAAACCCAAAACCGCCGACCATCGAGATCGAGTCAGTCTAAATAAATCTTACCACGCCAGTCAAAGTGGCGTATTTGAATACAAATGGCCAATGTCTCATATTACTTTCAAGAAATATTGGTCAAGACATGGATCAGCGTCGCCGTTTCTCTACGTCGAGCGGTTTCATTCTGGGCCAGAATTTTTGTTGAATCCAATGCATAGCGACTTTGTTGATAGCGTAAAAGACATCATTGAGGACCGCATCAAACTTCGTCGATATCTTGCTCAATGTCGTACGGCGGTTGAGATGCTGCAATCGCGGCTCGATTATCGAGCGCTGAAAACGCTTCGCTTTCCGTGCTTTCCTGACGATCTTAAAGCGGAGCCCATTCAGCTTCCCGAGCTCCCGGAAATCACTGTAAGTGTTATTCGATCTTACGGAAGAGGCGATAAACGCTGAAAAATCAGTGTGTTGTCGTGGTATGAAAGATAGCATAATTCCCGCTCCGCCGTCCGCTGCCTCATTCTCTCTTCGTTGGCGCCAACCCCGACATGCTAGAGAAGAAGGCACTGAAAATGACAAAATCGACGGTGACTATGCTGACGGACATCCCTACGCATGGACTACCAAGCTCAGGGTTCGTCAGACTTTCGAAAATCATTGCACCCGGCGGGCCGCTTCCGATCAGCAAATCTTCCTGGTGGGAAGGCGTGCGTAGCCAGCGCTATCCTCAGCCGGTCAAGTTCGGACCTCGTATCACGGCATGGCGATGCGAAGATATCCATGACTTGATGCAGAAGGGGGCATAGACATGCCTGTTCCTTCCCACGCCCAAGCGCAATCAAAAGAGACAACAGGTCGATACAGTTCTCCAGACAATGAGCACGATTCGACCAAGGCCCGTGATCTGGCAAGTTTGATTTCGGCTGACAACCTAATCAATCCGACAGAGTTGCTCGAAATGGCGCAGCGCGAACCGCTTCGAGCGACCTTAGAGTGCCAAAAGGGTCTATCAGTCCTCGAAATTGGGTATCAAGAGCAGCGGCGCAGATACATCGCGGCGGCATATGCTTCTGCATTCTACATCGCACAGGATGAAGCGGCACTCTCTGAATTTCAGAGTATTCTGCTGACACAGCGCGTAATCAGAAAATCTGATATAGACAAGACTCGCGAACGTCTAATCTATCGAATTTTTGAGTTGGTGTTCGCGAAGACAGGAAGATCATCATCGAATACAGCGTACCGTTATGCTTACGGCTTAGAGGACGCCCTTGTGTCACGCGTGAGCCCTACAGAAATGGCGTCCGCAATACTCAAGCTTGGCCCTGAAAAACTTTATATGGAGGCACTAAGAAGAAGTCGAGGCGAAAGGGATTTCGCCGAGATGCTGCATCAGCGTCACCTGGACCGACTCAAAAGCGATGGACGCTATGCTTGTCAAATCTTGGGCATCAGCGCCGAAAACACGACCAAGTTCAGCCATGACGAGAAGGTGATTCCGACACAGCAACTTCGAAAAATGGAAGCTGAAGAAGTTGGAACATCTATCCTGGATGATGAGGATGATGACGATCAATCTTTCCCAAGCTGGAGACGTCGAGTAATCGACACACGCTTTGAAAAGATCACCCTGCTTGCCAGTCAACTCAGTGCGGAGATTGTTGAATCCAAGAAAATCCTCGACGATGACCCTATGGATCAGGACAATGAAGGCGGCATATTACGAGATTTACACGAGGACACCAACGAAATTTGGAATGATAGTGAGATCGAACTCAAGTACAACCGACTAATCCAAAAGGCAGTCGAACTCGCGAATAGCTCAACTCTGCTAAAATCTATGCTTCAAGAGCGCGTTAAGTGAAGAGGCGCCTCGAGAGCTGATCGTGACACCGGATTGCGATTGCAGGCTTGGACTCCATCTGCAATCGCAATCTTTGGGTTACCCAAACAAATATCTCAGTTGGTGTCCCATAAGGGTCTTTGGCCGGCTGTTTGAGGGTGAGGGGCGTACATCGTCGGCGTCGGGGGAGTACTTGACGCATGCCCTGGGCCGCCGATGAGAACACCCGCCACTCGCGCCGAGCTTGCCATACGCAGATAGGCTGACCGACAGGGAGACGGGATCCATTGCTCCGCTCCTGCCCAGGCCATCGCAAACGACCTGTCCTTGGCGCTGGCCGCTGCGGGTGATCTCGAACGGTATCCAATACATCCTGCGCACCGGCTGCGCATGGCGCCACCTGTCCCTGGCCCCCCGCCCTGGCCCACCGTTCACCGCTGATTCTCGCGGTTGTCGAAGGCCAGCGTGTCCAAGCGTCTGGCCCACGCCTTGACCCTTGCCGACAGCGAGCGCGCCGGGCGCACGGTCGACCCGACCGGCGCCGTCCTTGATGCCCAGACTGCGCGCTCGGGCGGCTTCGGCGTTAAGGACGAGCGCGGCTACGATCCAGCCCGAGCGATGGGTCATCGAGCGTACCTTCGGGGTCGGACGCTGCCACAGGCTGGCCCGAGACTACGAGGCCCTCCATCATCTGCGCTCGCCGTCTTCATCCTCGCCGCCATGATCCTCGTTATGTGCCTTGCTGTACCCTATGAAACGGGGTCAAACATGATGCCCGTGTGGCTTAACCGGTGAGAATATCTTTCATCTCACTGCGACCGCGAGGAAGGATCAACATCGCGTCTTCGCCGGTCATGCCGCGCCCGATCTGCTTACGGACGTAATCCATCACGGCGCCGATATCGTGAGTGATTGGCTGCACGTCGATGCGGATAAGTGGCAAGCCACGTCGCACGTAGAGGTCACGGCACTCCTCGAAGTGGGTGACGAGATCGACCCCCAATCGCGATACGGGTGGTTGGAAAGCGGCGGCGTGCTGGTGCAGCCCATCGTTCACGAGGACGTCTGAAAGGCACTGTTTCTGGTGTTTGAAGACGGGCATGTCGCGGCAACACAGCCAGACGGGCAGGCGCCCGGCGGACGGGGGGGCGGTGGGCTTGCGAACCACGCGGGTGACGAGGGTCGCGTACACGCGCTCGATTTCCCGTTCCATCTCTCGGGCTACTCGGGCATCTGAACCGCCAAGATGCTCGTACATGAACGTGAGTAGGTATGGGCTCCACCCTTCACGTACGAGGCGCTCACCCCATAGTTTGTATCCATCATCGATTGCATCTTGGCTTATGGGCATAGCGTAACCCTCGGGTTTCAACTTGTTTCAACTTATTTTGTTTTGGTTGCTTGGCTCGGCGTATTGCTGTGTTCAACGTATCGTCGTTGCCTTGCGATCAACGCATAGCTCTTCATATACATGCGCCGTTTTGGGCTCATACATTGTGGTCTAGCGAAGTAGGGCCGCTCTTTGCTGGCACATCCAGCGAGTTCGCGACGTCTACGTTGTGATGTTATTTACGTGGGGATCTCGTCGTGGCTCGGCAGTAATTGGCTTAACCCGAGAGGTCTTCTGGGGCGAGATTTGATACTTGCTGCCCGCGTCCGCTGCTCGTTTCGACCATCTGATTGGGTCGGACTGGGTGCCAAGGTAGAGGTACAGCGGCCTACGCCAGAGCGGCACAGCGCGATTCGGGCGTCATGCTGTCCAATGGCGGAGGCCCTCACCGTGAGCCCTACGGTGGACAGGCCCCGCGTCCCGAGCCGATACTACGGTCAGGGCGCGTGAGACGTCCTCGGGAGGATGTCGATGCTCAAGACGGCGCTGCTTGGGACCTGTGCCCTGTTCGGGCTCGGGGCAACGGCCCTCGCCGAGCCTGCTCCTGTCACCCCAGGCGTGCCGGCCGTCTTCAAGCCAGCGCAGCGCGAGGGCTACTTCTTCGTCGGGGGCCGCTACGAGCCGGTCGGCGAGAAGGAACTCGCCACCGGTCAGATGTTCGTACAGTTCCATGCTCCGGCCCAGGTCACGCAGCCTTTTCCGGTCGTGATGGTGCACGGCACCGCGCAGACCGGCGTCAACTTCCTTGCCACGCCCGATGGCCGGCGGGGATGGGTGGATCACTTCGTCGAACGCGGCTTTGCGGTCTACGTCGTTGATCAGGTTGGCCGGGGCAGATCCGGCGACAACCCGGAGGTCTACGGCCCCTACGCACGCCTTGCGCCCGGCGATCTGGAGAGCATCTATACCGGGCAGGAGCGGTTCGAGCTCTTCCCCCAGGCCAAGCTTCATACTCAATGGCCGGGCGGCCCTGGCGTGAAGGGCAATGCTGCCTTCGACCAGTTCTACCTGTCGCAGGTGCCCTACATCGCGAGCGGGCTGAAGAGTGAGGAACTGGTCAATCCAGCGCTGATCGCGCTGCTCGAAAAGATCGGTCCCTCGGTTGTCCTGACCCACTCCCAGGCGGGCGTGTTCGGCTGGGCTGTCTCTGATCAGCGGCCCGACCTCGTGAAGGCACACGTCGCCGTCGAGCCAAATGGGCCAACCTTCTTCGACATTCGCTTCAAGGGCGGCTCTGAGTGGTACGAGCGCGTCAGTGAGGCCCGTGCCCGACCCTACGGTATCACGCGCGTGCCGCTCCGCTTCGAGCCCCCTGTGGCCTCGCCAGCCGATTTGACGGTGGTTCAAGCCGAACAGCCCACCCGGCCGGATCAGATTCGCTGCTGGTTGCAGGCCGAGCCGGCCCGGCAGCTCCCAAACCTCGCCAAAGTGCCAGCGGTCATCGTCACTGGGGAAGCCTCGTTCCGAGCGACGATGGACGACTGCACTGCCGCTTTCCTCACTCAGGCAGGCGCCAAGCCAGATCGGCTTGCCCTTGCTGAACACGACATTCGCGGCAACGGGCACATGATGATGCTGGAGGCCAACAATCATGAGGTCGCCGACGCGATCATGACCTGGATCGAGAGCAAAGCCCGCTGACTGCTGCGGAGCCGCGTTCCCACGCCCGGCCGATGTCAGAGGCGGGTGGGCATCATGGATTGCCCCGCCCTGGATATCATTCCGGAGGATCTCGCCGGGCGCCGCTTGCTACGATTTTCATGGCCTCGTCCGGCAAGGGGCGTTGAAGCCTGAGAGCATCCTCAGTCGGTGCCTCCAGCCACGTCGCCCACTCATCGGGCGTCGTCAGCAGCACTGGCATCGCCTTCGGGTGGATCGGCCCCACTATGCCGTTGGCCTCGGTCGTCAGAAAGGAGAACAGGCGGTGTTCGGCCTCACTGCGCTCCGGGTTTTCCGCCTTCGTACCTCGCACGCCCGTCCAGGGACGCCAGATGCCAGCAAACGCGAACAGGGGCCGCTCGTCGTCGAGTGCGAACCACGTCGGTGTTTTCCTCGGCTTCGTGTCGGCGTACTCGCTGAAGGACGAAACCGGCACGAGACATCGGTACTCGGGCTTGAGCCAGGGTCGCCAGTGGGAGCTCTTCACATTGCGGACGTTGGTGACGGGATGCTCACCGAACTGCTTCGGCCCTGGGATGCCCCACCGCATCATCGTGAGCGTTCGCTGCCCCTCCCTGAGACGAATGACCGGTGCCATTTGATCAGGAAAGATCCCCGGCATCGGCGGTAGGTTGCCGGCCTCATCGCGAATGGCCTCGAACACGCGTCGGATTGCATCCTGCCCCTGGCCGAGGCTGTAGAGATTACACATCGTTCATGTCCTCGACGGCAGGCCGCCCGGCTTTGGCATGCCGACGGTGTCGAGCTTCGCTCTGCACCCGATGCCGTAGACGTTGGGTGCCCGACTGCCGACCTCTCGCTGCCATCGGCAGGTTTGCGTCAGGTGGAGGTAGACGTCCAGTACGCTGGCATGCGCGCCAAATCGCTGTCGCAGCCGATTCAAAGCGTAGACGCCGCGACGGTCACAAGGCGAGCAGGTGATGGTGATGCGGCCCACCCGCAGATCGCACAAGCGCTCCATATCAGGCAGCAGCAGCTTGCGAAAGTTGGCCTCGTACGAAGCCATGCGACACGGATCGTAGGGCTTCCGCGAATCGCTCTTCGCTAGCCAGCAGGTCACCGATAGCCCAACTTAGCGCCAGATCGATGTCGCCACCGGCGGCCTCGACGTAGGCCATGGTAGTAACCTCGGCGTCGCTCAAGGCGGCCATCTCAGCCATTTCAGTCGCCTGCATCGCCTTCCGCCCCAATCAGAACGAAACAAGAACAGAGGAAAATGGCTCGACCGTCAAGCTATGTTTCGCCGATGGGTAGGAGGAGCATCGTGCGGCCACCTGCCGTGCTGGACAGCCTGATGCGGCATCATGGCGACAAAGCATGCCGAACCCGCATCGGCGTCGGCCGGTTGGACCGCCATGACCCAGAAATCGACTGATCCCGCCCTGCAAATCGTCGATGCTCGGCGCCGTGAGATGGCCATCGAGCACTTGCTATTCGGGACCATCCGCTTCGTCGCGCAGCGCCACCCCGAGCTCCTCGATGCACTTGATGCCAGCCTCGACCATCTTTGGGATAAGGGGCCGGATGGTGAGCGTGACGACGAAGCCGTGCGGGAGGTTGCGCGGCGCTTTGTCAAAAGCCTGCGCGCTGAGCGATAGGTGGGCTTGGGAGGTGATGATGAATTCTGAGCAATTCCGCGCCTCACTTGCCGACAAGAAGCCTGACCCGAACCTCTCGGCTACGCTTGCGGCCCTGTGATGGGCCGGCAAGTGTGAGTGGGACCGCGCTCATGCCCTCGTTCAGGAAGAGCCTGGAGCCGACGCGGCCTGGGTCCACGCCTATCTGCACCGGGTAGAAGGTGACGCAGAGAACGCAGCGTATTGGTATCGGCAGGCTCGCAGACCCGCAGCCGATGCATCACTCGATGAGGAATGGGCGGCAATCGCGAATGCCCTCCTTGTCACTGCGTGAGCAAAAATAGCGAGCCTCAGTCGGAGGCGGCGCGAAGCCGTCGTGCCCTCATCGTTGGCGCATCGCGTGGGCTCGGACTTGGTCTCGTTGCCCGCCTGCTGGAACGCGGATGGCAGGTTACCGCCACCGTCCGTCGGCCATCCGCTGCGCTGAGCGAACTGGCAGGGGGTGAAAAGGCCGGCTGCCTACGCATCGTCACCCAGATCGACATCGACGATGATGCAGCTATCGCGGCTTTGCGCGCCGGTCTCAGTGGCGAGCCAGCCTTCCATTTGGTTTTCGTGGTGGCAGGCGTGGCCACGCAAGCCGGTACGCCGGCCGGTCAGATGTCGCGCGAGGTCGCGGGGCAGGTGTTTCAGACCAATGCCATCAGCCCGATCCGCGTTGCCGAGAGTCTTCACAAACGTGTCGCCGTGGGCGGTGTGATCGCCTTCATGACGTCCAAGCTCGGCAGCGTCTCACTGAACCAAGGGGGTGGCTGGAGTAGCTACCGGGCCAGCAAGGCCGCCTTGAATACGCTGTCCCGCTCGTTTGCCGGACAGCACAGCAAGGCAAGTTGGAGCGTGATCCTGATGCATCCAGGGTGGGTCCGAACCGACCTTGGCGGCAGACGCGCCACCCTCGACGTTGAAACCAGTGTCCGAGGCATGGTTGCAGTGCTGGAGCGTTGCCTCGACCAGGGCGTCAGGGGCGGCTGCGTGTTCCTCGACTACCAGGGTCAGACCGTGCCCTGGTGACAAGGCCATGGGCAATGGGCGGTCGTGACAACGCCGTGCTCAGTTCTCGAACCTTGCGAAAATGATTCCAGGATCGAAGCTCTTGATACGTCGTCATCAACGGCCTATCGGCAACGTGAACAAGCGAGTTGGTTAGTCGTATTTCGATTTCTACACACGAGGCCCCCATGACTGACGAGGTTTTGTATTGGATCTCCGACGATCAGTGGGCGGTGTTCGAATTATTCATCCCCAGCACAAGCTCCATCCGCGCTGACGAGCGCAGAACTCTGTCGGGCATCCTGTACGTCCTACTCAATGATCGTCGGTGGGCTGATTGCCCGAAGGCATACGGGTCGCAGAGCACGGTCTACCAGATTTTTCGGCGTTGGAGACATCGGCCTTTTTGGACGCCGATGCTTCTGGCCCTAGCTGATGCCGGATGGACGCGAGAGGCACGAGCCCTCGACCCCATCGCGATCAGTCTCTCCCGGCCAGCTCGGCATGGCCGGAAGATTGACCAGGGCTGGCGTCAAACCAATCGAAAATGGCTTTCGGAGCGAACCGCTCGGACCGCGAGTGAGACAGAAAACTGAAGGCCCTGGCTAACCCAGGGCCTTCCTCCGCTGCAACTAAACTCACCACTTGTAGGCGAGGCTCGCGATCACCCGGCGGGCATCTCCGTAGAAACACGAGTTGACGGCGTTGCAGGACGAGACGAAGCGGCGATCACCGATGTTGGTCGCATTGACGGCCAGACGCCAGTTCTCCCAATTGTAGTGCACTTGCGCATCGAACAGCACGTAATCCGGCACTCGGGACGTGTTGAGCGTGTCAGCGTAGGATCGACCGAAATAGCGCACGCCGCCGCCGAAACCGAAGCCGCGGAAATCACCAGTGGGAATGGTGTAATCGAGGAACAGCGAAGCGAAGTTGTCCGGTGTGGCAACAGGAACTTTGCCGATGGTGGCCGTGTCTGCACTCTTCTCGACGGTCAGACCAAAGACCGTGAAAGCTGCAACCGCGTTGAGGCCTTCCGCCAAGGAGGCGGTGAACTGTGCTTCGAAACCGGTCGAACGGACTTGGCCGATCTGTGACTGGAAGAATGTTCCCGGGACCGGGGTCAGCACGTTCGAGCGGTGGATATCGAAGCCAGCGAGGGTCAGGAAGTAGCCCGCGCCGGGCGGCTCGAACTTGACGCCACCCTCGATTTGATTGCCGGTCTCAGGCTTAAAGGCGACGTTGTTGGCGTCCGACCCAATCTGGGGCTGGAAGGATGTCGAGTAGCTGATGTAGGGCGCAAGCCCGAAATCGTAGTTGTAGATCAACGCCGTGCGATAAGTGAAGGCGCTATCACTACGGCCATTGGTGTTCGCAGGATTGAGCAGGTCGCGAACAAGATTGTTCGCAAAATCCCCTCGGCCGCCGACAACCAGCGTAAGGCGGTCTGTTAGCTTGATCTGATCCTGGGCATAGAGACCTGTCTGCTCGAAGGTATCAGCATTGATTAGGTACGGGAGCGGGCTGGCGACCCGCTGCCCATAGATGGGGAATCGAATGCTAATGTCGGGACCAGGGAACGTTGAGGCTTGGTTGTCGTGGAGCTGATAGTTCTTGTAGTCCAAGCCCATCAGCAGGTCGTGCCGGAAGAACCCGTCCGAGAAACGGGCTTCGGCCTGATTATCGACCTGGAACAGGCCAACCTTTGCGCTATCACGGAATTGATAACGGGCGAGGCGCGTCTCCGTCGCCGGATCGCTGTATCCGATTTGGCCGATATAGGAATTCTGGAAGCTTTCAAGGAACGAGTACCGGAGGTTTTGACGGATGGTCCAGGTCTCATTGAATGCATGCTCGAACTCATACCCGACGAAGGCTTGATCACGCCGGAAGGTGTTCAGGCCGATATCACCTACGTTCAGGGAGCGTGGGATACGCAGGCCACTGAGGTTCGGCCGGACCGTGCCGGAGTAAGGCAGGAAGTTCGAAGTCACCGCCGTGTTGTCGTGCTGGTAGCTCGACAAGAACGTGAATTTCGTGGCCCCATCCGGCTTGTAGGTGAAAGCCGGCGCAATGTAGACACGATCATCCGGTGCGCCATCGACCTGTGTTCCGCCCGTATGGCCAATGCCGGTCAGACGATAGAACCAGTGGCCAGAATCGTCTGCGGGACCACTAAGATCAAAGGCGGCATAGCCCTGGCCGAAGGAGCCGCCGCCTACCTCAACATAGCGGAGCGGATCGACCGTCGGGCGCTTGGAAACTTGGTTGATGAGACCGCCGGGCGTACCTGCGCCGAAGAGCACAGCGGCAGGTCCGCGGAGCACTTCGATGCGCTCCAGGCCGAACGTATCGACCTTGAAGTAGCCGAACCCATAGTTCAGTAGTTGCAAGCCGTCGCGGTAGAGGCCGTAGTCGCTGGCAACGAAGCCACGCAGGTTGAAGTAGTCGATGCGCGAATCAGCGCCGAACGTGCCCGAGAAAAGACCGGGGACGTACTGCGTCGCCTGCGTCAGGGTTTGCGCCTTCTGCGCGTCGATCTGCTCCCGGCCGACCACGCTGATGGACTGCGGCGTTTCGATTAGTGGGGTGTTGGTCTTTGTGGCGGTCGCTGACCGCGTTGCCACGTAACCGGAGACCGGTCCGGTCGGGCTTTCGATGGCGCGGACCGCAGCGCCCCCATCCTGACCATTACCGACCCCCCGCCCAGTTCCCTGAATGTTCAATTCCTGAAGCTGGACGCTCGCCTCGGCGGGAGGATTGGACACGCCGCGTCGTGGCGAAGTCGCTTCCTGGGCAGCCGCACAAACGACGAGACTCAAGACGGATACGCCCGCCAGCGCGGCGAGGGCGACGGCGTGGCGAGGACGATCAAACAGAACGAACGGAATCGGCTTCATGAGAATAGCTCTGCAATGCCCGCACTTAGACACGCCTTCAAGGATTGGAAAGCGCAGTTTTTAGAAGCTATAAACTACTGTGGTCGTTGGGCTTTTTCGTTCCTCTCGCTACGTTCATGCGCAGCCGATCACAAGGGCTCCTTCAGAGCGAATCCCCTCCTGTGACAGTTCTGCAACGCCTGGGCGGACACGCAGAAGCGCAAGCGGGCGGCTAGAGAGTTACCTAGGCCATAGCGGCGCCTGTCTCACGCTCCGTCAGCTACAGGGCAAGGCCAAGCTGACGCGGCTCTTCGCCCGTTCCATGGTGCAGGCCGGATAGCGACACCCCGATCAGTCGCACCCTGCGGCGCAGGGGAAATACGTCGCGCAGGAGGCCAAGGCTAATCTGTGCGAGCGATTCGCGGCTCTCCACCGGTCGGGTGAGGGAGCGCGCCCGCGTGATCTGCTCGAAGTCCGAGAACTTGACCTTCAGGGTGACGGTGCGGCCGGTGATGCCCTTGCTCGTGCAGACCGTCCAGACCTTGTCGAGGATCGGATGCAACCGCTCGGTGAGAACGGCGAACTCGGTCGTGTCCTCCGAGAAGGTGTTCTCCGCCCCCACCGACTTGCGGATGCGATGTGCCCGTACCGGACGCTCGTCGATGCCCCGGGCGACGCTGTAGTAATAGCCGCTTGAACTGCCAAACATGGTCTGCAACTCGGTGAACGAACGCGCCTTGAGGTCTCCGCCGGTTAGGATGCCGAGGCGCTTCATCTTGGCCTCCGTCACCGGCCCGACTCCGTGGAAGCGTCCGATGGGTAGGGCTTCGACGAAAGCCGGTCCCATGGCCGGGGTGATGACGAACAGGGCGTCGGGCTTCTTGTAGTCCGAGGCAACCTTCGACAGGAACTTGTTGTAGGAGACGCCCGCCGAGGCCACGAGGCCGGTGCGTGCCAGGATCTCCGCTCGAATGGCGCGGGCAACCTCCGTAGCAGTTGGCAGCCCCTGGAGGTTCTCGGTAACGTCGAGGTAGGCCTCATCGAGGGATACCGGCTCGATGATCGGGGTATGCTCCGCGAACACGGCCTGGATCTCGGCGGAGATCGCCTTGTAGACCTCGAAGCGCGGCTTCGCGAACACGAGATCGGGGCAGAGCCGACGGGCCGTGACCGAGGGCATCGCCGAGCGCACGCCGAACACCCGCGCCTCGTAGCTCGCCGCCGCGACAACGCCGCGTTCTCGTGATCCACCGACCGCCAGGGGGCGCCCACGCATGGCCGGGTCATCGCGCTGCTCGACGGAGGCGTAGAACGCATCCATGTCGATATGGATGATCTTCCGAACGAGGGCGCCGGGTTCGGTCGTGGGTGCTGTCTCGCTCGGCATTCCGGCCCCTGAACCACCGTGCGACGCGCTGCGCACCGACCCGCCGCCTTGCCCTTTTCCACCGGCTGTCCTCATATAGAACATAACGCGAACTGAGGCGTTTCTGGAAGCTGCCGCGAAGGGGATTTGCAGATCATGGCCCGCTACCGCTTTCACGCCACCAATGGCCACGCCTTCGTCCTCGATGCCGTCGGCAGGGAGGTCCGGCGCCCCGAACGCCTGACGTGTCGGGCTTCGGAGGTCGCTGAAAGCGTGATGGGCGAACTCGACGATCAGGAGGACTGGTCGGAGTGGAGCGTCACCGTGCACGATCTGAGCGGTCGTCGGGTGTTGGTGCAGCCCTTCGTATCGCAGGCCGGTGGCGCCTCTCAGTCAGCTTGAGAATGGCGCGCGTTGGCCATGCCCGCCCCGAACACTGGCCGCACGCTCTTCTTCTTCGAGAAGCCTTCGGCGATGCGTCAGCTTCAGCGGTTCTTCCGCTCGCCGAGCACCGTCTGCGTTGCCGCCGAAGGGCACCTGCTGACGGCCGAGGAGCCGGGAAGCATCCGGCCCGAGTGGAAGCCATGGCGCTTCGACGCGCTGCCCATCGTCCTCGACACCATTCCGGTCAGTTGCGGCCAGAACCGCTCGGGGCAGTCGCACGCGCCGAAACTCGCCGCCATCCGTCAGGCGCTCCAGGGGGTCGAGCGCGTGATCATCGCCACCGATCCCGGTCGCGAGGGTTCGATGATCGCCTGGGAGGTGCTGGAGCACCTCGGATGGCGCGGGCGTACGGATCGACTGAAGCTTGGCGCTCTCGACGATGTCTCGATCCGTCGTGCCTTCGCAGCCCTGGCGAAAGAGCCTGCGTCGGGGGATCAGGACTACGCCGCCTACCTCGAAGCCCTCTGTCGGCAGTACGAGGATTATCTCCTCGGCCTAAATGGCACCCGCGCGATCTCCCTGCGGCTGCGACCGCCCGCCTTTCGCGAACCCTGGCGCTTCGGCGGCGTACAGACCCCGACGCTCGCCATTCTGGCCAATCTCGAGGATCGCATTCGCGCCTTCGTCCCCCAGGACTTCTTCAAGATCGGGATGCATCTCGCCACCGAGACTGGCGCGGCCCTGACCCTCTGGCACGCTCCGAAGGAGCGCATCCTCGATCCGGACATCGCCGAAGCGATCAGGCAGGCGGCGGCGACGTGGTCGGGACCCTTGAGGGTCGAACAGAAGGACGTGCGGCGTCTCCCACCGCGCCTGTTCTCGAAGGACACACTGGCACGACGCTGTGCCAAGCGATTCGGCTGGGACCCGCAACACACGGCCGCGCTGGCACAAGAACTCTACGACCAAGGCTATCTCAGCTACCCGCGCACCGAGTCCGAGTATCTGCCCGAGGGCCAGACCGGCGACGCGGCTGCCATCGTGACCGCCGTCACGGGTGTGTTGCCCGAACTCTCCAACCTGTTCCCGGGGAGCTTCCGGCCGGTGATCCGCCGGGGTGCCAAGGGGCATTACGTCAAGGACCCCGGCGAGCATCACGCCATCGTCCCCCTCCGCAAGGTGCCGGCCCGCGAGCGCCTGACGAGTGAGCAGTTCCGCCTATACGAACTTGTCGCCAAGGCTTACCTTGCCGCGCACCTGCCCGACGGTATCGATGCCCGTACCGGCATCTCGGCGGATGTCTCGATGTCGCTGGGCGCCAAGCATTTCTCGGTGAGCGGCAGCGTCGTGCGCGATCCCGGTTGGCGGGCCGTCTACGGCAGCGAGGCCGACACCGAGGCCGATGTCGTACCGGGCAAGGCGCGGCGCGATCAGGAAGCCCCACTCGTCCGCTTACCTCCTGTGCGGGATGGCGAGGCCGCATCGGCAAGTGCCGCCGAGATCACGACGTCCGTCACAGAGCCGCCCCGACGCATCACTCGCGGCGAACTGCCGGTGGTCATGGGTCGTCTCATCGATCAGGTCGAGGATCCCGAAGCGAAACGGGCATTAGAGAACCCGGTCAACCCGAACGAGCCAAAGGGGCTCGGAACGGCTGCGACCCGCGACTCGATCCTGCCGAAGCTGCTGAAAAGCCACTACATTTCGCTCGGAACCGGCAAGGATCCGGCTATTGAGGTGACGGGCGTCGGGCTCGCCTTCATCGCGGCGGTGAGGCAGGTGTTTCCCACCTACGGCGATCCGGTCGGGCGAGCCTTGTTCGAAGCCGATCTGGCCGAGATCGGGCAGGCCCCCAACCGGGCCGAGGCCCAACGTCGTGCCGGCGCTTTTCAGGAGCGCACCCGCACTCGCCTGAACGACCTGATCAGGGCGATCTCGAATGCAAGCGTCATCGAACTCGATCCGAGCCTGAGCCCTCCCAAGGGCGGTGGTGATGACCGGCCCCCGACCCCCGCCATGGTGTCGTTCGCGGTCTCTCTGGCCAAGCGCGTTGGCGTGCGGCTACCACGCGGTTGCAAAACCAGCATGCAGGTATGCCGGACCTTCCTCGATAGCCAAGCGGGACAGCGAGCATCGCAGCAGGAGCAGGGGGGCGAGCCGAATGCGGTTCGGGCTCCCAGCGAAGCCATGGTACGCTATGCCCGACGCATGGCGGAGCAGCAGGGCAAAGCCTGTCCACCCGAGGTCGAGGCAAACTTCGACGCCTGCCGTCGTTTTCTTGATGCGGGTGCGCCGGCGGCTCGAACACCAGTCGGGAAATCGCAGCGGATGAAGCGGACGGACAAGCCCTCGACGGATGAACCAGTTCGACACGGGACGAGGGCGGCGAAACGGAACCCCAATATTCGTCGTCAGACTCCGTAGTGGCCGGTCCCCGACGAAGTTGCGCCTTCACACAGCATTTTGGCGCTGTAGCGTCCTCCCCCGCACCCGCTTCGGATTGGCTGAGGGAAACGTGGCCAAACACGTCATCGCGCAATGTGATTCCAAAGCACTCAGCATCCGCTTTCGACCCTTCTCGGGCCTTCAGGAAGTCCGCTTCACGGCAGGCTAGCGAGGATGACCTAAGTCTGCGCCGGTAGATTTTCGGCTGTCAGCTCTGGCAGATAGTTTCCGAAAAGCAGCCGCGCCTATCTGGAGCAGCTGCCGTCGCATGCTTGACCGTGTGATCCTAGCGCAGGATCTTCCGAGGGACGTTTGGCATGTGCAACGGGAAACATGATCAGCAATCTTGAAATTCTGAGCCGCCTGATGCTCGCCGCTGTCCTCAGCGGCTTGATTGGGGTAAAGCGCGAACGGTTGCTCTGGGCCGCAGGCCTGCGAACGCACATGCTTGTCGGGGTCGGCGCCTGACTCATCGTCATCGTCTCGGCCTACGGCTTCAGCGATGCGCTTGGCGCGCCCAACGTCGTCCTCGATCCTTCGCGTATCGCGGCGCAGGTCGTGTCAGGTATCGGATTTCTCGGAGCTGGGACGATCCTGCTTCGCGGCGAGGTCGTCAAAGGGCTCACAACGGCGGCGAGCCTGTGGGCGGTCGCTGCCATCGGCCTTGCGGTCGGCAGTGGCCTCTACGTTGCCGGCATCGCCACGACCGCCATCCTCCTGGCAATCCTCGCCGGACTCAAATCTCTTCAGGAGCGCTACCACAACCGGCTCCGTGTCCAGCCGCTTCGTGTGCTGGCCGAGACAGGAACAATCACGTTCAATACCCTGCAGGAGATCGCCGGGCAGCATACCTCGCGCATCCGCCAGTTCATCGTACAGCCGGCCGCCGATCCGGGACAGGACGAGATTTTGATCTCGTTCGCGCGGCTGTCACGTCAGTCAGTGACAGAACTTGCTCAGGCGCTGCGAGCACGCCCCGGTGTCGCCAGTGTCGAGAACGTTGAGGGTCCTCTGTAGCCATCTGATAGGCCAGCGGGCGCGCAACCACTGTCTATACGAACCGTTGTCCGGCATCGTAGAATTGGAGGCGGCTAATGAAATTTGGAACACTCGTACCGCTCGTCCTGGCCATGGCGCTGGGTTTCGCCGGCCCGGTCCTCGCGAAGGAGGACAAGCCGGGGGCGGACTGGATGCCCGCCGAGCAGGTCAAGCAGAAGCTGATGGATGCAGGTTACTCTAGCATCACTGAGTTGGAGGCCGATGACGGGCACTGGGAGGGCGAAGGCCTGAAGAACGGCGTGAAGATGGAGTTCCACGTCGATCCCAGGACCGGCGCCATCACCAAGGAAAAGCCTGACAAGGATTGATGGACAAGGTCGCGCGCCCAGCTCCCGGAGAGGTCCAGACTGGCAAGAAAGGTAGGCGCACGGCGTACCTGATCGCCGTGCGCCACAAGCGCGACTTGCCTCGCATCTACGCTCTGTTTGCCCCTTCGGCCGAGGCCGCGCTCGCGCAGTTGAACGAGTTGACGACGGAGGGCATGGGTATCGAGGTCGTTGGTGCTCTCTCGCGGGACTTGGCCCGACGCCTCGGTCTCAAGGCAGGCGAGATACGGCTAGTCTGATCGCCGCGTTCAAGTCGATCAGCAGCAGGTTGAGCAGATCGAGGGATCTCTGCTTTGGAGCGGGAGGCTAATCCTCCACTTCGCTCATGTACCGCCCCACGCGATTGGCATTTTAAGTCAGAAGCCGTGTCAGCGCGTAGCAAGCCGCCGAAATGCCCGCCGCAGCCGGTAGGGTGACGACCCAGGCGACGACGATGTTGCCTGCAAGGCCCCAACGCACTGCCGAGGTCCGCCGCGCCGCGCCAACCCCGATGATCGCGCCCGTGATCGTGTGGGTCGTCGAGACTGGCACGCCAAGCCACGTCGCCAGGAACAGAGTGATGGCCCCTCCCGTCTCGGCGCAGAAGCCCTGCGTCGGGTTCAGCCGGGTGATCCGCGATCCCATCGTATGCACGATGCGCCAGCCGCCCGACAGCGTGCCCAGCGCCATCGCGGATTGGCACGCGAGAACCACCCAGAGCGGTACGTGGAAGTCGCCGGTGAGCTGGCCCTGCGAGTAGAGCAGCACCGCGATAATGCCCATGGTCTTCTGCGCATCGTTGCCGCCGTGCCCAAGCGAGTAAAGTGAGGCGGAGACGAACTGCAGCAGGCGAAAGGTCCTGTCCACGCCGAACGGGGTCGCCCGCACGCAACTCCAGGACACGACGAGCACGAGAACGAGCGCCAGGACGAAGCCGATGAGCGGCGACAGCACGATGGCTGCGACCGTCTTGCCCAGGCCCGACCAGACCACGACGCCGAGGCCCGCCTTGCTGACGCCCGCCCCGACGAGACCGCCGACGAGCGCGTGCGAGCTGCTCGACGGGATGCCGAACACCCAGGTGACGACGTTCCACACGATGGCGCCGACGAGAGCGCTGAGGATCACCTGCGGATCGACGATGCCGGCATCGACGATGCCGGTCCCCAGCGTCTCGGCCACGTGCAGGCCAAAGAACAGGAAAGCGATGAAGTTGAAGAACGCCGCCCAGAGCACCGCATATTGCGGCCGTAGAACCCGCGTCGACACGATGGTGGCGATGGAGTTGGCTGCATCGTGCAACCCGTTGAGGAAGTCGAAGATCAAAGCCACCCCGATCAGGGCGACGAGGTAAGGCAGGGCGAGGGTTGTGACCTCCATGGCGGTCACACGTTCTCGATCACGATGCCGCTGATTTCGTTGGCGACGTCCTCGAAGCGGTCAACGACGTCCTCCAGGTGCCCATAGATCTCCGCGCCGATCATGTAGGCCATCGCGTCGCCGTCTCCGCCATCGCGGCGATGCGCCTGATAGAGCGCCTTCAGGCCCTGCTCCTCCAGCGCGTCCGAGTGGCCCTCGATCTGGGTGATCGCCTCCGTGAGCTGGTTGATGCGTCCGGCATGCCTGCCCACCGCATTGAGCAGCGGCACGGCTTCGGCCGTGAGACGGGCCGCCTCGATCACCGTCTCGCCCATGGAGCGCATCAGGGGGGTGAAGTCGCGCAGCTCGTAGAGTTGAACCGCCTTCACGGTCTTGTTCATCTGGTCGATGGCGTCGTCCATCGATTGGATCAGATCCTTGATGTCGCCGCGGTCGAAGGGGGTGATGAAGCTGAGGCGCACCGCAAGCAGGACCTCGGCGGCGATCGCGTCCGCCTCCTGCTCACGGTCAACGATCACTTGGCAGTAGCGTGGAACCTCGGCACCGCCCTGTAGCACGCCCTGGAGAGCTTCCGCGCCGGCGACCAAAGTCTGGGAGTGGCGCGCGAAGAGATCGAAGAAGCGGTCCTCCCGCGGCATCAGGGCGCGAAACCAGCCAAGCATCGAACGAGCCTCGGGTGACCGTGACGCTGAGCCGGATTGCCGTTGGCCGCGTGCGTGGCAGCAAAACACGAGACCAAGCTGAGGCGTTCCAATGCGCGTCGAAATGTTGACCAACTTCTTTGCCGGCACGCGCTCATGACGGTGCCCTCTTTGGCGGATGACCCCAGCAGGTTCCTGCAGCCATGTTGGGTCAGAGACGGAACGTCTGCTTCAAGGCGAAGGGTTAGGGTCCTCTATCCACCCAACTTGGACGTTTGCACGATCAAGGAGGTACATATTTGACCTCAGCATTTTCGTGGTGGCTCCCCTGATCGGTCGGAATCAGAAGCCATGTCACCAGTCAAACTCGCCCCAAACCCCACCCTTCGACAATCCGGGGTTGCAAATAGGAATAAAGTCCGGTAGGTATTGGCATCGTCGGTATTGCCGCGAACATCAGGACGCTCCTCATGCTGCCCCCCAAACCAACCGGTCAACCAATCGGGCCTCGGTCCATCACATCCTTCCCCATACAAGGCGGCCTCCGGGCCGCCTTCGTCGTTTCTGGAGCCTCGCGATGAACCTCAACGTTGCCTCAACCACCGCCTCAGTCCCCCCACCCAGCCCCATGCCCTGTCTGAGCGAACCGGCCGGACTGGTCGTGATGGGGCGTGACGAAGCGGGCCGGCCCCACGCCAGCTTGTTCGGCCCCAGCGACATCCCCGCCGCCGAGCGGGCCGCCACGCTGATGGGCTTCAGGACCATGCGGGTCACCGAGGCCCACCACGCGCTGGCCAGCAGCTTGGCTTCCGGAAAAATCTTCCAGAAAAGTGGTCTTGCCTTCGTTCCGTATGCATCGAAGCAGACCTACGCCAGTCTGCTCGAAGCTGCCGGCCTCCCCGATACGCCGCCCTCGCCGAAGGCCGCATCGAAAGCCGCAGGCAACCCTCCCGCACCGAAAGGCGGCCAAGGCGGCGGTGATACGCCTGGAGGCGCTGGCGGAGCATACAAGCGGCCTGCTGAGTGGGCTGACATTTGCGTGGGCGCCCTGGTATTGGCCACGACCGGCGGGCCACAGGAGGGCTGGTTCGAGGCTGTCGTCCGTTTCACCAAGGCCGATTTAAATTACGTCCTTTCATGGCGCGACTGGCCCCTGGAGCCGGAGTTTACACGCCACGTCAGCGAACTCGCGCTGCTGCACCCTGGCGAGCCCATCAGGGTTGATCCGTCGTGAAGGGGCCGGCCTCCAATCAACGAGGGAAGGAGCAGTCTGCGGCGCGGCGCGGCGCAGGCTCGATCAGTGCCCTGAACGACGCCTTCCGGCGAAGCTTCACCGGTGGGGGCGTCGTCGAAACACCGGCCGTCGTCGCACTCCCTGACGCGGACCGCATTGCCCTGCGTCTGGCGGTGCGTGTGTTCAAGGACTTCGACGCCGACAACGATCCGCATGGCGAGCACGACTTCGGTGCCATCGATCTCGTGGGCATGCGCTGGTTGTGGCGGATCGACACTTTCAATCGAGCCATGACCGGGCATTCCCCCGACCCCGCTGACACTGCAATGACGACCCGCGTGCTCACCATCATGCGCGCGGATGAGGCCTGACGTGGCTGGGCGCAGACTCGCTCCCGCCGATATTCCGACACCGGGTCCATGGCTAATGCGGGGGGTGGCCGAGCCCGAAGCTCCATCCGCGACAGCGATAGGCGAGTTTGAAGTCGCGACGAACGCAGGGTCGAGCGGCGGTCATGACCTTATCCGGCAGGTTCGCCCGGCGGCTGAGGTGGCCGACAGCCCTCACCTCGCGGGCGGTATTTACCGCCTTGCTGACGCCCGTTTGATGGCCGCCGCGCCGGACCTCGCCGACACTTTGTTGCGGCTGTTGATCTCGCGCGATCTCAACACACACGACATCGACCCAAACACCCGAGCCGTCAGAGACGCGGCCTGGGGCCTACTCATACGGGTCGTCCCCCATCTTAAGATAGGGGCGGGGCTGTGATCGATCCGGCAGGCCGATCAATCCCCCGGCGGATTGCGAGGCCGCCGACCGGCACGCAACGGCATCGGCTGGGCTGCCCCCGGCTCGGGGGCCGTGAGCAGTTCGGCGACCGGTACGGACAGCGCCGTCGCCATCGCTTCGAGCGTCGTGATCGTGACGTTCTCGGAGCCTCGCTCGACGCGGCCGACATACGCCCGGTCGATGCCCGAGGCCAGGGCGAGCCGCTCTTGCGAGAGCCCTTGTGCGACGCGCAGCCGCCGCAGATTCCAGCCGATGATTGCCCGCGCGTCCATGACCGCACAAGGCCAGATCGGCGGCTTGACAATCGACGGTCTGGCAGTCCCTCATTTATCGCTTGGATCGTCCCGATGATCTGGGCTGTCGAGCGAGCGCCGCCGACGCCTCCAACCTCCAAACCTTCCACCAAGCCCGAACGACGGAGATTACACCCATGCGCTGGTACCTGAAGGCAATGCGGGGCTACGCCCGCTTCCAGGGACGGTCGCCCCGGGTCGAGTTCTTCGAGGTGTTCGGCGGACTGTTCCTGCTGATCCTAGTGGCAGGGGGTATGGACAGGGCCCTGCTCGATGACGGCACCGGCTCCTCGATGCTGTTCGTCCACCTCGTCATCCTGGTGCACATCCTGCCGGTGCTGGCGGTCACGGCGCGCCGCCTGCACGACCTCGACTGGTCAGGCTGGTTCACCCTGCTCAACCTCGTGCCGGTGCTCGGCTTCGTCGTTCTGCTTCTCGTGCTGCCGCGCGGCGTACGCGGGCCGAACCGCTACGGCGCCGACCCGCTCGACCCCGCCGCAGCCGACGCCACACAGCCGCAGCAACCCGTGCGTCCTTCGCAGGCTGCGCCGCCCCCGGCCACCACCGGCTCCATGGCTACCAGCGCCCCCGTGAACGTCATCGGCGAGTTGGAGCGGCTGGCGGAGCTGCATCGCACCGGCAGCCTATCCGAGGCTGAATTCGCAGTGATGAAGGCGCAGGTCATGGCGCGGGCCGGCTAATGAGCGAGCAAGCCGTTGGGCTCTTCATGCTGGCGCTGGTTCCGCTGGGCTGGGCCTTCTACCTGCTGCCGACGATCATCGCCTTTCGGCGGCGGCATCCCAATCGCTGGCTGATCACGGCGATCAACGTTTTCCTCGGCGCCACCGGCATCGGCTGGGCCGGCGCGCTGGTTTGGGCGTTCAATGCCGCCCATCGGACCGAGCAGGCGGACGGCTCGCACGGCGGCGAATCGGGCCTGAACCTGTTCGTCAACGACGTGCAGCGGGTGAGCCTGATCGGGGCCGGCACGGGGCCAGCCGAGCGCGATGCGTTCATGAACGGTGCCCCCTTGAGCGCGAGCATGGCGGTGGCGGACCTCGAACGGCTCGGCCGGCTTCGCGGCACCGGGCATCTCAACGAGGCCGAGTTCGCCAGCCTGAAGGCATCGGTGCTTCAGCGCGTGCGCTGACCGGCCCCGCCTCGCCCTGACGTTCGTAGCAGTTTGCCGCCGGCGTCCCCCCGACAGTCGCAGCATGCGGAAGGACTTCTGATGACCGTTCCTCCAAGCACTCCCGGTGTGAATTCCTCAGGCCCGCACGAGTCGCACGGGATGCACGGTCACCTCAGAGGATGGGCCGGTGGCTTCGCCCTCGGCGCCATTCTCGCCAGCGGCACAGTGTGGGCGGCTGAATCAACAATCCCGACTGGCGCCCCTGATGCCGCGACGGCCCGCTGCACGGTCGGGCAGACCTGCACCTTCGCCGCCCCCGTCTTCGCCTGCGATCATGCCGGGGCCGAGAGGATTGTCACGGTGGGGCCGGTGAAGGGTAGTGAGGTCGGTGCCGATTTCGTGCGCGAACAGACCTGTCAGACCGTGCCGCCGGGGCGGCCCGTTACGACCGAGGCGACGCGGGCGAGGGGGATCGTCTATCTGTCCGAGGGCGGCAAGCACCTCGGCTACATGCCGGTCGGCATATTCGCGCCGGGTGGTGCGGGGTCTGCTGCGGGGTGTGACCAGCCCGGTTTCTGTGTCGTTCGGGCGGGGCCACCGATCTGGATTTGCCCCTCGGCCGAGAACCTCTCACTGCCGACGCCGGAGGCAAAGTCGGCGGCGAAATGCCTACGCATGAGTCGGGGCAACGTCGGCGAGGTGACGGGGGTGGCGAACGGTTCGGTGACGCTGGCCAACATGTTCGGTGGCCGTCCGCCCTACCAATCGTCCTACCATGCAGCGCGGGCGGACTTCGTCGGCATCAGCCTGCAACCCTACCCGAGCCCCGCCGCCCGTGGCTGGTGCAAGCCCGACACATGGTGCGTGACAGCGGCTGCCACGCTGTTCTGCAGCGACCGTGCCGCCCACGAGCTGGTGCACGCCATGCCGCCGGGCGAGCCCTACCGTACGGCCCTTCAGGCCGAACCGGGGTGCCGGGTTGTGATCGGCGGCAACGTGCTCAAGCCAAAGGCGATGCCGAACGTCCCCTCGATGCTTGTTGCGGTCGAGCACCCCATCCTGTCCTTGGGCTGGGCCAGCGCCGACGCCTTCCCCACCATCACCTACTTCCCACCCTTGCGCGACACGGGGCAGTTGTCGGACCTGAAGATTAGCGAAGACCGTTCCGTGCCGCTGGTGGCCATAGAGTTGCGCGGCCAGGGGACCAGCGCGGCTGTGAGCCAATTCCGATCCGGCCCCCGTGAACGTCGCGCGTTCTGCAACGCGCAGTGGGATGAGCATCAGCAGGAAGCGAAAAACTCATGCCTGTCCGATCCGGACGAAACGCTGAAGGGCACCGCCGATTGTTCGACGCGGCGGCTGGCCCTGAACGACCGGCGGTACGGCCTTCTTGAACGCCCCGGCGACGCATCACCGGACATCCACGCCGATGCGCATCGCGTGATGGTCTACCGCGATCTGGCCAGCGGCGAATGGTTGGATGGCTCGACGAGGTCGGGTGAGGCACTCGTTAGGACATCCTTCAATGCCCTGTGTCCCGCTGTTGACCCAGCCATATCGTTCGGGCTCGTCTACCGCGATCCGCAGGCTGCCTTCCCACGCGAGCTTAGGGGCCGCTGGTTCGACAGCCGCCGGGCCTGCGCCGATCCGCAGCGCAACGCCCCCGACTACGAAGGGAATGAGACCCTTATCATCTCCCCACAGGAGCGCACCGGCAATCGAACGTTCGAGTACGCCCAGCGGGTCAACGCGGTGCGGCGGGTCGGACCGCGCGCTTGGGAAGTCGATGGGACGCATCGGATCAACGATCCCGAACTACTCGATTTCTTCGGGATGGAAACCTACACGCTGACCCGTGATGGCCTTACGCTTGGCAGTGGAAGGACTGCGTCGAGGTGGGTAAGGTGTCGGTGATCGTACTCCGCGCCTACTGGATATGCTGCGGCTGCAACAAACACCAGCCTAAATATACATGCACGATAAAGCGTGGAAGTTCGATTAAGCGGATGACAAATATTCCAGCTCCATAAAAAAGCGTGTGATCCAACTGCGTGCTTAATTTCCAGAATTTAGCAGGTTTGCGGAAGGGGCTGTGTAGCCTCTTCCAACTAGTATCGGTCAGAAATCGACCGAGTCACTTGGATGTGCGACGCGCTCCTTCAAGGCATCAGGCATTGGGAAGTTCAGATTATCGCCGTTGGGTGGGATCGGGCTTTCGAACCACTTGGCGTAGAGCTTGGTGAAGGCGCCCGACGCCATCATGCCCTTCAGAACGCCGTCCGCGAGCGCCTTGAACTCCGCGTCGCCCTTCGGCAGCATCAGTCCATAGGGCACCAGGGCGTAGGTTTCGGGCAGGAAGGCGAACGCGGCCGGATCAGGCGTGCGGGCCTTCAAGCTGGCAAGCAGGATATCGTCCTCCATGAAGGCCGCCGCGCGCCCGCTCTGGAGCGTGAGCATGGACTCGCCATGGTCCTTGCCCTGCATGATGTTGAAGGTGCCGCCCTTGCCCTTGATGCCGAACGCGAAGTTGGTGGCATTCGAGCCCTGCGTGACGACGACGGCCTTACCGTCGAGGCCCTTAACGTCTTGGATGCCCAACGAGACTTTGGTCAGCCACCGCGCAGAGGAGACGAAGATCGCTACCGTGAAGGATACCTGCTTCAGCCGGGCGGCGCTGCTCGAAGTCGCCCCGCATTCCATATCGATGGTTCCGTTCTGGATGAGCGGAATGCGATTGGAGGAGTCCACCGGCTGAAGTTTAACGTCGAGCTTATCGAGCTTGAGGTCGGCCTTGATCCTGTCGATAACCTCGGCGCACAGATCGAGGGAGAAGCCGGTCGGCTTCTGGTCCTTGCCAAGGTACGAGAACGGGACCGAAGCCTCGCGATACCCGAGTGTCACGCTGCCAGCCTGCTTGATCTTGGCGAGCGTGGAGCTATCCGCCGACGCCTCGGTGGCCGTGAGGCCGAGTGCGAGTGCGCAGGACACCCGTGTGAAAACGCGACCTGGGAACATGGGTTATCTCCTCTCGATGAAGGCGGTCTGTTCCGGGCGCCGTTTCTCAAAAGGGGGCGCCCTGCGTCGGGCTACCCGAGCTTCGATAGGACGGCGGTGCGAGCTTGCGGCGTGGCCGGCGCGTTCCTCGCGCGGACGGCCTCGACCAGCCGGTCGATGTCGGCCGGGGTGTTGAACATGCCAAGAGACACCCGGATGCCGTCCCGCTCGGGTGAAACCCGGATGCCGGTGCGGGTGAAGTAATCGAGCCAGTCCGCTGCCGGCAGGGCGATGACATAGATGTGCGGCGCACGATGCTCGCGCTCGCGCGGGCCGACCAAGCCAACGTCGAGCCCGTCGAGACGTTCGATCAGGTAGTCACCGAGATCGAAGCAGTGGTTCTGGATATTCTCGATCCCGACCGCTTCGATGAGATCGAGCGCAGCGCCAAGACCTTGGATGGCCGGCAGGTTGAAGTTGCCGAGTTCGAACCGCCCGGCGGTGGCAGGCAGGCCCATATTATCCGCTCTCGCTATGAAATCCGCCGGTGGGGTGGCAAGGCTCGCCGCCGCCAGATAAGCCGGCTCCAACTCGATCCGCGTCGCGTCCCAGTAGAGTAGACCGAGCCCTTGGGGCACCAACAGTCCCTTGTGCGTGCCAGAACCAATGAAGGTGGCTTTCATCGCCTTGGCGTCGATAGGCACGACGCCGATGCCCTGCATCACGTCCACGATGAAGTAGAGGTCGCGCTGCGCGCAGAGGTCGCCGACACTCTCCACGTCGAACCGGTGACCAGCATGGAAGGTGACGTGGGACATGGAAATCGCCCGCGTCCGCTCATCAATGTAGGGCCGAAAGCTCTCGGCGTTCACGACCTCGGTCATTGGGATGAAGACGATCTCCACGCCCTTCTTCTGAAGGTTGAGGAAGGCGTAAGCGTTGTTGGGATGATCCCCATCGATCATCAGAACCTTGTCACCGGTCCGCAGCGGCAGCGCGTTGGCGGCGATGTTCATGCTTTCCGAAGTGTTCTTCGTGAAGGCGATTTCATGGGGCTTGGCTCCGAGGAGGGTAGCAACTTTGACGCGGGTCTCTTCCAACCGGTTGAGCCAAATCTGCTTGGGACCTGCCGTCTCGAAGCCTTCTTGTAGGAAGCGCTCGTAGGCTTCCTTCACGGGCCGAGAGAGCGGGGTCTGGAAGCCGCTATCAAGGTAGACGATGTGCTCGACGGATGGAAAATTCTGACGGACAGCGTCAACGTCATAATACTGGCTCATAGTCGCCTCCTGCGACACGGACACGGCAAAGCATTCGCGCCGGCCGGAGCCAGGAGACTTATTTGCCAATCTCAGTGTCTATGTGCTGTTTAACTATGCGTACTGATTAAGATTTGGTCGCATCAGTTGCGTGCAGCAAAGATACACGACAGACACCAAGCGTCGAGGTGCTAACTCGAAATACGAGAGATTTCATTCCGAAAAATGAGAATTTTAGATATCTTCGTTGTCTTGAAGGATCGTTTCGGAGAGGAGGGCTGCTGCCTCTTGAAGAGGACCGATGAAAGCATCGAGCCCTTCAAAGCCGACGCGCGCTACTGGCACCGACACACCCAGGCAAGCAATGAGGTCGCCCGCCGGTGAGACAATCGGCACGGCGCAGCCCACGACACCACGAACGAACTCCTCATTCGTCTTGGCCCACCCCCTGCGACGCGTTTCTTCGAGACTGGCGAGCAACTCGCTGGGCTCAATAATTGTCGTTGGTGTGTAGCGACTAAGGACCAGGGAGTGAGCCAAGCGATTCCTGGTTTTCTCCGGCAATCGGCTCATGTAAATTTTGCCCGTCGAAGTGCAATGCATGGGCGCGGTGTCGGCGGGATTGAACTGTAAGCCTTGGTGTTCCTTTGATCGGACGCTATCGACGTAGATCACGGCATCGTCTCGCACGACACCAATCTCGCATTGCTCGCCAATCCGATCAGCTACCGCGCTCAGCACTGCTTGCCGCCGTACAGTGCGGAACGCGGCTCCGATTGTCTTGGCCGAGAGCGTGACGAGTTTGCTGCCGACGACGTAGCGCTTGGTGCCAAGAGCCTTTTGGATCAGGCCCCGGTGTTCCAGATTGCCGATTAGACGATGGGCTGTCGGCAGCGGTAGGGCGAGCGCGGCGGCGATCTCCGCCGCCGAGAGAGCCTTCTTCTGCTCAGCGATGAATGTCAGGATCGCGAAGGCTCGGTCCAACGGACCGGCCGGTGACCTGCCCACATCGTCGGCCACAGTCCATTCCTTCGTGTAAGTGCAACTCGGCTGCGTCCTACACCAGATTGCTCTCGAAGGCCTGCGCCGAACGACCCCCAAAAATTCGGGACATATCCCGCCGGGGGATCCAGGCATGCTGTAGACTGCGCGGACCGAGGTCGATCAGGATCCTGGCTAAACGAAGCACATAAGCAAAACCTGAAGAGGGTCGTCCCGCCTCCATCCATTTCGCTCCGTGGAGCAAGTGAACATGAAAGGTATCTCATGTCGAAGGCAAAGCGCCGGCCGACACTCACGGGTTCAGGGCGCCATCCTCTCGTCCCTCCTGTAAAACCCGGTAAACCTGCATGCGCGAGCACCCAATTTCGCGCGCAATCGCCGCCGGGCCTGTGCCCGCCGCATGCAGCGCCTTGATACGCGCGTGATCGAGCCGGCGCCTGCCACCCCGATACACGCCCTCGGCCTTGGCCCGCACGATGCCCTCGCGCTGCCGCTCCTTGATGAAGCGCCGCTCCATCTGCGCCACCATGCCGAGCACGGTCAGCACGATGTGCCCCATCTCGCCGCGAGTCGAGACATGCGGGTCAAGCACGGTGACGAAAGCCTCGCGCTCCTCGGCCTCATGAATCAGGTTGAGCACATCACGGGTGTCGCGCCCGAGGCGATCCAATCGGGTGACCACGAGTTCGTCGCCGGGGCGCAGGAAACTGAGGATGGTCTCCAATTCGGCTCGCCCTTCGCGGGAGCCACCGGACACTTTCTCGGAGCGTATGATCCCGCAGCCCTCGGCCTTCAGGCGGGCGACCTGCCCGTCGAGATCCTGATCGAGTGTGCTGACGCGGGCGTAACCGATGCGGGCCATGGGGTGTCACCTCAGGGTGGTAGGCCCGAAGTGAGTAGCGCAACGGCAAATAGTCCGGTCAAGTCGGCATCATTCGAAGAGCTTCGCCCCCGCCATTCCCAAGCGATGTGCTCAGATTAACGTCGTATCGGTTATGCAACATGATTTGTTGCATGAGACGGGATAGCCGATTGTCGGGCGTGCTGCATGTCCTCCTGCACATGGCCGAATTCGAGGGTGCGGTGACGTCCGAGCGGCTCGCCGCCGTCATGGGCACGAACCCTGTCGTCGTGCGCCGCCTGATGGGCGGCTTGCGCGATCTCAGGCTCGTGGCTTCCGAGAAGGGCCACGGCGGCGGCTGGACGCTCGTCTGCGACCTCGACCGCGTGTCCCTGCGTGATGTCTACGTCGCACTTGGCTCGCCGGAGATCCTCACGATGGGGCACCGAAACGAAGAGCCGACCTGCCTCGTCGAGCAAGCCGTCAACGCCGCGCTCGGCACCGCTTTCGAGGATGCCGAGCGCCTTCTGCTCGAGCGGCTCGGCGACGTCACCCTTGCCCGCCTCAGCGCCGATTTCCACGCGCGCATGGCGAAGCGTGGCCTTTGCAGCCAGGAGACCCAACCCGATGTCGCGTAGCGCCGAACCGGAAGCCATGGACTTCATCGCCGCCTTCAACGATCCGCAGGCCGCCGCCCATTATGCCGAGGGTCCGCGCCGCTTCGTGCCGGGCTACGAGGCGCTGCATCGGATGACCGCCATCCTGCTCGCCGAAGGATCACCGGCCAATGCGCGAGTGCTGGTGCTCGGCGCAGGCGGGGGCCTGGAACTGCGAGCGCTCGCCGAGGCTCATCCCACATGGTCCTTCGTCGGCATCGATCCCGCACGGGAGATGCTGAAGGAAGCCGAGCGGGTGCTAGGACCTCTGATGGACCGGGTGACCTTGGTCGAAGGGTACATCGACGACGCGCCCTCAGGTCCATTCGATGCTGCCGCCTGCCTTCTGACCCTGCACTTCCTCGAGCCTGCCGAGCGAGCAGCAACGGTCCGCGCGATTCACCAGCGCTTGAAGCAAGGAGCGCCGTTCGTGGCGGCACACGGTAGTTTTCCGCAGGGTGAGGATGAGCGCCCGCGCTGGCTCGACCGCTACGAGTCCTATGCAGTCGCCTCAGGTTCGGATCGTGTGCAAGCTCACAAAGCCCGCACGGCGGTCGGCGCTCACCTGCCCACACTCTCGCCCGAGCAGGACGCGAACATCCTGAGCGCAGGCGGGTTCTCGGACGTCGCCCTGTTCTTCGCGGCGTTCACATGGCGCGGGTGGGTAGCCCGAGCGTAGCAGCGGCTGGTCGGAAAGCGTCACATCAGGGCCTTAGGGCTGCGTCCGATGGTGTCACAGCAAATAGGCTTAGCACCCTGATGTGACGTCGCCGAGGCTCACGGAGTGACGTCACGCCGGGGTATACCCTACCGGCGCACTCATAAAGGTAACGAGCGTAGCCAAACGTTCGGCCCAGCCGCTCAGAACGGTCTGTTTACAGGTTCGAGTTCTGCCGGGTTCACCAGCTCGTTTCAGCGCAAAATTTTGGTGATGACGCGTGCCGGTGGGACACCCGAGGGGGCCATCGAATTGCGCAACTCGACGTACTTGACGCTTTCCAGGCCTGGAATCGTCCATTCCCGCTCGCGCCATTGGAATGCGACAGTGCTAAAGGGATTGCTGATGTCTACAGAAAGTGAAATCGCACCCCTGCGTGAATGGAGATTACTACCTCAAAAGCGAATCACATTGCAACTTTATATATCTGATGTATGCCTTACATTAAGAGCAACGGGCCCCTTATAATTGAAGCCAATCTCGAAAGAAATCGGTGTATCAGTATAGTACGGGCGATCTGATACTGGGAAGTCCGCCCCCTGAGCGTAAGCTATCATTCTAGGTGATGTTACACTAACTACACCGTAGGTGGATCGAAAAACCCTTACCTGTCCAGCAAAACGCCTCACGACCTTAGAGGTCTGCATAACAGTGCCCTGCACCCTAATACGTTGGGTAAAAGGCATACTAACGCCAGCAAAATGATCATAAAGAGGTTTTGCATCTTCAGCTTGACCAGACAAACATAACTGTCTCGCATACCAGAACTGAGCCCTATAGTTCCGGTCGCCAAAAGTGAATGCCCGGCGCAGGTGATGTAGTATCACATCAGATTGAGTTTGATCGGCTGTGGGATCAGACTTTAGTATCGCTGCCGCGAGTTCATAATGAAGTTCTTGCGCATGGCCTGCCCCCTGAAAAGTGGTCCTCCCTGGGGTATGGCTTTGAGCCATGTGGAGGATGTTGTCATGGGACGGAAGAAGCATACGGCTGAAGAGATTGTTGCCAAGCTGCGTCAGGTTGATGTCTTGGTCTCGCAGGGCCGTAAGGTTGCCGAAGCAATCCGGTCCATCGAGGTGACGGAAGTCACGTATTGTCGCTGGCGTTCCGAGTACGGCGGTCTGAAGGGTGACCAGGTCAAGCGGCTGAAGTACCTGGAGACAGAGAACCAGCGCCTTCATCGAGCGATCGCCGACCTGACCTTGGAGAAGCTGATTCTGACGGAGGCGGCCTCGGGAAACTTCTAAGCCCGGCTCGCCGCCGGTCCGGTGCCTACTTCGACGTGGTCTAGCATGGCTTGTCCGAACGCTTCGCTGGCC
>NZ_JAKSXV010000029.1 GCF_022829345.1 Methylobacterium sp. J-090 | reverse complement strand
CAGGGTGCTGGCGCCGTTCACGCCGATGATGGTGGGCGCGCTGTTGCTGGAGGCGTCGAAGCCGTAACCGGCGTTGAAACCGGCGTAGAAGCCCGTCCAGGTGAACACGGGGACCGGCACGAACACCGGCGGCGCGGCGCGACGCGGAAGGTCGGCGGCCGAGGCGACGGCGGTCAGGCCGGCGAGGACGGTCGTGGCGAGGAAGAGTGTCTTGAACATGGGGGCGGCTGCCAGAAAAGCTGCGGCGCACTCTCGGTGCGGTGTGATGTGGACTTAGCAAGTCCTGGCCTGACCCTTCTAGTGTATTTCGGCCACACCGAGATTAGATCGTACGACGGTGGATAAAGCTGGGTCTTTTACTTTGTATTTACGTTTGAAGTTCGAGCGAAAGTCATAACGTCCAATCGGCGATATGGTTCCCAAAAAGGCTCGCCTGCCGGGCGGCCGATGCTGAACGACAGCGCGGGGATGAGAGCCAGACCCGGATCGACCCGCCCATGGGCGACCGATCTCGCCCGAGGACATACCCTGTCCCTGCCCCCGTCATCGTTTGCCGGGCCGGACGCTCATGGCGGCGCAAACACCGTGATGTTGCTGTTGAGCTGGTAGGCGGCGACGGGGGGCGTATTGACGAACCGCAGGCGAATGGGGCTTTCGCCGAGAATCGCCCCGAAGGCCGGTGTGACGGAGATCGGAAAGCAGCGCGACAGGGCGTCGTTGGCGGCGTCCTCGTAGCGCTTGCGAGCGTCCCGGTCGCCGTTCAGCCGGCGGGCGGTGACGAGGGGCGGACCGCGCAGGGCGCCGGTCTTGTCGAGGCCGAACCGGAACGCGATCAGCGATCCGCCCGTTTCGGGCGGCACCGACCAGCACGCGGTGAGGGCGGCACGGAACTCCGCCCAGTTGTTCACGGGCGATGCGGCCTGTGCCGGCGCGCGCGCGGAGGGAGCCATGCCCGCGCCCGCGAGGAGCGCCAGGGCGAGGGGGCCGACCATCGCCCGTGATCGTGTTCGTCCGGTGCGCATGACCGGCACCTTAGGCGACCGTCGGTGCCCGTGCAAAATTGCTTGCGCCGCGCTCAGCGTCCCCGCTCGGGGGGCGCCAAGTCGCCCGGAATCCGCCTCGGATCGCCGTAGAGGTCGTCGAGGGCGCCGAGGACCGCCCTGGTCCAGCGCCCGGTCCCGTCGTCGCCCGGATGACCCCCGGCATAGGCCTCGATCCAGAGGTCGATCTCCTCGTCGCCGAGGTGGATCGTCCTGATCCGCTCGCGGAGGCGAAGGAGGTCGGTGCGCGCGCGCAACTCGACTTCATCCTCGCGAAGATCGTCCCATGCCGCCCGAACCGAGATGAGCTGGGTCGCGGAGGACAAGTTCGCCCGGTCGAAGGCCAGGACGGCGCCCTGCCGGACATCCCGGCCGGTGAGCGCTGTCGCCGCACCTTCGTCCCAACGGTCCTGCATCGCCTGGGCGACGAGGCCGGCCATGGCACGGTCCCGGAAGAAGCGCAGGCTCGGCCGGTCGCCATCCCCCGTCGGGGCCACGGCGAGCCGGTCGAGGATCCAGGCCTCGACGAGATCGGGCACGACGATGGGATGATGCAGCTGCATCCCGGGGCTCAGTCCGCCGTCCAGACCTGCCCGTGATACACGAACACGTCCGGCCGGCTCGCCAGGGCGGCGAGGCCCGACAGGGCCGGGTCGTGGATGGCGATGACGCTGGTGGGGATCGCCGCCATCTGCGCCACGAAGGGCGGCTTGTGCTCGAAGGCGGCGCGGAAGCCGCCCGTGTGCAGCACGTCGATGATCCGGGGAGCGATGCCGCCGCCGATATAGACCCCGCCGGTGGCGAGGAAGGTCAGGGCGAGGTCGCCGCAGACGCGCCCCAGCAGCTTGGCGAAGAGCGCGAGGGCGGCGACAGCATCCGGGTCGGACCCGGCGAGGCCGGTTTCGGTGACGGCGGCGGGATCGAGCTTCGGCCCGTCCTCGCCCGTGCGGGCGCGGCGCAGGCCGGCGTGCAGGCGCGCCAGGCCGGGACCGGAGAGCAGCGCCTCGACGGTGATGCGGCCCTCGATCCGCTCCAGATGCGGCCACAGGGCGTGTTCCTCGGCGTCGCTCGGGCCGAAATCCACGTGGCCGCTCTCCGTCGAGACGATGGCGAGGCGGTTCCCCACGGGCAGCAGGGCCGCCGCGCCGAACCCCGTGCCGGGGCCGAGGACGAGGCGCGCGCCCTGATCGCCCTTGATGCCACCCTCGCGGTGCGGCCCCACCGGGGTCAGCTCGCCGGGGCTGATTTCGGCGGCACCCGCCGCCACCGGCACGTAGTCGTTGACGATCACCGCCCGCGACAGATCGAAATCCCGGCCGATTCGCGCGCCCTCGATCACCCAATGCGCATTGGTGAGCTGCACCACCGGCCCATCGACGCGGGCGGCCACCGCCAAGATGGCCGAGCGCGGTGGGGGGCCATCGCCCTTGGCCAGGGCCGCGCGGATCGCCGCGCTCGGGTCGGGATGGCCGGCGGTCTCGACATGGGCGAGGAGGCTGGGCGGCGCCCCCGCCTCGGGCACCACGGCGAAGCGGGCGTTGGTGCCGCCGATATCGCCGACGAGGACCGGAAATTCGAACATGGCGGCGCCATTCCTCTGGAGAGCGGGATGTCCGGCGGGTGAATCGTGGATCGTCAGGCCGGCGGCAGGGCGTCGGGGTCGATGGGGGCACCGTCGGCCCAGGCATAGAGCAGCCGGCGCACGTCCTGCGGGGTGGACAGCCGTCGTGCGGCGATGGTCTCGGCCGCGCCGATGCGGACGCTGACGCCGCCGGTCTCGTTGACGACCGCGAAGGCCTTCTCGTCGGTGAGGTCGTCGCCCAGGAAGATCGACCGGCGGCCGGCATAGGGCGGGGCTCGCCCGAACGCCCGGATGGCGTGGCCCTTGGTCGCCGAGGCCGGCACGATCTCGCCCACCGCCTTGCCGAGCTGGAGCCGGTAGGCCCCGCCGAGGGCCTCGGCGGTGATCCTGACCGCCACTTCCGCGCGTACCGCGTCGGCCGGGGTGGCGAGGCGCCAGTGCACGGCCACCGATGCGCCCTTGTCCTCGATGAGCACGGCGTCGAGGCCGGCCACCGCCGCCGTCAGGCCGGCGACGCGGGCGCGCAGCTCCGGATGGTCCTCCGCCCCGCCGCCGCTCACCACGCCGTCGACCCGCCGCTCGACCCCGTGCAGGCCGGCGACATCGAAACGGGCCGGCGCCAGGAAATCGTCGATCACCCCGATGGGCCGGCCGGTGACGATGGCGAGCGCCCCGCCGAGGCGCAGGCGCAGGCGCTCCAGGGCCCCCGGCAGCGCCGGATCGACCCGGACCGCGTCGGGCCGGGGCGCGATCTCCACGAGGGTGCCGTCGAAGTCGAGGTAGAGGGCGAAGTCGGTCGGTTCGGTCACGCTTGGCGTCCCTCCGTCAAATCCCGGCCTGCGCTAGCATGACGCGCGCCATGGGCAAACGGGGTCCGACGCTGGGCCGTGCCCTATCTGCCTTCTCGATCCTACCGAGAAAGGCGCGACGCGCATGTGGCCCGAACCCATCCCACCCGGTCCCGGCGAGGAGAGCGTCTGGGCCTATCCCCGCCCGCCGCGCCTGGAGCGCGTCGCCCTGCGGTTGCGGGTGGTGTTTTCGGGGGAGACCATCGCCGACACCCTGGCGGGCTGGCGTGTCCTCGAGACCAGCCATCCGCCGACCTACTACATCCCGCCCGCCGACGTGGCCCCGGGCGTGCTCGGCCCGCCGCGTCGGGCCGGCCTCTGCGAGTGGAAGGGCCGCGCCGTGCTTCACGACGTCTCGGCCGGCGGGCGCCGCGCCGAGGGGGCGGCCTGGGCCTATCCCGACCCGACGCTCGGTTTTCGCGCCATTGCCGGGTACCTCGCCTTCTATGCCGGTCCGATGGACGGCTGCTTCGTCGGCGAGGCCCGCGCCACGCCGCAGCCCGGCGGGTTCTACGGTGGCTGGATCACGCCGGGCCTCGTCGGCCCGTTCAAGGGTGGTCCCGGCTCCATGGGTTGGTGAGCCGGGACGGCTTTGCGTCCCCGCCCCGCCCCGCTACATGCCGGTACGGCATGGAGCGACGGAGCCAATGAGCATGCAGGGTGAGATCGATGTCGCGCCGCGGGCGGTGGGCCTGTGCCCGGATCGCCTGGGGCGTATCGACGGCTGGATGGACCGCTTGGTCTCCGACGGAAAGCTCGCCGGCCTCTCGGTGATGGTGTCGCGCGCGGGCAAGACCGCGTATGTCCGCGCCCACGGCCTCGCCGACATCGCCCGGGAAAAGCCGTTCGCCCCCGACACCATCGCGCGCATCTACTCGATGACGAAGCCGCTGACCTCGGTGGCGGTGATGATGCTCTACGAGGAGGGCCGCTTCCAGCTCGACGACCCCATCACCCGCTTCCTGCCGGACTTCGCCGACATGCGGGTGCTGACGGGCGGCAACCGGGTGAAGTTCGACAGCGAGCCGGCCCGGCGCGCCATCACCATCCGCGACCTCCTCACCCACACCGCCGGCCTCACCTACGGCTTCATGGAGGCGACCCTCGTCGATGGCCTCTACCGCCAGAACGGCGTCGATTTCGGCGAGGCGCAGACCGACAGCTTGGCCACCGTGGTGGAGCGCCTCGCCCGCCAGCCCCTGCTGGCCCAGCCCGGCGCCGAGTGGAACTACAGCGTCGCCACCGACGTGCTCGGCCACCTCGTCGCCGTCGTCTCGGGCCAGGATTTCGCGGATTTCATGCGGGCGCGCATCCTCCGTCCGCTCGGCATGATCGACACGGACTTCTTCGTCCACCCGGATAAGGTCGAGCGGTTCGCGGCCAATTACAGCCTGTTTCGCGAGCGCAGCCTGAAGCTCTACGACGATTGCGTGGGGAGCCGGTTCGCATCGCCACCGGCGGTGGCCTCGGGCGGCGGCGGCCTCGTCTCCACGGCGGGGGACTACATGCGCTTCTGCCGCTTCCTCCTCGGGCGCGGAGAACTCGACGGCGTGCGGCTGCTGGGGCGCAAGACCGTCGACCTCATGCTCACGAACCACCTCGACGGCGACCTCGCCGCCATGGGCCAGCCGCGCTTCTCCGAGACGGCCTATACGGGCATCGGCTTCGGCCTCGGCTTCTCGGTGATGCTCGATCCGGCCCGGGCGCAGATCGTCGGCACGCCGGGCGAGGCCGCCTGGGGCGGGCTCGCCAGCACCGCCTTCTGGGTCGATCCGGCCGAGGACCTCGCGGTGATCCTGCTCGCCCAGCTCATCCCGTCCTCGGCCCTGCCGATCCGCCGTGAATTGCGGGTGCTGACCTACGCCGCCCTGGTGGACTGAGTCGGAACCTACAAAAAGCCGGCTCCGCTGAGCGAAGCCGGCTTGAATTTCCCTTGAGCCCAGCCGCCCGGCGCGGGCGACGCGAGACCCTACTCCGCCGCGGGCGTGGCGGCGGCGGGGGCGGCGGGCTTTGCCCCGGGCTTGGGCGCCACGGGCTTCGGAGCCCATTCCGCATCGGAGCGGGGGCCGCCGGGCTGGTTCGTCGCCGCCGTGAGCTGGCCCGGGACCACGTCGTTGACCTTGCTCCAGGTCTGCGATCCGCACAGGAAGCCGAGCATGCAGCCCCGCACGGACAACTCGGTGGGCTGGTCGGCCCACATGGTCACGTCGTAGAACTTGCCCTCGTCGGCGTTGTAGATCTTGCCGGCGTAGCGCGCATCGGCATCCGGCTTCAGGCCCATGATGAGCTGATGGCCGAGCGACGGACGCGCCTGCTTCTTGGTGTCGGGATTCTTAAAATCGACGCGGGGCTGGCCCTTGTCGTTCAGCGGCACCTTCAGCCAGACGACGTAGCCGCACAGGTTGGTGTTCTGCGGGCCGCACTTCTCGACGCGGATGCGCGCGCGGCCATCCTCGGTGAGGTAGGTCCCGGTCGCGTCGTTGGGCGTGGCGGCCAGGGCGGACCCGGGCAGCGCGGCCAGGGTCAGGCCGGCCAGAGCGGCGAGGGTCGATCGGTCGATCATGTGTCGGGCATCCTCAAACTTCGAAAACCTGCCGGGTAGCGCCATGAAGCCCATGCCATGAAGCCCATGCCATGAGCCCGCGCCGTGTCGGCCCACCGGAGCCGCCCTGAACGACCGCCATCGGGCCGCACGCGGTCGTCGCCCCGTGCCGTGATGCCCCGCCATCGGACGCGAAGGTGACCGGATCATGACCGCCGCGCATTCCCGCCGCCGGAATCCGGCTCCCGGGACGCCGGTCCGACCCCGAACGCGAAAAGCCGGCGCTCTCGCACCGGCTCGCAGGCTTCGTGAGGGAGAACGCGCCTTATTCGGCGGCGGTCATCCCGGCGGTGAAGTGACCGCACCAATCCTTGAAGGCCACCACCGGCCACAGGCCCGGGGACTTCGGCTCGGGCTGGCTCACGGGCGGGTTGAAGCGGCACAGGCCCTCGTCGCCGGAGGCCGTGCCGCCGTTGAGCTTGTGGTCGTCGAAGAAGCGGCAGCTCTCGCAGGCGGCGCCGTGGCTGGTGGTCATGGTTTCTCTCCGTCAGATGGGCAGTCGCGCTGCCTGTGCCGTTCTTAATTAGAATAACTCCAATCAAGCGTCAATCTGCGATGTCGTCCCAGTCGTGGGGTGTGGCCGTGATCCCACTTCGGTGAGGCTTCGCGTGCCGTGCCCGACTCCGCGGATTGACGGGCCAGCCGGCCACGCCATAGCGTGGCCGTGACGGTTCCTCGTCATGAGGATCAAAAGGGAACGCGGTGAGGGTCTTCGACCCGATGCCGCGGCTGCCCCCGCAACTGTAAGCGGCGAGCCCATCATCAACACGTCACTGGGTCCTCGGATCTGGGAAGACGATGAGAGGGCGGTGACCCGCGAGCCAGGAGACCTGCCGTCAGTCGTGGTCACACGCGAAACGCATCGGGCGGGGTGTCCTGATGGGTGTCGGGGCGTTCGCTTGTGGCGAGCGCATCGGCCTGTTCGCGGTGACGTGCCACACCGCGCCTTCGCGCGCCCGCCGTTGACCGCATGTGCCTGCCCGCGCCACTGCTCCAGCTGTCCATCGATCGTGGTCACGCGTCGCTTCCGAGCGACCGTCGAGCCCATGCGTCGCGGCACGAAAGGGCAAGGTCGGGACAAAACGATTGTAACGTTATAACACTCGTTTTAGGTGTCGCGGGAGCGTCGATGCGAGCGACGTGCATCCTCGGACTGTCCTCTCCATCATGTCTTTCCTTCCGCGTTCCGCCCGCCCTTCGCTCCGTCCCGGTCACGGGGGCATCGGCGCAAGCCTTCTCCTCGTTCTCGCGCCCCTCGCCGCTTCGGCGCAGGAGCCCGCCGTCACCCTCGACACCCTGTCGGTGGCCGGCTCCGGCGTCGCGCCCGTCGGTCTCAACCTGCGGACGGTGGATCGCGGCGCCAGCCGCCTCGGCCTCACGCCCCTGGAGACGCCCGCCAGCGTCGATGTGATCTCGGGCGAGACCGCGCGCCGGCGCGGCCAGAACACCGTCGCCGAGGCCGTGACCGAGAACGCCACCGGCATCACCACCGTGGCGGCGCCCGGCAACGGCAACGGCGCCTTCACGGCGCGCGGGTTCGCCGGCCCGAACTCGATCCAGCAGCTCTACGACGGCACGCGCCTCTACGTGGGAGCCGGCACCGTCACCTTCCCGTTCGACACCTGGAACGTCGAGCGCATCGAGGTCCTGCGCGGCCCGGCCTCGGTGCTCTACGGGGACGGGGCCATCGGCGGCGTCGTCAACGTGGTGACGAAGAAGCCGGTCTTCACACCCATCAACGAGGCCCGCGCGGCGGTGGGCTCGGACGGTCTCGCCCGCCTCGCCCTCGATTCCGGCGGCCCCATCGGCGAGGCTTTGGCCTACCGCTTCAACATCAGCGGCAACCGTTCCGGCGGCTGGATGCAGCCCGACGGGGATTTTCGCAATCTCGCGGTCTCCGGCGCCCTGACCCTGCAGGCGGCCCCCGACCTCGCCTTCACGTTGAGCCACGATCTGGGTTACCAGGAGCCCGCCCGCTACTGGGGCACGCCGCTGGTCAACGGGCGGATCCTCGAGTCCATCCGGTTCAACAACTACAACGTCCGCGACGCCAAGATTGTCTGGACGGACAACTGGACCCAGCTGAGGACCGAGTGGAGCCCGAGCGCCGACATCACCGTGCGCAACACCGCCTACCGGCTCCAGAGCCGGCGCCAGTGGCTCGATGTCGAGCAATACGCCTTCAACCGCTCCACCGGCCGCATCGACCGTTCGGACTACCTCGAGATCTACCACCAGCAGGAGCAGGTCGGGAATCGCCTCGACGCCACGTTCCGGGGCACCGTGTTCGGATTCCGCAACGAGTTCCTGGCCGGATTCGACGTCAACCACATCGCCTTCCGGCACACCAACAACTTCTCGTCGGAAGGCGGCGGCCTCACCACGAGCGTGGACCCGTTCACCTACGATCCGGGCCTGTTCCCCGCCAACGGCCGCGCCTCCCCGGCCTATGCCACCAGCACCAACCAGGCCTCGGTCTTCGCCGAGAACCGCCTGATCCTGTCCGATCAGCTCTCTCTACTGACGGGGGTGCGTTTCGACGCCCCGAGCCTGAACCGTCAGAACCTCGTCTCCGGCGCCACCTTCCAGCGCGACTTCCAGGCCCTGAGCTACCGCTTCGGTGCCGTCTACGCCCCGACGCCCGACCTCTCCCTCTACGCGCAATACGCCACCGCCACCGATCCCGTGGGCAGTCTCATCACCCTGTCGCAGAGTCTCGCCAATTTCCGGCTCTCCACCGGCGAGCAGGTCGAGGTCGGCGCCAAGGGCATCGCCTTTGGGGGGCTGGCCGAATGGACGCTCGCCGGCTACCGCATCGTCAAGGACAACCTCGTCTCCACCGTACCCGGCCAGCCGACCGTCTCGACCCAGGTCGGCCGGCAATCCTCGCACGGCGTCGAGGCGGCCGTGTCCCTGCACCTGTTCGACGCCTGGCGGGTGGATGCCAACGTCGCCCTCCTCAACGCCCAGTACGACAGCTTCAACCAGAACGTCGCCGGCGCGGTGGTGTCCTATGCCGGACGCCAGCCCATCGACGTGCCCGAGCGGGTCGCCAACCTCTGGGTGAACTGGGCCTTCGCCCCGGCCTGGGAGGCGCGCATCGGCGTGCAATATGTCGGCGAGACCTTCAGCGACTTCGGCAACACGGCCCGGCGCCCGGACTATGCCCTGCTCAATGCCGGGCTCGACTATCAGGTCGGGCCGGCCTCGCGCCTGTCCCTGCGGGCCTACAACCTCCTCGATACGGTCTACGCCATCAGCGGCAACGCCGTGAACGGGGTCGGTACCAACTGGCTGCTCGGCCGGCCGCGCTCGTTCGAGGTCGCCTACAACGTCAGCTTCTGACGCCCCGTGCGCCGCCTCCTGAAGCCCCTGAAGCGGTGGCTGATCCTCGGCCACCGCTGGCTCGGCATCGTCACGGGCCTGTTCTTCGCCACCTGGGTCCTGTCGGGCCTCGTGATGATGTACGTGCCCTTCCCCGGCCTGACCGAGGCGGCGCGGATCGCCGGCTTGCCCTCCATCGCCTGGGAGCGCGTGCGGCTCGGCCCCGACGCGGCGCTGATTCCCCTCGGGCTCCTCCATCTGCCCCCGGACCTGTCGCTCGGCATGCGCGGCGACACGCCGGTCTACCGGGCCACCCTGGACACCGGCGCGCGCCGCGTCGTTTCGGCCGAGATCGGCGCGGTGCTCGGCCCCCTGTCGGCGGCGCAAGCCCTGGCCCTGGTTCGCGCGCGCGGCGAGACCGGTCCGAACCCCACTGTCAGGACGGTGTTTCGCGACCAGTGGACCGTGACGGCGCGCTACGATCCCTCACGTCCGTACCACGTGGTCGCCCTCGACGATCCCGCCGGGACCGAGCGCTACGTCTCGCAGGTCACCGGCGCCGTCGCCCTCGACACGACGCGGTTCGCGCGCGGGTGGAACTGGCTCGGGTCGATCCCGCACTGGATCTACCTCACGCCCCTGCGTGCCCGGGCCGAGCTGTGGCGCGACGTGGTCCTGTGGATCTCCGGCATCGCCGTGGCCGGAGCCCTGAGCGGCTTCGTCCTCGGGATCTGGCGCCTGCGCCTGCGCCGGCCCTACGCCTCGGGAACCTCGCCCTATCGGGGTATGGCGCGCTGGCACCACCTGTTCGGAATCGCTGGCGGCGTGGCGCTCCTCACCTTCGTCACCAGCGGCTGGCTGTCGATGAACCCGAACCGGTGGTTCTCCGGGCCGTCTCCCACGCCGGCCATGCGGACGGTCCATGCGGGGCAAGCCCCCCTGCCCGGCCTCGACGCCCTGCGCGGTCTCGCCTCGCCCGGTGTCGTCGAGGTCCGGTTCGTCGGTCTCGCCGGGCGGGTCCACGCGATCGCCACCGATGCGGAGGGGCGGCGCAGGGTCGATCCGCCCGTGACGCCGGAATCCTTACGCGCGGCGGCTTCGCGCCTCCTGCCCGAGGCGCGGCTCGTCGCGGCCGAAACCCTGACGGCCTACGACGCCTACTGGTATCCGCACCACGAGACCCGGGTGCTTCCGGTGGTCCGCGTCCGCTTCGCCGACCCGGCGGCGACCTGGGTCTATCTCGATCCGGAAACGGGCGAGATCCTGATGCGCCTCGACCGCAGCGGCCGGGCCAACCGCTGGCTGTTCTCCGCGCCGCACCGCCTCGATTTCGCGATCCTGACGCGCCACCGCCCGGCCTGGGACCTCGTGCTGTGGACCCTGAACGGCCTCGGCGCCGGCATCGCGCTGACGGGGATCGTGCTCGGCTGGCGGCGTCTGCGCCGCCCCGCCCCGTCCCGGTGACGTGTCCTCACACGTCGAGGTTGGCCACGCTGAGCGCGTTGTCCTGGATGAATTCGCGGCGCGGCTCGACCACGTCGCCCATGAGCTTCACGAACAGGTCGTCGGCGTCCTGGGTGTCCTTGACCTTCACCTGCAGGAGCGAACGCACATCGCGGTCCAGGGTGGTCTCCCAGAGCTGCTGGGCGGTCATCTCGCCGAGTCCCTTGTAGCGCTGGAGCTGGAGGCCCTTGCGGCCGAACGCCATCACCGCCTCGAACAGGCCGACGGGGCCGTGCAAGGTCGTCTCGTCGCCCTTGCGGGCGTAGGTGACGGGCTCGTGGTAAATCTCGCGCAGGGCCTCGGCCCGGTCGGCGAGCCGCGTCGCCTCCTGCGAGGCGATGAGTCCGGCATCCAAGGTCGCAACCTGGCGCACGCCCCGCAGGGTGCGGCTCATGACGTAGCCGCCCTCGCTCACCGCGCCTTCCCAGCCCTGCTCGATGTCGTCGGCGATCCGGTCGAGGCGCCGGGCCACCCGGTCGGCGAGCACCTCGGCCTCCGTTGCGTTCTCGTCGACGTTGACCCGGAAGGCGCCGGCGATCATCGCCTGCTCCACCACGGCGCGGTCGTAGCGGGTGTGGAGCGCCTGCATCAGGCCGCGGAACTGGCGCGCCTCCTCGACGAGGGCCTTCAGCTGCTGGCCGCCGAACTCCGTGCCGGAAGCGAGGCGCAGGACGGCGCCATCGACGCCCGCGTCGATGAGGTAGTCTTCGAGCGCGCGCTCGTCCTTGAGGTAGATTTCCCGCTTGCCCTTCGAGGCTTTGTAGAGAGGCGGCTGGGCGATGTAGAGGTGCCCGCGCTCGATCACCTCCGGCATCTGCCGGTAGAAGAACGTCAGCAGCAGGGTTCGGATGTGCGAGCCGTCGACATCCGCGTCGGTCATGATGATGATGCGGTGGTAGCGCAGCTTCTCCGGGTTGAAGCCCTCGCGGTCCGTGGACGAGCGGCCGATGCCGGCGCCGAGCGCGGTGATGAGCGTCCCGATCTGGTCGGAGGACAGCATCCGGTCGGCGCGCACCCGCTCGACGTTGAGAATCTTGCCCCGCAGGGGCAGCACGGCCTGGAAGGTCCGGTCGCGGCCCTGCTTGGCCGACCCGCCGGCGGAATCGCCCTCCACCAGCAGGATCTCGCATTTGGAGGGGTCGCGCTCCTGACAATCGGCGAGCTTGCCGGGAAGCGAGGCGATGTCGAGGACGCCCTTGCGCGTCACCGTCTCGCGGGCCTTGCGCGCCGCCTCGCGGGCTGACGCCGCCAGAATCACCTTGCCCATGACGGATTTCGCCTGGGCCGGGTTCTCCTCAAGCCAGTTCGACAGGCCCTCGTTGAGGACGTTCTCCACCGCCGGGCGCACGGCGGCCGTGACGAGCTTGTCCTTCGTCTGCGAGGAGAAGCTGGGTTCCGGCACCTGCACCGAGATCACGGCCGTGAGGCCCTCGCGGCAATCCTCGCCCGTGAGCGTGATCTTTTCGCGCTTGGCGATGCCCGACGATTCCGCGTAGCCCGTGACCTGACGGGTCAGGGCGGCGCGGAAGCCCGCCATGTGGGTGCCGCCCTCGCGCTGGGGGATGTTGTTGGTGAACGGCAGCACGGTCTCGTTGAACGACTCGTTCCACCAGAACGCCACCTCGACGCGGATACCGTCGCGCTCGGACCGCACCATGATCGGTTTGGCCATGCCGTCGATGGGTTTGCGCGAGCGGTCGAGGTAGCGCACGAACGCCTCGACGCCGCCCTCATAGTAGAGTTCCTCGCGCTTGTGCTCGGCGTGGCGCGCGTCGGTGAGCACGATCCGCACGCCGGAATTGAGGAAGGCGAGCTCGCGCAGGCGCTTCTCCAGGGTGGCGTAGTCGAACTCGATGCTCGTGAAGGTCTCGGTGGAGGCCAGGAACGACACCTCGGTCCCGCGCCGCCCCTTGCCGTCGCCCACGACGACGAGGGGGGACACCGCGTCGCCGTGGCGGAACTCCATGGCGTGCTCGTTGCCACCCCGCCAGATGCGCAGGCGCAGCCATTGCGACAGGGCGTTGACCACGGAGACGCCGACGCCGTGCAGGCCGCCGGAGACCTTGTAGGAGTTCTGGTCGAACTTACCCCCGGCGTGGAGCTGGGTCATGATGACCTCGGCCGCCGAGATGCCCTCCTCCTTGTGGATGTCGGTGGGGATGCCGCGCCCGTTGTCCGAGACCGTCACCGAGCCGTCGGCGTTGAGGGTCACGGAGACGAGGTCCGCGTGGCCCGCGAGCGCCTCGTCGATGGCGTTGTCCACCACCTCGTAGACCATGTGGTGCAGGCCCGAGCCGTCGTCGGTGTTGCCGATATACATGCCCGGCCGCTTGCGCACGGCGTCGAGCCCCTTGAGGACCCGGATGGATTCCGCGCCGTAGGCATCGGCGGCGCGGTTGTGGGTGGCGTCTGAGCTGTTGTGGGTCGTGTCGGACATGAAGTTCCTCGGGCAGGCGGGTCCTGGCGTGATCCTTCGTGCCCCGGCGCGAGCCCCGGACACGCCTGCAATGCGTCAAGGGCCTTTATAGGCCTTCCGCCTTCAAAAAGCATTGCTTTCGCAAGGTGCGACGGGAGCGGACGGGCACTCCATCCACGGTGGCGTCGCGTCGGGGTCATACCCGATCCGGTTCATCCCTTCGGATGGCGGATTTGGGCTTCGCTCAGACGCCGCGCGGGCTGGTCGATCCAGCCACCGCTCCGATCGAGCGGAGGCCGTATCAATCCTGCAGGAACGGGTTGGTCAGGCGTTCCTCGCCGAGCGTGCTCGTCGGGCCGTGGCCGGGGATGAAGGCGATGTCGTCCCCGAGGGGCAGGACCTTCTCCTTGATGGCGCGGATGAGCTGGTCGTGGCTTCCGCCCGGGAGGTCGGTGCGGCCGACCGACCCCTTGAACACCACGTCGCCCACGAGGGCGAAGCGCGCGTCCCGGCTCACGAACACCACGCTGCCCGGCGAATGGCCCGGCGCGTGGAGGATGTCGAAGGCGAGACCGCCGACGGTGACGGCGTCGCCCTCCACGAGCCAGCGGTCGGGCGTCACGGCCCGCGCCCCGTCGATTCCGTAACTGGCGCCCGTCTCGGGCAGGCTGTCGAGGAGGTAGCGGTCGGCCTCGTGCGGGCCTTCGATGGGCACGCCCAGGCGCTCGCGCAGTTCGTCCGCCCCGCCCGCATGGTCGATATGGCCGTGGGTGAGCAGTATCTTCTCGATGGTGATGCCCTGGGCCCGGATCGCCGCCTCGATCCGGTCGAGGTCGCCGCCGGGATCGACCACGGCGCCGACCTTGGTCTCGTCGGACCAGATCAGAGTGCAATTCTGCTGGAAGGGCGTCACCGGGATGATTCCGGCGCGGGGCGTGCCTGGCATCGCGTCTCTCGCACGAGCGCCCCGAGGGCGCGGGAAGCCGCCTGTCTAGCGCGAGACGGGGCGCGGTGCGAATCGCCGCGCGGCGGCGCCCGTCAAACTTCGGCCTCGCCATACCGTTAGCCGAACCTTACCACGCTCAGGCTCGTTGTCCGGGCGCCATTCCGACGCCTTCCTCCCCCAGCCGGGTCCCGATCACACATGCTGAAAACCGCCTTCGTCGCCGCCCGCGACCGGCAACGGCTCGGCGAGATCGCCTCCGTGCTCATCGGCTACGGGGTCACCAAGGTGGTCGAGCGCCTCGGCATCGCCCACGTGGCGCGTTTCGCCAAGCGCCGGGCGCCCCGGGTGGACATCGCGCGCCTGTCGCAGCCGCAGCGCGTGCGCCGGGCCATCGAGGCCCTCGGCCCGACCTTCGTCAAGCTCGGGCAGATCCTGGCGAGCCGGCCCGACCTCCTGACGCCGGAATGGACCGAGGAGCTGGAGAAGCTCCACAGCCAGGTTTCGCCGATCCCGTGGGAGCGCATCCGGCCGCAGCTGGAGGAGGACCTCGGGGCGCCGGCCGACGAGATCTTCGCCGAGTTCGACACGGCTCCCCTCGCCGCCGCCTCCATCGCCCAGGTCTACCGGGCGCGGCTCCACACCGGCGAGGAGGTGGTGGTCAAGGTCCTGCGTCCCGGCCTGCGCAAGGTCATCGAGGCCGACCTGCGGTTGCTGGGCCACGCCACCCGCATCGTCGTCAACGAGTGGCCGGAATTCGGCCGGTACCAGCCGCAGGAGCAGATGCGGCATCTGGCCAGCGGCCTCTACGGCGAACTCGACCTCATTAACGAGGCCCGCAACTGCGAGACCATCGCGGGCATCTTCGCCGATCGCGACGATATCGTGGTGCCCAAGATCCACTGGGAATGGACCTCCGAGCGCGTGCTCGTGCAGGAATTCATCCACGGCATCCCGCCCAACGACCACGCCCGCCTCGATGCCGCCGGCATCGACAAGGTGGTGCTCGCCCAGAAGGGCACCGACGCCTTCCTGCAGATGGCCCTGATCGAGGGCGTGTTCCACGCCGATCCGCATCCGGGCAACATGCTGATCATGAGCGGCGACCGGATCGGCTTCATCGATTTCGGCATCATCGGCCGCCTGTCCGAACGCCGCCGCACCCAGTTGCTGATGCTCATCGGCGCGATGCTCAAGGAGGATTCCGACGGGCTGATGGCCGTGCTCCTCGACTGGAGTGGATCGAGCAACCCGGATCTGACCAAGCTCGAGACCTCCTCGCAGGCCTTCATCGCCCGCCATACCGGCGCGGCCATCGATTTCGGGGCGCTCCTCACCGACTTTATGACCATGGCCCGCGAGAACGACCTCGCCATGCCGACCGATCTCGCCATCCTGTTCAAGGGGCTGGTGACGGCGGACGGGGTGATGCGCCAGCTCGACCCGAACTTCGACCTGTTCACGGCGGCTGGGCCCACGGTGAAGCGCCGGATCCAGTCGCAATTCTCGATCAAGGGCATCACCCGCAAGGTCGAGGCCGTGGGCGCCGGCCTGTTCGGCGCCGCCTCCGAACTGCCGACCCTGATCCACCTCATGCTGGTGCGCCTGAAGCAGGGCCGCGTCACCGTCGAGATCGAGCTGAAGGGCATCGAGAAGCTCACCCGGGGCATCGAGCGCGCCGCCGCCCGCATCGCCGTGGCGCTCATCGTGGCCGCCTTCGCGACGCAGCTGGCGCCCCGGTTCATGGATCTGGGCACGCCGGCCTTCGTCACGGTCGGCGCCATGGTGTGCGTGATCGGGATCGGCTGGCTGGTGCTGCTGGGGCGCAACAAATAGGCTGCGACCGCGGGTCCGGCCCCGCCATGGCGGGGCTGGACCCGTCAAGTCGTCACCTTAAATCAGCCGCGTTGTGCGGTGCATCCTCGGACGCGTGCGCGCGCCGACCGGGCGCGCCCGAAGAACCCCGCTGTTGCCGGCTTTCATGAACATCATTCTGATCAAGCTGTTCGCGACGGCCCTGACCCTCAGTCAGGTCACGACGCGGCCGGATGCGGTGAAGACGCAGTTCGATCCCGTGGCCGACCGGGCCCAAGTCGTGCAGATCCTGCGCGACGGCTGCGCCCACATGCGCAAGGCCTTCGACATCGAGGACATCAACCTCGACGAGCTCATCTCCACGGCGATGGAGGACCCCACCGCCATCGCGGGGGCGAGCGCGCCCAAACTGCTGCACGGCCTCGACATCGGCGAGCTCAACGTCAGCTACCGCCAGTTCTGCAAGGGCGAGACCCCGAAGGATTCGCCCTTCGACGCGGGCGAGGTCATCGCCTTCTACAACAAGGCCGTCCTCGACCTGCCCTCGGCCGAAGCCCTGAAGGAGCGCAAGCTGCCCGGCGCCAGCCTCATCCTCGACGGGGCGGGCAAGCGCTACGCCGAGGCCTTCGAGGCCAACGGACGGCGTCTCAGCGTGCCCATCGCCGAGGTGCCGGCGATGGTCCGACAAGCCTTCGTCGCGGCGGAGGACAAGCGCTTCGAGACCCACCACGGCATCGACGAGCGCGGCGTGATCCGCGCCTTCATCGGCAACCTCGCCTCGCCGGGCCGGCCGGCCGGCGGTTCGACCATCACCCAGCAGGTGGTGAAGAACCTCTCGGTCGGCGACGACGTCACCTACGAGCGCAAGATCCGCGAGATGATCGTGGCCTCCCGGCTGGAGCGCATCCTGCCCAAAGCCGGCATCCTGGAACTCTACCTCAACGGCATCTATCTCGGGCGCGGCGCCTACGGCATCGAGATGGCCGCGCGCAGCTACTTCGGCAAATCCGTCGGTCAGCTCACCGTGCCGGAGGCGGCCCTTCTGGCCGGCATGCCGAAGGGGCCGAACTTCTACAACCCCGACAAGTACCCCGACCGGGCGCGCGAGCGCCGGGCCTACGTGCTCGCCCGGATGAAGGAAGAGGGCGTCATCACCGACGCCCAACTCACCCAGGCCGCCAACGCACCCCTGGGCCTGAGCCCCATCGAGACGGCGCGGCGCGATTCCGGCTTCTACTTCGTCGATCACCTCACCCGCGAGACCCGCACCTTCGCGGGTATCGACTCCCTGACCTCGGCCTCGCACACGGTGCGCTCCACCCTCAATGCCGGCCTCCAGACCGCCACGGAAACGGCGCTGCAGGACGGGCTCGCCAACTACGAGCGCGCCACCGGGCGCCAGCGCTACGAGGGCCCGGAACTCAACCTCGCCGAGGCCGTGCGCAAGCTCGACGGGGCCGCCCCCGCCCCCGAAGGCTCGACGCTCTCCGTGCCGCTCCTCGTCGGCGGCGAGACGAAGCCCGCCGAGGCCCCCAAGCCCGCAGACACGAAGCCCGCTGGCACGAAGGCCGAGCGCAAGGCGGCACGGGCCGCGGCGGCGGCCGCTGCCAAGGTGGCCTCTCCGAAGCCCGCAGGCCCCAAGCCGACCTGGCAGCGCGCCCTGGAGAATGCCCGCCCGGTTCTCTACGACGTGCATTGGCCGCTGGCCGTGGTGCTCGATCCCGGACGGGGCGGCCCGGCGAGGGCGGGCTTAGCCGATGGCCGCACGATCAGCCTGGAGCCCGGCCCGGCCCGGGGCCGGCTCGCCCTCTACGACGTGGTGCGGGTGAAGCTGCGCGATCCTTCGGCCAAGGCCCCGCGCGCCGACCTGCGGGTGCGGCCGAGCGTCCAGGGGGCGGCCCTGGTGCTCGAGAACCGCACGGGGCGCATCCTCGCCATGGCGGGCGGCTTCTCCTACCCCGTGAGCCAGCTCAACCGGGTGACCCAGACCGTACGCCAGCCGGGCTCGACCCTGAAGCCCGTGACCTATCTCGCCGCCCTCAATGCCGGCCTGCAGCCCAACACCCTGGTGATGGATGCCGCCGTGACGCTCCCGCCCATCGGCGGCGTCGGCGATTCCTGGTCGCCGAAGAACTACGACGGCGGCGGGGCCGGGGCCACGACCCTGCGGCGCGGCCTCGAATTCTCGAAGAACCTCGTCACCGCGCGCCTGCTCCAGGGCGGCATCGCCGACAAAGCGCCCGCGAGCCTGCAGAAGGTCTGCGACCTCGCCCTCGAGGCTCAGCTCTACGCCGAGTGCGAGCGCTACTATCCCTTCGTGCTCGGCGCCCAGCCCGTGCGGATGGTGGATCTCGCCGCCTTTTACGCGGCCATCGCCAACGAGGGCGCCCGGCCCGCGCCCTACGCCCTCGAATCGGTGGAGCGCGACGGCAAGACCCTCTACACCCGCAGCCCCCGCGAGCCCGTTCGCATCGGCTCGGCCGACCGCGTGGCGTTCTACCAGCTCAAGACTATGCTCCAGGGCGTGACCCAGCACGGCACGGCGGCGGCCCTGAGCCGGTTCTCGTCCGCCATCGCCGGCAAGACCGGCACGTCGGAGAACGAGAACGACGCGTGGTTCGCCGGCTTCACCAACGAGATCACCATCGTGGTCTGGGTCGGCTACGACAACGCCGACGGCACGCGCAAGACCCTCGGGCGTGGCCAGACCGGTGGGCATCTGGCCGTGCCCATCGCCGGTTCGATCCTGCAGGCGGCCTGGGCCAACGGCGTGCCGCGCACCAATCTCGCGCCGCCCTCGGCCGAGGCCCGGCCGTTCCTCGCCGACCTCCCCATCGACGCCCGCAGCGGCGAACAGGTTTCGGGCGGCGGCTTCCTCGAGCATTTCCGCCTCGCCAACGGGCGCATGGCCGACACCCAGTACAAGCTCCTGCCGCGCGAGACCCGGACCGCCATGCGGCCCGACGCGGAGGATGGCGACCTCGGCGGTGCCGAGGACGGGGCGGACGTGGCCGGCGATCTCTTCGGCACCCTGCCGGGTCGGCGCACGGAGCCCGATGTCTTCGACCCGTTCGGCGAAGCCCGGAGCCGGACACCGAGCCGCCGGGCCCAGCGCGACCCCGATCCGGTCTGGCCCGGTACCCAGCGCTCGCCCTTCGGCGACGACGAGGTCTATGCCCGCCCGCGCCGCCGCGATCCCGACTACCTGTTCGGCGAAGACCCGCGCTACTGACCCGCCATCCGGCCCGCTTGGCCCGACCGGCGATGAATGCGCCTCCCTCCCCCTCGTGGGGAGGGATCGAGGGTGGAGGTGGCTCCGCCGGCCTCCGTCGATCGAAGGCCCCCACCCCCACTTCCCACTCCCCTTGCTCGACCAAAGGCTCCGACGTGCCGATGCACCTTTCCGCGCCCCTTCGTCTCGCCGCTCTGCTGGTCCTTTCCCTGCCCGCGCAGGCGCAGGAGGGCATGAAGCAGCAGCCCGCGCCCTCCGACCGGATCAAGGATGTACCCTCCATCGAAGGGGTGGGTCTTTCCGGCCTCAAGGCCGGCACCGTCCTGTTCACCGATCATCGTGACGATCCGGCCAAGCCCGAGAACGGCCTCGTGCCCTACCTCGACTGGGGCCGGGTGCGCCCGGCCGAGCGGGCGGCGCTCGCGCCCTACCCGACCTACGCCGAGCCCGACTACATGCAGACCCTCAACGGAGTGGCCAAGCGCCGGCACGAGACCCTGAAGGTCTACGTGGCGCAGGGGCGCTTCGTCGTGCCCAGGGCCGCCGAGTCCATTGATCTCACGTCCTACGCCACCCTTGGATTCGTGGCGAAGATGGACCCGGTCATCAAGCACAAGACCCTGAATCCCGCCGATGTGACCCCGACCAAGGACCCGGCCGCCGCCTTCGCCAAGCGCCCCGACCGGCCGTGGTGCGATCTCGGCACCGTCTGCATCGAGTCGCGCTACGATCTCGAGGGCAAGCTGCCGCTCGGCGTGAAGCTCGCCAACAAGCTCGAGGACGGAGCATCGAAGAAGATCGCCGAGTTCGTCTCGTTCCAGAGCGAGCTGCGCACCCTTCCCCCCGCCGAGACCGCCCCGCTCGCCGGGCTCACGAAGATCGACGCGCCCGTGACGGGGGGGCTCGAACAGACCATCTTCTGGGTCAACCAGATCCTGCGCTTCGGCAAGTTCCTGGCCGTGTTCCAACCGATGCCGAATGACCCGGGAAAGACCGTGGTCACCACCTACATGGCGCTGGCCATCAAGGCCGACGTCCTCGACCGCAAGCAGGAATACGCCCGCGTGCCGGTGCTCAAGAACCTGCTGCCGGCCCAGGTGCTCATGGGCAACTCGTCCTTCAACACCGGCACCTCCATCAGTGCCGGCCTGCCGACCTACGCCCGCAATCGCATGACGGCATTCGCCGACGCCCTCGCCAAGAACTGAACGGGAGCCTCCCTGAAGGGATTGCCCGCGCGACGGCACAGTGGCGGCTGTAGGCCGGGCCTCATGGTCGCCGGAGACAGATCCGGACCCACGAGGCTCAGAATCAGTTGCCGCGGCTCGAAATCGAAGGCAGCGAGGGCTGGGTGTAGAGGCGGTTCACGTCGCGGCGGGTCTGGGTGCCGTTGGTGTCGGAGGAGCGGCGGTAGTTGCTGGTGTCGAAGGTCTCGGCGATGCCGCTGCGGGAATTCGGACCCTCGGCGCTGTTGCAGGCGCACAGGCCGGCCACGAGGAGGGTGGAGAGGGCGAGGGGAAGGAGGCGCATCGCAAATCTGTCCTGAACAAGCGTGTCGCCGGAGGTGGAGCCTCCCCGGGCAGCCGCGTCAAGCGTCGGAATGGCGAACCGCGCAAGGATAACGAACCGTCGCCGGTTCGCCGCGCAGTGATGCGATGACGCCACGGAAACGCTCACCACCCCGCGCTTTGACGCCCGGACAAGTCGGCCAATCGTGTGAAATTGCCACCCGGACTCCTGGCGTTCGACGGTCCGCCACGCGAAACATCATCGTCATGAGTAACGTCATCCCCTTCCGTAGCCGCCCCTCCCCGCCCGCCCCGGCGGTGCACGATGTGGTGGCCGTCGCCGATGATCTCTTCGCGGTCCTCGAACATCTCCAGGCCGTGGGCGTCCGCGCGGCGGCCATGAACCGGCCGCGGCGCGAAGTCGAAAGCACGGTCCGGAACCTCCTCGACGCCGTGACGGCCGTGGAGCGCGCCCTCGACTGCATCGGCGAAGGCGACGAGGCCGGTCAGGCCTGAGCGGTCGCGCGGTCCGGCTTCCTGCTGCGGGAGCCCGCGCACCGGTGATCTACACGCTCACCGGGGGGCTCGATCGGAGATCGTATGATTTCCGCTGTCGCGCACGTGCGGATTCGCGTTCACACGAGGCGCCGTCGCCTGCGCATCGGTCGATCGTGAGATTCGCCCCGCCGGTATCGACCGCCTCCGACGCCGCCACTCGTGCGTCGGGCCCCGCATTTTCCAACATAAGTTGGGAAATGCCCCTTCACCCCATCAAAACGACAAAATTCCTCGGACTACGTCTACTATTAGACAGACGCGCCGAAAGGCGTGCGCTAGTGGCCGGAAGACAGACCGTGAACGCAGTGCACGCCATGCCCTCGGCCGCCGATGCCTTGTTTCAGGGCAATCTTCTCCTGAAAACCCTGAAGGCCGAGGACCGTGCCCTGCTGGCGCCTCACCTCGAATGGTCCACTCACCAGCGCGGCGAGATCCTGTTCGCGGCCGGCTCCGAGGTCACCGCGATCGCCTTCCCGTGCGGCCAGACCGTGGCGACCCTGATCATCGCCATGCGGGACGGGCGCAGCGCCGAGACCGCCACCATCGGCCGCGAAGGCGCCGTCGGCGGGGTGGTCAGCCACGGCTACCTGCCCGCCTCGACGCACGCGGTGGTGCAGATCGGTGGTCCGGTCCTGCGGATGGAGGCCGGTCGCTTCCAGGAGGCCAAGCGCCGATCCGAGAGCCTGCGCAACCTCTTCACCCGCTACGGAGACTGCCTGCTCGCGCAGGTGCTGCAATCGGTGGCCTGCAACGCCCTTCATCCCATCGAGGCGCGCTGCCTGCGCTGGCTGTTGACCCTGCAGGACCGGATCGCCAGCGAGATCCTGCCCGTGACCCAGGAACTGCTCGCGGCGATGCTCGGCGTGCAGCGCACCTACCTCACCCGCATCCTGCGCACCCTGCAGCAGCAGGGTCTCATCGAGGTCGGACGCGGCCGCATCACGGTTCGGGACCGCGCCAAGGCCGAGGCCGCCGCCTGCGAGTGCCACGGCGTGGTCCGGCATCATTACGAGACGGTGCTGGGTGCGGGCTACGACCGCCTCGGGCATCTCGTCCGCGTCGAGCCTCCCGATGAGACGGCCCCCGCCGAGCGGTCCACCCCCCAGCGGGAGACGGCCTGACGGGCGGAGGATTCCGCCGAAGAAGGACACCTCGCCGACCCGCAACGCCTGATCCGAGACGGATGCCGCCGCCCCCGCCGATGACGAACCCCGCCGCCCATCCTTCGCCGCCGTCACGCGAGACCGAACACCGGACGGGACCGGTCTCGACCGCCGTGGCGCCTGCGCCGGACGGGACGGGTCCCGAAATGGCGGACCCGGCCGAGAGCGCCGTGCTCCTGCGTCTGGCGGTCGAGGCTACGGGCATCGGCATCTTCGACTACGATCTCGCCACCACGATCCTGCGCTGGGACGCCCGCACCCGCGCCCTGTTCGGCGTGGCGCCCGACGGGGCGGTCACCTACGCGGAGACCTTCCTGCGGGGCCTGCATCCCGAGGATCGTGAACGGGTCGATGTCGCCCTTCAGGCAGCCCTCGATCCGGCCGGGACCGGCCTGTTCGACAGCGAGTACCGCGTTGTCCCGGCCGGGGGCGGCCCCGTCCGCTGGATCGCGGCCCGGGGCCAGCTCATCGTCAGCGGGGGCCGCGCGAGCCGGATGGTCGGCACCGTGCGCGACGTCACGCAGGCCAAGCAGGCCGAGATCGCCCTGCGGGCCACCGAAGAGCGCTATCGCCTCGTGACCCGCGCCACCAACGACGCCATCTGGGACTGGGATCTCACCACCGACACCGTCCTGTGGAACGAGGCCCTGGCCACCGCCTACGGATGGACGCCCGACCGCGTCGGGCCGAACGGGGCGTGGTGGATCGATCATGTCCATCCGGACGACCGGGCCGCCGTCGAGGCCGACATCCGTGCGGTGATCACGGGCGGGGCCGGTGATTGGGACCACGAGTACCGGTTCCTGCGCGCCGACGGCACCTACGCCGAGGTGCTCGACCGCGGCTACATGGTCCGCGATACCGCCGGAGCGCCCCTGCGGATGATCGGCGCCATGCTCGACGTGACCGAGCGCAACCGGGCCTCCGCCCAGTTCCGCGCGGTGTTCCAGGGCGCCAATGTCGGCATCGTCCAGTTCGACCCGCGCAGCGTCCGGGCGCTCGCGGTCAATGCCAAGCTGTGCGAGATCTGGGGTGCGCCGGAATCCGAGATCCTCGGCCATTCCCTGGCGCGCTGGACGCCCCCCGAGGACGATGCCGAGCGGGCCGACCTGCACCGCCGCCTCGCCAAGGGGGAGACCATGCAGGAGCGCCTGGAGAAGCGCTACCGTCGCCTCGACGGCCGCATCATCTGGGCCCGGGTCAACCTCGTGTCGCAGACCCTGGGCGACAGCGTCCATGCCACGGCGATGATCGAGGACATCACCAACGAGAAGCTCGCCGACACCAGGCGCGAGGCCCTCATTGCCCTCAGCGACCGCCTGCGCGACCTCAACACCAATGCGGCGGTGGTGCGGGCCACGGCCGAGAGCCTCGGGCGCACCCTGGGGGTGGCCCGGGCCGGCTACGCCCTCGTCGATCCCGCCGGCGGCTTGTCGGCCGTCGCGCCGGACTGGATCGCCGCCGGCCTCGGCCCACAGGCCGGGACGCAGGCCCTGGCCACCGTGGCGGCGAGCGTCGCCCGCCTGCGGCGCGGCGACATCCTGGCCGTGGCCGACATCGCCGCGACCCCCGAGCGCGTCGATGACGCGGCCGGCTATGCCCAGATCGGCATGCGCGCCGTGATCAAGGTGCCGATCCTCCAGCGCGGGCGCCTCGTCGGCATCCTCTACGTCCTCGACGCGGTTCCCCACGACTGGACGCCGGAGGAGATCGCGTTCGCTCGCGAGGTCGCCGAGCGCGCCTGGGGTGGGCTGACCCGGATCGAGGCCGACGAGCAGCAGCGCATCCTCAACCGCGAGCTCAGCCACCGGCTCAAGAACACCCTCGCGGTGGTCCAGGCCATCGCCTCGCAGACCCTGCGCAACGTCACCGACGTCGAGGCCGCCAAGGAGGCCCTGGCGGCGCGCCTCATCGCGCTCGGCAAGGCCCACGACATCCTGCTGTCCGGCGAGGGTGAGAGCGCGGATTTCGGAGCGGTGCTCGCCAGCGCGCTCGCCATCCACGACGACCGCCAGCCCGACCGGTTCCGCATCTCCGGGCCGCCCATCGAACTCGGCGCCAAGGCGGCCCTGTCCCTCGCCCTCATGCTGCACGAACTCGCCACCAATGCGGCCAAGTACGGCGCTCTGTCGGTGCCCGACGGCCGCATCACCGTGACGTGGGATGTGACTCCCCTGCTGGGGGGCGAGCCCATGGTGCGGATGACCTGGCGGGAATCCGGGGGCCCGATGGTTGCGTTGCCATCGCGAAAAGGATTCGGCTCGCGGCTGATCGAGCGCGGTCTCGTCGGGGCCGTCGGCGGCACCGTCGGTCTCGATTTCGATCCCGCCGGCGTGGTCTGCCGCGTCACCGCCCCCCTGGCGGGGTTCCAGGCCGGCAACGTGTAGGCCGAACGGCCGGTACGCCGAGATCGCCCCGCGCGGCCTTGCCGAACCCTCGCCGAACCCTCGAAGACCCTTGCGCGCAACGCCCGCATTGCCGCTGCACCGCACCCTGGGCTAAATCCCGGCTCATGTGGACACGCCTCGCCCATCCCGGCCACTTCCTGCGGTGGACCGCCCCCCTGATGCCCTGGCTCGCCGGGCTCTCGGGAGCGCTCCTGGCCTTCGGTCTCTACCTGACCTGGTTCACGGTGCCGCCCGACTACCAGCAGGGCGAGACCGTGCGGATCATGTACATCCACGTGCCGGCGGCCTGGCTCGGGGTGTTCTTCTACGGGGCCATGGCGGTCTCGGCCCTCGGTACCCTGGTCTGGCGCCACCCCCTGGCGGATGTCGCCCAGCGCGCGGCCGCCCCCATCGGCGCGGCCTTCACCCTGATCTGCCTCGTCACCGGCTCGCTGTGGGGCAAGCCCATGTGGGGCACCTACTGGGTCTGGGACGCGCGCCTGACCTCCATGCTGGTGCTGTTCCTCATCTATTGCGGCATCATCGCCCTGTGGCGCACCATCGAGGACCCGAACCGGGCCGCGCGCGCCATCGCGATCCTGACCCTTGTCGGCGCCGTGAACCTGCCGATCATCAAGTTCTCGGTGAACTGGTGGTCGACCCTGCACCAGCCGGCCTCGATCATGCGCATGGGCGGCTCGTCCATCGATCCCTCCATGCTCTACCCGCTCCTCGAGATGATCCTCGCCTTCACCCTGCTGGGGATCACCCTGCATCTGAATGCCATGCGCACGGAGATCCTGCGCCGCCGGGTGCGGGCGCTGACGATCCGCGAGGCCGAGCGCCTCGATACCGGCCTCCCCCTCGGTGCGGTCCAGGGCCTGTGACGGTCATGCCTCTCGGACCCCTTGATCTCGGGCCCCACGCGGGCTTCATCCTCGGCGCCTACGCCTTCACGGCCCTCGTCATCGCCGGCCTGATCGGGCACGCGGTGCGCGACCGGCGGGCCCAGACGCGGGCCCTGGCCGCGCTGCAGGATTCGTCCCGACCGGCGTCCCAGCCCCCGGCGGAGCGGCGCGCGTGAGCTCCCCCGAGCCGGCCCGGCGCTCCCTCCTCGTCATCGTCCCCCTCGTCGCCTTCGTGGCGCTCGCCGGACTGTTCTTTGTGCGCCTGCGTTCGGGGGCCGACCCTTCGGCTATCCCCTCCGCGCTGATCGGGCGGGCGGCCCCGGCCTTCGATCTGGCCGCCCTCCCCGGCCTCGCGCCCAACGGCGGGTCCCTGCCCGGCGGTGCGTCCCTGCCCGGACTGTCCAGCGCCGACCTCAAGGGGCGCGTCACCCTCGTCAATTTCTGGGCGTCGTGGTGCGCGCCCTGCCAGATCGAGCACCCGCAACTCATGCGGCTCGCCCGCGAGCCCGGCCTGCGCCTCGTAGGCATCGCCTACAAGGACGCCCCCGAGAACGCCCGTCGCTTCCTGTCCCGCAACGGCGTGCCGTTCCAGGCGGTGGGGATGGATGCCACCGGTCGGACCGCCATCGACTTCGGGGTCTACGGCGTGCCCGAAAGCTTCATCATCGGGCCGGACGGCACGATCCGCGACAAGCTGGTCGGGATCGTCACCCCGGAGAACTACAAGGCCGTCCTCGACAAGATCCGCGCCGCCGGTGCCGTGGCGGACGCCGCGCCGTGAGGTTCGAGCGCCGCCCCGGGGCTTGCCGTCGAGGCCTGCCGGCGGGTGGAACGCCTGCGGCCGCGAAGCCGCGCCGTTCCTGATCCTGCCGCCGACGCGCGGCGGGCTGCGGCGCGAGCCTTCCCGTCCCCGGCCGGCTGCGGCCGAGAAGTCCCGAAGGTCCTCTGGTTACGCGAGGCCGTCCGCGAGATCCGTTTGATCGCAACTGCGATGCGGATTCGAGTGAGACTCGGGCGCTGCGCATGTCGAACGAGACCGTCAACCGCCTCGACCGAGCGAAGACGGTCTCATCAGGGGCAAATGGACTTCGTGTCTCCGCCTGATCTCAGAAAAGCATTCCAGCAGATCCGTCAGGAAATCTTTCGACTTCATAAAATTAAAGTCGCGTCCGCGATTTTACAGGGCGGAGTAGAAAAACATTCTGTAAGCAAAAGATTGCCACGTCTAGTGATTGATCGATATCAACGTATTGTACGATAACGTACTTATATGTTCAAAGTTATTCCGTTCACAGCTTTGTCTATCGGTGGTATGGTGTTGGATCGCTCATTGATGACAATGAGTCTCAGGTGTCGAGTCTCAGTTGCTCATACCTGCAGATCGGCAGGGTCGTGGCGTCGTTCATCGCTCAACATGAAATCCGCAACCGCATTCTGGGTATGCTACCGCCGGATGAGTTTGCTCGCCTTCAGCCGGAACTGGAGCGATGCTCGTTCGAGCAGGGTGTCATCTTGGAGGCCCCCGAGATCGCGATCACGAAGGTCTGCTTTCCCGAGCCGGGGATGATTTCCGTGATGGCCCGCACGCCCTTCGGCATGCAGGCCGAGGCCGGCATCATCGGTCCCGAGGGGATGACGGGCCTTCCCCTCCTCCATGGCATCGACAGCTGGCCGCACGCGACCATCGTCCAGATTCCGTGCCGGGCCCTGTGCATCGGCGCGGATGCCTTCCGGGCCGTACTGCTCGAGTGCCGTCCCCTGCATGATCGCCTGCTGCGCTACGCCCAGGTCTTCTCCGTCCAGCTGGCGCAGGGCAGCCTGTGCAACGGCCGCTTCACCATCGAGCAGCGTCTCGCGCGCTGGCTGCTCATGTGCCACGATCGTACGGACCGCGAGGATCTGCCGCTGACCCACGAACTCCTGTCGATGATGCTCGGCGTACGCCGGGCCGGCATCACCACGGCCCTGCGCAGTCTCGAGGATGCGGGCGCCGTCAAGACGCGGCGCGGCGGCATCGGCATCCGCGATCGGACACGGATGCGCGACATCGCCGGCGACGCCTACGGTGTGCCGGAGGCCGAGTACGCGCGCGTCCTGGCCTGATCCCGGGTTCGGGCCCGGTCTTGCGCGGGTCAGGCGCGGCCGGCATCCTCGCCCTTGCGCTCGTGGCGCAGGAGAAGCGGCGTCTGCGCCAGGGCGAACAGGATCGTGAGCGGCATGATGCCGAACACCTTGAAGCTCACCCAGAAATCCTCCGTCTGCGTCCGCCAGACCACCTCGTTGATCACCGCGAGGAGAAGGAAGAACATTCCCCAGCGGAAGGTGAGCTTGCGCCAGCCCTCTTCGGTCAGGGTGAACATGCTGTCGAGCACCACCGAGATCAGGGATTTGCCGAATGCGAGGCCGCCGAGGAGCACGAGCCCGAACAGGGTGTTCACGATGGTGGGCTTCATCATGATGAAGGTCTTGTCCTGCAGGACCAGGGTCAGGCCGCCGAACACCACCACCACCACGCCCGAGACCAGGGGCATGATCGGCAGCCGCCGCACCAGGGCGAAGTGGATGGACAGCGCCACCACCGTGGCGGCGATGAACACGCCGGTCGCCACGAACAGCTTCTGCTGAGGCGCCACCCCGAACCGTTCGGCGTAGGCGTTGCCAAGGAAGAAGATCACCAGCGGCCCGAGTTCGAGGACGAGCTTGAGCAGGGGCGGCAGGTGACGGCGCGGGGGAATGGCTTCGATCTGCATGGTGTCCGTCATAGAGGGCCGCGCGCGGCGCGTCGCGGCTTTTGGTGGTGAGGGCTCGATCCCGGCAGCCGAACCGCTATCCCTTGTCCAACCCCGCGATGGCGCGGGCGAAGTCGCGGGCCTCGAACGGCTCCAGGTCCTCGACACCCTCGCCGACGCCGATGAAATGCACCGGCAGGCCGAACTTGGCCGCGAGCGCCACGAGGATGCCGCCCCGCGCCGTGCCGTCGAGCTTGGTCATGACCAAGCCGGTGACCTGGGCGGCCTTCGAGAACAGCTCGACCTGGCTGAGCGCGTTCTGGCCGACGGTGGCGTCGAGGACGAGGAGGACCGCGTGGGGCGCCTGGGCGTCGATCTTGCGGATCACCCGCAGGATCTTCTCCAGCTCGGCCATGAGGCCGGCCTTGTTCTGGAGCCGGCCGGCCGTATCGATGAGGAGCACGTCGGTGCCCTGCTGCTTGGCGGCCTCGTAGGCGTCGTAGGCGAGGCCCGCCGCGTCGGCGCCCTGCGCCCGGGCGATGACCGGCGTGCCCGTGCGCTGGCCCCAGACCTTGAGCTGCTCGATGGCCGCCGCGCGAAAGGTGTCGCCGGCGGCCAGCATCAGGGAATGGCCGTCCGCCTTCAGCTTCATGGCGAGCTTGCCGATGGTGGTGGTCTTGCCCGCGCCGTTGACGCCGATCATCAGGATCACGAACGGCGTCTTCGACGTGTCGATGCGGAACGGGACCGCCACCGGGGCGAGCGCGCGCTCGACTTCCGTCGCCAGGATCTCCCGCACGGCGTCGGGCGAGATGCCCTTCTCGTAGCGGCCCTTGCCCACGGCCTCCGAGATGCGCGTGGCGGTCTCGATGCCGAAATCGGCCTGGATCAGGGCGTCCTCCAGCTCCTCCAGGGTGTCGGCGTCGAGCTTGCGCTTGGTGAACAGGCCGGTGACCCGCTCGGTGAGCGCCGAGGAGGTGCGCTTCATGCCCCCCGTGAGCCGGCTCCACCAGCCGCGTTTCTCGCCCTCGGGTTCGGCCTCCGGCTCCGGTAGGAAGATCTGGGTCGCGACCTCCGGCTCCGGCTCCGCATGCGGCGCGAAGGCCTGGGCGGTGGTGTCGGCCGGCTCCGCGCCGCGCGCCGGATCGTCGCCCGCCGTGCCGGCGGGGGGGCGCTCCTCGGCCCCCTCGACGGGCTGGAGGTCGGCGCCCTCGATCTCGTCGGGGACCGCGTTCTTGCCGGGCGTCCCTTCGCCGGGCTCGCCCGGAGGCGCTGGCACGTGAGACACGTCCGTCGCGGCGGTGGCGAAATCCGGCTGGCCTTCCGAGAACGAGGCCGGGGATTCGGGCGGGGGCGCCACGGGCTCGGCGACCGAAGGCTCGGCCACCGGCGGCTCGACCACCGGCTGAGGGACGGGATGCGGGACCGGCTTCGGATCGGGCGGCTGCACGGGCACGGGCTCGGGGCGCGGCTCCTCCTTGGTGCCGAACATCTTGCGCAGCAGCCAGCCCGGCCTCTTGTCTTCGCTCATTCCCGCTTGCTCCCCGGACCCGGCACGGTTAGCGCCAAGGCCATGCCCGCAACTGACGTCCTCGTAGCAGACATAGGCGCGCGCCTCCTCTACCGCGATGCCCTCGTCCTCGTCATCGACAAGCCGGCGGGCCTGCCGGTCCATCCCGGGCCGAAGGGCGGCGAGACGCTGACCGACCACCTCGACGCCCTGCGCTTCGGCCTGCCGCGTCGGCCGGAGGCCGCGCACCGCCTCGACCGCGACACCTCGGGCTGCCTCGCGCTGGGGCGCCACGCCAAGGCGCTGGCCCGGCTGAACAAGCTGTTCGCCGCCAGCGGCAGCGTCGGCAAGACCTATTGGGCGCTCGTGGAGGGTGGCCCCGAGGCCGACACCGGCCGCATCGATCTGGCGCTCGCCCGCCGCTCGCCCGATCCGCGCTCGTGGTGGATGAAGGCGGATCCGGCGGGCGATCCGTCCCTGACCCACTGGCAGGTGCTCGGGCGCGGCGGCGGCCTCGCCTGGCTCGCCCTCACCCCCGTCACCGGCCGCACCCACCAGCTGCGGGTGCACTGTGCCGAATCCGGCTTTCCGATCCTCGGCGACCCGATCTACGGCTCGGGTCCGCGCAGCGGCGGACCGGGCCTGCAGCTTCATGCCCGGGCGCTCACCCTGCCGCTCTATCCGAAGAAGCCGCCGATCGTCGTGGAGGCCCCGGCGCCGGCGCATATGCGGGCGGGTCTCGCGACGTGCGGGTACGATCCAGCCGATTGAGGCGCCTCCTTCTTGTTCCAGGCGAAGGGGCCCGGCGCACACGATTGCGGCCCGCCGCCGGTTCCGGCGCGGGGGATGGCCAGGAAACGGGAGACGCGGGACGCCGCGAAACCACG
>NZ_JAKSXV010000025.1 GCF_022829345.1 Methylobacterium sp. J-090 | reverse complement strand
TCCCTTGAGAGCCGTGGAAGACCACCACGTTGATAGGCTGGGTGTGCAAGCGCGGTGACGCGTTGAGCTTACCAGTACTAATCGCTCGATTGAACTTGATCGCTCCCATGATCCATGTCCGTGACTTGGTTCGGCAGCCGCTGCAAAGCGGCTTCGATCAGCGGACGGTCAGAGAGACAAAAGACCAGAACGGTCGACGCCTAACGGCTGTCGACCAGCTTGCCGAACGATGTCCTGCGCCGGTCTGGTGGTTTGAGCGGTGTGCCCAGAACCCGATCCCATCTCGAACTCGGCCGTTAAACGCACCAGCGCCCATGGTACTGTGTCTCAAGACACGGGAGAGTCGGTCGCCGCCAGACCTGCACAGCACATCAATCACAAACA